>NZ_JBHMQM010000001.1:0-260212 GCF_042434975.1 Terrimonas alba
GCAGTAACCGGTGAAGAAACTGTTACACTCTGTCCTGCTGCATTACCATATAGCTGGAACGGCCAGTCCATTACCGATGCCGGTGATTATACGGCAACGCTTACTGCCGCCAATGGTTGTGACTCGGTTGCTACACTGCATTTAGTAATCAATCCTGCAGTAACCGGTGAAGAGACTGTTACACTCTGTCCTGCTGCATTACCATATAGCTGGAACGGCCAGTCCATTACCGATGCCGGTGATTATACGGCTACACTCACTGCCGCTAATGGTTGTGACTCGGTTGCGACATTGCATTTAGTAATCAATCCAGCAGTAACCGGTGAAGAAACTGTTACACTCTGTCCTGCTGCATTACCATATAGCTGGAACGGCCAGTCCATTACCGATGCCGGTGATTATACGGCAACGCTTACTGCTGCCAATGGTTGTGATTCGATTGCCACATTACACCTGGTGATCAATCCTGCAGTAACCGGTGAAGAAACGGTTACACTCTGTCCTGCTGCATTACCATATAGCTGGAACGGCCAGTCCATTACCGATGCCGGTGATTATACGGCTACACTCACTGCCGCTAATGGTTGTGACTCGGTTGCGACATTGCATTTAGTAATCAATCCAGCAGTAACCGGTGAAGAAACTGTTACACTCTGTCCTGCTGCATTACCATATAGCTGGAACGGCCAGTCCATTACCGATGCCGGTGATTATACGGCAACGCTTACTGCTGCCAATGGTTGTGATTCCATTGCTACGCTGCATTTAGTAATAACACCAGAGCCACCGGCTCCGATAGTCAGTATAACACCTGCTATTTGTAACGCAATAAATGGAACTATCACAGTCAATTTGCCTGCGCCGGGCAATGGCATCACTTATAGTATCAATGGAGTCGACTTCCAATCCAGTAACATTTTCACGGCCCTTGCTCCAGGAAGCTATACTATAACGGTTAACGACATTAACGGATGCAATTCATCAACATCTGTCACAATTGATAAGACAACGAATATTTTCAATATTAATCAAAGGGTCACTAATATTAACTGTACGACAACCAACGGCGCCATTGACTTAACGGCAAGCGGCAGTACACCGCCTTACACTTTTGCATGGAGCGGACCTAACAATTTCACTTCCACTAATGAAGATATCACCGGTTTGTCCGCAGGCGACTACACCGTAATGGTAACCGACGCCAATGGATGTACCCAGACAAAGACCATAAAAGTTGGCCGCGATATAAATACAATTGCTATCAACCAGGTGGTAGCAAATACAATTTGCACTGCTAATAACGGCTCGATAAACCTGGTCGTTCAAAATGGGTCGGCTCCTTATGGCTATCAATGGTCAGGACCAAATAATTTCACTTCAACAAATAAAGATTTAAATGGATTGTCAGCAGGTAACTATACGGTTATTGTAACAGATGCAAATGGTTGCAGCGCTTCATCTGCCATAACAATCAGCCAGGTAAATAATATTATTACATTAAATAATTCCATTACAAATGCTACCTGCACAACGATGGATGGTTCTGTAAATCTTATTGTGAACGGTGGTAGTTCTCCTTATTCATATGCATGGACCGGGCCTTCAGGCTTCGTTGCCACAACAGAGGATTTGACTGGACTCGCACCAGGCGAATACAGTGTGGTTGTTAAAGATGTAAACGGCTGCTCAGCTACAATAACAGCAGTAGTTGGTCGATCAGATCTGGCACCAAACATTGTGACATCTGATATTTCATTGTGTTCTCCCGCTAATCTCACCGACCCATCGGTTACAGCCGGTTCGGATAATGGTTTGACATATACTTACTGGCTCGATGCCGCAGCTACTAACCCTGTTGCCAATCCGCAGACCGTACTTGCGGGAACCTATTATATCAAAGGAACAAATGCATTGGGCTGTTACTCGATCAAGCCTGTGACAGTAACCATCGAATCATCACCGGTATTTGTAGTAACCAATCCTGCAGGTGTTTGTGAACCTGCGACTGTAGATCTCACAGCTCCTGCTATTACAGCAGGCAGTGATCCACGCTTGACCTACACATATTGGATAGATCAGGCCACAACGATACCACTGACCAATCCGCAGGCTGTCAACACCAGTGGTACGTATTACATCAAAGCTTCAGCTGTCGGTGGATGTAATTTTGTGAAAGCGGTCGAAGTTGTCGTAAGTGTCACGAAAGGTGAAAAATCAATACGCTATCCAACTATAACCGTTTCGCCAAATACATCAATACAGTTAACTGCGAGAGCTCTATCACTCAATAATAAATACACCTGGTATCCGCCGGTTGGTCTGAACGCTTATGACAGAAAAAATCCAACCTTCCGCCACAACAGCAACGTGGAATACACCATTACAATAGATAATGGAACCCCATGCCCGGTAGTTGATACGCTGTTGGTGATGATGCGTCCGATAAATCCGGGCGGATGCGTGTCGGATATTTTTGTTCCGAAGGCTTGGTCGCCGAATAACGATGGTCATAATGATAAGCTCTACCCAATCCCAGTATGCATCCGTGAATTGATATACTTCCGTGTCTTTAATCGTTGGGGTGAACTTGTATTTGAAACCAATATTCTCCGACATGGATGGGATGGTATTTACAAAGGCGTTCCACAAGTAATGGATACGTATACATGGACATTAGAAGCTATAGGCGAAGACGGCAAATATTATAAGCGTGCCGGCAACTCAGTTCTTTTAAGATAAAATCAACTCATGACATGAACTCTTAAAAACTATTACAATGAAAACCTGGAATCGAATTGTGGCAGTTGTGCTTTTATTGATGGCGACAAAATCCTCGTTTGCACAGGATCCTAGTTTTTCTCAATTTTTTTCGTCACCCTTAAATATCAACCCCGGGCTGACGGCCAATATTAATGCAGACTGGCGGATGATCTCCAATTTCAGAGATCAATGGATCGGGCCGGCGAGTCCTTATGTCACGGGAACGGTTTCTTATGACATGAAGATCATGCAGAACAAAGTTCCTAATGTTGAAACAGAAAATAATATCATTGGTATTGGTACCATGCTAATGTTTGACCACGCCATGAGTGGCGTAGTAAAAAGCACTTATGCATCTTTTAATCTTTCCTACAATATCAAGTTGATAGAAAATGATCAGCAAAAGCAACGGCTTGGATTGGGATTTGGCGCTATCTACGGAAGAAGGCATATCGATTTTGACAGGCTGACTTTTGAAGAACAGTTTACCGGGAGTGGATTTAATACCAGTCTGCCTACCGGTGAACTGGCATTATCGAACATGAAACCTTACTTCTCGGCAAGTGCCGGCATTGTGTACACTTATACATCGCAAAAAAGCAATCTTGATCTTGGAGTGGCGGGTTTTCATTTAAACAAACCTAAACAAACCTTTTTGAAAGATGAAAACCAGATACTGGCGATGCGTAAAGTGGCACATGCCAATTTTGAAACATTTTTAAACGAACGTGTAGTACTGAATACAAATGCCATTTATCAATACCAGGATAAGGCGAGCTATTTTTCAGTTGGCGGAGCACTGGGCTACTATCTCGGTGACCAGGCAGGCTCCTTATTTACTACCGGGCTTTGGTATTGGTCAAAGAATGCTATCATACCTTATGCCGGACTTGCTTATGGTGATTTTCAATTCGGGCTCAGTTATGACATCACCATTTCAAAACTGAACCAGGCTGCACGAAAACCAAAGACCTGGGAGCTGTCCCTAATTTTACGCGGTGTTAAAAAACCGAGCGGCATTATTCCCTGTCCCTGGAAATAATCTATATCAAACGAAAAAGCGTCATAAGGACAAGCCCTATGACGCAACAAAAACTCACCTTATTTAAACCGTCCTTACTTACGAATTTCTAATAACTCTGTAGGAGTAATGAATGTGATCAAATGTGAAGGCACACCCATTTCAGACAAAGAGATAGTTGTAGGATATTCAAAGGATGTATTGCTACAGTTGCCAGCATCCCATCCGTTGTTGATACTTCCGCTTTTGTCTGTCCAGTTTACCCTGTTACCTTTTACAGTGATGTTAGAACAAGATGCACCTTGTTGTGCCCATACATAAAGAGGATTGTTGGTAAACTCCTGTTGTCTTGCGTAGATCTTGTTATTGATCAGAGAGATATTGCTACCACCAGCTGCTGCAATACCATATTGACCCGGATCGAGCAATGTATTGTTTTCAACAATTTGGTAACCGCCACCATAGTCGCCTGTCATGATACCACCCCCAGATGTTGATGGACCACCGCCTCTGAACATATTGTTACGAACAGAGATCGGGCTTGATGCAGTTCCTGAACTTTGATACAATGAAATCAGATCTTCCGGATCACTTTCACCAGCAAAATTCTCTCCCTGGTTGTTTTCAATGAGGTTGCCTTCGCCGCTTACATTGTTAAACTGTACAAACTGACCACGACCACCAGTGCTACGCATACGTACGTTTACAAATTGGTTGTTACGGATTTTGATTGTTTTAGAACCCAGTGCGTAAACACCGGTAGTTACACCATTGAATAAGCAATTCTCAATGGTGATGTTGGAAGAGTTTTCAATGCTGATCGCTTCTGCACTTGCCCTGTCGAAGAAACAGTTTCTGATAGTGATATTGCTGCTTCCATTTAACAGCAACGGATTTCCTGAAATGTCAACAAATCTCAAATTCTCGATTACAACATTTGATTGCCCGGACAGGTTCTTAGCCCCTGATGTAGGCAATGACAGATAAGCAACCGTTCCGGTTGACGGACTGGTGGGCTCTGTCGGCGTCGGAGATGTTACTGTATCCGTTGGAGAAGTAGGTGTTTCTGTAGTAGGAGTGTTGCGACGTCTTCTCTTGTATTCGGCGTCCTCCTTGCTACAACTGGTTATTAACGCTGCACTGAAGGCTAGTGCGAGTACGGCTTTGCCGCTAAACGACATAGGGTTTAGTTTCATAAGTATTGAATTTTCGCCTACATTGCCAACAAGTGTGCCACTAACACTTAACTGAAATCAATGCATTCAAACAACAACGTTTAAATAATTATTCATCAGTGATTAGAATATTTTTTCTGTTTTTTTCAGAATAAAAAACTGCAGATTTTTTTTCTTAGAAAAAATCAACGCATGAAAAAGTAAATAGAAGATGCAATAACATTAACTGAAATCAATGCATTGAAATTTGAATACGATTCTTAATAAATCAAATCACGAAGTAGTACTACTAACAGATGTAGTACTCAGGAAAGTGATGGCATAGATTTTTTTTGTATGACGGTAAGGCCATACACTTATTGAACTGAACAATGTTGCTCAATATAAAATTCAAATAATAAAAAAGGGATAGCCTGGTGAGCTATCCCTTCAAAGTGGAGCTGAGGGGAATCGAACCCCTGTCCAAACATATTCGTCAAAAGCTTTCTACATGCTTATTTCATTATTGTTTGTCGGCGATAAGCAGGAAATGAACAAACCAACTTATCACTTAGCTGAATGATCTTAGTCAACCGTCACAGCCTTCGGTCGCAGCATCCTGTTTTGTTGTTGAGTCGGCGGCGGGGCATGGTAACAGAACAACCGGCCCGGCGGCCCAAATGACTACTTAATCACTGATTAGGCAGCCATGGCATACTGAGTATTGCCATTTAAAGTTTGAATCTTCAGATTAAAGTGCTAATGATACAACGCACTGCATGCTTACACTCTCAAAGATCTATGCTGTCAAAACCGGAACAGCCCCAGTGCCAATTGACAATGGGCAATTGGCAATTGATTGTTTTATATTGCTTATTGTCTATTGTCATTTTCCCCAACCAAACCAATCGTTTCCATTGGCATATAACATCAACAATAGTAACAAAATCATGCCAGCCACTTGTGCATACTCCATGAATTTCTCATTGGGTTTTCTGCCACTCACCATTTCATATAAAGTAAACATGACGTGTCCGCCATCTAACGCAGGTATTGGTAAAAGGTTCATAAAGGCCAGGATGATGGAAAGAAATGCTGTGAATGTCCAGAAAGATTCCCATATCCAAACCGGGGCAAATGCACTCCCAATTGCTTTAAAACCTCCCAAGCCTTTATAGCCACCTGTCCTGGGATTTAGAATTTTTTTAAACTGGTCGATATAATAAGAAAGTTCACTGCCGGTTTTCTTTATACCTGCCGGAAAAGCGGCAAAAAATCCATATTTAGTCACATTCAATTTTAACCACCCCAAACTATCCATTTGTTGATAATCCCTGTAACCATATAGTCCAAACCCGAGTTTTCCTTCGGAATCCACCGGTGTCTTCAACTGTACTTCCTGGTTATTTCTTAGTACCGTAACAAGGACCTCTTTATTCTGCTTTTTATCTAATTGCGCCTTCAGCTCATCATAAAACTGAACTTTTACTGAATCTATCCCGACTATTTGGTCATCTTTTCGCAACCCGGCTTTAAACAGTCGGGATGTGTCGGGTACAAATAAAGCTATTGCCGGTATTCTCGGTTCAATTAATGAAATTCTTCCCTTTTTCTTGTTTTCTATCAGTTGTCCCAGCAAGTCTTCAGGAATATGAATATCCATTACCTTTCCATCCCGCTCTATCGTGATTTTTTCATCAGACACAATCATCCTTTTCAGTGTCCTTTCAAAATCATCAATTGTTTCACCATCTACGGCAATAATTTTATCACCGCTTTTCAGACCTATTTTTTGCAACGTACTATCGGTAACCTGTATTCCATACTTTAAAGAACTAGAAGGTATTTTTTTGTCGCCCCAAATCATCAAAACAAACGCATAGATAATAAATGCCACCAGCACATTCATAATGATCCCACCCAACATAATGATGAGTCTTTGCCAGGCTGGTTTGCTTCTAAACTCCCATTCTTTTGGTGGTTGTTTCATTGCTTCTTTATCCATGCTTTCGTCAATCATCCCGGAGATTTTCACATATCCACCCAGGGGCAACCAACCTATCCCATATACTGTTTCACCAACTTTCTTCTTTACCAATGAAAACCATGGATCGAAAAACAAAAAGAATTTCTCTACCCGGCAACCAAACCACCTGGCAGTAATATAGTGGCCAAACTCATGCAACACAATTAGTATTGACAAGGCCAATAGCAACTGCCCCACCTGCACGCCTACCGCACCCCAATTGATTGCTAATAAATACATATTCAAAAAATATATTTTATAAAAAATTGAAAGAATCGCAAATATCAGCTAAATATAAAAGATTTTTTAACCGTTGCTGAATTATTTGATTTTATTAAGAATAACAATATAAAGGAAGCAATTGTTAAAGCCGGATAAGATCGGCGGCATAGTTACGGGCCATGCCATCGCTTTCAAAATATTCATCCAAAGTCGGGTTTTCAATAAAGTTGACCTTTTGCATTGTCTTTTCAATGATATCCGTCATATCCAAAAAGTTGACCCTGTTGCGAAGAAAGGCATATACAGCAATTTCGTTAGCAGCATTCATGACTGCAGGCAGGTTGCCACCTTTATTCAACGCCTCCATTGCCAGTACAAGGTTTTTGAATGTTCGCAGATCAGGATCTTCAAAAGTCAATGTGTTTACCTTTTTGAAATCGTAACGTGGAAAATTGTTAGCAATACGCCTGGGAAAAGCTAATGCATACTGAATAGGCAGCTTCATATCGGGTAATCCCATTTGAGCTTTTATACTTCCGTCTTCAAACTGTACCATGCTATGAATAATACTCTGCGGATGAATAACCACTTGTATCTGCTCAGGCTTTAAGTTAAACAACCATTTTGCTTCGATCATTTCCAGCCCTTTATTCATCAGTGTTGCTGAGTCAATACTCACTTTCACACCCATATTCCAATTAGGGTGCTGCAATGCATGTTCTCTTTTTACATTAACAAGGTAGTTAGGTTTTCTTCCAAGAAACGGGCCTCCGGATGCAGTCAGGATGATTTTTTCAATACGGTTTCTTGTTTCACCAACCAGGCATTGAAAGATAGCTGAATGTTCTGAATCGACCGGTATCACAGGAACCCTGTTCTCCACCGCTTTCCGCATGATGATATCACCGGCTACCACTAAAGTTTCTTTATTAGCCAGAGCAATGGGCTTACCAATGCTAATCGCTTGTAAAGTTGGCCTGAGTCCGGCATACCCCACTATAGCGGCCAGCATCAGATCATAACAATCCATGGCCGCCACTTCCTCCAATGATTTTTCACCGGCAAAAACTTTTATATCGGTTGATGCAAGGGCATCTTTTACTTTTAAATATTTTTTTTCGTCGCCTATGACTACCATGTTGGGATTGAACCGCAAAGCCTGCTCTATCAACAATTCTTCATTAGTATAAGCAGTCAATATTTCGGCCGAAAACAAACCAGGATTAGCTGCAATCACATCCAATGCCTGTGTGCCAATTGAACCTGTAGAACCGAATACTGCAATACGCCTGGTCAATCGCTCCGCCGAAGCGTCTGCCGATTCAGCCTTTTTATATTGTTGTTCTTTCATTTTTTACAATCTCTAATTTAATTCCCGGCAGCTATCAGAAATCATTAATTATCCATCCATTTAATTAAATCATCGGCAATCTTTCGATCGTTACTCAAACGGGGTACCTTATTTTGTCCCCCCAATTTACCCACTGACTTCATATAGTCAATGAAACCATTTTTTCTTATCGCGGTCAATTTCAACGGCCGTAAAATATTCCCGGAGATAAGATCATCATAATAAACATTTTTCTGACGCAAATTTTCATCCAGCTTTTTTGCAAAGGCTTGCATATTGGCTGGCTTATTTTCAAATTCGATAAACCATTCATGATAAGACTTCCCTTCTCCTTCACTCACATAAGGAGCAACTGTAAACTCCGTTATTTGAACATGCTCCTCCTCAGCAGCTTTTAAGAGACTTTGCTCCACTTCCTCTCCTATTACATGCTCACCAAATGCAGAAATAAAATGCTTTGTTCTGCCAGTCACAACAAGCCTGTAGGGATTCGTAGATACAAACTTTACTGTATCTCCTAAGTTATATCCCCAAAGTCCTGCATTGCTATTAATAATGAGTGCGTAGTTCTCACCGACTTTCACATCAGCTAAAGAAAGGCGGGAAGGGTTGGCATTGTTGATTTCACCGGCAGGAATGAATTCAAAGAAAATTCCACTGTTGGTGTTTAACAAGAGACCTTCTGCATTTTGAGAATCCTGGAAAGCAAAAAATCCCTCACTTGCTGGAAATAGTTCTATCGTATCAATCTTCTTACCGATACTTTCAAACAACTTGGCTTTGTAGGGTTCAAAGTTTACACCACCTTGCACCATCAGGCTGAAATTCGGGAACAGTTCTGCTATCTTCCTGCCGCTTCTCTTCATCAGTTCATCAAAATACATCTGCATCCACGGTGGTATCCCGCTGATCAGGGTCATATCCTTGTTGATCGTTTCATCCACGATCTTATTCAACTTGCTTTCCCAATCTTCAATGCAATTAGTTTCATACGAAGGCAGCTGATTGGTGCGTAAATAACCCGGCACATGATGATTGACGATTCCACTCAACCGGCCGGTGGGGATACCACCTACCCTTTCCAACACCGGCGATCCTGACAGGAAGATCATTTTACCATTGGCAAATCTTGAATTCCCTGTTTCCGCCATATAGCAAAGCAGTGCATTCCGGGCGGTATTAATATGATTAGGAATCGAGTCTTTGGTGATTGGAATATACTTTGTGCCACTGGTAGTACCCGAGGTTTTGGCTAAGTAAATGGGCCGGCCTTTCCAAAGCACGTTATGCTTTCCTTCTTTTATCAAATCGATGAAAGGACGGAATTGCTCATAGTCCCGAATGGAAACGGCCTGCTTAAATTCGTCGTAGGCGTTCACCTTGTCCAGCCCTGCCTGTTTTCCAAACTCGGTATTTCGTCCGATTTTAATAAGATCTTTCAGAATATTTTCCTGGTCAACAACAGCGGTAGCCATGCCTTTACGGATACCTTTATATATATAGGAAGCAAATGGCTTAGCTAAGAAAGACTTGATTTTCATCTGTATATATCGGTTTTGCCCGCCTGATGAAACGGGCATATGTCTTAATTATGGGTAACTGAATCGGCAATTCACAAAGATAAAGGAAGGCAATTCAAAAGGGCCGTGATTTTGGTCATTAAAACTTTGACATTTCCGTTTGCGGGTTGAAATTTTCCCCTTACCTTTGCCACCCTAATTTCAGATTATGATAGCAGTAATAAAAGTGGCCGGTCAGCAATTTAAAGTAGAAAAGGATCAGACTCTGTTCGTTCCGCATGTAGCAGGAAACGCCGGAGATAAAGTAAACCTGGAAGTAATATTAGCGGAAGCTGATGGAAAGCTCTCGGTTGGTTCTGCTTTAAAAACAAAAGTATCTGCAGAAATCCTTGATCATGTAAAAGGCGATACTGTGATCGCTTACAAACAAAAAAGAAGAAAAGGCTTTCACAAAAAGAAAGGTCATCGTACTGCTTATACAAAAATCAAAGTAACAAGCATCGCTTAAGAAATAACAAATTAAAAATTACAAATTCCAGTTACAGTATACTTTGAAATTTGGAATTTATTATTTGGAATTTAAAATTTATAAAACATGGCACATAAGAAAGGTGAAGGTAGTGTAAAGAACGGCCGCGATTCACAAAGCAAACGCCTTGGTGTAAAAATTTTTGGTGGTCAACCCGCTGTTGCAGGTAACATCATCCTTCGTCAACGTGGTACTGTTTATCATCCTGGAAAAAATGTTGGAGTTGGAAAAGACTTTACATTGTTTGCATTGAGTGATGGTGTAGTTGAATTCAGAAAAGGTCGTAACGACAGAACATATGTTTCTGTAACTGCAGCTGAAGCATAACTTCTTCGATTGTCATTTTGTGGAAAAAAAATTTGGGTAGTATAAAATAATTATTATTTTTACTTACGATAACCCATTTCACTAAACATTAAATTCTAAAAAATGGCAACAAAGAAAAAAGCAGCTAAAAAAGCAGCTCCAAAGAAAGCAGCTAAGAAAGCAGCTCCAAAGAAAAAAGCAGCTAAGAAAGCAGCTCCAAAGAAAAAAGCAGCTAAAAAGAAATAAGTTTAATTTCTTAGAAGTTTATAAGAGTCCTGAGTTAATCAGGACTTTTTCTTTTATAGTACTCCTTTCTCTTAACCAAAATAAAATTTCCCGCATTATATTAACTTGCGTCAATGGATAACTCTGCCATTGCCGACAACTTTTCTCTTCTCTCCAAACTAATGGACATCCATGGAGAGAACTCATTCAAAACAAAAACCTATTCCATTGCAGCTTTTAATATTGATAAGCTTCCGCTGCAATTAAAAGATACTCCCCGTGAAAATTTGTTTAGTATCCAGGGCATCGGAAAAAGCGTTGGAGAGAAAGTGATTGAAATGCTTGACCACGGGCACCTGACTATCCTCAATGAATATATCGCTGCTACGCCTGTTGGTGTGGTTGAAATGCTAAACATAAAAGGCATCGGCCCAAAGAAGATTCATACGATCTGGAAAGAGATGGGAATTGAATCGGTCGGCGAATTATTATATGCCTGTAATGAAAACAGGCTAACCCTCTTCAAAGGTTTTGGAGAAAAGACACAGCAAAACGTCCAGGAGTCAATTGAATATTACCTGCAAAACCAAGGAAGCTTTTTATATGCCCAGGTTGATGAATTATTTCCACAGATAGATGCCTACCTGAAAAAAATATTCACTCCCGAAAAAGTTTGTGTAACCGGCGCATTTCGAAGACAGGACCTGACAATTGATGAACTCGAGTATATCGTTTTGGAAAACAATGACACGATAAAACCAAAATTTCAAACCGCACAACCACCAGAGTTGTTGGAAGAAACGTCCGGCAGTCTCTTATATAAATTAAAAAATGGCTTAAAACTAAAATTATATACAGGAGGAAAAAACAGGGCGGAACATTTATTTAATACAACCGGCTCCCCGGATTTCTTAGCAGCTTTTCAAACAGAATTTCCGGACATTTCCGGTGTGCTAACAGGAAAAGAAGATGAAGATATTTTCACACAGGCAGGTGTTCAATACATACCACCCTGTCAACGGGAAACCGCGGGTATCATTGACAAAGCAAAAAAGAAGCAACTACCCGCTCTCATACAGCCTGCAGACGTAAGGTCAATTATCCATAGCCATAGTAACTGGAGCGACGGCGCCAATACGATTGAAGAAATGGCAAATGAGTGTATAAAAAGAAATTTAGAATACCTGGTTATTTCAGATCACTCCAAAACGGCGGCTTACGCCAATGGTCTGTCGGAAGAAAGAATCAGGGAACAGCACCGGTATATCGATGAATTAAATAAAAAGCTGGCTCCATTCAAAATATTCAAGAGTATAGAGTGTGACATTCTGAATGACGGAACACTTGATTACAGCAACGATATTTTAGCAAGCTTTGATCTTATCATTGCCTCTGTTCACAGCAACTTAAAAATGTCAGAAGAAAAAGCAATGCCCCGTTTACTAACTGCTCTTTCTAATCCCTATGTAACCATTTTGGGACATTTAACGGGGCGTTTATTATTGAGCCGTAAAGGCTATCCACTCGATCATAAAAAAATAATTGATGTTTGCGCTGCCAACAATATCGCGGTTGAAGTAAATGCCCACCCCCGTCGTCTCGACCTCGATTGGCGGTGGATAGAATATGCGACCGAAAAAAATGTGGTGCTTTCCATTAATCCCGATGCACACTACCTCGAAGGCTTCAATGATGTTAAATATGGCGTATTAGCTGCGCAAAAAGGTGGCTTGACAAAAGAACAAAACCTGAGCAGTTTTTCATTGCAGCAATTTGAAACATACCTGGCAAACCGCAAAAAACAAAAAGGCATTTAATTGGCTAATGGCACTTCCACATGAAAAGTAGTGCCATTTCCTTTTTCTGTATCAAACCATATTTTCCCTTTTACCTGTTCCACTATTCCTTTACACATTGCCAGTCCAAGACCAGTGCCTGATGACTTCGTGGTGAAGTTTGGAATGAATATACGGGATTGCATTTCCTGCGGTATTCCTTCGCCATGATCTTTGATATTTATTTTCACCACTCCGTCATACCGTTCTTCCGTGACTTCGATCTTGCAGTCTCCCTCCTCACTGGCTTCCACGGCATTGGCAAAAAGATTGGTAAACAAACGGTTCATCTGCGTTTTATCAGCATTCACAATGATTTTTTCAGGCAAAGGTTTCCAGATAAACTCAATGTTTTCGTCCGATCGATACAACTCATGCAATGAACGCAGCACATCATGCAAATCAAACTCTTCCATATTTGTATTACTGATATTCGCAAACTGTGAAAAGTCGGCAGCGATTTTTGACAGGTGATCTATTTGTTCCACCAAAGTATTAGCAACATTGCTTGACAATTCCTTTACATTGGGATGATTGCTATCTATCGATTTTTGCAGGTACTGAATACTCAGCTTCATGGGCGTCAATGGATTTTTGATCTCATGCGCTACCTGCCTCGCCATTTCACGCCACGCTCCTTCTCTTTCTGTCTTGGCAAGAGCTTCAGCACTCTCTTCCAGCTTTGCCACCATTTTATTGTATTCTTTGACAAGATCACCGATTTCATCCTTCCGGCTCCATACAATTTCTTCGTTCATCCTTCCCAGGTTCACATCTTTCATCTTATCACTTATAATTGAGAAAGAACGGGTGATCCTGTTGGTAATAAATAAGGCGATAAGTCCCGCTATCAATAATATAAAGGCATTAAGATTGATCACCGTCACGATAAAGTTGGATATCTCCTGGTCAAGCTCAGGCTGCGATGTAAAATAGGGAATGCTTAAATAGGCGTAGGCTCTTCCATCTTTATCCCTCACAGGTGCATAGATACTTAAATAAGAAAGATTGGCAATCTGCTCTTCCTGCACATATTCGATCAGGTTTTGCCTGTTCAGGCGGTAAAAAGCAACGGGATCCATTTTTTTACTCAGGACGCCTCTTGTATAAACATTATCCTCAGATGAAACCTGTAGGTCGCCATTCAGATCATATACATTTACATCCACACCATGAATAACAGAAACATCTTTTACCAGTGCCTGCAGGGTGTAAACGGAACCCGAATCATTCATCTGAACAAACGGATCAAAGGGATATTCGCTGTCAATCCTTTTTTCCATTTCGTTCACCATTATTTTCATCGTACGGCTTAGCTTGTCGCTGTTATTCCGGTGATACCGGTTTTTAAAAAATGTAATAGTTGCAACTCCGATAATGATGAAAGAAAATATGCTGATAAAAATAATCGTGCTGTGCACCTGGTTCCGGATGTTGAAATGAAAAAAGCTTTTGAATCCGTCCCAATCATACACCGCTTTTAAAATCAGTGACAGTATCTGCACAATAAAAACGAGAAACAGAAACGAACAGAATATGTAGGAGAACAAGGTGATGGCTTCAATTATTGTATCCCCTTTACGGGCCATAACTACCACTTTTTCATTACTGGCCCGGTACCACATTTCATCATAATCTCCATTTGCTTTTCGTTCGAACTCTTTGTTCTTCGGAATATCCTTATCGGTCAATTGTGTTGCAAAAGGATACTTATTAGAAAGAGCAATTAGCTTTTTCTGGCTATACACCGCATAGGAATAAATAGGCGAATTCTCGGGATCATTCTTTTTATATTGCTTAAAAAATTCCGGGAACAGTGCATCTCCCCTGTATTTTTTAGGATTAGAAATCAGGAAAAAGTAGCCGAGCTTGTTCGAATTGCTATCCGTAACAACCCTCTCAGTGATATAGGTGTATTTATCAAAAGCCGTTTCGTAATAGTAAAGATCAGGCGTTTTGGTGGGATGAGATTGAACGGTTACAATCGTGTTTAATGCATCAAAAGTGGTGAAATCTTCATTATACAAAGGTCGTTTGAGCGAGTCGTAAACATAGAGCTTTGTCTCATATTTATTGATATAGGCGCTATAATTGCTCCGCATGATGCTATCGCGGATATAATGATTGCTGGCACTGTCCCCGAAACGATAAAAATTTTCCTGCAGAAAATCATTATCCAAATATTTCATGGCAATGTTCATCAGGCGTTCACTGGACGCATCCGTTTGATCCGCTAATTTTTCAGCATAAAACTTTCTTTTTTCCCACTCTGCCTTCCGGTTCTCCGCCAACATGATGGCTGCAATGGAAACCGAGAATAAAAAGATCCAGAACAGGATGCCGGCAATATTGATACGGATGCGATTTAAGATCACCCCGTCCTTGTTAACTAACCACGTGTAAAGAAGCAGCCAGGCCAGTACAGGAATATAAAATAAGACTGCCGGATCTCCGGATTTTAAACTCAGGTAAATAAGGCCTGAAAACCCGATAGCAAAATATACCAACCATATATTGTTGCTGAATAACGGGAAAATCACTCTAAACAATAATTGCGTGAAATAGTAGTAAGACAGTGACAGCGTAGCCAGCACTATAAAACCAACGACGGTATACCGGTCAAGACTGAAAAAGTTGGTAACATCAAAAGATATTTTTGAATCAGCGACAATACTTCTGATAACCGACGAAAGAATAAAAGTTGAATAAATTAGCAGGCAAAGGCAAAAAACACCGGCCGTCACCCTTAGCCAACGATAAGGCAGCCATTGCACGATATTTTTTACATGCTGTACTTTGTACCAGGTAAATAATACCAACCAACAGAAAAAAGTGGAATTCATCAACAGATCACCCAATGATCTCTGAATAATATTTGAGCCGTAGATGGAAGGATCAAACAATTCAAACTGGCGGAGATTTAACAACTCCGGAAACATGTAGATGATGATCCGGATAGCCAATAAAGACACTCCTAAAAAAGCAATGCCTTTCCATCTTTTATCCCTGGCCAATGACTCCGCCACCAAATGAGTAAAGAGTAACAGCAACAGCAGTCCGCTAAATCGTAAAATGATGGTGAGTTTGTTGTTGTAGGGTACAGCACCAGCTGTTTTTTTATCGAGATAGTATAATGTGTTGCCCGTTAAGGATTTTACAGGAAAGTCAGTTTTTGTTTTACTCAGGACAACCCGGTTATCGGCTGAATTGCTGTAAACAAATTTTTGTGGCAGATACTCCGTCTCCAAAAAAAATTCTGATCGCACCGGTATCATCGCATACGCAAAAACCGGGTAGGCAGGCAGGTTAATAATTCGCTTGATCACCAGGTAATAGCCATTATCCAGGTGCATAAACTCTTCCATATCTCCTGCTCCAAATGTCTGGGACGGTGGCAGAATAAGCTGGTCATTCCAAAAACTTAAAGACAGCGTATTCGTGGTATTGATCCGGTATAAAAATATACCATAGGACCTTGAAATGACATCATGAAACTCATTAGCCGATTCCGTGTTTTCTACCAATTTCCTGATCAGTACGGTGTCAGCAAGAAACGAATTAAAATTCTTTTGTTGCCGGTGAAGATAGTTTTCAGCATTCTTGACCTCCTGTATTACCGACGTGCGATTGGTATATAGCTTATTAAATATGAAAGAAAGTGCAAAAAGAATGGCTGCCAGGAGAAGCAAGCTGGATTTCCAGACAAAACTATTTTTAAAGAGTGGCTTCACGTATCCCTATGTTGTTTTACACTGTTCCAGATGTCGTCTAATTCTGTAAGGGTCATTTTGGTCATATCTTTTCCTTCCTTCAAAACCTGTTGCTCCATCTGTGTAAAGCGGTGGATGAATTTTTTATTGGTTAGTTCAAGAGCATTTTCAGCATCCACCTGCAAAAACCGTGCATAATTAATTAAAGAAAATATAAGATCACCAAACTCCTCTTCCACTTTCGCTTGTTGACCCGTATCAATGACCTCCTTCAGCTCTTTCATTTCCTCTTCCACTTTTTCCCAAACCTGGTCTTCGTTTTCCCATTCAAAGCCAACCTGCTTCGCCTTTTCCTGCAACCGCATCGCTTTTACCGTGGCTGGCAATGATGCCGGCACCCCACCCAGAATCGATTTTTTGCCCTCTTTCAATTTCAGCTTTTCCCAATTTTTTTTCACTTCTTCTTCATCCGCAACTTTAATCACTTCTCCACCATTGGCGGCATCACCGTATATATGCGGATGCCGGAATATCAATTTTTCACTGATGCTCGTAATCACTTCCTCCAAATCGAACTTTTTTTGTTCATTGCCGATTTTTGCATAAAACAAAATATGCAACAGCAGGTCACCCAATTCTTCCTTTAAGCCCTTCCAGTCCTCGTTGGTTATAGCATCAGCTAATTCATAAGTCTCTTCAATGGTCAATTGTCGGAGGCTTTGAATTGTTTGTTTTCTATCCCAGGGACATTTTTCCCGGAGATCGTCCATTATAGAAACCAGTTTAAGAAAAGCTCCACTCAGTGTATCGTTCATTAGTTATCGTTAAAGTTGAAAAATAGAAAAAAGGAAAAAGAACACCAGAAGAATCATAGCTACGATAAAACCCATAATATTCAACAAAACAAACTTGACAAAGGTTTTACCACTGCCCTGGTGGTAAAATCGCTTCATAGCCCGAAATAAGTAGACCGGCCAAAACAATATCGTTATGAATTGAACAATGCCCCAGATGCTCCAGCCAGTCATATCATCCATTTTATCCCAGAAAAAGATAAACAACAACAGGATAAAACTAAATATATAATGATGGATGGTGAATATGCCATGATCAGCATAATAAAACTCCTTTCTCCGCCTGATATAAAGCAATTTCAAAATCAATGCAAAAAATGGAAGGGAGATAAATAGTAAATATGGGAGTTTATGCAATACTGAATCCGACAAAGTGGTCATAGAAAAAGATCCTTCCTTTTTATATTTCTCGTTCAACCGGATCGCCCTTTTATTCCATAATCCTTTTAGCCATCCGTCTTTTTCACCCGCGGGCAACACTTTTTGCAAAGAATCATACTCGTGCCTGCTCTTGTAATCCCGGCCAATAGTGCTCACCATCGTGAAATCTTCCGACAAAGGAACTAAATCCAGGGCGGTCAGAGGTTTGCTGGTATCTTTTAAAATTTCAAGCTTCTTCTTCAATTTCTCATTCGCCATATCCCGCCCTAGTTTTTTTTCCACCCGTAGAATGATAGAATCTCTTGCATGAAGACTAAGCGGCTCGTTGCCTTCTGTAATTTTAAATGCATCCTTTGGATTAATCAGGCTGAAAAAGATAAGGAAAAAAATGGCGGACGTAAATACATACATCCTCACCGGGTTCAGGTAACTCATCCTCCTGCCCTTCATGTATTCAACCGATAAAAAACCTGGTTTGAATAATAAATCCTTCAGTGTAGTAAAAAACTTCCCGTCGAAATGGGTGATATCATTAAAAAAATGCGTGACCATCCCGAAAAAAGTCTCCTTGGGTTCTATGTTTTCCTGGCCACAAATGTGACAGAACCTTCCCTGTACAATCGTTCCGCAATTGAGACAATTTTTTTCTTTTCGTTCCGGGCTGTGAGACATGTAAAAATTTTTCTAAAAATAAGTACTAAAAATACAAGAACTGGTTTCTTTTTCGTTACTGCAGAATTCAACTATTTTTGAGCCGAATCAATATCAGTCTCTACATGAAAAACATCCTGGTTTTTATTGCCCTGTTCCTGACAATTTCCTCTTTTGGCCAATTTTACTACAATGATATTGCTGATGCGCGGGCCATCAGCGACAGGATGAAAATTTACCTAAATCAAAAGGTAAAAACCGTAACAGCCACTGGCTATGACGCCCGCAATGTAAAAACAACGGACTTCAACGAATGGCAGGAAATTGACCCATCCAAAAAGATTCTGAAAATTACAAGCCGAAACGGTCAGCAAATAACCCGCCAGTCGTACCAATTTGATGACCAGCTGAAACTTATCGGCATAATTGACTCGTCAAAAGACATAAAAAGTACAACCGTATATTCTTATAATGGAAAAGGTAATATTGTCTCCATCAAAACTACTACTACTGATTCGTTGAAAGACTTTTCTGAAACCATTGAGCATTCCTATATCAATAATGCCGCGGGCAAACCTGAAAAACTTTGGCGGATCACCAATGGTACAGATAGCATGGAATATCGCTTTACCGTGGACGATAAAGGAAACGTAATTGACGAGCATTTGTACAGGCGGGATGTTGCCTTTGACCCTATATATTACTATTATGATGATAAAAACCGGTTGACGGATGTTGTCCGTTATGACAAGAAATTAAAAAAATTGATGCCTGACATGCTCTTTGAGTACGATGAGTCTGACAGGGTGATTCAAAAAATGAATGTGGTATCATCCAACCGGCCTGACTATATCATCTGGCGATATATCTTTAATGAAAAGGGTCTGAAGACCAAAGAAGCGCTGTTTAATAAACAAAAAGAGCTCACCGGCAAAATCGAATACGCTTACACTTTCCAATAAGACAGTGGGTCTATAACCAGCTTCCAAACATTTCTATACGATAGTTGTTATAAATAGCTGTATTTACTACCAACTGAAAATAAAATATAATAAGTATGAAGTATAGAAATCTGGCCAACACAGGTGAAAAGCTTTCTGCCATTGGCCTTGGCTGCATGGGTATGAGTTTTGCCTACGGCCCGCGGAATGATGCTGAGTCCCTGGCCACGCTTAACAGGGCACTCGAACTGGGTATTAACTTCTGGGACACGGCTGATATGTATGGCTTTGACCACAATGAAGAGCTAATTTCAAAAATATTGGCGCCCAACCGGGATAAAGTATTTATTGCAACAAAGTTTGGTTTTCGCCAAAGAGAAGGAAGCACTTCCAATTTTGCCGGCACTTCTGCCACCTACTTTGATGGTTCTCCCGCTTACCTGAAACAGGCCGTGGAAAAGAGTCTAAAAAGATTAAATATAGAGACGATTGATCTTTATTATGCCCATCGTATCGACCCTAATGTGCCCGTAGAAGATATGGTTGGAGCAATGGCGGACCTGGTGAAAGAAGGAAAAGTAAAATACCTGGGTTTATCAGAAGCCTCGCCTGCTTCCATACGTAAGGCACATGCGGTTCACCCAATCGCCGCACTGCAAAGCGAATATTCGTTGCTGACAAGAGATCCCGAGAATGAGATATTAAAAACTGTCAGGGAACTAGGAATTACGTTTGTTCCTTACAGTCCACTGGCAAGAGGTCTTGTCACCGCCACTCTTGGCGAAAAAGATTCATTGGCAGCGGATGATTTTCGCAGAACACTTCCCCGGTTTGACAATGAACATTGGGAGAATAATAACAAGCTGGTCGAAGAATTTGCGGAACTGGCCGCTTCTAAAAAAGCCACTCCTGCACAACTAGCCCTGGCCTGGGTACTGGCGCAAGGTGATGACATCATCCCAATACCGGGCACTAAAAAAAGAAAATACCTGGAAGAGAATGCAGCAGCCGTCGATATTACACTAACATCTAAAGACCTGCAGGAAATAGAAACCCTGATAGCAAAATATCCCAACATTGGTCAACGCTATAGTGATGGCGCTATGAAACTGGTGAATCATTAATTCAAATTTATCTTCAGCATCAGGAGCCGCATCATACGATGCGGCTTTTTATTGTGTAATCATGCAACTGCTTTAATAAAAAATTTCTCACATACGATTAAAGCAAAAATTTATACAACTAATACGTTGAATATTCCGGTTTAAGCATTTCGCCAGTAAACAACCGGGTTGCCACAAATAGTTTCGTGTCTCCAAAAAGTTAGTTATAGCTGGTATCTGTGGCCCGATTGTGTTGAATTCTTTATGTACCCTGCTTTATCACTTCCTTTTTCATCCTTCGAAACCATTCTATCGCTTTGACCACATCAAAGACGGGACGACTTTTTATACTTAACTCTTTAAACCTTTATGAAAAAGATTTTTACTTTTCTAGTGCTCTTGCTGTTTACACAAGCATCCGTATTCGCTGCACCACCAACGGTTACCGGCAGCAACTTAAAATTCAGTGACCTTGACGGAAACAGGTTCTCTACCAATTTTACCACGGGAAATGGTGTTTACCGAATAATCGTCATGAAAGAAGGCAGTCCGGTTACAGGTTTGCCTTTAAATGGAAGAGAATACAGCAGCAATTCTAATTTTGGAACAACCGGCACCGAATTTACCGGGCCGGGAGAATTTGTTGTAGCGAGCAAAACTAGCTGGAACAGCTTTATTTTTCAAAATTTAAAACCCGGAACTACTTATCACCTCGCCGTATTTGAATACAATGGGACCGGCACCAATGCTGAATACCTGATGTTGCCTCTTACCGGCAGTGTGTCTACCGTAACAGCGCCAACAACACAGGCAGCATTCACAACATCAACTGCCATTGGTAATGCTATTACGTTAAATTTCACAAAAGGAAATGGCAGTGGTCGTTTGATACTTGCTCGAAAAGCGGCACCCGTAAATGCATCGCCAGTTGACCTTACCTATTATTATGCAGAAGAGAATTTTGGCAGCGGAACAAAAATCAATACTGACAATTTTGTAGTGTACAAAGCAAATGGAATATCCACTACTGTAAAAAATCTCGAGCCGAACACAACTTATCATTTTTCTATTTTTGAGTATAATGGCAACTCATCGCCTGTATTTCTAGACCCGGCTGCGACAACTTCATTCGTCACTCATACCGGGCCTACAGTTGCATCGTCGTCCATTGGTTTAAGTTATGTAGAAGGAAACAGTTTCAGAGTAGGCTGCACACAAGGTAATGGTGCAAGAAGATTATTTATCATGAGCAAAAATGGGCCCGTTACAGCTGCACCTGTCAATGGCATAAACTATGCGGCCAATAAAGTTTTTGGAACAGCGGGCACAGAAATTGCTCCCGGTGAATTTGTAGTAGCCGCCATCGCTGGCAATTCTGTCGACGTCACGAACCTGGAAGGAAATACGCTTTATTATTTCAGGATATACGACTATGATATTGATAATGCAGGCAACACCTATTATCTGACCAGCAGTTCCGCGATAAAAACAGGCAGCACGGCGCTTATACCAACTACCATCGGCTCCAACCTGAGATTAACAAGCCTTACAGGCAGCAGTGCTTCTATCGGGCTTACACATGGCAACGGAGCATACCGAATGGTTATAGTAAAAGAAGGAAGCCCTGTTGACGCCGTACCCTCCGATTATTTAACTTATGCAGGCAATACCAATTTTGGCAGCGGCACTCAAATAACTCCGGGCAACTATGTCACACATGGTCTTATCAATGGTAATCCTTTTACCATAAACAACCTGAAACCTGGCATCACTTATCATGTGGCTATATTCGAGTTTAACGGGAATTCTGCACCGGTTTACTCCAGAACGGGGGCAACGTTTAGTTTTTCAATACCAGTAGAACCCACTGCCTGCGCCACTTCTCCCTGGACCACTTTTACCGAAGGAAGTTCGTTCAGGCTGGTGTGGACAAATGGCAATGGCGCCAAACGGATTATTATTGCCCGCAAAGGATCTGCGGTGACAACGATGCCTGTTGATGGAACCATTTACAGCGCCAGCCCGAATGTGGGCGAAGGCTCAGCTCTTTCTGCCGATGAATTTGTGGTATATGACGGCTCTTATTATTCTGTTGACCTGAAGCAAATGGATATTAGCAGTACTTACCACTTTGCAATAGTTGAGTACAATTTGGGGGCCGATGGCAAACCTGATTATCTTACCTCCTGCTGGTTGCCGGCTTCAGCCTCTACTGCTACCTGGCCCACTACCCAAACTACCATCCAAAGTGCGACTGGCATACAAGCCAGCCAGGCCACTATTAATTTTACAAAGGGTAATGGAACAAGCCGCCTGTTTATTATGCGTGAAGGCGCTGCAGTAAATGTGGAGCCGCAGGACCTTATAAAATATACTTACAACGCCACCTTTGGTACTGCGGGCACACATATCAGCGATGGCAACTATGTTGTAGTCTCTTCCAACGGCACTGGTTCTTTTGCTGTATATAACCTGAAGCCATTGACAACGTATTATGTCAGTGCTTTTGAATTCAATGGTTCTGCTGAACCTGCCTACCTGCGTGGTATTTCTTCCACGATTAGTTTTACTACTATTGATGTCCCGGGAGCTACGGTGCCCACGACACCTTCCCTAAATCCTGTTTTCACTGGTATCGATGGAAATAAACTGACATTTAAATGGACCAATGGCAATGGTGAAAAAAGAATAGTTGTCATGAAAAAGGATGGCCCAGTGAGCTTTGTCCCTGTTGCTGCAACAAGCTATACCGCCAATGCCGTATTCGGCACAGGCACTGATCTTGGTGACAACGAGTATATAGTTTATAATGGTATAGGCAGTACGGTGGACATTACCAACCTGCAGCCAGCCTCCACGTATCATTTTGCCGTTTTTGAGTATAATGGTACTGAAAGTTTGGTGCGTTATCTTACCAGTTCCACATTAACAGCCAGCTCCGCTACCGCGATGGCACCTTCTGTTAATAGTCATGATATAAATGCATCAACAACTATCAATAGCCTCACCTTAAGCTGGCAAAATGGAAATGGAAGCGGACGTATCGTAGTGATGAAAGAAGGATCTGCAATAACGGCAACACCTGTCAACCTTAGCGTGTACCCTGCCAATGCTGTTTTCAAAAGTGGTTCTCAACTGGCCGCAGGTGAATATGTGGTTTATGCCGGAACAGGAAACTCAGTTACTATTACCGGGCTTTCGCAGAACACTTATCACTACAGCATATTTGAATATAACGGTGTTAGCGCACCGGTGTATAACACAACTGCATTAACCGGCCTTGCCTCCGTTGGGTCTACTCTGCCTGTTAACCTTGAATATTTTGTCGCACGGGAAAAAGACGGAAAAGTTATTCTTAATTGGGCCACGTCGCAGGAAATTAATAACGAGCATTTCGTAGTGAAGCGTAGCAAAGATGGTAGTATTTTTCACTCTATCAAGATCATTAAGGGCGCTGGCAACAGTGATGCTACACTGGAATATTCTTATACAGATGACTTAACCAACGATGCAGAAAAAATCTATTACCGGTTGAAACAGGTAGACATCGATGGCCGGTACACGTATTCAAAAGTTGTAGTAGTAAACATCCAACAATCAAAAAATAGTATCAACATTTATCCTAACCCTGTACTGGATCATTTTACAATAAAACTGCCAGCCAGTATTACACAAGCAACAGTTATCTTATACAACAATAACGGTGCAGCTTTAATCACGCAGAAGATCAATACAGCAAAACAATTCGATGTAAGACATTTGCCCAATGGCGTCTATTACATTTCGGTACAATATGCTGATAAAAAGTATCGGCATACATTAATCAAGCATTGATTAGGGTCTAAATATAAAAGCCGGAAGTTTCTACTTTCGGCTTTTGCTTTTCAATCAGAAGCCGCTTAAATGCAAAAGTGGAACGCTGATAATGCTGATTATTATGATTTACTAAGATAAAATCAGCGAAAATCATCACTATCTTAACATGGCTGCGCCTGCCTGCTGACAGGCAAGTTCTATTCTGAAAAATTTAAACATCTTCTTAGAAAGATAGCTGATCAAAATTTCCAACCCAGGCCAATCAAAGGCAAGTTATCTTCTTTGGAAGCGGCGTATGTAAATGTCAGTACCATGCGACGAAGCGGTGATATCCAAAAACCTGCACCATAACCGCTCACCCATTTATTACTATCGTCATTGTCAGCCCACACTCTGCCGGTATCATAAAATCCGAGAAAGCCCAATGATCCGGGAAAGAGATAGGTTTTGAAATTCGCTATCCGCCATCTCAGCTCAACATTATTGTAAAATTTCGACTCACCGGCAAACCTGTATTTTCTGTAGCCACGCAAATTATCTTCACTGCCGAGGTATTGCGCCTGGTAAAATTCAAAATCTCCAAAATTGTGACCACCGCCAACTCTATCCACCAACACTAATGCATTTTTTACAAGACTGATATAAAAACTGAGATCAGAATTGACTTGCGTGACATCATACTTCGTTTCATTCAATCCCGATAAATAGCGAACCCTTGTCTGCCAGAATATTCCCTTTTCGGGCAACACTTTGTTATCACGGGTATCAGCCGTCAATGAAAATTTAGCACCAACATAGGATTGCTTTGTAAAGGCGGTGCTTCTATCCAGGTCATCATCAAACTCCTGCACAATCCGTCTCTTCCTGTTGTTCTTGTCGGTGGAATCCATTTTAAAAAACTGGAATGTCGGTCCCAATGTCACAATAACTTTCTCTGAAAAATTTTTACGCAGCAATAAGGAAATGTCTCCCAGGTTATACCTTGTCCAATAATAACGGAACTTACCCGGTTTTGACTTATCATAAACCGTTGCATTGCCGTAGCCAAAAAAGTTGGTGATATTGGGGGCCTGGATATCTGTTTCAAACAACAGATCGGATCGCCTGCCAAACGTCCCGATAAACTCGGCATTATATTTAAAATTGAAAGCCTTTGTCCGCAATGCATGATTCAGCGTAATGGTGTGGCTGTTTTTGTAAGGCGTTTTCCTGAATCCATGATGTATGACCTTGAGCCAACCACCCAGGTAAACTCCATCATCCCGGTTGAAGCCCACGGACAAAAATGGTATTACCTGGTTGTATTTATAATAGATCGGGTTATAATAATTGGCCATACTATCTTTTGCCATTTTATTTTTCAGATTACCAACGATCGTATTGTTGCCTGGCAAACTATCATAAACAATTCCGCCTTTACCCGACGAAGCTGTATTTTCAAATACATCTTCGCCATCACCACCGATCATGCGGATCTTGATTTTATCATTGGATCCCTTGATGACAAACTTATCATCGCCGCCAAATCCATATAAGTTCAGCTCCTTTGTGTCACCGGGATCAAACAACCTTTCAAACATTTTGATATCTCTTTCGCCCCCCTTACTAATCTTATAGACCTGCAGCAAAACGGATCCATCTTCATGGCGTGAAATATCAAACAGTTCTTTTTTATCACTGCTGGTGACGTCAACGATTTCTGCGAGGAATTTGTAATACTCCATCACGTCCGCTGCCAGATATTTTCGTCTTTCTTTTAAAATAGCAATGATCTTGTCACCTGAAATATTTCTAATTTCAGGTGGTTGTTGTGCGATCGCTTTTTCAATAACAGCGTCTGTCATTTTTGGAAGAAAAGCATCTACAGCATCCCGCCAATCTTTTTCCGTTAAGCCATTCAGGAAAAACCGGTCGAGATTGCGGGCAGCAAAGTTGAAGCGTTTTATGTTCTTTGTCCTGGCTTTGAGTCCTTCCAGTTGCGGCACCAACCAGGGCCATTGCACAATATGTGGTAGCACTCCCTGGTTAATATAAAAAGCCTGGTCTCTGTCTTTGGGAATGGGATAAAACTGTTTGCCTTTGTCTTTATCGTAAGCTCCCCATTCCCATTGTCCTTCATGCCTGTCAAAATCCATGACGAACATGTCCAGTATTCTTGCTCTCAATAATGCATGCTGATCGGCAGAGTTATCATTATCATCCCGAAGTTTCTTCACCACCTCTTCGGTGTCATAATCTTTTTTTACGGAGTCCGGTGTTTTCTCTTCCAGGTAGGCCAACAGGTTTTTGAAATCTTTTCGATGCTCACCGAGTTGGGGATCATCCGGTATATACACTACCCTCACTTTAAGATAAGGCACACCTGCCGCCTCAGCCAATGTTTGCATTGACAATGCAGCATAGGGATATGAAGCCGAAATACCATCCGCTACCAGGTCTTCTGCTGCCTCACTTTGCAGATCGGCCGGCAATGTTTTGCTGGTAATAAATTTTTGAATCGATCTGAAATTATATTCCTTTTTATTGGCATTTTCCAGGCGAAGTGAACGGGTTTGTTTGCCACCGCCCCGTTTTACCGGGGTAAGTCCCCCGGCCTCCGTAGCAAGATTGATCACCGGAACTTTTACCGGTGTCAACCATTCCCGCCGGTAATTAGCGCCCATCCAGAATTTTCTGCCACCATTGATTTTAAATAATGTTGAGCCAGGTACCGTAATTGAGTCATTGTTTGATTGGGCGAACGAGTCGGTAAAAGCAACAATAAAGACTAAGGATAATAGCCGAAGTAATCTCATAAATGATCTTTTAATAATTGAGCAAACCAAATTATAGGGTAATCGATTTAAGTCTCAATAAAATACTAATCCTCACTAAACCAAATTATATTCCAATTCAACCTCTTCTTGTCAACAAATAGAAATTACATATTAAAGCTATGAAAAATCGGACTGCCCCGGAGAATTTGAAGTGAAAGGGGGAAGTTCTTCTACAGGAAAGCATTTTCCGTCGTTCATGAGATACAAGATTGCACTGGAAAAATAAAGCTGGCGAAGTGTATTGCCGTCCCAAAAAACGAAATGAAAGTTTCAATACTTGTGCCGTTAAGCTGTTCGTTACTATAGTCCTGACTTAGTTGCGGCGTTAATAGGTATATCCGTATAGAGAGTATAGCTTATAGTAAAATAGCCTCCGGGAAAACCTGAGATTACATTATTTTCTTTATTATCTTTCTTTTGATCTCATCGGTACAGTGCTCCACAAATGTATCAGCAATAATAGTAATCTGGCGGAAGTCCAGCGGCTTTGTAATAAAACCAGCATTGTATTTTAAGGCAAACTCCCTGTCGTCGGGAAGAGAGGACGTGGTAAAAAGAACGACGGGAGTATGTTTAAACCGATCCATGCTTCGCAGCTCTTTCAGTGCTTCTTTGCCATTCATTCGTGGCATATTAATATCCAAAATGATTAAACAGGGCGCAGGCTCTATCGGGGAAAGCGATTTTAAATACTGGACAGCTTCGACACCATCGTTTGCCGTTACCAGCTCAATATTCTCAGCATATTTTTCAAAAGCGTCTTTTACGATCATCAGGTCATCCGGATCATCGTCAGCATATAATATGGAATGTTTGATGAAGTCAAAATTGCTTATCATGAATTGGGGGTTGCGTCAAAAATAAAATAAAGTAAACACACCTGGTAAAATGTTTTTTCTTCTAACAGCAACTGATGAGTTCTTCAATATCCATTTGATGCAGGTAAGCATCGAGCCGGTTAGTTGATTCAAAACAACGTATCCTGCTCACAACCCGCCGGTATTTTTTATATATGATCTCTACATAAAAACTATTGAACTGGTATAAAATTTTATACTGTGATTCTTCCCTGAGTTTACCAATAAAAGTGCCTTCTTTGTAAAGCAGGTCCAGTTGTTCGCATTGGGTAAGCAAGCTAAATTCAAATAGTTTCATGGTGTATAACGGTCTTTGTTGTGATGCAGGGGTAAAGTTAATTTAAATGACTAAGGACGCAACATGATACCACGGTTGCCAGCGGCAGTAAAAAGATAGTATAACAAAAAAGGATAATCCGAACCTATCGAACTATCCTTTTTTGTGCCCAGGACTGGATTCGAACCAGCACGTCCTTTCGGACACCACCACCTCAAAGTGGCTTGTCTACCAATTTCAACACCTGGGCAATTATTTCAATCTCTTCAGAGATTCTTTTCCAATGCCTGATTTCAAAAACTTCTCTTTTTCTCTTGCGTCAACTCTCGTTTGAAAAGTTTCGGTATAAATAAGCACAAATGGCTTGTAAGCTTTTGTACTTCGGTTTTCCCCATTGTTATGCTCTTTAAGCCTCCTTTCAATATCTCCAGTCAAACCAACGTAAATATAATTCCTCACCTCACTTCTTATGGCATAGACTATGAACATAAGTTAACCCAAAGGGACTGGTCTACCAATCCTGCCTGCCGGCAGGTTCAACACCTGGGCAGACTAAGTTCTAAAGTTTACCAATTTTTGAAAGTTCAATCGGGCAACTTTATGGGAGTGCAAATATAACAGATATGTTGGAAAGAAGAATATTGGTGCTACCCAAATTTCGCAAACCACAAACCCACCCCCATCGAATATTTCCTTATGCAAAATTGCTTCCTCCCCTCCGGGGAGGGGAGGTAAAGTTTTTTAGAATATTTCCCTTGAACTTGCGAACTTTTAAACCTGTCTGCCGACAGGCAGGCCAGTAAACTATTGAACTATTTCTTCAGCATTATTCTAAATGTCGTTCCTTTTCCCGGCTCTGATTGCTTGACAAAGATCTCTCCCTTGTGATATTGTTCTATAATGCGTTTCGAAAGACTTAAGCCTAGTCCCCACCCTCTTTTTTTAGTGGTGAACCCGGGTTTGAAAACCTTAGAAATATTTTGCCGGGCAATCCCCTTGCCGGTATCCGTCACATCAATGATCACTGCTTTTTTTTCATCCCTGATATCCACCTTGATGTATCCTTTTCCCTCCATCGCATCCAACGCATTCTTCAAAAGATTTTCAATCACCCAGTCAAACAAAGGAGCCGAAACAGTAGCATTGATGGATGATTTGCCATATGTATTGACCACGAAACTTACGGAACCCGGTGATCGCTTCCGGATATAATCCACCATATCACTCACCTGTTTTACAATATCGATTACATCCAGTTGCGGCTTACTGCCAATTTTTCCAAAGCGATCGGATACGAGACGCAGTCTTGTTACATCCTTACCCAGTTCCTGTGCAATACCCTGCGTTTCGGTTTTCTCTTTCATCACTTCTACCCAGCCCTCCAGCGATGATACGGGTGTTCCCAATTGATGTGCTGTTTCCTTTGCCATACCGGCCCATACCTGGTTTTGCACCGAACGATAATTGCTGCGCAATGTCAGCAGCGTCACGATAATAAATAATCCAACTATCACCAGTTGCACCAGCGGATAATAGCGTACTTCGTTTTGCAGTTGTGACTCACCATAATAGTATTTAGTATAAGTAAGCGGTTCCCTGGTGATTTCAACCAGCACGGGCGGATTGATACTTCCAAAATGCTTTACCATTTTGCGCAGGTAGTTGCTATCACGGGCCACTTTGACGGAATCAAGGTTGACGTACTGACCCGACGGATTATCGTTCTCATCGGTTTCAATAATCGGGATGTCTACATTGTCCCCGGCAATCTGGTTGGTAAAAAGCAATACATTGGGATCCTCACTCAGCGCTTTTATTTTTAACGATTCTCCAAAAGCTATAACCCGCCCTCTTTCTTCTTTGGCAATCTTCCGGGACACATAACGGGAATAAAAGATAGTACCTGTAACAATCAGTATGGCAATCATCGCCAGTCCTATCCGCCAATTTAAAAGTTGCTGAAACATGTTCTCAATTTAACAAGGATAATTCGTCCCGTTCATTTTATGTGTAAATATTAAGCTTTCTTACCATTCCCAGCAAAGACGGGATGAAAAAGTTTCTGTACGTTTGAACAAATTTATCAATAAGCATTGATGCCTTTACCGAAATGTGCTATCGTCATTCTTAACTGGAACGGGAGAAATTTTCTTGAACAGTTTTTGCCTTCTGTTTGCAGGTCCACTTATGGAAATTATGACCTGGTTGTAGCAGACAACAATTCAACAGACGATTCCATTTCATTTTTAAAGCAGCACTACCCTTCCGTTCGCATTATCAGCCTTGCCGAAAATTTTGGTTTTGCCAAAGGTTATAATGAAGCCCTGAAGCAGGTTGATGCGGATTATTTCATTTTATTAAACTCTGATGTTGAAGTAACCCCCGGTTGGATAGAACCCATGGTCGGTTTGCTGGAAAACAATGCTTCCATAGCAGCCTGCCAGCCGAAGATTCTTTCTTTTCACAATAAGAAAATGTTTGAATATGCCGGTGCTGCCGGTGGCTGGATCGACAAATATGGTTATCCCTTTTCGAGAGGCCGGGTTTTCGATACCTGCGAAGAGGACCGGGGACAATACGACCAGGCGGCCCCTGTTTTTTGGGCGAGCGGCGCCTGCTTATTTATCCGGGCTGCCGTTTTTCAACAAATGAATGGCTTTGATGATTTCTTTTTTGCTCACCAGGAAGAGATTGATCTGTGCTGGCGCATGCAACTGGCGGGATATAAAATTTATTCCTGTCCTGCTTCTATCGTATATCATGTAGGCGGAGGAACGCTGCCAAAAGGAAATTCAAAAAAGACTTTTCTCAACTTTCGAAACAATCTCATCATGCTTTCCAAAAATGTTCCGTCTTCCAAAAAAAACTGGCTCATTCCTTATCGCATTTTGTTGGACATGGTCGCTGCGTTCAAAGAACTGTTATCAGGTGATGCAGGCTACTTCAGGGCCGTGATGAAAGCGCATTGTGCATTTATAAAATGGCGATTTTCTCCTGCGAAGAATAAGACAAGTGCAATCATAAGCCCTTCGAAGCTGGATGGATATATTTCAAAAAGTATAATCTGGCAATATTTTATCAGGAAGAAAAAAACCTTTTTTGAAATTGCGGATAAAACAGGATAATTATTTATTTTGAACCCCTATTTTTGCACCACAATTAATCTCAGCATGGCGACTATCCAAAACGAATATCAACAAGAACTGCAAAAGGTACAGGACAGGGATTTTACACATAACTGGGTTTCTTCCTCCGCTTTTCTTTTTTACCTGCAGATAGCCTGCGTGGTAGCATTTATTTTAGGCGGTTGTTATATGCTCAGCACCAAACGCTTTGAGAAGCCAAAAGTGCCGATCCAGGAAAGCACCTTATACACGCCAAAGTATAAATAATTTTAGCTAAAAAATTTTTTTGCAAAAGCTGATATACCTATTTTTGCACCCCCTTAGTTCTTTGGACATCGGAACTCTGTTCCGATAAACTTTAATCCGGAACAGAGTTCCGGAATCCATAAGCGGAAGTAGCTCATTTGGTAGAGCACGACCTTGCCAAGGTCGGGGTGGCCGGTTCGAGCCCGGTCTTCCGCTCTGAAAGTCCTTCCTCCTTTGGCGGAGGGATTTTTTTTTCGTTCTCGTTGAGAATCGAATGCCCTAGTGGTGGACCTGCCGGCAGGCAGGATTGGTAGACACGTCCCGATTACAATCGGGATGACCCACAACGGTCGCAACGGTTCAAAATAATTTAGTTCTTGTTATTAATAAAATGATTGCCCCGGTGGTGGACCTGCCTGACGGCAGGCAGGATTGGTAGACACGTCCCGATTACAATCGGGATGACCCACAACGGTCGCAACGGTTCAAAATAATTTAGTTCTTGTTATTAATAAAATGATTGCCCCGGTGGTGGAATTGGTAGACACGCAGGACTTAAAATCCTGTGACCCGCAACGGTCGTAACGGTTCAACTCCGTTCCGGGGCACAACTTAAAAGCGACGCAAGTCGCTTTTGTTGTTTTATGTACTTTACCTATATTTTATATTCTGAAAAATGTGATCGCTATTACATTGGCTATTGTTCAGACGTTTTGAAACGATTAGAAAGACATAACGCCGGAATGGTAACTGCAACACGAAACTGCAGACCTTATTTGATCAAAGCAACAAAGAACTTCTCAACAGAACTGGAAGCAAGGAAACAAGAACTCCGGTTAAAAAAACAAAAAAGCAGAAAATATCTTGAATGGCTGGTTGCAGGCAATTGGTAGACAGAAAGCCGGATTCGAACCTCTTTAACAAAAAAGCCCCCGAAGAATCGGGAGCCTGAGATTGAAACGAAAACCAACTATTTTGAATTCATTACACAGCATTCTTTTGTTCCTGTGTTTTAAGCCTGACTTTATTTAAGTGTACCAAAAATACTAATGCGGCAATCAGCATTATCACGGCTGCCAGGTAAGCGATAAAAAAGCCATAATCTTTTTGCAGCGACAGCGGCCTGTAGTCTGTTTTCTTTACCGCAGGTTTGGCAAATGGCGCTTTCTCTTCACCGGCAGGTTTCGCCTCTGATTTTATATACTCCACAATACTTTTGATATGATCATCCGTCAGATCAGGATGATCGGGCATTGGCACATTATTAAACTGGTTAAAAACGGCCACCGCATCTTTGTCACCGCTTTTTACCAGCGTTTGTGATGAATGCACAAATTTGATGATCCAGTCAATAGAGCGTCGCTGATCCACGCCGGCCAAAGCGGGACCGGTCATTGCCTTATTTATATTGTGACAGGCAGCGCAGCGGCTGGTAAAAATTGTTCTCCCTTCTTCAACCGGCGGAGCTGCATGTACCAGGATTACTCCGCTCAATAATAATAGCAGTAGTGGTAATTTCTTACAGTTCATGTTTTAATTTTTTTATATCGTTTACCAATTGTTTCACTTCTGTGTCGCTGGTGCCATCATAGTAGCCCCGTATTCTCTTTTGTGGATCGATCAGCACCAGCCTTTCGCTATGGATAAAATCATTCGGACCACCATCACCATCCGTTGCCACGATCATAAAACTGTTACGGGCCAGTTTGTAGATCTCTCTTTTATCACCGGTCAGCAGATCCCACTTCGCCGTAACAATTCCAAACCGGTCTACATACGTTTTTAACTGTGTGGCACTGTCACTTTCGGGATCAACACTAAATGAACTCAGCCAGATGGCACTGTCATTTTTAAATTCCTCATTGACCCGCTTCATACTGCTTGTCATTTTCGGGCAAATGGTTGGACAATGCGTGAAGAAGAAATCTGCCACCACAATCTTATCATCCCACTGCTTTTCCGTTTTTACAGTCCCATCCTGGTTCACCAACCGGAAACTACCAATGTGATGATCTTTTGTTTTACCAATGACCGGCAATGCTTGAAACTTTTTTTCGTAGAAATTCAGCAAGGCCCAGGCGCTGAACGGCAACACAAACACGGCTACGATGAACAATACTATCGTGGATCTTTTTTGCATTACTTCTTAACTGACGCTTCCGGTACAGGGTTATCTATATTGAATCGTGGAGAACCCGGTCCACTGTTTTTATTTACATTATACAGAGCGGGGACATAAGCCAGCAGGATGATCACCAGCATAGTCACCAGCCAGGGTTTAAACCTGTCAAAAATGGGTACTCGTTTTTCATCATGATAAGCTTCACTTACCGGTATCTCCAACTCTCCTTCCACTTTCTTTTTGCTGAAAATGGTAGCGAAGAAAATAATGATGAAAAGCATACCGGCAATAAACATGATGATACCACCCAGCAAAGCCAACAATGTAGTCGGCACCCAGTCGCTACGGAAAAGTGGGTTTTCAGGATCGAGATAAGAAGTGCCGAGATTGGTTCTCCGTGGTTCGCCACGCAAACCACCCCAGCTCATACCGAAAGAAAAGATCAGCATGCCTATTACCCATAAATAAGGAATGATGGTATTGAGCTTTGGCAACGCAATTTTCTTTCCACTCAGTTTTGAATAAATGTATAAGCTCATACCCACAATACTCAGGAACACCGGACCAGCTACGGTCATGTGAAAGTGCCCCGGCATCCAGGCCGTATTATGTACTACTGTGTTTAATGAATAAGAAGCATTGATGATGCCGGTAACGCCACCGAATACGAATAAAATCAGGCCACCGATAAAATAGGCAAACAAAAACCTGTTCTCGTCAAACCAGGGGAGCTTTGCCATCCAGCCAAACAATCCTTTGGCTCCTCTCTGCCTGCCTGCATATTCCAGCGACGCAGCCAGTGTGAAAGCAGTGATAAAGCTTGGTATTGCTACACCATAGGTCAGCATGCCATGAAAGAATTTTACACCTTGTGTAATAGTCGGATCGCTGTATTGGTGGTGCACACCCACCGGAATTGAAAACAATAAGAACAGGAACAACGCAACTCTCCCGGCAAGATCAGAATATAATTTACCACCAGCCACTTTTGGAAGAACGGTATAAAACATGATGTAGGCAGGTAACAACCAGAAATACACCAGTGCATGGCCAAAGAACCAGAATAATGTTCTTGCCAGGTTCACATTCACGGTATCTGTCCATCCCATGGACCAGGGAATCAATAATACCAGCACTTCATAGGCTACAGCCAGTGTACATACAAACCAAATGATAAAATTGATGAGGGTGCCTAATACCGCTAATGGTGTTTTGGTTTCAGGATTTTCTTTTTTCCATTGATTGTACATTCTTGCCCAATCAAACAAAGGAATCCATGATCCCACGATTAGCAGAGCAGCGCCGAGATAGAACAAAGGATGTGCTTTCAATGGCGGATAAAAAGTGTACAGTACAGATGCTTTACCGGCCAGCATGGCCCAGGCTGCCATCAGCACACCGGTCAGCATAAGCCAGAAGCTAAGCCACATTAATTTTTTATTCGGCTCTTTTTTAAAATAGAAAGCGATCGTCACATGACCAAAAGCCACGGCAAAAAAGGTAGTAAGTACCAGCGCATTGATCACACCGTGCAACGTGAGACCCTGGTAGTAATCCAATTTTGCAAAAGCACTTTGGTGCAAGACACCGGCCCGGTAGATTGTTTGCATCAGTCCATGATAAATGCCTATGGTCAATAATGCTACGGGGATGGCCAGTTCAAGAAAGATGACTCGTTTGAATGATTTTGATACTTGCATGTTTGTTAGTTTCGATTTTATTTAGCTTCAGGATAATTGACGATCACCTGCGCCCGCATGTTTTGGTGACCTACGCCACAATATTCATGGCAAACGATATCATATACGCCGGGCTTATCAAACTTTACCGTTGTCTTATTGACAGCTCCATGAACTGCCATCATATTGATATTTTTTTGGGCGATATTGAAACCGTGCACCACATCTTTTGAAGTAAGGTAGAAGTCCACTTCGCTGCCAACGGGTACATATATTTCAGATGGTTGAAACTGCCACATGGAAGCCACAGAAAATACCTGGTAGGTAGTTGAGTCCAGTTTATTGATCTTCGGTTCTTCGTAGGCCTTGTCGTACGGCAGGCACTCCGGTACATCGCTTTTATATTTTCCCTTTGCATAGAGCAATGAAAAAACAAACAGGCCAATCACCGCTAAGGTGATCGCCACTACTTTTTTTTCAGATTTGTCGATTGTCATAATCAGTTAGTTTTAAACTCGGTCGATCATTAATAAATAGATACCATACCAGAAAAGCAGTGCGAGGATGACTAACAGGATAAAGAAAGCCATGGCACCTTTGGGAATAAATTTTTCTTCGTTGGGTGATTCCATATTTGTTGTTTTTGACATTTCGGAGACAAAAGTATCCTGCACTATTTCCGCAAATGATGATTCAAGGTATTCGGACCACATGATTTTTATCAGGTGGGAAAATGAGGATCGTCAAGCTGGTTGATCGAGTGTTTAGTCTTACTTCCGGATGATTAATATCTGCCTGGTATTTAACCTTAATCATATGATACGAAATGGATGCAGATGACATTTGCTAAATGAATACTACAAGCATCAGCCCGCTATTGGTAAGAAAGTACAACCAGCCCGTACCCCGCTATACCAGTTATCCTACGGTCCCTTTCTGGTATGATAACATCGATAAGGAGAAATGGAAAGGACAATTTGCCCGGCAATTTGATAAACAAAACGCAGCCAACGGCATCAGCATTTATATTCATCTGCCTTTTTGTGAATCACTATGCACCTATTGCGGTTGCAATAAAAAGATCACCCAAAATCATTCTGTGGAAGAAGAATACCTGGCAGCCATTGAAAAAGAATGGAAACTCTATCGCCGGTTGATGAGTCAAACTCCTGTTATAAGAGAAATACACCTGGGCGGTGGCACCCCTACTTTCTTTTCGCCGCAAAATTTAAAAAGACTGCTCGATGCCATACTCAAATACAGCATCGTTCATCCGCAACATGAATTCAGTATTGAAGGACATCCGAATAATACGACCAAACAACATTTGAAGCTTTTATATTCTCTGGGCTTTCGCCGGATCAGCTATGGTGTGCAGGACCTTGATCCCGAAGTACAGCGGGTCATTAACCGAATCCAACCTTTTGAAAATGTAAAGCAGGCTACTGAAAATGCAAGAGCAGCCGGCTTTCGTTCGGTGAACTTCGATCTGATCTACGGTTTACCCCTGCAAAACATCCAAAGCATTGAAAACACCATCAACCAGGTGATCACCTTAAAACCGGACCGTATCGCCTTTTACAGTTATGCCCACGTACCATGGACAAGCCGTGGTCAACGGTTATTTAATGAAACCGACCTGCCCGGCGCTGAAGAAAAAATCCTGTTATACCTGAGGGGAAAAGAATTGTTGACAGCACATGGATACACTGATATTGGCATGGATCACTTTGCGCTGCCGCATGACGAACTATTCGTCGCAAAACAGAATGGTAAGCTGCACCGGAATTTCATGGGTTATACCACGCAAAACAGCGGACTTTTATTAGGACTTGGCGTATCCAGCATCAGCGATCTTGGTAATGCGTTTGCACAAAATGACAAAACATTGCATAACTACTATGCGCTTATAAACAAAGGCGAGCTGGCTGTCACCCGCGGTTATTTTTTAAATGAAGAGGACCTGGCTTTCCGTCAATACATCAAAGACATTTCCTGTAAAGGAGCAACTGTATTTCAACCGGAACATCTCCCCGTATTACAGGAATTCTGTTTCCCGCAATTGGAGCAGTTGGCTGCAGATGGTTTAGTAGAATTTGATCTGCACCAATTAAAGATTACAGAGGAAGGGCATTATTTTATTCGAAATATTTGTGCTGCTTTTGATTTGTATCTCCAACGGGGCAGTTCATTAACCAACAAAGAGACTTTTAGTAAGGCGATATAAGAAGATTTTTTAAACCTTGTTGGTGAATCCATAATGATCAGCCAAGCGGATCGTTGTATAAAGCATCTTTATTTAATAGATTTGGCTTATGAAAGCATTGGTCATAACTCCAAAAGACGATAATGAATTTAAATTTCTTTCCGATCTTTTAAAAAAACTCGGTATTAATTCTTCGTCATTGACCCAGGATGAGTTGGAAGATATCGGTATGTCTAAACTAAACTATTGCGTGAGGTTGACAAAACAAAAAAAATCAGCCGGGCTGAAATAATGAAAAAGCTATCCGCCTGATGAAAGTCGAATTTCTAAAGAAATTTTCTAAAGACCTGGATGACCTTAACACAAAATCAGTAAGACAATCTCTGATAAAATGCCCATCGGTCGTTCAAGTCTTGGTCTTGAACCATGCTAATGTTTTTGTCTTTTGTTAAAAATAGCTTCTGAAGAATTGAAAATATGGTGACAGGTTTTGCCGGCACAAAACAGAATCCGGCAGGATGACCGATACCTCAAATATTTAGCAGCCAACGTCGCAACTCCTATTCAACCGGTGAGCTGTTGCATACAAGCACAAGCTTACCTGTCACACCTCCTTTACCGAGCAGTTCATGTGCTTTTCTGGCTTCGGCAAGCGGAAATTGCTGTGCGATGAGCGGTTTGATTTTGTGATGTTGAAGCAGATCAAACAGAGCTGTCAAATCCTGTCGAAAATATGCCGGTTTCAGTCGCATGAGCGTTTGGATGCTGTAGGGAACCACCCGTCTGCGGCTTGGAAGAATCCAGCTGAGGGCAATATACAACCCGAAGATGGAGATGGCACGAAAGCGATGACGGCGCCCCGAACGTCCTAGGGTTGACCGCCCCCCACGCAGCGAGCCGGTAAGACCAAAGGCCACCACCCTACCGCCATGGCGGAGCGCCTTGCGGGATAGCCAGATATGGGAGCCACCAATGCTTTCAAAAACGGCGTCCACACCATCACCTGTGAGGCGGTGAATTTCCTTTACGAAATCCTGGTGTTCGTAATCAATAGGGGTACAACCCATATCGGAAACAGCCGCCGCATCGGCTGATGTACAAGTACCATACATTTCCAGCCCGGCGAGGCGACCAAGCTGCAGGAGAGCCGTTCCAACTCCGCCTGCCGCACCGTGAATCAGCACACGTTGGCCTTGTTTGACTTTTGCAGAACGGTGCAGCATTTGATAAGCGGTGATGTAGTTCAAAACAAGACTGACTGCTTCGGCGTAATTCAGTCCGGCTGGTACATGCACCAGGCTGGTTTGCGGCAGGCAGACAAATTCTGTGTATGCACCAAAGATCGGAAGTGCAGCAACTATCTGACCTGTTTGTATTCCTGAAACACCTTCGCCAAGGCGATCCACCATACCAACCAAATCCCAACCCGGTGTAAAAGGTAGCCGTGGTGTTTCAGGATGAATGCCTTCCCGCATCATAACGTCGGGCAAAGAGACGCCTGCTGTCAACACTTTTACTCTTACTTCACCTTTCTTTGGCTCGGGACATTCTTCTTCAACTACGCGGAGCTCATCAGGTCCGCCGTAGTGAGTGATGAGGATGCGCTTATATTTCATGACGTCATTCCTCCTTTGCTGTGCATTGGTTTATTATGCTCAGCTTTTTGATGTTTGCAATGAGAGAGATTTAATGATCCGCTTGTTTAAAGGTAATTATGAAAAACCTGAAAACTCCTGACGATGATCAATAGTAGGATTGACAATCGCAATTCATCTGAAGCCCCACTTAGGTGTACTTTCAGTATAAAAAAAGTAAGGTGATGACTAATTGCTCTTTGGTCACATGGAATCTTGCCTGTCGGCAGACAGGTTCACCATAAAAATTTTCATCGCGGATGGTATGAATTTACTCGTCCGCCGCGGCGGATTATAGTTCATTTCTTTTGTTATCAGAATGACGATCCTGTATCAGGCTTAACAATTGAGGTCAGAGAAGCTCTTTATAGTAATAAGAATATTTTCAGAATAGCAATCATGTTTGAAAAATGATGAACACTTTTCCTGGAACGTCTTTTCATAAATGTAAAAATCCGCATTATGACGATTGAAGAGGAAAGAGTAAAAACGGCAAATTGGAGAACATGGGGGCCTTATGTAAGCGACCGGCAATGGGGGACGGTGCGGGAAGATTACAGCGCAAACGGCGACCCCTGGAACTATACCACACATGATATGGCCCGGAGCAAAGCATATCGTTGGGGCGAGGAAGGCATTGCAGGTATTTGTGACGATGAACAGCTTTTGTGCTTTGCATTATCACTGTGGAATAAACAAGATCCGATTCTCAAAGAACGCTATTTTGGATTGACCAATACCGAAGGCAATCACGGCGAAGATGTGAAGGAACTTTATTACTACCTGGATAATACGCCTGCACACTCATACATGAAAATGTTGTATAAATATCCCCAGGCATGTTTTCCGTATACACAACTTCTTGAAGAAAATCGCCGCCGGTCTAAACAAGACACCGAATTTGAACTTATTGACACCGGGGTATTTGACGACAACCGGTATTTTGATATCGTAGTGGAATACGCCAAACAATCACCACACCATATTCTAATTCTGATTTCTATCTATAACCGGGCAAGCGAAGAGAAGTCCATTCATGTACTTCCTACCATCTGGTTCCGGAACACATGGGCCTGGGGACATGATACTAACAAGCCCCAATTAAATTCCAATAGAGCCGGAACCATAGAGGCGTATCACCAGGCCCTGGGTCAATATTACCTTCGGTGCCAAGACTTACCCGAATCATTGTTCTGTGACAATGAAACCAATATTGTTCGTCTCTATGGACATGCTGGAATCAAAGGCTATTATAAAGACGGCATCAACGATTATCTAATCCGGGGCACTGCAAGCATCAACCCTGGAAAAAAAGGCACCAAAGCTGCCTTCAATCATGACCTCACTATTCCTGCCGGTGAACATATTGTCATTCGCTTATCTCTGTCGCAGGATTCGAATTATGACTTTGAAAGTTTTGATCAAATCTTCAATCAACGGAAAGAAGAAGCTGATGCTTTTTACCGGAAAGTTTTGAAAGATGAAAAGAATCCGGATATCATCAATATCAAAAGGCAGGCGCTGTCAGGCCTGTTGTGGAGTAAACAATTTTATTATTACGATGTGCATCAATGGCTGAAGGGTGATTCCGGACAGCCTCCACCACCTTCGCAGCGATCGGAATTACGGAACACCGATTGGAAACACCTTCACAGCAAAGAAATTCTTTCGGTACCTGACAAGTGGGAGTTTCCCTGGTTTGCCGCCTGGGACATGGCATTTCACTGTTACGCCTTGTCAATCGTGGACAGGGAATTTGCCAAAAGTCAGTTATTGTACATGGTAAACGAATGGTACATGCACCCCAACGGTCAACTGCCGGCTTATGAATGGAACTTCAGTGACTGCAACCCTCCGATTCACGCCATGGCCATTTGGGAAATTTACAAAGCTGAAAAGGAAGCTAACCAGGGCAAAGGGGATGTGTTGTTTTTGGAAAAAGTATTTCATAAGCTCATGCTCAATTTTAACTGGTGGGTAAACCGAAAGGATGCAATAGGTAACAATATTTTCGAAGGTGGTTTTTTGGGGCTGGACAATATTGGCGTGATAGACCGGAGCAACCCTTTGCCCAATGGCAGGTATCTCGAACAGGCAGATGCAACAGGTTGGATGGCTATGTATGCACTGAATATGCTTCGCATTGCCCATGAGCTTTTATGGCATAATCCCGCTTATACTGAGATAACGTCGAAGTATTTTGAACATTTTCTTTACATCGCTGGCGCCATGAATGGAGTAGAAGGAAATTTATGGGATGATGAGGATAACTTTTATTATGACCGCTTGCTCCTGCCCGATAATATATCTGTATCCCTAAAGATCAGAAGTCTGGTGGGTCTGATACCACTCTTTGTGGTAGAAACCGTAGCAGACAATGAAATAAAACAAGATGAATTTTTTGATAAGCGCAGAAAATGGTTTGAAGAATACCGGCCTGACCTGGCCGAACTTGTTTCGCACTGGAATAAAGTAAACAAAAATGATACTCATCTCTTCAGCCTGATGCGGGGCTTCAGAATGAAGATGACATTGAAACGTTTATTGGACGAAAATGAATTTCTTAGCAATTATGGCATTCGATCCCTTTCGAAATTTCATTTGGAACATCCTTTTCATTTTAACGAAGGAGATCAGGTTTACACAGTAAAATATACACCCGGCGAAAGCGACAACAATATGTTCGGCGGCAACAGCAACTGGCGGGGACCTGTCTGGTTGCCTATGAACTGGCTGATAATTGAAAGCTTACGACGATATCATATTTTTTACGGAGACGATTTTAAAGTGGAATGTCCAATCGGGTCCGGCAGTTACATGACGTTAAACGAAGTGGCCGATGAATTGAGCCGCCGGGTACTCCGGATCTTTGAGCGAAATGAAGAAGGCATCCGTCCGGTATTTGGCAATTTGAAAAAACTGCAAACAGATGAGCATTTCAGAGATCATCTGTTGTTTTACGAATACTTCGATGGTGAAAGTGGCAGAGGCTTAGGCGCCTCGCATCAAACAGGGTGGACGGCTTTGATTGCAACTTATTTTACAAACAAGTAAATAGCAAACAAGAATGCTTAAACTTGGAATCAATGACAGGTTTTTTGATTGTTTCGGGATATTGAATGGTTTGTGCGATTGAACGATAGTTTACCAACTGACATAATAGAAGAAAAGAAATAAGATGTTTCATCTTCGAGTCATTTTGCCACTTAACAAAAAATCTTTACTTTCTCCTTCTGGCAGAGGGTATTTACACGGCTATTTAAATCGATCATAAAACGCTTTCTCCAGTTCTTCCCGATGATCCGGATGGGCGATGCTGATCAATGCCCGTCCTCTTTGCTTGAGGTTCTTTCCAAACAGGTTGACAATACCATATTCGGTCACCACCCAATGCACATGGCCACGGGTGGTAACAACGCCGGCTCCCTGTTTTAAAAATGGTACGATACGGGACTGGCCTTTCGTTGTGACAGATGGCAAAGCAATAATGGGTTTGCCTCCTTCTGACAAAGACGCACCGCGGATAAAATCCATTTGGCCGCCTATACCGGAAAATTGATAAACACCAATTGAGTCGGCGCATACCTGGCCGGTCAAATCTATCTCAATGGCGCTGTTAATAGCAGTTGCTTTTGGATTTCTGCGTATCACACTCGTATCATTCACATACGCAATATCCATCACCCGCATTTGCGGATTGTCATGCACAAAATCGTAGAGCTGCCTGGTGCCGGCCATAAACCCGGTGACGGAACGGCCTACGTTGATTTTCTTCCGGCTATTATTAATAACACCGCTTTCCAGTAAAGGAATGATACCATCCGACAACATCTCCGTATGTATACCCAGGTTTTTATGGCCATGCAGGTTTTGCAATACCTGGTCGGGAATGCTGCCAATGCCCATTTGCAAAGTGGCTTCATCGTCAATCAGCGAAGCCACATTCTTTCCGATTTGTTTAATAGCATCCGAGGTCTTAGTTGAATAATCCACCTCCGGCAGATCACTTTCATCCCATACCATGGCATTAATTCTTTTGACATGCAAAAAACCATCGCCATGTGTACGTGGCATTTTAGGATTGACCTGTGCAATAATTATTTTGGCCGTATCAACTGCCGCTTTGGCAATATCTACCGAAGTGCCCAGCGAACAATAGCCATGCAGGTCAGGCGGCGAAACCTGTATCAATGCCACATCTATCGGTAAAATATTTCTGCGGAACAACAATGGTATTTCACTAAGAAAAATAGGTACATAATCACCATCGCTGCTATTTACCACCGATCTTGTATTAGCAGAAACAAACAAGGAATTAAAGAAAAAACTCTTTCCGTACTCAGGCTTATCAAAATCGATATTTCCGAGATTGGTAATGCTTACCAGCTCTATATCTTTCAACTCAGCATGCCGGTTCTGCAAAGCTTTGACAAGTGTGACCGGCGTAGCGGCACTGCCGTGTATAAAAACACGGTGGCCTGATTGAATATGTTGTACTGCCTGTGATGCGGACACAAACTGGTGATTGCTCATTGTGTTAACTGTTTTGTAGGGTTATGAAATAACAGCCGCAAAACTATTGAAGAAAACCGATGCCTGTTGTGAGCAATATCAGCAGGCGCCCTATATAAGATCAGGGATTGACCCGGTAAAACAGCTATCTAGCCAACAAGATGAGCCAAACCTTTACTGACTGGTTCGCAAAGATCAATGATCTTTTTTTGTGAGAATAGTTTTTGAATATGATCACGGCTGACTTTATACTCATCATGTATAGGGCAGGGATGGGTTGCGGAACATTTGCTCAATCCCAACCCACACTCTTTAAACACATCCCTCCCATCTATGGCCTCAACAATCGCCATGACAGGCTTTCTTAATTGCTCCTTAGCAATATAAAAACCACCGGAAGGTCCTTTTACACTATTAATAACTCCCTCCCTCACCAGTGTTTGCAACAATTTGCCTACCGTATGTTCATTGCCGTCTATATATTCCGCAACTTCTTTGATACCGGCATTCATACCTGATCCATATTTCGAAGCCAGGTAGAGAACCGCTTTTACCGCCGTTTTACAGGTCAAACTCAGCATATTCTATTTATTTAAAAACATTTTTCCTTTTGCTGATATCAATGTGGCATTCCATCGCGGGTTAAATGTCAATGACACATCCATATCATCACCCGGGAACGCTGCGTGCAAAGCATTCTTCACTGCGTCAACGATGGATTCACCCATGGGACAAAATTGCGTCGTTAATGTCATCAGCGCATAAATTTTTCTCAACTCCTCATCAAAATCGATTTGATAGATCAGGCCAAGGTCCACTACACCCAAGCCTATCTCCGGGTCTTTCACCTGCCGCAGTGCAGCCAGTGCAATATTACACCTGCTGCTGTTATTCGTAATTACATTCATGATAGTGCCGGGCGGTGTTTAACTATTTTAAAAACATTCAGGTTGTACAAAAGGGCAGCCGCCAGCAAAAGTATAGCGGAAGATTTTAAGATAAACAGGTATGATAGCATGATACCGGCAGCAAACAATATAAACCCGGCGATATAAATTACAACCATCACAGCAAATATCTTTTGATCGAAGAGCTCTTTTGGATCCGGTGTTTTCCCCATTCCTGCTTTTTCATGATATATTTTATTCCAGACAATAAACGGTAGTGTCTTAAATGTCATTCCCAGGATGATCGCGGTTATCCAGCCAAAGAAAATAGTAAATCCATAGGTCAGTACCAGCCGCGTATTATCGGTCACAGTCATTGAAAAGACCATGATAATAAACAGGATCATCAATGGCAACATCGTCATTAACACTGATAACAGGGATATCTTCACCGGCTTGTCAACATGTTTCCTGATCCTTTGTTTGTAAGCCTGATAAATGTAATACCCGAACAGCAGTAAAGCCATCACCACAAGTGACAAGGCCACCAGGAAGAAAGATGATTTTGGAAAATAAATAAACAATCCTATAAAAGAAAGCAACCCACCATTGATCAGCGCATAGATGCACCAGAGCAACTTAGTATTCTCATACGTTGAAATAAGAAACATGGGAATAAGGCGGGAACCAACCCCCATGATCAATAACAAAAACCAGCCGATAATGCCCAGATGTGCGTGCAGGGGTAGATAATTCAGCGATTCATTGGATAATAATGGGTAAGAAAAATTGTAAACCAGGATCAATCCAAGAGCCGTTGTAACAAGCAGCCAGCAAACAGCGGTAAATACAAAAACAGCTTGCACATTTTCCTGCTTGCTTTTTGAAATACTGAGTGCAAGATTTATTAAATAGACAAGGATAGCTGCATTGATCAATATACCACCCCATCTTGCAGGCCAGCCGATATTGAAAACATAAAAAGCATAGACCAGCAATGGGATACCCAGGGCCGCCAGCACAAAAGAAAGATAAGCCAACCCGTTGCTGAATAGCTTTGTTTCAATCAGCACCGGCACCAGTTGGTGACTGGCGCCCAATATGATCATGGTGCCCCAGCCCAGCGCCATGGCATGAGTGATCGCCAATACATGCGGATGAAAATAATGCTGTGAAAAAGCCGGGCTTGAAAACACTAAAAGAACTGTGCTTCCCAAAAAAGCCAATGCCGCATAGATATAAAATGGCAACACTACCTTATGTGTTGTATGCTTTACAGGGTTGTGTTTTTCAAGCGGGACATTCATACTAATCTTTATAAATTAAAAGATTCACCTCTCCTTCCCTGATCTCTTTGATACGGTAACTGAATTTTCTTTCAACCAATTCAGGAAGCAGGTAAACGGGTATCCGTTTATGATAAACAAACAAGGCCATGCCGTCAGACAGTTTATCCAATGCGTCCAGAATAGTCATCATGGGCAATGGCATTTCCAGGCGGCGCACATCAAGCTCCTGCAATTTATCTTTATGTTTTTGCAACACTTCATCCCATCCTTGCTGTGCGTCCATCACAGGTTCTGCGATCTGTGTTTTTGTATTTTCTTTTTTATAGAAATAAGTTTCCACCAGGTCATCGCCAATAATATCTGCATAAGACTCAAAGCCCTGCTTTTGCAATAACTGAATAAGCGGCTCCGGATAAAAACTGTTGACAATTTTTAATGACTGTCCCGGTTTCAGCCATTTTATTTTTTGCATGATAAGAGCAAGCGGGTCTTTCCCCGATGTTATCAGCGGTCTCACATCCAGCTCAGTCAGCTGATCCTTCCGCATGGCAAGCATGAAGGCCGGCAAATCTCTTTTTTCCTTATCCTCTGCTAAAACGCTGCCATCAATTTCAAAACCCAAAGGCCTTAGCTTATTGAAAAAATCAGTCACTTTACACCCTCCAATCTTTGAAGCAGTAGCGATGCTGGTTCTTGCTGCCATTAGTTTTCGCAACAATGGGTTTCTGAGCTTTTCAAATTTTGGGCTGATGCTTATAATAGCATCCAGCGCATCGGCCCTCTCCTTTATTATACTGCCAATTTTTGTATGAGCATTGATCACCATTTCATTGCATTTTATTGTTCATTGATTGTATGTTCTCCGACTCCCCTCCCATCCTTCGACAAGCCCAGGAGAGAGGGGAATTAGAGCCCCTAGCCAGTAATTGCTTTATAGAATTTGCAAGATTTTAGTCGGACAATATTGATTGATTTTATAATCCGGATTTATCAGGCACCCAAAAAACATCCTGCCATTGCGCATCCACCTTGTTGCCGCGGTTGTCGACATGTGTTGCGATCATTTCAAGTTCTGCATCGCTCAGCGTTTGCTGAATCGAAGCAAACAATTCTCTTTCTTCAAAACGAATATGATCCCTCAGGGTTTCAGCAAACTGCAGCAACAACGTCTCACTTCTTCTGTCATTTCGGAGCTGATTAATCATATCATATATCACGGCATGCTCTTTTTCCGCCCGTTGGCGCAAGACATTATCAACAGGCAGCTTTGGAAAAAGTGTTTGTTCCTCTTCTGTAAAATGCGGCTGCAGGTCTTCTTCGAAAAAATAAAGAACATAGTTGCTGATCCGTTCCGGTGCAATCGCATTAGCCAGGCCCTGCTTTATTTTCCATACAAGTAAGAGCCCGAAATGATGATCACGGGAAAATGAAACAAGAGCCTGTAGCCGTTTAATGGGAGTATGATCCTTCATGATTTGAATTTTTTTCAATTGCCAACGCTTTTGGAAACAGGATATTATTTTCAAGATGAATATGGATATGTAAATCGTTTTCAAATTCATCGAGCATCCGGTACAAAAGACTGTAGCTGGCACAGGCATCCTCAGGCAATAAAAAATTATTGGAAAGAATTCTTATTTCCTGTAATGCCTTACCCGCCATCTCATGCTCTATCTCCATCATGCTGACAGGATTTTGAATGGTCCCAAACTGTACTGCATGTACGGGTGGTTGGCCAGTGTTGGCAGCTCTTACTAATTCTTTGATATAAGGAAATAAAATTTTTTCTTCCTTTATCAAATGTGCTGATAGTTCAACATTCACTTCTTCTACCAATTGGTGAATCGCAGGCAGTTCAGGATGACGGCCGCCATGCACACGGGCACATTTTGCCGCATACTGTACAAGATCCGGCAATGTTTTTTTCACATAGCTGTGATGTGTGTTCACAATATAGTCAGCCAGGAAGTCAAGACTCCAGTCATCATAAGGTAAAGGGCGGGTGACAGGATTTTGATCCGCCTGTTGCAATTCCTGTTCGATCTTTGTTACATCCAACCCTTTTTCTGCGCAGGCCTGCTTTACCGTTTTCTTACCCCCGCAACAGAAGTCAAGACCATATTTCTTAAAGATCTGCGCCTTGCGCAAATCTTTGGCTGCAATCTGTCCCAGTGTTTCATCGTTCTCACCACTAATGCGCTTGCTGATACGCACTTTCCACCACTCCGGCCCCTGCTCCAGGTAGCCCCAGTGAAAGACATTTCCTCTTTCTCCCAATAACTGGTAATAAAGCGGCTTGGGATCATGGTCGTTGTGAATAATTAAACTCTCCCCTTCTTCGAGTTCATCAAAACGGGTAAAAATGGTGGGATGTTTTTGTCTCGGCTCGAGCAAGGTCACATCCAAAATGTTTTCTTCTGCGGTAAGCATATTTTATGTTTTAAAAGTTAATCAGCGTCCTCAAAAGTAAAAAATAAAAGTATTTAAATGCTTTTATTCCATCGGTATTTAAGCCAACCTGACGAAAATCATGTTTTCTGCGTGAGTTGGGTGACAAAAGTTACTTCACCGCAATTGCGCCTATCAGATTTTTGTATCAACAACCAGCAAAAAATAAATTCTTATGGCTCAACATGAAATAGAAACGCAATGGATGGGAAAGATGCAATTCAATGCACTTGTCAATGGTCATACTATTGTAATGGATGCTCCGACACGGGCAGGCGGCGAAGAAAACGGTCCAATCCCAAAACCTTTTATACTTACTGCCTTGTCCGGCTGCACGGGAATGGATGTAGTGGCCCTGCTTCGTAAGGCTAATATCTCAGTAGATGATTTTAGTTTGAAAGTAACCGGCGAACTAAGCAAGCAGCAGCCACTTGAATACATAGCCATACATATCGTTTATGAAATAAGGGGCAGGAACGATGATAAAGATGCTGTACTTAAAGCCGTCAATGACTCGCAGGAAAAGATCTGCGGCGTAAGCCATATGCTGAAAAAAGCATTACCAATAACATGGGAAATAAATTTTAACGGCGAGATGGTTTTTGACAACAGAACAGTATGAATCAAACTGTTTTTTTAACTAACCATCCCTCTCCAAAGGAGGGCTTAGAACCCAGTAATGGTTTTATAGGATTGGCAAGACTTTAGTCAGACAATAGTGATTACTTATCAAGAAGCGAATACTGGTAATTCAAATAATCCAGTTCCACCTCCGCTAAATCAAGGGCTTTGGTAAAAGTCTCCCGGCCGGAAGAGGCCACAGCGGGCAGGCCACGATAATAGCTGATACCATTCCTCAGATTTTGATAAAAAATGGTGTAGCTCTTTTTATTTTTTTCAAACCTGCTTTGTTTATCGTCCTCCAACTTCTCTTTCAGGTAATCTATATATAAATACAGTTCTGCAATAAACATGTGTGGCCTGTCGCCATTAGCCAGGATATTTGTTCTTCCATAAATATGATCCGTCATGGTTTGCAATGAAACCACTTTGGAAAAATTGACAATATTAGGGCCAGGACAAATGGTTACGGCATCCAGTTTTTTAACAAAGGGCTGGTTATAATGAATCGCCGCTGCATTGCTCAGGCCAATGCACAAACATTCTTTATCCAACACTTCTTCCATTTGTTTTTTATAAACCTGCCCAGGAAGATTAAACGATTGCAACTGTTCGATCTTTAGTTTCTGGTATTTGCGGGATGCCGTGCAGATTGGCTCTTTGGTAAACTCTGTATTAAAAGCCAAATGCTTCTCCGTACAGGGGCTGCCCGGTTTGCCATTACTGATACGTGACAGCTTTTCGTTGTGTGAACTGGTTCCTTTGAGGTAATGAAACCTCACGCCTAACGGCGAATTATGGCTCAGCACCACATCTTTTTCTTTTGCGGCGCATAACAGCTTCAAAGTATTTTCATCCACCGTGGTTGCTTCGGGCACCAGTAAAAAAGGCGTGCCCCATCCCGTGCTTTCGACAGTATAATGGCGGTGCAAAAATTCATCCTCTTCATGAGTGCCAATGCCACCCTGGACAGAGATGGTCAGTTGCGGCGGATAAATAAATTTTTTATTCTTCTTTTTTAAAAGGGCTGCGTTATAGATCTCAAAAAGCGAATCAATCAGCTCTTGTTTGTTCATTTTAAACTCTTCCAGTATCGGCCCCAATAAAAATCCGTCTGTCGCAAAAGCATGACCACCGCAGTTCAACCCCGATTCAATCCTGAACTCGCTTACCCAAATCCCCCTTCTGGCCAGGTATTTTCCCTGTATCAATGCGGACCGGTAGTCACTCACCTTTACAATTATTTTCTTTGTAAACCCGCCATCTTCGTTTACATCAAACTCACTACAGTTGCCCAGGTAATTATACAACCGCGGGTTCATACCCGCTGAAAAAACGATTGACGAATTGACAAGGTTACTCTTTGCATATCCCCTCAGTGCTGCCACCGCATCCGAACTATCGGGCAACAATTGTCCAGTCTTATCATAATTATCCCGATCTGTTTTTGTCATGATGTTCACATCAATACTGCCAGGTTTTATTTGCTCACGTAACCAGGATTCCAATTTTTGTTTTTCGGGCCGGCTGGTTGTCTTCATCATTTGCCGGTACAATAGTTTTAACTGACTGTCATCGGGCAGCATTTCAAAATATTTTACGATCTCTGAACCAGTTTCAAAAGCAGCCTGTTTTAATTTCTCCACCTGTGCCTGCACAATCGTATTGACCAGGTTGAGATAATCCGTAATTCGCCTGGCCCTGTAATCTGTTTCATGGGTGCTGATGGGTTGATACTCCATATTGATTGCCGGGTAATAATGCCGCCTCATCATCTCCACCAACCTGTCTTCAACAATGGAGATAACCGATGAGATGCCAAACCGGGCCACCTTAACAGGGCTGTCAATGGTATAAGCCAAGCCCATCACGGGAATATGAAATCTATGAAGTGGGGTATTACACATAAGATTTTTGAAATGAATAACAACTTAATTTTCTCAAAAACAACAAACGATACAGGAGCATCCAATATCATTTGTGTCTTTTTTTTGACCGGTCAGTATATTGAATCCGCTATATCGTTCTGCATACTTATATACGGATTATAGTTCGCTCTTATTTGCAATTCTATTGCTTGCAATACTTCTCCTGCTTCCTCTGGGTCAAACTCCTCGTGCTGCTTTTTGCTAACGCCAAAACGTGTTAACTCAAAATGAATATCCGGTGTAATATTGTGATTGCTCAGGCAGGCTTTTGAACAAGCGAGGGGGCAACCATCTATCACAATTATCGTTCTTCCCGATTGAGCGGTCCTCACCAACTTTTTTACGTTACCACCCACACCGGCAATACACGACATTTCAGCAATATTTTTTCTATCAAGCTGTATGGCAATATGGTTGGCCATTTGTGCTGCACTGCTACATCCCGAACAGGAGTAAACAAGGGGTTTCTTTTCACCAGTCGTTTCTTTTGTCATAAAAAATTGAATCAGGAAACCAAAAGTAGATGATGTAAGTATCTAATTACTTTTCTTTAACCCCTATTTGCGTTGACCTGACGAAAATCATGTTTTCCCTTCGAATGACATGACAAAAGTTATGTCACCGCAATCGTAACGGTCAGACTTTTGCACCCAATAACAACCTAATAAACAAATTTCATGTGAGATGGAAAATAACTTTAACCAATAAGATAGCTTGTCAAACAAACCTTCATTGCAACTGAAGAAAAGAGCAACCAGTCTTTTAAGGTAATCATCAACTAAATTCTTTTTATTACAACCACTATGCTTCAAATAACAAAGATCTTTCGCTTTGAAATGGCTCATGCCATTCATGGTTATCCCGGTAAATGCAAAAATATCCACGGTCATTCTTACGAATTGTACGTCACCATAGCATCAGCTGATACGAGTGAGAACTTCCTGCCGGGTCCCGGCCTTATCATGGACTTTAAAGAATTAAAACAAATCGTGAACGAAAGCCTTATTCAGCAACTGGATCACCAATTGGTATTGTCCCGCGATTTCCTTAAAGCACACCCTGTTCCTTATCCGGACAATCTTTTACAATGGGAACATGAACCATCAGCAGAGAACATACTGGTGTATGCTCAACAAATTATAAGTAAAAAATTGCCGGCGACTGTCCGTCTTGTCAAATTAAAATTGTTTGAAACAAACGACTCCTATGCTGAGTGGCTCATTGATCACCAATAAGGTCCGATTTATCTTCACAGTTTAACCCGCTGATACATGATGTAGTCCTTCTTATCTTTTTCCACTGTATAAGCAACTACTGAATTTTGGTCATCCAACGAAGCCACTACAGGATAAGAAGCTGTTGGTGTATCGGTGGTAATAAAACTTTGCTGTTCACTTTTTCCCGTTGCTGATCTTTTTTGAACAGCTATTCTCCTGAAATATTTATTATTTACCTGCACCGGTTCATCCCATGCCACAACAAGCTCTCCATTTGGAAAAGAAGCAATTTGCGGATGCGATCCCGCTGCGCTGATGCGGTCAGCCTGATTAAAACTTTTTCCATTATCGTCAGACTGGGTATAAAAACATCCTTTGTTGCCGCCGCCTGTGAACCAGGTGAAATGCAAGCCTTCTTTATTCTCCGTCATTGCAGGGCCGGTATGCGGGCATCCCCTGATTACCCAGTTATCATTACTGATCAGCTTTGGCTCAGAAAAATTTTTACCACCATCCATTGAAACGCGGTGCAGCATATCCCTGACGCTATCTTTTATAATACCACGGTATAAGACATGGATGCCTGCTTTACTGTCGATGAACAGATCGGTACGGCAGCACTGGCAACAACCTTCGCCGATCATCCTTTCATGCTGAAATCCGTTCGCCCCTTCAGTCTTTGCGAAATAAAGCGCCGAACCTTCTTTGTCCGTTGCTTTCCGGTTATCTAACCAGATGATCGCTGCTTCACCGGAAGGAAGCAGGGCCACATCATAATAACGCTGATCATAACCGGCTGTATCATTCACCAATAGTTTGCACCGGCTCCATGTTTTACCTTCATCAAATGACTGACTGTAATAAACAAGCCCCGAATATTTATTTATTGGATTAGGATTTGCTGCGCCCCACAAGGCAATGATTTCACCTGAAGGTTTGAAAATGACCTTTGGCAGGTTTTCAGAATGTGGCTGAATATTATCGCTGGAAGGAATGGTAATAGTTTTTCCAAAGGTCTTACCTGCATCATCCGACACGGCATAGCAAAAAACAAATGCAGAATCATTCACCGATCTTGCCCAACTCATCACAATATTTCCTTTGTTGTCTTTTGTGAGATAAGGACAATTGCCGGGAAGCAAATCAATTTGTACGGCCGCCCCTGCATTGATCAACGTTTTTTTATTCTTGCTATAACAGGAGAAAAGAAGAAATAGTACTCCTGCCCCAAAAAGTGATTTATAAAAATTCATTTATTTCTTTTTAAAAAGTTCACCAAAATCATAACTAATACCCATATTAAAATGCCTTGGTTCAGCAGGAGTATAACTATAACCAAAATTGCTTTTGCTACTGGTGTAGGCATAATATTTATCAGCAGCATTCATCATGTTCACCCATAGTTCTATCGCCTTCCATTTGTAACCCACCCTCACATGAAATACATCATAACCGTCATACTTTACCGTATTCATGGGATCCATATAGTAGTTTCCGATTTTTTGCCACTCCACTCCCAACCTCAGTCCATTTACAAATGCAGGGCGCCACCATATCTCTGCATTATGCATCCAGTTGGGTGCGCCATTCATTTCATTACCGTTATAGGAAACTCCTTTTTCGACAAACTCCGTAAACCGGTGTTTGCTGAGTGCACTGCTGAAGCGAAGGCTGATGCTTTTTACCGGGCTTGCATTCAGTCCGAATTCAATTCCTTTATGCCGGGTTTTACCGGCATTCATGTTATGCGAACTTCCATCATCCATTCTTACAGAAATGATTTCGTTGGCACCTTCCAGTTGATACACACTGATATCCGCACTCAATTTTCCTTTTACCAATTCCGACCAGCCGCCTACTTCATAGTTATAAAAAACAGCGGGTTTTAATTCAGGTACTTTCACTCCCTTATACATTTCGGTAACCTGTGGCGGTACAAATCCTTCGCTGTAGTTGGCATAAACACCGGCAGTGGAAGAAAAATTATACGTAAAGCCGATCTTGGAACTGACTCTTTTAAAATTATTCTGTGTATCAGGCGACCCGCTATACGAAGAAGGCTGCAGGTAGTTATTAAATTCATAATGAAACAAATCATAGCGCAACGAGGCAACGACTCTTAATTTTTCAACCGGGCTAAATTCAAAATTGGCAAAGGCCGCATAATTATTAATATCACTTTTATAGTGTGTCAACATGCTGTCCATGCTTTGATAGCCGGTATATATTCTAGAAACACTGTCTTTGTTGACCCGGATGTATTCAGCCGAATAGCGGGAAGGACTAATGTCAACATTCAAACCACCGATAAGCACGGCTTTTTTCCAGTTTAAATTTTGCTTGTGCTGAATCATCAATGCATAACTATTAAAACTCACTTCATTGATCTCACCATGGGCCAGGTCCTTTTTCCCTGTCCATGTCCCGTTGGAAAGCCGGCGATAATCATCCTTGATGGCATAAGCAGGGTTTTGACCGATGCTGTTATCACGAAAGATGACGGATGCAGTCGTTTTACTGTTATCGCTCCAGTTATGCGACAAGGCAGATCGATAACGGAGACCTTTGACTTCGCGGTAAGTGAATGTATAGTTGCTGCCAAATGACTTGTCAACAAAACGACTGCTATCTATACCTCCTGTCATATCACTGTAATAATTCATCCAGGTGACACTATTTGTAAGCAACGTTTTTTCACCAAAACGATAATCGATTCTCGCTGTCAGGTTAGCTTTATGAAAATCGCTGTATTCAATAAAACTATTTCGCTTATCTGCATAATAACCACTTAGGGCAAAGCCCCATTTGCCTTTACTGAACGAGGTTTGCAGATCGGTTCTTTTATAACCGATATTATTTCCCTGCAACGAAAGTTTTGCAACAGGCACAGCCGTCGGGGCCACCGTGATGAAATTAACCACGCCACCAATGGCCTCGCTACCATACAGCGAGGAAGAAGGTCCTTTGATCACTTCAATGTTTTTTACTGCAGCCATATTCATTTCCAGCAATGCATTGTGATTGAACAAACCGGTAGTACGGATTGGGATACCATCTTCAAGATAGAGGAACAAACTTTTTGTCGTCATGGGCTGGCGAATACTCATACTGTGCTGTTCGTTACCAAGATTCACCATATACACACCGCTTACTTTATTCAATACCTGGTCTACGGTAACCGGTTTTGCATCCTGTATCATTTTTGACGAAATAGTAGTGATGGCAACAGGCGCTAAAGAACGTTTCACTCCTTCCCGGCTGGCTGTCACAACAACTGCCTGCATCGGCGAATTATCCTGTTGAAGATTTACAATTGTCATGAGTTGACCCGCCTGGATAGTGACCGGTTGATAGCCAATATAGGATACTTCAAATGATACACAACAATGTGCCAGCGGCTTCAATTCAAATTCGCCAAGCGCATTGGTAGCGCATCCGCAGGAGCAGCCAGCAGAGCAATGAACAGATGCACCAGCGACTGGTTCTTTAGTTGCGGCATCAATTATTTTCCCTTTGAAAACCTGTTGACTATTCCCAACAGTAGCGACTGTCACAAAAACCAACACAGCAGCAATTAGTTTATAGATAGATAACATACCAATTTAATTTGGATAGGGTAATGCAATCCGTTGATAGTGCCGACATAGCTCCGCAACGATATTGCTTTTCAAATAATCAAAAAGTCAAATTGTAAAAGAGGAATGGTTCAGGCAGAAGGGGGATGAAAGAAGCTTATGGACCTATCAATGGGTTTGCCCGGGTCAGTAGCGTTACCATAATTGGTAGAGGAAATGATTACAGGCGTTTCTACTGTTGCGAAAAACGACCTGGAAGAAAGTACAAGAGAAGTGATTTCGAGCTTCACTGATTCAGGAGTATTTTGTTCCTGCTTCTCTTTTTCTTTCATTTTTTTCATCAATACACAATTACCCTTACACTTTAACTGCGGCCGGTAACGGTTCTCGCAAAGGCTTTTGGCTATATAATCCCTGTTAAGATTGAAAGCCAGTACCACAAACCATGTACTAAAGGTTTGGGCCATTAAAAGCAAAATCAATGTGGCAGTTGCGATGAATTTCATTTCCGTTACAAAAGTATCAGTAATTGCCAGATAAAATAACCGGGCTGCTCAACTTATTTACTGATCTTAATCATACCTGCTGCTGACCCGTGTAATTACGCCATTTACTTAAAGCTATTTTCTTTGTAAATGAAAATGAACCTGGTAAATGTAAAAAACCGGCTATCGACATTCAACCTTGCGGCGGAAAAGACGGAAGCCGGGTACATGCTTTTGCAAAAAAAATTGCTGAGTATTTGCCTTTTTAATTTTTTCCTGCTAGCATTGGCGGGTCTTTTGCTCCGTGCCTATCCCCTCGTTTCGATCCCCTTTTTTACGTATAAAAATGTATTGCATGCCCACTCTCATTTTGCCTTTGGGGGCTGGATAATCCCGGTCCTGATATATCTTATACTGAAATTTTTTCCTGGTATATACACGGCATCCACTTATCTCCACTGGCGAAATATAATTGTATTGATGCTGGTATCGGCCTATGGCATGCTCCTGAGTTTTCCTTTCCAGGGATACGGCGCAGTCAGCATTGTGTTCTCCACCCTTTCACTTGGAGCGGGATTTTATGCAGGCCTTTTAATAAGGTCTGCCGTGAGACCTCAGTTTTTTCAAACATCTTCGGCGTTTTTGCTGGCAGGTTTTTTTTATTTTTTTATTTCAGCTATTGGTCCTTTTGCCACCGGGCCGCTTATTGCGTTGGGCAAGACAGGCACGCCTATTTATTATAATGCTATTTACTTCTACCTGCATTTTCAATACAATGGTTTCTTCACATTCATCGTTTTGGCCGTGCTTTATAAAATGATTGAACGAAAAAAATCATTTAATCATGGAAAATTAGTTTTCAGGCTGATGAATATTGCCTGTATTCCTGCTTATACTTTATCCGTTTTATGGACACAGCCGTCCATCCTCCTGAATATAACCGGCGGAGCAGCCGCGTTCGTGCAATTAGTGGCTCTCTTTTTTTTGCTGAAAGATATGAAGGGATTAAAATGGGAAACCGCCATGCAGCATTGGCTATTTCGGATTTCCATTTTTGCTTTATTGGTAAAAAGCCTGTTGCAATTGCTTAGCGCTTTACCTTCTGTGGCAGAACTGGCTTATCAAAACCGGAATTTTGTAATCGCTTATTTACACCTGGTACTGATTGGTTTTATCAGTGTGTTTGTGTTTTCTGTTATCGCCAGGCCAACATCATTCAACCGCTTGTCATATAACGGCATCCTGGCTTTTCTTTTTGCATTTATCAGCACCGAATTATTACTTGTATTGCAGGCAGCAGGTTATCTTGAATTTCTTCCAACACAATTCTATCTCCGTCTCCTTTTCTTGTTAAGTACTTTTTTTTCTGCGGGGTTGTTGCTAATATTTATTGCCCGGGTTAAGCAAACCCGTCACCCAAGCCTGCACAGATTGAAGGGGTAATTAACGTGAGTTTTGGGTCTCTTGTACCATCCCGTTAGGGATGATTGGCGGGTAGAATTGGGTGAAGGCAAGCACGATGCGTTCCGATAGGAACGCTTGGTGCAAACATTTTTTAATATCTACCCACCATTAGTTCCTAACGGAACAATCAGAACATTCATTCTCATTAAAAAAACATCCAAACTCACGTTAATTAACAAACAAATGCAGGAGGACTTTGAGATATTATAAATAAATCATTGCTGCCCGACTAACATATTTAACCCTTTGCCTGTTAAGACCTCCCCTCTCCATCCTTCGACAAACTCAGGAGAGACGAGGCTTAGAACCTTAACCAAAAAGAGTTTTCAAGGATTCGGGAAAATTAATCTGACAACAGTGATTATAAATCTTTTCTTTTAAAAACCCTTAAAGCCAATAACAAAGGGACTGCAATCCATAATAGCATGATGCCAACAGTAAAAAGAATACCGGTACCGCTGCCAAAAAAATCTTTATATAAGGCACCGGTGTAACCCATCAATGCACTCACATCCATTTTCAGCATGATGAAGATGCGGCCGAGATCAATGGGGTTGAGAGCAGAAAGCAGTAGCGTAAATTTTTCCATCGGGTAGTCGCTGAAGCTGAATAGTATGAGTAATACCAGGCCATCGTATATCAGGGCAAAATAAAACCATAGTAATAATGCAGAACCGATTCCTCTTGCTTTATCCCTGGCCTTCACTGAAGCTAAAAAAGCGATGGAAGTAAAAACCAGCGTCAATGCCCCACCTGTAAATAACAGAGCCATCCCTGTTGCATCAAACGCAAATAATACCACGGGAAGTCCTACGCCTATAAAAAAACCGCTGAGGAGCGATAAAGCTACACCGCCATACTCGCTGAGTAAAATACGGGTGCGGCTTAATGGTTGTGATAGCATCAGCTCAATAAACTCATAGGAGTTGTAATAATGAATGGTGGTAAAGATCATACTGATCAGCGGCACCACGATCAATACAATATTTAGCAGGCTGAGTATAGCCTTGCTGTGATTTTCTTCCAGTTGAAAAAGGCTGAAAGAAACAACAAAAAGGAACAAGGTGTAGGCAATTACTACCTTGCTGCGAAGTATATCATATAAAACGTATCGTGTAAGTTTCAACATAAAATTCTTTTTAGGCCTCACCCAACCAACTCAATGCCGTGGTTCGTCTCACGAACCATTCCTTTCATCATTTTTCCGGTTCGTGGAACACGAACCGGGGCTGAAGAGTTTAACAGAGCTCGTAGTTTTTATTCAAAAAAAAATATACTTTATTCAATTTTTTCTGCTTCTTTCAATGCCAGCACTTCACTGATCCATAAGGCTTCTTTTTTCCCGCCCCGCATGACACGGGCAATGGCTTTACCCAGTTTATCTTCACCGGTTTCGGTTCGCAGGGTGCCAATATCTTTCAGGAAGATCATTTTACCTTCCTGCAAATACATTACATCAGTAGTCAGTTCATCAAGGTCGCTCAGGATGTGCGATGTGATAAGAATGAGTTTATTTTTTTTCTTCTCCTGCATGATCTTTTCTTTCAATATCTCAGATGAAAGCGGATCAAGGCCGGCTGTGGGTTCATCCAGGATCAGGATATCGGGGTTGAAATAAAAAGCCAGTGCAGCACTCACTTTTTGACGTGTACCACCACTCAGAGTCCGCATGGGTTTTTCAAAAATGGATACAAGGTTAAACTTGACCAGCAGGTCTGTATCGAGTTCTGCCTCCGCAACCTTTCTTATATTTTTCATCATCCTGAAGAGATGGCCCACCTTCATATTATCAGGATAGCGGCCAATCTGCGGCATATATCCAATCTGGCTTCGGTAAGATGGATCACCGTTTATAGGCTGCCCGTTTACATAAATGCTGCCTTCATCTGCTTTTACCATGCCCAGTATGGATTTGATCAGTGTTGTCTTACCTGATCCGTTGGGGCCGATCAATGATACTACCTGCCCTTTATTAAACAATGCATTGATATCATCCAATGCCTGCAATTTTTTAAATCGTTTCTTTAGGTTTTCGATCCGTATCATAATTTATTGGGCTTTATCGTCGGTTTATTATCAACCAGGTTTTCAGGGGTAAGGCTGGGAATGGCTTTCTCCGCTCTGTCTAACAGCGACACCATAAAGCTTCGCATCAGCATCAGCGTAGTAGGATTTTGCTCCACTACCATCGCATACATGCTCACCGGGTGATAAGGCACATCGCCGATACCATCTTTGTTCATATCATAGCCATCATATTTGTCCCAATAGTTATTGTAAAACTTGTTCAGCGTCATGGTGCCATTGGTGGCCACATCAAAAGAGTTGCCGTAAAAATTATTTTGATAAAATGTATTATCATCACAACTGGCCTGCACTTTCAGTGCCCATCCATTTGATTTAAAAATATTCCTGCCAATTTCAATACGGCTGCTGCCTTCCATATGAATAGCCACGGTATTCTGAATAAATTTATTATGCAGGATATGGCTGTTAGAAATATCTTTTAATAAAATGCCATAGGCGCTGGGTCCCCAGTTTTTATCAAACAGGTTATTTTCCATCCGTACATTCTTGCTGTACATCACGGCTACGCCGGCGCCATTATTTTCAAAGGTATTGCCCAGGTAAGTATCGTTGTGTGAAAACATAAAATGCAATCCATACCTCACATTTTCTTCGCTCCGGTTTTTTTGAATAGTTGATTCGGTAACAAATTCCAGGTAAATGCCATCGCGGTGGCCGCTGATGGTATTGCCATCAATCAGCATAGCCGAACATTTCCAAAGATGTATGCCATTGCCGGATAAATGTTCCGACTTATCGGTTCCCCTTATTGTATTGTTCCTGACAATTGAGCTAGTGGAATTGGCGATATGTACCCCGAAAGATGCATTGGTGATGGTATTATTTTCTACTAAAATATTAGTGGCATCAATGATCTTTAAAGCGGCATAGTCATTCATGGATGAATAGCCCGCATTGGCAAAATGGATCCCCCTTATTATAATTTTTTTGCCGGTTAGTGTAAGAATCTCATGTTTATTATCGCCATCCAGCACAGGGGCATCAACTCCAATTAAATGAATAGCTTTATCAATGATGATATTACCTTCCTTGTAAGTTCCTTTATGCAATAAAACAGTATCGCCGTCTTTTGCTGTTTTTATGCCCTGCCGCAGAGTGCTGATCGGCTTATTCTTTCCCACTACAATTGTATTGGCCGAAACATTGCATGTTACAATCAGCAATAATATGGACAGTAAGTTTTTCACTTGATCAAAATATTATAAAGCGTCGCCCAGTTGGTTACCTTACTTCCCTCTATTCCGGCGGCTTTCTTTTCGGCTTCTGCTTTGTTTTTAAAGGCAGCCGCATTCCCTCCCATCGGGCTTTTCAACTGGCTGCTCACAACAAATTCGGCATCTTTTACTCTTATAAACTCATCACCATTGTTGTAATCTACAAACAATGTTTGATGAATATCTCCCATTTCCACTCCACGTCTTTTCATAAACGTGGCTACGCAATGTGCATCGTCAAATTTGTAAATCTTACCCTTCTTTGTCACTATTTCAGCGGCAAATTTTGGATCCATGATCGTCATTTTACATTCGGCACAATTATCTTTTCCAAAAGCTATTTTTTCAGGTTTATGATTACACGCTGTTAAAAGAAGGAGAACAATAGCTGCAATGGAAACAGGAGTTATTTTCTTTTGTAGTGCCATCGTTTTAGTTTTTTTGTTTTTGCGCCATTCAATAAACCAAATAATAAAAAACACAGCAGTCACCGCAACCGCTATCCATCCGCCTGTATCGGGGTATGAATAAGAATCAAAGTTCAATAGTTTTTTGTGACCAATAAGCGGTGGCTGATAAGATAACCCCGGAACCTGTATAGCTGCTGTAGGGTCCAGGTCGTGCCCGTAGTCATAACCCCACATATAAAAATCAATCATTGCTGCTATGCCGCCAACGACACAAAGAACGAGATAAGCAAAAAGCAATTTGCGGCTGCCGGTAAAGGCCACTGTTAACCCAAACACAACATAGAAACCTAAAATATAGACAAGGTAGCTGAACTCAGGGAACATTTCCGCTTTAATATGCTTCATCCCGATATAGTGATTCAGTCCATTGATAATTTCCACCTGGCCGGTAATTTTATTTAACCATATCTGCATGGATAACCCTTCGGGATATTGCGGGGCGATAAGATAAATAGACCATACCGGCATAAAGAACATGATACACATGGCCAATGCCCCTATTACAATAATGACCCTCGAAGTAATGCTCATCTTTTTCATGTGTTAATTCTTTTATTTGCTTTTTGACCACATGGAATTGATGAGTATATCTATTATTTTATTTTGGTCTCATCGAACTCCGTTTCGACATAAAAACCTGATTAGTGAACAAAAATTTCCGGAAGGGTTGAGTTTCCGGAAACATTGTCAGCGTGAAACTCTTTTGTCTTTCTTATTTGGAAGGTGGCAACAGAACCGCGTCGATAACATGTATGATGCCATTTGCTGCAGGTATGGAGGTAATAACCGTTGCTGTATTATTGATCATTACTTTACCATCTTTTACGGCTATTGCTATATTGCCGCCATTTACCTGGTTTAAAGTTTGTCCATCCGTCATCATTTCGGTTTTCAAGCTGCCCACGTACACATGATATTGCAAAATATCCTGCAGCTTTTCTTTATTCTCATCTTTCATCAGGTTGTCCACCGTTTCTTTGCCAACTTTGTCAAAAGCAGCATTGGTGGGTGCAAAAACAGTGAACGGGCCCGCATTGGAAAGTGCGTTTACCAAATCTGCCTGTTTAATAGCTGCAACCAGTGTAGTGTGATCCTTTGATGCTGCAGCTATTTTTACTACATCTTTTGCTGACTCATCATCCTTTACTGATGCCTGTCCACCTCCATCAACAACTGTCTCAGGTGCTCCGGCTGTTTCTTCTGATTTTGTTCCTGCTTCATTACAGGAAAAACTGATGATGGTTGAAACTGCGAATACAATGTTTAATATTTTTTTCATATCGCTGGCTTTGGTTTGTTTAAAGAGGGCAGACCATTAAGAGCATCTGCCCCTTTTGCCTATTTTATCGTTTGCTTGTAGCCTTTAGTGTATCCTTAACTGGAGTGCCTTCTGTAGTTACCGCAGGCTTGTTGGTACCCGTGCTGAAATGCAGGGCTACATTGGATCCAACAGGTGATACCCGCAGGTAACCTGACATTTCCTGGTGCAATGCAGAGCAAAAGTCGGTACAATAGAAGGGGAATATACCCGTTCTGTCAGCCACCCACTTCAGCGTTTGTGTTTCACCGGGCATGATCAGTATCTCTGCGTTGTTTGCCCCTTTGATTGCAAAGCCGTGTGGCACATCCCAATCCTGCTCCAGGTTGGTTACGTGGAAGTACACTTCATCGCCCATTTTCACACCTTCAATATTATCGGGTGTCAGGTGAGAACGGATAGCTGTCATCCAAACATGCACCTGGTTCCCTTTACGTTCTACTTTGGCCTGGCCTTCCCCTTTTGAAGCATAAGGATGAGTATTCTCTTCTATTTTAAAGATCTTTCTTTGTTTGTCTTTTATCATGGCCGCCGGTAATGCTTCGGCATAGTGAGGTTCACCAGTTGTTGGAAAATCAAGCAGCAGTTTCATTTTTTCGCCACTGATATCATACAGCTGTGCACTTTGTGTCAACTCCGGACCGGTAGGCAGGTAACGATCTTTGGTGATCTTGTTATAAGCGATCATATATTTCCCATGCGGTTTAGCCGTCGGACCTCCGGGCACTGATAAGTGACCAATGGAATAATAAGTTGGCACACGGTCCAACACTTTCAAATCACTTATACTCCATTTTACTATTTCGGAAGAAACGAACATAGAAGTATAAGCATTTCCTTTCCCGTCAAATTCAGTATGCAAAGGACCCAGTCCCGGTTTCACTACTTCACCATGCAAAGCAGCTTCGTATTTAACAACAGGGATACCATCGTATTCACCATCAAAAGCTTTGTCAGCGATAGCTTTCTGCAGTTTGGTGTAAGAAAACACAGGGATACTTGCTGCCAGTTTGCCAGATGCTACAATATATTCACCTGTCGGGTCCACATCGGTTCCATGTGGTGATTTGGGACAGGGTATCAGGTATAACATGTCGGGGCAATCAGCAGGATCCAATACCAGCACTTCATTTTTAATAGTTGAGGTTGCAGTATGTGTAGCCTCATCATACACATTGTGAGCATACTTAACAACCTGTTTTTTTGCTTTGCCGGCTTTCAAATATTCTTCAGCTTTTTTCCAGTTCACCGCCATTACAAAGTCTTTGTCTTTGGCAGAAGCATTGACTTCCAAAAGCGTATTGGCCTTTTCAGAATTGTAACAGCTAAAAAAGAACCAGCCATGCGATTTGCCTTTGCCCGCACGGGAAAGGTCAAAGTTTACTCCCGGCGTACGGATCTGGAAAGCGATATTCATCTCGCCGGAGGTTGGATTGACAGATACAAAGCTGATAGATCCTTTAAAGTTTTGCTTGTACGTATTGATAGGCACATCACCATTTTGATCATCAAGCGGCACGCTGAAACGGGTAGCCGCTACAATGTATTCGGAGTTTTCGGTGATAAATGGTGAGGCATGGTTACCGGCACTGTTGGGTATCTCCAGTATCTCGGCGGTGCGAAAAGTAGTAAGATCCACTCTCGCCAGGCGGGGGGTGTTGTTACCATTGGCAAAAGCCCAGCGGCCATCATGCTCTCCTTTAGTTTGTGAAAGAGCAATATGGTGCAAATCATCCCAGGGAACAAAACCGTGAGATGTATTCAGCATTGGTTTTGTTTCCTCACTAAAACCATACCCGCTTTCAGGGGATTGTGAAAACACCGGCAAAATGCGGAACAAACGGCCCGAAGGAATACCATAAATTCCTATCTGTCCGTTAAACCCGCCGGAAACAATGTTATAAAATTCATCGTACTTGCCGGGTGCCACAAATGATTTGGCGGCATCACCGACAGCGGCGGACTGAGCAGTTTTGGGTTTACAACTCTGCACTGATAAAAGACAAGCAGAGCCCAGTATCAAAACCGCGGAGGTTTTGAAATAATGAAATTTCATATGTTTATTTATTTAAATGAAAAGAATGGTTGTCATTTTATTTAACCCCATCATTGGATCGCATAAACTCGAGTATTTTCCGTGAGTCATCTTTTGTTATATTTTGATTGGGCATACGCACCAAACATTGCTCTAATAGTTTTTGTGCCTCGGGATCTGTTTCCAGCATCATATCCACATTGGTAATCATATTCATGATCCAATGCGGTTCTCTTTTTGTAGTGACGCCCTTCCAGCCCGGCCCTACCAATCTTTCATCCGTTAACTTATGACAGGCCTGGCATTTCAATTCATAAATGCCTTTACCACTTGCTACCCAATCCTGATTTAAGGGGGTGGTCAATTCAACATCGCCAGGCTTAATTTCCGTGCCATGTACTTCGGTTTGCTCTTTGGATGTCTCTGTTTTTGTTTCGTCGGTAGATTTTTCTTCTGAAGATTTTTGCTCATTGTTGCAGGCTGCAAAAAACAAACCGCCTGAAATGAAAAGTGCAATCGAAAGTAGTGATTTGGGTTTCATTTTTCTGAATTGAGGTTATTAAATAAAAGACATTGATATCCTTTATGGAACAAAAGTATTTTGCCCGGATAAAATTTTGATTGATAACCATCAACAGCACAACTGATATTCCTCAGTTACCGGCGTTTTTTTCATGGATATTTTTGTAGTGCATCAATTGTCCTGCCAAAAGCATGCTTTTTTCTAAATCTTTCGGATATGCCTTACGTGGTATTTTATACGTTGCCACACTTGCTGATAACAAGAAAAGGGTTCAGGTTGATGAAGTGGCTATGCAGTTAGTAGTTCCCAAACACTTTCTTGGCAAGATCATGAAAAAAATTGTAAAAAAGAAAATTTTGAATTCTACTAAAGGACCTTATGGCGGCTTATCAATAAATGAAAGAACACTTTCCACTTCCCTTATCGAACTCTTTATGATTACAGATGAGAACACCCAATTAAATAAATGTTTGCTCGGCTTAAAAGAATGCAATCCCCGCCGGCCTTGTCCGCTCCATCACAAAATGGCAAACCATAAGATAGAACTGGTAAAGCTCCTTTCAAATACGACGGTGGGCGATTTACTGGAACAAAACCGTCCCGGTTTCGTAAGGAGCCTGTCTGCACTATAGTGACCTGTTATAACTCAGGTACCCGGGTGATTAATATCATGTTCGCAACTACCTTATATAACTATTATTGTTTTTTGAAGAAATATGTTTTTAAAACCCTTTGATATCGACGATGAAAGCGTTGTCACTGATCTTGTTCTGCAGGATTACAGGACTTCGTATGTTTTCAGAAAGTACGGGATCGATTATTGCTGCGGCGGCAAAATGCCCCTGCAAATGGCTTGTAATATCCACGGATTGGACATTGATTTAATAAAATATGAGCTAACAGAGATTGTCCGTAACATCCAGGTGTCGACCTTTACTGATTTCAGGGCATGGAATACGGATTTCCTGGTTGACTACCTTATTAATGTGCATCACGCCTATTTATTAAAAAATTTTCCGGATTTAATTGAAACATTGGATCGTTTTGTGACCGGGCATAAATTAAAATATCCGTTCCTGGGCCAGTTGCTTGAAACTGTTTATAAATTACGTGACGACCTGTTGCCCCACCTTGAGCACGAAGAAAAGATCATTTTCCCCTATATAAAACAAATTGCGCATGCTTATGAAAACAATGAATCCTATGCATCCCTGCTGGTAAAAACCTTACGCAAACCCGTAGAAGCCATGATGACCCAGGAACATGAATACATTTCCAAATATCTTCATAGTTTAAGAGAATTGACTAATAATTACACCCCGCCTGCTAATGCCTGTGTATCCCATAAAGTATCTTTTTTAAAACTGAAAGAATTAGATGATGACCTGGCACAACATTTATTTCTTGAAAACGAGATTCTCTTCGCCAAAACAATACAAATGGAAAAAGAATTATTGGCTTCCTAAATTAAAACATCATTAAAATCTTAATATGAAAGGTATTGTCGTTTATAAAGGAAAGTATGGCGCCACGGCGCAATATGCGAACTGGCTGAGTGAAGAGTTAAACTTCCCGGTATGCACAGCCGGTGATTTGTCCAGTAAAGACTTACAGCCCTATGATCTCGTCATTATTGGCACGAGTGTGTACATCGGAAAATTACAAATCAGCCAGTGGTTGAAAGATAACCTGGCTATGCTCAAATCAAAAAAACTATTCTTATTCCTGGTAGCAGGCACCCCGCCTCACGAAAAGGAAAAACTGGAAGCCTATATCCGCTCCGGCGTTCCTGCTGAATTGATGGCTAACTGCATTATCTTTTTCCTGCCCGGCAGGCTTACTATAAAAAAACTTTCCTGGAAAGATAGGTTCATGCTGAAAATGGGCGCCAGGTTAACAAAAGACCCTGCTGTAAAAAAGGGCATGCTGACCGATTATGATCGTGTAAAAAGAGAAAACATCATAGTGCCGGTTAAGGAAATAAAAAAATACTGCGTCACCTTTGCCTCACCTGCAGAATCTATCTAAGGCGATAAATCATATCTGCAGTCAATAACCGCATCCTTTACTATATTTACGTGAATTACACATTCAATTATTTATTGTATGCTTGACCAGGCACACATGACATCGCTTTTTGAAAATGCTACGGAAGGCATCATACTAACGGGGAAGGACGGCAAGATCGTGTTAGCGAATCCTGCCGCTGAGCGGATGTTTAATTATGGCAGTAAAGAATTAACCGGTCACCCGATTGAAGTGCTCATACCCGACCGTTACAAAGGACATCATCACCAACTACGTGAAGGTTTTTACGACCATCCGTCCAACCGGGTGATGGGACAAAACAGGGATCTGTACGGAAGAAGAAAAGACGGAACTGATTTACCGGTAGAAGTAAGTTTAAGCCACTACCGGAAGGGCGATGAGCTTTTTGTGATTGCATTTATTGTTGACATCACCGGGAGAAAAGAGATCGAGAAGAGTATGCTTCAGCAGCAAAAGCAGCTGGAAAGAGTAAGTAATGAAATAAGAAAGCTCAATGCCGACCTGGAACTTAAAGTGGAAGAAAGAACGATGATTTTGAAGGAGGCATTACAACGCCTGGAGCAGTCACAAGCTGAATTGAGCGAAGCTCTCGATAAAGAAAGACAACTCAATGAAATCAAAAGCCGGTTTGTATCGATGGCTTCACATGAATTCAGAACCCCACTAAGCACCGTACTTTCGTCCGCTTCTTTGTTATCAAAATATAAAACAACTGAAGACCAGGAAAAGCGGAACCGGCATATTGATAAGATTCGAAATTCTGTCAGGCACCTGAATGATATCCTGGAAGACTTTTTATCATTGGGTAAGCTGGACGAAGGAAAGGTTGGAACCAGCATCTCCGAATTTGACCTGTATGAATTCGTTTATGAGACCATCGAGGAGATGAAGGGATTGTTAAAAAAAGGACAACAGATAGACTTTAATTGCCAGGGACAACACACTATTGTTTCAGATAAAAAATTGTTGAAGAACATTCTCATCAATCTTATCACAAACGCCATTAAATTTTCGGACGAAAGTGGCCTGATCTCCATCCAGGCTTCGGTTGGCAATGAATGGGCTGTAATCACAATCACCGATACCGGTATTGGCATTTCGCAGGAAGACCAGGAACATTTATTCTCCAGCTTTTTCCGCGGTGCCAATGCCACGAATATTGCCGGAACGGGACTGGGATTACACATTGTAAAACGCTATACTGACCTGTTGAAAGGAAGTGTACATTTGGAAAGCGAACTGAATAAGGGAACATCGATTACAGTGACAATCCCGGTAAATGAGTAGGCAGTTAGATCAACTTATTATCACATGGAACTTACTGCCTGACCAGAATAAACTAAAAATTATACGGATGAAACGTCCATATAAAATTTTTGAGCCACAGAGAATAGTTATGGGACGATCCATCAGGCCAAAATCAAGTAAAAAAATATACAGATGAAATCTATTTTAGTTATTGATGACAATGCTGATATCAGGGAAAACACGGCTGAAATATTAGAGTTGGCCGGCTATAAAACATCAACAGCGGAAAACGGGAAGAAAGGCGTTGAATTGGCATTAAAAGAAAAACCTGATTTGATCGTCTGTGATATCATGATGCCTGAACTGGATGGTTATGGCGTATTGCACCTGCTTCGCAAAAACAGCGAGACGCAATTCACTCCATTTATTTTTTTAACGGCTAAGACAGAACGCACCGACCTGAGAAAGGGAATGGAAATGGGCGCCGATGATTATATCACAAAACCTTTTGAAGATATTGAGCTATTGAATGCTATTGAAGCCCGCCTGAAAAAAACGCAGGTACTGGAGCAAAAATATGCGATGACCCAGCCCGGTATCAACCAGTTTTTAAAAGATATAAAAGAAACAGGTATACTTGATAAACTGTCGGAACAGTACAGCATTGAAACCTACAGCAAAAAACAGTCATTGTACCAGGAAGGAAAACGTCCCCGGTTCTTATATTATCTTGTTAAGGGTAAAGTAAAAACGAGCCGGATGCATGAAGATGGAAAGGAATATATAATTGATATTTTCACAGATGGGGATTTCATTGGCTATCCTGCACTGATCGAAGATAAAAATTATGACGACAATGCTGTAATGCTGGAAGAGTCTGATATCATGCAAATCCCAAAAGATGATTTTTTGCAAATGATCTATGGCGATATCACTGTAGCGGCAAAATTCATTCGTATCATCACCCAAAACGTTAAAGAAAAAGAAGAAAGACTGTTAAACCTCGCTTATAGTTCACTTCGGAAAAGAGTGGCAAAAGCTCTTGTGGATATTCATTCAAAATACAATAGCGGTGGTGAAACGAAGCCCATCGAAATATCAAGAGAAGATATAGCCCACTTCATTGGCACAGCCACCGAGTCATTAATACGAACACTAAGTGATTTTAAAGCTGAAAAACTGATTATAATAAAAGACGGCAAGATCACCGTTGCCAGTATTGACAAGCTGAAAAATCTTCTTTATTGAGTGTCTCCGTCACTTGTAGGTAGTGAGGTACTGGCTGGTTCTGATAGCTCACGACCATGATCGTTTTGCTGTTTTAGCGTCCAGCGATCAGTCATGGTAGTTTCCAGCCACACGGCGCCTGATTTCCTGGAAACCTGTACAAGCACGCCAAATTTTTCAAGAAAAGATTTTTCAAACTGACCGACGGTCATTGAATCAAATACCAACAGATCGCCTTCTTCCAAGATATTCGCTGTCTCCAACAGCGTGGAGTTGCCTAGTCTGATCCGGCCACCTTCAAATTGTCCCCTGCCTAAAGGTTTATACATATCAATTTTTAAAAAAGGATAAGCCTTATTAAATGCTGATTGTATATCAGTCACTGTTTTATTTCGGCGCACCTGGATCGTAACACTCATACCTGTTTCTTTCTATCAAAACTATCAAGCTGTTCCCCCGTTTTAAATGATGCAAAAGAGCGACCCACATGATTTTGATCAGCTCCGGATCACCTGATGTTTTTGAATGATATTAATCAGTTGAGAGTTTAACCCACATCATATTTTAAAAGCGCTTTCGCTATCAATTTTGTGGTCGAAAAATTTATTTATATGCAAATCATACAAAATATTTACAGTCCCGCTAACCTGGTGGTAACTCAGAAACAATCTGTTTTTTCAAAATTCATTACATGGTGCAACGAGCAGGAAAAATATCGCTTTGGCTGGGTAGCAGCAATTCTTGCTATTCATGGCTGCGTGTTGGCGCCGATAACCGTGTTGGCAATCGCTTTCACCGGAAACAGCATGATCTTTTGGGGTATGTTGATTGGTGGAATTGCGATGTCACTGATCGTTAATCTTGCAGCTATGCCAACAAAAATAACTATCCCTGTTTTCTTTCTAAGCATACTGATTGATATTGCAGTGATAGCCGGATCAGTTTATACAGCTTTATAAAGGAAAATACCATTCCTGTCCACTTGGCTTAATGATCATCCCCAATACGGATAAGGTCATTGAGCCTTTTTTATAACCGATATTTATCGATATGAATTTCATAGCGGATGTTTTCGCCGAAAGAATAACAGGAAAAAATTCAAGACCTGTCCTTTAAATACCTACAACTTTTGTTTTAACATAGATTTAAAAACCTGTTTTTATTTTTGAAATTTGAGACTCAAAGACTTTAATGCGAAAATTAAGATCCATCTATCGAATATATCGCTTTGTCCTTCCAAAGCATTTATTTTGTAAAAAACAGGTCTATGCCCGATATCAAATGTCCCAAGTGTGGTCATGAATTTCCCTTGGAAGAAGCGCTGAATGATGAATTGAAAGAAGTGATTGAAAAAGAAAAGAAGGAACTCCGCCAGCAAATGGTTGACTACAAGAGAGCCAAAGAAGAGGAATTGAATAAAAAGGAAATAGAATGGCAGCAGAAAGCCAATGCTGAAAAAATTGCTCTGCAAAAACAGGTCGAAGAAAGCCTCCGAAAAAATATCAGTGCAGATTTCGAAAATAAACTTAGCCTGCTTGAACAAACCAACAAGGATAATGAAGAGAAGTTGAAGGCATCCAGACAAAAAGAGCTGGAGTTTTTGCAAAAACAGCAAGAACTAAAAAATAAAGAGGCAGAGTTGGAGTTGACTGTTCAAAAAAAATTACAGGCAGAACGGGAAAAGCTCTCGGAAGATCTCCGCAAAATTGAGGAACAAAAGACAGCCGCCAGGGAAACTGAATTTCAACTCCGTGTAAAAGAGCTGGAGAAGCAATTGGACGACCAAAAGAAGTTGGCTGAAGAAATGAAACGCAAAGCCGAGCAGGGCTCCATGCAACTACAGGGCGAAGTGCAGGAACTGGCTTTGGAAGAAATTTTGACTACTACCTTTCCTTTCGACCTGATCAGTGAAGTTGGCAAAGGCGTTCGTGGCGCTGATTGTATACAAACTGTGCGGAACAACTTCGGGCAGGAATGTGGAAGAATCATATATGAAAGCAAACGAACCGAAAACTTTGGCGGCGACTGGATTGAAAAGTTGAAAGCAGACATGCGAAGCCTGGGGGCCGATGTAGCTATTATTGTTACCAAGACAATGCCCAAAGGCATGGACCGCTTTGGAGAAAAGGATGGTGTATGGATCTGCAGCTTTAATGAAATAAAAAGTGTAGCCTACATGCTGCGGGATGGCATCATCAAAATATTTACCGCTTCTAAAAACCAGGAGAATAAAGGTGATAAGATGCATATGCTCTATGACTATCTTACCAGCAATGAATTCGCCAGTCAATGGAAAGCCATTCGTGAAGGGTTCATGAGCATGAAATTGTCTATCCAAAAAGAAAGAGATGCCATGGAAAAAATTTGGAAGGCCCGGGAAAAGCAGTTGGAAAAAGTTTTATTAAATGCTGCGCATGTACGGGGTTCTATAGAAGGTATATCGGGGCTTGATGCTGTGGATCTGAACTTGCTGGAGTCGGGCGATGAAAATGACAGTTGATAGCTAACTTACCACCCAACTCAGCACCAATTGGTCGAATAAACGGTAATGAATTAATAAATGAACCTGTGCTTTTGTAAAAAAACATTGGATAGTCTCTTTATCATGTAGCCTGGATTGCAGCTGAATTTGCCCGCTGAAATCGACGCCACCATCGCCATACCATTTAAACACGGACTCTTTGCAGCTCCACAAAAGCGTCAACAACTGACGTTGCTCAACGCCAGCATTGAAAACTTCAAGCCATTCAATCTGCTCTGCCAGACCTAAAAACTTGTTCTTGACCTTTATAATTTTATCTACCGGAATTTCTATGTCAATTCCTACCCTGTTGTTTTTGCTGACAATCGCAGCGGCGTAATCGCCGCAATGAGAAATAGAAAAATGATATTCCTCGGCTGGCAGAAATGGTTTATTTGTATCAGCTATCTGAATGAGATGGTAAGGAAAGTCGGGAAAAAGAAACTGTAACAGGAAGCGTCCTGCAAGATGTTGGATACGCTTATGCGGATGCGTCACATCCCTGTGCAAGGGAACATTACCTTTAAAAAACTCCTCCGTTTCTTCAATTTTCCATATACCCAGCCGGGTCGATTCGTTGATTCGATGTTGAAAAAAAATCGGCATACATCAGCTTTTCATCATTATTTTGCCAAGCTTAGTGATCAATAAAAAACCGAAGATAGAAAATGATACTCTCCGATAAGCGGATATTACAGGAAATAGAAAAAGGTACTATCAAATTATCTCCTTATAACAGGGAATGCCTGGGCAGCAATTCCTATGATGTGCACCTGGGAAAATGGCTGGCTACCTATAAAGAACATATCATTGATGCCAAAAAACATAACGAAATAGATTACTTCGAAATACCCGATGAAGGTTTTGTACTCTACCCGCATATCTTTTATCTCGGGGTTACATTGGAATATACCGAGACCCATGCCCACGTTCCATTCCTCGAAGGTAAGTCTTCTACAGGCCGGCTTGGTATTGATATTCACGCCACGGCCGGTAAGGGAGATGTAGGTTTTTGCGGGCATTGGACGCTGGAGATATCTGTCAAGCAACCGGTGAAAGTTTATAAAGGCATGCCTGTGGGTCAATTAATTTATTTTCCGGTGGATGGTGAAATTGAAGTGAAATACAATGAGAAGAAAAACGCCAAATACAGCGGTCAGCCAGATAAACCCATTGAAAGTATGATGTGGAAGAATAAATTTTAGATTAATACACTATTCAGTTGCCAAATCGTAAAGTTTAAAATACCGGCAAAACTCACCCAACAGATATATGGCACCAGCAGCCATGCTGCTACCTTGTTAATCCTCGCAAAAGCAAAAATCGTCAACAGAATAAATAACCAAAGCAAAACGATTTCGGCAAATGCCAGACCGATCTGGTGTTGATTAAAGAAAATAAAAGACCACAGAAAATTCAATAACATTTGAACGATGAATAAAAGAATGGCTTTTCTTTTCAATGCCGGATTACTGACCGCATTCTTCCAAACCAGGAATAAAGCAATGCCCATCATAATATATAAAGAAGTCCAAACCGGTGCGAAGACATAAGCAGGAGGGTTCCAGGAAGGCTTTTGAATGGTCTGATACCAGCCGCGTATTTCCGGTGTGGTGAAAAGGCTTGCAGTAAATCCCACTGCCAGCGGGATGAAAATCGAGATGATGAGTTTCAAAGTTTTATTCATGTTTCAGTTTAACCAATACTCAGACCAAATTAAATCAAAGACTGTTAAGGCCATATTTTTTATAATAAGCTATTAACCAGGCCACCACTTCATTATAGGTCTGTTTACCTGCAGGCTGATTATTTGCTTTTAAAAAATGTCCGTAGGTCCATGTTATAACCGGCTCAATAGGATTGCGGTAGGCGCTATAAAAATGTCTTAATTCTTTGAGATCTTTTAACGCCTGGGGATGTAGTTTTTGCTGGTAAGCCCTGGCTCTCAGCGGATCTCTCTTACGTAGTTCACTAATCGCATAGTTGTAAAGGTCGAAATACATCGAATACTTAAAAACAGGTGAAGGATGATTTTTGCAGGCAAGAAAAGCGACAAAATTCGCCTCATTTTCTTTACCATACCCAAGCTGGTGGGCTATTTCATGGGCAGTTATAAAAGGCTCGATAAAACGGGGTACCGTAGTGTTGACCTGTGCCTCTCCCGAAAAGGGGTTATAATATCCCTGAAAACCAAGATAGTTTCCAAGATAACTAAACAAAGAAGGTTTTACCGAAGCGGGGCAATAAGTCAGAAACGGAAACTTTTTTGCCACGATCTCGTATGCATGGCTGCTCTCCCTGAACAGGTCCCGTTTCTTTGCGAAAGAATCCCTTTGTACTTCACCGGCCGAATCTGCATATTGGTTGACCCTTAGCTGCAAAACTGATGTTAGTGAATCGATATCGGACAAGGAATATTTACGAACCTCAATCCCTAATTGCGGCGAGATACCTTTGCGATTATAGTTCAGACCCCACAACAGGTTAAAAAAGACGTATACAAAAAGGAAAAAGAAAATAGCCTGTTGCATGGCGCCGACAAAAAAAGCCCGGGTAAGTTTTTTTTGAAACAAGAACTTAAAGAATCGAAAAGTGCGAAAGATGACAACCAAACCCAGGAAGCCATAGAAAAGGTCGCCGATACTAAAGGGTATCCATCCGAATAAGAACCGCTGCACCCTGGTAATCAAAGGATAAACTCCATATGTATATTGATTTTCTACCCAATCAGGGTACCAGGAAGCCCATTTTATCAAAATCGTTAATACAATAAGCAATACCCAACTCCAGCTTTTCATTAACCGTTTAAACAGACGGGAGAGAAATTTTTGCAAAACCGTTTTTTTAAAAGTACTCTAAATCAGGCCATTAAATTATGTACAACTCTTCAAAATAATTCATAAAGGGGCAATAATTTTTCAGCAAATCCCCTTACCTTTGCCAACTCTTAAAAAGTTGACTAATGGGCTACCGTCGTGAATTTGAGATAGCTTTTGTTGGGCTTAAACCGGGAATCCATGAATACAACTATGAGATCACAGACAAGTTCTTTGAGCGATTCCAGCAACAGGATTTCAGTAATTGTAAAGCTAATGTGAAGCTTACACTTGATAAAAAAAACAGCTTTATGCTGTTAAAATTTGAAATCGGTGGAAGTTTACTGGCTAATTGCGACCGTTGCAATAATGAGCTGACGCTGGAATTGTGGGATGAATTCAATATAGTGGTGAAAATAGTGGAGGAGCCTGAACTGATGAACGACCAGGAAGATGATCCGGACGTTTATTATATCAGCCGGGGCGAGAGCCACATTGATATCGCAGATTGGATCTATGAATTCATCAATCTTAGCATTCCTATGCAAAAGGTTTGCAGCCGAACCGATAAAAATGGTCAAAGTTGTAACCAGGATGCACTGGATGCCTTAAAGAAAATGGAACCCGAAGAAGAAGAGAAAAAGATCAATCCCATTTGGAAAGGATTGGAAAAATTTAAAGACTTAGATAACTAATTATATAATTTCTGATTTTAATTGTTGAGTTATGCCAAATCCCAAACGCAGACACAGTCAGCAAAGAAGTGCAAAGCGTAGAACACACTATAAAGCTACCGCGACCACATTGACAACAGACAGCGCAACCGGCGAAACACATGTTCGCCATCGTGCCTATGTTAGCGAAGGCAAGCTTTACTATAAGGGTAAAGTGGTAGCCGAAAAGTCACCAGTAAAGTAAGACAGGAAATCGTTTCCTTCTTCCAAAAAGCTATAATTCCAAAGTCTGTTGGACGAATGTCTGACGGAATTTGGAATTTGTTATTTTAGAATTTGTATTTTACGCTTTCAATGAATATCGGACTAGATATGATGGGTGGCGACTTTGCCCCGCTTGAAGCGGTGAAGGGCGTTGCACAATACTTCGAAGAAACAAATTCCCAGGTTACTTTAACCCTTATTGGGGATAAGATCCAGTTAGATTCTTTACTACAGGAATATAACATCCACTCAGGAATTGTTAAAGTCGTTCATGCGGAGCAGGTTATCGATATGCATGAACACCCAACAAAAGCTTTAAAGGAAAAACAGCAATCATCTATCGCTATTGGGTTTCATTTGTTGGCGACCGGCAAAATAGATGCGTTTATAAGTGCTGGCAATACCGGGGCCATGCTTGTTGGGGCTCTTTTTAGCATCAAAGCCATTGATGGCGTTTTGCGGCCAACAATTTCTACCATTATTCCAAAAGAGAATGGCGGAACAGGTTTGTTGCTGGATGTGGGGTTAAATGCCGATTGCAAACCTGAACAGCTTAACCAGTTTGCTGTTATGGGATCGGTTTATTCCCAATTGATACTGGGAATTGAAAATCCTAAAGTAGGCTTGATGAATGTCGGAGAAGAAGAAGGAAAAGGAAACCTGCTTTGCCAGGCTACTTATCCCCTGCTTAAAGAAAACAAGCATATTCATTTTATCGGCAATATTGAAGGCCGGGATGTGTTGCTTGACAAAGCTGATGTAATGGTTTGCGAAGGTTTCACGGGTAATATCATTCTCAAACTGGCCGAATCACTTTACGATATCACACAGCGCAAAAAAGTCGATCACCCTTATTTTGATCAGTTCAACTTTGAAAATTATGGGGGCACTCCCGTTTTAGGAGTATCCAAGCCGGTGATTATCGGGCATGGAATTTCAAAAGCAAAGGCTTTTAAAAACATGATACGGGTGGCCGAAAAAATGATTGAAAAAGATGTGCTTACCAAGATGAGAGAAGAATTGCAATAGCCGCTAAAAAACACGCCAGGCTGAAATCTATGAAACCAGAAGCATTATCAGCACTAAAAAAGGAAATTGAACAGAACTTTGGGCGTAAAATCTCATCTTATCGCGACTGCATACAATTAGTAGAAGATATTTATCAAAAGACTGATTTAAACGTAAACGTAAACACAATCAGGCGTTTTTTTGGCTTAGTAAAAACGGATTACGCTCCTTCCCATTCTACCCTGGCTATTTTTTCAAAATATTGCGGATTCAGCTCCACAGATGAGCTGGAAAATATTTCGAAGGCTCCCACAAGCGAAAACGATATCAATAAAGAAGAGGTATTCCACTACCTGGTTTCACTTTTTAAAAATATCCCTGTATCGGAGATCTACATACCGGTTATGGAGCCAATCGTACAACAGACTATTATTTTTCTGGAGAGAAACCCATCTCTTATCGACAGGTTTCAGAGAGAAATCGCTACCACAAAAGGAGGTCAATATTACTACTATGAGCGATGTGTGAATATGGATCGGCTTAATGGCTATTACGGTGATGGATTGAAATATTATTTGAGAGGAAAAAACAACAATGAATCAAAGATTTTTGCTAATTCCTTATTGGTTTTGCGGTACTGGATGACGGAAGATCTTTCCCTCCTTGAAAAGCATATGAAAGAGGCCTTACGAATCTACACTGATACGGATTATTCACCTAACACGATGGGCCGATTTTTTGCAGCCCGGCTATATTATTTAAACGCAAAGAATGATTCACCCGAAAAGATCTTAGCAGATATTGCAAAATATTATAATGCCAATATTTATGAGGCTAAAGAAGTTTCAATCTTATCTTTTGATCTTGTAATATGCGAGGCGCTTACTCTGACCAATCAAAAGACAGAGGCCTTGGATTGGTTAAAAAAATCGAAAAATCTTTCCACCAAAAAAGATTACAATGACATTAATGCTTTGACAATTTTAGAGAACATTCTTCTTAACTCCTATGCACCTGCTAAAACCCGGAATTATCTGTTGAATCCTAAAAAAGGTAAGCGACACCCTTCTGTTCAATCGGCGTTAAATAAAAAATATCTTAGAATTCTTCAACTTTCTTTAAAGCCGGAAAAAAAGGAATATCATGAATTGAATACCTTGGTTGAAGCAACGGGATATAGAAGGGCTTTGAATTTTAAACACTACTAAATTCTGCTTCACTCTCTGATAGAAATATTTTCATGAAAAATCGACAAATTATCCAAAAGGGAGGATATTGAAACAGATAATCAATATCTTCTCTGACTCTGAACAAAAAAGAACAAGAATAATAGCCTAATCTAATTTACTTTAGTGGCACAATCGTAAGATTCCCTTCCTATAGAAGTCCGCCCCTCATTTCTTTCCAATTCTTCTGAATACTTCGTGACTAGTTTTTCTGATTAGTGTAAGATGCTTTAAGCTAATTAAAGCTATTACTGATTTTATATACTACAAAACTCTATGCTAAAGAAAATCTATTCGTCGTACCTGCTAACTTTTATTATTTTTTGTCTGCTAGCACCCTTGATTTTTTCATCATGTGTTAGCACAAAAAAATCAACCTATTTCTATGGATCTACAGATGGAAAAATCGGCAGTGATAGCCGTGTTCCTGAATCAACTATCCAGAAAAATGATATCCTTAGTATATTGGTAAGCAGCCCCAATCCGGAAGCTACCGCAATGTTTAATCCGCAAGTTAGTGCTGGCACTTACAACCAATCTTTAATAACAAACCAGGCAAGCAATACGGGTTATCTGGTTAACACTGAAGGTTATATTCAATTTCCGGTATTGGGAAACATCAAGGCAGAAGGCCTTACGAAAACTAAACTCGAAGAAGAAATCGCAAAGACTTTACTACAAAAGGAATTATTGCGTGACCCCGTAGTAAGCATTCGCTTTTTGAATTTCAGGGTTACAGTTTTAGGAGAAGTTAACAAGCCTTCAGTTGTGACGATGCCAAATGAAAGACTTTCTCTGTTGGAGGCGCTGGGCTTGGCCGGAGATATCACAATCTATGGGAACCGCGAAAACGTGATGGTAATACGGGAAGAAAATGACCAAAAAACCCTGAAGCGGCTAAATCTGAATTCTACTGAATTATTTACTTCATCATACTATTATTTAAAATCAAATGATATCGTGTATGTAGAACCGACAAAAGCAAAAGTAGCTACGACGAGCAGAGCGAATCAATGGTTGCCGATTCTTCTAAGCGGCCTGTCATTTGCAGCAATAGTAGCTGATCGTGTAATTAAATAATGCTATGGCACATTCAAATTTAAAAATAACACCCAGTAAAATTAGAGAGAACAGAAGCGGTCTGCAAGACCTGCTCTTTCGCTATGTTCCCTATTGGCCAATCTTTTTGCTTTTCCTGATATTATTTGGAGCAGCGGCCTGGTTTTATTTACGTGTCACCCCTCCTCAATACGAGGTAACGGCCTCTATCATGATCAAGGATGAAAAAAAGGGGTCGACAGATGGCCAAACAATTAATCAGCTGAATCAAATGTCGGAAAAGAGAATTGTTGAGAATGAAAGTGAAATATTTCAGTCCAGGACGCTGATGCAGGAAGTAGTTAACAGCCTATGCTTGTATGCAACTTTTTTTGAAAATGATGAGTTTGCAGCCAAACCTGCCTATTCGCTGTCGCCGGTAAAAATTCATTTTGCTGATCCGTCGGGCATAAAACCAAGCGATGAAAAAATACCATTTAAGTATTCAGAAAAAGATAGTTCGGTAATCGTCGGAGCAAAAAAATACCCCTTAAAGCAGTTTGTAAGCACAGACTATGGCTTCTTACAATTTTTACCAAACAAGTCCTATAAACCGGATGCAAAAACTAATAGTCAATTATCATTTACGCTTTCAAACCCACAAAAAATAGCTGCCTCATTGTTATCGGAATTAAAAGCAAGTCCGTCTACTAAACTGACGTCGGTACTCCTGTTGAGCATAAAAGACTCCGATCCCAAACGTGGGGAAGATATCATCAATGAACTTATAGCAGTATACAACAGGAAAACTTTGCAGGACAAAAACAGGGTGGCTGATTCTACTTCTGCATTGCTTGAAACCCGGCTAAAATTGGTTGAGCAGGAACTGTCTGATATTGAAAAGAAAGCGCAATCTTTTAAGGCAAATAGAGGTGCAGTAGATATAAGCACCCAGGGACGTCTTTATTTGGAAAATATAGCGGCTACTGACAATCAGCTGACAGATATTAATGTTCAACTTTCATCATTAGATGAGGTGGAAAAATATGTCAGGGCTAAAGATAATAGGTCAGGAATAGTTCCTTCATCCGTTGGCGTCAAAGATCCTATCCTCACCGATCTTTTAAATAAGAAGTACCAGTTAGAACTCGACTATGAAAGACTAAAGAAAACAACTGGTGAAAACAATCCGATGGTTACATCTATCAAGGACCAGATTTCCAAAATAAGTCCAAGCATTCTTGAGAATATCGAAAACCAGAGGAAAACACTTGAAGCAGGAAAACAAAATTTGAGCACTGCTACCAATAGTTATTCGTCCATGCTTTATTCAATTCCTGAAAAGGAAAGAGAGATGATTGACATTAGCAGGCAACAATCAATAAAAAGCAACTTATACGCTTTCTTATTGCAAAAGAAAGAAGAAAGTGATCTGGCGCATACATTTAATCTAGAAGACACACGGATTATTGACAAAGCCCAGGCAAGTTTCTTACCCGTATCGCCTAATAGAGGAATTATTTATGGTATCGCCCTGATTCTTGGCTTGGGTCTTCCTATCGGACTCCTGGCGTTTAAAGAACTGTTCAACAGAAAAATACTTTATAGGCATGAGATAGAAAAATTGACAGCGGCTCCGATTATTGGAGAGGTTGCTCATGATAAAAGCAAAGATGCAATTGTGATCCAGGAAGGAAAGCGAACTTTTGTTGCTGAACAATTCCGTAGGTTGCGTGCATCACTGGGTTATTTGGGTGGAAAATCTGGAAAAAAGAAAATATTGGTCACCTCTTCACTTCCAAAAGAAGGAAAAAGCTTTGTGGCGCTTAACCTGGCATTAAGCCTTGCCTTGACTAATAAGCGGGTCATCCTGATAGAGCTTGACCTGTCCAATCCTTCTTTAAGTAATAAACTGAATGTGAGCTACGATGAAGGAGCAAGTGATTATCTATCAGGCGAGTCAGAACCGGAGGATATAATAAAGAGAACCACGGCTCATAAAAATCTCTTCTTTATTCCATCAGGCACACTGCCTGATAACCCTTCAGAGTTGCTGTTGAACGAAAAACTGAATGAGCTTTTAAATTATCTGGAAGAGGTCTTTGATGTTATCATTATTGATTCTGCCCCTGCGAGTTTACTATCTGATGCTTATATCCTGTCTCCGCTTTGCGACACTACTTTGTACGTCGTCAAGCATGGGTTTACACCAAAATCTTATCTGGAAAGACTGGATGAAGAAACAGATTCAGAAAATAAGCTTACAAACATGAAAATTGTCTTTAACGATATCCGGGCACGTGGCTTTATGAAAAATGCCTATGGTTATGGATATGGTTACGGCTACATTCATAACAATAGTATTAAAACAAAAAAGAAACGCTCCTTACAAGAAAAAACATAAATCATGTAAACCCGAAAGTTCTTATAAAGTCTTTACAAATCCCTAATCTGTACCCCGTCGAGAATCGCCAAGTCTTATCCTGGAAAGCCATAGTTAGATATAGATTTTTCACTTCTAATGATCATAACTGTGGAAACAAAAAAACAATGGCGAATAGCTTATACCCGTCCCGGCTGCGAAAAAAAGGTGGCCACACTTCTTGAGAAAAAGAAGCTGGAGGTTTATTGTCCCTTAACTACGCTCCAGCGGCAATGGATCGATCGTAAACGGGTGACATATGAACCCCTGTTTACTTCATATGTCTTTGTTAACTGCCCTGACCGGGACACGACAGGCATTCTACAAACAGATGGAGTACTCAATTTTGTCTACTGGTTAAAACATCCGGCCATAATATGCAATGAAGAGATTGAAACGATAAAGAAATTTATCGCAGAATATGACTATGTAAGCATAGAGAAGACGGAAGTCCTGCCAAACGATAAAGTGAGAATCATCAATGGCCCCCTGGTCTTGTGGGAAGGCAATGTGGTTGAGGTCAGAACGAATACAGTGAAGATACTTTTGCCTTCTTTAGGTTATTCGCTGGTGGCCGAAATCAGGAAAGACAATTCACTAAACGATACTCATGCAAACTACGACATAAAAAAAGTGATATAGAAATAGTTTTACTCGGTTAATCCTCCCTTAATTTGTGAAAATATTTATGCTAAGTTTTATTCCGGCAAAATTGAAATTTTTATATAGCGCAACGCATGAAAGAACCCGGTTAGTTCAAAAAAATATAATTCTATCGTTTCTTATAAAGGGCCTGAGTATTGCGATAGGCCTTGTTTTTGTCCCCCTGACAATTGACTATATTGATGCCGAGCGGTACGGCATCTGGCTGACCTTGAGTTCAATTATTATTTGGTTCAATTTTTTTGACCTTGGCCTCGGAAATGGATTAAGAAACAAGCTTGTAGAAGCGATTGCCAAAAACAATATCGAAGAGGAACGACGGCTGATTAGTACTACTTATGTATCTCTGTCCATAATCGCTGTTGCTATAATAGCAATTTACCTTTGCTTAATGCCATTTTTAGAATGGGATAAGCTTCTGAATGTATCTTCAGTCTATCGACAGGAATTAAGGGATCTAGCACTGATAACTGTTATCATGTTTTCGCTGCAATTCGTTCTGCAGTTAATCAATTCCATTAACTCGGCGCATCAAAAAGTGTTTTTAACTTCTTTGGTGTTTCTCATCGGGAGCATTTTTTCGCTGCTTTTTATTTTGATACTTCGTTCTGCCATTCCCGGCAATATTCTTCTTGTTGGTACGGCTATGTTTGCTGGCAATTTGCTCGCTTTGATCTTATTTACCATCCATTTTTTTGTTTTTACACGACCCGATCTGTTGCCAGGCATTAAATATTTCTCCCGGAACACATCAAAAGGTTTGCTAACCCTGGGTGGTAAATTTTTCATTATCCAGATTTCGGCGATTGTACAGTATCAAACTACTAATGTCTTAATCAGCCGGTATTTTTCTTCTATCCAGGTTACAGAATACAACATAGCATATAAGTTATTTAGCATTTTCATCATGGCGTTTTCGATTATCATTAGTCCGTTGTGGAGCGCCGTTACTGATGCTCAAACTAAAGGAGACTACGAGTGGATTAAGAGAACTGAAAGAAAACTGCTTTTTTTATGGTCCCTTATGGTGATTGCCGGACTTATCATACTCGTGGGCAGCCAATTTATATATAAGTTATGGATTGGCGATTCAATTCAAATCCCATTTTCCATTAGCCTGGGCGTATTGCTATACACCATTTCAGTCAACTTCGGGATGATCTATGTGTACATTCTCAATGGGCTGGGCAGATTAAAAACGCAATATTACTTGTCTATCATAACAATGCTTTATTTCATCCCGCTCTCCTATTTGCTATCCGTTAAACTAAGCTGGGGTGTATTGGGCATTTGTATTGCGCTTATTCTTGCAAATATTAATGGATTAATTGCTGCGCCTATCGAATATCGCAGGTTTATTAAAGCTAGATCAGTTAAACACTAGCCGGTTGTTTTATAAATTTACACCGTACAATAATCCTTCGAAACCGTTGTTTTTTTTTGTAAGCATTACAATAAATTTAAACTTATATATTTTTCATGCGGGTCCTTTGGTTTACACCTACGTCATCACAATATGATAAAGGTTCGCACTACTATCATGGTGGCGGGTGGATTGAATCATTGGAACAGGCATTCATTGAACTGCCGGCAATAGAACTCGGAGTATCATTTTTCCACGCCAGTGCAGATGCAAAAAAACAAAACGGGAAGGTCACCTATTACCCAATCAAAACAGAGAAAAAAGGGAATTTTGGCAAGCTTATAAAAAACTGGAGTTGTGAGATTGGCTCTGGGAAATATTTGAAAAATCTCCTCGATGTTATTGCTGACTTTAAACCGGATGTAATACAGGTATTCGGAACCGAGAACAACTTCGCTGAAATACTAACACACACCAAAATACCGGTTGTTATTCATTTGCAGGGAATCATTAATCCATATGACAATGCATTTTATCCGCCCGGGATAAACAGCCTTAATATAATGACTCACCTGCCTTTTTTCAAAAACCATTTACTGGGGAATAGCCTGCTTTTTGATAAAAAAAGATTTGAAAAGCAAGCGAAACGGGAATGGTTCTATTTTAAAAAAGTTAATTACCTTATGGGAAGGACGTGCTGGGATAACAAAATTTCCAGTTTATTAGCGCCACAGGCGAGTTATTTTCATGTGGATGAAATTTTGAGATCATCATTTTATACTGCAACGCCCTGGTCGCCCAATTCACAGGGGCGCTTAAAAATTATCTCAACCATATCCAATACAATCTATAAGGGTCTTGACCTCATTTTAAAAACAGCATCTATATTAAAGGAAACTTTTGAAGACCCATTTGACTGGCATATAATCGGGCTCAATGAAAACAGTAAGATGGCTAAGTTTTTTGAGTCCACTTTCAGAAAGAAATTCAGAAGTTGTAATATTACCTTCATGGGAATCTTTTCTGAAGCAGGTTTGATCAAATCGCTTAAAGAAGCCGATATATTTGTCCATCCTTCTTATATTGATAACAGCCCAAATAGTCTTTGTGAAGCGCAAATGCTTGGCATGCCTGTTATTGCTACCAATGTTGGGGGTGTAGCGACATTGATCGATCACGGCACTACGGGATTGCTTGTTCCCGCCAATGCTCCTTACGAATTGGCCCATTCAATCGCTTTATTGGCCAATGACAGAATTAAAGCGGGACAGTTAGGCAAACAGGCCCGCATTGCTGCGCTGGACAGACATGACAAGGCAAAAACTATATCATCGCTTATAAATGTGTATCAAACGATGCACAACAAAAAACAATATTGATCATGCAGGGCTTTTTTGTAATACTTTATAAAAGTTTCCGACGAATCAAATATTCGCTGCTTGCTCCTTTTCAATATTGGCTAACCAGCTTGTTATTTTATTGCAACAATGTAAAAAGAGGAACATTTTCAACCCGGGGAATACCTTTTGTATGTGTTGCCCGCGGCTCGCGGTTCGTTATAGGAAATAATTTTACGATGAACAATATTATGGCAGCTAATCCAATCGGAAGAGTTCAAAAATGCAGTTTTTTTGTGGATCGAAATGCGAGCCTTGAAATTGGCAATAATGTAGCGATGAGTTTTACTGCAATTAGCTGTTCTTTAAAGATCATAATAAAAGACAATGTAATGATCGGCGGAGGCACCTGCATCTACGATACGGACTTTCATCCCCTATCTCCTGAAGACCGGCTGGCAGACAAAAATGAAAATACTGTGAATAGCCCGGTAGTGGTAGAAAGCAACGTATTTATTGGAGCCAATTCAACTATCTTAAAAGGCGTCACGATCGGCAAAAACTCAATTATCGGCGCATGCTCGGTTGTAACGAAAAATATTCCACCCAATGAAATTTGGGCAGGTAATCCGGCAAAGTTTATTAAAGCACATTCTACTGAAGTTGAAAAATTTACCGGGCAGGTAAAGTGAGAAAGTATCAAAATTTGATTTTTTCTAAATGATGCATTTGTTTAAAATATCGGAACAAAGAAAACAAGGCAGTCTTTTCGGGACAATAAACCTTTTTCTTCTCCTGAGTCTCTCCGGTATAAACTTTTTTAGCGATAATGAAAATCTGCTTATAGTTGTCTTTCTGATTAACCTGCTCGTTTTTCTGTTCAAAAATGAAAAGATCGACAATGGGTTCCTGGGCTTTCTTTTATTCTTCATTTTTTTATCCATTGGACAGTTAATCTGGTTGTCGAACGGAAACTTAAAAAGTTCGCTTGGCTTTTTTCTCAGGTTGCTCACCGCCTACCTGGCTCTTAGAAATACTACTGATTTTATTCAGACTTATCTCCGTCTTTTGTTTTTCCTGAGTATAGCGGCAATATTTTTTTATATATTCTTTTTAATTTTTCCCGCTATCGAGGAACAGTTTTTCGTAAACAAGCATTTTTGGGATAGTCCTTCTACGAATGATGTAAAGAAAAGCCTTATTATTTACAATATTTTCCGGGAGCCACTGGCCGGAGCAGATTCATTGGGCCTGTTTGGCCTTCCCCGCAATTCGGGTCCTTTTTGGGAACCCGGCGCCTTCGCTGGTTATCTTACCATCGGTATTGTTTTCGAAATGATATTACTACGAAAGGTTACAACAAGAGTTGTTATATTCCTCGTTGCATTGTTGTCGACGTTTTCTACCATGGGTTATCTGGCCTTAGCATTTTTCTTTTTGCTATATTTTCTTTTTCTTGAAACCAATAAAAAATTAAAATGGGTGATATTCCCCGTTTTGCTTGCCAGTATAGTTTACCTGATTCTTGAAGTTGATTTTCTCGCCAACAAAATAGCTGCACAGGTAAAAGGTTTTGAAGAGGGACAAATTTATCTTGGTCAGTCGGATGATGACACCCGCATCGGAAGCACCGTACTTGACTTTAAGGACTTCCAGCGTTCACCTGTGCTTGGAACAGGTCCGTCAGATGAAACCAGGTATGGCAAGTCGGAAATACTATTTATGCGAACGAATGGCGTCACTGACATGCTGGTCAGATTTGGGCTAATTGGGTTTGTTTTTATTCTTTATTTCTTTTCAGTGTCGGTAAGAAGATATTTTTCAAGAATGGAAATTTCGAAACCAAAAGTTTCTGCCAACATATTGATTTTTGTCATTTTCCTGATCGCTTTATCTGAGACATACTTCAATATGCCTTTCTTCTGGTCATTGTTCTTACTTCGCTATGCAGAGACAGCACCCGATGAATCATCATATGAAATTGTTGACAGATAAAGCCAATACGTCTTAAGATGAATAATTAAGTTAACAATAGTAGCCAAGATCGAATCGTAATCGTGTAACCCTTATTTGTAAAAGAATAGTATAAAAAATGGGCAATAATCTAAGAGTGTTGATGTATCATAGAACAATACCCGATGGTACTCCGGATTTACTAACGGTCACGGCAGAACAATTGGAGGATCAATTTAAAGCTATAAAAAAAGAGGGCTATAATTGCGTCACCGTAAATGAAATCATTCATCACATAATGAACGGTACACCATTAAAAGAAAATGCAATTTTGTTGACTTTTGATGATGGTTATAAAAACAATCTTACGGTACTATATCCTTTATTAAAGAAGCATGAATTGAGGGCTCTAATTTTTCTTGTACCTGGCTACACAGAGTTGGCTAATTCAAATAAATCCGGAGAATATTTAACTATTGACGATATCCGGTCGATGGATCCTCAGACTATTGAATATGGGCTTCATACTTTTAATCACGAAAGTTATAATACTCTTGATCTAACAGCAATAGAAGCGGATATTATTAAAACCAAAAACTGGTTTCACACCCATGAAGTAAAGTACGAACCCGCCTTAGCTTATACCTATGGAGAGTTCCCGAAAAGAAATAAAAATAGGTTAAATGCCCTTTTTAAACTATTTGAAAAACATGACATCCAGGCCGCTTTCAATATCGGCAACAGGGTAAATATTTTACCCATTCAAAAAAAATTCGTCATCCAACGAATCGATGTCCGGGGAACCGAAACGCTGAACAGGTTTATTTCGAAAGTTAGAACAGGCAAGCCTATTACAGGACTAATAAAAGACCTCCTTAGAAAACCTTAGTATTGTGAACATGAATTAAAAAGCTGGGCTATGATTGCCCAGCCTTTTACCTTTCGAATTGATTACAATGCTTTCTAAAACTTATTGTTTTAAAAACTTAGCGCCAATTTTTTCTTTATTATTCATTATCGCCTCAAACAAATAAACGCCAGGCTTAAGATGTCCAATATTAATCTCAGTTTTAAACAGATTTAAAGAACTTGCAACTTCAATAGAAGCCATTACTTTCCGGCCCGTCACATCATAAATGTTTATTTGTGCTTTGTTATACTCCTCGCTATAATAATTGAAATTAATTTTATCTGTCGCCGGGTTTGGATAAAGCATCAACCCGCCTGCAAAAGACCTGAAGTTATTAACTACTGCAATTCGAACTGTATCCTTTGCAGTTGCGTTTAAGTTATCTCTCACGATCAATTGGAATACATAATCACCTTCTTTAAAACCTGTAACGGTAGTGATGGAAGAAATACCGGATGAAATAATTGCATTTACAGGGCCACTAAGCTGCTGCCACTGGTAGCTTTTGATGGTACCGTCGGGGTCTTTTGATAAACTTCCATTCAAAGTAGCCTCATTGGTCGACAAAGTAATAACCTGTGAAGTTCCTGCATTAGCTACAGGCGCCAGGTTAGCAGCCGCATTCACAGTTACACTTAAAGTTGCGGAGGACGAAGCTCCCCTGTCGTCTTTTACAATAAGACGGAAGCTGTAAATACCTTTTACAAGACCTGAGAAAGTAGCCGTTGATTTGTTACCATTGGCAATTACAGCTGTGTTAGGACCTGATACCTGCGACCATTGGTATGAAACGATCGTACCATCGGGATCTGTAGACTTGCTGCCATTTGCTGAAACTGAATTCATAGGTAATGTAATAGAAACAGCATTTCCGGCATTAGCAACAGGTGATCTATTGGGCGCCGCATTTACTATAACGCTTACAGTTTCGGTCGCTGTAGCTCCTTTATTATCTTTAACCGTCAAACGGAAACTGTAAGTGCCTTGTGTCAGGTTAGAGAGAGCTGTAATGGCCTGGTTGTCGTTGGTCATTGTTGCCGTATTCGGACCCGATACCTGAGACCATTGATAAGAAGCTATCGTGCCATCAGGGTCAGATGAGCCACTGCCGTTTAATGATGAGGTATTGGCAGGCAATGTGATGGTGATATTAGATCCGGCATCAGCAATCGGCAACTGATTTACCGCCGAACTGACTGTCACACTAACATTAGCCGTAGCCGATGCTCCGTCATTATCCCTTATTGTCAAACGGAAACTATAGATCCCCTCCACTAAACCTGAAACAGACGCTGTTGCCCTGGTACTATTGGCGATTGTTATGGTTGTAGGTCCTGACAACTGCGTCCATTGGTAGGATGCAATGGTTCCATCAGGATCAGATGATCCACTTCCATTTAGATTAGCTGTGTTTACCGGCAAGGTAATCCTGATATTGGCTCCTGCATTTGCTATCGGTGCTTTGTTTGGCGCAGGGTTTACGGTTATCGTTACCAGGTCAGAAGAAACTCCACCGTCGTTGTCTCTTATAGAAAGCTGGAAGCTATAAACTCCTTCAATCAAACCTGTAACACTCGTGCTTGCCTGGTTATTGGCTGTAATTCCTGCTGTATTTGGACCAGATATCTGTGTCCATTGATACGATGCTATCGTTCCATCTGCATCGGATGAGCCAGTTCCATTCAAAGTAGCTGTGCTCGTTGGCAATGTAATGGTGATATTGTTACCTGCATTTGCCACCGGCGCCTGGTTAGGCGCAGGCTTAACTGTCACCATCACCTCATCCGTGTCTGTTGCGCCATCATTATCCCGAACTGTCAAACGGAAATTATAGGTCCCTGCTATCAAACCCGATAAGGAAGCTGATGCCTGGGTAGTATTGCCAATCGTTGCTGTATTGGGACCCGATACCTGCGTCCATTGATACGATGCTATCGTTCCATCTGCATCGGATGAACCAGTTCCATTCAAGGTAGCTGTGCTCGTTGGCAAAGTAATGGTGATATTGTTACCTGCATTTGCCACCGGTGCCTGGTTCACGACTGGGGCTGGGTTAACTGTTATAGTCACTTCATCGGTGTCTGTTGCACCATCATTATCCCGAACTGTCAAACGGAAATTATAGGTTCCTGCTATCAAACCCGACAAAGAAGCCGATGCCTGCGTAGCATTGCCAATCGTTGCTGTATTGGGACCCGATATTTGTGTCCACTGATAGGATGCTATCGTTCCGTCTGCATCAGATGAACCACTTCCATTCAAAGTAGCTGTGCTCGTTGGCAAAGTAATGGTGATATTGTTACCTGCATTTGCCACCGGTGCCTGGTTCACGACTGGGGCTGGGTTAACTGTTATAGTCACTTCATCGGTGTCTGTTGCACCATCATTATCCCGAACTGTCAAACGGAAATTATAGGTTCCTGCTATCAAACCCGACAAAGAAGCCGATGCCTGCGTAGCATTGCCAATCGTTGCTGTATTGGGACCCGATATTTGTGTCCACTGATAGGATGCTATCGTTCCGTCTGCATCAGATGAACCACTTCCATTCAAAGTAGCGGTGCTCGTTGGCAAAGTAATCGTGATATTGTTACCTGCATTTGCCACCGGCGCCTGGTTTACCACCGGCGCAGGGTTAACTGTTACAGTTACCTCATCCGTGTCCGTTGCGCCATCATTATCCCGAACTGTCAAACGGAAATTATAGGTCCCTGCTATCAAACCCGATAAGGAAGCTGATGCCTGGGTAGTATTGCCAATCGTTGCTGTATTGGGACCCGATACCTGTGTCCATTGATACGAGGCTATTGTTCCATCTGCATCGGATGAGCCAGTTCCATTCAAGGTAGTTGTGCTCGTGGGTAAAGTAATCATGATATTGTTACCTGCATTGGCCACCGGTGCCTGGTTCACGACTGGTGCCGGGTTAACTGTTACAGTTACCTCATCCGTGTCTGTTGCACCATCATTATCCCGAACCGTCAAACGGAAATTATAGGTTCCTGCTATCAAACCCGACAAAGAAGCCGATGCCTGAGTAGCATTGCCAATCGTTGCTGTATTGGGACCCGATACCTGTGTCCACTGGTAGGAAGCTATCGTTCCATCTGCATCGGATGAGCCAGTTCCATTCAAAGTAGCGGTGCTCGTTGGCAAAGTAATGGTGATATTGTTACCGGCATTTGCCACCGGCGCCTGGTTCACGACTGGGGCAGGGTTAACTATGACAGTCGCTTCGTCGGTGTCTGTTGCCCCATCATTATCCCGAACCGTCAAACGGAAATTATAGGTTCCTGCTATCAAACCCGACAAAGAAGCTGATGCCTGGGTAGCATTGCCAATCGTTGCTGTATTGGGACCCGATACTTGCGTCCACTGGTAGGATGCTATCGTTCCATCAGCATCGGATGAGCCAGTGCCATTTAGTGTAGCTGTGCTTGTTGGCAAAGTAATGGTGATATTATTACCTGCATTTGCCACCGGCGCCTGGTTTACCACCGGCGCAGGGTTAACTGTTACAGTTACCTCATCCGTGTCTGTTGCGCCATCATTATCCCGAACTGTCAAACGGAAATTATATATTCCGTCAACCAAACCCGACAAAGAAGCTGATGCCTGGGTAGCATTGCCAATTGTTGCCGTATTGGGTCCGGATACTTGTGTCCACTGGTAGGATGCTATCGTTCCATCAGCATCGGATGAACCAGTTCCATTCAAAGTAGCGGTGCTCGTTGGCAATGTAATCGTAATTGCATTACCCGCATCCGCCACAGGAGCCTGGTTAACGACCGGTGCCGGGTTAACTATTACAGTCGCTTCATCGGTGTCTGTTGCACCATCATTGTCCCGAACCGTCAAACGGAAATTATAGGTTCCTGCTATCAAACCCGACAAAGAGGTCGATGCCTGGGTAGCATTGCCAATCGTTGCTGTATTGGGTCCGGCCACCTGTGTCCACTGGTAGGAAGCTATCGTTCCATCTGCATCGGATGAGCCAGTTCCATTCAAAGTAGCTGTGCTCGTTGGTAGAGTAATCGAAATATCATTACCAGCATCAGCCGCAGGCGCCTGATTCGGCACCGTTTGACTGTTTGACACGGTTAAAACAACCCAATCCGCATCCGCAGCACCTTCCGCATCATACGCTTCCAATCTGAAAGTATAAGTTCCGTTTACAAGTCCACTAAGACTAACATTACCTGAGCTGGCATTTGTTAAAGTCGCATTGTTGGGACCGGAGACCTGCACCCATCGATAGGTATTTCCACCAGAGCCTGATAAAGTGGTGGTAGTGGTTGTAACCGTTTTGTCTTCACCTGCATCGGCGGTAGGCCTGGGCAACCATGGTGGCATTTCATTCACCTGCACAGTTACCACAAACTCCCTTGACTGTTCACGAACCTGCCACAACTCATCTTCAGTAACACAAGTAATCAATTGTTCGGGAAAACTCATTGATGCAAGGCTTTGTCCACTGGAATTGAGGCCATCCCAGGTAATGGGACCGCAATTTCCTCCATCCCAGAAAGGATTATTGAAACCATCCTTATGTGTCCAGGTAGATTTATTTCCCTCAACAGTTATTTGAGAGCAGGACGCTCCCTGTTGCGCCCAAACGTAGATACCCACATTTGTCCAGGGTCTGCGTTCGGAGTAAACAGAATTATTTAACAGCTTAATGTTATTACCACCTGCGATGCCTATCCCATAGTTACCGGGAAAAACAAGCTTATTGTTTTCTACAATTACATAACCACCATCAAAATCTCCGCTCATCAAACCGCCACCAGAAGGACTAGGACCGCCTCCCCTGAACAGGTTATCTTTCACCAGTACAGGGCTTGCGGAAGTACCGTTTGAACGGTACATATTAACAAGGTCCTCAGCATAGGATTCGCCCCGAAAACATTCACCGCGATTTCCGCTCACACTATTGCCACTTCCTGTAACTGAATTGAATTGAACAAATTGACCCCTGGGGAAAGGCCCCTGTGCATTGATGAATTGATTGTTATTGACTTTTATGCCCGAGCAAGAGGTTGCGTATACACCCGATTTATTATTAGCGAAGAAGCAATTCTCGATGGTGATATTGCTACAATTTTCAAGCTCTACACCGATTCCTTGTGAAACGCCGAAATAACAATTGCGGATCGTAATGTTATTTCCATTAAAAATCGTGATATTATTCCCATTCATATTTGTGAAAGAAAGATTTTCAATCACAAAATTTGACTGGCCATTATAAGTTCGGGGAGCACTGGCTGGAAGTTTTAGATAATTCGTCTGCGAAAAAGAAACCTGACAACAAAATACACAGACAAGCGCAGCCACATAGTTTCGGATAACGCTACCAGAGGTAACGTAGTTTTTCGTAGGGTACATACGTATAAGGTATTGGATTATAATAGGTTCTAATGTGAATTTAAACAAAGTATATGCCAATTGCAAACAAAACCTTAAGGAAGTTTTGTTTTGTTGTGTGAGATCAATCCACCGCAAAATTTATATGAGAAAGCCCTTAGCATTTTGACGAAGCAGGATTTTTATCATCCCGCATAGTCTGTCTAAATTCTTTTTTGAATTAATAGTATAATGCCGATTTTATTTTTATTTTTACTCATATGATCGCCGTTCAAGATCCTGTGATTAAATCCTAATCAGAGTTTTTGCACTCTTTGGACTCCACTACTCCGGCTAAAACCGCTTCAGTTTTTTAATTCCGAGTAATTATTTATTTATGAAAACTCTTGCACCAGTAGTGCTTTTCTGCTATAAGCGGCTAGATACTCTCAAGCTTACGATCGAAAATCTCCAACAAAATTTTCTTGCGTCTGAAAGTGAATTATTCATTTTTTCGGATGCTGCGAAGACGAAAGCTGATGAGCCGCTGGTTTCAGAGATCCGCCATTACCTGAAGACGGTTGAAGGTTTTAAAAAGGTAACCATCACAGAAGCTGCTGAAAACAAAGGGTTGGCCAAATCCATCATTGGCGGAGTCACAGATATGCTGAATAAATATGACAAGGTCATTGTGCTGGAAGATGACCTGGTTACAAGCCGGAATTTCCTTGTTTATATGAATGATGGATTAAATTATTATGAGAATAATCCTAAAATATTTTCGGTTGCAGGTTTTAGTACGCCTGTTAAGGGCCTGAAAAAGAATACTGTTTTTTTTACAAAACGTTCAGATTCATGCGGATGGGGTACATGGAAAAGCAGGTGGGAAAAAATTGACTGGGAGGTAAAGGATTATTCCTCGTTTATGAAAGATAAGTCAGCGCAACGAAAATTCAATGAAATGGGCTCAGATATGACAGGTTTATTGAAAAAACAGCGGGAGGGTAAAATAAATTCCTGGGCCATAAGATGGTGTTTCCACCAGTTCAAACACGACCTGTATTCGGTTCATCCGGCCGTTTCAAAAATTCAAAACGTTGGGTTCGATTCTTCACATGCAACCCATACAAAAGAAAAGTTCAATCGGTTTTACACGCATCTTGACAACGACCCGACTTTATCAACAGATTTTTCAGTCCCGGTCAAAATAGACAAGAAAATCATTAATCAATTTACCCGACCCTATAAAATCTATAACAGGGCCTGGTATAAAATTGTAAATGCTGTATTATCAAAAATATAATTTCTATTTTCACCAATTATTAACCCCTTAAAAGTAGCTGTACAAGAATTTATAATATGGCTGAATGTGCGATAATAACGACAAGCTGGGATGATGGACATCCGTTGGATTTTAAAATTGCCGAGTTATTGGACAAATACAAACTGCCGGGAACATTTTATATCCCAAAAAATAATGCTGAAAATAAAGTGATGGATGAGAGCAGTATCGAGGCATTAGCAAAAAGATTTGAAATTGGGGGACACACATTAAATCACCTGACTGCTGAGGAAATTGATCTGAAAGCCTGGGAAGTTGAAGTAGAAGCATGTTACAATTGGCTTTCAAACATAACCGGAGAATACCCTATTAGCTTCTGTTTTCCAAAAGGAAAGTACAACAAAGGTGCGGCTGATGTAGTTTTCAAAACTGGCTTTAAGTTAGCCCGGACAACTGAACTGATGAATTTAACAACAGGCACAGGCAGAATAATTCCGACTACTATTCAAGTCTATGAACATTCAAAGGTAACATACTTCAAACATCTTCTAAAAAGAAGAAGATTTAAAAATCTCTTTTTATGGATGCAGGGAAATTGCCAAACAGACATTGAACGCCTGGCAGACAAATACCTTGAAGAGTCGATTGCAAAAAAGGGATGCCTGCATATATGGGGGCATTCCTGGGAAATAGAAAATAAAGGACTCTGGAAAAAGATGGAAAATGTTTTCAAAAAAATTTCTGGCATTCCAGAAATAAAATATGTTTCCAACAAACATCTTATCCAATTTTCATAGATCATTGGTCTTTCCAATCTTTTTGAAAACCATCGCTTTGACACATAACTGAAAGTCATTCGCAACCGGAACCTATAAAAAGAAATTTGCTTAATGAGACCAAAAATACTGTTCATATTACACCTGCCGCCTCCTGTACATGGTGCCGCCCTGATGGGTGATTATATAAAAAAGAACAAAAGAATCAATGAAACTTTTGAAAATAGCTTTTTAAATCTTTCGGCTTCAAAAAGTATAGATACAATCGGCAAAGCAAGCTCAAAAAAGGCGCTGTTTTTCGTTCAGCTTGTCTATTCTACCATTAAATCTCTTATTCGCACTAAGTATGCGGTATGCTATGTCACATTGACCAGCAAAGGCTCTGCTTTCTACAAGGATTTTCTGATCGTAACTATTTTAAAAATTTTCCGCAAAAAGATTTTACTTCATTTCCATAATAAAGGCGTTGCCGAGGGTAGTAAGGCTAATAAAATCAACCGGTTTCTTTATCATTTTGTACTGGGTGGAAAAAAAACAAAGATCATCCTTTTATCACCCTTCCTATATTCCGATATCAGCCAATACGTAGAACCTGCACGAATATTTTATTGCGCCAATGGCATACCAGAAAGCAACAACACTCCTGCGATAAAAAGGAAGCAAAGTCGAACCCGCTTGCTTTTTCTATCGAATATGATGGTGGCGAAGGGAGTCTTTACTCTCCTCGAAACTTGTTTGCAGTTAAAGAAAAAAAACATCGATTTTGAATGTCATTTTGTTGGAGATTGGTTGGACATTACGGAGGATATGTTTAACGAAAAAGTCAATCAACTTGGGCTGGATAACATTGTCACTGCACACGGGAAAAAATATGGAATCGAAAAAAACAAATTTTACCAGGATGCAGATATTTTTGTCATGCCCTCGTTTGACGAAGCCTTCAGCCTGGTGCTACTTGAAGCCATGCAATTTGGATTGCCGGTTGTCGCCAGCAATGTGGGCGGCATCCCCGATATTGTTGCTGATAATATAACCGGCTTCCTTGTTCCGCGGCAAGATGCCGGTGCCCTGAGTGAGAAACTGACCACCTTGATAAACAACTATGAATTGCGTACATCTATGGGTATTGCAGCAAAAAAAAGATATGAGGAGAATTTTACGATGGACAAATTTGAAAGTAGATTTTTAGACATTTTAAACCAGGTTGCAGAGGCTGCTTAATTTCGCAGCGATTTACGGACCGAACAGTTACCATTTCAATTAAACCTTACCAAATTTAGTATTGCTGTAATATTTGTACCACGCTTACTTACTACGAAACACTAAATAATATGAAAACAATACCAACCATTAATGTATTAGGTTATGAGGTGTTTAATTCCACGCTTGACAAAATTTCTTATGACCAAAAAACATTACTTAATACTTTTAGCCCAAACTCTTACGGCCTCGCAACAAAAGATAAGGCTTTTGAAAAAGCACTAAAAGGAACGGACGTTCTTGTTTTAGATGGAGTGGGTATTGCCATGGGCTCTATACTGTTGCATGGAAAGAATATCAGGAAAATTGCCGGACAGGATTGTTTCGATTATTTTGCGGCAGAAGCAAATAAAAATAAACAGAAAGTCTTTTTTATGGGTTCCTCAGAGGCAACGCTGTCAAAAATTATTGCCCGGTTAAAAAAAGAATACCCTGACATTAGCGCTTCTTCTTACTCTCCTCCTTTCAGGTCTGAATTCACGCAGGAGGATAATAATAAAATTATTGATGCCATAAATGCATTCGAACCCGATATTCTTTTTGTAGGGCTCACAGCTCCCAAGCAGGAGAAATGGGCCTATGAACACAAGGACCGCATTAATGCCAGAATAATCTCTACAATTGGAAATGTATTTGACTGGTATGCGGGCAATAGTTCAAGACCGGCCAAAATATGGATAAAACTAAGGCTCGAATGGCTGGTTAGAATTTTTTTACGGCCAGAGATATTCAAACGCAACACAGGCAATCAATTAAAATTTGTAAGAGACCTTCTATTGCATATTACTTATATAAAAAGAATTAAAGATTAAACTATGTTAAAAGTCGCATTGATTGGAGCTGGTAAGATGGGAATTTCTCATTTGTCAATTTTAGGAGCATCTCCTGAAGTGGACGTAGTCGGTGTTTGTGATACATCCAAAATGGTTAATGATTTTTTATCCAAATATGGAAATTTTAATTGCTTTACCGATTATAAAAAAATGATTGCTGAAGTGAAGCCCGACGCTGTGGTCGTAGCTGTACCCACCAAATTTCACTATACAGTTATAAAAGATTTACTGGAAAACGGCATTCATGTTTTTGCCGAAAAACCTTTTTGCCTGACCGTACCTGAAGGAAAAGAATTGGTAGAACTGGCAGCGAAAAAAAATCTCGTCACACAGGTTGGCTATCACAATAAATTCATTGGCACCTTCCGGGAAGTGAAAAAAATAGTGGACAGCGGTGTGCTTGGCGAAATCTATCATTTTATTGCCGAATCGTACGGCCCGGTCGTAACAAGAAAAAAACAAGACACCTGGCGCTCCGATCCATCAGAAGGTGGTGGCTGCCTGCTCGACTATGCCTCTCATGTAATTGACCTGATAAACGACATACTTTCTCCTGTGAAAGCTTCAAAAGGCACACTCCTGAAGTCAATTTATTCAAACCAGGTGGAAGATGCGGTTTATTCCCTGTTAGAGCTTTCATCCGGCGTCACCGGGGTGCTTTCCGTAAACTGGAGCGACGATACTTATAGAAAAATGTCGACTTCCATTACTATAGCAGGAACAAAGGGAAAGATTATTTCTGATGCCAACGAATTGAAAGTTTACTTAAAAGGCGATGACCAATTAAATGGCTATTCGAAAGGCTGGAATGTAAAATACATTACCGAACTAACCGAAGAAGTTGATTTCTATTTACGGGGAGAAGAATACTCAGCACAGCTAGACTATTTTATCCAGGCGGCTCAGAAAAAGAAACCGAATACCATCAACACCTTTGCCAGTGCACACAATACAGATTATGCCATTTCAATTATTAAAAAAAGTTCAACTAATATATAATGGAAAAAATTCTTTTTGGAGATAACCAATTCTTTGCCGTTAACCATATTTCAGACGAAAAATCAAGGGCGCAGTCCATTCGCTTTAAAACAGATGAAGCCATTATAAAAACGCTGAATGCTGCAAGAGATGAAGGAATTAATACTTTCATGTGCACCACCCACGACAGGATCGCAAATATTTGTGATGTCATCCGGAAACAACCAGAAAACTACAAGGGCTTTAAAATTTACCCCTGTATGCCATATGCTCATAAGTACGCTAACGCCGTTACTGAGTTGGGCATAGCCGGTACACTCAAACAGTATGTCCCAGGCAATTTTTTTGGATCTTTATTTAAAGGAGGGGTTGCCTATTTATCGAAAGATTATATGGCAATTATGGAACTGCTGATCGATTCGGAAATGAAAATGTTCAAAGGGATAGACACCCCGGTTATTTTCTTACAAAACGTGATCACAGATTTGCTATTGGGATTAAGGGCGGGAGAGGTTTTTGTCGCCTTCCATAAATATATCCAGAAAAAATATAACGCGGAGGCGGGTTTTATCACGATGAATATGCCAAGGCTGTTGGATGTATTAGAAAAAGGAGGAATTAAAAATCCCATCATCTGCTCGTCCATTAATAAGGCTGGTTTCCGTATGTCAGGCGGTAAAGAAATCTATGAAAAAACCTTAAAGACAAGAGAGTTGAGGGCTATTGCAATGCAGGTATTAGGCGGCGGCGCCATTTCCCCGAGAGAAGCAATCGAATATGTTAGTAACTTGCCAAATATTGAATCGATTTTGTTTGGGGCTTCTTCTAAAGGAAATATTCATGAAACGGCATCACTGATCCGCCATTATGATCAAAAGCGTTTATCGGCTTAATATTTAGTAGTGCAATCCATTTAAAAAGTATCCTATTGTAATCCTGTTATATTTTTCAAGATTTGTATGAATGCCAATGAAATTGAAAAACTAAGTGTAGTTGGAAAGCATTCAAAAAAAATACAATGAACCACAGACTTACAAATTTACTACGGATAACTTTTATTGTATTAGACTTAGTTGTATTGAACCTGGTATTCCTGATCTGCCAGTATGTTTTTGCGGAAGCTATTCAATCCAATAAGATACAATACACCTACCTATGGTTTTTTTCTAATGTAGCCTGGGCCGTTGGAAGTTGGGGCACTCGTATTTATCACGATTCGTACATTTATTCCTTCGAAAGGTTTTCGAAGCGAACCATGTCGGCTTATGCATATTTCCTTGCATTGGTGATGCTCTACCTCTTCTTTTATAAAGAAGCGGATATTTCACGTTTATTCCTGGTCAGTATTCTTTCTTCCTTTGCCATTAGCTTGTTGATTAACCGGTTCATGCACCTGGCCATGCAACAATATTTTCAAAGTAAGGATCACATTGTTCGAAAAGTGATGATCATTGGCTATAATGACAGGGCAAAAAAATTGGCAACCTATCTTGAACAGGAGCCTCTTAAAACCGAAGTTGTGGGTTTTTGCGAAGAGGAGGAAAATGTAAATGAACTCTCGGTTTATCCCATTGTAGGAAGCATCAGTGATGCCATCGAAGCGTCCAAACAATATAAAGTCACTGAGATATTCTCCACCATTGCTCCTGAACAACAATCGGGGATCTACAGGCTAATTAATGAAGCAGACCAGGCTTGTATCCGTTTTCGGATTGTTCCCGACTTCAATCATTTTATTCGCAAACCTGTCCATCTCGATTACTTAAAAGATATCCCGGTTTTGTCATTACGTAAAGAACCACTGGATGATGTCGGTAATCGCATTAAAAAAAGGTTTTATGATGTGGTAGTAAGTTCACTGGTAATCCTTTTTATTTTGTCCTGGTTGATCCCTATTGTCGGTCTTTTAATCTGGCTGGAATCCAGAGGACCTATATTTTTCACCCAACAAAGAAGCGGTAAAGGTGGTAAGGCATTTGATTGTTTGAAGTTTAGAAGCATGAAGGTGAACAAAGAATCCAATGAAAAGCAAGCCACTAAAAATGATGCCCGTATTACCAGGCTTGGAAGCTTTTTAAGAAAATCGAGCCTTGATGAAATGCCGCAATTTCTGAATGTATTTATGGGTGATATGAGCATTGTTGGCCCCAGACCGCATATGTTGAAGCATACGGATGATTATTCGAAGCTGCTGAATCGCTATATGGTTCGCCATTTTCTGAAACCCGGCATAACAGGTTGGGCACAAATTCACGGCTATCGCGGTGAAATAAAACATATGCAGGATATCAACAACCGGGTTGAATACGACCTCTGGTATCTCGAAAACTGGAGCCTTTGGCTCGATACCCGCATTATTTTGATGACTGCCTTTAACATGGCGAAAGGAGAAAAAAACGCTTATTAATAACATTGTGTTATCTGCAGCGAGCCTAGAATGATATTTGCTAAGGTGTAACCGCAATTAGTTTTATTAGTTATATCTTAGGTTTAGTGAAAAAAAATATTTTCCTTTTTATTTCTGCCTTTTACTCAAGTTTATTGTCAGCCCAGGTTAATAGCCGTGGCGCTGAAAAATTCATCCCGCAAGTTTACTTTATTACGCACAAGTTAGGTAGCACCGATGTCAGGCTAAAAATGCTGCAATATGGCCCTGTTTCCAATTATTTATTTATCAATCTCCATGACGATGAGAACACTTCTGTGGAAGGAGTGTCAAATACATTAGAAAATAACGGAGGTACTTTAATAAAGATTGAAAATAACGGCAAGCGAAATATTCAATTCAGACATCGTGGGAAAAATTATTCCATTGACCCAAACCGGATATTTTCAAGAACGGGTATTAGAAAAACATTGGCACAATCGGGAAAAGTAAACTCAAAACTAGTGGATGAAGTAGGAAGCTTTGCTTCCCATATTCTAAAATTAATACCTGGCGAAACAAGATTTGTGATTGCATTGCACAACAATGCCAACGGCAATTTATCCGTGACTGAATATTTGCCTGGTAACAAAAGAGAAAAGGATGCCCAAAAAGTATTTGTAGCAACCGGCCAGGATCCTGATGATTTTTTCTTAACCACCGACAGCCTCTTCTTTCAGTATTTATCTGCTAGTCATTTCAATTCTATTCTGCAGGACGATATCAATGTTGAGCAAGACGGGTCACTAAGTGTATATTTTGGCGGCAAAAATATTTCCTACCTGAACTGTGAAGCAGAACATGGAAGGGTTGCACAATATGAAAGAATGATAGCCGCAGCTTTGAAATATATTACTGCAAAAAATTAGACTGAACTTACCTGTCAATAACCTGCAACACCACAAATTCCTGTTCCATGTTCAATGAATGCTCGTACAGTCTTTTAATAAATGACTGACCCCATTTTGCATAATAATAGAGCATGTTGTCACGGCGTTCCTGCAGCCCTTTATTGGGAAACAAAGCCATCTTGATCTTTTCGACCTGGCGTTGCTGATCAGAAAATTTTCTTTTTTCAGCTCTAAGCATTTTCTTTTCCAGTTCTTTCAACCGGTGCAGCGTTATTGTTTTTAAAGATTCAACATGAATCCCGAGAGTGACGTCAATTGATGCGGCCTGGTCCTTTATGGCTTCGTATAATTTTTCTGTATCTGTCAACGTTCCATTCAGCCGGAGCTTCTTATCAGAATCCCGTTTTACCAATTTATTGACCAAATCCTGTTCCGGTAAAAAAAGATCTTCCACGGTCAGCTGAAGCTTCTCAACTTTTTCCTTCCATTTATCTTCAATGATCAGAAAAGAATTTCTTAAAACTTGTACAGGGTATGGAACCTTGTAGTGGTCAAACAAATTCTTTAATTCCAGCCAATAGGACAACTCTCCTCCTCCCCCGATAAACGCTACCCCTGGCAATATCGTTTCCTGGTACAATCCGCGAAGTATTACGTTAGGACTAAATCTTTCCGGGTGATTCTTCAGCTCCCGGAGCAATTGGTCCTTTGTGAAAGATATTTTAGTATTCAATACCTCGTAACGATTATTCTTTAACTCAATTCTTTCACGAATATCATCCTGCAGGTAAAATAAATTAATATCCCTCGGATGTGCCTGCACTTTATAAAGCTCCCCTAACTTCGAAGACGTGTTTTCAACAATGGCTGATGCTGTTTGCCGCAATAAGTCGTCTTCGAAAACATCAATCATCTGTCGTTTTAAATTTGCATTGTCAGGCAACAATACTACCAGGCCGTATTCGGCGAATAATGCATTGACAATTTTAAAAGTCGCAGTTTGTAAATCATCAAGATGAGAATAACTATTTCGCAGCAACTCAACGGTCTCCTTTCCATGAGACAATACGGCCAGCTGACCTTCAATCTTATCTATTAATTGCAGAAAATCTTTGTCGACCTTCATCCGGCCAACGGCCCCTTTTTGTTTTGTATTCCAAACAATTTTCTCACCATCCAGGCTGATGTTATTTAACTCATCCAGGTCCGCATCTTCCGACCCAATGTAGTATACGGGAACAAACTTATGTCCGGGTAATGCCTCCGTCAGATGATCGGCCAGTTTAATGGCATGAATAATTTTATAAATAAAGTATAAAGGCCCTGTAAAAATATTATTCTGATGCGCTGTTGTTATAACAAAAGTGTCACCGGACAACAGGCTGTCTATATTTTTTTTAACTGCTTCAGCCGCTTCTACAATTTCATATTGTTTTCTTAGCTCCTGTACCAGCAACTCACGGTTTGTTGCAAACTTTTTTCTCGACCCGATAGCTTTTTTAATTCCATCTAATGTGGGAGGATGTGCTATAAAAGAAGTCAATTTTTCTGAATGATCAACATAATCCTGGACGAGTTTAGTAAAAGCCCCGGTCTGGCGATAAGATAGTCGTGTAGATATACAGTCCATATTGCTATAAAAGTAAGAAGTTGCTAAAGATGCTGCCTACCTCTCAACAATTTTTTAAGGATTTCGTTCAAAAGGAACGGTCGGAAATCAAAACCTGATCAAATCTATTTAGTTATTTGGGTACAATGCTCTGCCACCAATACCAGCTGGCCGTTTGCTTTTTGAATTACCAGCCCACATCGCTGGTCGTCATTAAATTTTTCCTCACCAAAACTGCCATTGCCAATCCAACGACTGTTGACTATAGCTGTATTCCCGTTTATTTGTATGCTGATCTCTGTACGCTCTGCCTTTTCAACCAGATATTTGTCCGCCGGATTAAACCAGCCTAAAATATCTGTCCTCCCTATTGTTGATCCTTTAGATGAAAAGTAAATATAATTTTCATCCATCGCCTCCTTCATACCCGTTGTGTCCCTGCTGACCCACAACCGATCATATTTACCTATAAAGTCTTTTACCTCAGCCTCCGTTAACAGGCCGTCGTTTTTTCCAACCTGTTGATCTGACTGGCAGGAAAACAAGAATATAGAACTGATAATCCAAATTGCAGTAAATCTCATCGCAGTTTTTTTGCTAAGATAAATTGTTGACCGGGCAAACACATTTATAATTCCTTAAAACATTTGTAAATTCGTGATACAAGCTTGCACATGGAAACTTATGGTAAAATTCTCCTCTTTGCCATGCCCGCCTTCCTGGCCCTGGTATTATTTGAAAAATGGTATGGCGTCTACAAAGGAAAAGATACAGTCCGTAATCTCGATATGATTAGCAGCCTGAGCAGCGGAATCACTAATGTGACAAAAGATGTGATTGGTCTTTCGTTTATCGTTCTGTCCTATCCGTTTTTATTAAAACACCTGTCACTTGCCGACATACCAAATAAGGTGATTGTTTATATCATTGCCTTTTTTGCATTAGATTTTGCCGGTTATTGGGTTCATCGCCTGCAGCACGCCACCAATTTCTTTTGGAATGGACATATTGTTCATCACAGCAGCGAGGAGTTTAATCTTGCTTGTGCCTTACGGCAAAGTATATCATCTATCGTAAAGACCTTTGCTATTTTTCTCTTACCTGCTGCTTTACTCGGTGTTCCTGCCGAAGTAATTAATGTGGTGGCCCCGCTTCATTTATTTGCCCAGTTCTGGTACCATACCCAACACATTGACAAGATGGGTTTTTTAGAAAAAATTATTGTAACCCCTTCACATCACCGGGTGCATCATGCCATCAACCGGGAATATATTGACAAAAACTACGGCCAAATTTTTATTTTTTGGGATAAATGGTTTGGCACCTTCCAGGAGGAACTGCCAGGCATTCCGCCTGTATACGGCATTACAAGACCTGTCAGAACATGGAACCCCATTAAAATAAATTTTCAGCATTTTGGGTTATTGGCGAAAGATGCCTGGCGAACCCGGAGTTGGAAAGATAAGTTTACCCTGTGGTTCAAACCCACCGGTTATCGCCCGGCCGACATGAACGAAAAATACCCTGTTTACAAAATTGAAGACGTTTACAATTTTGAAAAATACGATACCCGGACATCATTTGCTTTTAATACCTGGTGCTGGATTCAATTGGTCATGATACTTTTTTTCATCAGCTATTTATTTGGCAATATTGCAGCTATCAACCAATTGGATGAAACTTATATTTTCTGGTATGCAGGTTTTATTTTTTTAAGCGTATATGCACTCACAGACCTGATGGACAGAAATATTTCCGCTATAGTTTTTGATATTCTTCGTTGCGGACTCGCTTTGTTCTTTTTGTATGAACAACAAGATTGGTTTGGAACAAATGAGTATTCCAGCTCCATTAAATATTCCCTCGCATTTTATTTTGTTGTTTCACTTTTGATCAACTGCTGGTTTACATGGAGCCACAACAAAGAAGACCATTCGCTGGCAATAAGTTCATAATTTTATGCAAGACCCTGAATCAGGAAGATGCCCTGATCTGTTCTTTCGTCAATTCATTATTGACCGTCCGCCAGATTTGTAACGGGTTTTCATTTTTTAGTTCATCCGGTAACCTGTCATTGGTCCAGTTTTGAAACACAATAGGTCTTACAAAGCGTTTTATTCCGTCTGCTCCTACTGAGGTGAAACGGGAGTCTGTCGTAGCAGGGAAAGGCCCGCCATGATGCATGCTGAGGCAAACCTCTACGCCGGTTGGAACATTGTTTAAAATGAACCGGCCACAAATATTTTTTATTTCCTCCACTATCAGTTCGTGTTTGGCCAGGTCGGCTGATGTAGCCATTAACGTAGCAGTCAATTGCCCTTCCAGGTGTTTGACTACCTCTGCCATTTCATCGGCATCTTTACAACGAATAACCAATGAATAAGGACCGAATACCTCCTGGTGCAAAACAGGGTTGTTCAAAAATGCCTCGCCGGTAGCAGAAGCAATGGTTGACGCGGCTTCGTTGAGTTGTGGATCTTTTTCCGAAACAGCAATCGTCTCTACGTTTTCCTGCGATAAGGCATTGCCCCGTCTTTCCACATAATTTTTATAAATACCGGGATGCAACATAGTGCCGGGAGCAACCTGCTTTATAGCGTCTCCAAGCCGTTGAATAAAATGTTGAAGACCGTCACTTTCTATGCCAATAATTAAACCCGGGTTAGTGCAAAACTGGCCAACTCCCAGCGTAATAGATGATGCATACAGGGTGGCCAATTCGTTAGCCGATTCTCGTAATTTTTGTGGAAATACAAAAACCGGGTTGACACTTCCCATTTCAGCAAAAACAGGAATAGGTTTTGGACGTTGATTGGCCCAGTCAAACAATTGCTTTCCGCCAAGATAAGAACCGGTGAACCCGACAGCCGCCGTGTGAGCATGTTCAACCAGGGCTTTACCCACTTCAAAACCTGCTCCATGAAGATGAGCAAATATGCCTTTAGGCATATTAGATTCCTCAGCGGCTTTCAGGATTGCCATAGCTACCCTTTCACTCGTCTGTGCATGAGCCGGGTGAGCCTTTACAACAACAGGACATCCTGCTGCAAAAGCACAGGCTGTGTCGCCACCCGCCGTTGAATAGGCAAAAGGGAAATTGCTTGCTCCAAAGACAATAACAGGACCCAATGGAACGACAGTCTTCCTGAGGTCCGGCTTGGGGGGTGTTTTATCAGGGATGGCGGTGTCAATTCTCACTTCCAGCCAATCACCTTTTTCACAGGCATCGGCATAGCTATTTAACTGAAAAATAGTTCTTGCTCTTTCGCCTTTTAACCTGGCTTCGGGCAAGTTTGTTTCGTTCATGGCAATTTGAATCAATTCATCACCAGCCGCTTCCAGTTCTTTGGCTATTGCTCTCATAAAACCGGCCCGTTGTTTCAGCGAATAGTTGCGGTATTCACAAAATGCTTTCCATGCCATTTGCATGGCTTCATCTATTTCCGGTATTGTAGCATCGGTAAAATCCATAATTCGTGTTTTTTTAATGTTATCAGCTATAGTCTGACAATTAAATTTCGTACCAAAACATTAAAGTTAGAAAAGATTGTAAAGTAAACTTCTTCCTGCAATTATATTATAATACACGGTGTTGCAGAATACCGACATTCACCAACATCATTAGAAATGAAAGGTCAGTTTTTATTCTGTTTTCGGAGAAATTCAAGAACGATTCTGGAGAGGACTAATTAATTTTTTGTATCAAGTATTACAGGGGCGTCGCCTTTACCCATAATGATCACTTTGGCGTTTTGAGATTTTGCCAGCTCCAAATACGCTTTTATCTGTTCATATTGCAACTGCTGACTCGTCAGCCCTATGTTGATGATGCGCTGGTAATCAGCAATACCCTGTGCTTCTACTCTTTTGCGCTCGGCTTCTTGTTTTTCTTTCTGCAAAACAAACTGCATTTTTTGTGCATCCTGCTCCGCATTGATCTTTTGCTCTATCGTTGCTTTTACAGATTGAGGTAAGGTGATATTTCTTACCAATAATTGTTCTAATACCAATCCTCTTATTTTAAAATCTTCATCAATGCTTTTAAAAATACGCAACTGAAATTCATCTCGTTTGGTAGAGTACAAAGAGATAGCATCGTAATAAACGGCATTGTCCCGGATCTTGGTCCTGGTAAGCGGACGAACAATTTTGTCGGTGTAATCAACCCCCGTTTCACGAACCAGTTTCGGCGCTTCTGATGGAAGTAGTTTATATAAAACGGTCAGATCAATAGTTACTTCCAATCCGTCTGCTGTCAGCACACGGATAGCGTCATCATCCTTTTTTTGCCCTTCATCAGTCATACCACTCATAGTATAATTCTGTGTTTTTACATCCAGGCTTCTTATTTCTATAAAAGGGTTAATAAAGTGCAGCCCGCTACGCAGTACTTCGTTTTGTACTTTACCGAACAATACTTTTACACCAATCTGCCCCGCGTCAATTTGTACAACACTTTTTATCAATATCCCGGTTATCATTATTACGACCCCGGCTATCTGTAATATTCTTGAATAACGGAATAACTCCGGGCTTCTTTTTACAATAAAGCCCGCAATCAAAACAAGAATACCAATAATAAAAATCGTCATATCAAACTCATTTAAGATGAATAAAATTGGGCTGTTATGATCTGAAATTCCCACCCGGCCTGCGCCCGTTTTTTTTTTAAACCCAAAAAGTAAAACAACTGTCCAGGTCACCGATGCTCATCGTAAATGCCATTTGCCTGCTATGTGAAAGTACTGAAAGGAAAGCTGTTCTGTGCTAATATAACGGAAGAGAGTTTTCTGAGGGCCATCCTGCCAGTTAACTCTTTTTCAGCTATTCACTATGTTGCTCTACCTGCAGGCATGGGCTTCTTTTATTATTTGTTCACACTAACCATAGCAGTTGCGGTGTGGGATATAGGTGCAGTGGGGCCCATCTTTTTATATAAAGGATCATTGAAGGGTGTTTTCGTCAGCGGCGTACCCAACCAATACTATTTGTTTTTTCTTAAGTGATAAATGGCAATAAAAAGTAAAGGTAGGGTAATCAGTAAAACCCAATAATCTTTGCCGCCTGATACGTAAGCTGATTTCAGCACGATGATATTTATCAAACAAATGAGCAATACAATCATCATCCTGGCTGAATTCTGTTTGTAATCCCCTGGCATAAGAACAAATTATTCAATAAAAAGGGAAAATCGGGTCATAGGATTGTTATGAGGCAAGGGGCAAGTGTTGTATGTTTATCTATGCCTATTGAAACAAAGGTAATCTTTATGTGCCGGCCCGTGGTGCATGCAGGCGCATCCGAATACTGCCAGGATGTCTCTTTCATACATTCTATAGGCTTTATCCATGCCTTTGAGTGGGCTTTGACCGGGATGGGAGGGCGGGTTGTTGGTGGGATTTTGCCAGTATAAAAGGATGAAAACGGCCATATTGACATTGTCAAAAAGCACTGTATGTCCGGATACTGCTGCATCGTATAACGACTAAATTCATACACTATACATACAGTATCCGTACAGTACCCATACAGTATCTACACACTAACCAGACCTCCCTCCTAAATCCTCCCTCTACTGAAAAAAACTTTACCGTGCGGAAAGCTATTGATTTTGTCATTGAAATTACGGGTGGGAAGGACCTCCCTCCTAAATCCTCCCTCCAAGGGGAGGGAGGACTTGTCTCCGTAGCAAATACTATGTATAAAATGATTTGCGTTTGTGTGCTGTATTGATTTCTACATCCTCCCCGGGGGAGGGATGTTGCCTCCGTAGCAAATGGCAGGATCATAAAGGGGCGGATTTGGCTTTAGTCTATTTGATTAGCTGCTGAATTTTCTCTCTCCTTTTACCGGCTTTGCATCTTAATGCCCGAAATGCATAAACCAGGAAATGCGGTAATGATTTTGCCGCCGGCGTCAGTAAGGATTGTAATGATGTGGTTGGCTGACCGTTTTTATCAAAGCCGACCGGCTGTTCTGTTTTTATCGCTCGCTGAAAGTTTAAACACCCGCTAACGGGTGTAACGGGTAATGAATGAGCTTCGCGGATGTGGTGGAATATTTCAGTTAACGGGATATGAAATTTACCTGCGTTGGGATAGCACGGTATTTTATAATAATGTCTTTCCAATATATGCGCCAGTGCCCTGATGCCGAGATAATAGTTTTTTTGAAGGAATTTCTTTTTATCCGGAACGGGTAACTGGCCGAATGCTTGTTTTGACAAATCATCAATCCATGCCTGTGTATCAGACAAGAGGAAAACGAGTTTGAGCCATTCGGGTTCATTGAACATAGAAAGCGTATTGTTTATCATTATAACTTAGGCGTGTCGAAACCGGAAGTGCTATACTTAGTCATTCTGCTTTGATTCCTGCTGCATATGAAGGATATAAATATCACCTACCAGTTCGGTTAACTGTTCATATAAAAAAATCATCTTGCTGCGGTCGGTGGTCAGAGTTTGATCATCTTCATTGCTGAGCGAACGCTTGAGCATGGCCCACAATTCTTCTCTCGCACCATCTTCACCAAAAAACAAAAAAAACTCTTTGATATGCTCCCGTGCCAGTTCCACCAGGGAAGGTTTATCATTTTCAACTTCCGCGGCTAATTTGTTTTCTTTCGTATCAGCATCCGCTAATTTTTCAGCCTGCCAACCTTGTTTCCATTTTTTGCGGGGTTGTTCTTCATCACCAATGGTTCGCACTTCTATAAGATGGGTTGCTTCCAGCAATTTGTGAAGGTGAAGCCAGGTTCTGATCATGCTGGTGCCATCGTCAAATTCATGAATACTGGTGGGCGACAAAGCATGATGACAGAGTTCTTTCAGTATCTCCCGCCATTTGTTTAACGGACGGTAACGGGTAAATTTCCGGAGTGGCTTATAAGGATCTTTGAATTCCGTTGTGGACAGATGCCGTGGAAAATAATCCCAGGGTGTGGAGGCCCGGTGCCAGCCCATATTCTGTTGTTATCAAAGATCGTCAGAACTGAAATTGAAAGCAAATCACAACGAGTTGGGGACCATTAGATGAAAAAGGTAAGTTGTTATCAAAGATCGTCAGAATCCACGCATAAAAATATTCCCGTCCCACAAGGATTTAAAGAATCAGCATCACGCAACATGCTGATCGTTGTCATTGACGGGAGCAAAAATGAAATGGAAATTTATTCATGGGAATTATTATCGGAATAAGTATCATTCTTTGTTTATCAGGCTGGCTGTTTTTTTCAAAATTCATCATTTCAATTGATACAAGAACGCCATTTGCAGAGTTGAAATGGATCAGCATTGGCAATGTAAGGATGTTTCACCGGGATAATGAATGGTACATCATATTCCGGATTTTTTTCTTTAAAAAAGAGGTGTGCCTATCTAAACGGAAGGCAACAAAACAACGGAAAAAAAAGAAAGAAAAGAAGAGAAAAAAAACAAAGACCCCCATGAAGATGGCAATGTCCATAATACGGGTTATTAAAAGCTTTAACGTTCAACAATGGCAAGTGAGCCTGGATACCGGCGATTATGCCATCAATGGATGGCTGCATACTGTATACTGTCTGCCCGCCTTTCGCAAGCATGTATTCATCAATTTTAACGATGAGAATCACCTGTACCTGCAGGCAGAAAATACACTAATCCGGGTGCTGTTTGCATGGCGTGGTATTTCATTTTCATTTTTCAATAATTAAATTTTGTTTTATGCCTTTAAATCTTGAAGAAACCATTAGCAAGCTTACTGATTTCCTTAAATCGGAAGCAAATACCGAAACAGTAATCGGTAAATCATTTCAATTGGGAGAATTCACCTGTTTACCCATTATTAAATTTGGCATTGGCTTAGGCTATGGAGCCGGAGAAGGCCAGGGTTCTCAAAACGAAAAAGGAAGTGGTTCCGGCACCGGAGGCGGTGCAGGAGCCGGCGTTGGCGTGGAACCTATAGGCTTTCTGGCAACCCGTGGCGATCAGATTTCATTTATTCCCACAAGCAACAAAAAAGGCCTTAGCGCCGTATTTGAAAAACTGCCAGACCTTTTTGAAAAAATGGGAGAACGGAAAAAGGAAAAAGAATCAGTGAAAGCGTAAAGCTTCCAAAAACAGCAGCCTGAAGGTTGCTGTTTTTGGTTTTATACCAATTTCATGAAATTGGTATGGCATTCATATTAATCCCGGATATCAGGCCAGGGACAATACAAAAAAGTTGTTAAAGAGCTAAGCTACGTGATAACCCCGATGATATATGCGGGACAAGTTATAAAAGCAAATCACAACTAGAATTCCCCATCTATCCTCTGCCAAAAAATTGTAATTTTAAACAGCAAAAATTCATTGCTTGTACAACTATTACGAAAGGGTAAGATCCCGCCCGGAAATTTATAACCAACTTGCCTGCCGGGAACTCCTGTTTGTTCATTATAAATGCCCGATGGAGGTGAACAGGCAGGATAGCTGGTCGCAGCATAATTATATCCAGTATATACTAAGCGGTAAAAAAGCCTATCACACCCCGGGCCGCTCCTGGCTGATGAAGGAAGGAGATGCTTTTTTTGTAAAGAAAGGCGCCTGGATCATCGAAAAGTTTTTTGAAGACCCCCTCTGTATCATGACCTTTTTTATTCCCGATTCCTACCTTCAGTCTTTTATGCGGGAAAATAATTTATCGAGACAGGCTGGCCAGGCAGAGCCCCCAAAAAATGAATTGCTGATACCGCTGCGGGTGAACAGCATCATGACCGCTTATTTCGATTCACTCATTCCTTATTTTTATTCGGAAACAAAACCATCGGAAGATCTGCTGGAACTGAAATTCCGTGAACTGCTGCTGAACATTCTTGACAATCCTGAAAACGGTGAGCTGAAAAACTACCTCCTGCAACTTCTTTCACCGCAGCATGAATGCTTTCAGCAGGTGATGGAGGCCAACTGTATTTACAATCTTTCGCTTCCCGATTATGCCAAACTGGTCAACCTTAGTTTATCCTCTTTTAAACGGCATTTTATTGCCGTGTATAAAACCACACCGGGTCACTGGCTGCAGGAGCAAAAACTGAATCATGCATACCACCTTCTTGTGAGCAGCGATAAACCAATAACGGATATTTCTTTCGAAAGTGGGTTTGAAAACAGTACTCACTTCAGTCATCTCTTTAAAAAACGGTTTGGCCTTTCCCCATTAAAATACCGTAAGGAAAACATTGTCTCCCCGGTTTCCTGAAATTGAATTTTTCTGACAGCAAATTGAACCTTATAAACAGGCCTTAAGAAAAGGGCGGGTTTAATTTTATTACAGATTTTCGAAAATCAGTTATAAAATGACAGGATTATAAACTTAGACGCAAAGACCTATAAATTCTGAATACTCTATTTACTTTTTGTCTTGACACAAATCCTTCGGCTACGCTCAGGAGTAACAAAAAAGTCAAGGCTCCGGAAAAAATGCTAAAAATTTCCCTGCCAGGCTAAAATGAAATAGCTCAAGCTGCAGTACAAAGCCGGGCATGAATGCGACTTATGAGCTAAGAATATAGCCATTCGATAGAATATTATTTCATTTTAACGCCTTCCAGGCAAATTTTCTTAACGCATTTTTTCCGAGGCCGTTCCCAAAACCGGCATGCAGCTTAAATTAATTATTCTATAAAATGATTTGACTATTAAAAAAACCTGTTTATGAAAAAGCAAAATATTTATTCGGTTTCATTATTCATTGCCCTGGTTTTTATTTTTTCAGTACAGATGCAAACCGGGAGCAAAGGAAAAAATAACAAAATGCACGCACCGGCATCCGTCATCAATGGAAGCCACTCGGTTCAGGCTAATACTTATTTCTCTGAAGTTGCTTTTAAGTGGATAGATATGCAACTGGAACTGATGCGTACCAGTTCGCCTTTTATCGGCGGATTGCCGCCTTCAAGGATTTTTGCTTACACCGGCATAGCTTTGTATGAAGCGGTGGTACCCGGAATGCCTGCTTACCAAACATTGTCCGGACAATTAACCGATATGCCGGGGATGCCTGAAACTGTTCCGGGTTTTGCCTATCACTGGCCTGCCTGTGCCAATGCAGCATTAGCTGCGATGAACCGCAGTTTTTTTCCCAACGCTTCTGATGCCAATAAAGCAGCCATGAATGCACTGGAAAATGAGTTGAATGCAGTGTATAAGACTGAAGCAGGCGGGGAGGTGTTTCAGCGTTCTGTACAATTTGGTAAAGCGGTGGCACAATTAATTTTTGATTGGTCCAAAACTGACGGAGCTGCAAATGCTAATGCGCCGTTTACTCCACCTGTTGGTCCCGGTCTTTGGGCGCCAACGCCTCCCGCTTTTGCACCGGCTTTCGGACCGTATTGGGGAAACAACCGGTTATTCGTTGCAGGCAGTTTGGATGGTACTGTCCCAAATGCTCCGCCAGCATATTCCACAGATTCTGCTTCTGATTACTACCAGATGGTAAAAGAAGTATATGATATTTCACAAACTTTAACGGCTGATCAAACCGCATTGGCCTTGTTCTATCGTGACAAGCCCGGCTATGGCGACGGGCATTACCTGTCGATATTAAAACAGGTACTGCAACAGGAGAAACCGAAACTTGATTTTACGGCAATGGTTCTTGCAAAAACAGGCATTGCCTGTGTGGATGCAGGCATTGGTTGCTGGAAAACAAAATTCCAACACAACCAGCAACGTCCCATAAAGTATATACAAGAAGTATTGGGTCATCCCGAATGGAATACTTTGTTCGACACGCCGCCTTTCCCTGATTTTCCTTCCGGCCATTCCACTATTGCAGGATCGTTTGCAGAAATACTCAAAGGTTTTTTTGGAAACAATTATCATTTTACCGATCACACTTATGATTATCTCGGCATGGCGCCTCGTTCATACAATTCTTTTGATGAGTTGGCAAAGGAGATCGGCGATTCCCGGGTGTATGCCGGCATTCATTACCGTTATTCCTGTGAAAAGGGATGTGAACAGGGCAGGAAGATCGGTCAGAACATTGAAAACAGGCTGAAGTTTTTGAAGGAGTAATTCATACCGACGAGACATTAAAATTATATCATTATCCCTTCACCAATGTCTGTCGGCATTATACCAATGGCTATGACATTAAATTAATATCCAAATGCTATCACGTGTTAATGAGGATTATAAGTTTCTTTACAGACAGAAGTCATTTTTCTGCCTGTAATTTTTTTGAATGAAATGCAAGAATTAATTGGTATTAAAGATCGTCAGAACAGAAATTGAAAGCAAATCATCCCGATGATGCCAGTGAGTGTATTCCAATTTACCGCTATTCGAAGTAGAAAATATAACCACTGAGAATACCAAAGAAGGCGTCGAGTGCACAGAGAAAAACCTTCGTGCCGCTGTGTAAAACTCTGTGGCTAATCAATGCCTGATTATTACCCGGCTGTTTTCCTTTACTGACCGGTAAATAGCTTCTACAATGGCGATGTCCTTTAATCCTTCTTCACCCGGCACCAACACTGGCTTATTTTGAATGATAGCTAACGCATCATCATCCATTTGCTTTGCCTGTTGATTTAACGGCGAAGCTACCAGCTGTATTCCGTCACTGGTAGTTCCACTGACACCGCTATACGCCTGGAACGGTTCTAACTTGTACCCTCCATTTTTACATTTTACTGAAAGCGTATTCATATTCTTTCCAAAACTTGTTTCGCAACTGGCTATGGCGCCGCCGGGAAATTCAAGCGTAAACTGCATGGTCTCGTCAACTTCCGTATAGATTTGAGGTCTTGTAGTACTTTGTTTGGCAGTGACAGCAATAGGCTCTTCGCCGGTTACATAGCGTGCTGCATTCAACGGGTACACTCCCATGTCGTACATGGATCCCCCGCCCATTGCTTTTTTTTGCTTCCAGTGATCCGTGCGGGAATCAAAATATCCGGCGGCAACCGAAACATTGGTGATATCGCCATATACTTTGTCTTTTCTAAACTGGATAATTTTCTGCGTGTTTGCTTCATGCTGCATGCGATATCCTATGCTCAGTTTTACCTTATTCTTGCTGCAGGCATTGATCATCTGCCTGCACTCGGCTGCCGTAACTGCCATTGGTTTTTCGCACCATACATGCTTACCGGCATTGGCAGCTTTGACCACATATTCTGCATGCATTGACGGTGGCAATACAATATACACTACATCTATATCCGGATTATTGGCGATGGTTTCAAAGTTTTGGTAGTTATAAGTATTCTTAACCGGAATATTATATCGCTGCTGCCAACGCCTGGCCTTATCGGGTGTGCCGGTTACAATGCCTGTTAATGAACAATACTTTGTCTGCTGAAGCGCCGGCGCCAGCAAATCGGTGCTGTAGTAACCAAGACCGACCAATGCTACGCCCAGTTTCTCTTTTTTTGCGGGAAGAAAAACAGACGGGAATAAATTTTCAGACAAGCCGAGGGCAGCCACTGCTCCGAATGAATTTTTTATGAATATCCTGCGTGTGTTCATGATTGATTATTTAAAAGACAAACAATAATTTCTTGTTATGATCAATCTATCTTCTCATACAGGCCAAGCCGGCTCTTTAGGTTTTGCATTTCCTGCTGCATCTCTTTTATTTGATTCAATAAATGAGAAATGGTTTCCAATCCCTCGAGGTTAATATCCATATCATAATGCCACCGAACCAGCTTCTCCAAATCGGGCAGCTGGTCCTGGCTAATAAACACTGTATTTTCTATGGTAGTCACTTGCAGCAACCCCGAATTGTATAGTGAATGCAAAAAAGATACTTCTATATTGTGCGAGGCGCAAAAAAGATCGGCAGCTATCATTTCTTCGTTGTCCATACGATCAATTTTTTGAAGATAATTTTGCTAATTCAGCAAACAATTCTTTTTCCCTGTCAGTAAGATGAACAGGTATGGCGACGTGAAAGGTTACATACAGGTCGCCAAATTGCTCCGCTGATTTATACACCGGGAAGCCTTTTCCTTTCAGCCTTACTTTGAATCCATTTTGCGTGCCCGGCGCTACCTTTAATTTTACTTTACCATTCAATGTGTCGACTACAGTTTCACCCCCCAAAACGGCGGTGTACAGATTAATATTCGCAGTCGTGTAGATATCATTTCCTGCACGTTTGAACTTCGGATCCTCCGCAATGCTAAATGTAATATAGAGGTCACCAGCGGGCCCGCCATTCGCACCTGCGCCTCCATATCCTTTCAGTTTAATGACCTGGCCATCTTCAACGCCGGCGGGAATAGTGATGCGGATATTCTTACCGTTTACCGTTACTATTTTTTGATGCGTTGCAGATGCTTCCCTCAAATCAAGATGCAAAACTGCCTGGTGATCCTGCCCCCTGAATTTTGTTTGTCGCCCGGCGCCCCTCGCCGACCGTCCAAACAATGACTCAAAGAAATCAGAGAAACCTTCTTCATTAAAATCACCTGAAAACGACTCTCCACCGGTATTCCACGATCGTTGCTGAGACCGGCGTGCCTGTTCAAACTGTTCTGCATGTTGCCAGTCTTTTCCATACTGATCATATTTCTTTCTTTTCTCCGGATCACCCAATACTTCATTCGCCTCATTGATCTGCTGAAATTTTTTATGGGCTTCTTTGTCATTTGGATTCAGATCAGGATGCATTTTCCGGGCCAGTTTGCGGTAAGCTTTTTTTATTTCATCCTGTGTCGCATTCCTGGGAACGTCCAATATTTTATAATAATCTACAAACTCCATAATAAAGTTTTACCCCGGTTTGAGAAATCACTACCTGTTAAGTTAATTATTATTTTATTAGCAACCCCGTTGAAAAACAAAAATGGACAGGCGGTGCCTGTCCATTCATTTATACGATCCTGATTTATCAGGGTAATTCCTTAATTGCTATTTTTTTCCACCTGACTTTAATTCCGCCGCCGTCATGAATTTGCAATGCAATAAACCCTTCTCCTTTTCCAATCTTTTCGTCTTTTAAATAAATCATTTGATGACCATTGAGCCAGGTAGTGATCTCATCGTTCACCACCCGTATTTTTAAATCATTCCATTTATTCGTTTTTAAATATTGTTCATCCTCCGGTTTTGGTTGTATCAGCCAGCCTCTGCCGTATGATTCATAAATGCCGCCGGTATGATGATCTTTCGGTGCTACTTCTACCTGCCATCCATTAATCTTTACGCCTTCAATAGAAGAACGAATAAAAACACCGCTATTTCCATTGGCTTCCTGTTTGAAACGTAATGTCAGTTCAAAATTTTTATAAGAGCTGTTTGTAGATAAGTATCCATAAGCTTTATCTGGTCCGCTTTCGCAAACAAGATCACCTTTTTCAACATACCATTTTTCTGTGCCATGGATGGTCCAGCCGGTAAGGTCTTTTCCGTTAAATAATTTTTGTTGGGCGGAAACAATGCCTGTTACTAAAATAAAAATGAAGCAGAGGATAAAATTTCTCACGTTGAATATTTTGTGATTAAGTTAGTCAAAAATCAACTACCATTTAACTTTGAAAATGCTGAGATAAATTTTAATCAATAAAAGAGCCAATAGCATCAGTTGTCTATTGGTTCTTGAAAAAAATCGGGGCTTATTTGTATTGTCCTGGTAATGCGTTGAAATCCTTTTATATCCTATTCCGACCTCACCCCAACCCCTCTCCTTCGGAGAGGGGCCAGAGCCCTTAACCAGGAAGAGTTTTAAAGAGTTGATGGAATTTTAGTCGAACAACAATATTCTTATTATTCTACCACTTCGCCTTCGAGATCGTAATCGTAGGCTTTCGTAATTTTCACATTCACAAATTCGCCAATGGGCAATTTTTTATTGGAGTGAATCACCACTTCATTGTCTACTTCTACACTATCAAATTCGGTTCGCCCCAGGTAACGGCCGGCTTCTTTTTTATCAATAATTGTCTTAAAAATTTTACCGACTTTCTGCTGGTTCAGTTCATACGATATTTCCTGTTGCGTCTCCATAATATCCTGCGCTCTTCTTTCTTTTTCGTCCTGTGGCACATCATCAACAAGATCATGAGCAGAGGTACCCTCTTCATGCGAATAGGTGAAGATACCGACACGATCAAACCGTTGACGTTCCAAAAATCCTTTTAGTTCTTCTACATCATCCAGCGTTTCACCGGGAAAGCCTGTGATCAATGTTGTACGCAAACAAATACCCGGCACTTTCTCCCGAATGGCTGCTGTGAGCTCTTCCATTTCTTCCCTCGTTATCTGCCGCTTCATAGCTTTGAGCATATTGTTGGCCGCATGTTGCAAAGGCATATCCAGGTAGTTACAGATATTATCCCTTTCCTTCATAGCATCCAAAATCTCCATCGGAAATTTGGAAGGATAAGCATAATGCAACCTGATCCACTCCAGGCCTTTTACATCGGATAAACGACGCAGCAAATCAGGCAACATTCTCTTTTTATAAATATCAAGACCGTAATAGGTAAGTTCCTGGGCAATCAGCATTACTTCTTTCACACCCTTCTTTACCAATCCCTCTGCTTCTTTTACTAATTCATCAATAGGCTTGCTTATATGTTGCCCACGCATCAGGGGAATAGCACAGAAAGAACAAGTACGGTTACAGCCTTCTGAAATTTTCATGTAGGCATAATGCTGCGGCGTTGCCAGCAACCTTTCTCCCACCAGTTCTGTTTTATAATCTGCCTCAAATTGTTTTAGAATCAACGGCAATTCCATGGTTCCGAAATAGGCGTCTACTTCAGGTATCTCAGTTTCCAGGTTGTTTTTATAGCGTTCACTTAAGCAGCCGGTCACATAGACTTTGTCCAGCTTACCGCGACGTTTCAATTCCACCTGGTCAAGAATGGTATTAATGCTCTCTTCCTTCGCCTTATCAATAAAGCCACAGGTGTTTACGACAACAATATTGTGATCGAGTTTTTTATTCTCATGCACTACGTTGATATCATTGGCCTTCAACTGGCCACTCAGCACTTCGCTATCCACCATGTTCTTGCTGCAACCGAGGGTGATGATATTGACTTTGTCTTTTTTTAATGTCTTCGTCTTCATTACGCCTCTTTTCTTTCGAGATTAAATAAACTATCTACAAATTCATGTTTATCGAACACCAACAGATCTTCCATTTTCTCACCTACCCCAATGAACTTCACCGGTATTTTAAACTGATTGGCAATCGCCAGTACCACCCCGCCTTTTGCGGTACCATCGAGTTTGGTGATGGCCAATGCGGTAACATCCGTTGTTGCAGTAAAATGTTTTGCCTGCTCTACTGCATTTTGTCCGGTACTTCCGTCCAATACTAAAAGAACTTCGTGTGGAGCATCAGGTATCGTTTTTTGAATCACTCTTTTGATCTTGTTCAATTCATCCATTAAATGGGCTTTATTGTGCAGGCGACCAGCGGTATCAATTAATACCACATCACTTTTTTTTGCTAACGCACTTTGCACCGTATCAAAAGCCACGGCTGCCGGATCGCTGCCCATATCCTGTTTTACAATCGGCACTCCTGCTCTTTCACTCCAAATGGTCAATTGATCTACCGCTGCGGCACGAAAGGTATCAGCGGCACCCATCAACACAGCCTTGCCTGCTTTTTTAAAATTATAGGCCAGCTTTCCTATTGTTGTGGTCTTACCCACACCGTTCACACCGACCACCAGTATGATATAGGGTTTTGTCGGCAACTCCGAATCAAAGGCATAGCTATTTGAATGCGGTGCATCGACCAGCAGTGCCTCAATCTCCTCCTGCAGCATCTTGTTCAGTTCGCCGGAGCTCATATATTTATCTTTCGAAACCCGCTTCTCTATCCGGTCAATGATCTTTACTGTCGTATCAATACCTACATCGGCACCCACCAACGCCTCTTCCAGGTCATCCAGCACTTCTTCATCTACGGTGCTTTTACCGGCAATGGCCTTAGTTATTTTTGAAAAAAAGCCTTCCTTGGTTTTTTGCAAACCCTGGTCAAGACTTTCTTTTTCCTTTTTGCCAAATAGTTTATTAAAGAATCCCATAGTTATAAGTCATTAAGTCATGTGAGTCATAAAAGTCAATTGAAAATAAGACCGGGACCAAAATATATATTTAGTCTTACGACTATTTTGGTCATTTTGTTAAACAACAAAAGCCATTCGTCGGGGACGAATAGCTTTCAAGTATGTGTCAAAGGCACAAATTATTTCTGAGCTAAAAAGTCTTTTACTTTATCCTTGTGCACAATTTGCTCTTTGAAAGAGTATGCACCGGATTTAGGACTGCGAACAGCTTTGACAACTTTTGTCCAGTTTTTTGCCTCCGCAGATGCCTTAACGTCTTTTACTTTAGCGTTTTTTGAAGTTGCTTTTGCCATGTTATGCTAATTTAAACGTTTTCAATTTGATTTACTTAATCTCTTTGTGAACAGTCACTTTTTTCAGGATGGGGTTGTACTTTTTCAACTCCAGTCTCTCTGGATTGTTCTTTTTGTTTTTTACCGTGATATAACGGCTGGTACCAGGCTGACCACTGTTTTTGTGCTCAGTGCATTCCATAATAACCTGTACACGGTTTCCTTTCTTTGCCATTTTTATTCGCTTTTTTCCCTTTCGTCAAGCTGCTTCAGGGTGGTGTGTTAGATTTTTTCTCCTTTTGCTCTCATTTCCTTTACTACGCTGTAAAGACCATTCTTATTGATAGTACGGATAGCATCCGTAGACAATTTCAGGGTGATCCATTTGTCTTCCTCCACAAGGTAAAACCTTTTTTTCTGCAAATTGGGCAGAAAACGGCGTTTGCTTTTGATATTAGAGTGAGAAACTTTGTGTCCCCCGATTGGTGTTTTACCTGTAACCTGACATACTCTTGCCATGACTATCGAAATTTAGGACGGCAAAGGTAGGGATATCAGGCTAGAAATTAGAAGCTCATGAAAAGTTTTTTTCGAAATTCTTTACAAAAGCCGGAAACGTCCCATTTACCACTCTGATCCGCAAAATTAAGGTTTTGATTGTCCATCCCTTAGCCGAACAGTTGTTAATCTTATTTCGCCGCCTCACTGGCCATTTTTGCCTAATTGCCTGCTTTCAAGTAGTTTCGCCACTCATTTGTATTCAACAGCCCGGTGATTCTTTGCCGGGATAACTTATAAAAAAACAATCAAATTAAGCTATGGCATACGATGTAGTGGTGATCGGTAGCGGGCCCGGCGGTTATGTGGCTGCTATCCGTGCATCTCAATTAGGTCTGAAAACAGCGATCATTGAAAAAGAAAGCCTCGGAGGTATCTGTCTTAACTGGGGATGTATTCCCACTAAGGCGTTGTTGAAAAGTGCCCAGGTATATGAAGATATTAAGCATGCAAAAGACTTCGGAATCGAAGCCAGCGGAACGGTAAATTTTGAAGCCGTTATTAAGCGCAGCCGCGGTGTGGCTGATAAAATGAGCAAAGGTGTTCAGTTCCTGATGCGTAAGAATAAGATTGATGTGTTGATGGGTTTTGGCAAAGTGGTGGCAAAAGGAAAAGTGGAAGTGACCGCTGCCGACGGCAAAAAACAAACCGTCGAAGCCAGGCATATCATCATTGCAACAGGAGGCAGAAGCCGTGAGCTTCCTTCATTGAAACAGGATGGCAAAAAGATCATAGGCTATCGTGAAGCAATGAACCTGCCGACTCAACCCAAATCCATCATTGTCGTAGGAAGCGGCGCTATCGGTGTTGAGTTTGGCTATTTCTATAATAGCATGGGCACCAAAGTGACCATCGTTGAATTCCTGCCAAGAGTTGTTCCTGTAGAGGATGAAGATATTTCAAAAGAACTGGACAAGAACCTGAAAAAGCAAGGCATCGAGATCATGGTGAGCAGCGAAGTAACGTCTGTGGATACTTCCGGTGCCGGTGTGAAAGCTAAAGTAAAAACCGCCGATGGTGAAAAGATCCTCGAAGCAGATATTTTATTAAGCGCTGTAGGCATTGCCGCGAATATTGAGGGCATAGGTTTGGAAGAGATGGGTATCAAAACAGATAAAGGCCGCATACTGGTTGATAAATATTATCAAACAAATGTACCCGGTGTATATGCGATCGGCGATTGTGTTCCCGGCCAGGCTTTAGCTCACGTAGCCAGCAAAGAAGCGATCATTTGCGTAGAAGCCATTGGGTATGCGGAAAAGAAATTCAATCATCAGCCTGAAGCCCTGGATTATAACAATGTGCCAGGTTGCACGTATTGCTATCCCGAAGTTGCTTCTGTCGGTTATACAGAAAAACAAGCGAAGGACGCCGGCTATGAAGTGAAAGTGGGCAAGTTCCCGCTAAGTGCTTCAGGAAAAGCTTCTGCTGCCGGGCATGGTGAAGGTTTTGTAAAAGTGATCTTTGATGCCAAATACGGCGAGTGGCTCGGCACACATATGATCGGCTATAATGTGACAGAGATCATTATTGAAACCGTTGTAGGCCGCAAATTGGAAACTACGCACCACGAAATACTAAACAGCATTCACCCACACCCCACTATTAGTGAGAGTGTGAAAGATGCGATTGAAGTGGCGCTGGGTGAAGCGATACACCTTTAGAACCACGATTTGATAGGATTGAAAGGATTATGAAGGATTATGAGGAAACTTGTAATCCTTTTTTTGCGCCTCCTCCCGACCTCCCCCCAAAGAGGAGGCCATCTATACACAGCCCTTGCCTAAAAAAGAGCCTGCTATACTATCAGACAGTCTGCAATTGTTGGATAAACTTTCTAAATTGGTTAAAGAGGCACATTTGTTTTTCCCAAAAATCATTCAAAATCCTACAATCGTGGTTCTAGCTATTCCTTCCTCCGAGCATAGGCACAAAGGAAAAATTGTCAAAGACTTCTTCCTTTAATGCGCCACTATCCAGTTTGGTGATACGCATCATCCGCTGCACCTCGCCCATGCCCACAGGAATTACCATCATGCCACCAGGCTTTAGCTGGTCAATTAGTTTTTGCGGAATCTCGGGTGCAGCAGCAGTAATGAGCACCCGGTCAAACGGCCCATAAGTAGGCAATCCTTCATAGCCATCACCGTAAAAGAATTTGATCGAATGATATTTCCTCAGGAAATCAAACTTTTTGTTTTCATCAAATAGCTTTTTCTGTCGCTCGATGGTATACACCTGTGCACCCATTTCTGCCAACACCGTAGCCTGGTAAGCACTGCCGGTACCAATTTCTAATACTTTCAGAAAAGGTTTTAATTCCAGCAACTGCGTTTGGTAGGCTACCGTATAAGGTTGTGAAATGGTTTGACCTTCGCCGATAGGAAAAGCCCTGTCTTCGTAGGCCAGTTCATCAAAGGCGGAATCTAAAAAGAAATGACGGGGAATATTATTGATAGCATTGAGCACTTTTTCATCCGTGATACCTTTGTTACGGACAGTATCAACTAATTTCTTGCGCAACCCTTTATGACGGTATGTATCTTCTGTTGGCCTTCTCATAGCAGCCGCAAGATATTTAAAGAAGCGACACTAACTCATGAATCCCTTCGAAAAATCTGTTATTGACCTTTTACTTTTATCGTGTTTCTCACTTCCGTACTGTCCGTTTTTACGATTGTTTCTCCCCTGCAATTAGTAAAGTATACATAATTGCCCCGATCATAAAACCGGTACACTTTACAGCCCTCGTGCTCAAATAAATAATCCACGTTGTATGTCTTATTATTTTGCGATTTCCCTTCACGCAGGGGAATCCGTGTCTGTGTTACGCATCCCGAAGCAAGAAATAATAAAATAACGGGTAGAATTCTGTTCATACTTTTTTTCAGAAAGCTAAGCTGACCTTCATAAAAAAAGAGTGAACGAAACTATAAGATCGCCCACTCTTTTCTATTTTTAAGAATTCACTAAGACAAATTCATTGTAAGGTTACAGCTTCATGTCTGCGATAATTGCCTTTAGTTTATCATCCAGCTGTTTATTCACTTTGTCAAAGTCGGCTGCATTATCCAGTTTTTCCTGTATGCTGAAATAGAATTTGATCTTTGGTTCGGTGCCGCTTGGCCTTGCAGAAATAAGGCTGCCATCCGCTAATACAAACTGCAGCACATTTGATTTGGGCAGGTTGATGGTCCACTCCTCGCCTGTCTGTGGATTTTTGCCCTTGCTTATTTCATAGTCCAGCAACTTAACTACGGCTGATCCATTGATCGTTTTTGGCGGATTGCTCCGATAGCTTTCCATCATGGCAGCTATTTGTTGTTGCCCATCCATTCCCTTTTTAGTAATGGAAATAAGATCTTCTTTGAAAAAACCATATTCAACATACAGGTCAAGTAGTTTTTCAAACAGGCTTCTTCCTTTATTCTTTTCATAGGCTGCCATCTCGCAGAGCAGCGCCACGGCACTTACGGCATCTTTATCCCTGATCTTATCACCGATCATCAGGCCAAAACTTTCTTCACCGCCGATCACATAGTTTTCTTTTCCTTCTTTTTCGCGGATCATTTCAGCGATCCATTTAAATCCTGTCAGTACATTATAGCAGGCCACTTCATTTTTTTCTGCAATGCGGTTGATCATACCCGTAGTGACGATCGTCGTGATCACCATGTCATTTGGCTGAGCAATCCCTTTAGCTCTCCGGGCCTCGATCATATAATTAAAGGCTAACACCGCTGTCTGGTTACCATTCATCAGTACCCACTCGCCATGATTATTTTTAATACCGATACCCACTCTGTCTGCATCCGGATCCGTACCCAGCAAGATGTCTGCATCCATGGCTTTGGCTTTGGCCAGGCCGATACTCATGGTTTCTTTTTCTTCAGGATTAGGGTAACCTACAGTTGGAAAATTTCCATTTGGTTCCATTTGTTCCTCTACAATCGTCACATTGGTAAACCCAAAACGTTTCAGCACATCAGGTACCAGCATAATACCTGTACCATGAATAGGTGTGTACACAATTTTCAAATCATGTTGTTTGGCGATCACATCCGGGTAGACGCTTAAGCCTTTTACCATTTCCATATAGGCATTATCCACCTCTTTGCCAATAATGGTAATGTTGGCATCCCCGCCACCTGCCTGTCCGGTAGGCAGGCTCCACTTCACATCATCTACCGAAGCAATTTTTTCTACTTCCTTGATCACATTTTTATCATGCGGTGGTACCAGTTGCCCGCCATCATTCCAATAAGCTTTATATCCATTGTATTCCTTGGGATTGTGCGAAGCGGTACATACTACACCACCATGACATTTGAAGTAACGGATGGCAAATGATAGTTCCGGCGTTGGCCGCAGTGCTTCAAATAGAAAAACTTTAATACCATTGGCAGCAAAGACATGCGCCGTTGTCTCTGCAAAAAAACGGCTGTTGTTGCGACTGTCATGAGCTATGGCCACACGTACTTCGTCGCCAACTACCATTTGTTTCAGATAGTTAGCGTATCCCTGCGTAGCCATGCCAATAGTGTATTTATTCATACGGTTGGTACCCACACCCATAATGCCACGAAGCCCGCCGGTACCAAACTCCAGGTTGCGATAAAAAGAGTCGGCCAATTCATTCGGGTTCTCCTTTTGCAGCTTTAAAATTTCATCTTTTGTGGCCTGATCAAAATTTCCATTGAGCCAGGTATCCACCTTTTGTTGAATGGCAGCATCCATATAGTTAATTTATGATTTTGGTTTATAGTTTTATTGCGAATGTTATCGGGTTGAAGTTATCAATTTTTAGCATGCAAATCTACTTAAGCCGGGGAAACGTATTTTTGTTTTATGAAGCCAGCACCTGTGCTAAACTCATCGTCTGTTGCGACGCTCCTTTCATCTTCCTGGAAAAAGCTCAGCTTTTTTTTATTGCTCATTTTTCCGGTTATTTTTTTAGCTGCACAGGATACGACTGCTACGTTAACCGGGCCTGTATCAGCGTCACAATTAAACAGCCATGCTTCGGAAAAATTTAACCATAGTCCTAACAAAAAAAGGGTGTTACTGATCACAGGCATCAACGTCGCCGGTTACGGAAGTTCTTTGATCGCATTAAACAGCGCCTGGTATAAAGGTTATGCAAAAACAACTTTTCACACTTTCGATGACAGCAGGGAGTGGTTACAGGTGGACAAAGCCGGACATGCCTGGGGTGCCTATAATGCCAGCCGTGGCACTACAGCCATGTGGGATTGGGCGGGTTTGCCTCATAAAAAAGCAGTATGGATCGGCGGATTAAGCAGCATGGCTTATCTCACCACTATCGAATTCATGGATGCCTACTCCGCCAAATGGGGATGGAGTTGGAGCGATATTGGCGCCAATATCTTTGGTTCCGGCCTGTTTATGGGCCAGGAATTTTTATGGAATGAGCTACGCATCCAATATAAATTTTCTTTTCACCATAAAGACTATGGTGAACAACAACTGGAACAGAGGGCTGACAATCTTTTTGGCAAACCCTGGTATGAAAGAATGTTGAAAGACTATAATGCACAAACCTATTGGCTGAGCTTTAACCTGAAATCATTCTTGAAAGACAGCAATCTGCCGGCCTGGTTAAATGTATCGTTTGGCTATGGCGCCGATGGGATGCTGGGAGGTTTTGAGAATAAATGGACGGATGATGCAGACAACGAAATCAGCCGGACCGACATACCCCGAAAAAGACAGTTTTACCTCGCTCCTGATATTGACTTTACTAAAATTAAGACCAACAGCAGGTTTTTAAAAACAACTTTCGCCGTACTAAATTCCTTCAAGTTTCCCGCACCTGCTTTGATGTTGGACAATAAAGGGAAATTCAAAGCTTATGCTATCTACTTCTAAAAGTCTTTCGTCAGAAAATAAGTTCAACGAATCATAGTTCATTGATCCACTTTCGAAAATGCGGGGCCATTTCCTGGCTGACGATAATTTGATGAGGCAAGTCGGGGAAAACCAGATCAACCTGCAATTTCACTTTTTCATACGCCTTGTAACTTTTTATGAACCCAATATTGATGATATATTGACGGTTCGCCCTGAAGAAAATGGATTCATCCAATTCTTTTTCGAGATCGGCCAGGTGTTGATCAGCAATATATTTTTTCCCGTCTTTGTCGATCACATATACCACTTTATTTTCTGTATAGATAACCACGATATCTTCCATCTTTAGCGGGATATTTTCAATCCCCTTTCGTACTAATAACCTCGACCTGCTCTTTGGCTTGAATAATTGCAGAAACGACTGGTGGTGTTGAGCAAAATGATTTTCCAGTGTTTTATACTTCGCCAATGTTTTATTCAGGTCCCTTTCATCAACCGGTTTTAGCAGGTAGTCAATACCATTGTGCTCAAAAGCATTTAACACAAATTGATCATAGCCCGTTATAAAAACGACCGGACTTTTTATATTGACCTGGTTAAAAATTTCAAAAGATAAACCATCCGGCAATTGAACGTCAGAGAAGATCAGGTCGGGTGAAGGATGGGCAGATAAATAATCAACGCTTTCCTTTACCGTACCAATGGAAGCCACTACTTCGGTATCCGGAGCCGTGTCTAAAAGCAATTTTTTAAACTCTTCGGCTATGATCCGCTCGTCTTCTATGATAACAGCTCTCAACATCTTTTTTTAAATAAACTGCGAAAGGAATTTTTGGTATACCAGGAGTTAAGCTCTGAATAATATACGAGGTCGGAATCTGAAGGCTTATTCAGCGTTGTTTTGTTTTTCTCAGTGATGGTATGAAAAAACGACGTCATAAGCAAGACATGGTTCTTTCCGGACAGACAGGCAGGTTATGGCTGTTGATGCATCAATTCACTAAATAAGCAGGATTTGACAAAGAAGTGACTTGGGTTTACCGCTTATCATCGCGATTGACAATTAAGGCTTGTCCATTTTTTACCTACAGTCGTTTGTGTATTTATTCCAGGTAAGCGCCAACAATATTTTCGTCCTTCACTTCAACAAAAATATGTTCCTGCAGGGTTGTAGCGATCGACAGACCGACGTAGTCCGAATGAACCGGAAAAGAATTATGACTTCTTTCTACCAATACAAGGGCCTGTATCTTTTTGGGATGATAAGTAAGGAATGGCTTTAAAGCATACAATAACGTTTTACCGCTATTAGCCACATCATCTACCAGGATGATGACTTTATTATTAAAATCGGATGTTTCACTTAATTCGATTTCGTTCGGCATGCGTTTGTCAAGCGTAATAGTTAACAGTTTTGTTTTTACGTCCGATATTTCCCCAATCATTTTTTGAATCGTCCGGGCAACAACACTCCCGCTTTCACGAATACCAACTAATATTAGCTCTGGTTCGTCGTGATTATTCTCCATTATTTCCAATGCCATCCGGCGCATCTTTTGTTCAGCTCCTTTTTGATCCAGGATATATTTCTTTTCAACCGTAGTCATACAAACATTTTAAGTCATTTCAAATACAACCCGTAAATTAGCGATTGTATTTATACACCATGCAAATAGCGCAACAAATTTTATTCATTCTCATCAGCGGCCTTGCCATTTGGTTGTTTTCAAAAAAGATTAAAGAGATTAGCCGAAACATCAAACTGGGTCGTGATGAAGATTTGAGTGACCATTCATCACAACGCTGGCAAAACGTGTTGCTACTTGCCTTTGGTCAGAAAAAAATGTTTCGCAATCCTTTGGTGGCGGTACTGCATTTTTTTGTGTACGCCGGTTTTATTATTATTAATATAGAAGTGCTGGAGATTGTGCTCGATGGAATCTTTGGGACGCATCGCCTGTTCGCCGGCATGCTGGGTGGCTTTTATACTTTTTTGATCAATGCATTTGAAGTATTGGCGGTTTTGGTGATCGTGGCCTGTGCCATTTTCCTGGTCCGCAGAAATATCATCAAACTCAGGCGTTTTATCAGTAAAGACCTCGATGGCTGGCCACGCAGTGATGCCAATTATATCCTGATAACGGAGATCGTGTTGATGTCATTATTTCTCACCTTAAATGCGAGTGATACCTTACTGCAGGCAAGAGGTGTTGAACATTATGCCGAGCATCCGACCGGCAATTTTATTTTTTCTCAATTACTTCATCCAGCTTTAAATGGTATTGGCAACGATGGTTTGTTGATGATAGAAAGAGCTTGTTGGTGGTTGCACATTATTGGCATATTTGCATTTCTAAATTACCTGCCTTATTCCAAGCACCTGCATATTATTCTTGCATTTCCGAATGCTTATTATGCAAGACTGCAGCCGATGGGCAAAATGGAAAATATGCCCGCCATACAAAATGAAGTGTTGTATGCTATGCAACCGGAGTTGGCGCCAACAGACGCTTCTTCAGAGCCACCAAAAAAATTTGGTGCCAAAGACATAACCGACCTGAGTTGGAGAAACTTGCTGGATGCTTATAGCTGTACAGAATGCGGAAGATGCTCTGCCGCATGCCCTGCTAATATTACCGGTAAATTATTATCCCCCCGTAAGATTATGATGGATACCCGTGACCGGGCCGAAGAAATTGGTAAGAATATTAATAAAAATGGTGAATTCAGGGAAGATGGTAAGGCCTTGTTGCATGATTATATTTCCGTGGAAGAACTGCGTGCCTGTACCAGTTGCAATGCCTGCGTGCAGGAATGCCCCGTCAGCATCAACCCGCTTGATATTATTCTTCAACTTCGTCGCTACCTGGTGATGGAGGAAAGCAATTCACCCCAGGAATGGGCTGTAATGTTTAGTAATGTTGAAAATAATTTTGCGCCCTGGAAATTCAGTCCCGATGAAAGAGACAAATGGACAGAAGAGGTGTAACTACCGGAATGTTTACTTTTACCGCAACAGCCTGATCTACTCTGTGCATTCAACAATTGAATTTCGCCAATGAATATTGAATCATTTCCTTTTCAAACATTTGATTGGTCTTCTATTCCAAGGGAGGAGCATATAGGTGAAACAGGTGTTGCATACTGGCAGGTAAAAATGCTAAATAACATCCGCATCAGGCTCGTGGAATATTCGCCCGGTTACAAAGCCGATCACTGGTGTAAAAAGGGCCATGTGCTCTATTGCTTTGATGGCGAGATGCAGACAGAATTGGAAGATGGCCGGGTGATGAAACTTACAAAAGGGATGTGTTACCTGGTTGGAGATAAAAACGAGGCTCATCGTTCCTCTACCCTGAATGGCTGCAAACTTTTCATCGTAGATTAATACGTCAGCTAGCTAAGCCTTTCTATCTTCTGATTAACCGCGACAATACAACCAGAACTATCGCTCATCTGCGCTTGGACCATACATGCCCGGAACCGGCACATCCAGTAAGCGCAGGTAAACCGACAACTGTCCGCGGTGATGAATATGATGACTGAAAGCCCAGCCCCTGATAGCAACTTTTTTGGGCGCATTAAACATCACCTTATCGCCAGCACGAACTATCCATGGCTTGCCGAAATCTTCATCTGACATAGAGGAAAGATCAATAACAGCCGTATCAAGATTTGTTTGAAACATAGAGATTAACTCATCCTGTGAAGCTGCTACATGTGCTTTAAAGGGCCGGGTGGCGAAGTCAAAATCATCAATATTTTTTATATCAGATATCCATTTAAAATTTTCAGCTATATGCGTCGCCAGTCGTCCGAGCGACATTGATTTTTCATGTGGCTTCCAGTCAGCTTTCTCTAATGGAACTCTTTCCAGCATTTTTTTAGTCAGCGAAGCTTCGTGTTTTAATTCAGCGATAAAGGCATCTTTGATTGCCATATATAAGTATGTTAATTTAAAAGATCAGTGGTCTTTATGTGTCAGCTTATCCAGTTTCCCTTCAAATTTGCCAACCTGTGCTTCAATGTGATCGGTCACCTCTTCAGGATGTCCCAGTTTATGCAAGGCATCCTTCTTCTTCCACATTTTCCAAATTTGTATCAGCGCTGTAACCGTAAATATGCCACCTATCACCCAATTCAGTACGTGCTGGTTGGTATTGATTTTATCAGCGATCAGTTGACCGCCAAAAATGAAAAGCAGGTTTCCGATAAATGTACCTAAACCGATACCGGCGATGTAAATGTTATAATGATTATTGCGGGGCAATAATATTTTTTTTGTAAACAGCACTGTGCTCCAACCAAACCAGAATGGGATTTGTACGGGGTTCACAACACTCATCGTAAAACCCAACAAAATAGTAGGCATATTACTGCTAAGGATGATATTCTTCCCGACCTTAGGATGAAGCGCTGCATAAAAGCTGGTAACGGCTAACGCAAGTACAATAGCCAGGGTAACCCACTCCAGTATCCGGAATATTTTTTCCTGCTTTCGTATCCAATCCATCGCCACCAGGGAAAGACGTACATACATGATTTCGGCCAGTAATGATCCCGCGGAAAATAACATGGCAGCATAGATGCCATCCGACACCGATATCTGCATAGCGGCAACATTCAACGTTCCCAACGGCAATGAACCAAGGAAGCTAACAAGCATGCCGGTAAGAAAAATTTTGAACAGTGGATGCATAGAAACGAAAATACGAAGAAAGGGGTCAGAGGTAAAAAGTCAGAGGCCGGAATCGGAGGATAGAATTAATGGAAATAGTTATATCTGACATTAGTCCCTATTAGCAGATGTTACAAATCCTCAAACCTCCGACCCCGGACATCTGATATCCTTTCTTAATCATATTTCTCCAATAATTTAAAATGTTCTCTTGACTGTTTTAAAAAGTTCCATCCTCTTTTAAATGCCCAGTAGGGTGTGCCATTCTTATGATTATGCCGGCTGATTTCATATAAAGCTCTCCAGTGCGTCAACAAAACTTTATAGGCCTTTCCCAGGCTCATATTACAATCATAAATATGATTGGGTTCAGCACCGCAACCGTTGAATTCAATGATCTGGAAATTTTTACCTTCTTTAAGATCTTCAATTGAGGTTGCTTTTATATCGTACCTGCCATAATAAAAAGAAGTGTAATGACTAAGTTCATCAAACACTTCATGCATTCTTTCATTGATCTCGTTGTGAAGATTGGTGAAATGTGCGCCGCGGTTATGATTGCCGGCATAGGACAGGTAGAATATTTCGCCGGCCGGCATCACCCTGTCAAAACGGTGACCATGACGATGCTGCATTTCCGCCATCCTGAATTTTGCACGGGGATGTTGCGCCGTCAATTCTTTTAAAGTTGATAATCCGTCTCCTTTTACATGTAACAGTTCTTTGTCAATAAAACCACTAACGGTTCCTTTTTTTTGATTGGGATGGCGGTAATAAAAAACACTCACTTCTACCGGCAGCCCGATCAAATCCTGCACGATGTATTCAACAGGTATTCTTTCATGATATTTTATTAGCTGTTCCTCATTTTCTATTTTCCGGAACAAAATACCTTTCATGCCCACATCGGGTTTGACAATAAACGGAAATTTAAATCCAGCCTCTGCAACTCTCTTTTTTACTTCAGCAATGGGCCAGTCGTGCATAATATAAATGGTACGAGGTACCAAATGCGGGGGCAACTGATCATACATCTCTTTTTTACCTTCACCTTCAAATCCGCCAAAAGTAATGGTCGGATTAGACGAACTGAAAAACCAAAATGACCAACTTCTTAAACAATACCAAAACCATACAGGGCTGATAGGAGCATACAGTACGTAGAAATTCCATAACTCCCAATTCATCAATCGTTGAAAAAATTTGTAGTTCTTCATGCAGAACCGCAAAAATAAGCATGGGCGAATAGGAATTGAAAAAGATTTCACTGATCAAATCAACCGTGAAATGCTTCGCACCGGGTTACTCCACTATAAAAAAATTATCCTTGCTATCCATTACAATCCGATAATCCGTAATAGATTTGGCTCAAATTTTCAATTGCATGAACGTTCCAACAGTTGCTGAATTGTTTGCAAATGGACAATCGCCGGAGGTGTTGTTTTGGGTAGGCTGTGCAGGTAGCTTTGACCAACGGGCACAAAAGATCACCAAAGCGTTTGTTACCATATTGGACAAGGTCGGAATCAACTATGCTATCCTGGGAAAAGAAGAAATGTGCACAGGAGATCCGGTTCGCAGAGCAGGCAACGAGTTCATGTTTCAAATGATGGCTTACCAGAATATCCAGGTTCTGAACAATTACGGCATCAAAAAGATTGTGACTGCCTGCCCGCACTGTTTTAATATTATAAAAAATGAATATTCCGAACTTGGCGGAAATTATGAAGTGATTCACCATACTGTTTTTTTACAACAATTAATAGATGACGGCAAAATAAAACTCAAAGAAGGCGGCAGTTTCAAAGGCAAAAAGATCACCTATCATGACAGCTGTTATTTAGGTCGTGCCAATGATATTTATGAAGCACCGAGAAAAGTGTTGGAAGCACTGGATGCAGAGCTGGTGGAAATGAAACGATGCCGGAGCAAAGGCTTATGTTGTGGCGCCGGTGGTGCACAAATGTTTAAAGAGGAAGAAAAAGGCACTACCCGTGTCAATATTGAACGAAGCAATGAAGCTATCGCAACCGGTGCTGCTATTGTTGCCTCCGCATGCCCTTTTTGTAATACGATGATGACGGATGGCGTGAAGCTGGCAGAGAAGGAAGAAAACGTAAAGGTATTGGATATAGCCGAGTTGGTAGCAGCCAGTATGCAATAAATTCATTGATCAACGCTAAGAAAAGGCTTTTAATTTTTCAGTAAGATGAATAGCCTCCCTCAACTTTCTCAGTGGCACAGGAATTTTTATTTCACGATGACTTCTTTGGCCGTTATTTAAAATCACATAACTAATGGTCAGGACATTCATATCTCCTGCATCGGTTACCAGGACCTTTTTTAATTGCCTGTCAACATCATTAAATGTTTCTACTTCATCTCCGATCCAAACTTTTTGGCTGGTAATGGTAATATCGGGTACTTCTATCTTTTTTTTGCCGAATAAATAATGCCCAGCCAGGTGAAACCAGCTTTGACAGTTTTTTTCCCATTTAATAAAATTTCTCCATTCACCTTCATTATAAGTCCAGTGTGCGAGAACGATCGGTTGATTTTGTATGAGTTCCATCAGCAAAGATTTCTTGCGTAAATTAGCGGGATGAAACTTGACTATAAATACCTTCTGGACGGTAGTTTTCATCCCGGATCAAAGGTTTGGATTTACCAGGCCAACAGAGTTTTTTCAATGCAGGAAGCGCTTAGAATTGAGGATATACTGAACGATTTTACTGCTGCATGGAAAAGTCATGGTACCCCGGTGAAGGGCGCCGGCTACCTGTTTTTCGGTCAATTCATTATCCTGATGGCTGATGAAACCGCCACAGGTGTCAGTGGTTGCAGCACCGATAGCTCTGTCAGGTTAATAAAAGAAATTGAGCAACAATTTTCCGCAAGCATGTTCGACCGGACCACTCTTGCCTTTGTAGTTAAAGACAAAATACAACTGCTCCCTCTCTCCCAACTACAATATGCCGCTGATAACGGGTTTATTGATGGTGACACCCTTTATTTCAACAATTTGGTACAGACTAAAGAAGAATTGGAAAACAATTGGATCATACCACTCAAAGAAAGCTGGTTGAAAAATCGCCTGAGGCTAAAAATTGAAAGCTAAAAATTGCTAGATTTATAAGGTCTGCGGCAGTAGCTCAGTGGTAGTCCGCCGCGGCGGATCCCTAACTGAAGGAATGTGGATTCTCAAAAAGCGGCAGTAGCTCAGTGGTAGAGCTTCAGTTTCCCAAACTGAAGGTCGTGGGTTCGATTCCCATTTGCCGCTCAGTTGATGATCATTTAATAAAAGCAATAAGTATTCTATTTAACAAACCAATCTGCCATCCTGTCATTTACTTCCCCGCTTTCTTGTATATTTGCTCCCCGGAATTTTATCGGATAAATATTTCAAGATGCCTGAGTTGCTGACACAGAAGACACATGATGAATCAAGGCAAGGCGAAGCTTATGCTCCCTTTACCAATGATCCTGCCGTTTATCGGAAACGATTCTACATAGAAAGCTATGGTTGTGCCATGAACTTTGCTGATAGCGAGGTGGTTGCTTCTATTTTAAATAAAGAAGGCTTTGGAGCTACCCGTGATGTAGAAGAGGCAGATCTGATTTTTTTAAATACCTGTTCTATCCGTGAAAAAGCAGAACAAACAGTTCGCAAGCGGCTCACCGAATTTCGCAAGCTAAAGAAAAGAAAACCAGGTACCCTGGTCGGTGTGCTGGGATGCATGGCAGAAAGATTAAAAGCAAAGTTTTTAGAAGAAGAAAAACTGGTGGACATCGTCGTAGGCCCTGATGCTTATCGTTCGCTGCCCGGACTGGTAGAAGAAGCTGAAACGGGTCAGAAGGCCATTAATGTATTGCTGAGCCGGGATGAAACCTATGCTGATATCTCACCAATTCGCTTAAACAGTAACGGCATTTCTGCTTTCGTCAGCATCATGCGGGGTTGTAATAATATGTGTTCGTTCTGCGTGGTTCCATTTACCCGGGGCAGGGAAAGAAGCCGCGATGCGGAAAGTATCGTAAATGAATGCAGGGAACTTTTTGAAAATGGTTACCGGGAAGTAACTCTGTTGGGGCAAAATGTGGACTCTTACTATTATACTCCCAGCGGGCAACAGGCAACAGGCAACGGGCAACAAACAAATGATAACGCTATCACCTTTGCAAAACTATTAGAACAGGTTGCCCTCATCTCACCGCTTTTGCGGATTCGTTTTTCCACTTCGCATCCAAAAGATATCACCGATGAGGTGCTGTTTACCATGGCGAAGTATGAAAACATTTGCAATTACATACACCTGCCGGTGCAAAGCGGCTCAACACGGGTATTACAATTGATGAATCGCACCTATACCCGTGAATGGTACAAGGCCAAAGTCGATCGCATCCGGGAAATTTTGCCGGGATGTGGTATCAGCAGTGATATCATTGCCGGCTTTTGTACAGAAACGGAAGAAGACCACCAGGACACGTTGAGCATTATGGAATATTCGAAATACGATTACTCCTATATGTTCTTTTACAGTGAAAGACCCGGCACCCTGGCGCAAAGAAGATATGCTGATGATATTCCGCTGGAGACCAAAAAACGAAGGCTGGCAGAAATAGTGGAACTGCAAAACCGTCTCTCGTTGGAAAGCAACCTGAGAGATATCGGAAAAATTTTCAAAGTATTAATAGAAAGCACCAGCAAAAAAAGAGATACCGAATGGATGGGCAGAACTTCTGAAAATAAAGTGATGGTATTTCCGAAGGAAAACTATCCCGTTAAAGAAGGAGACTATGTACTCGTGCAGGCTGAGGATTGCACGCAGGGAACATTAATGGGACATATAGCCGACATCCCACAATCTAAGTTTTAAATCATAATTGCCGCAGTGAACACGGCAACAAACATTATGGACATTCAATCAATAAAAAACCGGTTTGGCATTATAGGTAACTCACCTGCCTTAAATTATGCGTTGCAGGTAGCCGCCCAGGTAGCCAATACGGATCTTACAGTTTTAATAAATGGAGAAAGTGGTGTAGGTAAAGAAGCATTCTCCATGATCATTCACTCTTTATCCAACAGGAAACACAATCCTTTTATAGCCGTTAACTGTGGCGCTATCCCCGAGGGCACGATCGATTCAGAATTGTTTGGTCATGAAAAAGGATCGTTTACCGGTGCTGTTGATTCGCGGAAAGGTTATTTCGAGACTGTGAATGGCGGTACTATTTTTTTAGATGAGATTGGTGAAATGCCTTTGGGTACACAGGCCAGGTTATTACGGGTGCTGGAAGCAGGTGAATACATTCGTGTAGGTTCAAGCAAAGTGCAGAAAACGGATGTAAGAGTAATTGCCGCTACCAACAAGGAACTTTTGCAATTAGTGCAACAGGGAAAATTCAGGGAAGATCTTTATTATCGTTTAAGCACTGTTCCCATCCGGGTGCCGGCATTGCATGACAGGAAAGAAGATATTCACCTGTTGTTTAGAAAATTCGCCGCTGATTTTGCTGATAAATATAAAACCGCTCCTATTCAGTTGGATGATGAAGCAAAAAACCTGTTAATTAATTATCCATGGCCCGGCAATGTGCGGGAATTAAAGAATATTGCAGAGCAGATGTCAGTTCTTTCACAGGAAAAACTGATCACGGCCAAAGACCTCAATAAATTTTTGCAGCCTTACTCCAATAATCGTTTACCTGCATTAACGTCTCATCATGGCGCTACACAGGATTTTGGCAACGAAAGAGAAATTCTTTATAAACTTTTCTTCGACATGAAGAAAGACGTAACAGAATTAAAGCGGATGTTCCTGGAGATGTTGCAAAACCCCGGCATGGTGGCCAAGGATCATGAATTTATTAACGGTCTGAAAGAATTGAAATCGGCGGATGGTCTGCAACCCTATTTAGTACCGCAGGTACAGCAGCCTCAACAAGCTATGCAGCCCGTTTTGATGAACAATGACATTGATGATCACGAGGAAGTAGAAGAAAGTCTCAACATCATGGACAAGGAAAAAGAGTTGATCATAAAAGCGCTAAAAAAACATCGGAGCAAAAGAAAGGATGCGGCAATGGACCTGGGTATCAGCGAACGGACATTATACAGGAAACTGAAGGAATATGATATTGATGAATAAATCAGAAGTTAGAAGTCAAAAGCCTGCCTGCCGGACAGGCGGGTCAGAAGGCAGCATTACGAACAGCAAAAAGCTTTCCGCTAATAAAGCGCTTCGTATTTTATACCCGGCGATTGTAGCCGTTGCATTTCTTTTTGCAGCAGCAGGCAACAGTGGTTGCAACGTTTACAAATTCCGCGATGTTTCTATTCCTGACAGTATACGATCGGTTAAAGTAAACTTCATCGAGAACAGGGCTTCCTATGTCAACCCGCAACTAAGCCCGAGACTTACGGATAAACTCAGGCAAAAGATCGTCAGCCAAACCAGGCTTTCACAAACCAATAATGACAATGCTGACTGGGATATTAAAGGGCATATTTCCAATTATTCATTCAGCACTTCAGGTCTTACCACCCAGGGAGGCAATCGCCAACAAACAACAAACCGGCTAACAGTGACAGTGCATATCATCCTAAACGATCAGAAAGCCAATAAAACCCAGGAGTATGATGTAAGCCGGAATTTTGAATTTTCCGCCAGCCAATCTATACAACAGGCAGAAGCCAGTCTTGGGGACGAGATCATTCGTGGCCTCACAGATGATATTTTCAACCGCATTTTTTCCAACTGGTAAAACGATAAAGAAACAAGGTACAAGAAACAAAAAGTAAGGACCACTATATTGCCTGTGGTCAACCGTCAACTCTCAACTACTTCCCTCCAATTTCTTACCTTGCGCCCATGAACGTTCCTGTCAATGAAATAACCAAATCCCTTACCGGGAAATTATCACTTCGTGATTGCTCCATAGATGAATTGCAGCAACTGGTAAACAAATATCCTTTTTTTGGTCCGGCGCAGCTACTCTTTGCAAAAAAACTAAAAGATCAAAACACTTCTTCGGACAATAAACATATTCAGAGAGCTTCCCTGTTTTTTCAAAACCCTGTATGGTTCGATCACCTGATCAATGATAAAACAGACTATGCGATTGTTGAAAAAAAAGACGAACCATTTGCCTTTAATGTAAACACCAAAATGGAAATCCCGGCTACGGTGGAAGAAGTAGTTGACCAGACCTATTCGCACAAAACACAAAAGGAAAATGACGAACCCATTGATGAAGAAGTTCCGCTGGAAAATCAACCTGCATTAGAAATACCGAAACTGAAAATAGAACCGATTGATCCATCCAAAGCAGAACTGTCATTCGAGCCGTATCACACCATCGATTATTTTGCCTCACAGGGAATAAAGCCTAAGGAAGAAGAAAAGCCCAGGGATTCGTTTAGCAAACAGCTTAAAAGTTTTACTGAGTGGCTGAAGGTGATGAAACGACTACCTGTCTCTGAAATTGCCGCCGACATCAGCCCTGCTGATGAGAAAAAGGTAGAGAAGATGGCAGAAGTATCTATCAACGACCGCGAAGTTGTTACTGAAACCATGGCGGAAGTGTGGGAAAAGCAGGGAAATGCTCAAAAAGCCACCGAAGTCTACCGGAAATTAAGTTTGCTCAATCCCGCCAAAAGCTCTTATTTTGCAGCCAAAATTGAACAATTAAAGAATTTGTGATATGACTATTTTATTTGTGATTTTGATCATTCTGGCTTCAGTGGTGTTAGGACTCATCGTGTTGATCCAAAACCCTAAAGGAGGTGGCCTGACTGGCAGCATTGCCGGTTTCAGCAACCAATTCATGGGCGTAAAACAAACTACAGATGTGCTGGAAAAAGGTACCTGGATTTTTGCTGCTGTTGTAGGCCTTCTGTGCCTGCTTTCTGCTTTTTTCATTACTGGCAACACTTCTTCTGGTTCAGTAAATAGTAAAGCCAGCGGTGCATCGGTTCCGGCTGCTACGCAACCCGCTACACCGCCTGCACAATTACCATCGAACACCGTGCCTCTTGATTCTCCTGCCAAATAATCAAAACGTTATAATATTCAGAAACCCTGTCGCAAAGACAGGGTTTTTTGTTTAATTTGTTTTTTTATACCATAGCTACAAGATTAAATTAATATTTAAATGGTATAATCTATCCATATCTCAGAAAACTAAAAAGGGATGAAAAGAAAAATCATACTCGGCCTTCTGCTAGCCGTCGTTTTAATAGTTGCTTTTATTGCCTGGAAATTTTTGGGCCCTACTTTACATGCTCCTGAAAAAAAATATTTCTATATACCCACCGGTCAGAATTTTGAAGGTGTAAAAACGGACCTGAAGCAACAAAAAATAATGTCTGGCTCAATTTGGTTTGGCTGGGCGTCAAAAATAATTAGGTATGAAAAAGTAAAACCCGGGCGTTACGAAATAAAAAAAGGAATGAGCCTGGTAAGCCTGGTTCGTATGCTGAAAAATGGCCAGCAATCCCCGGTAAATTTTGTGATCACGAAATTAAGAACAAAGGAATCGCTGGCCTCCCGCATTGGTAATTCATTTGAATGTGATTCAACCCAAATGATGCGATTTCTTAATAATGCTGATTCATTGAAAGAATACGATTTTGATACAAGTACCGTCATGGCAATAGCGATGCCTTTTACCTACACGATTAAATGGAACACAACGCCACAGGCCATCTTTCAACATTTTAATACCGCTTATAAAAACTTTTGGACAGATGAACGGAAACAAAAAGCCACAAACCTTGGCTTAACTCCTGTGCAGGTATCAACGCTGGCATCTATCATTGAAGAAGAAACCAACTCAAAAACAGACAAGCCAAATGTAGCCAGTGTGTACCTCAACCGGATGGCAAAAGGAATGCCCTTGCAGGCGGACCCTACAGTGAAATTTGCATTACGTGATTTTGGAATTAAAAGAGTATTAAGAGGCCATCTTGATACTCCATCGCCATACAATACTTATATCAATAAGGGTTTGCCGCCCGGTCCCATCTGTACACCGGCAGTTGAAACCATTGATGCCGTATTAAACTCTCCCAAGACAGACTATATCTATTTTGTTGCAAACAGTGCTTTTGATGGCACCCATATTTTTACTACTAACTATACAGAACATATGAAGTATGCAAAACTGTACCAGCAGGAGTTGAATAAAAGGAATATCAAATAAATAATTTGCATGCATTGGCTAACCCGTCTACGGAGAAGATTCCTGGTATCAACACCGGTAAAATTCCTGATCAGGAAAAGCAAAAAGATTTTGCTGCCGGGTTTCCAGGGCATCCCGCTTTTCGATGTGATCCGGTTTTTCTTTTTACAAGCCAATAAAACAGGATTCACCGAAAGAGCCTCGGCCATTTCTTTCAACTTCACCATGACCATTCCGCCGGCCGTGATATTCCTGTTTACCCTTATCCCTTACCTGCCTATCTCACAGGAATTCGTCGACCAGATGTTTTCATTGATAAGAGATGTGATGCCCGGTGAAAAGAATAACGGAAGGTTGATAAAATTTTTATCGGATATTTTAAATAACCAACGCACTGGTTTGTTATCAACCGGCTTTTTGCTGGCCATGTTTTTCTCATCCAATGCAGTCATGGGCATCATGCGATCCTTTGATCGAAACTATATTGGTTTTACAAAGCGCAACGATTTTCATGAACGGCTGGTGGCCCTGCGACTAACATTTATCCTGTTTATTTTACTTTTTGTTTCGATCCTGACGCTTATCATGCAGGGATCTGTACTGCGATGGTTGGGCATCACCAATTCCACCCTGATCACCGTGATTCATAACCTGCGCTGGGTAGTTATTGTTTTACTTTTTTTCTTCTGCATTTCGTTTATATACCGTTATGCGCCTTCCGTGCACAAGCGATGGAAACTAATCAATCCCGGATCCATACTGGCCACCTTCCTGATGATCCTCTTTACAGCGGGCTTCTCTTATTGGGTCAGCAACTTTTCCAATTATAATGAACTATATGGCTCTATCAGTACGGTGCTGATCCTGATGTTATTAATTTATTTTAACTCCCTGGTATTGCTGATTGGATTCGAACTAAATGTGAGTATCAATTCCTTAAAGCATGAAGTGGATGAAAGGAATAAAAACCTTGCCAGCGGAAATCATGTAGCCTGATTTTTGTTGAAATTTGTAAAGACCCCTAAACCTAACGCTATGCAAAAATCATTCTTCCCGCTGGCGCCTGCCCTGGCAATCGGTTTGCTTCTGGCTCATTTAATGAATGAGCCGTTACCAATCGGTTCCGCACTGCCTAACCCAGACACAAAAATGAAAGACATTTCAGGCAAAGAAGTTTCTTTTAAGGATGTAAATAAGAAAAATGGATTGCTGGTCATGTTTAGTTGCAATACCTGTCCTGTCGTTGGTAAATACCAATCAAGAACATTGGAAATAGGAAAGTTTGCCAGTGATAATGACATCGGGGTAGTGTTACTGAACTCCAACGAAGCGACAAGAGATGATGGCGAATCGTATGAAGACATGAAGAACTATGCCAGGGAACAAGGGTACAAATTCAGTTACCTGGTTGACAAAAATTCAGTAATGGCCGATGCCTTTGGCGCCACCCGCACTCCGGAACTATTCCTCTTTGACAAATCAGGTAGGCTGGTCTACCACGGTGCTATCGATGACAATGCAAACGGTCCCGCTAAAGTAACAAGACAGCATGCTAAAATTGCTATCGAAGAAATGGTAGCTGGTAAACAGGTGTCTACTGCCACTACCCGTTCCGTTGGCTGCACTATAAAAAGATTATAAACCGGAAACATGACAGCTTGCAAAAAAATTGCAGGCTTTTTTATGTACCCATATGGAAATAAATCAGCCTTGCATCCTAATGTTGGATCGTTCACTTTATCACCAAAAAAACCACGCTTATGTTATCCCCCGCACTGATCAACAAAGCTATTATCCTTGGCTTTATGGTAATGGTTGGCTATTCTATCGCAAAAAGTATACAAGCTGGCAGTCCGCTTGGATTGGTATTGGCTATTGTAAGTCTTTGTGCAGGCATCTATTTTCTATACCTGCTGGTGCAGGCAAAAGAGCAGGCTGAACAGGAAGATACCGTTTAGCTTACCGTTTCAACATAACTTCTATTTCTTTTTTCAGTTTCTCCTTAGAAAAGGAATCTTCGGCAAACTTTTTATACTTGTCGTTATTGTTGACGAAAAGAGTGGCCGGTAACGCACCTGACCAGGATGCATCAATTTTGGGGCAGAAATAATCTGCATTGGTTTCATCCAGCCAGGCTGACCAACTGGTTATTTTTCTTTTTTGCAGAAATGCATCGACCTTCGACGGGTAATCATCTTCCATGTCGAGGCTGACAAGCAATAGCTGCAGGTTGTCTTTCTTATATTCTTTTTCAAGGTCCAGGAAATAGGGCATTTCTTCGATACATGGTTTGCAATAGGTGGCCCAAAAATTGATCACCAGCGGCGTTTTGCTTTCCACAATTATTTTTTCAAGATCCGTGATCTTTATTTTTTTTGCCTGTTGTCCCAATACAGGGATAACAAAAAGTAACGCAATTGTTATAGTGATCATTCTCATTGCCAACTGAATAATGAACATTTAAAAATTCTATTCCGTTCTTTTAAAACTCCACTCGTTTAATAGCTCATTGTATCTCGCGTCATCCAGTTTACGCTGGTCATAGTGACCAGCCAGGGATTTTTGCCGGTATGCTTCGTATAAACTAACAGCACAAGCAACGCTAATATTCAATGATTGAATAATTCCAGCCTGCGGTATCACGAAATTGCCATCTGCCATCGCTCGTATCTCATCACTTACGCCGTTATGTTCGTTGCCAAACACCAGCGCTATGCTTTTGGTAAAGTCCAACTGGTATAAACTTACTGCATCGTCACTTAAATGAGTCGTTAAAATGGATGAATATCTTTTGCGCAATGATGAAAAACATTCCTCTGCATTTTCATACTGATGAACAGTCAGCCATTTTTTTGCACTGGATGAACTTTTGAAGCCCCATTTTTTATGCCGGGGAATTCTCGTATTCAAAATAAAAAGCTCCTGTATTCCCACCGCATCGCAGGTTCTCATCACTGCGGAAATATTATGCGGATCAAACACATTTTCCAGAACGATGGTGATATCGTCCTGTCGTTTGTTTAATACAGCGGTCAATTTTTCCATTCGTTGTGGTGTCATAAATCAACAGGCTTTAGCTTGCATTCCCGTCTAAACCGACATGAAATTTTTCAGGTCGAAATTACACAACATCGGTTTGAAAAATTTCATCAAAGGTTCACCCTGCTCTATTAACTACTAACAATTTACAGGGGAAAATTAAGTATATTTATAAGGAATGATTTTCGCCCTTTTGTGACAAAGAAAAAACATTTTATGAAGTACTCACCTGTTCAAAATTATATTAACGGAAAGTTTGTCAATGCCTCATCCGAACGGTCGCTTGAAGTCATTTCACCCATTGATGGCGAATTACTTTCCAAAGTGCCAATGTCAACGGCTGCGGATCTCGATAGTGCTGTCAAAGCGGCTAAAGCTGCTTTTCCTGCCTGGAGCAAAACACCGATCAAAGAAAGAGTGCAGGTTTTCTTTCGTTATAAATACTTATTGGAAAAACATATCCGTGAACTATCGGAACTAGTGCAGGAAGAAAATGGCAAAACCTACGGCGAAGCATTGGCCGAAATTGAAAAAAGTATCGAACTCACTGAGTTTGCTACTTCGCTGCCGCAACTAATCACCGGCGAAGTACTGGAGGTAAGTAAAGGAGTTGAGTGCCGGACAGAGCATGTGCCGCTGGGAGTTGTTGCTTCTATCGTACCTTTTAACTTTCCATCCATGGTTCCCAACTGGACCATACCCAATGCAATTGCTTTAGGCAACTGCATGATCATAAAACCATCAGAAAAAGTTCCTTTGAGCTGTGGCAGATTGGCTGAACTTTTAAAAGAGGCCGGTCTGCCTGATGGTGTCTTTAACGTCGTGCATGGTGATAGCGAAATCGTGGAAGCTATTTGCGATCATCCGGGTATAGAAGCTGTTTCATTTGTGGGCTCAACCAAAGTTGCAAAGATCGTTTATCAACGTTCCACTTCTCATTTTAAAAGATGCCTTGCTCTCGGCGGTGCTAAAAATCACCTGATGGTATTGCCGGATGCTATTCCTGCCATGACGGCGCAAAATGTTGCCGCCAGTATGAGTGGTTGTGCCGGACAGCGTTGTATGGCGGCCTCGGCTATGGTGGGTGTAGGAAATATCGATCACATCATTGATAAAATATGTGAGGAGGCAAAAAAAATTATTCCGGGAGAAAACCTCGGCGCTGTTATTAATAAAGCTTCACAGGAACGAATTGAAAAATATATAACAGAAGCAGAGCAACAGGGAGCAAAGGTGTTGGTGGATGGTCGGCATGTAACCGTAAAGGGCAAAGAAAAAGGAACGTATGTCGGCCCCACAGTGATCGACTATGTAAAACCTGAGATGTCTGTTGCAACAGAGGAAATTTTCGGGCCGGTTATCTCTATCATGCGAACCGATACCGTTGATGAAGCACTGGCTATCGAAAATGCCAATCCTTACGGCAATGCGGCTTCGGTGTTTACACAAAATGGTGGTATGGCCCGCTATATCATTGACAGGGCCAGTGCAGGAATGATCGGTGTAAATATCGGCGTACCCGTGCCGAGAGAACCTTTCTCCTTCGGCGGTTGGAATGAAAGTAAGTTTGGTGTAGGTGATATAACAGGCAAAAGCTCCATTGAGTTTTGGACAAAGCTGAAGAAAAGTACAACTAAATGGAATCCTGAAGCGGGGATTAATTGGATGTCTTGAACCATGATTTATGGGATTATAGGGATTAGGAGGAAAATTGTAAACTCAAAAAATCTATAAAATCTTTTAATCTACCCAAATCACGGTTCAGACAAATGGATTAAGAACACGACAATGATTATGATTTTAATAATATACGCAGATTAAAATCCATAATCAATCTTTAACAATCATAATAATCTGCGTTCCCCACTATATGAGCACAAAAACAATTTCAGAATCCCAGGACATCATTCAAAACAACCAGGATTACACGTTGTTTTCCTGGAGCAAACAAAAAGGTACTAATCCTATAGCTGTAAAATACGGTGAAGGCATTTATCTCTATGACTATGATGGCAAAAAATATATTGACTTTTCGTCGGGATTGATGAATGTGAATATCGGACACGGCAATCAGCGCATCACTGATGCCGTGGTTAAACAAATGCAGGAGGTTGCTTATGTTACTCCCAGTTGTGTGACAAAAGTGCGGGGTGAATTGGGGAAAAAACTAGCGGCAATTTGTCCCGGCGACCTGAATAAAGCTTTTTTTACTTTATGCGGCGCTACTTCCATTGAAAACGGAATTAAACTTGCAAGATTATATACAGGCCGTCATAAAATATTAAGCCGCTATCAGTCTTACCATGGCGCCTCCATAGGCGCTATCTCTGCCAGCGGTGACCCGAGAAGAATCCCGGTAGACGCACAGCAGGCTCCCAACTTTGTGCATATCGATATTCCTTACCTATATCGCTGGGAGTACGGCGAAGAAAGTTTGCTGAAAGAATCGGTGGCACAACTGGAAAGAATGATTGCTTATGAGAACCCTGGAAATATCGCTGCTATTTTATTGGAAGGTGAATCTGGTTCATCAGGTTGTTTGCAATACCCGGTTGGTTATCTGAAAGCTGTAAAAGAGATCTGTAACAAGCATGGTATTTTATTAATTATGGATGAAGTGATGAGCGGCTTTGGCCGCACGGGAAAATGGTTTGGTTTTGAAAACCACGGCATCATACCTGATATGATATGTATGGCCAAAGGATTAACCTGTGGCTATCTTCCTTTTGGTTGCCTGATGGTATCGGATAAGATCGCTGCAAAATATGATGATGCGATGTTGCCATTGGGCCTTACTTATTCGGCTCATCCCGTCAGCTGCGCCGCTGCACTCGAAACAATAAAGATCTATGAAGATGAGGACCTGATCGCTAATGCTGCAGCTATGGGTAAATACCTGGATGCGCAAATCGAAAAGTTAAAACAAAAACATCCAAGCATTGGTGATTGGCGAAACACTGGCTTACTGGGTTGCCTGGAATTGGTGAAAAACCGGCAAACAAAAGAACCGATGGCCCCATTCAATGCAAAGCCTGAGGAAATGACGGTGATGAACAAAGTAGCGGCAAAGATCAAAGAACTCGGGATGTACACGTTTGTACGCTGGAGTTATATTTTTATCGCACCGCCATTGATTGTTACAAAAGAACAGATTGACGAAGGACTGGCGATCATCAGCGAAGCGTTAAAGATTGCAGATGAAAACGTCTGAACCAGGATTAATGGGATGTATGAGATTAATGAGAAAACCATCAACGTTCTGAATTTATTTTGAGAAATAGAATATTATGATGTAACCTATTAATAATCCTCCCAATCCCAATAATCTTATAAATCCCGGTTCAGACAATGAATGAAAATAAAAATATACAACCGTCATCTCTCATCAACGAAGACCTCGCCCCTATTCCAACCGAAAAAAGAAAATGGGGAACATGGAATTATGCAGCGCTATGGATAAGCATGAGCCTTTGTATCCCTACCTACATGTTGGCAAGTTCACTGATCGGTGGCGGCATGAATTGGTGGCAGGCTATTTTGACCATATTTCTCGGTAACACGATTGTTTTAATACCCATGATCTTAAACGGTCACGCCGGTGCAAAATATGGAATACCCTTTCCCGTTTTTGCAAGGGCTAGCTTTGGAACAAAAGGCGCCAATGTTCCCGCCATACTAAGAGCTATTGTAGCCTGTGGCTGGTTTGGTATCCAAACATGGATCGGTGCTGCCGCTATTTATAATATACTAAGGGCATGGAACCCATCATTACCGGAAATTGACAACCAGTCTTTGTTTCCACAGACCATACCAATGATCTGCTTTCTTGTTTTTTGGTTGTTGAACATGTTTATTGTTTACCTCGGTGTAGAAAGCATAAAAAAATTATTAGTATTCAAAGCCATTTTTCTTCCGGTGGCTGCATTGGCTTTATTGTTCTGGGCTATTAGTGCTGCCAATGGATTGGGGCCTATATTAGAACAGCCATCAAAATTATCGGGTGCATCATTCTGGAATTATTTCTTTCCGGCACTAACAGGCATGGTCGGTTTTTGGGCAACCTTATCTTTAAACATTCCTGATTTTACCCGCTATGCCAAATCACAAAAAGCACAGATAAGAGGGCAGGCAATTGGCTTGCCTCCCTCGATGACCCTGTTTGCATTTATTGGTGTGGTGGTAACTTCAGCAACAGCTATTGTGTATGGTAATACTATTTGGGATCCTGTAGCACTGGCCGGAAAATTTGAAAACAAAATGATGGTGACCTTTGCCATGATTGCCGTTGCTATTTCAACTTTAGCTACCAATATCGCCGCCAACATTGTAAGTCCGGCCAATGATTTTTCCAACCTTGCTCCTAATAAAATCAATTTTAGAATGGGCGGTTATATCACCGGTGTGATTGGCGTCTTGATTTTCCCGTGGAAATTGATCGCTGATCCTACCGGGTATATTTTTACCTGGCTGATAGCTTATTCAAGTTTGCTTGGACCGGTTGGCGGCATCATGATTGCAGACTATTACTTTATTCGCCGACAGCAATTAGCCGTAAATGAATTATATAAACATAACGGTATTTACAGTTTTAAGAATGGCTTTAATACCAATGCAATCCTTGCATTGCTGATAGGGATATTGCCAAATGTCCCCGGGTTTCTTGTCACAATAAAAGTATTACCAATGGATGCAGTGGCTGCCTGGATTGCCCAGTTATATAATTATGCCTGGTTCGTTGGATTTTTTGTCAGTGGTATTCTTTATATCTTACTAATGAAGAGAACCATGATTCAGAAGATGAAAATGGATTATGAGGATATTGTTAGAAGTGTGCCAAATACAGATATGCTACAACCGAAATAGTTGTCATCTTCTATGCAGAACTAATGAAATGAATTGTACAGTTAAAACTTTTGTATGTCAATCCTGATAAAAAATGGAAGAGTAATTACTGCTACGGATGATTATGTTGCTGACATTTTCATTGAGGACGAAACCATACAGGTTATCGGAAAAAATCTCCCGCTAAAAGCTGCGAAGGAAATTGATGCCAGCGGTAAGCTTGTTTTTCCTGGTGGGATCGATCCGCATGTTCACCTGGATATGCCCTTTATGGGAACCTTTAGCAGCGATAATTACGAAACCGGAACAAGAGCTGCTCTGTATGGCGGCACGACGATGGTAATCGATTTTATTTTACAAAAGCAAGGCAATTCATTACGCTCCGCATTGGAAGAATGGAAGGACCGGAGCGATAATAACTGTGTCGGTGATTACAGTTTCCACATGGCTGTCACTGACTTCAACGATACTACGAAGAAAGAAGTTCAGGAGATGATCGAAAAAGAAGGTATCACTTCTTTCAAAACTTTTATGGCCTATAAAGGTGCGCTGATGATTGATGACCGGCAAATGGTTGGCTTAATGGATGAAGTAAAAAAACATGGCGGCCTGATCAATGTACATGCTACCAATGGTGATATGATCGACTACTTGGTCGCTAAGCACCGAAATGAAGGAAAACTTTCACCACTTTATCACTATTTGTCACAGCCGGAAGTAACGGAAGCTGAAGCCAGCGAACGCTTTGTCGATATGGCCAATTATACCGGCTGTCCTGGTTATATCGTTCACCTGACCTGCGAAGGCGCACTAAATGCCGTTCGAAATGCCACCCGGCGAAATCAAAAGCTATTTGTGGAGACCTGCATACAATATTTGCTGCTTGATGCTACGTTATATCAAAAAGATTTTGAAGGCGCCAAATGGGTGATGAGCCCACCGCTCCGGCAGAAAAAAGACCAGGAAACACTGTGGGCCGGCATCAACCAGGGATTGGTGCAAGTAGTAGCAACGGATCATTGTCCATTCAAATGGGAACAAAAACTGATGGGTAAAGATGATTTTTCTAAAATACCCAATGGACACCCGGCTATTGAAAACAGGATGGAACTTTTATATAGTGAAGGCGTGCATAAAGGAAAGATAACATTAAACAAGTATGTAGAAGTAGCCTGCACCAACCCGGCAAAAATATTCGGCATGTTTCCGCGAAAAGGAACAATTGCTGTGGGTAGTGATGCCGACATTGTAATTTTTGATCCAAATGAAAAACATGTGTTGTCCGCCAAAACGCATCACATGAATGTTGACTACAGCGGTTACGAGGGTTGGGAAGTAATAGGAAAAGTGAAAACAGTGTTATTAAGAGGACAGGTTGCAATTGATGAGAACAAATGCTTAGTGGAGAAAGGCTATGGAAAATTTATTAAACGAAAGAAAGTCAGATCCATGATTTAAGCGATTAAAAGGATTATGAAGGAAATAGAAAATTAATTTTCGCAACTGGAAAACTTAAAACTTTAAAACTTATTATCTCATGCCAAGAATGATTAAATCAGGACTTATTCAAATGTCGTTGCCAAAAACAGAAGGTGAAGGAACCATAGAAGAGATCAAGGAAGCCATGGTGCAAAAACATATCCCTTTAATTGAAGAAGCCGGGAAAAAAGGTGTCCAGATACTTTGCCTGCAGGAGATTTTTAACACGCCGTATTTCTGCCCCGGGCAGGATAAGGCATGGTATGAATCAGCAGAAGCAGTTCCTGGTCCTACTGTTGCACGAATGCAGGAGTATGCAAAGAAATATAATATGGTCATGATCGTTCCGATCTATGAAAAAGAACAGGCGGGTGTTTTATATAACACAGCAGCAGTGATTGATGCAGATGGAACATTTTTAGGTAAGTACCGGAAAAATCATATCCCGCATACCTCTGGTTTTTGGGAAAAATTTTTCTTCAAGCCTGGTAATCTTGGTTACCCGGTCTTTCAAACAAAATATGCGAAAGTGGGTGTTTATATCTGCTATGATCGTCATTTTCCGGATGGAGCAAGGTGCCTTGGTTTAAATGGAGCGGAGATCGTTTATAATCCTTCGGCGACAGTAGCAGGCCTTTCACAATATTTATGGAAACTGGAACAACCAGCTCATGCTGCTGCCAACGGATATTTCATGGGATGCATCAATAGAGTAGGTACAGAAAAACCCTGGAACCTTGGCAAGTTTTATGGCAACAGTTATTTTGTTGATCCAAGAGGACAAATATTTGCCCAGGCCAGTGAGGATAAAGATGAATTATTGATCGCTGATTTTGATTTGGATATGATTGAAGAAGTGAGAGCTACCTGGCAATTTTTCAGGGACAGAAGACCGGAGACCTATGGAAAGTTGGTAGAGCTTTAAATAATGCGAAATGTGCTGATGTGAAAAAATGTGGAAATGATTTTTACTATTGACCGTTTTTAATTTTCACTTTTCCATATTCGACACACTCCACATTCAATACATAAAAAATGGCTATAGTCAACAACAGATTAAACAAAGAGCAATACGAACAAAACTTCGCTGACATTCATCCGCCGTTTGAAAACAAAACAGCAGCTGAAGTGGATGCCAATCGTTGCCTGTTTTGCTATGACGCTCCCTGCACAAAAAGTTGTCCAACACATATTGATATTCCTAAGTTCATTAAACAGATCACGACGGAAAATATAAAAGGATCTGCTCATACTATTTTTTCTTCCAATATCATGGGTGCCGGTTGTTCAAGAGTTTGCCCCGTTGAAAAATTATGCGAAGGCGCCTGTGTGTACAACTTGTTGGAAGAAGAACCAATTCCGATTGCAAGATTGCAGCGCTACTCTACGGAAATAGCATTGGAAAACAACTGGCAATTGTTTGAACGAAAAAAATCAACGGGGAAAAAATGTGCTGTTGTAGGCGCCGGCCCCGCTGGTTTAAGCTGCGCTCATACCTTATCAAGAGAAGGCGTTGATGTAACGATCTATGAAAAAGAATCAAAAGGGGGCGGCCTGATGACTTATGGAATCGCTGCTTATAAAGTAACACCACAATTTTGCGAAGATGAAGTGAATTACATCACGGCTATTGGCGGTATTGATATAAAATACAACCAGGAACTGGGGCCGGATATAATCCTGGCTGAACTCCAAAAAAATTATGATGCCGTTTATCTCGGCATTGGCGTAGGAGTGGCAAGACAATTGGATATACCCGGCGAAGAATTGGAAGGTGTGGTAGATGCTATCAGTTTCATTTATGATATACGCAGCAGAGAATATTCATCTGTTCCGGTTGGAGATAAGGTTGCTGTGATTGGAATGGGAATGACAGCGATCGATGCGGCTACGCAAGCAAAACGACTGGGAGCAAAAGAAGTAACATTAGTTTACAGGAGAACAGAAGAGGAAAAACCCTGTACGGATGTTGAGCTGGACATCGCTAAGTTAGATGGCTGTGAAATCATCTGGCTGGCAGCTCCGAAAGAAGTGAAAGGTGAAAAGGGAAAAGTAAAAGAATTGCTTTGCAGTGTGATGAAACTAGGCGATCCGGATACAACTGGAAGAAGAACTCCGGTTGATACCGGCGAAACATTTACGCTGACTGTTGATATGGTTATCAAAGCAGCAGGGCAAGTGCCTTTTGAAGAGTTGGTAAAAAATAATCAACTGGAAAACAAAAACGGAAAATTGGTTATTGATAAAAATTGTTCTACTAATATCAAAGGTGTTTTTGCGGGTGGTGATTGTGTCAACGGAGGAAAGGAAGTGGTAGATGCAGTGCAGGCGGGAAAACTTGGGGCAAAAGCGATACTCGCCTATTTGTCTGAACCATGATTGGGGAGGATTAAATTAAAAGGAAACTAATCTCAAAATCCTGTAAATCCAATAAATCCCAGTTCAGACAATTGCATAGCGAACAGAACGATGAAGTGTGCGACCTGCCTTTGTCGGCAGACAGGCGCAACAGACGACGATTAGAATTACTGAAGTTGGTAACATAAAAGAAAAACTTATGGCAAACATCAGTTCAAATTTTCTCGGCATCAAATCTCCCAACCCATTCTGGCTGGCGAGTGCCCCGCCCACGGATAAAAAGTATAATGTACTTCGTGCCTTCGAAGCAGGTTGGGGTGGTGTGGTCTGGAAGACATTGGGATCACAAGTGAAAAATGTGTCATCAAGATATTCAGCTGTTGATTTCGGACGGCAACGGGTGATGGGTTTTAATAATATCGAGCTCATCAGTGATCGCCCGATGGACATCAACCTGAAAGAAATTACGGAGTGCATCAAATTATTTCCTGATCGTGCCATGGTTGTTTCATTGATGGCTGACAATGACAAAAAGAGCTGGCATGAACTGATAAAAAAAGTAGAAGATACCGGCGCACACGGACTGGAATTAAACTTTGGTTGCCCGCACGGCATGACAGAAAGAGGAATGGGTGCTACTGTAGGACAAGATCCCGAGATCGCCTGCATGGTAGTGGAGTGGGTAATGGAAGCGGCAACGATTCCCGTTATTACCAAACTTACTCCCAATGTTCACTCCGTGGTACCAACAGGAAGATCGGTGGTAAAAGCAGGCACCAATGGATTATCATTAATCAACACGATACAATCAGTGACGGGTGTTGACCTCGATACGCTGGTTCCCAATCCTTATGTAGCGGGCAAATCAGTGTTTGGCGGTTACTGCGGACCTGCTGTGAAACCTATCGCTTTAAAAATGCTGACGACTATTGCGCAGGATGAGTTGACCAGGCAGGTTCCCATTTCAGGAATTGGTGGTATCAGTACCTGGAAAGATGCCGTTGAATTTATGTTGCTCGGCGCTTCGAATGTGCAGGTATGTACAGCAGCAATGAAGCATGGCTTCAGAATTATTGATGATATGATTGAGGGGCTTACCAACTGGATGGATGAGAAAGGTTTTAATACCCTTGATGATTTTATCGGCAAATCTGTAAGCACCATCACACATTGGGAGGATTTGGATATCAATTATCATCATATCGCCAAAATAAACCAGGATAAATGTATCCATTGCGGCCTGTGCTATATCGCTTGTGAAGACACATCCCATCAGTCTATTAAACTGAACTATGGTAATCCTTATAATACATATACCGTGATTGAAGAAGAATGCGTGGGTTGCAATCTTTGCGAGCTGATATGCCCTGTTGATCAATGTATCACTATGGAAGTGCACCGAAAAGGGGAAGAATACCTGAACTGGAAAGAATTTGTACGCAGGGGGCTACCCCTGAATGATCATTAATACTTCCGCCTTCAATACTTTTTTTACCTTTGGGCTTTATCTATTTTCTTAAATAAGCCGATAACTATGAATAAGGGTATAAAAAAAGCATTGAAAATAACAGGTATCATTGTAGTGGTTTTAGTTGCTCTCGCATTTATTATTCCCATTGCTTTTAAAAAACAGATCACTGACCTGGTAAAAAAAGAGATTAACAAAAGTCTCACTGCAAAGGTGGACTTCGCTGACGTCAGCTTGTCTCTTTTTCGGCATTTTCCAAAAGTGTCAATCAGCCTCGATGATCTCAGTGTTGTAGGCACCGATGAATTTGTTAACGACACGCTGATTGCAACAAAGAACCTGGATGCGTCTGTTAATTTGATAAGTGTTATCAAAGGAAAAGACATCAAAGTATCCGGTGTATACTTAGAGTCTCCCCGTATCCATGCCCTGGTAAATAAAGACGGGAAAGCCAACTGGGATATAACGAAAGCGGACAGTGCTGCATCCGTGTCTTCCGATACGGCTACTTCAGCTTTTAAAATGACGCTGCAGAAATATGCTATTAAAGATGGATATATCTATTATAAAGATGAAAGCAGTGACATGAGTGCGGAGATATCTGGTCTTGATCATGAAGGCAGTGGTGATTTTACCCAGGATGAATTTATTCTTTCAACTGTCACTAAAACAAATGCCGCCAGTTTTACCTATGCAGCTATTCCCTACCTCTCCAATACAAAAACAAGTATTGGCGCTGATATAAAAATTGATAACAAAACAAATACATATACATTCAGGACGGACGATATTGCGTTGAATAATTTGAAAGTATCGGCAGACGGATCTTTTCAATTGGTGAACGATAGCACGTATAATATGGATATAAAATTTAAATCTCCATCCAATGAGTTTAAAGATATCCTGTCACTGATCCCGGCTGTTTACAAAAATGATTTCGCAACCATAAAAACAAGCGGCAGCGCTTTATTCAACGGCTGGGTAAAAGGTATTTATAGTCCGACACAAATGCCGGCTTATGATGTGAACCTCGAAGTAAAAGATGGATTCTTCCAGTATCCTGATTTACCAAAACCAGTAAAAAACATCCAGGTTGCTATGCACCTGAGTAATCCCGACGGAAAAATGGATAATACTGTGGTGGACATTTCAAAAGGTCATTTAGAAATGGACAATGAACCATTTGACTTTAAACTACTCTTTAAAAATCCGGAAACCTCACAGTACGTAGATGCTGTAGCAAAAGGCAAGCTTGACCTGGCCAATCTTTCAAAATTCGTCAAACTCGAAGGCAACACAAAACTGGCAGGCCTCGTTTTGGCCGATATTTTTGCAAAAGGAAATTTGTCAGCTATACAAACGCAACAAGGACCTTTTACAGCTGGTGGATTTTTAGACATAAAAAATCTTTTTTATTCTTCCAGCGATTTTCCACAGCCCATTCAAAATGGCAATATGAAAGTGCAATTGCAAAATAGTGGCGGTATTGCGGACAACACCACCGTTGACATTTCAGCCGGTCATATTGAAGTAGGAAAAGATCCTTTTGATTTTTCTTTGCAATTACGCAACCCTGTTTCTTCTGTTGACTTTTCCGGCGCAGCCAAAGGACGTTTCACTTTAGACAATGTTAAACAATTTACTACCCTGGAGCCGGGCACCGCTGTAAGCGGGATATTAAACGCTGATTTAGGATTCAGCGGTAATAAAACAGCTATCGATAAAAGTGAATATGATAAAATAAACATCAACGGTACGGCTGGCCTTTCCAATTTAAAATATGCATCAAAGGATTATCCAACAGGTGTGACAATCAATAATACACAGCTCACCTTCAACCAGAAGAATATTACGCTGAACAATCTTCGCGGGAATTATTTGAATACCAATTTCACTGCCAGTGGTGTATTAAACAATTTGATCGGCTATGCCATGAAGGATCAAACCCTATCCGGCAACCTTGATGTGACTGCCGATAAACTGAACCTGAATGATTGGATGGGTACAGAACCTGCTCCCGCTACAGAGACTCCAGCAACCTCAACAACTGCTGAACCATTCCTGGTACCGGCCGGCATCAATTTTACGATCAATGCAAAAGCAGGCGAAGTAAAATACGATAAGGTAAACTACAATAACATCAATGGCACAGTGGTTTTAAATGATCAAACCGTAAAGTTGCAAAATGTAAAAACCGATGCGCTGGATGGCTCAGTTGCTTTCAATGGCTCCTACTCTACCAAAACAAATAAAAAACAACCAGATATCGCCATCTCCTATGATGTAAAAGATGTGGATGTACAAAAAGCCTTTTTCGCTTACAATACTTTTCAAAAGTTGATGCCTATTGGTCAGTTCCTGTCCGGAAAATTAAGTTCACAACTCAGTATGACAGGTAATCTTAATGGTGATATGATGCCTGACCTCAGCAGTCTTACAGGGCAAGGAAACCTTTTATTACTGGAAGGTGTGTTAAAGAAATTCGCACCGCTGGAAAAATTAGCGAACACCTTGCAAATAGACGACCTGAAATCCATTGCCATAAAAGATATCAAAAATTATATTGAATTTGCAAACGGCAAAGTGCTGGTGAAACCATTTACCGTAAAAGTAAAAGATATTGATCTGCAAATTGGCGGCATGCATGGTTTTGATCAATCAATCGACTACGTGGTAGCGATGAAGGTCCCTAGAAAATATTTAGGTACCCAGGGTAACAACCTGGTCAATGGCCTGGCGACACAGGCAAGCAGCAAGGGAATTCCTGTTACGCTGGGTGATGTTGTAAACCTGAATATCAAAATGGGCGGAAGTCTTACTAATCCTTCTATCAAAACTGATCTGAAAGAAGTAGCCGGCGATGCCGTAGCAGATCTCAAACAGCAGGCGGCTGATTTTGCACAGGCAAAAGCCGATAGTGCGAAGCAAAGAGTAAGAGATTCGGTGAATGTCGTGAAGAACCAGGTGGTGAATGACGTCAAAGAAGATTTAAAAAATAAAATTTTGGGCAATAAAGATTCGGTTCAAACGAACAATACAGACAGCACCAAAAAGAAAGCTGAACAAACGATAAAGAATACCATCAACGATCTGTTTAAGAAAAAGAAAAAGGTGGCTGCAGATACAACCGCTAAACAATAAAAAAGGAAGCCGCCGACCAGGCGGCTTTGCACAGTAAAATTTCCGTTGATGAAAATGATTGCAGCAGGTTCAGTTTTATAAATTTAGGGTGTGCCAGTTTAAGAGCTTCTATGAATAATTTTCCGGTGAACCGGCTTAGATATGAATGCCGGGCCATTGACACCATTTGGCGGATGAAAGTCAAACATCCGCCATGGCATAAGAAATGACTACATTAGTTTTTACACAGAGTGATGATGCATATGATGTTGATGATGTATATGCTTTGATGGCCCTTTTTCCGGATCAACCACTTCAAAATGTCCCATCATACCAGCCTCGTGATGTTCAAGAATATGGCAATGGTACATCCACATACCGGGACGGTTATCGGGCATCCACGCAATCTTGATTTTACTTTTTGGTTTAAGGTTATAACTGTCCTTCCATGCCTTGAAAGCAGGCGTCTTCCCATTTTCTTCTATTACCTGGAAAAAGTATCCATGCAAATGAAAGGGATGATCCATCAGGCTTGTGTTAGATACTTCCCATACCTGCAGTTCTCCCACACTTACCGGCTTATCACTATAATGCGTACCACCGTTTACAAAAAAATCAACACCATGCTTCAGGTTGATATCAACGGCAAATTCTATTTTCCTGTTGATGGTTGCATGCTGCGGAGCTAATGTTTCTATCTCTCTCAAGTTGTAAGGCAGATATGCAACGGAAGGTTTGGCTTCGCCAACTATTACACTTGCAAGCCGCCCATTTTTAGTCTTTACAAAAGTGGTCCGGTTGTACGGCAATGACTCAATTGAAAAGTTTTCGCCTTCCGCAAAAGGTCCTGCTGCTATATCCATTCTTTCTCCTGGTATCATCAATACTTCAGTTACTTCCTGCGGACGTTCCAGGAGGCCTCCGTCGGTGCCGATAATTTTGAAAGTTCTGCCTCCAAAATACAACCGTATATACCGGGCACTTGATGCATTGATAAACCGCCATCTTTCTGTCTGTCCTGCATTGATATTAATGAGCGGGTTTTCTTTTCCGTTAATCAATATTGTATTTCCCTGCCGGCCATCATGTCTTTCTATCCAGCGCTGAATGCGGTTACCTCTTTTAAACTGGTTGCCGCCATCCAGCTTCACATCATCTATCATCAAAACTTTTTCTGCATCGAAAACAGGGTCTGTACTGTCTTCCACAATCAATGCGCCATACATACCTCTTTCCATTTGTACTGTTTCATTTTGATGTGAGTGATACCAGAATGTTCCTGCATCGGGAACTGTAAACCGGTATTCAAATTCCTCTCCCGGCCCTATAGGTTTTTGCACACTGTCTGTTCCATCCATTGAAGCCGGCAACCTGATACCGTGCCAGTGAACTATGGCGGGTTCATTCAAGTTGTTTTTTACTTTAATAACCATCGTATCGCCTTTGTGAGCTTTCAGTACCGGGCCGGGGAAGCTGTTATTAAAGCCCCATGCTTTAATTGTTTTCTGATTGGAGATTTTCCAGTCGAATTCAGATGCTGTCAGTTGATAAAATCTTGTTGTTTGCATTGGTTTTTGTTTTAATAATTTGAAAATGGGAGGCGGCTGCACCTCCCTGTTGATTATTTCGCAGATGAAACTCCGCATGTACAAACGGGACTGCAGGTACAAACTGCGCAGTCGCAACCTGGTTTGTCTTTGCTTGACCGAATTGTCGTTTTCATGATTTTAATTTTTATTGTTATCAATTATTAACGACACAAAACTACAGCCGCCCTGTTCGGGTGGCTGTATGCTATTCAGGGAAAGATTTACAGAATTTTTGGATCAGATGCGGTCCAGTGATTTACGTTTTGCAGCGCCGATTTTTTTAAAATAAGAAGGTGTAAGACCAGTAACTTTTTTAAACTGTGACGACAAATGATGAACACTGCTAAAACCGGTCTGATAAGATATTTCAGTCAGTGAAAGCTGGTCATATACAAGCAACTCTTTTACTTTTTCTATTCTCTGCAGAATGAAGAATTGTTCAATGGTTTTTCCTTCAACCGAGGAAAAGAGATCGCTTAGGTAGCTATAATCATAAGCAATCTTTTTTGTTATAAATGCAGACAGCTTCAGGTTTTGGGAATCCATGCCCAACTCCAGGTATTCCATCACCGCCTTTTTAATATCCTCAATGATTTTATTGACTCTTGTTGCTATCAATTCAAATCCTGCCTTATGCAGCTCTTTTTCCACTTTATTCAATTGCTCTTTTGTAAGGCCGGCCGGAATATCCGCTTCACCCAACGACACTTTGCTGAATGGAATATTGAGGCTTTGCAAAGTATTTTCTACGGTCATAATGCACCGCTGGCAAACCATGTTTTTAATCAGAAGCTTATGATTTTTTTCGGCCATTCCTCGTCGGTCGGGTGAATATGCAAAATACGAATGAATGGAAATATTCTTGCACTTTCTGAAGTTCGCCGAAAGAAGAATGCCGTGGTTGTCACCCGGAGCAAAGCGAAGGGTATCCAACCATGGCATAGAAAATATTCAATGAAAATTATCGGCGATAGTTCAGTTTTATAAATTTCGTATACATCAGGTCTATACCCTTTCCTGCCGGGTGCCTGCGTCTTTGCAAGCAATGTTTCGGGCAGAAGTAATTGCAATGAGTGGCCGGCGTGGGACAAAAGCACCCGCCGGGGCGTAGCAAGCCGCTGCGGATACAAACCCTCGAACAAAAAAAGAAGCCACCTAAACAAATGACTTCTTTTTTCAGTCGGGATGACTGGATTCGAACCAGCGACCCCGTCGTCCCGAACGACGTACGCTACCGGACTGCGCTACATCCCGAAAATCTAATAGTGTAAAAATAAAAAAAGACCCTTGAAAAAATCAAGAGTCTTTTTTTAACTGTCGGGACGACTAGATTCGAACTAGCGACCCCTTGCACCCCATGCAAGTGCGCTACCGGGCTGCGCTACGTCCCGAACTTTAATACGATTGACGTATTGGAAAGGGGATTGCAAAAGTAGGGTTTTTTAGCATTTTTCCGAACCAAAAACAACCATTATCTTCGCCGCTTAATGAAACTACTCATTAAGAACGCAAAAATCGTTGATCCAAATTCTCCTTTCAACGGGCAAATCACTGATATTTTTATTGAAAATGGAATAATCAGCCAATTGGGCGCTGATCTCGCACAAAAAGCAGATAAGGAAATAAACATTCCGGGCCTCCATGTCTCGCCGGGATGGGTGGATGTTTTTGCCAATTTTGCTGATCCGGGTCATGAATTTAAAGAAACCCTCGAGACGGGTGCGGCCGCAGCGGCAGCAGGCGGGTATACTGATGTCATGGTCATCCCCAATACCAATCCTTGTATACACAATAAGTCTACTATTGAATATATTGTTCAGAAAGGCAAAACGTTGCCGGTATTCATTCATCCAATAGGCGCCATTACAAAAAACACTGAAGGCAAAGAACTGGCCGAGATGTATGACATGAAGAACAGCGGCGCTATCGCATTCAGTGATGGGATCAACAGTGTTCAATCTGCGGGTTTGTTATTGAAAGCATTGCAATATGTAAGAACTTTTGACGGCACATTGATTCAAATCCCCGATGATAAAAGTATTAACGCCCATGGTTTGATGAACGAAGGCATTGTGTCAACACAATTAGGCTTGCCCGGTAAACCGGCCATGGCGGAAGAATTGATTGTGGCAAGGGATATCAAGTTAACAAGATATGCGGAGTCACGACTGCATTTTACAGGCGTGAGTTCAAAAAAATCGCTGGAATATATCAAAAGGGGAAAAGAAAGTGGCATAAAAATCAGTTGTTCCGTAACACCTTATCATCTTTTCTTTTGCGATGAAGACATGAAAGATTATGATACAAATCTGAAAGTCAATCCTCCCCTTCGCACCAAAGAAGACTGGGCCGCTTTGCATCAAGCCATTACCGAAGGCACGATTGACTGCATCGCCACACATCATTTGCCTCACGAATTTGACAGCAAAGTAGTAGAATTTGAATATGCGAAATACGGTATGATTGGTCTTGAGACTGCTTATGCCGTGTTGCGCACCGCTCTTCCGGCAGTGGCCGCCGAAAAATGGGTAGCGCTGTTATCATTAAATCCACGCCGCTTATTTGGACTTGATACCGCCAGCATCATAGAAGGAAATAATGCATTGCTGACACTATTCGATCCGGAAAAAAAATGGACAGTGGCAGAAAAAAACATTTTCTCAAAATCGAAAAACACTCCTTTCATTGGTCAGGTACTGACCGGCAAAGTGATAGGCATCGTTAATAAAAACACCGCCGTTATCAACTGATTCTTTTAGTATTCATGAATAAACTCACTCCTCTTGTTAAAGGTATTATTACCGGCGCTGCCATGGTAAGTGCCTTTTTAGTAGCATTCTATACGGTCCCCGAAAATTCGCCGGTTCATTATTTTATCTATGCACTATTTGCAGCAGGGATAATCTGGACATTAATATCCTATAAAATGTCAACTTCCTTTACTGGAAAATTTGCAGATTTATTTGGACAGGGATTTCGCTGCTTTATTATAGCTATACTTATCATTGTGGCCTTTATAACTATATTCCATAAATTTCATCCTGAATTTGCTGAAAAAGACGCTGTTTATTACCGGGAAGCACTTGTTAAAAAGAAAGGAAAAACGCCCGCTGAAATTGATGAGCTGGTAGCCGACAACAAAAAACGGTATACGACAAAAGTTGTTTACCTCACAATTTTCGGATATTTGATACTCGGCACTATCGTTACAGCGGCCGGGTCAGCATTATTAATGAGAAGAAAATAACGCATGGATATTTCCCTGGTCATACCATTATTGAACGAAGAAGAATCTTTACCCGAGTTATCCGCCTGGATAGAAAAGGTAATGTTCGAAAATAATTATACATACGAGATCATTTTCGTTGACGATGGCAGTACAGATAATTCATGGCAAGTAATTGAGCAGTTAAGAACTAAAAATCCAAACATAAAGGGCATCAAGTTTCAGCGCAACTATGGTAAATCAGCCGGGTTGAATGAAGGATTTCGTGCAGCGGAAGGCGATGTGATCATTACCATGGATGCCGACTTGCAGGATAGCCCCGATGAAATTCCAGAGCTCAGAAAGATGATCCTTGAGGATGGTTATGATTTGGTAAGCGGATGGAAAAAAAAGCGATATGATAATAAGCTGACGAAGAATTTACCCAGCAAATTATTTAATGCAGCTGCCAGGCAGATGAGCAAAATAAAATTGCACGATTTTAACTGCGGCTTAAAATCATATAGCAAAAAAGTGGTGAAGAGTGTAGAAGTATACGGAGAGATGCATCGCTACGTTCCGGTATTGGCTAAATGGGCCGGCTTTAAAAAGATTGGTGAAAAAGTAGTGGAACACAGACCCCGCAAGTATGGTGTCAGCAAGTTTGGCTGGACAAGATTTATCAATGGATTTCTTGATCTGCTCACCATTTTCTTCATGGGCAAATTTGGTAAACGGCCGATGCATTTTTTCGGTGCATGGGGAACGATATTTTTCCTCGCTGGTCTGTTGATCTCTTTATCCCTGATCATTTCAAAAATTATTGACCCCCATAATTTTGCCTTAACCAACCGTCCCGGATTTTATATTGCTTTAACATCTATCCTAATTGGCATGCAATTATTCCTGGCGGGTTTTATAGGTGAATTGATTTCAAGAAATTCACAGGGCCGTAATACTTATCTCATCGAAAAGAAAGAAGGTTTGTAATGGCAAACGTTGTGATCATTGGACCGGCACATCCCTTAAGAGGAGGATTAGCTACGTTTAACCAACGCCTTGCAAAAGAGTTTATTCAAAGCGGACATAGTTGTTCCATTTATTCTTTTTCGCTTCAATACCCATCGTTTCTTTTTCCGGGTAAAACTCAATATTCTGATGAACCGGCGCCGGAGGGAATCACCATTCACACAGCGATTAATTCGGTAAACCCTCTTAACTGGCTACAGGTGGGCAGCCGTTTAAAGAAACAAAATCCGGACATTATCGTGGTTCGTTACTGGCTCCCGTTCATGGGACCGGCACTGGGAACTATATTAAGAAAAGTAAAAAAAAACAAACACACCAAAATTGTTTGCATTGCTGATAATGTGATTCCACACGAAAAAAGACCCGGCGATAAAGCGTTTACCAGTTACTTTATCAAAAGTTGTGACGCCTTCATTACTATGAGTGAAAAGGTGCTGAATGATCTACGGTTATTTGATGTTGAGAAACCAGCGCAATTGGTACAACACCCTTTGTACGATAATTTTGGCCCTATCATTTCGAAAACTGAAGCACGAAAACACTTAGGCCTGCCTACCGATGAAAAGATTATTTTATTCTTTGGATTCATCCGCAAATACAAAGGACTTGATCTGTTGCTGGAGGCAATGGCCAACCAGCAAATAAAAGATGCCGGGATTAAATTACTCATTGCGGGTGAATTTTATGAAGATGAAAAGCAATACCAGGATCAGATCAACCAGCTTGGAATCAAAGACCAATTAATTTTAAAAACTGATTTTATTTCGGATAGCGAAGTTCAATACTATTTATGTGCAGCTGATGCTATCATTCAACCTTACCGCAATGCCACGCAAAGCGGTGTCACACCACTCGCCTACCACTTTGAAAAACCAATGGTTGTTACGAATGTAGGCGGCTTACCTGCTCTTGTTCCCGACCAGAAAGCAGGTCTCGTGGTGGAGCCAAATCCTGCAGCCATTGCAAAAGGCATTGTAAAATTCTATCAATTAGGAGAGGATTATTTTATTCCGCATCTTCGCAGCGAAAAACAAAAATATAACTGGCAAAATATTGTAAAAGCAGTTATCAATCTTTCGGGGAATAATCGTTGAGGCGTTTGCTGAAGCGTTCACATCAACAGTGAGTCCCCGGGACCAGTTAGTAAAACCATATTCTATTAAACAATCGACGCATGATCTATCGAAGCAAAGCTCCTTTAAGAATTGGATTAGCCGGTGGTGGCACCGATGTTAGCCCTTACAGTGATCAATATGGCGGAGCCATCCTGAATGCCACCATTTCCTTATCCGCTCATGCCAGTATCGAACCAATTGAAGGTAATGAGATCATCATTGAATCATTGGATCAAAAACAAACGCAACAGTTTGATTGGGCAAAAGAATTACCCATTGACGGCACTTTAGATCTGTTAAAAGGTGTTTACAACCGCATACAAAAAGATTATACAATACCTGCGACCGGCTTCAGGCTGTCTACTTTTGTAGATGCACCTGCCGGCTCCGGGCTGGGCACTTCGTCTACGCTGGTCGTGGCAATCATTGGGGCATTTACAGAAATGCTGAAACTTCCTTTGGGTGATTATGACATTGCTCATTATGCCTACGAGATTGAACGAACAGATTTGAAACTGGCAGGCGGTAAACAAGACCAGTATGCTGCCACTTTTGGCGGTGTCAACTTCATGGAATTTTATGAGGATGATAAAGTAATCGTAAACCCGCTTCGGATAAGACCTGAATACCTGCACGAATTGCAAAACAATCTCGTTCTTTATTTCACATCAACGAGCCGGGAATCAGCCACCATCATCAAAGAGCAACAGAAAAATGTGAATGAGAGAAACGAAAAATCGATTGAAGCCATGCACCAATTAAAAGAGCAGGCAAAGCGAATGAAGGAAGCATTATTGAGAGGCAGGCTGCATGAAATTGGTGAGATCCTTGATTTTGGTTTTCAGCAAAAAAGATTAATGGCCCATAATATCTCTAACAAAGGCATTGAGGAGATTTATAATGCCGCAATACAGGCTGGTGCCACAGGTGGCAAAATATCCGGAGCCGGTGGTGGAGGCTTTATGACATTTTACTGTCCCAAAAACACCAGGTACAAGGTTATTGAAACCTTAGAATCATTCGGCGGTTATTGTAAAAATTATCAGTTTACCAAACACGGTTTAACGACCTGGACAGTATAACACTATGAAGACCTTTTTTTTCTTTGCAAGGAATCTGAAAAAAACCTTTTTGTGGCTGCGCCTGCACGTATTGATAGGTCCGTTTGAAAAAATGTTTTTAAACCTGGCCAATATGTCAAGGCTTTCCCGCTGGGCGCATGAACAAAAAAACAAAAGCTCTTTCAATGATTTTTTTGCATACAAGTCGGATTATAATAAACGTTTTTCACTATACCAACATATTACATCGGCAGAAACGAAAAATGAGCCGATTGAGTATTTGGAATTTGGAGTAGCCGGAGGCAGTTCGTTCAAGTGGTGGGTTGAACATAATACCAATCCGCAATCACGTTTTCATGGATTCGATACATTTGAAGGATTACCGGAAGCATGGGGACCTTTTAAAGCCGGTGATATGTCAACTGGTTCAAAACAACCGGATATTAAAGATGCAAGGGTTAAATTTTATAAAGGACTGTTCCAGCAAACGTTACCCGGTTTTATTCAGCAATATAACAGCACAAACCGCAAGCTGATTCATATGGATGCGGACTTATACACATCAACGTTATTTACTTTAACAAGTTTGGCACCCTTGCTAAAAAAGGGGGACATTATTCTGTTTGACGAATACCTTGTCCCTTCCCATGAGTTCCTGGCTTTTGATAATTTTATAAAATCATACTATATCAATACTGAGTTTATTGGAGCTGCCAATAATTATCTTTTTACGGCCTTTAAAATTGTTTGACACATGAAAGACAGAATAACAGAAATAATAAAGGCTTCGATCGATACAAAACAAAGAGTTTTGGAAGATGAGTTGCTTTTGCAAACAATCAACAATTGCGTTCATAAGATTGTAATGGCTTTTAAGAACGGTAACAAGGTCTTGTTTTGCGGTAATGGCGGCAGCGCCGCTGATGCGCAGCACCTCGCGGCTGAATTTTCCGGCCGCTTTTATACCGATCGCAAAGCTTTACCTGCAGAGGCGTTGCATTGCAACACTTCCTATCTTACGGCTGTAGGAAACGATTATAGTTTTGATGTCATCTATTCCCGCCTGATTGATGGCATCGGCCAGCATGGTGATGTATTGATCGGCTTATCCACTTCCGGCAATTCAAAAAATATTATCAAAGCCTTTGAAACCGCCAAAGAAAAAGGCATGATCACCATCGGCTTCACGGGGATGACGGGCGGCCAATTGAAATCTGTTAGTGACTATTTGATCAATATCCCATCTGCAGATACCCCCAGAATACAGGAAAGTCATATTATGGCGGGGCACATTATTTGCCAGTTGGTTGAGGAAAAATTATTTAACACCCCAAACCTCTAAAGGGGCTTTTAGAGATTCAGTATGAATGAAAACATTTCAAAGCAAATGACTTTCCCCAGCTCTCCCTTTAGGGAGCGGGGAGGGCAAGCAATTATACTCGCAGGCGGATTGGGAACAAGATTAAGATCGGTTGTTTCCGACGTACCAAAGTGCATGGCACCTGTTGCAGGAAGACCTTTCCTGTTTTATGTGATCAACTATCTCAGGTTGCAGGGTATTGAAAAATTTATTTTTTCTCTTGGCTACAAACATGAGATCATTATCGATTATTTAAATGATCAATTTTCAACACTCAATTTTCAATGTTCCGTTGAGGAAGAGCCGCTGGGAACAGGTGGTGCTATACATCTGGCTTGTCAACATGCAACAGAAAAAAATGTGATCATCGTAAATGGTGACACTCTCTTTAAAATAAATATTGAAGAAATCAGTTCTTTTCATCAACAACAAAAAGCTGATTGTACGCTGGCCTTAAAATCGATGCGCCATTTTGACCGCTATGGTGTGGTAGAAATAAACCAGGCAGGAACGATTACTGATTTCAAGGAAAAACAGTTTTATGACAATGGTCTTATCAATGGCGGTGTTTACGTTTTAAATGTCGAAAATTTCCTGGCTAAAAATTTTCCGACCAAGTTTTCGTTTGAAAAAGATTACCTGGAAAAATATTACCTGCAGGGAAATATCAACGCCATTGTACAGGACAGCTACTTTATTGATATCGGTATCCCCGAAGATTACAGCCGGGTGCAGGAGGAATTGAAACAGGCGCCACTGAATTTGAGGGATGTTGATCAAGGCTGGACATTATTCCTCGACCGGGATGGCGTCTTAAATCACGACAAAGTCGGCAGCTATATTTTTAATCCCGGCGAGTTTGTTTTTTATGATGGTGTGCCACCTGTTTTTAAATTGTTCAAAGAAAGATTTGGCCGCATTGTCATTGCAACCAATCAGCGTGGTGTTGGCAGGAATTTAATGAGCGTCGCTGACCTCGATGCTATTCACCAAAAAATGTTGACAATTATAGAGGCAGAAGGTGGTAAGATAGACGCTATTTTTTACGCCACTTCCCTCGACAACAATGACATTATCCGCAAACCAAACCCCGGCATGGCCTTACAAGCCAGGGCCCGGTTTCCCGAAATTGACTTCTCCAAATCGATCATGGTTGGCAACAATATCAGCGACATGGAGTTTGGCCGTAACACCGGCATGTATTGCATCTTTTTAAAGACAACTATTCCGCATATAGAGCTTCCCCACCCGGCTATCGATATGAGTTTTAACTCATTGACAGATTTTGCCAAAGCTTTATGATCTATCACAAAATTTTATAATTTTTTTGTCGTTATTGGCAGCGGGATACCCATTTCACCTTTTAATTAAGGCTTATTTTTGCGATCACCAAATTTAATACCGGCGGGACATTGAAACAATACTATTGGACGCATCGAATGTCTGTCGGCTCAGACGCTTTAGTCTGAGTCCGGCATTTATCGTCGGACATTATATCCGAAACCTATGACATTACATTAACGTATAAATGATATAAATTCTGTGAAAACGTTGACGATGAAAACAGGGCTTGCATTTTTATTGGCTTTGATCTTTTTCCAAACAGGCTATTCACAATTGATTTCAGCAGCTGACCGAAAAAAATTAAGAGCAAAGGAAGATACCCTGCAGTGGTATGCCCGGTACCTCGTCACCGATTCATTAGCGGAAGATCGCATGATCTCCGACAGCATCTTTACCCGCACACTGGTGAGAGCTTTGCAAGTAAAAAACTCTTTTTATTACTCTTTTGATTCGGTAAAAGGCATTTCAAAACTCTATGCACCGGACAGTACTTTCCGCATTTTTAGCTGGGGATTGGAGTTTGATGATTTCTATTCCCGCCAACGCGGCGCCATTCAGTTAAAAACAAAGGACGGCTCATTAAAACTGATTCCTCTGCGTGATGTGTCTGAATTTACGGACAAAGCCACGGATTCAGTTCGCACCCGCAACAACTGGATCGGTGCAATCTATTATAATATTATCCAAACACAGGACAAGGGAAAAAATTATTATACATTGTTTGGTATTGACTACAACAATGTAAGAAGCTCCAAGAAATGGATCGAAGTGCTTACGTTCAACGATAAGAATGAGGCCATCTTTGGCGGACCTTTTTTCTCGTTTGCAAAAGACAGTGTACCCAAACCAGTTCAATATCGTTTTAGCATCGAGTATAAAAAAGATGCCCGGGTGCTGGTGAATTATATTGATGAATTGCAAATGATATTAGTGGACCACCTGGTATCTGAAACGAATGAACCCGAAAATAGCTGGACACTTGTTCCCGACGGCGATAATGAAGCCTTTAAATGGGAAAATGGCAAATGGGTGCATGTCGATAAAGCATTTGATTATAAGATCGACATGCGGGGAGTTGATCCGTATCTCGGTAAACCGCCTGTTGGCGAGCCCATTCTGGATAATAAAGGAAACCGGGATGAAAAAAAACTACAGGAGAAATCAGATAAGAATAAAGGAAAAGAGAAACCCGTGGTTGAAGAAAATAATTAATCGCAATTTAACGCAAAGCCACAAAGAAAAAAAGGCGCAAAGAGTTTAAACCCTTTGCGCCTTTGTATTGTATCTCTGCGTTCTTCTTTGCGTGAAATTAATCATCCAGCTTTAACACGGCTAAGAAAGCCTCCTGTGGAACCTCTACATTACCGATCTGTCTCATCCGCTTCTTACCTTCTTTTTGTTTTTCCAACAGCTTTCGTTTACGGCTGATATCGCCACCGTAACATTTAGCGGTAACATCTTTCCGCATCGCTGAAATATTTTCTCTTGCTACTACTTTGGCGCCGATTGCTGCCTGTATCGCTATCTGGAATTGTTGGCGGGGCAGCAATTCTTTTAGTTTTTCACAAAGCTTTCTCCCAAAATCCTGCGCACGGCCACGATGAATTAATGCCGATAAAGCATCCACTTTATCGCCGTTCAGCAGGATATCCATCTTCACGATATCACTATCGCGATAGCCTATCGGATGATAGTCAAATGAGGCATATCCCCTGGTTTGCGATTTCAGCTTATCATAAAAATCAAACACGATCTCTGTTAAGGGCATTTCGAAGATTAACTCTACCCTTGTTGTGGTCAGGTAACTCTGGTTTACCAATATTCCACGTTTGCCCAAACACAGGGTCATAATGTTGCCGATATATTCGGGCTTTGTAATGATCTGTGCTTTGATAAACGGCTCCTCGATCCTTTCGGTCTTAACCGGGTCAGGGAATTCGGTAGGATTATTTACAATGATCTTCTCTCCTTTCGTCGTGTAAGCGATAAAACTAACGTTGGGCACGGTTGTGATCACTGTTTGGTCAAATTCCCTTTCCAGCCTTTCCTGGATGATCTCCATATGCAGCATTCCTAAAAATCCGCAACGAAAACCAAATCCCAATGCCTGTGACGTTTCCAGTTCGTAGGTTAGGGATGCGTCGTTCAGTTGCAACTTGTCCATACAATCCCGCAGTTCTTCAAACTCATCTGTATTGACCGGGAAGATGCCCGCAAATACCATCGGTTTCACTTCTTCAAAACCTTTTATCATCTCCGGATTAGGATTGCTTGCCAGGGTGATGGTATCCCCCACTTTTACTTCTTTCGCATTTTTAATACCGGTGATGATATAACCCACGTCCCCTGTTTTCACCTCACTCCTTTCTGTCATCTTCAGTTTCAATATTCCCACCTCATCGGCCTCATATTCCTGGCCTGTGCTGACAAATTTTACTTTGTCACCTTTTTTGATCGAGCCATTCAGGATACGATAATAAACGATAATACCGCGGAAGGAATTGAACACACTGTCGAAGATCAGGGCCTGTAACGGAGCTTCCGTATTGCCTGCCGGTGCCGGAATCCGGTTGACGATTGCATCCAGCACTTTGTCAACACCCAAACCGGTACGACCACTGGCATGCAGAATGTCTTCTTTTTTACAGCCGATCAGCTCAATAATCTGGTCCTCCACTTCTTCGATCATGGCGCCATCCATATCGATCTTATTGATCACCGGGATGATCTCAAGATCATTGTCAATCGCCAGGTAAAGATTTGAAATGGTTTGTGCCTGTATGCCCTGCGTAGCATCTACCAGCAACAGGCAACCCTCGCAGGCCGCCAGGGCCCGGCTCACTTCGTAGCTGAAGTCTACGTGACCGGGAGTATCGATCAGGTTCAGGGTGTATTGCTGTCCGTCAGTATGCTTGTAATTGATCTGGATGGCGTGGCTTTTTATGGTAATGCCCTTTTCCCTTTCCAGGTCCATATCATCCAGCACCTGGTCCATCATGTCGCGGTCGCTGATGGTGCCGGTACTTTGTAAAAGCCTGTCAGCCAGGGTAGATTTGCCATGGTCAATATGAGCGATAATGCAAAAATTCCGGATATTCTTCATGTACGATTTGCCCCTTTTTCGGGACGGGCAAAGGTAAGCGTTTTAAGGCGAGGAAGGAAGGATTGTTTGGCCAGCTTTTGCACCTTGATTGGGCTTCTCTTGCAAGCTCACGCTGAGCCTGACGAAGGTCATTCTTAAGGGTTTTGTCCCGATGCCGCAGGCCAATCGGATGCCGACATTCTCGTCGACATCGCTATTCAGCAGGCAGAAAATTAACGATCAAAATGGATAAGCTACTCGGATGACCCGTTGCTTTCGTTCCGATGTTTTTGATCAGCCTCTGGCTGAACCGCTTTAATTATTGCGGCAATCTGCGCACCAGTTTTTTTTATATACTTGAGGCACCAAGTGGACCGCCAAACTGTTCGTCAATCGCTAATGCTGATGTTAAGTTTATCGTTCCAATAACATAAGCTGAGACGAAAAGCGTCGCTCATATCTGTAACGCTGCTCAGCTTTTTGTCCCCGCCTGACATTTACTAATAAGCAACAGAATAAATTTTTATCTTTAGTATTATCGTCGGCTGCTGTCAGGAATAAATGAAGCACGCAACAACACAAATGCCTGAACGCCGTAAGGAGAATTTGAGACAAACAGACAATGAAAATTGAGGAACACATACCAACAGATATATTAAGGCCATACATCAAGGCTTACAGAATTATTGAAAGCCGGGACGAATTAGTTAATAGAGTGGTACCAAACACTTCGTTTGCCATTGCGTTTCGTTTTAAAGGGCAAATTTCTTATCTCAACGATGCAGACAAAAGCGTTTTGCCCATCGCAACATTTTCGGGCCTACGCAAATCCGTTCGGCTTATCAACTATGCACCTCAAACATCGGCTCTAATTGTATTGTTCACAGAAACGGGAGCAGCTGCATTTTTCAGACAACCCCTTCATGAACTGTTTGAAGAAAGCGTTTCATTGGATAATTTTTTTCCAAATCCAGAAATTTCGATCATAGAAGAACGTTTAGCCGAAACTAATAACAACAAAACAAAAATCGCTGTTATTGAACAGTTCTTATACTCAAAACTCCTACACAATAAGCCCGACAAACTTGTGTCAGAGGCTATTGCTAAAATTTATGCAAACAACGGATTGACGAGAATAAGAGCGTTAGCTGATAGTTTATTTATCAGCCAGGATGCTTTCGAAAAGCGGTTTAGGAAAATGACGGGAACCACACCCAAACAGTTTTCTTCCATAGTCAAAATGAAAGCCATTATACGCCAAAACCCTGCATCATCATCTTTTCTTGACACGGCGCTTGAAAACGGTTATTACGACCAGGCTCATTTCAACAAAGACTTTAAACTTTTTACAGGACAAACACCAACGGACTTTTTCAAATCGGCTTCCTATTGGTAAAATCAATGATTTTTTACAATGATTTGGTTTCAGTAGCTGCCAACTTTGCGACACAAAACCTGGCAACAATGAAATCAGTAATTAAACCCTGCCTTCTCCTCTCCGCTTTGCTAACAGGGCAGTTTGGTTTTACGCAGACAAAATCAAATCATTCAATAAAAAACAATAAAATGGAAGTTACTGCAAGTATTAACAAAGGTGTTATTCGTAACCTTTACGAAAATATTTTAAACAACAGAAAATTTGAGTTGGTTGACAGTATTATTTCAGAAGACTATACGAATGCCCAGGGTGAAAAAGGTATTGAAGTGTTTAAAAAAGGAATAATAGCAATCACAAAAGCTTTTCCTGATGCGAGGTGGACGTTGACAGAGATCGTTGCAGAAGGAAATAAGGTTTTCGTGAAACAAACGATAGAAGGAACACACAAAGAACAATTTCAAAATATTGCGGCAACAAACAGAAGCATTTCTAATGAAGGGGTTGGTATTTATGAGTTTAAAGACGGCAAAATAATTAGTCACCAAATCCAAACCGACAGACTTGGCTTCCTTCAACAGTTAGGTGTTCTACCATCTGACCTGACGGCTCTTTCGCAAGAGAAAGAATCTAACGTATTCTTTGTTGATAAATTTTTCATACCCAAAAAAGCGATTGAAGAATTTACGCAAAGAATGCAATACAACAGGAACTTTATCAAATCTCTTCCTGGATTTATTAAGGACGAAGTACTCGCTTATAAGGATAGCAATGGTGACTTAAGCTTAATGACTATTGCCGTTTGGCAAAATCAGGATTATTTGGATAAAGCAAAAAGATTAGTGCAAACTGAGTATGAAAAAATAAATTTTAACCCGGCAGAATTTACTGAGCAACTGAATATAAAAATGGAAAGACAACTGTATAAAACTTATCAAAAATAGAAGAACGGCGGTCAAAACGAATACGCTTATGCTTTTGTAAATGCCTTCATTTATGATTTACAGATGCAGTAAACCAAAAAAGATTATCTTAAAATAAAAAAAATTATGCTCCCCCGTTTTTGCCTTGCAGCAACCTGTACTATGCTGCTCATCTCCTGTGGTCAGCAAACACCGGTAGTAAAAGACACTGAAGCAGTAAAACAGGAAATACAAAAAGCCGAAAAAGATTTTGAAACAATGGCAGCTGAAAAAGGAATAGCCGAAGCGTTTTGGTTTTATGCTGACTCCAATGCCGTGATCAAGCGAAATAATGACAGCCTTATTCATACAAAAGAAGGGATTAGAAATTTTTATGGCGCAGACTTTTATAAATCTGCTTCGGTAAAATGGTCACCGGATTTTATAGACGTGTCACCAGATGGAAACATGGCGTATACCTATGGGAAATATCTTTGGCAATCGAAAGACAGCACCGGTAAGCCGCTTGAGTTCAGCGGCATTTTTCATACGGTTTGGAAACGGCAAAAAGACGGCTCCTGGAAATATGTATGGGACTGACACGATGAACTATCAATTATTCCCGGGCTGATTTCATCTTCAACATAACGCAGGAAGCTAAGAATATCTTTACTGTTTGACGCTTGTCATCTTACAGCTTGCGGTAACTGCTGAGTTTATCCAGCTCAAGTATTGTTGTTTTCCCGTCTTCGCTTTCGTGGTACATGCTTGCAAATTTTGCATCGAATATTATTTCATCATAGGTAAAAGACGTACGCTGGATCACCGTCGTGGAATAAACATCATCAAACCCTCTTACCTGCACATATATTTCTACATCCGCTGTCCTGTAATCTTCTTCTGTTAATCCCAATAGAGGACTATTTTCATCAATCGGATGCACTACAGTCCAGTTCATCATCAGCGTATCTACCCTGCTTCTTTCAAGCGCCAGTTCATAAAACTTGTAACTCAGTTTTTCATTTTCCTGTACCTGTAACGCCAAATTCACTTTTATCACAGCATCTGTAAGATTATGATTGTCCTTATAAGATGCAATACGAAACATCAGCGCCTTTTTATCCTGGTAAGGCGCAATCAATGCATGATCGCTAAAGGCAATATGCGATTTGGGCCTAGCAAATCTTCCATAAATAAGACCCGTGGCTACAGCAAATGAAAGAAAACCACCCATGGCTTCAATAGCAGCCACCATATTGGCAGCATCACCAACAGGATTCACCCTTCCATATCCCACCGTCGTAAAAGTTTCGGCACTAAAAAAATAAAGCTCTTTAAATTCCTGCCAGTCATTAGAAGCAATGATTCCGGTAAAACCGCTTGCGCCTATCAAGTAATAAATGATTGCAAAAAACAAATTGATAGTAAGAAAAAACAAAACAATTACCGTAACGAATTTCCACAGCGGCATATTCAGCATGGTATGAAAAAGACTGAATCTGTCCCAAAACGAAACACCGGTCTTTTTGAGATTATAGCTGCCATCGCGGTTGATAAAACGGCCGCCATAACTGTTTACATTGATTCCAAAACCTGTATCGTTGTTGGTTTTTGAAAAGGGATTGATTCGCTTCAGCACAGACATAAGTAATAATTGGATGAAACAACAAAATAGAAAAAAATAGGTTCGCTTTTTTAGCTGCTATTAAATTTCCCGCAAGGGAACGATTGGCTAAACCACTGCTGACTAAAGATAAAACCGGCTCCTTGTTCGCCAATAATAAGCCTATCCGGCGGCCATAAGATTTATTACACAGGCTATCACAATGAAATTAAAACGGGATGCAAAAGTTAGCTTATAGGAAGAATCGAACTCTTTAATTTTATAAATGTGCATTGTCTTTAAAACCGCTGTCATAACCAACCCGATCTTCTGAAAAAAAAGTAAAGCAAACAGCAGGTTATGATCGTTATAGCAATGACCCCATAATAGCCGTAGTGCCAGTCCAGCTCAGGCATAAACTTAAAGTTCATTCCATAAAAACCGGCTATCATGGTAGGCACGGCGATGATGGCGGCCCAGCCGGCAAATTTTTTAGAAGTATCATTTTGTGAAATAGAGATCAATGAAAAATTTGCCTCCAGCGCCGTACTCAGCAACTCTCTTGTGTTATCCACCATTTCATTGATGCGGATGGCATGATCATAGATATCCCGGAAATAGGGTTGCGTTTCATTGGAAATACACTTTATATCAAATCGCATCAGTCGTGTACAAATATCCATTAGTGGTGACACAGCTCTCTTCACTTCAAGCAGCTCTCTCTTCAACTGGTAGATTTGTTCTGTCGTTTCCCGGCTTGGTTTTTCTTTAAATATCTTGTCTTCCAACACCTCCAGTGCCGACTCCAACTCATGCACCACGGGAAAATACCGGTCGACAATAAAATCCATGATTGCATACAACACAAAGCCCTGTCCCTTACTCAGCAGTTCCGGCATCGATTCACATCGTTGACGGACATCTGTGTAGGCCACAGTTGATCCATGCCGGACACTAACAATAAAGTTGGTTCCCACAAAAAAATGGGTTTCGCCAAATTCAATATGTTGTTCAGCATTGATATTAGCTGTACGGACCACTACAAAAATAGAATCGCCATACAATTCAATTTTTGGCCGTTGGTGGGCACGGTGAGCATCTTCAATAGCCAGATCGTGCAAACCAAACTCTTGCTGCACTTTGCCCAATATTTCACCGGATGGTTCGTGCAACCCGACCCATATAAACTTGTCGGTTTCTTTCAGTACTTTATGAATTTTGTCTAGCTCAATATCGGACAATCGTTTACCGCCTGAATAAGCGGCGCAATTGATAATCTCTCTCATGGCAGTGAAGTTGAACTTATCAATATGGTTTGCTTTGGTAAGTTCGGAAAATAAACAGAGAACATCAATTTAAAACCCTTATTCGCTTTTGGCCATGCCACAGGCATAATAGTTGCAGCCTTATCCAAAACATGCTGTATGATACGCAAATTAAAATCCGGAGAATACAGATTGTATTCGATAAAGAAAGACCCAAGGACAAATAAACGCCGTAACCTCGGCACTTTTTCATCATTGGCAGCTGCCAAAAAACATGAAAAGGAAATACAGTATTTTAAACGGCATAAATAGCTAATAAACCAGCTACTCATCAAATTAAGTTATCGTTAAAACCTACCTGTTATTTTATGAGCGGTAGTGAGTTCAACCGGCGTTCCCATGTAATGGCATAGAAATTGCGCAGTTCCTGAAGCCATCAGTTTCTCCTCCAGCTATCGGTTATCATCCATTTATTAATCTTCTAAATTTCACAGTGTATGAAAAAACTATTGCTGACCTTGTTGATGGGCGCATTCGTCTTTGTTGCTGCCAATGCCCAGGATCAAAAAGAGACGAAAGAAGAATGGGACAAAAAAGTAAAAACTGAACTGGCACTTACGGATGAGCAGGTGGCAAAATATGATGCCATCAGTAAAGAATACGGCGACAAAATAGACGCCATCATGAAGGATGCTTCGCTGACCAAAGAAGCACAAAAGGAAAAAAAGATGGAACTGAAAAAAGAAAAACAAGCTAAGCTGTTTGAGTTTTTCACTCCCGAGCAACAAACAAAATACAAGGACCTGATAGAAAAAAAGAAAGCTGAAAAACCAGCAGGATCTTAATTGTTTCAACAGTTATTGAAAAGCCGGCAAGCCGGCTTTTTTTATGCCCTGCCATTTCAATTCTTCTTTATCCCAATGAAGGTATATTTGGTTCATGAAATTAAAAGTATTGCTGACGGGTGCGACGGGTATGGTGGGTGAAGGTGTATTGCATGAATGCCTGCAGCATGAGCAGGTTGAAAAAGTATTGGTGATCAACCGCAGGCCTTGTCGTGTGCAACACTCCAAACTGGAAGAGATCATACACGAAGATTTTTTTGATATTACCCCTATCGTAGACCAATTGGCCGGCTATACTACTTGTCTTTTTTGCCTGGGCGTTTCTTCCGTTGGAATGAAAGAATCCAACTACCACCACCTCACCTACACACTTACTTTATCTTTTGCTGAAACAGTAGTGAAAAAAAATCCTGCTATGGTGTTTTGTTATATCTCGGGGCGTGGTACAGACAGCACAGAAAAAGGCAGGCTGATGTGGGCGAGGGTTAAAGGCAAGACAGAAAATGATCTAATGACACTGCCGTTCAAAAATGTCTATGCTTTCAGACCAGGATACATGCACCCGACAAAAGGATTAAAAAACACCCTGAAAGCCTACAACTATCTGGGCTGGTTGTATCCATTTCTCCGAACCTGTTTTCCGAAGTCCGTGTCAACCCTGAAGGAGCTTGGACTGTCCATGATCCAGGTTGGATTGAATGGATACTCAAAAAACATCATCGAAGTAAAAGACATCGTGCAACTGGCAAAAGAAAATATAGCCGCCAGTGCTCCAATAAAGTAAGGCAAAACCCGAATGAATAATGTCGTTATCATAAAAAAAGTCTCACCAGGTTCTGCCGAAGCGCAATTGATGTCGGCTGCTTTGTGGGAGGAAATTCAAAGCCGCTATGGTTTCGAAGCTCCCAATCCATTCGACGCTGCTTCATTTGCGGCAGGCAATGCCGGTTTTTGGATTGCCCGCGATGCAGCTAGCAAACCGGTGGGCAGCATTGCCGTTGCACCATTAAACAACACCGAAAGTGAAATCGATATGATGTATGTTTCGCCTGGTTACCGTGGGTGTGGCATTGCGCAAAAATTAATGGCGGCTGCTGTAAAGCATGCAAAAGAAAATAACTTCACCCTGCTAAAACTCAGGGCAGGTGCTCCGCAACCCGAAGCACTTCGCTTTTATGAAAAAGAGGGATTTACCCGAATCCCGGCATTTGGTAAATGGGTGGACGATTCTACGGCCATCTGTTTTGAAAAAAAGATTGGCTAATCATAATACCAGTTTATATTCTGTCACCTTTACGGACGCCAATCTGTAACCCGGATCTTCCCCAGGTATCTTATCCCCGGAGATACCCAATACCCCTGGTGCAATTAATGCCACACCATCTAATTTTGCCGTCGCTATAGTCCTGTTTTAAGGCTATCAGCTATCGAAAATTTTCGATCGTATCCTCCAGTCAGCCGTCAGAGCAAGAGCAAATCTCACCGGGTAAATACTTCCAGGTGAGTGTGAACCCCACCTTATTTCAACGTTTTTCCAAGTGCATACACTTATAAAAGTTTCCTATATCCCATTAGAATTAAGGGTACCTGCTGATACTAAATTTATTAAAATTTAATAATCAACACTTTATTATCATCATAGCAACTTTTCAAAAAAAAATTGCAGAAAATACTATGACAACTGCGAAGTTTTACCTTGTTTTACCTCCGATTTGATCACGTACTAATTCCAAACTATGAAACTAACTGTACATACAATTTTTTTAGCTCTTACCATCTCCTTATTCAGCAACAATTCCTTTTCACAGGTCAGTATTCAATCCACCAAAGGCTATAGCGTAAACGTTTATGTGGAACCGGTAGCTCTTGTTATCAATGCAAAAAGTTGCCCCTCGGGATATAATTACAATCTTCTCCTGAACTATGTTATTACGTATACCGGTAGTAATATTCCAAAAAATCTTCATGCCCTCCAGGGTACTATCACCAATAACTCGGTATCGCATTCTTTTAACCTCCCTAATAAACAAGGAACCGGCTCTGTAGTTTCTCATTCTAATGTATGGAGACCTGCCAGTGATTGTGCCACTGCTACACTCAGTGCTGTGTCACTGAAAATGATAAACATTGAAATAGAAGGTGATGGCATTAGCCATCGGGTGGTTTCCTATGCATTTGCCGGTATTCTCCCGGTAAAGATGGTTAGTTTTTCGGCCGTACCCGAGCAGCAAAAAGTGAAGCTCCAATGGCAGACAGCTACAGAGATCAATAATGATTTTTTTACGGTGGAGCGTTCCGCCGGTAATAATGAATGGACTGCTATTAAAACCGTAAAGGGCGCAGGAAACTCAGCGGAAGAAAAAAACTATGAAGTATACGACAATGCCCCTGTAACAGGCACCCTGCACTACCGGATTAAACAAACTGATCACGATGGAAAGACAAGTTATTCAGAAACCAGGACGGTAAAATATGTTTCTGCTTCGAACAGCGTATCTCTTTACCCGGTTCCCAACACTGGCAATACAATTAACATGACCGGTATCACCGATTTCAAAAATTACGAGCTGGCATTACTAAACACAGCGGGAAACTTACTTTACACCACTGTCATTTCAAAAACCAGTGTTGAGCTACCTTCTTTGCAAAAAGGCATCTATTTTATCCGCATCACCAACAAGCTGACAGCAGAAGCCACCAACCTTCGCTATGTCAAAATTTGATTTCTTTAGAAATCGTTCCCGTTCCACCAAGACAAATCAAGGGTCTCTTTCCAGAGATCCTTTTTTGTTATAATGAATAGCAAGATTTCTAAACCCTACCGGTTCACACACTTTTAGTTTTGTCAATAAATAGAAAAAACATGAAAGAGCATTTATTGACAACACTGGAAAACTCAAAAAACTATACCCTGGCTGTAGCGGAAGCAATGCCTGAAAAAAACTATTCCTTCAAACCTGCTGCTCCCGTCTGGAGTTTCTTAGAACAACTACACCATATCGGCTATGGCATCAGCTGGTGGCAGAATAATTATATCAGAGGGATAAAAACGGATTGGGCCCCTACTCCTGTCAGCAAAGACAAAAAACAGGTGATTGACTATCTTAAAAAAAATTATGATAGCCTAAAGCACTTGATAACAAAAGGAGAAGTAAATGAAAATACGATTAAAGGATTCCAGGCAACAATAGACCATATCACGCATCATCGCGGACAAGCAATCATCTACCTTCGTTGCAATGGCATTAATGCCCCTGAATATGTTTTTTGATGATTTATACGCCGCCTAAAAAGGTGCGAAGCTGGTTGAAATTTTGACTGGCCCTCAATTTAGTGATGGCTTTGTCCTTGATCTGTCTTACTCTTTCAGGTGTAATATCGAAACGCTGGCTGATATCCTCGAGGCTAAGCGGGTAATCAACACCGATTCCGAAAAAGTAACAGATCATTTTTTTATGCCGTTCGGGAAGTGTTTGCAGGGATCTCTCGATCTCCATCTTTAATGATTCTGCATGATGCACTTTTAGATCGGTTTTTTCTGCGTTGTGATTTTCGAGTGTGTCGAGCAGGCTGCCATCATCTTCATCCGAAAAAGGTGTGTCCAGGCTCACATGATGATCTTTCATATCCATCTGTGCTGCCACATCAGCGGGATCCATTTCCAGGAACTCGGCCAACTCTTCCGCTGACGGAACTCTTCCCAGTTCCTGCTCCAGAATTGCACTGGCCTTATGGATGCGCCCACCCAATACTACCTTGTTTAGCGGCAACCGAACTAGGCGGGCATGATCAGCAATTGCTTTAATGATACTCTGGCGGATCCACCAAACGGCAAAGGAAATAAATTTAAACCCCCTTGTATCATCAAAACGCTCGACTGACTTGATCAGGCCAATATTACCCTCATTAATCAGATCCGGCAGTGAAAGTCCCTGCCCCTGGTATTGCTTAGCCACCGATACAACAAATCGGAGATTGGCTTTTACCAGTTTGTCAAGTGCAATTTTGTCGCCCTGTTTGATACGGGCCATCAGGCATACTTCTTCCTCTGCTGAGATAAGGGGTACCCGGCCAATTTCCTGGAGGTATTTTTCCAGGCTTGGGGATTCACGATTAGTGATAGACTTAGAGATCTTAAGCTGACGCATAAGGGAACGTTTTATTATTTTAAAATGCGATTACTTAGGATAGGACACTGTAAAGTAACGGAGACAAACAGGCGAAGAAAATAGATTAGTGTCTCATTTACATGTAATATTTGTAAAGGAGGGCTTGTAGAGTTTATGCTACAATTTTGTTAAAAAGAAATGGAACTGAACATTCCGAATTTGCTCATTGAAACTTAACTATGAAGAATAATCTGTAGAAAGATGATTTTCAGTATAAATAAAGAAACATTATTATATTTCTATATTGAAAAAAAATTAATCATTGCCGGCTTTAGCCCCGGGCAATCTGCTCTTGATCCATTTGATTTGCCCGTTGTGATTTGATTCATGTTCTACTACATGAAACCATTTGCAATAATTATTAGTTGGCTGGTTGCCGAAAAAACTTGGATCAACGGTCATTAGCCATGTATCATCCCGTTTCTTGAATTCAGCCAGTGTAGCTTCCCGGGTTGAACTGAGAATGTCCAAGTAGTAATTAAGGTTATTACCCTTTATCTGCTTCCGGCCCTCATCACCAAGGCTCATTGCCGCACCCCACTTAGCTTTTTCCGCTTCATTGTAATCGCCTCTTCCTTCAAAAGTGTTAGCCCGATAAAATGCTTCAGTTGCCGCCAGGTGCAACAACATGGCGCCAATGGTATTTGATTTGGGATCTTGCAGGTAATCGAGCTGGTCTTTGGTCATATCCTTTACTGACCGCAATACTACCATCCGCATCCAGTTCATCATGGATACGAGGGTACCTATATGAGGTGAATAGCCTTCTTTCGGCCCGATGATATGAATACTATCATCCGCCATTCGATCCATGGCCCATGTGTCTTGCGGAATAAAGGGAAGCCCGGCAAGGCCGGTAGTGATAGCAGTAGCCGTTTTGATAAAATGTCTGCGTCCTTCATTGCCTGTACTCTTTTCCATAAAAATAATTTTTTAGTGACCCAGAAACATGATTGGCAAGGGTACGCATCAACCTACACTGTTATTTTTCCAACAGCCCGTCTTCTTTCCATTTTTTAAATACTGCAATGGTGCTATCGCTCAATTTTTCTGTTTTCTTGAAGGGCATAAATCCTTTCTCAGTGGGGCTGAGTTCCATACGACGAATGATCTCATCAATATCTGCTTTTACATTAGCGTAATTGTCGTATGCTTTTTTCTTTCCACCTTTCTCGGGAATATGACAAGGGCTGCAATAGCCAACGATAGTTGAATGAACACTGTTTTCGTAACTCAGTTTCGGAGCAGCTTTCGCAGCTTTTTTAGCACCGCTGCAATAAGAAAAAACGATTGTGACGACTGCTAACAATAAAAGAACAGCATATTTTCTCATGCGAGTTAAAATTTTGGATTTAATGTACAACTTGTTTTTCAAAATCGCAGCAATTTATTAGTGCCAGCAGACTCACAATAATAAAGAATAGTGTGTATAACCTGGCGTAAAATAGCACCCGCTTCAATTCGCCACAGCGGTTCCAGATCTTTACGAGTACATTCGAAAGCGGTAAAAAATTTTATGCCATCCCTATCTCAATAAATGTGGTCTTTCTTTATGCACTTTCCATACAAACTCACCAAAGATGGTATTGGCCCATGCAAACCATGCACGGGAAAATTTCTTCGCATCATCTTTATGAAATGACTCATGCATAAACCCGGTACCGCCATGACAATGCTGCAACAGGCCAAGGCATTTTTTAATTTCTGCATCACTATTACTGGTCAAACCCCGGATAATAATGCTCAATGGCCATATCATATCAATACCGGCATGCGGACCGCCAATGCCTTCACCCGCTTTTCCTTTGAAGAAAAATGGGTTTTCCGGTGACAATAATAATTTTCTTGTATTGATATAAACGGGATCTGTATTTTTTACTGCACCCAGGTAAGGCAATGACAACAGGCTTGGAATGTTCGCATCATCCATCAGGTTGTAACTACCAAAGCCGTTTACTTCATACGCATACACTTTACCAAACTGCGGGTGCGAAACAGTCGCATATTGCTTTAACGCTTGTTCCACTTCTTTTGCCAAAGCACTGCATTCATTGTAGAGAGCCGTGTCGCCATGCAATGCTTTCACCATTTCAGCAGCCTGTTTTAAACTGACCACCGCAAAGAAATTGGAAGGAATTAAAAAATTATAGATGGTAGCATCGTCACTTGGACGAAATGTGGAACAAATAAGACCAACAGGTTTTACCGGGTACCCGTAGCCACCCAGCGGTACACCGTCTGTAGCCCAGGAGGTCCGGCGTTGGAAACTGTACGGCCCATTCCCATTTTTACGCTGCTGCTCCTTAAATGTTTTTACGATCAATGCTATCGCTTCTTTCCATTGTACGTCAAATACCTGTTTATCTCCTGTGATCTTCCAGTAATGATAGCTCAACCGAATGGGATAGCACAAGGAATCGATCTCCCATTTGCGTTCGTGCAAACCGGGCTGCATGTCGGTTAAATCATCTTTCCATTCGCCTCTTTTATTCTCGTCTTTATAAAAAGCATTGGCATAAGGATCTTTCAGGATACATTTAACCTGCCGGTTGATAACACCCGTGACCAGGTGATGCAAGTCCTGGTCGTTCTTTGTCAAAGTGAGATAGGGCCAAACCTGGGCCGTGCTGTCCCGCAGCCACATGGCATCGATATCACCCGTGATCACATAAGTGTCGGGTTTGCCATTGATCATTTCAAAATCAACTGTTGTATCCAGCGTATTGGGAAAACAGTTTTCAAACAACCACGCAATTTCTTTATTGCCTGATTTGGCCTTTACTTCCACGATCGCTTTTTCCACCGCCATGCTCTTGAACTTACGTTGTGATTCGGGTATGCGCACAACCGGGAATTCATTACCCGAAGCAAAAGAAAGACTGGGGCGCAATAAAATGCCCGTTGTAATAACAGCAGATCGTTGCAGGAATTGTTTTCGATGCATAAGCAATTTTATTCGTTCCGTCCAAAATTAACCCCTCGTGCAAACCCGGCCAAACTGAGTTTGACCCGGATAAGGACACATTTTTGGAAAAACCCTGACAACATTTGAAAAAATGTTTTAATTCGCCCCTATTTTTATAAAAAGGTTATCAGGCAACCCTGATTTAATTGATGCTTCAAACAAAAATCAATCACGGGCGACGTTGGAATTCAGAAAAAATTTTGGTTCTATTTGCCGCAACTCTTCTTATAGGTATTTTTTGTTTCTATTTGTATAGAGCAAGTTTGTTGAAAAAGAATGGTGTTTATGTAATTGGGAAAGTTACTGATATAGAAAATGTTGAAAATGGCTACAATGTCAGTATCTCATATTTCTTTAATAATAAAAAATATAAGTACGTTCACAAAATGCTCCCTGCAACTAAGGACACTCATGTTTTCCTTCTAATAGCTAAAGACCGCCCGAAGATCTGCTCTTTAATAACAAAGTCACATGTTCCACCATGTCTAATCAATGGCAGATATTTCGATTCGTCATGGATCTACATTCCTACTTGTCGATGACAAAACATCAATTCATCCTTCCCTTTACTCAAATCATGTAAGCCTTTATTGTTTGACGGCGCATAATGACAAATCTTTAGCCCGTCAAAAACCTTAACCTTACCTGCACCCGGCAGGCTTAAATCTTATTTTTATGAACCGCAGAAGAATTACCTGGGCATCAGGATTTATCATGTTATGCATGCTGGTTAGCAGCAGCTTTCTATTGTCATCTTACCAGGCTAAACAAATGACGGACGATGTCTGGAAAATGCTGGGCCTGACAAAACAATCCGGCACCGAAAACATCAAAAACAGTTTTCTGAACGGCTATCTCCATTACTACGGGATAAAGAATGCAAAGAATCTTGCGGTAAATGACCGGGCGGCAGTGGCAAAAGATTTGTTGGTCTTTACCAAAGAATACATTAGCAGCGAGGTATTCAAAAAACAATATGACCAGCTCCGTAACAGTGCTAAACCGCAGGAACCGGAGTTGAAGCCACTTCGCAGTATCGCTGAAATACAAAAAGACGAAATTGCTAAAACAGAAAAAGGAATAAAAGATACCGAGAAAACAATGAAGGAGCTGACTCCTGAAATGGCTAAAGGTGTTAAGCCTGTGCTGGACATGCTTCGCAAAAATCTGAAAGACTACCAGGACCCCAATCATCAATATTTTTCATCTATGGCTATGGGCGAAAAATACCAACAGGAAAATGATGTGAAGCGTTACAAGGAATACCTGCAAAAATGGGAAACTGATTATCCGGAAAATATCAATCTCTTTATTGCCGATAAGCTTCAAAAAATGCTGGACTACACAAAAGGTATCGACTATAATGCAGCCCTCGTAGAAAAATATGGCAAGAAGAGATTTGTAAACCCCGCTTACGAAGGAAAAAGAACAGAATGGAAGCAAGGGTTCAGGGCTGGAAAAGAAGTAACTGAACAAGCCAGGGCTTTTGCAGAAAATTGGTTAAAATCCCTAAAATAAGTTTCAACGAAAAATTAAACTAACTTATAAACCAGGAAAAAATCATGGCCCAGGCAAGGCAGATTTCTCTCTTTTTTGCAATTATAAGTTGGGCCGCACTTGTTGGCGCTATTTTGTATTCGCATATTGTTTTTTTTCCTGGCTACCTTTCTCATCTTCCTGAATCAAACATAATCATCACCGATTTCGATATACAGGATGGAAACTTTTGGATGATCGCTTATCCCATTACGATTCTTTCCACTATTACCACACTCATTTTAAACTAGAAACTCAAAACACGACGCAAATTCATTCTCATTACACTGGGTATTTATGTTTGCGGCTCTCATTGCAACCATTTTTTATTTTTTACCTAACCTGATGCTTTTTGCAGACAGTATGAATAGTACTGTTTCTCCGGCTGAATGGTATGAAAGGGGACAAACCTGGCAGCGCTTGAGTTGGATCAGGGGTTCGGCAATGATTGCGGGTTTTGTTTTACTACTTATTGCTTTGACAAAAGACAGCGAAAAGTAATAGACCTAATTCGAAGTCCACTAGTGTAGGCGGCAAAATACTTGTGCCTAAAAAAATAGTTGCCGGGCGGAGAAAGGCAACTATTTTCAGAATTACGGGTAAGTAAGTAACTTAAAAAAAATCATGCTCCCTGCACTTGATATAACCTGAAGCCTGTTCGGGCAAACTCCATGTTGAAAAATCGGCTGGTTTTTCAAGGTTTTTCTTTTTAATGATTTTACCGCCAATGGGCTTTACAATTCCCATTTTACCAGCCCGGTTATTGACATTAACATATGAAAGCGGCAAGGAGACTTTTCTCAGTCTTCGCGGCGTGTTAACAATTCGATTTTCTTGTAACAACTGCATTGGATAGGTTTATTGATTAATTACCTGGCGTATAAGCACCCGGCTGATGAATGAAACCTCTAAGGGAATTGGATTATGAAGCAAACGGCTTGCGGGTTGCCGGGCTTAATTTTTCTCAGAACCAGTATCGACTGCCTTATTGGGTGAAACGACAATGAGATAAAAAAGAAGTTGATTGATATTGGATTTTCAAGGTTTTTCGCGGACCTGGATTTGCGATTTTCTCAGTTGGTATTGGATATAGATTGATAATAACTATCAATCAACTTCTATAGCAAAAGTATGGGCTTGAGCTATTCCAGAATAGCGGGGAAGTGCTAAGTTTCTGGGAGAAATTTACGATAGGGCATATCGTAAATTTTCGATCACCTGCAAAAAAAGAGGATAACTCGCTGGTTATCCCCTTTTCTTTCCAATTTTTCGTTGTTTACAGCCATTTGTTCTTCATCATCCAGCTTTTCACCAGGTCCATCCATTTTATATCACTGGTAGTGTTATTTAAACCAAAGCCGTGACCACCTTTTTCATAAAAAAATGAATCATGCGGCACTTTTGCCTTCTCCAATGCCCGGATAAATGCAAGGCTGTTTTCTATAGGCACGCCTTTATCATCTTTTGCATGTACAAGAAATGTTGGTGGTGTTTTTTTTGTCACCTGCAGCTCGTTGCTGAATAATTTTATTTGCTCAGCAGTTGGATTCGCTCCTAACAAGTTATTGCGGCTTCCCATATGAGTTATTTCGTTGCTGAAGCTGATAACAGGATAGACTAATAGGGCAAAGTCAGGTCGCAGTTTTGTTTTGGACGAATTATCAATATAAGGTTTGTCAAAATGTGTAACGGCTGTGGATGCTAAATGTCCCCCTGCACTAAAGCCCATGATGCCAACATGCTTTGGATTGATCTTCCAATCTGCCGATCTCTCCCGAACCAGTTGTATGGCCCGTTGAGCATCTTGTAATGGACCAATAGTTTTATCGGTCATGATTGCATCATCAGGTAGTCGGTATTTTAAGACAAAGGCTGTAACTCCCCATTCAGTAAAGACTTTTGCCACATTAATGCCTTCATGATTAAAAGCTAATATGCGGTAACCACCACCCGGGCAGATAATAACCGCGGTACCATTCGCCTTACCGGCGGGTGGTGTGTAAACGGTTAATGTTGGCTGCGTTACTTTGCTTATTCGTGTGATACCATCCTTACCGGTGTCCGCCACTTCCTGTAAGCTTGAACGTATTGAATTAGGAACGCTATCGTTGTATAAAGGAATTACGTCCTGTGCATGGATAACGAGAGTACTGGTCATCATACTGCAGAATAAGAGAAGTCTTTTTTTCATCCGTATATTTTTTATTTGATTTAGCCGGATGGAACCTCGCAAATAGTCATTCTCCTGTGTGAGAAAAATTATCATGCCCGGTTTCATATGCCAGCCTGTTTAATTATTCACCAACGCGGAATTTCAAGATCATCTTTGGAGGGAAGCTTTTGAAAAGGTGCATGAGGTTCCCGCTGATACCAGAATACGACAGACGAAATATCTGATTTTTGCGGGTAATATCTTCCATCATGACGCCAGCCCAGATCCTGTATGGTTATTTTGAGATCTTTCTCAAAACGAACAGGATCCATGATATGCCAGCGATACATACCAAATGCCTGTTGTGAACGATACAAGCCATCAGGTCGTATTACCTGGTGCAATCCCGCATATGCTGTGGAAAATTCCTGGTATTGCTTTGTCTTTTGATTTTCGAAATTGTAGGAGCCGCAGAAATAATCCTCGGTACCGGTGCCATTGATAGTAGGATAATCGGTGTCTCCATCCATATAGAATTTTATTTCGCCTTCACCCCACCATACGTTGTTGTTGACATTCCATGCAACATAGCAGCCCACATATTGTCCTTTCCCTTTTATACCATCAATCAATGTATGAATTGATCCCTGTGTAGGATTGGATCTTCTGAACTGAGCATGCAGATAGGCCTCATCATCTCCAACTTCTGTCAATGTATAATCGACCTGGTAATACAAACGCATGGCTTCACTCCTGTTTATATTCTCCATGGTGATCTTACATTTCTTCCGGAACGGCATTTTCCAATAGCAATTAAATGCACTGCCAGGATTAACGGTTACGGGGAGTGAATTCAATTGAGCATATTCGTTAAACGCCATTCCAAAAAAGTCACCTACCGGCACTTCGATAGAGGGAGTCTTTTCGTCATCCCAATAAAATCGAATAATGGCAAAACGCCAGTTACCGGTTGGTGTCATCCAAATATGTTGGATAGCGCCAGGACCTTCCATCTCTGCAATGGTAAATGTCTCTCCTTTACCGATTTCAATAAAAGGATTTACTTTCCATCCTTTACCCAAGTCCCTCGCGGCACTCCAGGCATTGGCAACATTCTTTTTAGCGCTATCGGCTTTGGGATCGGCCATGCCACCCTTTCCCCTGGCACCCGAATAATTTTCAGGACTGATCGATCTTGTCTTTGCGTCGGATAATCTTGAGAGATTACCAAGATTCATATCTAGTCCATTAAAAGGAGCTCGTTGTGCGTTGATGGCAATCAATCCGACAAGCATTGCTAGAAGAGCTACAACTTTTTTCATTCCCTAATATATGAAACTAATTAGTTTGAAAATTGGAAATAACTTTCATTGCCTGACTTATCAAATTTTCATTTTTAGTAATATCTGCTTTATCATACAGAATGGTGTTATTGTTTACCCCGGCAATACTGATTTAACTATAGTTTTCGCCAAAGATTGGAAGTAAAAAGTTTTTTCAATCAACAGCAAAATCAATTTTGCTGTTTTAACCTGCCCCCTTACTTTTGCGCCGGAGAGATGGCAGAGCGGTCGAATGCGGCGGTCTTGAAAACCGTTGACTGTAACAGGTCCGGGGGTTCGAATCCCTCTCTCTCCGCTTTATTTGTAGCACACTGTTTACCAACAAATTATGATGATTTCTTGGAGGGGTCAAATCTCCTTGAACCTGCCGACCCAAATGCATTCAATTTTCGCAAAAATGCTCAATCAACATTAGTTATAAATTCAGTGCGATTTCCCAATCACTGATTGAGGAATCAAATACTTTCAATCATCTTGCCCTTGGAAAATAACTTTGAATGCGGCTTTCCGCCAATAATTAATTTGTTGCTTACATAATCAGCAACAATGTTGTCCTGTGATTACCAGGTTCATGATTACTTCCAATACGTATCAATACTTTCGAGCCACCGCCTATTTGAGACAATTGAATTTGAGAGAGCCATGCGCTTTAATTCCATTGAATGCTGAATAAAAATTTGTCAATTGCCTTAGCTTCCTTTACTGACCATCCAATTGCCCTTTTTCCTTTATCACCATCAAGTTATTTGCCCTTTCCTCCCGTTACTGCATAACGCAACAGCCGATTGCAACAGTTCCTGCGTGGCTGTTCCGTTTTTATTTCTTCGTGCTCTTCTTTAAGTGTTACAGCTTGCCGCCATGTTGCCGTTCATAGGGGGTCGGTTTTTTAGTAGTTAAGTGATATTCTACCCAAGCGAAGTGGCAAGGCCCCGTAAAAGTCACATACATAAAAGGGACACATATAAAAAGAGACTGTCTTTCAACAGTCTCTTGATTAAATCGTAACAATGTGAGATATAATTAAAGTTTCACGATCCGTACAGTTTGCTGTTTATTCACTCCTTCCAATTTCAATAGGTATATACCATTCTTCAGGAAACTGAGATCTTTGCTGATTGTTGATTCCCCCGGAGAGATTTTCCATTGCTGTTCCCGAAAATTTTAATGGCATTGTCACCGATTGTTTCTTTCGTTTTCAGCAAAAGAAAAACATCGGAGCTATTAAACATTGCAAACAACAACAATCCGGTTACCAGGTGTTTGTATTCCTTAGAAGCGATTTTCCAGTATTTAAAGAAAGAAAAAAAGTTTCCTTTCTCCAATGTAGAGGCCGGTTGTTTCTTTTCTTTTAATAAAAAAATAAGCAGCACGCTGATGATACCTGGAATAAATGCGAGGCAAAAAAGCGTTTTGTATTCACCCGAATACTATAATAAGAACAACAAGGTGATTGCCGGGCTAATTGTTGCTCCGGTCATATCCAGCGCCCTGTTAAATCCAAAAACCTTTGCTTTATTTGTTTTGGTTGTTTCTGCCGATAATAATGCATCCCTGGCAGCAACCCGTACACCTTTTCCAAAACGATCAAGTGTCCTCGCGAAAAATATCCAAACAGGAGACACAAAAAAAACGATCAGCGGTTTTGATAATGTACTAAGACCATAACCCAACTTTACAAACGGCAGACGAAGTCCTTTTTCATCACTCAATTTTCCAAAATACCCTTTGCTCACGCCGGCCGTAAAATTTACAAAGCCTTCCAATACACCAATCCACACAATAGAGAAGCCAATTTCTTTTAAATAAATCGGAATGATGGGGTAGAGCATCTCGCTGGCAAGATCAGCGAACAAGCTTACTACGGAAAGGATTACTATAGTCCGAGTAATGATTCGCATAGATTGAAGGTAGATGAATTTCTTTGCAGCATTACCTGTGCCAAATATATTCAGGCATTCAATGACAATGTCGCATCTGGCTAAGAAACTTTTTTGTGAATCTTTTTTTCAAGCAGCCAGTGATGACCAAAAGTATCGGCAATTCTGGCCTAGTGGATTCGAATGGATACTTTGTAACTGTTTTCGAAAAGCTTCTGCCGCGGTCTCTAAGTTTCCATCGAGATGTTATTCATGGTCAACCAAACGCATCCTAATTACCTTAGCCAGTCGGCGATGTCTAAAAATTGCTTTTGATCGCCTGACTCCTGATAATTTTTTTTACTACTTTTTCACTACCCTGCCTGATTTCAATGAAATACAACCCGAATGGCAGTGTTGCATTCATCCTGATCTTTTCCAAAAATTTATCGGAATATTTTTTAAACTGCTGGGTTTGACACAGACTTCCATTGGCGTTTAAAATGTTCACCTTAACATCCTGTTTACTTTTGTTGTGAAGTTCGATAAAAAAAAAATCGGATGTTGGATTTGGATAGATTTTCGCCGCTGTGTCCTGCTGCTCGTCTTGAGTTATTGACTCGACAACGACGCTGTTAGTATTAACAGCAGTCCTGGCGCTGATAGCTTCCTCCACTGGTAAGATAAAGACAGGTGTCTCGGTAACTCTAACGGTTAATTTTCCGTCGGTGGTCTTGACCGTATCTACACGCATGGAGTCCTGACCGGCGCGGGGCCGATAGATTTTTGCAAAAGCAGCACTTCCAAGATCTAAAGTATAATAAGCTACTCTGCCCCGTTCATCAGGTACTACCAACACCCAGGCGGAATGTCCGTTTGCCTCATATCTATCCACAATGGCGTTGCTATTACTGTGAATAGTCTCTTTATAAAAATATTTTCCGATCAATTGGTTGGCCTGGTAAAGGAAATCAGCTGCCGGCCTCCTGCTCCTGTCGCCATTAAGTAATCCTGATGTATTAAATCTTCCTCCGTCCAGGGGAGCATTATCATATAATTGGTAAAAGAACACTGCTTCAATTCCCAAACGTGCATACAAAAGAGAGGACCTTAAAATCCAGTCCGCCTGTGTTTCCAGGACGCTTTTATTGTTTATGGCGATGGCCTTCAACGGACTTGCCTGGTTTATATCATACCCCGTTTCTGTAATCCATACCGGCATATCATAAGCGTAATCATGTGCTATTTTCAAAAACTGTTTAGCAACCTCTGCAGCCCCGGAAATTTCAGGTGCTGCCCCCCTTGTTGATGTCCCGCTTTGTGAGCTATGTTTATCATTTGAATAATAATGATAATTAATAACGTCCCAGCAAAGATTGACTGTCCCATCCGGATTATAACCTCTGAACTCCTTGCACCAATCTATCATGCCCTTGACATAATCGATGTTGGCACCGGCAAGCCCTCCTATTACTACTTTCATTGCAGGATCTGCATTTTTAACTCCTATCCCCGGTCCCATGGTATTTTTATGACCATCATAAAATGCGGATAAATTAGCGGCATATTCTCTTGCTGTTTGGTAGGCTTTCCGGCCCTTCCACCATTTATCCCGCTCATTGTCACATTCGATGTACTTAATAAGACCCAATCCTGTTTTAGCCACGTTTGCTATGTCATTTTTCCACCTTACAGTTTTATTTATTTGGAGTAAAGAGGTATCGATGTTTTTATTATTCCCATACCTGGCCGCGAATTGGAAGCCCAACTTCGCCTGCTCGGTATAAGAGCGGGTATCGGAAAAGTCTTTTCCATATGTAACCGGGACGTTTTCATCATCCTGCAAATCTGCCGGATAAGTTGCTTTCATCCATGCCGGGATAGTTTTCAGGCAAGCCAACACTTCAATTCCTTCCTTCTTGCAGCGTTCGTAAATAGCATCATAATTCCAACCGCCACTATGGGTTGGGTTGAAAGTATAGCTTCCCTGCGTTGACTCCAGTTTTTGCCAGTCTACATAATGCCGAACGCCTGTGAAGCTTTCAACAGCTTTCATTCTCTTTTCGTCTATCACAGTTGGTTGCTGGGCAGATTCGAAATTCCATTCAAATGCATTGACCCCAAAATTTTGCCTTAGCTGCACCATCTTTCGCGGAACTGGCGACGACCCCTTACCAGACTTATAGGTGCCATATAGTTCAATTTCATTAGGGAATGAACTCGAAGTGGAAGTGATCACCAGGTACCGCACATTAGTTGCCGTACTCCTCAAAGCAAACTCCCTGGGACTGTCAGAATATGGACCTACCCATGTATTGTAAAGCTCGCCGCTAAACCTGGCCAGTGGTATACGTTGCCATTTATCATTAATGATGGAAAGAACCATCGGTGTATTAGCATAAATGTTGGCGCCATCATAAAACCTGATGCTGTCGATCGTCATTTCTTCGCCATCGGCTAAAGGATAATAAGAGTCATAACTGCTTAATATTTTTCCATAACCTGTATGTACCCGCTCACTGATTACTCCATCAAAAAGTCCATACAGCCCCTTACTTCTAAAATCAAGATTATTTACCTGGTACCACCTTTCAGGATCAATTGGTATTTTATTGGGAGATGACTGCGCCTGGCAAGATAAAATGCACGTCAGCGCCTGAAAGATCAAAACAAGCCTTTTCATAGAAGTGAGTCGGATTTTTTCTTTAATGCAACTATTGAGTCTCCAAATTTCTTCAAAAAAAAAGCAAAACTGAAACATAAGCCCCTTTCTTTTTCTGGTTACGTCAAAAAATAATTCACATTACTATTTTTAAAAATATCGATGAAGGAAACTAAATATTTCTGGTTTTGTTTTGGCATGTAGAATTCTGGCCCCGGAAAGAGCAGGAAAGATGGTAGTAAATTCATTAAAAATATGCTCGATACCGCTGTTGGAGAAAATAATATTCGTGCCGCCAAAATAACTGCTCAGGGCAGCCGCACCTCCATGTACGGAAATAAAATGCTCGCAATTCGCATACACCAATAACTGCAGGTGATTATAATTATTAACCGATAAACGATGCCGAACATATAAATCCTGCATCAGTAATACTTCAGGATATTTCTCCCTGAGCCAGGCAAACTCATCCAGGTCAAGTATCTCACTGTTGTCCGAGATAATTTCTGTTACGAGCGGCCTGTTATAAATGATCTGGTATTTTTCCCCATATGTTTTAATAATTTTTTCCAACGTAAGTTTATCGATGAAATTCAAGGGCTTATTGTCCCACTCAATATTATATTTGTTGGCAATTATTAAAATGGGCTTTTCAAAAGAAAATATGCTGTTACTGAAAACCTTTTTTAACGGAACTTGCGCCCACTTTGAATAGTTAAAAGAAACGCAATGAGTCATGTTGGGAAATTCAAAGTTGCTGTGGTTGAATTGCCAAACCCTTTTCTCATATATCTCCTCATGGTCTTCACTAAAAAAATATAACTCTTTTGTATTCTTTGACGAAATAGTTTTTTGCAACGTGCCATTCAAATAATGCCAATAGGCAAACGGAAGAACAAAACAAAGTTCCTGTTGAAATTCACCCTGGTAGCTAATTACTTTATATCTTTTTTTGTAGAAATAATCGCTCAAATAATACTTTAGCTGATAAAGTCTGCTGTAATAATTGTCGCTGATATAATAGCGATGTCTCTTTTGTATTTTGTAATACCTCACATGCGCAAAGGCACTCAATAATTTTAAGACTAATTTCTGCATTTATGGCCAAACATTAAATGAACCAGGAAGCTTCGATACATTATTGTAACCAAACTCATTTACGAACCGATGATTTTCCGGGGCCTCTTTTACAATCCGGGCGGGTTAACGATCTAAAGCTATTTCATCGAACATTTCTCTTGCTTTTATTTTTAAGCCGGGCAGGCTTGTCTTTATCTTTTTTTCTATACTTTCCTTTTCAGTCACTAATCTATTGAGTAAACGTATGGCATCATCCTGCTCCATGTCATTTGATTCCAATACAAAATCTTCAAGATCAAATAAGCTGAATAATTCCTTGTATTTGTGTGACCAGCTAATGGCCATAACAGGCTTTTCATGCAGGAATCCAAATATAAGTGCGTGAAAACGCGAACTAATTAAAATGTCTACTGAACCAATTATCGTGTCTACCTCGATGGCAGAGTAGTACTGATCGGCAAAAAAACATCTTTCGGGGACCTCAACGAATTTCATTAACAGTCTGCATAAGTACCTGTCATCCTTTGCCGGAACATTTGGTGGAAAAACTTCATTGGGTATAAATACGACATCGGCATTCAATGTTTGGATGCAGTGATTAGCCAGCGCTAAAAGCATTTTGAAGTAAACATTATCCTTTTCCAATCCGGAAGTTCTTTCGTATACTCTTAGATTTGGTGAAATACCGATTAACCGGCCACCCCTACGCTTGTTACCCAATGAACTCAGCACATTATTGTTTACCCCGTTAGTATCGTAAGCAAAGACTATGTCGTGCATCAATGGGATTTTTTTTGGAGGTATATCTAAAACGTCTGAAAGATATTTTTGAGATGTTAAGTCCCTTGCATAAAACTTATTGGCGTTGGCTAACATTTCTTTTACAGCATTGGCCACCGCGGGTTTATGAAAACTACCCCATGCCTGGGGCATAAAATAGAACCTTGTCTTCTCCTTTTTATATAACCTTTGAAGCTTTATTGTCTCCATTACCATGGGCTCACCCCAGGAATCCGCATAGGCAAAACCACTTACATCAACAACCATATCTATGCCGGGAATTTTGGTTTTCAAAACAGCAAAAGGAAATTCAAACACAAACGGCTTGTCTTCTTTAAAAATGAACTTGTGCATTTTTCCACTAGCTCTTTTATAGAACCTTTTAATTTTCTTCTTCAATTCACCATCCTGGTTGCAAACAGGTACAATGCCATTTTCTTCGGCCAGTGTTGCTTCGTAGCCCCTGCATAGCATATAAAACCTGGCCAGCTTATGCCTAAGTGCTAATTGTTGCTTGACTGTTAACATCATGGCCTCCGCCCCTTTATTTGAAAAATTTGCTCCAATAATTAAAATGTTCATCGACGGTCTCGCTTTTATAGTTACGGATTTAATTACAATCCGAATGAAAGTATCCGAACCAGATTTCTATGGCAGCTTTTCCTGTTTTTTCATAAATACTTGCCTCATCATGTAAACCTGCCTGAGTTTTTCTCTCCCGCTTTTTGTCAAATACCATAATGACAGGTATATTATTACGCTAAACAACAATCCAATAAAAAACAAATACAAAGCCGGCTGGTAAACAAAATATTGCCTGAAGCTAAAGATGGCCAGCCCGCTTAAAATCGAGATGATCAGCGGATACCTGATCATCCGGAAAAAAAGCCCGACTGTTATAGCCGAGTCTTTAAACGAATAGTACAGGGATGGCAAAAGTAGCAGGTAGTTTACTATAGCATAAGATATAGCCACACCGGGAATACCCCAGGATATCCCGATAATAAATCCAAGGATCACAAAAATGGCGTTGGCAAAGCCCCATATCAAATATCTTTTTGTATTGCCCGTTGAAATCATCACTGCGCCCCGTGTACTGGCAACAGGTTGAATAAATGAAGTAATCGCTAATAATTTAAAAATATAGCTGGCGCTTATCCATTTTTCTCCCAATACAATCAAGATCAACTCGTCGGAGAAAATAGCCAAAAACAATACCAACGGCATTGAAAAAAAAGACAATAAAAAAATATAGTTAGAATAATACTGGCGAAACTTTTCCTTTTCTGCCTGCAAACTGCTTAATGCGGGTAAAGCCACAGCATTTAAGGGGTCTCTCAATTGTGTGATCGGAAGTAATAAAAGTTGATAGGCTTTTGAATATAAACCCAATGCTCCCGCTCCTAGATACTTTCCAATTAGCATGTTGTCTGCATTCCTTGAAAAATAATTTATCAGGTCAAACCCGGTTATAGCGAGCCCAAATTTCAAAAAAGGACGGCTCTCTGAGAACTTAAAAATGAAAAGCGGTCTCCAGTCACATATAAACCACAACGAAATAGTTGATAGTACTGGAGTTAATACCGTTGATATCACCACGGCCCAATAACCATAACCTTTATAAGCAAGGAAAATTCCTGTTAAAACACTTATACCAGAACATAAAATATAATTTATCGCCAGGTTTTTAAACTTCATTTGCCTTTTCATCAAGGCGTTATGTTGAAGCGAAAAGCCAGAGATAAATATACCAATGGCAAAAACCAACGTTATATTGAACACCTTTTCCTCTGCATATAAATAAACTAAAAGAGGAGCACATAATGCCACGACCAACGACATGAAAAAAGAAATAATGATATTTAACCAGAATAAAACACTTACCTGGCTTTGGGTAATGACTTCTCTTTGAATAACAGCGGCTGAAAGACCTAAGTCTTTAAAAGCGCTGATGAATCCTGTAAAAGCAGTTACCATAACAACAAGGCCAAAGTCACCCGGTGTAAGAAGCCGGGCCATAACCGCGGTAGAACCAATGGTAAAAAATAGACTTATTACCTGCCCGCTTACCGTACTAATGCCGCCTTTGATAGATTGTTTTTTCAGGTCAGCTTTTAAATGCCCCCGGGAAAACCATCTTTCTTCATATCCTGTTTTGCCTGTTATTCCGGAATTACTCATTATTGATTATATCTTATTAAATAGCCCGGGGATTTTTTTTGAGAATAAGGAATTTTTTCATTGGGATCAGCATACCCCACCCCTATTAACATCAATGGTCTCTCATCATCATTCAGGTCAATTATTTTCTCCATCTTTCGCTCCAGGGCTTCAATATCCGGCCAGTTTACAGGCATCGAACTTAAGCCTAAGGTTTCAAGAGCGAACATAAACGACATAGACGCCAGCCCGCAATCAATATACATTACATGTCGGTCCCTCTCACTGATGTATGCGCTCAATTTACCAACAACGACAACAAAAACAGGCACGTTGGTATAAAAGCCTTTGATTCCCATGGGAACAGCACCAACCAGATTTTTTTTCTCTGTATGATCAAATATTCTGAATTCAAATGGCTGGCGGTTACAGGCCGAAGGAGAAAGTGTAGCAATTGATATGGCCTTTTCAATCAACTCCCGGGAAACCTCCTTCTCTAAATACCAACGAACCGATCTTCTTTGCCAGGCCAGCTTATAAAGATCCTCAAATCGTATTGAATTATATTCACGGACGTTTCTTACAAAAGGCACTAAATCTTCGCTTTTAGCAGACCCATTTGCAATGTGATTTACGTCACTAAATGTTTTTTTAGCCTGTTCGATAACAGGATGGTTATCTACACTATTAAAATAGGTTTTTATGACAGAGTTGGCCCAGTATATCAAGTCTCTATCAACAGTTGAAGAGTCTTTATGATAAGCTTCACATAAAATCTTATAATTTTCCACTATGCCGGAAATATAATCTACTGCAAATACAGCCCTGCGTTCCTTCATTATTAAACCTTTTTCCAAACGATGAATTTCTCTTCTTAAAAAAAATTCGTTTGGTTTATTTTCTTTCAATGCCAAATAATGTGAATGCTTTCCATTCAAAACCTTTTGATGCTCTCTTGCAAACTCTTTTGAAAAGAAACAATAGTAAACGCTACTTAAGAATCGGTTTCTCCTGCAGAAAGGAATTAAAAATTTATTCTGCAGCTTTAATTTCAATTGATATCCTGATATCATTTTCTATTATTGTTAATATTTTATGGATCAAGTGATGTCACTTAAAAATTGGCTATTCGGGCACAATACCAGATTAATTTAACGTTACCACGATCATTAGTTGATCAAAGAGGAATTTTCAAATTCTTTCATCCAGGTGTTGTAAAATGTGCTGTTTTTCCCATATGAATTGTCTATTAAATTCACCTTTTTATCCAATAGCACGGATAATATATAGCCATGCAACCGTGTGGTATAAATTTCATCGTAGTTGTTTATAAAATCAATGCCCTGTAGCATATACCATTTACTTAAGTCCCGCCTTTTAAATCCATAACTATGATTGATGATATTTTTAAATCCCGGCTTTTTAACCAGCAGCTTTGAAATAATGTCATCTGCTTTGCTCAGCGCATTCTTTACTTTGGTGCCCATATTCCGCTCCATAGGTGGCCAATCTCTTACCTCAATTTTTTTCTGGGTATGGATACGGTCTTTCAAGGCCGTTACATCAAATGATTGACTGAGTTCTTTATCCTGCCGCTTTAATATTAATATGTTATTGGTTTCTGCATTGTTGTTATACTTCTCCAGGTTCAAACAAAAAGCCATATCAGGCACTAACAAAATAGTATTCCTGGTAAAATGCTTTTTTAAAATTTCGTAAGATGTAGTATCCCGGGCGCAAATGGTTAGATCGGGATGTTGATTGAATAGTTGAGCATCCCTGCGAAGCAGGTCATTATCTTTATAGTATACAGTTTGGGGTAAAATAATGATTTTGCTCCCTGGAAATGCACTTATCACCTGCGTTTTAAATTTCTGATGCCAACGCCAGATGTCGCCAAAATTACCGCCGCCATGCAATAAAATTAAGCCCCTGGATGGTATGCGTTTGAAATCGCAATAGGTAAGGTTGGCCATATACTGTCGCTTAAAGGGTAGTCTTCCCAGGTACGCTAATTCGCCTTCACAGATCAGCTGGTCACCAATATTATAATGATTCGGCACATCCAGGAGACAGTAGTCTTCCTGAATAATAGGATCTAATGACTGATAAACATGTTCTCTTAACTGTAAAATGTTATTTTGATTACTGTTCATCTTTTTAATTGAGATAGTAGATATATAATTGTTTTTTATTTCTAAGGGCCAACCGTTATGTATTTGCTGTTGTTAAATACGCTGTTTCATTATTAAGCAGGTATTGATCTATTCCCGATTGACACCATGTACTTTTATTTTCCCTGCTCTTAAAAGCTCTTGCATAATTTTTCTCACTGTTTTCTTTTTTCGCCTCTTCATGATAAAGGTGGTATTGAATCGCCCCAAATCGTATAAAGGTTAATTTGATACCGCGGTTGATCAGGCGAAATGCCATTTCAGTGTCTTCTGAACCCCATCCTTCAAATGCTTCGTCATATCCATTGATCCCCAAAATATCTTCCCGCCAAAAAGCCATGTTGCAACCTAGTATGTATTGATATTCTTTTTCCCAGTGATAATACCGGGCATATAGTTTTTGAAGTGCCGGTATGCGCAGTTGACGAATAGCATTTTTGGAAAACCCCGGAACAAAACGGATGGACGCCATACGGTGATCGAGGATATTTTTTGAAACAGCCGGGTTCAGGTAAAAGCGGTTGCCGGAATAGAAACGGTTTTTCGTCGCTTGTAACAGGTGATCGCGGACAAAATGCTTGTGCAAAATAATGTCACCATCAATCTGTAGTATATAGGCGCTGCCGGCTATTGCTAAACCTTTGTTACGTATCCTGGCTAACTGAAAACCTTCATCGGGCTGCCACACATGAATAAGAGGAACCTTGCTCAGCTTTTTTAACCGGTCTATCACTTCTTTAGTGGTGGCCGCAGAGCCGTCATCGCAAACAATAATTTCATCAGGCAATCTGCTTTGAGCAAAAACACTGTAGATCGTAACCTCCAATGCCTCCGGCCAATTATAAGTCGAGATCAATAAACTACATGATGGAAATGGTTTCATACAATACGAATCAATTTTTTTAATAATTTGTCCTGAAGGCATTTATATATACTTCATTAAAACCTTTGTTATGTTTTCCCAACTAAATTGCCTTACAAAATGTATTCTTTTCATACGCAACTCATCTGAATTTTCCTGCAATGCTTTTTCAGTTTGATATATAAAAGAAGTACACCCATCTGCTAAATAGGAATGCTGACTAAAAACTTCCTTCATAGTATTTGTTGCTGTAGCTACAACGGGCTTGGCCATCGCGAGATATTCAACTATCTTCAATGGAAAATTGCCTGTGGTTATATCATTTACAGTTTGAGGATTGATACAAACATCAACATGTTCCAGGTAAGCAGGAATTTCTTTTGTACTTTTTCTTCCCAGAAAATACACATTGGCCAAAGAATGTAATTCACTTTTCTGAAACGACTCGTCTTCCCAACCTATCAAAACAAAACTCCATTCAGGTTTATTCTTAGCCATTTCAATAAACAATTTTAAATCCAATCGTAAGGAAAGCAATGCTCCCACATAACCAATGCGGGGCCGGGAGATGTTTTTCAAATCTTCAGGTTCTGCCAGGGATATATTATAGTTGTATTGATCCGTATCAAACCCATTACCAATATAAAAACTGTTCGGATTATACTGTCTGGCTCTTTTTGCAAAATCATTAGAATTACAGACTACCGCATTGGATTTTTGCATTAATACGGGTTCCAGTTTTGTCCCGTGCCGCTTCCAGTAATCCATTGCCACTGTATTATCCCGGTCCAAATAAATATATTTCTCCGGGTGAAGTAGTTCTTTCAGGTAAAAACTTCTGAATATATCCTTATCATTAATCAAAACAAAGTTTTCAAACTCCAATTCTATCAAGGCCTCCCTAATGTCCTTTGCAAAACGGACATTATTGATCCAGTTGAGCTTTTTGAAAATAAAAGTAGAAGGGATCCAGTTTATAGATTCGATAATTCTTGAAGGCTGCAACATCCAAAGATTTTCCCTCAACCGGGTTAACTTCTTCTTTTTACTTTTTATATTATCGATATGAGCCCTGGTAAACGGATCTTTTGATTTGGACAATAATGTCCTCCTGTCTATCGGCGGATTAACATATAATACTTTGTGGTTTTTAGACAGTTGTTTTGCCAGGCAGGTCGAGGTTGAATCCCTGTCTGTATTAATAGGCTGCAGACTTACAAATACAAAGTTCATATCCATTACTTGCTTAACTTTCAGGAGCACAGATTATTTGTTATCGTGGCCTTATTTGAAATATTTAGTTATATATTCCTTACCAAAAAACATCTTATCTACCTGCAATTCCATATTTATTTACAAAATTCTTTTTTACCTTTTCGACGTGCCTTTGCCTGACAATTGAATGATTTTTATTCATTGGTGGATGTTTTAGTATCATGGGGACGATGTGGTACGAACATGTTTGAAAATCTTCTCATCTCTTTAATGATCCGGTTACTTAAGGCCTTGCCAAAACTACCATCCCGCTGCAATGACCTGGGATTGGTCCACACGATTGCCTTTGCTGATTTCACCTGCTTCACACCTCCATACTGCATCAGGTCAAAGCACATTCTCCCGTCTTCGCCTCTTATCTTGTGCATGACAAAACCTATTTTCATTCCATGTTCACGTACATATCCCATACTCATTCCATAGGCATTCAGGTACGGTCTCTTAAAATGCCGAACCTCAGCTATTAAGTTCTTCATTTGCTCCAATAAAAAAAGCTTCCACCTTGGATAGCCAGGTTCCGATATAAAGGCATACCGCCCGTAAACACAAGCCACTCCATCCCTTTGCAATGCAGCCACCATTTCGTTTACCCAATTCTCAGGATAATAACAGTCCGCATCTGCTAACAAAATATAGTTTCCCTTAGCTTTCTCCATTCCCATTTGCCTTGCCGGTCCCCAACCCTGTATACCCTGGAAAACCGTTCTTACATGTAGCTGATCGAGCGTCTGCCCGGTTTTGTCGGTCGAGTTGTTATTCACTACGATAATCTCTAAAGGAATGGTCGTTTTGGACTTAGCCAGGCTCGCTACGCAGTGTAAAATATTGATCTCTTCATTCCAGGCTGCCACAATAATACTTACCAGCGGATTAGCAGTTTGTATTTTATCCAGATCGCTGTTGATGGTTTTAAAAACGAAACCGGGAATTTCCTCAAACCTCGTGTATGAGAATTGAAATTGGTGTAGCCATGTAGGATTGTTAAATACATTCATCGCCTGATCTTTTAGTTATAGCTCCGGTCAATTAAAAAAAATCGTTAAATAACATTTCTATTTTTTGCGCTTAGGCCACTGATCACTCCTATGATGAGGAAAACAACAGCGACCGGTATGATAATATAAAAAGGCATATACTACTGGTTGATTTCAGATGAAACAACCGCTTTGTGAGCGGTTGCCATAAATGAATTTTTAGTTCTTCGAATCTTAAAAAGGGCGGCAACCATGCATACTATCGCATAGGGCAACCGGAGCAGTGCCTTTACTAACATTTTGTTTTTATAGTAATGACCCGGCACAGCAATTAACAACGCAACGAAAAGAATGAGCAGTAAAACCAGCCAAAAAAACGGGGATGGACCAACCGGAACAAATAATGATAGTAAAAAAAACAGGCCCAATGCGGCCATTAGTAAAGTCCTCGGCACTATCCAAACCTGTATCAGCTTATTGATAAATTCAACATTACCTGCTTTCAGTTGGGTAAATGTTTCCCTGGAATATTTTTTCAACAGCTCCAGTTGCGATGCCAGCCATCTCGTTCTTTGGCGGGTAAATACCCGGGCATTCTCTACCTTTTCATCAAAAACCAATGTGTCATGCAGGTAAGCGATCTTGATCTTATCTTTTGCAATCCGGAAATCCATTTCTTTATCCTCTCCCACTGTTTCTCCAATATTTGCAATTATTTTTTTAAAATAGCTGAACTCAAAAGCCATTCCCGAACCGATCAGGGCCGCTGAAAGGCCAAGGGCATACGAACCCTTTCTATAAATATGATTACTGATTTCTTCATTGCACGCATCGAGGAAAGCAAAAGCCGTATCCTTATTTTTTGCGACCCGGTGAGTTTGCACCACCCTGTATCCCGCCTCGACAGCCACGTTTACATCGGCCAACACATTTTCATTCATTATATTGTCAGCATCCAGCACCATTACCATGTCATACTCATTTTCCAGTTGAGCAACCGCTGTTGATAACGCCTGTCCCTTCGTACTTTTTTTAAATGATACTTCAATTACTTTGGCGCCATTGCCCCTTATCTTTTTAATTGTTGACTCCTGTAGTCCGTCGGCAATTACAAACACATCAAACATGCCGGCATATCGCTGCTGCATGGCGAGCTTGCTTGTTTCTAGTATTACCTGGTCCTCTCGATAAACCGGTATCAGTATGCAAAACTTCCGATACTCCTGTACGTTTACATCCAAAGGCCTGGTCTTCTTTAATCCCACGACTGAAAAGAATAATATATAGCAGCAATTCAGTACTAAAAAAATACCCAGCGTGTATAAAGTGATATTCAGTAAACTCTCCAAAAAAACCATGATCTACATTTTATTTCCAGGAATGGTGTTCTCCATAATTTTCTGGTATTGTAATTATCCAGTTAAAAATTTTATATCAATTATTCACCACTTCTTTCTTATCAAGCTTTGGACCTAAGAATACAAAGGCCCAGGAAATATAAAGTATCATCGCCGAGGGCATATTGTTCATTACTTCATTACCATAACTACAAATAAAAATCCCAGCGCCACCCGCTGTTAATGCCGCCAGTTTGAATCTCAGTCTCGGATCTTTAATTTTCCATACAATACCGCAACATTTTCCCAGGATATACATCATGATCCCAAACCAGATGACCAGCCCTACTACTCCGTACATCGCCCACACTTTTACCCAATAACTATCCGGTGGAATAGTCGATATGTACGTATTCTTATTATATGTTTTGCCTGCGTAACCTAAAGCGCCAATCCCCGCACCAAATGGTCGGGTGCTGAGATAATCCTTCAGCCTGACCTGATTTCTTAACCGTAGATTCAGAGATGCATCATCCGGTTTTAATGCCGTCCGCATTCTTCTGATCTCAGCGTTGTCATTTAACAGGGAAGTATATTTCAGGAAGACAAAACTTGCTACCACAATGGTTAAACCAATAAAAAATACTTTTGCATTTCGGGTAATGATCAATGAAACAAGCATTGCAGCAAAAAAAGCAAAAAGAGCACCCCTTGTTCCGGAAATGATCATTCCGTAAAGCAAGACCAGGCCTGTAATTACCAACAACACCCGCTTCCAGGTTTTAAAAGGTCCCAGGGCCAGCACCAGCGCTATACTGCTTAGTTGTGCCATCGAGGCACCGAATTGGCCGGCATCCAGATAAAAAGAAAAAACCCGCAGCTTACCAAATATCATGTGCGTGGGCGATTTGGCTACAAAAGCCTGCTCAGCTCCGGTCAAACCAAATTTTAATTGCTTGATGCCATACAATGCGCCAATCAGCGAAATAATAATAATCAGGCCCAGGAAAATATTCAGGTTTTTCTTCGTATTAAAAATGACCAGGCAAAGAGGAATACACAGCAGCCACAATAATGGATAACGGGCATCACTGATCCAGCCTGCCAAACTACCTTGTTCAGGATTTGCGAATTCCATTATGGTGATGATGAACCAAATCAATCCCAGGAAACAAAGTTCATTTTTCAGATTTTGCCAATCATACGATTTGGCGTTGAATAGAGCTCCTACCCACGACAGGATAAGTAATGTTTCTATACCGTATGTAAAAGGAAAATCAGGAATATATCTTGCCAACAGGGCCAAACAAAAACAATAAGTGATAAATGAAATAATTCCAAGCCCTGGATTCTTGAGAATAGCGATTGCAAAAGGAATAATAAAGGCAATTACTGCAAGCAAAACAGGAATGACCATACCCCCCATAGCAGTCGCCCATGCGATGAAGACAGCCATCCCCAGCCCAATCGCCAGCACCAAACTATTTTTTATTCCTGGTCTTATAGTCAGCTCGTTACTCATGAAAATTTATTATAAAACACTTCGGTATTTGGGTCCCCGAAATTTTTTAGTTAGCTGGCAATAAATCGTCAGGGTTAGTGTCCTGGTCTTATAATCCTTCCGGAACTATATATTCCTCGGATTTGGATCGCTTTCTTTTTTCTTTCCTGCTTAAGGAAGTATTAGTGGCCGTTGGCTTGTGTCTTCCGTTATATTCTCTGACAAACTCGCGACGGGCATTCGTGAGAACAACCTGGACTGAAGTTTTTGTAGTTTTCTTAATCGCTTCTACTAATAGTTTATCTGACTTTTGCCAGGTTCTTCCCATTCTTATTGCAATTAATGCCACGTCCAGTTGTTGTAACAATGAAACAGGATAGGTTTGTTCCAACAGCGCAGGAAATTCAATGATAACAACTTCCACGGTCATTATGCTGGCGCTCTTTAATTCAGGAATTACACTGCCAGGAGTTATTGCCTCTATTGGATCGTAGGTCGTTGCTGTATAGTTTTCTTCCAGGCTTTGATCGTGTCCCCGGGGTACCAACACCAGAGTCCGTACTCCGCATTCATCCAATTGCCTGACGATAGCATTGGCAATAAAGCTTTTTCCTTCACCGCTATAACTACTCAGCAAACCGATCAACATAGGCCCTGATCCTGCCGGCTTTTGATTTAAGGAAAGTAATACGTATTTAGCGAGCTGTTTTTCTGCTTTGTCAGCAAGCAACAAAGCTCTTCGGCTATTTCTTAGCTTCAGGCGGGGTAAAACACTGATCACCGGCATGCCGATAATTTCTGTTGCGACTGTTGGATTCTTTAATGACTGATCCAATAAGTAAACACCAATTATAAAGGAAGCTGTCAACAAAAAAGTACCTAAAAAAGCTGCCACAAGTAATAAAGGCAACTTCGTTTGATTCGAAGGAGCATCAGGAAAATTAGGCGGGTCCAATACCTTCATCTGTGAGGAAAAAAGCTCCAGATTCTCCTGCGTCAGCTTACTTTGTTTTAGCCCTTCGGTGTGCGATAAATAATCCTGTTGAGCCAGCTCTATTTCCCTTTTGATCTTGCGGATCTGTGAACCAAGGGGAACCAGTTTATTATATTCGCCTGCAACACCGCTATTTTGACGACGCATAACATCAAGCTGGCTCTTCAGTTGCTGCACCAACATCGTATTTTTAATATACGCATCTACCAAATCCTTAATAGGCACACCCTGTGAAGAATGTGTATTGGTGTAATATGTATCAATAGCTTGTTTTATTTTACCCGACAAATCGTCTGCAGTTTGCCGGAGCTTAGCAATTTTGTTTGTTGTTTCAGCATCTTTATTTCCCAATGATTCAAGGTTTGAAATTTGAACACTAACATCAGACAGTTGATTGCGAAGCCTGATAATCTCCTGGCTTTCAAGATTTGATACTCCTTTTTTCTTCAGATCATTCTCAAGCTCCTTCAGCGTAGCCAGGCTGCCCGAGTATTGCAATTCCAGGTCATTATATTTCTGAATTGAATTTCGTTTTTCATCTGAAGTGGTTGTTACCTGCTGATCATAATCCAAAATATTGTTAGCCTTGTTAAAATCCAATAATCTTTTTTCCGCTGCCTGAAGCCGCGAGTAGGCTTTTTGCGCCGCGGTATCGAAATACCCAATAACCGAAGCAGGCTGTGTTGCAAAAAGTTGTCTTTGCTTTTGAATAAAAATATCATCCAAAAACTTCAGCGTCTGCTGACTTATCGCAGGGTCTCCGGAGCTATATTCAAGCTTTACCATTTCACTTCCCTGCAACTGGTATACAGAAATTCCCGACAACGCATTCATTGAGTAGATGGGATCATCACCATAAATCAACATTGATATTTCGTTGTTGTTACCGGTATTGCAATAGCGGGTTACATTTTCAAGCGTTTCGGAGAAGCCCGCACCCTTCAGTTCATCACGGACGGTAGCCGGAATAAGAAATCGGAGCCTGTCGAAATTTTCATTGCTGATGATAGACGGGTCATAGCCGGGAAGCGTCAGGTGTTGCGCTAATAAACTCAGTGCAATTTCTTTTTTTGTTTCCCGGGACTTGATGATAATTAATAAATCTGAAATGGCCATATCCACTTTCAGTTGTTTATAACCGTCATTATTATCTCCGGAAATACGATAGGTTGATGCAATACCTGTAAAAATGATAGAATCTGAAGTATACACATCCTCTTTCTTGGATAGAAAGAAATATACACCGGATGCAGCCACAAGAGGTATCAACAGGAGTTTAAACCAGTTGCGTTTCAGTAGAAATTTTAATTCGCCTATTGTCATCGCTTATTTCTTATTTATTAAAATACGTGCTGAGTAGCGGCAAAACTGGCATGCCCACTATTTCCTCCAGCAACATTAAATTGGTCTGGTATGTATTTTTTGCTTGCTCTGCCGCCAGCAATGCGGTTGTATAAAGTTGATCGGTCGTCATTTGCTCGCTCACTTGCATGTTCCCTTCCTTGAATTGCTTTTCAGCCATAGTCTTATTAACATACGCAGTTTGAAGTGCATCCTGTGTATGTTGCAACACGACCCTCGATAATTTTACCTGCTGATACAAGGTGATCACTTGCTTCCTTATTTCTTTCTCGCCCTCTTTGAGCTCTGCCTCCGATTGCTGAATCGCCAACTTTTGCTTTTCGACCCGTAACTTTTTACCTCCGAATAATTGTTCAAGATTAATACCGACGCCGACTCCTGCCGTATAGGTCGACCGGATACGACTCCCATCATAAAATACAGGAACAGATTGTCCGTCAGTGTTTGGAAATACAGTATTGATGTTCCCGTAGTTGTAGCCGCCCTGAAGGTTAAAGTCCTTCAGAAATTCTTTTCTTGACAACCGCAGACTATTTTCCGCAGTTTGTTTGCCGGTATTTAAGATCGCCATCTGGGGCGCATTTTTCAAAGCGGCTTCAATGAGAACTGGAAGAATTGCATCGGAAGAATCAAAAAAAGATACTTGCATATTTGCAAGATGGGTGGTTGTGTCCTGGCTAAAACAGAAAGTCAGCGAGAAAGTTAACAGGAATGCCAAAATTGTTTTTTTCATCTAAAGTGTCTTTATAAATTTTATGCGCCATGCGCCGATGTGTGTATATTTTCGGACAAACAAGCATTAGGATCTCCAATATTTTTCATGATCCTGCCTCTGATATGGGCATTCACTTTATCTATTTACCTATTTCCAATAAATCATAATACTGGTGGAGAATAACAATTTGTATCTCCGAAAACCAAAAACAATTTTCAAGACACATTCCGAACGTTACTCTTGGCAAAAAAGATACCAGTTTATACCGCGCCATTTTACAGCAGTTAGTTCATTGATTTGCAAATGCCAATTTTCAAACCTCAATGAAAAATGATTGTACTCTCCGGTCCATTTTTCCAGGTCACATATAATAAAAATATATGCCAAAAAAAACTCACGCATAAATGCTATCAATCTTTGAATCTGACTTTCCTAATGCATTAGTCCTTCCGCGATGTTATATTTGGTTATTGATGCAAAATTTTCACACTAAAAAAAACTGGCATAAAATCCGCGTTCTTTATCGCGCCGGATTTTTTTTATTGCCGGTAAATACTCATTTAGTCATTAGTTATGAAACTAGTCTCCATCATTACTGTCAACTTTAACCAGCCTGGAATCACGGAAGATCTGTTGGATTCAATTTTTTCATTGAATAACTATACTAATGTTGAAATAATCGTTGTGGATAATGGTAGCACTGTCGACCCTGTACCTGGCTGGAAAAAAAAATATCCTTCCGTTCGGTTTATCCGATCTGAAAAAAATACTGGTTTTGCTGGTGGTAATAATCTGGGTCTCAGTCTGGCCAAAGGAGATTATATATTTTTAATCAACAACGATACGGAGGTTACGGAAAACCTTGTCACTGAACTCGTTTCGACCCTGGATAAAAATCCAACTATAGGACTCATTTCTCCAAAGATTCTTTACCATCATTCAGACATCATACAATACGCCGGTTATACTCCTTTAGAATATATCACCGGCAAAAATAAATGCATTGGCCAGTTTGAAACTGATAAAGGTCAATATGACAAAAAAACAGGAAAGACAGGTTATGCCCACGGCGCCGCAATGATGGTAAACCGCCGGGCGATTGAAAAAGCCGGGGTGATGGAAGAAAACTTCTTTCTTTATTATGAAGAATTGGATTGGTCCGAACGGATAAGAAAGCGGGGATTTGAAATTTGGGTAAATCCCCAGGCAGTTATTTATCACAAGGAATCGGTCTCTGTTGGCAAACAATCGCCCTTAAAGGAATACTATATGAACAGAAACAGAATTCTGATAGTAAGAAAACATGCGCCCACACTAGTATACCCGATCTTTATGGCATATTTTTTATGCGTCGTTGTACCGGTTAAGTTGATTCGCTACCTAAAAGCCAAACAAGGCCGTTTAATCCCTCTGCTGGGACAAGCGATATGGTGGAACATGAACAATAAGACGGATAGCCATAACTTTTACTCTCCTTCACACAAGATATTTAAAAAATAAAGTCTGTATAACCCACTTAAGCACCCTGTACAGTTTGATCATATTGAGCCGGATAAAAAAAATTCTTATCCTTTTTCTATAGTTTTCATCCACGCCACCGTATTAACGGGCGAACTGATGGCTGTATGTAGAACCTATTCCTCATCTGAAACCTCGATAATGACAAGGAGTAATAAAAATCTAATACTAAGAAACATTGTTCAGTTCTCTTCGCGCACCACCAACAAACATTTTTTCCCATTTCTGAATTAGTGGAATAACTATTGCCTTGTTTGCAGATCAAAAATATCTTCTTTATGACTCTTATTTTTTGGTCATGCCTCATTATTATCTTCTATACGTATATCGGGTATGGTGTTTTGCTTTATGCATTAGTTAGATTCAGGCGGGTGATAAAAGGTAACCGCTTAATTCCCGATGATGCTGGCAATCTGCCTTCCATGACGGTAATTGTAGCCGCTTATAATGAAGAGGCCATTATTGAAAAAAAAATTCTCAATACAATTTCGCTTGCTTATCCTGCCGGAAAATGCTTCTATATTTTCGTCACTGATGGCTCAGACGACAATACGGCGTCCATCATTTCCCGTTATCCACAAATAAAACTACTGCATGATCCCCGAAGATTGGGAAAAATAAACGCAGTACATCGCGCCATGAAGGAAGTAAATACAGACATTGTTGTATTTACAGACGCGAATACCATTTTAAATAAGGACGCCCTTATTAGTATGGCCAGGCATTATACAAATGTACAGGTGGGGGCCGTGGCCGGTGAAAAGCGGGTGGCTATTACCGAAAATTCAGACGCTACTGCCGGCGAGGGCTTTTATTGGAAATATGAATCATTCCTGAAAAAGCTTGACTCTGAATTACACTCCGTAATGGGAGCAGCCGGTGAGCTTTTTAGTATAAGAACGAAACTTTATCAGCCAGTTAATACAACCGCAATATTGGATGATTTTTTAATTTCGATGATGATCGCAGGAAAAAATTACCGGGTTGTTTATGAGCCGGGTGCTTATGCTTTGGAGAATAGTTCTGCGAATATTAAAGAAGAATTAAAAAGAAAAATTCGTATTGCGGCGGGCGGAATTCAATCGGTCATCTGGCTCCGGAACTTATTAAACCCCCTGGTCTACCCAATCCTTTCCTTTCAGTATATCAGTCATCGTGTCCTGCGCTGGACCATAGCGCCCTTTTGCCTTTTAGCTCTTTTTCTTATAAACATCTATCTTGCTTTTCAAAGAGCAGGAACGATATATGACGTTTTGCTCGTAGCGCAAATCGTCTTTTATACTGCCGCGATCATTGGTTGGCAGTTTGAAAAAAAAGAAATTAAGGTAAAAACCTTTTTTATTCCTTTTTATTTTTGTGTAATGAATTACGCCGTCATAAGAGGCATAGGCCGGTTTTATGCAAAGACCCAAAGTGCTACATGGGAAAAAGCTGAAAGAAAAATCTGATTGGTGACAAAAACTAAGGTGGGTAACATTCGACCTATTATCATTCTTTTAATTACCGATATGCTACACGTCGCTCTTTTGCAAAAGCGCTACCGGCGTACATAACATTATCCAAAGATCATAGATCAAATTTTCATTCCTGGCATACGTGATATCCAGGTTTATTCTCTCGTCAACCGACATTTCAGCTTTGCCTCTTTTCTTAACCTGCCAAAGACCCGTAATACCCGCTGTTGCCGTAAATCGCTCTACGCATTCATTAGTAGTTAAGGACGCGGCTTCGTATAAAGGAAGCGGGCGATTGCCAACAAGCGACATATCCCCCTTTAATACATTGAAAAGCTGGGGAATTTCATCCAGGCTTGTATTACGTAGAAATTTCCCAAACCTGGTAACTCTTGGATCGTTCTGTATCTTATAAAAAACAGGTCCGCTGGCATTATCACCATTGTATTGATTCAGGTGTGCAAGCGTATTAATTTCCCGGTCGGCATTTAAAAACATAGTTCTGAATTTGTGAAAACTGAAAACTTTATACCCTTTGCCGGCCCTGGATGATGTATAAAATACGGGGCCCTTAGATTCTAACTTGATGATCAGAGCAATGATGAGCAACAAGGGCAATAAAAGGATCAGGGCTATGGTCGCAACTGTAATATCAAGCAATCTTTTTAGCAGGAATGAAATACAGCGCCTGGCTGAAAGTCTGCGGGCCCTGTTTTTTAAAGCTCGCAAACGTCTTAGTCTATGGGCTCTTTTGCTGCTTCTCAAAAAGGGAATTATTGCTGCGTAATTAATGTCGTTGGATTGAATATCAAAAACATCATCAAGCATATCAAACCTTCTGATATCCTTTATGCAATTGTCGGTTAATCGGGTGCCGTTATAAACAAGTACGAGTCTTGAAAATTTTTTTCTTCTCAAAAAAGAAAAAAACTTTTTTAATTCTGATCTTTCCAGAGGATAATCGATAAAAATAACATCGTAAAGACATCCTGCAGCCCGGCTGGATTCCGCCAAAATCATTTTTTTTGCATCTCCAAAATCGTAAGCCATATCCCCGGCTTCAAACTGGTGCAACAAAACCTCTTCTGTTGCTATATGGCTACCGATATAAAGAAACCTGAATCTTGCCTTGCCATTTTGCAAATTCCGGGCCGTAAATTTGGAGATCCTTAGCCATTGATCTTTCGGAACCATAGGTTCTGTACGGACGTTTTCTGATATCATATCAATAGGGTTTTGAATTATAACATCTTTAGCATATGTACCGGATTATTTTTGCAAAGAGCCCATAATAATCTTATCGATCTCCTTTTTCAAATCAAGTGGATCGAAAGGCTTATAAAAAACACTCTCTACATTTGCAGGCTTATTACTATCATAGATGTCTTTATGACTGCTGAGAACAATGACAGGGCATTGATATAAAAAACTATCTTTTAAATGCAGTATAAAGTTTAAATTTTGCTCGGTTTGATAGTCGATATCGATTAAAATACACTCAATTTCTCCGGTAGTTTTCAATGAACTCATTGCTTCAACCGTATCCTCGGCCGTTATTACATCGTAGCTGACACATGTAATCGTCTTTAGCAAATAATTCATTGACCGATTGCTGTTAATACTTAACATTTTTCTAGCCATAACCTAACATTCAACGATTTAAAATTCAAGTCATGGCAACCCGCAATCGTGGGACATAAACCACATCAAAAACACTTCACTCAAACCCTCAGGCTTAACAAATGACCAGGCGATTTATCGAATATTGGATATACTGAGCAGTCCGGATTATTACTATTAACATGCAATGGTGTTTGCGCGAAACATTAAACCAATATTTGTGCCATTGAAATATGGTAAGATTTTATATTATAATAGGCGGCGTGTTCGACTCTTTAGTTTTGTGCGAATAGATTTGGCGTTTTACGACACGGATTGCTCCCTTTTTGACCTAAATCATTATTGCCAATAATTAAAATTTCTCCTGACTGTAAATCAATGTTTCCGGTATGATTTTTTAATTGATTATTGCTTGATAAAAATTTCAAACCGATGCCGGGGAGATTTCAAAAAAGTAGACCAACCGAATACTAACGGGGAAATAAATTACAAGACGAATGGAAAAAAAACCCCAACCCTATGCTCCTAAACCGGGCGACCGGGTTAGTATCACATGTTTAAAGCATGTGGATAAAAAGCTTTTATTAATAAAAAATCATACGCCCGCAATTTGCAGGTCTTACGATTAACCTTAATTAATAGTAGTAATGAAAAAAAATAAACAGTGGGATTGGGAAATAAAACCGGCACAGGAAAAGTGGCATGTAGGGATGGCTGAAATAATTCATTACAAAGATCTGCTCCTTCGTTTTACGCAAAGGGATCTATCGGTAAGGTATAAGCAGACTATCATCGGTCCGTTTTGGAATTTTTTACAGCCGTTGATGACCACTTTTGTTTATTTTTTCGTTTTCGGGAAGATTGCAAAAATTTCAACAGATGGTGCCCCCCCCGTTTTATTTTTCCTTGGTGGAACGATTATATGGACATTTTTCTCCGACTGCTTTCAGTCTGTCCAGTCGACTTTTATTAGCAATGCCCATATTTTTTCCAAGGTCTATTTTCCCCGGCTTGTTGTTCCGCTAAGCTCTATTCTCTCACAAACAATCCGGTTTCTTATCCAATTGCTGCTGTTTATTTTGATTTACTTATTCTATTTCTTTTATTTTGAAAACGTTTATCCCAACTGGTACATATTGCTGCTGCCTTTGTTGATGTTATTAACCGCGGGCTTCGCCTTGGGTTTAGGACTGATAGCAAGCGTTTTTGTAGCTAAATACCGCGACCTGGAAAGCCTGACCCAGATATTATTACGCTTATTTATGTTTGCTACTCCGGTCATTTACCCTTTATCTATTATACCTGAAAAATATAAACCCTGGTTTTGGCTAAATCCTCTAACCTGGATACTTGAAACTTTCAGGTCTGCATTTTTGACACGTAAAGAAATTTCATTTATCAATATGACGGTGTGCATGTCAAGTGTTTTGATCGTTTCGCTGATCGGAATGGTGCTATTTAAGAATAGAGAATTAAAGGTCATGGACACCATTTAAATCACTTTTATGAAGGATCTGGTAATTAAAGCAGAGAATATTTCCAAACAGTACCGGTTGGGTGTACTTGATTTTACATCGCTTAAAGATGAATGGAAAATGTGGTGGGCAAAAAGATCCCCCGAAAGAAAGCCTCCGGCGAATACAGGGATTTTAGCTGATGAAAAGATAGCTGAAAAATATATCTGGGCATTGCGAAATATAAGTTTTGAAGTTAAACAGGGAGAGGTACTGGCGATTATTGGGAAAAACGGCGCCGGCAAATCGACCCTGCTAAAAATTATCTCACGCATCAGCCTCCCCACTACGGGCATAATAAAAGGAAAAGGGAGAATTGCCAGCTTACTGGAAGTTGGTACCGGCTTTCACAACGAATTAACCGGCAGAGAAAATATTTTTTTAAACGGACAGATATTGGGAATGAAGAAAAAAGAAGTAGCAGAGAAGTTTGATGAGATTGTGGATTTTTCGGGAATAGAAAAATTTCTTGATACGCCCATAAAAAGATACTCCAGCGGGATGTATGTACGTCTTGCCTTTGCGGTGGCAGCACACCTCGATCCTGAAATATTATTAGTAGATGAGGTATTAGCGGTTGGAGATGCGGAATTTCAGCGAAAATGCCTGGGCAAAATGAAAGACTCTTCAATACAGGACGGAAAGACAATTCTTTTTGTAAGCCATAATATGCAGGCAGTCCGAAATCTCTGCCAGCGGGCTATTTTGCTGGAAGGGGGCCAAATAGTTGATGAAGGAAATCCGGAAAATGTGATTGCCGGCTATATTAACAAAGCAACCCACCAAAGGCTGATCCAGGAATTTAATAATCCGCAGACAGCGCCCGGCAACGAACATATCAGGATAAAAAAAGTACTGCTTACTCCCCGGTATACAAATCATCCGGATATTATGGATATCAGAACGCCGCTGTTGATCAGTTTTGAATTTTGGTACCATGGACACAAAGACATTAATTTAATGTGCGGGGTACACCTGTTCACCATTTCAGGTGAATGCATATTTGATGTATGTTCCCCAAAAAAGGACTTTAAAAATGGGCTCATTAAAGGGGAATGCCTGATACCCGGGAACTTCCTAAATGATGGCTCCTACTATATTTCAATAATATTTGTAAAAGACAGTTCAAGCATGCTGTTCTACTACGAAGAATGCCTGTCCTTTCACCTGGAAGACCATCGGGAAGATATTGCCTGGTATGGCAAATGGATCGGGTATGTGCGACCAAAGTTTGATGTGCAGTTACATCAAAATAAAATTGAGTTCTAAATATGGAAGGTCTTAACCCATATAAAAAAGGTTCGCTGGTATCTGTTATCATACCCTGTTATAATCATGGCCATTATTTACCAGCAGCTATCGAAAGCGTTTTGCAACAAACGCATTCAGCAGTCGAAATTATTGTGGTTGACGACGGCTCAACCGATAATACCAGGCAGGTGGCTCTACGCCATGCACAGGTTAAATATATCTCGCAAAAAAACAAGGGATTGTCCGCCAGCAGGAATACAGGAATAAAAAATTGCTCCGGGGACTGGGTTATTTTTTTAGATGCGGATGACTGGCTATATCCTGATGCAATAGAAACTAATCTTCATTACTTGCGACAAAATGAACAAGCTGCATTTGTATCTGGAAGTTATGACAACGTAGATGAAGCCAAAAATATCATCGCCGAATGTAAAGTGGAAATTACTGCTAACCATTACCAGCATCTTCTACATTACAATTATGTTGGTATGATATCAACTGTATTATACCGCCGTTGGATATTTAATGAGTTTTTGTTTGATGAAACACTCAAAGCTTGCGAGGATTATGATCTTTATTTAAAAATCGCAAGGAAATACCCCGTCATTCATCACACGGAAAAAACTGCCGCATATCGAAAACATTCATCAAATATGTCTTTAGATTTTGACGTAATGTTATCATCTGCATTAAGTGTATTGCAACGGCAAAAAAATTTATTAAAAACAAAAGCCGAAACCGAGGCGTATAAAAGAGGTCAATTATTTTGGAGAAAATATTATGCCATGAAAAGTTACCTGAGGGTCCGTTCAACCAGGAACAAATCGTTTAAAAGGGATCTTACCTTTTTGCTAAAAGCCAGGCCTTATCTCTTTTTAAAATTCATCATTGTACATCCGATCCGTAAGTTGGTCGGCAACAAAATTGGATTTACCCGTTTCGCAAACGAAATAAAGCTATGATCAAGTCCTCCATTAAAAAACTTATTCCGTATTCAATTCTAAAAAGATTGTGCAGGCTAACCCCTTCCAAATTGTTACCGCCTCCGATCAACCATGTTAGATTAGGAGATTTCAACCGCCTGATTCCTTTCAGCAAAGTATTTGGCTATGACAGGGGAGGTCCCCTTGACAGATTCTATATTGAAACTTTCTTGCAAACAGAATCCGCCAGTATAACGGGGAGAATACTTGAAATCGGTGATAATACCTACACCTTATTATATGGAGGTGTGAACGTAACTAAAAGTGACATCTTACATATTGACGAAAAAAATCCTGCAGCTACCATTATTGGTGACATCAGTAATGCGCCCCATATACCGGCCAATACGTTCGATTGTATCATTTTTACCCAGACGCTCCATCTTATTTATGATTTTAAGGAAGCTCTCAGAACCTGTCACCGCATCCTGAAACCCGGCGGTACCCTGCTCCTCACCGTGCCCTATATTACTTCCATCGATCACGGTGAATGGAATGCCACATGGTATTGGGCCTTCACAGACAAAGTATTCCACCCTTTAATGGCCGAAACTTTTCCGGGAAGCCGGACCACGGTACAATCTTTTGGCAATGTATTTACAGCATCTGCATTTTTATATGGAATGGGGTTGCCCGAATTATCAAAAGAAAAACTCGATTATCATGATCCCCATTTCCAGGTAATTATTACGGTAAAAACAGTTAAAAAGCCAGACTGATGTTCAATATAAAACAAAGGATAAAGCATATTGTTAAACGCGAGGCCATTATTCTAATGTACCACCGCATTGCCAATCCTGTCATTGATCCCTGGCAATTGTCTGTTAGCGCAAACAATTTTGAACAGCACTTAAAGCTATTGAAAAGCAAAAATATCGTCAAGCCCCTGCCACAGATTATCGGGGAGATGAAAAAAAAGAAGTTTAGCAAAAGATATATTGCCATAACTTTTGACGACGGGTATGCTGATAATTATTTTACCGCTAAGCCTCTTCTAGAGAAATATGAGCTTCCAGCCACTTTTTTTATTACCTCAAAAGGTATTGATTCAACCAGTGAATTTTGGTGGGATGAACTAGCCCATATGCTGTTGCAAAGACAAGAACTTCCTCCAACTTTATCATTAGACATAAATAGTCACCCGTTTTCTTATGACCTTGCCGATGAAACCTCGTTAACAGACGAACTACTGGACAGGCATAAAAATTATATTTACTACAACCCTGCTGAAACTTCACGCTCCAAACTTTATTTTAAGCTTTGGAAATATTTTAGCCTGATACCTGACCGGGAACAAATTAAATTAATCGAACAGGTAAGAAAATGGGCGGGCGTCGACACCAATCTCCAGCCGGCATATCGCTGCTTGTCTTCCGAACAGATAAGAGAATTATCAGCCCACCAATTGTTTAATGTGGGGGGACACACAGTGTCACACCCGATGCTACCTTATTACAATGAAGGCATACAGCACAAAGAGGTTTTAGAGAACAAACTTCTCCTTGAACAAATCACAGGAAAAAAAATAGACCTGTTTGCATACCCATCCGGAAAATTTAATGACTTAACCATCAAAATATTGAAACAATTGGGCTTTGAAGCAGCTTTTACGACAAATGCAAAAACAGTGAAGAAGTACGCTGACCCCTTTACACTTGGCAGATTTCAAGTCAATAATTGTAGCGGGAACCAGTTGCGGCAACTACTTATAAAATGGTCCAATTACTAATCGCCAATAAAAACCGCAGTCATGAGTGCCATTACGCCAAAAATTTCTATTATCACTTGCTTTCTAAATACAGAGCTGTATATCCGGGAAACGATAGAGAGTGTTTTAAAACAGGATTACGACAACTGGGAGTTGGTGCTTATTGATGACGGATCCTTTGATAACAGCACGAGCATCGCAAGAGCATTTGCAGCTGAATACCCTGGCAAAATTATTTACCTGGAACATGAAGATCATGCGACCAGGGGGGCAAGTAAAAGTAGAAACCTCGGCATAAAGAAAGCAAGCGGCACGCTAATCGCTTTCCTGGACGCAGATGATCTATGGTTCCCTGATATGTTGTCCAGCCTGTTAAATATAATGCAGCAGCATCCGGCAACCATGATCTGTGAAGCCTCAGAATATTGGTACGATTGGAATGATAGCGGCCGTAAAAATGAAATTGTCACTATCGGCGCAGAGCAGGACAAATTGTATTTGCCGCCGCAACTGGCACTGACCCTATATCCATTGAACAAAGGAGCGGCCCCTTGCATTTGCGGGATGCTTGTTCAAAAAGAAATAATAAATAAACATGGTGCTTTTGATGAATCATTCACCGGCATGTACGATGATCAGTCTTTCCTGATTAAATTCTATTTGCATGAACCAGTTTACATCTCTTCCAGTTGCAAAAACAGGTACCGGCAACGGCCCGGCTCCTTAGTACATTCATCTCACGAGAAGGGTGAATATATACGAGACAGGAAATACTTTCTTGTCTGGTTAAAATACTACCTTAAAAATAATAAGATTCACTATCCTGAAGTCAACTTTCTTTTGCAAAAGGCCTTGTTACCTTTTAGCCCGACGTGGTTTGTCCGTCACGTCTTGCTATCCCGGGTTAAAAGAATGTTACGAAAGGCTTTATCAATCAATAAATAAATTTCCTGTATGGCACAGCCATCCGTAACTGTTTTAATGCCGGTTTATAATGCAGAAAGGTTTTTATCAGAAGCGATTGACAGCATACTAAATCAAACTTTTGCGGACTTTGAATTTCTTATACTTGATGATGGTTCTACCGACAGCAGTGTAAAAATTATAAACTCCTATTGTGATCAGCGTATAGTACTTGTACAAAACGAAACAAACCTGGGCATCACCGCTTCTCTAAATAAAGGTATCAATTTAGCCAGGGCCGGACTGATAGCAAGAATGGATGCAGATGACATTAGTTACCCTGATCGTTTACAGAAACAATACACCTACTTAAACGAACATCCTGACTGTGCATTGGTTTCTACATTGGCCCGGGTAATAACAGAAGACAAGCAAACTGTGTATATTGATAAAACTGATAGTAATTACTTTTACTACAATCTCACCTTCTGTTCTCCTATTTATCACCCAAGTGTGATGTACCGGAAAACAGCCGTGCAGGACGTTGGTATGTATACCGTGCCGTACTCGGAAGATTTTGAATTGTTCTGGCTCCTGTCCCGCAGGTATAAGATCTATAATTTACCCGAAGTATTGCTTGATTACAGGAACAATCCGCAAAGCCTTCACCAGGTAACCAAAAGAAAGGAATATACTGAAGCGGCCTTCCAGCAAACGACCAGGAATTTACGTTTTTATGCCGGAGAAAATTATTCAATTGCAAAAGACTATGTGAATTGCTTTCAATACGATATTGAGCCGCTATTAAAACAAAGAAAAATTGGACGCATAGTAAAATGCTTTCGGGAGCTTGAATTTATTACCGAACGGATCATCGGCACTGAAAATGTTAACAGGGATATAAAGAACATCCGGAAAGCAGCTTTGTATAAACGAAGATTCACGCTGACGCTGATACTCAAACAACTTCCACGAAGCAAATCCGCGCTATTATTGTTAAGACTGTGGGAGCTCTCGATGTTGCTGAACCACGTAAAATATTTTTTAAAAAGAAAAATTCGTTTTTAATGTTGTGGCATAGGCTGTCAAGGCAAAATATTACAATGAAAATTACCAGCCATGGTTAGAACGCCAACTTCTCCACCGGTAATACCTGCGCTTCCGGCCGGGATTAAAAAACCATTATGGTCTGTAATGATACCAACCTTTAATTGTTCTTATTATCTGCGGGACACCCTCATAAGTGTTTTAGCCCAGGATCCTGGAGCTGAAAAAATGCAGATAGAAGTAATTGATGATTGCAGCACAGATGAAGATGTAGCCGCACTCGTTCAGGAAATTGGAAAAGGAAGAGTAGGCTTCTTCAGGCAAGAAAAAAATGTGGGAAGTTTAAGAAATTTTGAAACCTGTTTAAACAGATCCAAAGGAGTGTTGATCCATTTGTTGCATGGCGATGATTTGGTAAAACCCGGCTTTTATCTTGAAATTGAAAATTTATTCAATCAATATCCGCAGGCAGGCGCTGCATTTACGGCCGTTTCATATATTGATAAAAATGGAAAGCAATGGTTCGATCATAAAAAGGTTTCAGAAAAACCGGGCATTATTGACAACTGGCTATACAAAATTGCCCAGGTGCAATGGGTAGAGCCGCCGGCAATGGTGGTAAAAAGAAGTGTATATGAACAGCTGGGGAGTTTTTTTGCTGTTCATTATGGCGAAGATTGGGAAATGTGGATACGTATCGCCGCACATTTTCCTGTTGTCTTTTCTCCCAACTATCTTGCACTGTATAGAAAACACCCGGCCAATATCAGCGCAGGGTCGCTTTTATCACGGCAGGATATAAAAGACGTTCGGAAAGTGATTGATATAGTTCAACAATATCTTCCACAAGATCAACGGAAGAGATTAAGAAAATCAGCCATAAAAAACTTTTCCATTTACTTCGCGAAAATATCCGATCAAATCTTTCATGACTATAATGATCCCAAAGCAGCGCTATCCCATGCAAAAGATGCACTCAAAATGCAGGTAAATAAGACCACTATCTTTTCTATAATTAAATTATATATCAAATATTACATTGGCTGGAAACGAAAAAGCAGAACCAGGATCGGCTTAAAATAAAAAAATAAATACACCACATTATAGCAATCCTAGGCAGATAGGTACTTAAATAGGTCGAAAAGCGCAGGCAAACCATCTTCCGGACAAAGCTGGCAAATATAACCGGCGATGTATCCAAATTTGCAGGCCGCAATAAGGGCAGGATAGGTTGGTATAATTATCTGGCCTACATGCCATCGGTGACAAACGAAGTAGGTTTCATGCTACATACTTTTTCGGAAGGGATTATTTGAATATCCGGTTTGACGATATTGTATTCATTGCATAAGTTTAGTCACCCCACGACAAGAACTGCCGACCAATATTTGCTTTTATCCGAGGCTTCCAAAATATTCCGAACTGATCGCGGAGATGATGAAGGCACCAGTACGGAATGGTTTGGTTCCCGGGTACAGGGATGCACAGATAAATTTAATGACGATAATATTCAAATACAATTGAGGTCCAATGGAACGTACCGTGTTTATTATTTGATTGCAGAAAGTGTTTGTAATTAAGATATATTTATGCCTATAAATTTATCGTCAGCGAAAAGCCGAAATTATTTTTTGAAATTTGGCATGAATAAATAACTAAAGTAGTGAGTAATTCATGAGTAAGTACACTCGGGCTTCTTCACAATATTGATTTTCAAAAGATTTTGAGAAAGATTCGAATTCCTCTCTCTCCGCTTTCTTTAATTAGTTGTAATAGTAGATAAATAAAGAAACCTGCAAAATCAATCTTTGCAGGTTTCTTTATTTTATTAATTACCCTGTATTTACTCCTCCTGATCATGATAAGCACATAAATCTATCAAGGCTTGCCATCCATGTATTGCTTACTGATTTTCAGGAATAAGGACTTTGATTCAAAATGACCCAATACAAACCGAGGTCGGCCACCGCCTTTGTAAATGTTTCAAAATTCACCGGCTTGACAATGTAGCTATTTACACCCAGCTTGTAACTTTCAATCACATCTCTTTCTTCCTTTGATGAAGTAAGAACAACCACCGGAATCTTCTTTGTTTCTTCATCTGATTTTAACTGCCTGAGTATTTCAAGGCCATCTACTTTGGGCAGCTTCAAATCAAGAATGATAAGTTTGGGATGTGGCGAGTTTTGCCTGTTGGCATATACACCTCTTGAAAAAATAAAATCCAAAGCTTCCTCTCCATCGTCAATATGCTTCACTGTATTGGCGAGGTTATGCTTTTGCAGGCTCCATATAGTTAGCTCCGCTTCGTAGTGATTGTCTTCTATAAAAAGAATCTCGATCAGATCGTATTCTGCCATACCGTTACTGGTTTTCAATGTTTATCAGCCAAAAGAGGCAGGCCGAAAAAAAAGGTAGCGCCTTTATCTACTTCTGCTTCGGCCCATACCCGTCCGCCGTGCCGGCTAATGATCTGTTGTACCAATGCAAGGCCTACACCGGTACCTTCAAATTCGTTCATTTTATGCAGCCGCTGAAACACGCCGAATAGTTTATCAGCATATTTCATATTAAATCCCACCCCATTGTCTTTTATCCTATAAATAATTTCATTGTCGGTCTTCCTGGAACTGATCTCAATAGACGGCTTCTCCCTGCCACCTGCATATTTAATAGCGTTGGAAATAAGATTTACCCAAACCTGGCGCAGCAGGCTGCCGTCAGCATCAGCAGGTTCGAGTTCTGCTGTTTCTACATGATAGTGTTTTGTTGTCTGCGAGAGCTGTTCGGTTAGTACCGATGCCACCATTTTGTTCATGTCAATGGGGTGCACAACCAGTTCTTTCCGTCCCAGCCGCGAAAGATTCAACAGGTCGTCAATCAACTGGCCCATCTTACGTACATTTTCTGTAATAATGCCGAACATCCTTTTTCCTTCTTCATCCACCTTATTGCTATAGTCACCTACCAACATGCCGGTATAACCATCAATGATCCGGAGCGGTGCCCGCAGATCATGTGAGACAGAATAGGAGAAACTTTCCAATTCCTTGTTTACCTTTTCAAGTTGCTGCGTTTGTTTTTGCAAGGCCGCCTCTGTAAGTTTTAATGAAGTGATATCTCTTCCTTCGGCCACGATATAGTCCACTGTTTCATCAGCCGCCAGTATAGGAATCAAACTAAAGTTAATGGTGAGTTCTGTTCCAAATACAAAAACGGTTTCATCATAGTTAATGGGAGTTCCGGCACATGCTTTTGCAAAAGCATCTGTTACCCGGCGCTGCACTGCTGCATCGTAGGCCCACCAATTTCCTTCCAGGAAATTGGTCTGCAGCAATTCCTCCATGGATAAACCCGTCGCCATTAAAGCTGTTTTATTTACCATCAGTAACGTTCCGTCTTTGGCCACTTTGGCGCAGAGTGTTGACATGCTGTCTATAAAATCCTGGATGTCCTGGCGCTGCCGTTGGATGATAGCTTCGCTTTTTTTACGGTCGGTGATGTCGCGGATAGCCGCAGACACCAGCATTCCTTCCGTAGTAGCAAGTGGTGAAAGACTGATCTCGACCGGAAACTGGCTGCCGTCTTTGCGCACAGCATACAATTCCAGTCCCACTCCCATGGCTCTTACTCTTGGTTCATTATAATAATCGGCACGATGTCCCTCGTGCCTGTGTCGAAGATGATTGGGAATCAGCATTTCAACGGGCTGGTTTATCAATTCATTTTTATTGTAGCCAAAAAGAATTTCTGTTTGCTGATTCACCAATACTATTTCCCCTTTTTTACCGGCAATGATCATCGCGTCCGGCGCCGACTCCAGCAACCCCCTGAATTTTTCTTCTGCTTTTTGCCGCTCCTGTATTTCGCCCAACAATTTTTTATTGATCTCCTGTATTTCCTGTGCCCGCTTGTAAATCTCTGTCTCCATTTCTTCCAGTTGCCGCTTCATTGTCTCGCTCTGTTGTTGCTGCCGGCTTTCGTTTCTTTTCAACCTGACAAATTCCGTTACATCTTCTACCCGGTGAATGATATAGACGAGTTCATTTTTATCATTGAACACCGGTTTATTCAGCGGGCTCCAAAACCGTTCTTCAAAACTGCCATCGGGCCTGCGTATATCATACTTCTGCACAGCCATGGTATGGGCCTCACGGTTTTGTAGTACATAGTTCAGCGATGCACGAAGATTCGAGACACCTGTAGCAGCAGGGTCATCTGGATTGTCGGGAAATACATCAAACAAATTCCGACCGAGTATCTCCCCTCTTTTCGTCATGGTAGCCTGCAGATATGCATCGGATGCCGCAAGAATGCTAAGATCAGGCAGCAGGACAAGATATAAGCCAGGTGCAGATTCAAAAAGCCATTGAAAATTGGCGCCAGCCGGCGATTGCATGTAATTATAAATTAATAAGGGTTAAAAAGGCTCCTTTCAACACGTATACCACCACAGTTTTACATGGATATTTTAATGCAGCAACGAAACAGGCCTTTCCTCTAAGATAAACAAGCTTGAGTTAGCTATATACCAGTTGATTACCGGCATTCATTAAAGATCGGGAAAAATTATTGACGGCAAACCAAACAACTCAACAAAAAACATAAGTGTTTATACTATTTGTTTCTTTATCTCTCACTCTCTGATCAATGGATTTGCCAGCTTGGTGTGAGGTCATATTTTGGGCAATAGCATTGAGGTTGAAGTAAAGAATAGAATTATTAAAGTTATCTTTTTTATTGTTTAATTGCTTTTGCAAATCATTTTAAATAAAAACATCAAGGGGCTTTAAGCTTTGGCTTTCGTTATTATTTATCTTATTGGTGGGCCCGGGAATAAAATGGATACCACTTGCAAGTATCAATATCAAAGCCATTATTCCCGCAACAATCATAACTACTTTCACAATAATTGTAGGCTCAAACCAACGATTTCGCAAAAGGAAAATTGACATAAGAAGTACAAATAAAGAGCTATAAAGGAAGACCGTACTACACCATTGTCGAATTATGACGGCCTTTTTAAGCCCTTTATATTCCTGTTGTGTTAAGCTTCTCTTCTCAATCAATCTGGCTTTACCCCTACAATCTTATGCGATAGAGGATATCTCATAGACCATACCACCATCATACCTATGTAAAGGACTATAAAAATTATGTATATATATATATATATATTTAATCATTGTTATTCCAGTATTTGTAGTTCCATTTGTATAAGTAGCTCCTGGTAATGGCATTGCTAATGAGTAACTTTATGTCCTATCCCTTGCATTCTCCCACAGCCTTGGGTTCGTATTCCCCACGAACCAGCTACCTTGCAACACTAAAACACTTCCAATCTCAATTATGATTTTCGCTTATTGCTTAATCTACCCTCCATGAAACAAAGCTAACTATTGCAGATGATTCCGGCTCGTGAGAGACTTGCCTACCGACAGGCAGGCACGAGCCGGGGCTTTCTTTTATTCACTTGACCAGCTTTGCTGGCTATCTCTATTTCGTTTCTTTAAAACTGTCGGCCCATACACGGATTCTTTTATCGGGTGCATCGTCAAACGTTGCCAGGAAAGATACTTTTCCATTTTTACCTTCCAGTGTGACAGTGATGTTTTTCGTCTCGCCCTGGTCTTCAAATTGAGTTTTGAATTCGCTCTGTCCCTCCCTGAAAGGGATTTGCCATGCACATTTCGTCGATCGAATCGTGCCTGTCATAGTATGGTCGCTGGCTGGAGAGATAGTGATGGTTTTTTCCGAAATGATTATTTCAGTTACTTCATCCACCGTTTTTCGCACCGATCCTGCAGTATCCAGGTATTCTGTTTTAGAAGAAGTAAGTGAAAGTTTCTTTTCACACTGGGCATTGACAGCAGTTTGTGATGCGATACTAAAAGTCAATGCTAAAAAGGCTGGGATAATCGGTTTCATGTTTTTGATTTATTCTATAAGACGCATTCATGAAAAATAGGTTTCAAAAAAATCTGTCTTTTTGGATTTCCGGCAACAAAAGAATGCTATTGTATGGAAAAATCGACTTAGCTTTTCTGTTTTATCTTTAAGAATGAAAGCAAAATCAGCATCATCAAAAAAAAGCGCCGGCATTCTTCTCTATCGCTTTTCGGGCGGTCTGCCGGAAGTATTGCTGGTACATCCCGGCGGGCCTTTCTGGGCAAAAAAGGATATAGGCGCATGGTCCATTCCTAAAGGTGAGTTTGAAGCTGAAGAAGATCCCCTATCTGCCGCACAGAGAGAACTGGCAGAAGAAACAGGAATAAAAGCCGAAGGAAATTTTATTGAATTGACACCGGTAAAGCAAAAAAGCGGCAAACTGGTTTATGCCTGGGCTTTGGAAAAAGATGTAGATACCGGTAGCATAAAAAGCAACAGCTTTGAAATTGAATGGCCGCCAAAATCCGGGAAGAAAAAATCATTTCCTGAAATTGATAAAGCTGCATGGTTTGCTGTAGCGGAATCAAAGGAAAAGATTTTGCCCGGCCAGCTACCACTTATCAACGAACTGGAAGTTAAACTTGGCCATCCTGCTTAATAGAATGATAAAATATTGACTTATGCCTATCCTGTTTCCAAAATCCTCTTTAATACCTGCATAAATGTGGTACCAGTTTCTCAATATTTTTTTCTTTGTGTTTCATACCGTGTTCACCTTGTTTAATATGGTCGGATGGATTTTTCCCCGTACCCGTAAACTTCATCTAATTACTCTTTCATTAACTGCCTTTTCATGGTTTATATTGGGCATCTGGTATGGCTGGGGATATTGCGTCTGTACCGACTGGCATTGGGATGTGCGTGATAAACTGGGATACGAAGACCGTTCCGGTTCCTACATACATTTCCTTATTCTCAAGCTGACAGGTGCTGATTTGGATCCTGGATTGGTAGAACGAGGCACCTTGATTGTTTTCCTGCTGAGTTTTGCGTTGAGCATTTGGTTAAACATACAGGATCGCAGGCGGAAAAGAAAGCTTTCCTGAAAATACCGGTTATTTAGCATCATTCCCATTGGTAAGAAAAAATATTTCCTAATGGCACGATAAAAAATGGCTGCGAAGGTGATTCCTTCGCAGCCTCCTCATTTTTATAAACTAGCGGCTTACAATTTGGACCGTCGAAATTCCCGATTGCGCGGTAGTTCCATCGATTAGCGTTGCTGTTATCCTATAGCTGATGAAACCAGGAAAAACATTGTCATCTGTAAATTTGTAAGATCTTGAACCGTCTTCTGGCAATGAAGTTACGTCTTCCCATACCGCATATGGATCTGTGACATCTTCATATGTTTTTTGAATGGTAAAGTTTACGACGCCTGCAGTTGATTCAACTGACCAGGTAAGGGCTATACCTTTTCCTTGCCGGTGAGTGGAGAAAGAAGTAAAGACGGGGCCTTGCACATACCCGGCTTTCACATTAATTGTTGGATTTACTGAATTTTCTGCTGCTGAAGAAATGCCTGTGGTAATAATCATTACCGAAATAGCAAATGCCGATAGTTGCGTTTTCATAAAATTCTGATTTTAGAATTTAAAAATAGGGCCTGGTGTCACTAAAAGCAATAGTATATTTCATGCATTGGGCATGATTAATTACAGTTATCGTTATCGTAATAATCCATCCGATTACAGGAAATAATAAGGCGGCGACCAAATCTCACCATCTAATTTTTAAAAAGCATTGATTGACTACTTCGAAATAACCGGCCATTTTTAGAATACATCTCCCATTGAGGCAGGGCAAGAAAAAGTATTAACCTTTGTTAATGCTTTTTTATTTTATGATGTAATTTATCGGAAGGAGTTAGCTGAATGAGGCTTTTATGAAAAAAACGGGTCTACTATTTTTGAAGATTTTTCTTTTCGATTTTCTTAACAAGGTCTTCATGCACCACAACCTTGCTTTGCATTACAACCCGCTTTTCTCCTATTTCTTCAGGATTTTTTTTATTAATCAGTTGCATCAAAATTTCTGTAGCCTTCTCCGCCTGTTCATAGGGGAACTGTTCCACTGAAGCCAATGGCGGCTCATCCAGATAACTGGTCATCGGCAGGTTGGCATAGCTTACAAAGTAAATATCCTTATTCACTTTTAAGCCTTCATTTCTTGAGTACTTGATGGCATCCAAAGCAACGTAATCATTAAACGCAATCACTGCTGCAGGACGTCTTTCCAAAAGAAGCAATTGCCTGACGGCTTCAAGAGTTTTCTCCTTGCTGAGGTCCGTTTGTACAATATAAGATTGATCAACTGAAAGATTATTTTTTTTCAACCCTTCCAGGTAGCCATTCAATCTTTCCTGTGAGGGCAACATGGTATCAGGCCCTTTTATAAACCCGATATTTTTATGCCCCTGGCTAACCAGCCAGTCAACCAGCTGAACAGAACTGCTTTTTAAGTTACAGGATACAGAATAAACATCGGGGCTGCCAGGTACCCGATCAAAAAATACAACCGGGATTGAATAATTGGCTAATTGTTGGAAGTGCTCGTAACTATCGGTGTTTTTTGACAATGATACCAGCAAACCATCTACCCGGTGCCGACGCATCGTATCCACAATTTTCTTTTCTCTTTCTACATCGTCGTGTGACTGGCCTATCAATACGGTATAATTATTTTCAATAGCTATATTTTCAATTCCATTTATGGCAGTAGAAAAAAACTCTTCGCCTAAATTGGGAAGTATAACGCCTATGGTAAATGTTTTGCCTTGCTTGAATGAGATGGCAGCCTGGTTGGGTTCGTAGTTTAGCTCTTCAGCTAATTTCTGCACCTGCATTTTCGTGCGCAGACCAATGCTGGGGTGATTGTGCAGTGCTCTTGAAACGGTTGACACAGAAACATTCAACCGCCTGGCGATCTCTTTAATAGTAGCGGGCTTTTGGGTCATATACGACAAGAAAGATAACTACAAAATTACAACGAAGAAAATATTGGCCTGAATAAGCAACCCTGAGTTAATTTTCAACCATATTTAACCATGCACCACTTCATGCTTTGCTGCCAGCATGTGGTTTTTACTTTGTTCAATTGCATCCATTATTTGTCGCAGTATTTCTTCTGAGCTATCATTGTAATCAATTGTCATTGGAGGCTTGAAGTACACCGATAAAATCGTTCCCTTATTTCTTAGTTTCAATCCCGTTTTATTAAAAGCCCGCCAAAAACCATCTATCACGACAGGTATCACTATGGGTTTATTTTGTTTGATGACAAGAACGGTACCTTTTCTACCGGGCGCAAATGGCTTGGTAGTTCCTTGTGGAAAGGTAATTACCCAGTTTTTTTCCAATGCTCTTGTGATCTTTCTTGTATCAGAAGGGTCAAGTCCTTTACGGGTTTCGTTGGTTTCGGCATTCCATACCCGTTTCACCGTTAATGCGCCTGCCAGCGTAAACAGCCGGCTTATCCAGCTACCATTCATGGTGGCTTCAGCCGCTACATAGTTGACACGGGTAAAGGGATTGAGCAGGTAGTAAGGAATGCCCAACTTGTTTTTCTTGCCCCATTTTACAGCACAAAAAATATGAAGGAAGGTGATGACATCTGCGAAGTAGGTTTGATGATTACTTACAAAAAGAACATTTTCTTTTGGCAGGTTTTCAAGATGTTCAGTGCCGGATATTTTTAGTTTATTGATCATTGCCAGCCCGGGGTATGAAAAAAGACCAACCACGGCATACACCATTTTACGGACCAGCTTGAAGTTTTTTAATCGCTCCCTCAACGAACTCATGGCAATTATTTAACCGTTCAATAATGATGTGAAATTAAGCAATTGAGAGCAGAGGGCCGCCAATGACACAAATTTCAAAACGTAATCTTTGTTCGTGGCAACAGTAGGGTCACAGATAAACACTAATAAACACAGATTAGTTTACAGCTACAAAAAACTATTTGCACGAAGTAATCCTATTCGTGTCATTCGTGTACTGAGGTTGCCGAAGTATTTGGTGGCATAAAAAAAGCTGCCCAAATGGACAGCCTTGTATGATAAAACTTAAAGAAATTATTCAGCTTTCGCATCATCAGAAGCGGCTGCTTCGCCACCTTCCATTTTCTTTTTCAGGTCAGCTAATACACCGAGGTCACCTAAAGTAGCTTTTTCCACTTTACCCTGGATGTTCTTCACTGCTTTCTTGGTTTTTTCAGCTTCCGCTTTTGCCTCTTTCTTGGCAGCTTCTTTTTCTTCTATCTGGCCTTGTTCCCAGATGCGGCTGTGTGAAAGAACAATGCGTTTTTCATTGCGATCAAATTCGATCACCATGAACTGAGCTGTTTCATCTGCACCGATGCTCTTGCCATCCTCTTTTGTCAGGTGGCGGTTAGGAGCAAAACCTTCTAAGCCGTAAGGCAATTGAACGATAGCACCTTTGTCATCACGACGGGTAACTACGCCTTCATGCAACGTGCCGATGGCAAATGTATCCTGCAATGCATTCCAGGGATCTTCTTCCAATTGTTTATGGCCTAATTGCAATTTGCGGTTTTCTTTATCGATACCCATGATCACCACGTCGATGTTTGAACCAACTTTTGTGTACTCGCTTGGGTGATTGAAACGCTTCAACCAGCTCAGGTCGCTGATGTGGATCATACCACCGATACCAGGAGCCAGTTCAACAAACACACCATAATTGGTAATGTTTTTCACCAGGCCGGTATGACGGCTACCTTCAGCAAAACGGCTTTCGATATCATTCCATGGGTCTGCCGAAAGCTGCTTGATAGACAGGCTCATCTTACGGCTCCCTTTATCCAGGGTAACGATCTTCGCTTCATGCTCGTCGCCCAATTTGAAGAATTCTTTCGCATTGATCGGCGTGTTGGCCCATGTAATTTCACTTACGTGAACAAGACCTTCAACACCTGGCAATATTTCAAGGAATGCGCCGTAGTCTTCAATGTTCACTACTTTACCTTTTACTATATTACCTTCTGCAATTGTTTCTGGCAATACATCCCAGGGATGAGGAGTCAATTGTTTCAAGCCAAGGCTGATACGTTTTTTCTCATCATCAAAATCCAATACCACCACGTTGATCTTCTGATCCATCTTGAGCACTTCAGCAGGGTGAGAAATACGACCCCATGAAATATCTGTGATATACAACAGACCATCCAGACCACCCAAATCCATAAAGGCGCCGAAGTCGGTAATGTTTTTCACTGTTCCTTCCAACACCTGTCCTTTCTCGAGTTTGCTCATGATCTCTGCACGTTGTGCTTCGATATCGCTTTCGATAAGGGCCTTATGAGATACAACAGCATTCTTAATAGTTTCGTTGATCTTAACTACTTTAAACTCCATTGTTTTGCCAACAAACTGGTCGTAGTCAGTTACAGGCTTCACATCGATTTGTGAACCTGGCAGGAATGTTTCCATACCGAAAACATCTACGATCAAACCACCTTTTGTTTTAGAGGTAACCAAACCAGTGATAACCTCGCCGGTTTTGTGTACTTCCATGATTCTTTCCCATGCACGGGTAATGCGGGCCTGGCGACGGCTCAGATTCAAGTGACCCTGACGGTCTTCCTTATCTACCACCATCACTTCCACTTCATCACCAATTTTCAGGTTAGGCTGATCACGGAATTCATTGAGAGAAATAAGACCATCGCTTTTAAAACCGATGTTCAATACAACATCTGTTTTTGTTAAACCAACAATCAATCCTTTAATCAGTTCTCCATCGTTCAATTGTACAAAAGTGTTGTCATACACTTTGTCGTACTTTTCTTTTTCTTCTTTCGTGTAAGAAGTAACGTTACGTTTGTCAACGCTCCAGTCAAAATCGTCGTGAGCGGTTTGCACGGGTGCATTTGGTGTCGCTGTAGTTGCTTCTGCTGTATCAGCAGCTGCAGTCTCCGGTGCATCAGCGTTTAGTTGTTTTTTAATAATGTTTTCAAACATGATAATATCCCGAAGGGTTTTTAAATCGGGGGAGCAAAGATAAGTTTTAGTTCCCGGTTTCAGGTTTGAAGTTTGATGTTTTTTAGCATTATTTTACCAGCTTTAACACCTTGATTAGGCTTTGGTTGCGTCGCACTCTTCAGCGTTCTGTTCGCTATTCGACAGACCTCATCCTCTTATCCTTCTCCTGAGGGGGAGAAGGACGGTGCTTCGGTGCAAGGCCAAACTTCATCTCTACCACATCGGCCTCATCCTCCTTCTCCTTCCCCAAAAGGGAAGGAGCGGTGCTCCATTACAAAGCCAAACTTCATAACTACCACATAAGCATTATACCTCTGTTCAGCACTTTCGGCGACTCTGATTCTTTGCTGGGTTTTCAAAAAAGCGAGGGCTGTATTGAGTTCCTCTCCTTTGGAGTAACCGAGCAAAGCGAAGGTTAGGAACGTAGTTAGAGATGAGGTCGCTATTCAACATATTCGGAGCAACTGCATACTATCAGTATTACCGAAAAGCGAGGGCTGGGCTTTGCAAGTCTTCCGCAGCGGCGGAGAGATTTAGAGGGGGCCGGATCATTTGGCTTTTCATATATTCACCCAATGCTTTATCACTCCCTGAAAATAATAGTCCGACTTGTCATGCTGATCTTCTGCCGGAATATCATCATTAATAACCGGGCGATGCTGAAAAAGACAGGGCCTCTCCTGCTGGCAAGCAATCATCCCAATTCGTTTTTAGATGCCATTAGGTTGGTTGACACATTTTCCGTTGTATTTACCGGTTCAACGAATTACTTACCGGAAAACAACGCATAATGATCACTATGACTCGGTAATGGCGGCTGTTTTATTATTTACTTATCCCGTTTATCTCTTACTGCTTTCGTTTGTGCTTTTTTTCTTCTCAAAATCCAATTATAGTTTTTTGTTGCTATTGCTGATGCCGTTAACGGCATGGAGTTATGTGCAGGTGAAGGAGCAGTTGGATAAATAAGTTTCAAAAATCAATTAGTGATTAGAAAGTGCCAATTTCGTCAAGACTGCATTATTTTATTTAATTATAAGAGCCTTTAGTTGAGAAACTAAACTAAAATTACCCATCCCAAATGAATTATCAGATGGGGGTGCAAATAAAACCTGTTTCTTCTTCTCAAACTTCAGTTGAATTATAAAACCTAAACTGTCGCTCTTTACTTTTTTTAGCTCAGAAAATGGATAACAATACTCCTTCTTTCGGTTGATTACAATAAAAATTTTTTGTTCGTGGTCGATAAAAACATCTGACATTCTATACCAATAAGTAAATTTCCCTGTAATAAGCGACCCTATAAGCCAATAGATCGGCATAATTAAAACAAGATAATATTTGTAGTAAATACAAACTACAGTTACGATAACTATTGCTCCAAACAGTAAAAAGGGTAGAATATACCTATAGTAGTACGTTTTTTTATCGCTGGATATTTTTTTCATCCAAATGCTTTTAATTTTTTCTGAACTCTGCGAAACGCCTTCGTTTCGCACCACTACTATGACTCAATGCTCTGCGTAACTTCTTCATTTTTTAAGGCTCTGCTTTTCTTTTAAGTAATTTCAATAATAGATATCCCAAAAAAAATCCCGACCCCCCAAGTGCAATTACCAAAGCCCCCCGATACGGAAAACTATCTAGCACATGAAAAATGAGGCCAGAAAAAATGATAGAGCTTACTATGAAAACAAGCAGCATTTTTTTTGGAAATCCATAGTTAAAAATAGCTGATAATGCAACTATGATTATGTATTCAATTGCAAACATTTTGACTGAAATACCCCAACCCACTCCACGAGAATCAATCCAACCCATCCGATGAGCCAAAGAATTTATTATATCATGTACTACAACAAAGTATACAACCTGAAAAATTGGAACTGCGAAGTAGAGTACTGCATAAATATTTGCGCTCATTTTATAAATATAGATCTGTTCATTCGTAATCGCAACTACATTCTTACAACGGCATTTCCGCTATTGTCTTTGCAGCAATATACCCTCTACTCAGCGAAACGTCCCCGTTTCGCAGCTTTATTATATAGCTTTTGGCGACTGCAATGCTATACTCTTTGCCGCAATAAACCCACTCGTCCAGGCATGCTGAAAATTAAAGCCGCCAGTGATACCATCCACATCCAGTATCTCACCTGCAAAAAATAAATTGGGAACTTTCTTACTCATCATTGTATTCGCATCTACTTCATTCAGCTTAATACCACCTGCTGTTACAAACTCTTCCTTAAAAGTTGTTTTCCCTTTTATGACAAATTCACAGGCACATAAATTCCGTATCAGTTTGTTCTGTTCTTTTGCCGGCAAATCGGCCCAACGCCTTTCTTTATTTACTTCGGAATGTTCCAGCAAAAACTCCCAAAGCCTTTGAGGCAATCCAAATGGATTCCTGTTTACAATTTTTTGTGAAGCCATCTCAAACCGGAGCGCCTGGATTTTTTCTGTCAACTGTTGTTCATTGAAATCAGGCAGCCAATTTATTAAAATGGAAAATTGCCAGTTGCTTGTTGCCAATTGTCTCGCTCCCCATGCACTCAGCTTTAATACAGCCGGCCCGCTCAATCCCCAGTGAGTGATCAGCAAAGGGCCTTCCTGCTCAAGCTTTGTTCCAATAATTTTCACTCTTGCCTTTTCTACACTCACTCCCATCAGCTTTGTAATAGGATGTCCCGGCATATTGAAAGTAAACAAAGAGGGAACGGGTTCCTCGATAGTATGCCCCAGTTGTCGTAGCCATTCAAACATGGAAGACTTTGGATAACCACCCGAAGCAACACAAACGAAATCGGAAGTCAGTGGCAGGAGGTCTGAAGTCCGATGTCTGAGGTCGGATAACACAAGAGTGAATTTTCCATCTTCCGGCTTCAAATTGCTGACCTCAGCATTTAAGTGAACCTTCACATTATAACGATTCGCTTCCCGCAGCAAACAATCAATAATCGTTTGGGATGAATCGGTAACCGGGAACATCCTCCCATCCTCTTCTGTCTTCAGCTTTACGCCACGTTCTTCAAACCATTGGATAGTGTCTGTCGTAAAAAACTGGTGAAACGTTTTCTTTACAAAATTGCCCCCGCGGGGATATTTCTTACTCATCACTGCAATGTCAAAACAGGCATGGGTAGTATTGCATCTTCCGCCGCCACTCACTCTTACTTTGGATAACAGTTTACCCGATTTTTCCAGGATGATCACTTCCAGTTGCGGATTCATCCTGGCTGCATTTACGGCGCAAAAAAAACCTGCAGCCCCACCGCCAATGACAACTAACTTACTCCTACCCCCTAAAGGGGAATTATTATCCGTCTTTTCAATGTTTGATTGTGATTGCTGCATATGCACTAGAAGAAGCTATAAAAAAGCTCATAAATATCAGATAGCTTCCATACTTTGTGCCGAAGCTGATTGAGGAGTAAATAAATTTGGATTACTAACTTCCGCTTCTTCTATCGTAGAATAGTTTGAAAGAATATCGGCTTTGTTTTTCTTAACAGCCACATCATGTTCAAAGTGCACTGAAGGCTTTCCGTCTTTTGTCCTCACCGTCCAGCCATCGCTTTCCGTATATACCTCTTTACGGCCAAGATTGATCATGGGTTCTATCGCCAGCACTAATCCTTCCTTCAGTTTAGCGCCTGTCCCTCTTTTACCATAGTTGGGAACCTGCGGATCTTCATGCAGGCTTACTCCCAATCCATGACCTACCAGTTCTCTCACCACACCATAGCCATGTTTTTTTTCTGTATGTTCCTGGATAGCATAAGCGATGTCACCAATCCGGTTACCTGTTACTGCTTTTTCAATGCCTTTGTACAACGACTCTTTGGTATGCTTGATCAGGTTCATTACCTCGGGTCCGGGATCGCCTATTGCAAAAGTATAAGCATGATCGCCATGCCAGCCGTTTAATATTACTCCGATGTCAACAGAGATGATATCTCCCTCCTTCAACTCATTGCCATTGGGAAAACCATGCACCACGACATCATTGACCGAAATACAGGAATTATAAGGATAACCGTTATAGTTCAGGAAAGACGGAATTGCCTGGTGATCTTTGATGAATTCGCCGATCATCTTATCAATGGACAGCGTTGTAATCCCGGGTTTGAGAATTTTGGCGACTTCCGTTAAAGTTTTACTGACGAGCAATGCGCTTTTTCGCATTTGCTCTATTTGTTCGTTTGTTTTACAGATCATCATAACTTATACACGAAATTAATCATTTCAACTTCAATCCAAAACTTGCGTGAAAGAATGACACGTTAACCTTGTTATAAGAATAATACAAAAAAAACCTGGCAAGATTTACTTACCAGGTTTTTCAATTTTTTACCGTCAATCTTAGTACTGAACAGCTGACGTTGTCTGTCTTCCCTGAATGCGGCCGCTTTTCATTAAGCCATCGTACTGGCGCATCAACAATTGCGTTTCGATCTGCTGCAGCGTATCAAGGATAACACCTACCATGATCAAAAGGGACGTACCACCAAAGAAGGTAGAAAATCCCTGTGTAACACCCAACCGCTGAGCGATACCGGGAAGAATACCTACGAAAGCCAACAGAATAGCTCCCGGGAAAGTGATCTTATCCATGACACTGCCGATATAGTCTGCAGTGGGCTGTCCTGGCTTCACACCGGGGATAAAGCCATTGTTTTGCTTCAGGTTGTCGGCTATTTGTTTAGGGTTAAATATCAAAGCTGTGTACAGGAATGTAAAGCCAATCACCACTACTGAATAGATCAGCATGTACCAAAAATTTTGGTGATCAGTAAACATTCTCGATATTTCATTCGGTCCTTTACCAAGAGTTAAAAGAGTTGGCAGGAACATGATTGCCTGGGCAAAGATGATGGGCATTACACCGGCACTGTTCACCTTTAATGGCAAAAACTGTCTTGCGCCACCAAACTGGCGGTTTCCAACAATTTGTTTCGCATAGTTAACTGGTACTTTTCTTACACCCTGGATCAGTAAGATACATCCAAGGATGATTGCAATCAGGATAGCGATCTCAACAATGAAAATCAGGATAGAACCTGTACGTGTTGACTTCGCCACCAACTCCTGTGTAAATGATTGCGGCAAACGGGCAAGGATACCGATCATGATGATCAGCGATACACCATTACCCAATCCTTTATCAGTAATCTTCTCACCCATCCACATCACAAATAAAGTACCTGCTGTGAGGATGATGATAGTGGATAAAGTGAAGTAGCTGGCAAATGCGGGAATGATGGCAGCAGATGAAGTTTGATGCAGATATCCTACATAAGCAGAAGCCTGTACAATCGTCACACCCACCGTGAGGTATCGTGTATATTGATTGATTTTCTTGCGGCCACTATCACCTTCTTTTTGCATTTTTTGAAACTTCGGCACCAGCACTGTCATCAACTGCATAAAGATTGACGCAGAGATATAAGGCATAATACCTAGTGCAAAAATTGATGCCATGTTAAAGGCACCACCGGCAAACGTATTAATAAGGTCAAGGATACCATTTCCCTCTCCTTTGTTCAATTCCAGTTTGATAGGATCAATTCCAGGCAAAACAATGTGTGAACCTATTCTGTAGACAGCAATGAGGATTAAAGTAAAAATGATCTTACTTCTTAGTTCCTCGATGCTCCAGATATTCTTAAGAGTTTGAATTAATTTCTTCACGGGAGTTAAAAAGATTTAAGAGCCCAAAAACAAAAAGACGCATTTTTTTTATGCGCCTTGCAATTTAGCGAAATTTACTTAACTATTTCAATAGAACCACCCGTAGCTTCGATAGCAGATTTAGCCTTGTCGCTTACTGCATTCACCTTGAAAGTGAATTTGTTTTTCAGCTCGCCATTACCCAGTATTTTCACCTTATCGTTCTGGCTGATAAGCCCGTTGATATAAAGATTTTCCAGGGAAATTTCAGTGAAGTTATATTTTTCAGCCAGTTGCTCTACCTGTCCCAGGTTTAAGACTGTATATTCAACACGGTGAGGATTATTAAATCCACGCTTAGGAATACGGCGCTGAACAGGCATCTGACCACCTTCATGGCCCATTTTTCTTTTATAACCGGCACGGCTCTGTCCACCTTTTGTACCTTTTGTAGATGTACCACCATGTCCTGATCCATCACCACGCCCAATTCTTTTTTCTTTGTGAGTTGCGCCTTTTGCAGGTCTTAATTCGTGTAGTTTCATTTTGCTTTTATTTTGTACTCATCGCCCCGAAAGCTTCTGATAGTTATCAGAACGGAGCTCGCTTTTAAAAAATTGAAGTCCGAAGTCGGATGTCAGACCTCTTACCTCTGACTTCGTTTATGCTTCTTCCACTTTTACCAGGTGCTCTACTTTGCGAACCATACCCAGTACCTGCGGAGTAGCTTCTACTTCTTTAGTAGAGTTAGTCTTGTTCAAACCCAAAGCCTTTAATGTCAGCTTTTGTCTTTCAGGTCTGTCAATCGGACTTTTTACTAATGTTATTTTTATCTTTTTCATTCTAAAAAGTTTGATGCTTAATGTTCGACGTTTGATGTTGGACGGATCTTGAACCTCAAACTTCAAACATCAAACAGTTCTTATCCATTAAATACTTTCTTCAGACCGAGAGAACGGGTCTTAGCCACGCTAATCGGTTCACGCAATAAAGCCAATGCTTTAAAAGTTGCCTTGATCACGTTGTGCGGATTAGCAGAACCCAGTGATTTTGCCAAAACATCGGTTACACCTGCGCTTTCCAAAACGGCACGCATAGAACCTCCGGCGATCACACCAGTACCATGAGCAGCTGGCTTGATCAACACTTTTGCAGCGCCTTCTTTGGCCCACTGATCGTGAGGAACAGTGCCATGCATTACAGGAACTTTGATCAAATTTTTCTTTGCATCTTCAATTCCTTTAGTAATTGCCTCCTGAACTTCTTTGGCTTTACCCAAGCCATGACCCACAACGCCATTTCCGTTACCAACAACTACCAATGCAGAGAAACTGAATGCACGGCCACCCTTCGTTGTTTTTACTACCCTGTTGATAGAAACAACTTTGTCTTTCAATTCCAGGTCTCCGGCTTTTACTCTGTTTAAATTAACTTTTGACATTATTTCAATTTGAAATTTGAAACTTGAATTTTGTTATTAGAATTGCAAACCACCCTCTCTGGCGCCATCGGCTACTGACTTCACGCGGCCATGGTATAAATAACCACCGCGGTCAAACACCACTTCCTTCACGCCGAGGTCAACCGCTTTACGGGCAATGGCGGCACCTACCAATTTGCTTTTATCGGACTTAGTACCTGCCTGTGCTTTGATGTCTTTATCTTTTGTAGAAGAAGCAGCAATGGTAGCACCATTTGTATCATCAATCAATTGCACATAAATATCGCTGTTGCTTCTGAACACAGACAAGCGGGGTTTTTGCGAAGAACCACTGATTTTCTTGCGAATATTATAGCGGATCTTTTGTCTTCTTGCTGTTTTAACTTTTGAGTTCATCTCTTTTTATTTTACAATCCTGATGCTGCCAGGATTCAATTTTCAAATTAATTATTTACCAGCTGCTTTACCTGCTTTCTTACGAACCACTTCACCCACATAGCGAACACCTTTTCCTTTGTAAGGCTCAGGCTTACGCAAGCTGCGCAATTTAGCTGCTACCTGTCCAAGCAATTGTTTGTCGATGCCTTCCAGCGTGATGATAGGGTTTTGACCTTTCAACTGCTCAGCACTTACTTTCAACTCTTTGGGTATTTCGATCATAATATTATGCGAATAACCTAAAGCAAGATCCAACACATTACCCTGGTTCGCAGCTTTAAAACCCACTCCGATCAATTCCAGCTTTTTAGTATACCCTTCAGTAACACCCTTCACCTGGTTGGCGATCAATGCCCGGTACAACCCATGCATGGCGCGGTGACGGATCTGGTCTGTAGGACGGATCACATTCACCTGGCCGTCTTTCACTTCCACTTTAATATCGCGGTCAATTGTTTCTTTCAATTCACCTTTCGGGCCCTTTACAGTTACCACGTTATCCTTACCTACTGTAACAGTAACACCTGCCGGAATTGTAATCACTTGTTTTCCTATACGAGACATAAAAAACGTTTATAGTTTATTGTTTATGGTTTATTGTTGACCGGTCAGCTTAGTATAGATTCAGCTTAATGTATCAACAACTTTTTTATTCTACACAATCCTTCTTAATCAAAAAAAATCGTGATTCTATCAATACACGTAGCAAAGAACTTCACCACCTACATTCTGTGCTTTCGCTTCCTTGTCAGTCATCACACCTTTGGAAGTAGACAGGATAGCCACGCCCAAGCCATTTTTCACACGACGAAAATCAGCAGGTTTTGCGTACTGGCGCAAACCAGGACGGCTAATCCTTTCCATGCTTTGAATAGCAGGCTGTTTAGTAGAAGGATCGTATTTCAAAGCGATCTTGATAACGCCTTGTTTACTATCATCCTCGAATTTGTACTTCAGGATATAGCCCTGGTTGTACAAAATTTCAGTCATCCGTTTTTTCAAGTTAGAAGCAGGGATATCAACCACACGGTGACCCGCCATCTGCGCATTACGGATTCTGGTCAGGAAATCTGCTATAGGATCTGTTACCATTTTTATAAGAATTAAATCAGTTCTAAATTTTTGTGTTAAGGTTTCCGGTTTCCGGTTACTGGTTAATCAGCAACTGGGAACTGGTAACTTTTTTACCAGCTTGCTTTTTTCAATCCTGGTATTTTACCATTCAAAGCCATATCTCTCAAGGCTACCCGGGAAATGCCGAAATAACGGACATAACCTTTGGGACGGCCGGTAAGCTGGCAACGGTTTTTCAACCGAACTTTAGAAGAGTTTTTTGGAAGCGCATCCAATGCTGCCCAATCGCCCGCTTTTTTAAGCTCCTCACGTTTTGCGGCAAATTGCGCTACCATTTTCTCTCTTTTGCGCTGCCTGGCTTTAATTGATGTTTTAGCCATAGTTTTATTTAAATTTTCAAATTTTAAAATTCCAAATTCCAGTCTTGTGATTTGGAATTTGTTTTTTGAATTTAATTACCTTATTTCTTTGCGTTTTTGAAAGGCATTCCCAATTCTTTCAATAACTCATATGCTTCTTCGTCAGTATTAGCAGTGGTAACGAAAGTGATATCAAGACCAGTGATCTTATTTACCTTGTCAATATCGATCTCAGGGAAAATGATCTGCTCGGTAACGCCTAATGTATAGTTACCACGGCCGTCAAATGCTTTCTCATTCACACCTTTGAAGTCACGTACACGAGGCAAAGCCACCGCGATCAGACGATCCAGGAATTCGTACATCTTTACACCACGAAGAGTAACCCTTGCACCGATCGGCATGTTCTTACGCAGCTTAAAGTTGGAAATGTCTTTTTTAGACATCGTAGCTATCGCTTTTTGTCCACTGATCGTTGTTAGCTCATCCAGGGCGATATCTACCAATTTCTTGTCTGTCACAGCGCCGTTTACACCGCGGTTCAAACAAATCTTCTCCAGCTTAGGAGCCTGCATTACCGTTTGGTAGCTAAACTTTTTTACCAGAGCAGGTACAACTTCTTTTTTGTACTTATCTGCTAATCTCGGGGTATATGTTTTTGTACTCATATAATTCTATTATTGCCTGGCTTCAAAGAATCAGATCTTCTCTCCAGATTTTTTTGATACACGAACTGATTTACCTTCTACTCTTTCTCTTTTCACTTTTGCAGGTGCTTTTGCTTTTGCATCCCACAGCATAACATTGCTGATATGAATAGGGGCTTCCGTTTTTACAATACCACCTTTAGTGTTTTGAGCGGAAGGCTTTGTGTGTTTGGTGATGATATTTACACCTTCCACTAAAACCTTGGCTTTATCAATCAGCACTTCTTTTACAACACGGGGCTTAGACAAATCTTTATCATCGCCTGTGATAACCACTACGCTATCACCTTTCTTAATGTTGTACTTTGGTTTGAATCTTGTCTTCATTTTATTTTAAGCTTTGAGCTATGAGCTGTGAGCAGCGAGCTCTACACTATAGCAATGAAACTCTTTATTTTATTCACACGGCTCGTTCCGCCGCGGCGGACGTAGCTCGTAGCTTTCTTTATAATACTTCCGGAGCCAATGAAACGATTTTCATATAACCCTTATCACGAAGCTCTCTTGCTACGGGTCCGAATATACGGGTACCACGTGGCTCATCAGCCTGGTTTAAAATAACCACTGCATTGTCGTCGAAACGGATATAAGAACCATCTTTACGACGAAGTTTGTTAGTGGTACGAACGATAACTGCTTTTGCAACAGTACCCTTTTTGATACCACCTGCAGGCAACGCATCTTTAATAGTAACAACGATTTTATCACCGATCCTGGCATAACGTTGTCCGCTGTTACCCAATACACGGATACACAGTACTTCTTTGGCTCCACTGTTGTCCGCTACATTTAACCGGCTTTCTTGCTGAATCATATTTTTAAGCTTTTAGCTATTAGCTGCGAGCTGCGAGCTTTTAGCAATTAATACAATCTTTTATTCTTCTACTGCCCGAAGCTCATGGCTCGTAGCTGTAGCTTCGTTTTATTTCACTTTCTCTACTACTTCTACCAGTCTCCAGCGTTTTGTTTTGCTCAGCGGACGGGTTTCCATGATCTTCACTACGTCTCCAATGCTGCACTCATTCTTATCATCATGCGCATGGAATTTGGTAGTTTTCTTTACGAACTTACCATAGATAGGGTGTTTTACCTTTCTTTCCACGGCAACAGTGATGGTCTTTGTCATTTTGTTGCTGGTAACAACACCTGTTCTTGTTTTTCTTAAGTTTCTTTCTTGCATTTTTATTAGCTTTTTATGCTTGCTGTTGCTTTAACTTCAATTCCGTTTGCAGGCGTGCAATATCCCGGCGTACACCACGAATAGTCATGGGATTTTCCAATGGAGAGATAGCATGAGCAAACTCCAGTTTTTTCAAACGAAGTTTTTCTTCCTCCAAACGAGCTTTCAAATCACTCTCATTTAAGCCACGGATGCTTTTTACAAAATCTGCTTTCTTTGACATCGCTTATACGATTTATTAATTTATTACGCTGTAACCAGGTCTCTGCGTACAACGAACTTTGTTTTGATTGGTAATTTACCTGCAGCCAGTGCCAGTGATTCACGGGCTACCTGTTCGCTTACACCATCCACTTCAAAGATGATGCGGCCTGGTTGCACCACTGCAGCCCAGAACTCGAGGTTACCTTTACCTTTACCCATCCTCACCTCTGCAGGCTTCTTGGTAATAGGCTTATCAGGGAAAATACGGATCCACACATTACCTTCTCTTTTCATCTGACGGGTCAATGCCTGACGGGCAGCTTCGATCTGACGGTCTGTGATCCAATGGCTGTCTAATGCTTTCAGGGCAAAAGAACCAAAAGAAATAGTAGTCCCTCTTTTCGCATCGCCTTTCATGCGACCTTTCTGCATTTTCCTATGTTTCGTTCTTTTCGGTTGTAACATAACTCAGTTTATTTGTCACCGGTTTCTCCGCTGAGGCGGATCACCAGTAGTGAAACTTTCTATTTTAAATAACCGGCAACCAGCATCTGGCAACCGGAAACTCCTTATCCTCTCCTGTCTCCACGACCACCACCTCTTCTGTCTCCACCACCTCTTCTTTCATCCCGGCGATCATGGCCATGACGCTCATCTCTTCTATCCCTTCTTTCGCCGCCACCCGGACCTTCACCTTTGCCACCGGCAATAAAGTTGGGGTTAAGGTCTCTCTTGCTCAATACTTCACCTTTACAGATCCACACTTTGATACCAATTTTTCCGTATACGGTTTGAGCAAATACGCTTGCATAATCGATATCCATACGGAAAGTATGCAAAGGAACACGACCTTGTTTGAACTCTTCGCTACGGGCAATTTCTGCGCCATTCAAACGACCACTCAGTTTAACCTTGATACCCTCTGCACCCATACGAAGTGAAGAAGCAATCGCCATTTTGGTAGCACGTTTGAAGTTGATACGGTTTTCGATCTGGCGGGCAATAGTGTCACCCACGATCATCGCATCCAGTTCAGGACGACGAATCTCAAGGATGTTGATCTGTACATCGTCTTTGCCGGTAAGTTTTTTCAACTCTTCCTTGATACGATCTACTTCACCGCCACCTTTACCGATAATGATACCAGGCTTAGACGTATGGATAGTGATGATCAGTTTGCCAAGCGTTCTTTCAATAACGATTTTTGAAATACCGCCTTTGTTGATACGGGCATTCAGGTAAGTCCTGATTTTGTGATCCTCAATCAGCCTGCCAGCATAGTTCTTTTTATCAGCGTACCAGTTAGATTCCCATCCACGGATGATACCTAACCTGTTACCAATCGGATTTGCTTTTTGACCCATGTTTATTGGTTATTCGTTAATGAGTTTAATTTTTTACTTCTTTTGTGTCAACGATCACGGTAACGTGATTGCTGCGTTTGCGAACGCGGTAGCCACGACCCTGAGGAGCCGGACGCATACGCTTTAATGTCCTGGCACCATCCACAAAAATGGTTTTAACTACCAGTTGACTTTCATCACCACCTTCATTTTTCTGTTTCCAGTTGCTGATTGCACTCAACACCAGTTTACGCAGGGGAACTGCAGGGTGCTTTGGATTGTGCTCCAGTTCGGCCAATACTTTCTCAACTTTCTGACCGCGGATCAGATCAGCCAACAACCGCATTTTGCGGGGCGATGTGGGATAATTTCTCAGTTTTGCTACTGCTTCCATTTATTTAGTTTTTAGCTCGGAGCCCGGAGTTCGGAGTCATTCCGACTCCTGACTAACGACTCACGACTATTTATCAATCTCCTTTCTTGCTTGAATGTCCTTTGAAGTGACGGGTTGGGGCAAACTCTCCAAGTTTATGACCAACCATGAACTCCGTTATATACACTGGTATAAACTTGTGTCCATTGTGCACAGCAAAAGTGTGACCCACAAAATCAGGTGTGATAGTGGAACGACGGCTCCAGGTTTTGATAACACCTTTTTTGTTTTTGCCTTCATTGATTGCAACCACCTTTGTTTCAAGATGAGCCGCTACATAAGGACCTTTTTTAATCGAACGTGCCATAATTTTTAAATTCCAAATTTTATAAATTCCAAACTCCAGTTATTTCACCACTATGGGATTTGGAATTTGTATTTGTTATTTCTTATTTAGCGATCTTGCTTCCGTTCTTACGTTGAATGATCAGTTTATCGCTACCTTTTCCTTTTGTTCTTGTCTTAAGACCTCTTGAGTACTGGCCATTTCTGCTACGAGGCTGACCACCTGAAGCTTTACCTTCACCACCACCCATCGGGTGATCTACCGGGTTCATTGCCACACCACGGTTTCTTGGTTTGATACCTTTCCACCTGTTACGACCAGCTTTACCCATGCTTTGCAGGTTATGGTCGCTGTTGCTTACCACTCCTACTGTTGCATAACAGTTGATTAAAACTTTTCTTAACTCACCAGAAGGCATTTTCAACACAGCATACTTCTCTTCTTTGTTGGTGAGCTGAGCAGAAGAACCTGCACTACGAGCCAACTTACCACCCTGGCCAGGCTGCATTTCAATGTTATGCACGTTAGTACCTAAAGGCATATTTTTCATCTGCAAGGCATTTCCTACTTCAGGAGCTACTGCATCACCGCTTTCAACTGTTGCACCAACCTGCAATCCTTGTGGAGCTAGGATGTAACGTTTTTCACCATCAGCATAATTCACCAATGCTATGAAGGCTGTGCGGTTTGGATCATATTCAATAGACGCTACCGTTGCAGCACCTTTTTTATTACGCTTAAAGTCGATGATACGATATTTCTGCTTGTGACCACCGCCCCTATAACGCATAGACAAGTGACCAGAAGAGTTACGACCGCCGGTTCTTGGCTTTGCTTCTACCAGGCTTTTTTCAGGTACGTTGGTAGTTACTTCGGCAAATGCATTACCGATTCTCCAACGTGTACCGGCTGTAATGGGTTTAAATTTTCTTAATGCCATTTTTAAATTTCTTTTTTAGTTCAACATTCGCGGCTGTTGAAGCCTTTCTTTCACTCCCCCCTTTGGAGGGAGCTGGAGGGAGGTTAAATGTTAGAATACAAATCGATTGTTTCTCCCTCTGCCACTGTTACATAAGCTTTTTTGTAAGAAGGCTTACGGCCTGATATTACACCGGCTTTTGTAAAACGGCTTTTATTTTTACCAGGAGCCACAGTAGTGTTTACATCAATTACGTTTACACCGTAAAAGCTTTCTACTGCTTTTTTGATCTCCAGTTTATTTGCTTTCTTAGCCACTTTGAAAGCATAGCGACGCAACTTTTCCTGCTGTGCATTTGCTTTTTCTGTCAAAATGGGTTTTACTAATACTTCAGAAAGTTTCATGTATCTCTCTTTAGAATGTTTTTAATTATGCTTCTGCTTTTTCTTCTTCCTCTGAAAAAATCTTTGCTGCACTCTCAGTCAATACCAGTACTTCAGAATTTACAATATCATAGGTATTGATATCAGCCAGCAATACTCCTAATACGGAAGGAACATTGCGAATAGACAACTGAAGACTTTCGTTGTATTCCGGTAAAATGAACATAGCTTTTTTATCAGCACATTTCAGGCTACCCATGATATCCATGAAAGTTTTTGTCTTAGGTGCATCCAGCTTTATATCTTCAACAACTACAATTGCGTTTTCTTTTGCTTTGCTGGCCAATGCAGAAATCTTAGCCAGGTCTTTTACTTTACGATTCAGTTTGAAATCATAAGCATGTGGTTTAGGTCCGAAGATGGTACCACCTCCCTTGTATAAAGGGTTTCGGATATTACCCTTACGGCTTCCACCAGTACCTTTTTGGCGATGCAGCTTGCGGCTGGCACCCTGTACTTCAGCACGGGTTTTCACTTTGTGTGTACCCTGGCGCTGAGCTGCGAGGTATTGTTTTACGGCCAGGTAAACCACGTGGCTATTAGGCTCAATACCGAAGATATCTTCGGGCAGCTCAACTGATCTGCCTGTTTTCTTTCCTTTTATATCTAATACTTCAACTTGCATTTTCTTTTCTTTTTAGGTTTCAGAACCGGTTTTTTTGAATTCCTTATTTCTGAATTAAAACAATAGATCCGTTATGACCCGGTACAGAACCGCTAACCAGGATATAATTCTGCTCAGGGAATACTTTAACCACCTTTAAACCTTTCAGCTTAACACGATCATTTCCCATACGGCCTGCCATCTTCATTCCTTTCATTACACGGCTGGCGTCAGAAGAGTTACCCAAAGAACCCGGAGCTCTTTGACGGTCGTGCTGACCGTGAGACTGCTGACCCACACCATGGAAGCCATGACGTTTAACAACACCCTGGAAACCTTTACCTTTTGTAGTACCAATTACTTCAACCTTATCGCCTTCAGCGAAAATGTCAACAGTAATCGTGTCACCAATATTTTTTTCGAGAGAGGAATCGCGGAATTCTTTAGAAAATCTTTTAGCCGGAGTGCTGGCTTTTGCGAAGTGATTTTTTTCTGACTTTGTAACGCGGCTTTCTTTTTTGTCGCCGAAAGAAACCTGAAGTGCATTGTAACCATCAGATTCAATTGTCTTAACCTGTGTAACTACGCAGGGACCTGCTTCAATGATCGTACAGGCCGTTTGCTTGCCCGAGGGATCGAAGATGCTGGTCATCCCGATTTTTTTTCCAATAATACCTTTCATTGTTTGTACAGTTTTTTGCCTGCAGGATTATTGGGACAACCTTGTACGTTCCGACGGATCGGAAGGTTTCAATCCCCGTTTGCTACCGACCTTTTCCTTTATGGGGAAGTACCGGCAGTAAACAAACCCTGAATGGCTTGTTTTATGTTAATGTATCAGAGCTCTTTTCTATGACCGCCATGGCGACATTTTTGAGAGATGACAATAATTTATTTTATAAGAACTAATTAACCAGCGAATCGCCACTATCTCAGCGAGTCCGGTTAGGCTTTGATCTCAACTTCTACACCACTTGGCAAATCCAGTTTGCTCAGCGCATCTACTGTACGGCTTGAAGACGTGTAGATGTCCAACAGGCGCTTATGTGTAGCTAACTGGAACTGCTCACGACTCTTTTTATTTACGTGCGGGGAACGCAATACCGTAAAGATCTTTGTACGTGTAGGCAACGGAATAGGACCTGTTACTACAGCACCTGTGCTGCGAACAGTTTTTACGATTTTTTCTGCAGATTTATCTACCAGGTTGTGATCGTAAGACTGTAATTTGATTCTGATTCGCTGAGACATTGTGTAAAACCCAATTTTCTTTTGGGAGTGCAAAGGTAGGGGGATGATTGTAAATGGTCAAAGTTTTATGAACTTTTTTTCGGCTGGTGAAAAAATAAGTTCAGTCGCCTGGATTCCTTCACATCCAAGGCCGGCTTATCATCTTACTTATTGAAACCGAACTCATTTAGGCCATCCCTCTACCCCTTATTTGCCGGCGTGGAATTGTTCAGCAAGACAGGTATGGTCGAAGGTCCGTTTGAACACGGTAGCCCGACACGCCCTGAAAGCCTGAGGAATTTTGTACACCTGAACTGGTTCAGTGTCTATACGATTTAAAGGACCTGTCGTTTTCTACCCTTTAAGGGTTTATTTTTTTTAATCCCAGGCTTAAAGTGGCAAAGCCTCCCAGCTCAAGATGCTCCACCAAAAAAGTATGTCTCCCTTCCAGCAAAAGTTTTATTTTCCTGTGAGGCGATTCATCAAACTTGTATAATGCCGGGTTCCATTCGTTGATCAATAGCTTTCCATCCACGTATAATCGCACGGCATCGTCCCATGTTAACCCCAACTCATATTCCCCTTTCTCCAGCACCGCCTCACCTTCCGCAATAGTGATAAATTGTTTGTATTGATCTTCTGCCTTCAGGCCGCCCCACCAGGCATAATCAAGTTTGTTAACCTGTTCTTTTTTGATTGGCTGCATCCGCACATTGGGCGGAAAAAGTTCACCGCTCGTGATCGGGTTGTGAACGGCAGTATCGAGGGCAAACCACCTTACCTGGAAATTGACCGGTTGGAAAAACTTGCTGAATGAGAATTGATATGGCTTACCCGCAGGTACCACTTGCCCCAGTGGTGTCGTAATTCGACCCCCGATATACTCCAATTGTATCAGGATGTCTGTTATATCACCCTGAACTTTAGTAGCTGTGATGCTTGACGGGAATGTTCCGCTAGCAGCAGAAATATCTTTTACCCCTTTAAAATGCTTAATCCGCCATTTTCCTTTTGGCCCCAACAAATCAAATCTCAAAATACCGGAGCTGTCTCTAGGATTTGTATGCCAAATGAGCGGCGACCGAAAATCGTAGGGCCCCCATTCTGTTATCATGATATTTTTTCGGCCGGCGAGGTGACCGTTGCCTTTAAAAGGATCATTTGGTTTAGTAATAGCAGGGATTGAAAGCTCTTTCTCCTCCTGTTCTTCAATTTTTTTGACCAGGTCATAATTGATAGCGGTGTCAAGGTCAATAACTGTCGAATCGATTTTGTAAATAATATCAGCCCCCGCAACCGTATTACTAAATACATTTAGCCCTTCGGTACGACTGAAATTAAAAACAACCGGATTCCCGTTGAAACTATTAGAAATGATGTCATAGCCATGGCTTTTGGTATCCCTGTATTTGACATAGCCCCAATCTGCCGGCTGATCCTTTTTTGCCCAGAGCTTAATAGCTTCCTTATCTTTTGAAAACAAGTTATGCGTAATTGTATTGTTTTGTCCATGCTCTATCGCAATAGCTATACGGTTATCCCGAAACTTATTGTCACTAATTGTGGATTCGAAGCTATAACCGCCCCAGATACCGTGATCACATTCGAAAATCCGGTTATCCTTTATGATGTTGCGGCTGAACGTCACTTCAATACCATTTGTAGGGGCATAGGAAAAATCGTTTCCGACAATCAGGTTATCGTTACACCCGCCTTTCCCTGTGTCCATGGTAGTTTGTCCCGCCCAAAGAAAGAAACCATCTCCCCCGTGTGTAACATTGTTTTTATAAAAAAGATTCCCGCCGCTTTGCTCATACACCAATATACCCGCACTGTCTTGTCCCCTGTTGTAGACTCCATGACTATACCCTCTTACGTTAAAAATGACGCGGTTATACATCACCTTGTTTCCGCTGCTGCGATACATACCGATGCCGATTCCCGAATTAAACGAAAAATCGTTGTTATAGATCAAGCCATCATTACACTCCATCATCATCAACGCATTTTGCCCGCCTGTTACTTTACAGTTTGTGATCGTAACAGCATTACATCCCCGCAAATACATGGCGGCACCATAACGAAGCCATTCATCTTTTTCATTTTGATGATAGCTCATCCAATCAGAAATATCTTCTTTCTCCTGGGTGCTGTTTAAATGCTGGCGGTAGTTATAGCTAAAATCACAATTATCAAGGGTTAGCTTCTCAACGTTAGTAGCTAACAAAGCCACTTTGTATCCCTTTGCCTTTAAATTTTTGAGCGTTACATTTTTGCTATTCCTGACGATGAGCCCAATCCCCCAAAATTCATCCGGGTTAAGCTTTTTATTACTTCCTCTCAGCTCAGCATTATTAAAATCAATGATAATATTATCGCCTTCGATCACAATATTGGATGATTGACCGGGACCAGCCGGAGCATCTAATTTATAAATCGCCTTCTTAATTTTTACCGAACGAATGATCGTCATTCCCTTTATCAAAACCTTTTCCTGTCCGTGAAGACATATGTTTAGCAACAGCGAAAGTGAAGAAACAAGGATTGTTTTCATCCGTATATTTTTATTTTAGTTGGGCCAGATGGAACTTACCATGACAAAATTTTTCATTGCCCTGTGTGTATAATGAAAATTTTGTCATGGACGTTTCATCATGAATATGAATTTAACCAGGTTAGTGATTCAGCATCAGTGCTTCAAGATACAACAGGGAGGGAAATGAAAAAAGGCTCAAGATTGAGCCCTTAACCTTTAAGATTTTCGCTTTTCATAAAATGGCTATCGTAGCCTTAATACTAGGATTTTTAAAAACGGAGTGAGTTCCGGCCGCAAAATCAGCAAAATGAATGCCATGTTTAGGAAAGCCACTTGATTGAGATTAAGTAATCTAATTATTTTAAAAAGAAAGTCCTGCTTTTTGAAAATAGGACTTCTTTCTTTTTCTTTTTTAAAGTAATTTTTCAATCAACTTCTTTTTTCTGGATGAGGATATTTTCTTCCATAGCTAGGTTTTAGGCTTTAACGTGTAAGAATATAAAATTCTTAATAGAAATCACTCATATTCTTAAAAGAAAAATCCTGCCTTTCACAGCAGGATTCTATAAGACTTAAACTTATTTTCAATTAAGCACTCACCTTCCCCTTTACCTTCGCAATCACCTCTTCAGCGATATTGTTTGGCGCAGGATTGTAATGAGAGAACTCCATCGTAGAAGAAGCACGGCCGGAGCTCAATGAACGAAGCTGGGTTACATAACCAAACATTTCGCTCAACGGTACTTTGGCTTTGATAACTTCAGCACCCGCTCTTGTATCCATACCTTCCATCATACCACGACGACGGTTAAGGTCACCTGTTACATCACCCATGTATTGGGCTGGTGTGATCACCTCAACTTTCATGATTGGCTCCAGCAAAACTGGTTTTGCTTTTCTTGCCGCTTCACGGAAACCTTGCTTAGCACAAAGCTCGAAAGACATCGCATCAGAGTCAACAGCGTGGAAGCTACCGTCAAATACACGGATCTTCATATTGTCAACAGGATAGCTGGCCAATACACCTGTGGTCATTGACTGCTCAAAACCTTTCTGTATAGCAGGAACAAACTCACGGGGAATAGATCCGCCGAAAAGATCATTCACAAACTGGTAGTTCTTATCAGGATTTTCAGCTTTCCATTCTGCATCTACCGGTCCAAGGCTGAATTGGATGTCGGCGAATTTACCACGACCACCCGTTTGCTTTTTCAACGTCTCACGGTGCTCCACTGTCGCATTGAATGCTTCTTTATAAGCTACCTGCGGCGCACCCTGGTTTACTTCTACTTTGAACTCACGACGCATACGGTCGATGATGATCTCCAGGTGAAGCTCACCCATACCACGAAGGATGGTTTGACCGGTATCCTCGTCTGTATTTACACGCAGTGTAGGATCTTCTTCTACCAATTTAGAAATAGCCATACCCATTTTATCTACGTCAGCCTGTGTTTTTGGTTCTACTGCCACAGCAATAACCGGTTCAGGAATGAACATATTTTCCAGGGTGATCGGGTGATTTTCATCGCATAAAGTATCACCGGTTTTGATTTCTTTAAAACCTACCGCTGCACCAATATCACCTGCCTCGATAAAATCGATAGGGTTCTGTTTGTTGGCAAACATCTTCATGATACGGCTGATACGTTCTTTCTTACCACTTCTTACGTTCAACACATAAGAGCCGGCATCCAGGTGACCAGAGTAACAACGGAAGAAAGCCAAACGACCCACAAATGGATCGGTCATGATCTTAAAGGCCAAAGCTGCGAAAGGCGCTTTAGGATCAGCTTTCCGGGTTTCCTGTTCACCAGTATCAGGATTTGTTCCTACAGTATCAGGAATATCAATCGGTGAAGGCAGGTAACGGCAAACGGCGTCCAGTGCTGTTTGTACCCCTTTATTTTTAAAAGAAGAACCGCACATCATCGGAACAATGCTAAGGTCAACCGTTGCTTTACGGATAGCTTCATGGATCTCATCTTCGCTGATGCTATTCGGGTCTTCAAAAAATTTCTCCATCAGGGTATCGTCATACTCAGCCACTGCTTCTACGAGGTTAGCCCTCCACTCTTGTGCTTCTTCAACCATGTCAGCAGGAATCTCAATTTCATCAAAGGTCATTCCCTCCGTTTCCATATGCCAGATGATACCTTTCATTTTGATCAGGTCTACCACACCTTTGAAATTGTCTTCAGCACCGATAGGTAACTGAAGAGGCACTGCTTTGGAGCCCAGCATTTCTTTTACCTGCTTTACCACCATCAGGAAGTCGGCGCCGGAACGGTCCATTTTATTTACGAAACCAATACGGGGTACACCATAGCGGTTGGCCTGGCGCCAAACTGTTTCAGATTGAGGTTCCACACCATCAACGGCTGAGAACAAAGCGATCAAACCATCCAATACACGCATAGAACGTTCTACCTCCACGGTAAAGTCCACGTGACCCGGCGTATCAATGATATTAAAAGAATATTTTTTGGTATCGGCTGTAGCCTTACCCAATACAGTCGGGAAATTCCACTGGCAGCTTACGGCAGCCGAAGTGATCGTAATACCTCTCTCCTTTTCCTGTTCCATCCAGTCAGTAGTAGCCGCACCATCATGCACCTCACCAATACGGTGAATCATACCGGTGTAGCGGAGGATACGCTCCGTAGTCGTGGTTTTGCCGGCATCGATGTGGGCCGCAATACCAAAGTTTCTTTGAAATTTTAAGTCTGCCATTTTGTTATTAATTGTGTGTATTTTTTGTTTGACCGGCTTCAGGTCCCTGATCAGCGTCTGTTGCGTCGCACACTTCAGGGTTCTGGCCGTTTTCGGCCGTAAATTGACGGGCATAGCTCGCCAATTTTTAGGGCGCAAAGGTAGGGGAAATCAGCAAAATTTAAAGGATTAAATATTGATTAACTCTGGCTGTGGAAAACTGGATTCAGCACTAATTTTCAGTCTTGTGATTTTCCTCCCGACAGTAATATTTAGACTTTCAGCGCTAAATTATAAACCGTAATTCTTAGCCAAACAAATAAGCAATATCTTCCTCGCTCAGAGCCTTTACAAAACCTTCGTCGGCTGAGACCAGGTCATCTGCCAATTGCTTTTTCTTTTGCTGCAGTTTAATAATTTTTTCCTCGATGGTGTCCTTGCAAATCATTTTATAGGCAAACACATTTTTAGTTTGCCCTATCCGGTGGGTGCGGTCAATGGCCTGCTGCTGCACTGCGGTATTCCACCATGGGTCAAAAAGAAATACGTAATCCGCCGCGGTTAAAGTTAATCCGGCATTGCCGGCTTTCAGGCTTATCAGGAACAGGTTCACCTTATTATCGCCACGTTGAAAGGCATTCACCATCTCTGTGCGTTTGGCAGCTGGGGTTTGTCCGTCAAAATGATAATAGGAAACGCCCTGTTTATCACATTCAGTGGCCAGCAGGTCCAACATGCTGCTGAATTGTGAAAACACCACCGCCTTATGAGTTGGGAGAATATTTTTTAACTCTTCCAGCAACACTTCGGTCTTTACCGACTCCTGACAGGTTTGTTCCTCTTGGGGTAACAGTAAGGGTGAATTGCAAACCTGCCTCAACTTCAATATGCCTTGTATCACGGCCAGCTTACTTTTAGCTAAACCCTGTTTTTTTATATCGAGGAAAAGACTGCTTCGGATCTGCTCTTTAATATTGTCGTATAACTCCCTTTGCACCGGACTCATGTCGCACCACAGAATAGATTCCGTCTTTTCAGGTAAATCACCTGCTACCTGTTCCTTGGTGCGCCTTAAGATAAAGGGAGCGGTCAATTTTTGAAGAGCCCATATTTTTTCCTCATCTCCGAAGCGGTCAATAGCGTCAGCATACTCCCGCTTGAAGAATTCGCGGCTGCCAAACATGCCCGGCAATACCGCATTCAACTGTGAATAAAGATCGAATGTGTTATTGACGACCGGTGTTCCACTAAGAGCCATACAAATCGTTGCCTGTATTGAAGTAACCACTTTTGTTATTTGTGCGGACGGATTTTTAATATTGTGGCTTTCATCGATAATTGCGACACCGTAAGGTTGTGAAAGCAAACTTTCAGCATCCGCTCTTAATGTGCCGTAGGTTGTAATGATCACATGAGTATTGCCCTGTTGCAATAGTTCCGGCTTTCGCTGGTTACCATGATAGACAACGACGCCTATGGATGGCGCAAATTTTTCCAGCTCCTGCTGCCAGTTATAGACGAGTGATGAAGGACAAATGATAATATGTTTGGCCCCCGGGTTTCTTTCTATCTTACTTGCCAGGAAACAAATAGCCTGTATGGTTTTACCCAGTCCCATATCATCAGCCAGGCATCCACCAGCACCGGCTTCATCCAGCAACATCATCCATTCAAAACCTTTTTGCTGGTAGGGCCGGAGCGATACTTTGACAGACGAAGGAACAGCGTACACATTTTTCTTTTCATTTTGCCACTGTTGCCATCGATGCCACCAGTCTTTTTTTATTACTCCGTTTAAAATGCGATCCTCCGTTGTTGTATTATTTTCAGTTGCGGCCTGCAGTTCATTAATGGCCATCCACCGGGCGATAGTAATTTCATTTTTACTCACCTTTCCGTGCTTGATAATCGTTGCATATTTTTTCATCCATTCTTCACCCAGCACACCCATACTTCCATCTTTGAGCAATACGGCTCTTTGACCCGTCAGTAAAATTTTTTGAAGTTCCGGTAACGGGATCTCCTCTTTACCGAACCTTACCTTTAAGGACAACGTTACAGCCTTTTCATTTTCATGCAACTGCTTAATTTCTGTTTCAGCAGTATGGGACGAATAACGGAAATGCCTTAGCATATCCATCCCCAGCAGCTCAATGCCCGACGTCAATAAATGATGATAGGCGTTTAAAAACCATTGCTTCTTCTGTGCATCCGCAAAAGAGAGATAGTAATAGCCATTTCGTTGATTAGCGAAATTGGGATGCAGCGACTCCAGCAATTGCAAAAATTGTTTTTCAGCCTGCGCATTTCTTTTCACCACAAATGCTTCCCCCTTTTGTAAAAATTTAGCTGTTTCCTTATATGGACCTTCTACTATATAACCCTCATACATCCACTGTGGGGTAAGCATCAGGAATGTATTATTTAGCTCACTAAGCATGACCCGGCTAATGGGCATACTTTCTATCTCCTGCTGATCAAAGAGATTGTTTCGGACTATCGTATAATTTTTTTCGAGCTCGGCTAAAACCTGTTGCGATAATGCGACCGGATTGTTGGCATATTGCTCTGGCTTTTGTTGAGCAAGCCATTCCAGTGTTTGATAATCCCGATAACTGAGAATGAAATATTCATTATTGCTCTCAAGTAAAAAATAGTGGCGGACAAAATCGATGTTACGATAATCAGTCCCATTAATGTTAATATGGGTTACAAGTTGCAACCTCTCTCCTTCCTGTACTACTTCAAATTTCAGTTGCGGCCTGAATTCGCTGAACCGGCAGGGTGTTGTGGAAAAATGCTTGTTACCATTTATCTGTTTAGTATGGTACCATTTCGTCAAGGATGCAAATGGCTTTATTCCTTCCATGAGCTGGTGATAATGCCGCAATATTGCCTGGCGCAAATAAGCCGGGTAAGCTACTCCCGCTTTTTGTTTTGTATGACGCTGCTTTATTTCCTTTTTGGTATGCTCGATAGCCTCTCTTCCAAATTCTTTGAACTGCAGATGCACTTGTTTGGGCAGATCGGGAAATAATGACCTCAATTCGCCGGGGTTAACATCACCCAGCTCATAATTTAAAGATGCATTATTTTTTACTATACGAAGGGTTTGAAGAATAATGTGAGTTTCCAGCAACTTGTGGGGAGATAGTAAAAATGCCAGCCTTGGAATCTCTTTATTTTTCATGAATGTAAAGGATTAATAACCGATCTAAACAAGGCGGCAAACTTATAACTTAACCCGAAAAAAGAAAAGTGGGATTTTTTGAGTTGTCGGTTACAGTTATCAGGAACTGCAGATTGCCAACTGCAGACTGAAAACTCACATAGTCAACCTTTCCGTCTTATTTCTGTTAAACCTGTACAACAAAATAATATGAAAGTAGAGATTTGGTCAGATGTAATGTGCCCTTTTTGTTATATCGGAAAACGCCGTTTCGAAGCAGCTCTCAGACAATTTCCCTATAAGGAAGACATTGAAGTGGTCTGGAAAAGTTTTCAATTGAATCCTGCTATGAAGACCGATCCGGGCAAAAACATCAATCAATACCTGGCCGGGATCAAGGGATGGACTATAGAGCAAGCTAAACAAATGAACGAGCATGTCACCCAAATGGCCCGCGAGGTTGGTCTCCACTACGACTTTGATAAAGCCATAGTCGCTAATTCTTTTGACGCTCACCGATTGATACAATTGGCCAAAGCAAATGGCAAAGGAGACGAAATGGAGGAAAGGCTGTTCAAGGCCTATTTCACAGAGGGTAAGGACACTTCTGGTCATGAAACGCTAGTTCTTCTTGGTACTGAAGTCGGCTTAAACGCGGCCGACATTCAAAAAATGCTTGCCAGCAATGAATACGCCGAATACGTTGAAAGGGATATTTATGAATCGCAACAAATAGGGGTACGAGGGGTACCTTATTTTGTCTTCAACGACAGGTATGCGGTAACAGGTGCTCAGGCCAGCGAGACATTTCTCGGCGCTCTAATTAAAGCCTGGGGCGAGTGGGAAAAGCAACAGAGCGAATTGAAAGAGATTGGTGGCGATGCGGAAGTCTGCAAGCCCGGCAAAAATTGTGATTAGTTAAAAGGCCAAGCGCAACTTTTTACAGTAAACAACCAATGAAATTGTTCTGCCGGCTTAGACTACCGATCATTTTTTGCACCTTGAGAAAGGCGCGACTGCTAGTACAAATCCGTAGTTTCTTTCCCTATCGATGCGGAAAGAACAAAAGCTGCAAAAAAAATTCATTTAATTAGTATTGGAATGTGAATCATTATTAACTTCAATACTTAATTAATTCTTTTTCATCATTAACTCCAAAATCTTGTAGTATGCCCTCTAAAAAGAAAGCGAAAGCAAGACCTGCTCCGCGAAAAAAAGCAGCTAAAAAATCACCGGTAAAGAAAAAAGCCGCACCTAAAAAAGCTGTGAAAAAAGTAGCTCTAAAAAAGAAAGCTGCTAAAAAATCGCCGGCTAAGAAAAAGACGGCACCTAAAAAAGCTGCGAAAAAAATAGCTGTGAAAAAGAAAACGGCAAAAAAAGTGGCAGTGAAAAAGAAAGCGGTGAAAAAGGTGGTGAAAAAAGTAGTAAAAAAAGCTGCACCCAAGAAAAAGGCAGCGGCTCCCAAGAAGAAAGCAGCCGTTAAAAAAGCAGCTGCTCCTGAAAAAATAGAAGTTGTTCCTGCAGTAATAATAACAGAAACTTATATTACAGAGGAAACGCCTTCTCAAAACGATGCGTTTGATGTGCAGGAGGTTGATACAGAAACAACCGAAAGCGATAATCGTGATGAAGAAAATGGTGAACAGTATTCATAGGAATTAATAGAAATAGCTTAAACCGCCTTGTACTGCAGGGCGGTTTTTTATGCCTTTCTTTTCTTTGGGATGATACATTTATAAATGCAAAAAGCCATTCCGTAAATACGAAATGGCTTTAAGGATAAATGTGCTTGTATCTTTTACACTCTGAAATGAGCGAAAGCTTTGTTAGCTTCAGCCATACGGTGTGTATCTTCTTTTTTCTTGAATGCAGCGCCTTCACCTTTGCTGGCAGCTACGATCTCGTTAGCTAATTTGTCAGCCATGCTACGACCGTTTCTTTCACGGCTATAGCGGATAAGCCATTTGATGCTCAAAGATATTTTCCTATCCTGGCGAACTTCAGAAGGAATCTGGAAAGTGGCACCACCAATACGACGGCTACGAACTTCTACGCCGGGGCTCACATTAGCCAAAGCTCTCTTCCAAACCTCGTATCCATCTTCGTTGGTTTGCTTAGCAACTTTTTCCAACGCCTCATAGAAAATTGTAAAAGCTCCACTTTTCTTTCCTTCCCACATCAGGTTGTTGACAAAACGGGTAACCAGTTTGTCGTTGAACTTAGGATCTGGCGCTAACGGGAGTTTCTTTGCTTGTGCTTTCCGCATGACTTATTCTTAATTACGTATTAAAATTACTTTTTGGCTTTTTCTTTCTTGGTACCGTATTTAGAACGGCTTTGTTTACGGTCTTTAACACCTGCAGTATCCAATGAGCCACGAACAATA
>NZ_JBHMQM010000001.1:260295-1212381 GCF_042434975.1 Terrimonas alba
CGGAATATAGGCAATAACCTCAATTTTATTGGTCAAACGAACTTTCGCCACTTTACGCAAAGCTGAGTTTGGTTTCTTAGGAGTAGTAGTGTACACACGGGTACAAACTCCACGACGCTGTGGACACTGGTCAAGAGCCCTCGATTTACTCTTAGCCCTGATAATTTCTCTTCCTTTTCTTACTAACTGTTGAATAGTAGGCATTATTAACCTTTATTTTTGGGAGGGCAAAGGTAAAGGCCTGATGGTTAAATACCAAAAAAACGACCTTTTATTTATCAGTATAATTTTTGCCGCCCCGTTTACTAAATGCAAAAAATCCCGAACTTAAGACTTATCGGGATTCAAGGCTTTGTTATTTAAATAATTAGACTTTCCACATCCATCCGTATTTATCTTCTATTCTTCCTTCCCGGATATCTGTCAACCACCTTTTTACAGAGTCGGAGATTTTGTAATTGTCTGTATCGAAGATCATCGAATATCCCTTATAATTTAATTCTTTGATGGGGGCGATTACAGCTGCTGTGCCGGTTCCAAATACCTCTTTGATTTTTCCAGCCTTATACGCCTCAACCACTTCATCAATACTGATTTTTCTTTCCTCAACCGGAATGTTCATTTCAGCCAGGCCCTGCATCACACTTGCCCGGGTCACTCCTTCCAGTATAGTCCCTTCTTCCAATGATGGAGTAATAGCCACATTACCTATTATAAAGAACACATTCATCATACCTACTTCCTGTAGCCATTTGTGCTCAAACGCATCTGTCCACAACACCTGGTCATAGCCTTTTTGTTTGGCCAAACTAGAGGCAAGCATACTTCCCCCATAATTACCGGCATTTTTAGAAAACCCAACACCACCAGGTGCTGCCCGGGTATACTTTTCCTCGATTGAAATTTTCATTGGGGATGCAAAATATGGACCGGTAGGACTAAGGATAATAATAAATTTATATGTTTCAGAAGGTCTTACTCCCAATACTGCATCTGTCGAAAACATAAATGGACGGATATAAAGGGAATGGTCCTTTTGAGCAGGTATCCATTTTTTGTCCAGGGCAATCAACTGGCGCATGCCTTCCATGAATATTTCTTCCGGGATAAGCGGCATATTCATCCTCTCAGCCGACTTGTTAAAACGCCGGAAATTATCCTGTGGCCTGAAGATATACGCATTGTCATTACTATCCTTATATGCTTTTATACCTTCAAAAATGGCCTGGCCATAATGAAGAGCCGCAAGGGAAGGCTCCAGCAGCAAAGGTTGATATGGTTTTATTTCAACATTTGTCCACTCGCCATTTTCATAATCTGCCTCCAGCATGTGATCAGTAAAATATTTTCCAAATGGTACATTTTCCAGACTTATGTCCTGCAATTTGCTTCTTTCAGCTTTTGTAATTGAAATAGGTAACGCCTCCGTCATAATAGTTTACTTTTGAGCCGTCAAAGAAACGAAAAAAAGCTAACACTCATTTGTAACACTTGTAAGTTTTATGGGTTTAAATGATCTGCGATTATCTCCCAACCTGTTATCGGCGCTCTATCCTTCATCCCTAATAAATTCGGAAGAGCCGGTTGGTTCAAAGTCAGTACAAAAAACTGAAAGCAGAGCCGAAATCCCCGCTAAACCAGCAGTGGAAGAACCTTATTGGAAATATTTGGGGAACAATGGTAAAAATATCCTGATTGTAGTAAGCTATCCTGATGCCGTTCATCTACCCGATGATGAGCTGGGATTTTTAACAAACATGCTCACGGCTTGTAAGTTAAACTTGGGTGACGTTGCTATTATAAATAAAAATAGCTATCAGGACAGAGAGTATAAAGAGTTCCTGGAAAATTTTAAAAGCAAAATTGTGCTGCTTTTCGGTGTAGATCCTCTCGCCTTTGGACTACCGGTAGGATTTCCCCAGTTCCAGGTTCAATCAGTTGCAAACTGCAAGTTTCTATTTTCTTCTTCTCTCGAACAAACCAGGAATGATTCTTTGCTAAAAAGTAAGCTTTGGGTCAGCCTTCGGAGTATTTTCGGTATTTAACATTCACTGCTAATACAAGGGTAAATCGAAAACCCTTATCTTGTTTCCATGAAGTTGATTTTTGCTACCAATAACCAATATAAAGTAGATGAAATCCGTCACATTATCGGCTCACATTTTCAATTGCTGACGTTAAAGGAGGCAGGAATTGATATTGACATTCCTGAACCACATGCAACAATAGAAGAAAATGCGTCAGAAAAGTCACGTACAATTTATAAGTTGACTCACACCAATTGCATTAGCGAGGACACAGGCCTTGAAGTTACAGCCTTAAATGGCGAACCCGGAGTTAAAAGTGCCCGGTATGCGGGTGAGGATAAATCCTTCGATAAAAACATCGACAAGCTATTGTATAATCTGGAAGGCAAGACCGATACAACAGCCCGTTTTAAAACAATTATTTCTCTGATCATTGACGGAACGGAGCATCTCTTTGAAGGTGTTTGCGAAGGGAAGATAATTTTTGAGAAAAAAGGCAGCCAGGGTTTTGGTTATGATCCCGTTTTTGTTCCACAAGGATCAGACAAAACTTTTGGCGAAATGTCCCTAGAAGAAAAAACAAAATTCAGCCACCGTAAAAAAGCGACTGAAAAACTGGTAACATTTTTGAACCACCTGGTATAAAATAATAAACTTGAGCCTCCAAAGCAACCAAAATATTACCGAAAGCGACTTAATTAATGGATGTATTAATGGCAACCGGCGTATGCAGGAAGAATTGTACCGCCGTTTCTCTCCCCGCATGTATGCTGTGTGCCTTCGATATGCTGGTAATGCAGAAGAGGCAGAGGATATTTTACAGGAAGGTTTTATCAAGGTTTATAAAAAACTGGAAAGTTTCCGTAGTGAAGGCTCTTTTGAAGGTTGGGTGAGGAGAATTTTTGTCAATACAGCTATTGAACATTTTCGCCGTAAGCGTTATTTGCAACCGGTTACTGAAAAAGAGGAAAACACCCTGGAAGGAAATTACCTTTCCATTCTGGACAATCTTGCGGAAAGAGATATCATGAAATTGGTGCAGGATCTGTCGCCCGGCTACCGTACCGTTTTTAACATGTATGTGATAGAAGGATACACTCACAAGGAGATTGGCGATATGCTTGGCATTAGTGAAGGAACCAGCAAATCACAACTTTCGAGAGCAAAAGTGATTTTGCAGGATATGGTAAAAAAGTTTTTAGAAGAAAAAGAGATGCAACGATAAGATGAGCAGCCTGAAAAATAAGATGATTAGCTATGAAGTGACGCCGCCGGTGGATAGCTGGAAAAAGATCGCCGCTGCATTGGATGAAGCTCACACACCGAATCAGTTTCCATCCCGTATGTATAATATGGAAATCATGCCTCCGGCCACGGCATGGGAAAAAATTGAAGATTCTTTAAACAGCAGCACTGATACTCCTGTTATTGCCCCGGTAAAAAGATTGTCGCCCTGGTCTCGTTATGCAGCAGCGGCTATCCTGATAGGAGTTGTAGCTTTTGGCGTCATTCGGTTTACCATGACAAGCAATGATTCTATTAATAGTACTGCACGGGTTAACGAATCAAAAGATAGTAGTACGCCTCTAAATAATTTGAACATAACCGGCGGGACCGCGGGCACTGATCTGGATTCGGATAAATCGGCAAAACAGGATGTTGCAGTCGGGGAAAATAAGCCAACAATTACTAAGTCTTCATCTACAGTAAAGAAAACTCCAAGAACCATTCATACAGTAGCGACAAGACGCAATAACGTTATGAATGATGTGAGCGAAGATCTTTCACAAACATTATATGCCTACGCCGATCATATACCAACACTTGCGGACAGGTATGTTATGCTCATGACACCAGATGGAAATATTATCCGCATGTCCAAAAAATGGAGTGACCTGCTTTGTTGCGTATCGGGCGAAGAGCAGGACGCTGACTGCAAGGATCAACTAAAAAAATGGCAACAAAAAATTGCTTCTTCTGAATTAGCGCCATCTCCGGGCAACTTTATGGATATTTTGGGTTTGGTAAACTCATTGAATGAGAGCAATGGGTTGTAATCTGGCCTGTTTCACTAATTTTATTGCCAAACATTTTACATGCCAAGAATAAAAATTGACCTGCCTGCAAATTTGAATTTTCGAACTTCTATACCTGTTCGCATCACGGATATTAACTATGGAGGTCATGTTGGTAACGATGCTATTCTGTCCCTCATCCATGAAGCAAGAATGCAATTTTTAAAAAATATTGGGTATTCAGAGCTGGAGTTTTCGGGTGTGGGTTTAATCATGACGGATGCCGGAATAGAATTCAAAAATGAGTTGTTTTACGGCGATATCGTTCTTGCATCCGTCGGTTGTACCAATCTAAGCAAGGTTAGCTTCGATATATTTTACAAATTGGAAAAGACCGTAAACGATTTATCGCAATTGGTGGCAACAGCAAAAACCGGGATGGTTTGTTATGATTACACGAAGAAGAAGGTGAGTTCAATACCTGAAGATGCAAGAGAAAAATTAATTAACTAAAGAATAGTACAGGAACAGATTTTTTTGATGCAAATTGCTTGTCGCTCCCTGTTACTGATCGTTCCATATCCGCCAGCTTTCCTCAGCCTGTAACACCAACATTTCATAACCATTTTTTATGGCAGCGCCCTGCTCCTCTCCTTTCTGTAAAAACAATGTTTTTTCAGGATTATAGATCAGGTCAAATAAGTAGTGTTTGTCAGTCAGAGCATGATAAGGAATTTGAGGCGCTTCGACAATGTTAGGATACATACCAAGTGGTGTGCAGTTAATGATTAAAGTATACTCCTGCATCAATGATGGGGTCAACTGCTCATACGAAAAGCTTTGAGCGGATGGTTTACGTGAAACATAATGATACGAAATATTTAATTGTTGCAAGGAATACTCTACAGCCTTTGCAGCGCCTCCGGTACCCAATATCAGGGCCCTGGTATGATGTGATTTTAGTTTCTCTTTTAACGATTGCACAAAAGCCGGCGCATCGGTATTGTGTCCAATTAACTTACCCCCATTGATTTTTATGCAATTGCAGGCTTTAATTTTCTTTACCAGGGCTGTCTTTTCATGCAGGTACGACAGAACCTGTTCCTTATAAGGTATCGTTACATTAAGCCCGCAAAGTTCCGGGTTGCTTTTTAAAACAGCCGGCAAATCATCAATCGAAGGAATAGAAAATGTGTCATACCGACAATCTTTCAAAAGTTCTTTCTCAAATTTTTTGGTAAAAAATTTCTGAGAGAATGATTGTGACAACGGATATCCTATTAATCCAAATTGCCTCATCAGGCTTCTTTTTTATCAAGGTATAAGTCAAATGTATCGCCGCGAAGACCGATACGCATCGCTTCCAGTGGTATCACTTCGGTAGGCGCTATATTTCCCAGGTTTACATTACAACCGAGCAACTCTATAAAATATAATTGCTGTGCTTTTTGCGGAGCCTCCCAAATGATTTTTTCACCGGGGATCTGCGTCAAAATTTCCTGCACCAATCCTTCTCTCACTTCTCCCGAGCCGCGGTAAATACCTACATTTCCCGCCTCTCTTGCCTCTGCGATCACATAACTCGAACCCGCACTCAATTCAGCCCGCATCAATTCAATCCATTTATATGGGGGAATGATATGGGCGGCATCTTTACTACCCACCTCACTTAAAACCACACCATGCTTCGTCAGCTTTTCGATGTATCCGCACTTTTCAGCATGTGGAATAGTAATAGATCCATCACTTACTTCCATATAACTGATGCCAAAATCTTTACACACCGATATGTATTCGTCAAACTGGTTACGAATCAAAAAGGCTTCAAACAATGTGCCACCGAAATAAATGGGAAGATCATAAGAGCGATACAGTTCCAGCTTTTCCCTAAGATTAGGCGTAACGTAGGATGTACCAAACCCGAGTTTTATAATATCGACATGCGGATAAGAAACGCTAAGAAAGTTTTTTGCTTCATTTATGCTCAGTCCTTTGTCCATTACCATAGTGATACCGGCGGTACGGGGTCTTTGATTACGATCCGGCATCTGAGTGAGGTTAAAATTCATGCTCTCGAATTTTTTTTCTGATTTTGATGATACTTCTTCAGCGCTTTTACAGCTATTCTTGTATGCACTGCAAGAACCCAAACTTTACTACCAGGTAATGAGGCCGAAGCAATATTCATTCAGGCGGGCAAAAATAGGAAAGAATAGGTATAGAATTATTGATATGCCGCAATTAAAGCCCGTTTAAATGGACTTGTTTCGCTTAAATCTCGCCAATACATCGACCACTTGCTGGTTTTGCAAACTGGCTGGATTTAATTCTATAAACTTTTTAAGAAGTTTAGGCGCAGTTTCCATTCCCCGTTCAAGTTGCAGGATCGCTTCTTTTGTCTTCCGTTTCGATAGCAAAATAGCGGCCTTATAGAAATGAAAAATTGGTTTGCCATTGGTCACTTGCAAAGCGGCATTTGCCTGTTCGAGAGCTTCATCGCTAAACTCTGCTTTATATAAACATCTTATCAATGCCTCCCACCCTGCCACATTACGGGGTCTTACCCTCACCACGTTAGAAAAATATTGAACGGCATCTTTGTATAGGCCCAATTGCATTTTACATTCACCCATCAGCAAATTATACTCAGGCTGCGGACGATGAATTTTAATTGCATGCTCCAATTGCTTTATGCAACTCTCCCATTGATGTTCGTTAAAATAAGTGCAGGCGATTTTATAAAATATCTTGCTGTCATCCTGGTTTAGATGTGAAGCTTTTCTATAATAAAACCTGGCTTCAGCAAATTTTTTCAACCGATCATAGCAATGACCAATAGCTTCATAGATCACCACCTCAGGCTTTGATAATTCAGTCACTTTTTCTAATGCCTCTATTGCTTGCTTATATTTTCGCAGACGGATATATGCATCACCCATATTACGATATGCATAGTCAAATTTTTCTTCAATAGCAATCGCATATTGATAAGCATCTACTGCCTTCTCATACAATTTCAATCCCTGATAAGCGGCGGCCAGATTAAACCAGGCTAATTCATTGTATGGGAAATCGTCGATAATTTTCTGGTGAAGCCGGATACTCTCCTCGTTTCTACCGGTAAAATCTGTCCAAAAACAAATCTTATATAAAGCCTCTTCATTATTCGGATCTTCTTCGAGAATAATCTTCAGACAGTCGAAGACTTTTTCAAATTCTTCGTAATCATCATAGACATCTGCCAATTCAAATAACAGCTCAATTCGCTCTTCTCCTTCAAAAGTTGTCAAAGCCTCCTCCAAAAGAGCCACAGCATTTTCCTGTTCATCCAGGGCCAGATAGGCATCTGTTTTTAAGATATAAAGATTGATATCGCTGCTGTCAAATAAGGAAGCTTTGTCCAAAATGTCCAATGCCTCCCGGTAACGACGAATAGCCAATAATATATCTGCTTTGCGAATTAATAACAGTGAGGAAAATGGGTACTGTTCGATAGCAATGTTTGCCGCTTCTAATGCTCTTGATAATTCTTCTTTCTCCTCAAAATAGTTGACGATTTTTTCAAAAGCCTCTTCCTCGATAAAAGAGTGGCTGCGGCCATTTTTTAGATTTTCATATTGTCGGAGCAGTTCCCGCATTTGCTCCCGGTCTTCCTGGTAGGGGTTTTCTCTCATCAAAACTCTGCTTTAGATACAAAATAAAGATCCGTTTTACTCAATAATTCTAAGCGATGTACTGCTTGGTAAGTGATTGCTATCAACAAGTTATCCTAAAAAACGAAAAATTCCACCATTTTGTTTTCCCCATATGTGAAGAATAATCTTAAATTTTCCTGGATTTTGTGTAACAATTTTGTCGCCCGGGCGTTAAATAAGTACTAAAATTCTTGACAAGCGGTTTGACTTTATAGTTTCTTTTATGTTAAATTTGCTCTGAATTGAAAACTAACTATTTTATATCAGCGACATCTTTCAGAAAACTAGCCATCGTAATGTTGTTAGCAGCCTCTACTATCGGGGCATTTGCAACATTAGGAACAGGCAGGGATAAAAAAGGAAAAACAGGAAAATCCTCGCTTCTTTCTATCAAAACATATCAAAACCCTGGTTCATTCTCCTTACAATCTGGCTTTAACTTCCGTGGTAGCCAGGTAATTAGCCATCAGGAAAATAAATATATCAACCTGAATACAATGGTTTCTTACAAACAAGGACACACCACTTATATCATGCCCTTGAAGAAAAAGGTAGCGCTGAATGGCAGAGTTACTTTCAATCCCAATGCTGCAACCCGTTAATCAATTTCCCGCACTTTTTGTTTCCTCGTACGTCATCACCCTGTAACCGGATTTAGGCAGGTCGAATTTTGCTGCAGGCACCAGGTTGAAGTTTATGCTTGACACTGTATAGGTAACTTTTTGTTTTCCCATTGTGGCTTCGTATTGCATTGCCAGGCCGGGTAACTCTTTGTTCAAATATTGAAAGTCTTTGTTTACCGGCACGAGATCTTTTGTGAAATATACAGTGAAGGTGCTTCCATCTGCCAGCTTACCGATAGCTTTCTGGCAATTATAACCTGCAATAGTTTTATACTCATTTTCGTAAGTAAATGTGCTACCCTCATATTTTTTATTGGACGCCTTCCAATTTGCCGGTGTCATATTGATCATGTATTTCTGCTCACCATAATCCTTAAGAATAGTGACGTTGCCGGTCTTTCCATCAATAATGGTCGATTGAGTTCCCAAGGAGCTGATCATTTCGGAACGACTAGAATTTCCTTTTAAGTAGATAACGCTTACAGCACCATCCAGCAAATCTGCAGCTTTAGGTGTAGTATTATTGGTATTAATAACGATATCATAAGAAATAGTGGCCTCAGTCAGCTTCTTTTGCCCATATAGGTTAAAAGAACAAACACAAACGACTAACACAACTATTGAAAAAATCTTTTTCATTTTATTGAATGGTTTATTCACATTTATAAGACGAGCCAATTTATAATAAGTTGCGTTACAAAAAAAACCGGATTTCAATAAACTGAAACCCGGTCTGCATTAAGAGTATTTTAACTATACCAATTATTTTTTGGCTTTCTGTTGCATTTCTTTAAGTTTCTTCTGTTGTTCCTGCATCTGCTCCATTCGCTCCTGCCACTTTGATTTTGTTTTTGGTTTTTTCCGATTCTCTGCAATCTGCGCTATGATCTTGTCATGATCGATAATATAGTTCTGAATGACAAATTGCAAAATCAACGTGATGATGTTTGATACAGTATAATACCAGGTCAATGCCGAAGGAAGTTTGTTGAAGATGAATAAAAGAAACACAGGGAATATATACGGCATGTATTTCATTACCGGGTTGCTTTGATCCGGTGACATGCTCATGCTATAGACGGAGATCAACAAACTTGTCAAAACCGCCGTAATTGTAAACAAGCTTAAATGACTTCCAAGCAACGGAATATTAACGCCAAATTTTATGACATCATCAAAAGCCGAAAGATCCTTTGCCCACAGAAAATCGGCACCGCGAAGATCCACGCTGGAGCTGAAGAAGCTATACAAAGCAAAGAAGATAGGAATTTGCAATAGTGCGGGGATACAACCACCCAAAGGATTTACACCTGCTTCACGAAACAATTTCATCTGCTCCATGCTCATAGCCTGTTGATCGGCACCAAACTTTTCTTTCAAAGCAGCTATCTCCGGACGAAGAGCTTTCATTTTGGCTCCGCTTAAATAACTCTTGTATGAAAGTGGAGAAATAACCAAACGAATAAACAGGGTTAAGAAAGCAATAACCCAACCGTAACTTGTAATAAAGCTTTTGATAAAATCCCAAACCGGCAATACAATATACTTATTCAACGGACGAACAAAGGCATACATGCCTTGTCCCAGGTTAATAAGCTTACCCATTTGCTGATCGTACTTTGTCAGCAAATGATAATCGGCGGGACCATAAAAAATATTGAAATTAACTTTTGCAGCAGACGCAACCGGCACTTCCACCTTCATATCCGATATTGACTGAGCAAGAATCTTTTTTTCATCCGAAGGTATTTCCCAGTTCATTTTACCAGACGAAAAACTATTTTTTGTGATCAGGAAAGTATTAAAAAATCGCTGTCTCACACCGATCCATTTAACCGGCTTTGAAAAATTAACACTGCTGCGGCGACCTATCGTATGATAATCAAATTCACCATCTTCGACATATCCAATTTGTGTATTCTGTTTTTCGAAATCAATATCAGACTCCTGCTGGGCAGCCGTGTATTGCCAGTTCAAATTCATGACTCCGCCTGTTAACAATTTATCCGCTCCGTTCAACTGAACGTCGAAATCAAGCATGTAATCATTGGGCTTTAGCGTAAATTGATGATTGATTGAGTGAGTGCCTGCACTATCCGCTGATTTTAAAAGAAAAGAAACTGTTTGACTGCCGTCGGCATTTTTAACTATTGTTCCTGGCTCGAAGAAAAGATCAGCGGTCTGCGCACTCTGGTTATTGCCGGTGTTAATAGAGTAACTGATCTTATCAAAATCAGATGCGGCCAATCTTACATGGCCACTGTCCATATTTTTAAATTTCTTTAGCTCAACCCATTTCGGTTGAGCTCCTTTATTGGTAAAGGCAATTTTAAAAAGGTCATTGTCTACAATGGTCAATTGTTCCGTACCATTAGCCGCAGTTTGAAAATTGCCGGCTTTGGTTACTCTGCCGATTGAGTCAGCCTTTATTGAATCAATTTTTTGTGCTAATGTATCAGGTTTGGGCTTATTAGCATTTGTAATAGAATCAAGCCTCGCCTGCTCTTTTTTAAATGCAGCCTGTTCTTTGTTGTTATAATAGAAATACCCGAAAAAAAGCGCCGCCAGAACTACAAATCCAATGACGGTATTACGGTCGAAATTCATCAGCTATAAAAATTTAAAGAGCCGCAAAGATAGGGTAAAGCAGGAAGTCAGGGGGCGGAAGTAAGAGGCCGCAAAAAAGAAGTCAGAAGTGAAAGGTCAAAAAATAAGAGTAGGTCAGAAATTCGACTGCTGGCTCATGCTGTTGACCTCTGACTTCCTTTCTAAATCATCTCTTTTTGTAATACAGGTGTTTTTATATCAGCGGCTTTTTCCGCATAGCATTTTGCCGCTTTTATAAACCGCACAAATATCGGCTGTGGGTTTTCAACGGTACTTTTCAGTTCCGGGTGATATTGTACACCTATAAAAAATGGATGATCAGGCAGTTCAACAATTTCTACTAATCCCGTAGCTGGGTTTTTCCCGCTGGCGATCATACCTGATTTCTCAAACTGGGCCAGATATTTATTGTTAAACTCCCAGCGGTGACGATGACGTTCACTTACCATAGTAGTTCCATAAATCGAATGAGCCAGCGAATTTTCTTTTATTTCGCAAGGATAAGCTCCCAACCGCATGGTGCCGCCTTTTGCAGTTATTTGCTTTTGCTCCTCCATCAGGTCGATTACAGGATCCTTTGTTTGTGGATCCATTTCCGTTGAATTGGCCTGGCTAAGTCCAATAACATTTCTGGCAAACTCAATGACAGCCATTTGCATTCCCAGGCAAATACCAAAGAATGGCAATCCCCTTTCCCTGGCGTATTTAACAGCTGTAATTTTCCCTTCCACACCACGTTGTCCAAAGCCCGGTGCTACCAATAATCCATCCATGCCGGCCAGCTTTTCTGACACATTATTTTCTGTGATATACTCACTGTGCACATTAACGACCTGGACCAGGCATTCGTTTATTGCACCTGCATGAACAAACGCTTCAAGTATTGATTTATAAGCATCCTGCAACTCAAGATATTTACCGATCAAACCAATGGTAACCTTGCTTTTCGGGTATTTTAATTTATCCAGGAATTCTTTCCACTTTATCAGTTCAGCTTCCTTATAAGAAGTAATATTGAGCTTTTTAAGACAAATAAGGTCAAGCTTTTCCCTCATCATCATCAAAGGCACTTCGTAAATTGTCGGTGCATCCATTGATTCAATGACGGCTTCAGGTTTTACATTACAGAATAACGCAATTTTTCTGCGTAAATCAATCGTAAGCGGTTTTTCCATGCGGCATACGATGATGTCAGGATGAACCCCTTCCTGGCTGAGCATTCTTACGCTATGTTGTGTGGGTTTTGTTTTAAGCTCCTTTGCAGCTTTCAGATAGGGTATCAACGTAAGATGTATCACTACCGTATCTTCTTCAGGAAGCTCCCACTGCAATTGACGAACGGCTTCAACAAAAGGCAGACTCTCAATATCACCAACCGTACCACCAATTTCTGTGATGACAATATCGTATTTATCTCCCTGGCCCAGCTCCATCATCCGGCGTTTTATCTCATCTGTAATGTGAGGTACTACTTGTACTGTTTTGCCTAAATAAGCTCCTTCTCTTTCCTTATTAATAACTGTCTGGTAGATGCGGCCGGTAGTAACATTATTGGCCTGCGATGTATAGATGTTTAAAAATCTTTCATAATGACCAAGATCAAGATCTGTTTCGGCGCCGTCTTCTGTTACATAACATTCGCCATGCTCATAGGGATTTAACGTACCCGGATCAACATTGATATAAGGGTCAAACTTTTGTATGGTAACACGTAATCCTCTTGCCTGTAATAATTTGGCCAGCGAAGCGGCAATAATACCTTTACCCAAAGAAGAAGAAACACCACCGGTAACAAAAATATACTTAGCCATAAAATGGTCAATTTATCATCGTATTAAAAAAAGATGGAATAGGGCAAATACTAATTTGCTCAGCAACAACACCGTACTTAACCATTTCGTTCTACAAAAAGAAAGAAAAATCAGCCCCACCCAAACTGACCATCGGACATTTCGCTAAATTCAATGTAAAGGAAGAAATTTCCAAGAGGTCATGCAAAGCTAAGGCAATTTTTTTAGGTGCTGAAATTTGAAATTTTTGTTGGGGGAAAATTGAGGGTAATAATATTGGGTGGCTATGATAAATTCAAAATGCTTACTACTTTGTCAACGATTTTAAACCTGATTTAAAGTTCGTACCTATATGTACAACAAACTATTTCAACTAAAATCTACGTTGTTGCTGGTCGTACTAAGCTTACACTTTACCTGCCTTTCCCAAAAAGATGAAACCAAAATAGATATTGACAATTTCGATGTAAGCACTATTTCGATTTCCTTTCCCGACGAGAAGATTAAATTGCCTATTCCTGTTACTTCTATCCAGGTTTATGATAGCCGGTTTGATACATCCTGCCTGGGAATAATTAAGAATGGCGTTAGTAGCCGCCTGCGATTATTGAAATCCAGGAGAAACCTCAGACATGAGCTAAAAGCCTTTTACACTCATCTCGCTGATCCGATTTTAAAAGATAGCGTTGATGTTGAGCTCTGTTGCTTTGTTAAAAAGCTTATTTTATCGGATCATATTGTAACAGACATCAATGAGGGGCAAAAACTTTCCGCCAAAAAATATGATATGGAAGAAAATGGAGGCCTGCTTTTTATGGTAGAATTTTATGCAGGAGTCAATAATTATTATATCCCTTTATGCCGCTTCGATACGATACTGGCTGGTGATAAAAACATCGTAAAAGGTGGTGATCGATATTTGCAGGATGCGTTGAAGGCCAGTTTGCATAAAATAGCTACTGTTAACTGGGAAAAAACAATATCAAAAAACAAGAAGCTAAGCCGGGAGAAAATTTCCGAATACAATAATACCAGGTTTAATCTGGCTATTCTGAATAGTCATCCCACAAAAGGAATTTATCGCAATTTTGAAGACTTCAAAAACAATACTCCACTGCCGATAGAGTACACATTGGATAAAAATAAAACAGGCGATTTTTTATATGTAAAAAATGAGAAAGGAGAAGATACTCTTTATATGAATTTATGGGGTTATAGTGACGGCAAGGACATGTTTATTTTTTCAGCAAGTAATTTTTTTAAGCTGCATCGAAGTCACAACGGGTTCAAAATATATGGCGCAAAAGATTTTACCAGTAAAAGAAACCTTAGAGCCAATTTTGGTTTGATAGATTTGGTTTCACCTAACTCGAATTATTCTAAATCTCAAACACGAAGCAAGTATTACCTTATTAAAAGTTTTTTTATACTGGATATGGAAACAGGTGAGCTTTATTAGGTGAAACTGAATCTTTAGAAAAAATCATTCCTCTCAGGTTCATAATCCTGTAACTGTAGATGAGTTCATAACCCTTTTTTTCCAATGCATTTGCATGCTGCGGACTAGCATAAATGAAATAAGATTTCCTGGGAAATAACCTGCAGGATACTTCCAATTTATTCAAAAAGATATTTAAGGTCTCCTCCACAAAAGGATTGAACATAAAAAATACCGAATCATCCGGTTGAATGGCATAATCGACAACGTCAGCATTTATCACCTGCCAATTGATTCCCGGAATAAGCACTTGCGTTTTATTCATATTTAAAATGGCTTCCTGGCAAAGTTCTTTGGCAAAATCAATCCCGGTAATATGGGTAAACCCGAAATATGCCGACACTGCCATCACTCTCCCTTTACCGCAACCGAGATCAACAATAGAATGAGAGTTCGAAAATTTGCGAAAGGCTTTCAACAGCATTTCCAGCATATAGTAATTCACCGCTTCGTAAGGCGACGACTTGCTGATATCAGCATTTTGAATACTGAGATGTTTTAATGCAACAGGAGAAAAAGTGCGAATCTTGTATTTAATACCTCCGCGAATGTCATGGTACAACGTAAAAAAAGCCAGCCAGATATTCCAACTGATGGCGATATAAAAAAAGAAGCGGATGTATTGAACAACAGTTTTCACGGCAAACATGTTGCTATTTCCTGTTACAGAAATTTGTAACTGACTGGTATCCTATTAGTCTTTCGCAATCTTTTTATAGCTAGCCACGACACCGCGTATTAATGAAGAGCTGAACCCCCGATGCTCCATTTCATTTAACCCGGCAATGGTACAGCCTTTTGGTGTTGTTACTTTATCTATCTCCTGTTCAGGATGAGTTCCTTTTTGTAATAGTAGTTCCGCAGCGCCTTTAACGGTCTGGGCGGCTATCAAAGAAGCAGTGGCAGCGTCAAAACCAATTTCAATTCCTCCCTGGATATTAGCCCGGATATATCGCATAGCATAAGCAGTACCACAAGCGGCCAGGACAGTAGACGCCTCCATCAATTTTTCATCTATCGAAACGACCTTACCAACAGTGCTGAATAAATCATTTACATATTTAGTGGTGGCTCCGTCAGCATCTTTACTGCAAATACAGGTCATGCTTTCCTGGATGGCGATAGCCGTATTGGGCATAGCCCTGAAATAAGAAATATTTTTCTTAACGATCGTTTCCATCTCGTTAATCAGGACGCCAGTCACTACAGAAATCAATATTTTGCCTTTGCTTAACTCTTTTGAAATACCACCCAACACCTCTGCTACCTGAAATGGTTTTACTGCCAATATTATCACTTCACTTTTTTTAACAGCAGCAGCATTATCATCAGTCACCTCCACTCCCTTTTCTTTAAATGATTTAAGTGTAGCTGTGTTGCGTTTTGTGATAATGATATCGGAAGGCTTGCTGAATTTACTTTTTAATAACCCCTCGGCAATAGCTGTTCCAAGGTTGCCTCCGCCTATTATAGCGATCTTCTTTGCCATTTATACAATTTTGATAAAGATACAATTCGTTTGCAATGAAAAAGGGAGCAGGTCGGTTGCTCCCATTGATAATTAAAAATTTTAAATACAGAATCGCTAGTTCGTGTGCCACAGGAATACGGCGACTTTTTTTACTCTCCTCTATTTCCTGCTAAATAGAGCTCAAGGCTGACCCTGCTTCTTCTTTTGCAAGATAATTTTCAATAGCTGTATCATATTTTTCTTTCCACCAGTCGATGGTTCCCCAAAAGTCACCATCGATCACTATCTCGCCGGTTGTAACAACGCCAATCTTTTCATGCGGGAAGCTGCCCAGCAGTTTTTCAAAATCATTTACTTTGTCCAGTGATACGCTCACCAATACCCTGCTTTGCGCTTCGCCAAACAACCAGGCATCTTTTCTGAATTCGTTATTAGTAATAATTGAAAACCCAAGCTCACGATTGAAACCACTTTCGCATAATGTAACAAACAAGCCTCCCTCGCTTACATCATGTGCTGACCCGATCATTTTTTTGCTGATGGCTTCAGCAATTTTTTGCTGAAGAGCATATTCTTCCTCCAACGAAAAATAGGGAGCCGGAGAAAATTTAGCCCCGGCAATTTTATGAAGGTATTCAGACCCATTGATATCATTTTTCGAACTTCCCACCAGGTAAAGAATATCACCTTCTTCTTTCAGGTCCAATGTCATTTTATCCGAAACATTTTCCAGCAACCCTACCATACCGATAGTAGGTGTAGGATTTACCGGACCATCAGGATTTTGATTGTAGAAACTCACGTTACCCCCTGTTACCGGTGTATCAAATTTTCTACAAGCATCTCCCATGCCTTTTATAGCATTTACAAACTGGTAGTATACTTCCGGATCATATGGATTTCCAAAATTCAGGCAGTTAGTGACTCCCAATGGCTGACCTCCGCTGCATACAATATTTCTTGCAGCTTCACTCACTGCAATCATGGCTCCTTTGTAAGGATCGGCATATACATAGCGGCTGTTACAATCTGTAGTGACAGCGAGACCTTTTTTCGATCCTTTTACAACTACAACGGCCGCATCGGTGGGTGTATTGGTTGATGTATTCACGGTACCCACCATACTATCATACTGGGTATATATCCAACGTTTCGATGCAATGGTTGGTAATTGTATGAGTTGTTCTGCTGCAGCTTTTAAATTTTCGGACTCAGCAACTGAAGACAGACTGAACTTTGCGATTTCAGCTAAATAGGCCGGCTCACGGTACTCCCGATCGTATTGAGGAGCACCTCCGCCTAATACTAACTCGTGAGCAGGTATTGAGGCTTCCAGCTCTCCATGCATATAAAAATTCAATATCCCGTCATCGGTCACCTCTCCAATTACTGAGCAGGGCAAATCCCATTTTTCAAACACTTTTCTTACAATGTCTTCCTTGCCTTTTTCCGCTACCATCAACATCCTTTCCTGGCTTTCGCTCAAAAGCAACTCCCAGGCTTTCATATTTTGTTGTCTTGTGGGTACCTTATCAAGATCAATTCGCATACCTACTTCACCTTTGGCACTCATTTCCGCAGTGGAACAAATGATACCAGCTGCCCCCATGTCCTGCATGCCGACCACGGCACCTGTTTGTATTACTTCAAGGCAGGCTTCAAGCAATTTTTTTTCCTGGAAAGGATCACCAACCTGTACAGCTGGCAAATCCTGAGCACTTTCCTCCGTAATATCAGCCGATGCAAAAGACGCCCCGCCTATCCCATCTTTTCCGGTCGCACTTCCTACAAACATTACGGGATTTCCTTTACCAAGCGCTGTTGCTGAAACCGTTTCACCGGCTTTTACAATACCCACACTCATAGCGTTTACCAGTGGGTTGGTATGATAACATTCATCAAAATATATTTCGCCGCCGACCGTAGGCACACCAAAACAGTTTCCATAATGGCCGATACCGTGAACCACTCCTGATAACAGGTGCTGGGTTTTATCTTCCTCCAGGTTTCCAAAACGAAGAGAGTTCAACGATGCAATAGGCCGTGCACCCATGGTGAAAATATCACGATGGATACCGCCAACACCGGTAGCAGCTCCCTGGAAGGGCTCGATCGCAGATGGGTGATTGTGCGATTCAATCTTAAACACTACGCCAAGCCCATCACCAATATCCATCAATCCGGCATTTTCTTCTCCCGCCTTCACCAGCATCTTCCCGCCCTCCCTTGGCAAGGTCTTCAGCCATTTAATAGAATTTTTATAACTGCAATGCTCACTCCACATGGCGGAGAAAGCACAGAGTTCATTAAAATTGGGCGTTCTTCCCAGTTTCTTTTGTATCAGTTCAAATTCTTCTTCGGTAAGCCTGAGCTGCTGAGCTGTTTTAAGCGTTATTTCCATGAAAAATGTAATAGTTGATTGAAGGTGGCAAAACTACGGAAATACAAAGTAAGAGGCCGCTGGGGGAAGTGAAAAGTGAAAAGAAAGAAGTCAAAAAATCGGTTTTGCCTTTTCACCTTTGATTTTTGCAGACCTGCCCAATCGCTTACCGCAGGTTTCGGCCACTTATACTTCTGATAATAATGTCTATTTTGCAACCTCAAAACCCTACCGTTTGGATTATTTCTTTTTTGCAGGCTACCTTGTCCTATTTTCATGGTTAGTAACCAAAACCGGCTTTTTTAACAAATCAGGATTAAGCAAATCACAGCTCGTTATTATTTTTTTACTGAAAGTAATTGCTGGTATTTTTTATGGCTGGATGGGTCATTTTTATGGCGGTTTTGCGCAAATGATAGATACGTGGAACTATCATAATAATGGTCTGGCAGAATTTCACTTGTTGCAAACAAATCCACATCAATATTTCACCAATATTTTCCATGACCCGTATAATAAAGAAGGGGTCGATAGTTTTTTTGGTTCTAAAAACTCTTATTGGAACGATTTAAAAGGAAATGTATTCACCAAAATCGTTTCCATTTTTCACATATTCAGCTTTGGACAATACTATATTAATGTAATATTCTACGCTTTCATTTCACTTTTTGGACCGATAGCCATTTACAGGGTAATGATGGATGTGTTTCCGGATAGAAAAAACCTGCTGCTCTTAGCAATTTTCTTCACCCCCTCTTTTTTCTATTGGTCAAGCGGCATTCATAAGGAAGGCCTGATTTTCACAGGCATCGCATTAATTGTTTATCACGTTTATTATGGTTTTAAAGAAAAAAGATTTGCAATAAAAAGATGGTTAGCGATCTTATTAGGCCTGATCATTCTTTTACTATTAAGAAATTTTGTGCTGGTTATCATTCTTCCGGCTCTTTTTGCCTGGCTACTTGCTAATAAGTGGCCGAAGTATTCGCTGGCTTGTTTTAGTGGGGTCTATCTTTTTTGCCTGCTCTGCTTTTTTGGGTTACGCTTTATAGACTCCAGGCTCGATTTTCCACAAGCGGTTGTAAGCAAACAACAGGCCTTTATTGAAAATGTAGGAAAATCAAGCGTCCCCATCAAGGAGTTGGAGCCTACTGTATTGAGTTTTGTTGAAAACACGCCGCAAGCAATTACACTATCTGTTATAAGACCCTACCCAAGTGACGTTAAGCATTTACTTTCTCTCGCTGCCGCGGTTGAAACAGATGTATTATTATTGATATTTTTATTATACCTGCTATATCGGCGAAGGGAAAAGATCATTTCAAAAAACATTCTTTATTTCTGCGTATTTTTTTCATTGACATTGTTGCTGGCTATTGGCTTTAGCGTAAACAACCTGGGCGCCATAGTTCGTTACCGGAGCATAGTGCTTCCTTTAATAATACCTTTAATTGTGGTACAAACGGACTGGAAAGCTATCGCAACTACTTTTGCCGGAAGAAACAAAAAGGACTTTGCAACGACTAAAATATGACCTACTATACTGAGATAGTAAAAGCAGCATGGAAAGGATATGACGCTTCCCGGAAGATCATGACCATTGAAGATATCAGTCCAATGGTTTCAACCAATCACGTTTATAAGGTCACTTTTACCGACGAAGACTTTATCATCGCAAAGTTGTCAACCTTCGGTAAATACGAGCATTTCAAGGAAGATCACCGAATCATTCATTCACTGGCAAATAACCTGTTGTATCCCTTCGAAAACCTTTTGGCAAAAAGTCTTTTAAAAAACAACCGGGTCTACACGTATCGTCACCGAAAAAGCAATATAGATGCATGGGTCGTTTTTTATAATCCAAGCCGCGTAATGCAGGTCATGCCACGTCGCTTACAGGAAGGACATATCCGCAGTTTTGGAAAACAAATCGGCAAATTTCATCTTGCCTGTAGCAGGATACGCAATGTATTGCCCAAAAGCAGTAAGACACTAAGAACGGACATTAATACATTACTTGATCAATTGGAAACAGATGAAAAAAGATTTAACAACAAAGAACATGTTAAGCTGATAAAGCATCATTGTGAAATGTTTCTGAAAAACAGGAATAAATGCAATGCCGGGAGTTTCGAAACCATACCTGTTTTTATTGATTGGAATATTGGTAATTTTTCTGTGGTTGATAATTTTCAACTATTCAGCCGCTGGGACTACGATTGGTTCAGGATGAGTAGCCGGATGATGGACTTTTATTTTTTTAGCCGGGTAGTGAGTGATGCGGGTGACAGAACCGTTTGGAGCTATGTAATCGGACCGATGATGGAAGACCGGTTCATGATTTTCCTCAGTGAATATCATTCTATAAATCCATTAATGGCCGATGAAATACGTTTTTTACGGGAAGTGTATCGCTTTTTTATTTTGAATTACGTAATCAAGAATGGCGTTTACTTTTTCAGCGAACATTTTTCAAAAAAACTATACAACGAAGCTATTGAAATATATCTGCCATCGGTAGACCGGGATTTCGATCCCGATAAAATCATTGATCACTTAAAGATCAGTAAGTAGCTGGCGGATAAAAAAATTGTTATGACAGATTTCAAATCCCTGCTGGAAAATTATAAAGTCATCTTGTTTGATGCTTACGGCGTCGTAAAAAATTACAAGGGCCTGATCCCAGGCATTGAAAACACCTTTAACTGGCTGGACGAGCAACAAAAAGCCTACTATATCCTTACCAACGATGCCAGCCGCAGCCCCGAACTTTTGGCAGAATCATATTATAAAAGTGGCTTGAATCATATTACACCCGATAAGATTATTTCATCGGGCATGCTGGCAAAAGAATTTCTTGATCTGAAAGTAAAACAGGGGCTTGTAGCTTACCTGGGAACAGAAAATTCGGCCCATTATATCGAGCACCCCGGTTTGGAAACTTTGCCACTGCAAAAAATGACCGAGGATAACATCAATGACATAACAGCCCTTGTATTACTCGACGATGAAGGATTTGACTGGATGGATGGATTAAACAAAGCCGTCAATTTACTTCGCCGGCGAACAATACCGGCCATCGTTGCCAATCCAGATGGAGCTTATCCCATGTCTAAAAGGGAGATCGGTATCGCCATTGGCGGACTGTCTTATATGATCGAAAAAATAACCGGCCGAAAATTCATCCGCTTTGGCAAGCCTGATTCTCAAATATTCATGTTTGCCTGGGAATATATTTTATCGCTTTACCCGGGCATCACTAAAAAGGATATCTTAATGGTGGGTGATACGCTCCACACCGACATCCTGGGTGGGAACAAGTTCGGCCTCGATACCGTGCTGGTACTTACGGGCAATTTGCTGCCGGAGGATTATGAAACCCGGATTATCTCTACGGGCATTGCTCCTACTTTTATCTGTGAAAGCGCCGTTGTATTTGGAATGTAATTATAAAAAATGCTAATCTGAAGGAATCGTTTCGAAATTGGCCATAAATAATGATCGTTAGTGTCAAAATATCCACTTTTTTCAACAGACTGTCCTGATTTTTGCCTTTATTGTTGTAAAATTGCAAATTATTTTATTTATCAATAAACAATCCTTCGTTTTATGGCAGTAAAGTTAGAATACGTTTGGCTTGATGGTTACAAGCCCACCCAAAGTCTCCGCAGCAAAACAAAAATTGAAAAAGAATTTAGTGGCAAACTGGCCGATCTACCAATGTGGAGCTTCGACGGTTCTTCAACTGAACAGGCGCCAGGCGGATCATCTGACTGTTTATTGAAACCAGTATTTGTTGTCCCCGATCCGCAGCGTAAAAACGGTTACCTGGTAATGTGCGAAGTTTTGAATGCTGATGGTACTCCTCATGCATCAAATGGCCGTGCTTTGATCGATGATGATGACAATGATTTTTGGTTTGGATTCGAACAAGAATATTTCCTTTGGGATAATCAAACAAATAAGCCTCTTGGCTTTCCTGCCGGTGGTTTTCCTGGCCCGCAGGGCCCATATTATTGCTCAGTTGGAGCAGCTAATGCTTTTGGCCGTGACATCATTGAAGAGCATTTGGATGCATGTCTCGAAGCAGGTCTGAATGTTGAAGGTATCAATGCCGAAGTAGCAGCTGGCCAGTGGGAGTTTCAAATATTTGCTAAAGGTGCTAAAGAAGCCGGCGACCAAATCTGGCTCGGTCGCTACCTTCTCGAGAGAATTGGCGAGAAACACGGAGTTTCTGTAAACTGGCATTGTAAGCCTTTGGGTGCCCTGGATTGGAACGGAAGCGGTATGCATGCTAACTTCTCAAACAGCTTGTTGAGAAATGGAGGCAGCAAAGAAATATTTGATAAAGTGTGCGAAGCTTTCCGCCCTGTTGTAAAAGAGCATATCGAAGTTTACGGAGCTGACAACCACTTGCGTTTGACTGGTAAACACGAGACAGCAAGCATCCATGACTTCAGCTATGGCGTTTCCGACCGTGGTGCATCTATCCGCATACCTGTGATGGTTCCGGCAAAAGGATGGAAAGGATATTTGGAAGATCGTCGTCCAAACTCTGCCGCTGATCCTTACAAAGTGGCAGCACGCATCATTAAAACAGTAAAATCTGTAAAAGCATAATTTTGGAAAAGGCATGTCTTCGGGACATGCCTTTATTCTTTTCGGTTTTTATTGTCAATAATTATTTGATCCCTTCCGTCTTTGTATGAGAGGGATTTTTTTTCTTTGCCAAAAGTATACAACTATGTCACTAAGGTTTCATGCATTAGAAGAGCTGACAGCCAATGGTCAACTTGACATCGATAGTTCCAAAAAAATCACCGGTGTTTTTGGCAGCAATGTTTTTACCCTAAAAGTTGCCCGTGAATATTTGAGTGATGAGGCATATAAAAGTCTTGCCAATTCAACAAAGTCAGGACAAAAGATTGACAGAACTGTTGCCAATCAAATTGCCACTGGTATGCGGGCCTGGGCCGAAAACAAAGGAGTCACCCATTTTACTCACTGGTTTCAACCCTTAACCGGAACTACTGCCGAAAAACATGATTCGTTTTTCACCATAAAAGGCGATGGTACATCGATTGAACAGTTTGAAGGCGATGCATTGATACAGCAGGAACCCGATGCTTCTTCATTTCCAAGCGGCGGATTACGTGCCACATTTGAAGCAAGAGGTTATACTGCATGGGACCCTTCTTCCCCTGCTTTTGTCATGGAAATTGGTAATGGCAAAACACTTTGTATTCCTACTATCTTTGTTTCTTATACCGGTGAATCATTAGACTATAAAGCCCCCTTGCTGAAAGCGGCAGAAGCTTTGAACAAAGCCGCGGTAGATGTTTGCAATTATTTTGATAAAAACATAAGCCGTGTTACTTCTACGCTGGGATGGGAGCAGGAATACTTTGTTATCGATGAAGCTATGTTCAATGCCCGTCCTGACCTTGTTATGTGTGGCCGTACGGTGTATGGACATAACTCTGCCAGAAACCAGCAACTGGAAGACCACTATTTTGGCTCCATACCTGAAAGAATTTATGCTTACATGCGGGACTTCGAAACCGAATCTTATAAATTAGGTATTCCCTTGCGGACAAGGCACAACGAAGTAGCCCCGGCGCAATTCGAATGTGCTCCTATTTTCGAAGAAGTAAGTGTGGCGGTAGATCACAACTCACTTTTGATGGATGTGATGGATCGTGTAGCACGGCGTCACAGCCTTCGTGTATTACTGCATGAAAAACCGTTTGCAGGTATCAACGGAAGTGGAAAGCATAATAACTGGAGTATGTCAACCGATACGGGAGTAAATCTTTTAGGCCCCGGTAAAACTCCAAAGACGAACCTGATGTTCCTGACTTTTTTTGTTAACACAATAAAAGCGGTGCACGACTACTCCGATCTTTTAAGAGCATCCATTGCATCAGCGCCCAATGATCATCGCCTTGGCGCCAATGAAGCACCGCCTGCTATCATTTCTGTTTTTATCGGTCAATACCTGACCAAAGTATTGCAGGATGTAAAGGAAAGAGTGGGCGACAAGTTTGATGAGCAGGATGAAAGCATGCTGAAAATCGATATTCATAAAAGCATTCCTGAACTGATGATGGACAACACGGACAGAAATCGTACATCGCCATTTGCTTTTACAGGAAACAAATTTGAATTCCGTGCTGTGGGATCGTCGGCGAATTGTGCGAATCCCATGACAGTGCTGAATACCATCATGGCTGATACATTGAAGAAATTTAAAGACGATGTCGATGCATTAATCGAGAAAGGTGAGAAAAAAGAGATCGCTATCATGCATGTGATCCGTGAATATATAGTTGCCAGCGAAAAAGTATTATTTGAAGGTGACGGTTATAGTCAAAGCTGGGAAAAGGAAGCTGAAAAAAGAGGTTTACCTAATGTGAAGACTACTCCCCTGGCCCTGGATGCAATGGTTACCGACAAAGCAAAACGGCTTTTTGAGAGCAATGATATTTTTACACATTCCGAACTGGAAGCCCGTCATGAAATAGAGCTGGAAAAATACATCAAGAAAGTGCAGATCGAAAGCCGCATCATGGGAGAACTGGCTACCAGTCATATTTTGCCACCCGCTATCCGTTATCAAAATTTATTAACTAATAATATCCGCGGATTGAAAGAAGCTGGACTTCCCGAGTCGGCTTACAGCAACCAAAAACAAATTCTCGATAAAATATCAGAGCACATCAACAAGGCAAGCGACCTGGTTGAAAAAATGATCGAAGCCAGAAAGATCTGCAACAACATAGAAGACACAAGAACAAAGGCCATCGCTTATCAAAGCCAGGTAAAGGATGCGTTCTTCGATAAGATCCGTTATCATGCGGATAAATTGGAATTGCTCGTTGATGACAGGGAGTGGTATTTGCCAAAATACAGGGAAATGCTATTTCTCCGGTAATTTCTAAGACCACCTTGAAGAACTGTTATATTTTTTAAACCCTCCCTATCCGGAGGGTTTAAATTTTTGTGGCGCTAAAAATTTTCCTTCATTACCCGCAACACATTTTCACCCAATATTTTTTTTATTGACTTTTTTGAATATCCTCTTCGTAGCAACTCCTCCGTTATTTTTGGATAAGCAGTCACATCATCCATTCCAACCGGCAATGAACTTACTCCGTCATAGTCTGCACCGATGCCCACATGATCGTCGCCGATTAATTTTACAACATAATCAATATGATCAACCAGGTCGGCTACAGTGGGCCGAATCTTTTCCAGCTCAGCCTTTGAATATTCCTGGAGCCTGGATTTCATGGTCGCCGAGTCTTTGTATATTTTAAACAGCGAATCCTGCAAACCATTTTTTGCTGCATTTTTGAAATATTCCGATCGTTCTTCAAAGGCTTTACTTATAAAACCCGAATAAAAATTAATGCAGATCACACCGCCATTTTTTTTCAATGCCCTAAGTTGATCATCTTTTACGTTGCGAAATACCGGGCATATATTCCAAACCGAGCTATGCGATAGCAAAACCGGCTTCGATGAAATGGCAATGGCATCATAAAATGTTTGCTCACCTGTATGAGAAAGATCAACTATTACTCCTAACTCATTCATTCGTTTCACCACTTGTTTACCAAAACTGGTGAGCCCTTTTTGTTTCAAGCTACCGGGATGTAAAGTTTCATCCATGGCACTGGAAGCCCAATCCGTACTGTTGTTCCAGGTGAGTGTCATGTAACGCATTCCCCGCTTATACAAAGCTTCCAGTTTTTGCAAATCATCTTCTATCATATGCCCACCCTCCACTCCCACAAGAGAAACCAGTTTTCCTTGCTTAATTCCTTTTTTTGCATCGGCATATGTTCTTGCCATCAGCATTCTGTCTTTGTTTCTGGCCACAATGCTTTCAAGAGAATCTATTTCCTGGTTAGCATCTTTATATACCCCTTCTTTATTCCTGGGTTCCGGACCGGTGAATACTGAAAAGAACTGCACGTCTACTCCACCCAATTTAAACCTGTCAAGATCGCTATGCCCTTCACCGATCCGGTGTGAAATATCCTTACCGTCCAACACGGCAGAGGAAAGAACATCATTATGCGTATCAATTAAAACAGCTTTTGAATGCAATTTTTTATATCCTTGTGAATATCCAACACTACATGAAATCAACAGCATTGAAAAACAGATCCATTTTTTCATCATTCACTATTTCAGATTAAGAAAAAAAAAATCCCAGCTACGAGCCGGGACCTTTTTTGTAAACACAATTATTTCAATTCAAAACTGTCTAAAAACTTCGTATTAAAATCACCCGCACGGAAGCGTTCGTTTTGCATCAATTGCAAATGAAACGGTATCGTTGTTTTTACTCCTTCTATTACATATTCACTTAAAGCCCTGTACATCGTATCAATCGCTTCATTTCTTGTACGGGCAATGGTAATGAGCTTACCGATCATAGAATCATAATACGGGGGAATGGTATAACCGGCATATACATGGCTATCCACCCGCACGCCATGTCCACCGGGCTGGTGCAAGGTTGTAATTCTTCCAGGCGAAGGACGAAAATCATTGTAGGGATCTTCTGCATTGATCCTGCACTCGATGGAATGCATTTGCGGGAAATAATCATTGCCTGAAATGCGTTCGCCGCCGGCAATTTTTATTTGTTCTTTGATCAGGTCAAAGTTGATCACTTCTTCGGTTACGCAATGTTCTACCTGGATACGGGTATTCATTTCCATAAAATAGAAATTGCGATGCTTGTCCACGAGGAATTCAATAGTTCCAACGCTTTCATAATTGATGGCACCGGCAGCTTTTTTAGCCGCCTCCCCCATTTGCATTCTTAGCTCATCGGTCATAAAGGGCGAAGGTGATTCCTCTACGAGCTTTTGATGCCTGCGCTGAATAGAACAATCTCTTTCACTCATATGGCAAACAGTACCGTATTGATCGCCAGCTACCTGTATTTCGATATGCCGCGGCTCTTCAACAAATTTCTCCATGTAAATGCCGTCATTCTTAAATGAAGCAGCGGCTTCGGCCTTAGCTGTATCATAGGCCTTTTCCATTTCGCTTTCTTCCCAAACAATCCGCATTCCTTTACCACCACCACCGGCAGTCGCTTTTAAAATGATCGGATAGCCCATATTCCTTGCCAGTCCTTTTGCTTCATCAAGGCTTTGCAACAGGCCTTCGCCACCGGGAACTACAGGTACACCGGCTTTGATCATCGTTTCTTTAGCCGTTATCTTATCGCCCATGCTGTTGATCATATCAGGCGTTGGACCAATAAATTTTATCCCATGGTCATTACAAATACCCGCAAACTTTGCGTTTTCAGCCAAAAAACCGTAACCTGGGTGTATGGCGTCGGCATTGGTGATTTCGACTGCCGCCATTAAATGAGGAATATTGAGGTACGAATCACTGCTTTGAGGTTTTCCGATACAAACAGCTTCATCGGCAAACTTTACATGCAAGCTGTCGCGGTCGGCAGTGGAATAAACGGCTACCGTTTTTATACCCATCTCACGACAGGTTCTTATAATACGGAGAGCAATTTCTCCCCTGTTAGCAATTAATATTTTTTTGAACATGGATTTAATTTGAAACTCCCGAATCAAGTCCGGGACTGGTTTGAAAATGTGTTGATTTGAAAATCAAAAACTCAATTAAAGTGAAAATGAAATATTAATTCATTTTCAAATTCTCAAATTGACTTATTTTCAAATTATGCCGGGTCTACCAGGAAAAGAGGTTGATCATACTCCACTGGCGAAGCATCCTCTACCAATACTTTTACTATTTTACCGCTTATCTCACTTTCAATTTCATTGAACAGCTTCATCGCTTCTATTATACAAACCACTTTACCTTTTGTTACCTCATCACCCGGTTCAACAAAATTGGGCTTGTCAGGCGCTGCTTTGCGATAAAATGTTCCAATCATAGGACTCTTGATCGTTACCAGATTGGTTGCTGGTGTTTCTGCCTTTGGTTTTTCGGCTGAAGAAGCAGCGGCAGGTATAGAAATGGGCTGTTGTGGAGCTGCAATTGCCTGGTGTGTGGGTGGTGCGAAAGATGTGGAGGATGGAGATGATAGTACTTGTGTAATATGTTCTTCTTTCTGTTTTATGGTCACTTTAAAATCCTTTTGCTCAATAGTCAACTCGCCAATATTTGATTTGTTGATCATTTTGATCAATTCCTGGATTTGTTTGAAGTCCATGTTTTTCAATTTAATAGACAATTTAATTAGTAAGAAAATGGAGGGCTAAGGTAAGGAAATCAAAATCAGATAATCAAGATTTTTTTGGGCATTTTGGCCAAAAATGGGTCAAATTCAATCAAAAATGGCCTAAAATCGGGGGATTTCGGGCCATTTTCTACATATTTCGCTGTCGCAAAAAATTACTCTTTTACTCTTTCCAGGTATTCGCCTGTTTTAGTATTTATTCTGATGAATTCTCCTTCATTCACAAATAAAGGAACATTGACGGTAGCGCCGGTTTCAACAGTAGCGGGTTTTAATGTACGGGTTGCTGTGTCACCCCTTAATCCTGGCTCTGTGTAAGTAACCTGCATAACAATTTTATCAGGAAGTTCCACACTCATCGGAAGTTCCGTCTCTGTATTGATGAGGAGAGAAACAGTCTGACCTTCTTTTAAAAACTGGGGAGCGTCAACCAGGTTTTCCTGGACAGCAACCTGTTCAAAGGTTTCAGTATCCATAAAATTATAACCAGTGTCGTCCCTATATAAAAACTGGTAATCCTTTCTTTCAACACGTACCGGGTAAATGGTATCGCCAGAGTTCCAGGTTTTTTCGATGGTACGATTGTTATCCACGCCTTTCAGCTTTGCCCATACTTTAGCAGCGGCACGGGCTGTTTTGTTTTCACCAAATTCCACCACAGAATATAAGCTGCCATCTAATTTGATGATAAGGCCACGGCTGATGTCTGCTGTACTTGCCATAAAAATTTGAAAATTTGAAAATATACTAATTTGAAAATGACCCCTGATCGCAAAAGCTCCACAAGGCGGCGGCAAAGATAGGGAAATGTGGAAATGTGGAAATATGACAATATGCTAATTTGAAAATACCGTAACCTGGCGTGACAATGATTTTGATCAAAGTATTTGAGCCGGGGCATTGCAACTATCAGCTTTGGTTGCATTCTTCAGCGTTCCGTCACGATGCGGCAGAGCCGATCGTAATACCGACATTTATCGTCCGCATGCAATAATTCGACATTGCCGAAGTGGTTTATTAAATTCAACCCTTTCTTAATCAAAAAAGATAGGAGGCTTCGCCACCCATCTTTTATTAGCCTATTAACATTGATCCTTTTTCTTTCCGGGTAATACATTTTGTATATCCCAGGGAGCTGGCACGTGTTTCTCACTATAGTTGATCGCTGAAGTAATTGGAATTGTAATTTCAATTACTCCATTTTTTCCTTTTTCACCATATTTCTTTTCGGCACTCTTTCCTTTCAGCACATCAATCGACTGAATTTTGGTTGGATCGATTAACTCAACAGCTTCTTTGGATGATTCCTGTCCATTGATATAATAAAGCATGTTATCCATATCGGCATCAATCCGCCGTATTTCTAATTCAGCGCCAGGCTTCCTGTCTGTTTGCTTCTTAGAAGTAATAATGATAACACCATTTCTTCCTTTATCCCCATACTCTTTAACCGACTCCGCGTCTTTCAATACAGTCAGACTCTCAATTTTCTGGGGGTCAATAATATTCATATCCAGCTTACCCGGCCATTCTACTTTATCAACAATTACCAGGGGTTTACTATCCTTATTTTTGAGATTTCTGATATTCATTGTCGACTCAATGGGGCCATCAAAAGAATTATCAGGCTGAACTTTGACAGAGGGAATTTCTCCATATAAATTCCGGTAATAGGCTTCATTCGAGTTCCATTCTGTCAGCAATAATTCCCTGAGCAGTTTTTGCTCTTTATTCTTAATCACAACCATACAATTACCATTGTTATCCTTAATATCAATGATATATCCTTTCGGATTAGAATAAGGTTTCTTTGATATTTCTATTTTCTTTTCAACAGAACCGTATGGTTTTGGCAATTTCCCATATACCGATTCAAACTTTTTCATGTCAGCGGAAGTGTAAGAAGAAATCCTTCCATTTTTCAGGTAGACCTCGACTCCCCCATCTGCTTTCCATCGCAACAAATTGACATTAGAGTTTCTTTTAAAAAACTGTCGGTGATCGTCATTCATACCGTCATCACGATGAAGAGAATAAGACATCCCAGGCTCTGCCATAACAACTTTTCCTTTAGGAATAGTGTCCAAAAATGACGGACTGATATTGATAGTGGCTTTTTCAGACTTAAGTATACTTCGAAACGATAAAAGCAGGATGGCCAAAAGAGGCAAAATGAAAAGAAACTTCACCATATGTATCCTGGCTGTTTTCATTTTATTCATCATAATTATTCTTTTTTTAAGTGAAGAAAAATTGAATTGACTGGCAATACTGAAATGGTTATTGCCGATGACTTTTAACAAGAGGTATTGATAGCGTTTTTTATCCATCCCCTTTTCTAACACTTTGCTATCAGCAATAAACTCCAGGTTTTGCCGGATCGCTTTCCTGATCAGCCAGGCAAAAGGATTATACCAATTAAGTATGCATAGAACTTCCGCCCATATAATATCGGCTGTATGCCGCTGTTTTACATGAACGAATTCATGCTTTATTATTTCTTTTAGTTCAACCTCAGTATGCAGATGCTGGTTGATAAATATGGAATTACCAAATGAAAACGGAATAATGTTTTTGTTAACCTGGTAAAATCTTATCTCCTCATCTGTGATTAGCCTGGCGTTTTTCACCATTCGTTTGAAAGACACTAGCTGAATACACAAACGCAGCAACATGACCAGGCACCCTGCCGCAATTATAGCCAAAAGCCAATTCCAGGTTGACCAGTTGTTTGGATTCGTCAACACGGATGTTGGAGTTGGCGTGGTAAGCTTTTCAATCGCTGGAAAAAATAACAGGATATCATGCCCCTCCATTTCACTCTTCTCCAATATAGGAGAGATATTGATAGCTGCAACTACAAAACATAAGACCGAGTAGCCAAACAAGTACCAACGGTTGTGATTATAAAAAGTCAGCTGCCGAAGTATCAGCTGGTAAAACAAATACATGATCGCAAAACTTACGGAAAGTTTTATGATGTATTGAAACAGTATTGGCATATAATTTTCGTTTAAGCCCGTTATTAGTTCCTACTTCTTTTTTTCGATAAGGTCAATAATTTCTTTTAACTCTTTTGCTGAAAGCTTTTTTTGTTCTATAAAAAAATTGACCAGCTCTTTGTAGGAGTTATCGAAATACTCTTTCACCACATTGCCCATAAATTTCTTCTTATAGTCAGCTTCAGAAATGACCGGCTTATATAAGTAGGCATTACCTACCAGCCTGCCGGACAGGTATCCTTTCTTTTCAAGATTTTTGATGACAGAAGCTACAGTTGTATAGGGTGAAGGTTCATCCATATTTTCCATGAAGGCTTTAACATTGCCTTCTCCTGTACGCCAGACAGCCTGCATTGTTTCTTCTTCAACATGGGTCAATCTTTCCATTTCTACGAAATTTTCGTAAACCTACGAATTTTTCGTAATTGACAAAATCTTTCTTTAAAATTTTTAATTAGCATCCCGCCGGTTATAAAGTTGTTTCTTTGAACAATGAAAAAAATGATCTTCACTATAGTAGCAATAATTATTTATTTGTCAGGCATGGCACAAACCGATTCAGTTCAATTAGCTCCTTACAAACGTTTTCCGTCGGTGCCTCCATTCAAATTATTGCTTACCGATAGCAGCACTCATTTTACAAAAGATGACCTGGCTAAGAAGAAAGCGGTAATGTTTATGTTGTTCAGCCCCGACTGCGATCATTGCAAACATGAGACAGAAGAGATCATCAAAAATATCAATGCTTTTGACAAAGTACAGATCCTAATGGCTACTACTATGCCCTTTGATAAAATGGTGGATTATTACAACAAATATGATCTGAAACGTTTTGACAATATCATTGTAGGAAGAGACCAGGCCTACTTCCTTCCCGTCTTTTACGATATTCATAATTTACCTTTTCTTGCCTTTTACAATAAAAAGAAAGAATTGATTTCGGTATTTCCAGGCGCATTGCCCATTCAGAAAGTGATTGAAGAACTTAAGAAATAGGCCCGTTTCTCCGTCGCGACGGAAAGGCCGCACCCTCGTTTGAGGGGATAGAAAAGAGAAAATGAGGCCTTGCCCCGCTTCAACCAGTTACAAAAACAATCATTCGTACAACGATAGAGTTTAATGTCAAGCATTATCTTTGCCCCGCAAAATAATTTCCTCATTCCATAAATTTTCGCAAATGAAAGTAACTGTTGTAGGTGCCGGAGCTGTAGGGGCTACCTGTGCTGATAACATTGCCCGTAAAGAATTGGCAACAGAATTAGTCTTACTGGATATCAAAGAAGGTATAGCTGAAGGTAAGGCGCAAGACATGATGCAAACCGCCGCCCTTTTGGGTTTTGACACCAAGATCACCGGCTCTACCAATGATTATGCAAAAACAGCCGGCAGTGATGTCGTAGTGATAACTTCCGGGCTTCCCCGCAAACCTGGTATGACGAGGGAAGAGCTAATCGGTGTAAATGCAGGTATTGTAAAAGCAGTTGCTGAAAATATTTTGAAGCATTCTCCCAATGCCATTCTTATCGTGATCAGCAATCCGATGGACACGATGACTTACCTGGCATTACAATCAACTGGTCTTCCTAAAAACAGGATCATTGGTATGGGCGGAACACTTGACAGTGCCAGGTTTAAATACCAGCTTAGCCAACATTTGGGTTGCAGCCCTGCAGACCTGAATGCCGTGGTTGTTGGTGGTCACGGTGATACTACAATGATACCATTGATTCGTTTGGCAACATGGAACTCCGTGCCAGTCACGAAATTTTTAAGTGCTGATCAACAAAAACAGATCGTAGCAGATACCATGGTTGGTGGTGCTACATTGACGAAACTCATCGGTACTTCAGCCTGGTATGCACCCGGAGCTGCCGGAGCAGCATTGGTAGAAGCGATTGTAAGAGATGAAAAGAAATTATTTACCTGCTGCGTTGCACTTGACGGCGAGTATGGTCAAAAAGATATTTGTCTTGGTGTTCCTGTAATCATTGGAAAAAATGGTTGGGAAAAAATTCTCGACTTTGAACTGAATGAAGCAGAACAGGCAGAGTTCAATAAAAGCGCAGAAGCTGTTAGAAACATGAATGACGTGTTGAAGACGCTTTAATAACAAACACTATAAAATAATAGAAACCGGGTAACACCGGTTTTTTTTATTCCAACCGACGTACTTTAATTGACCAATAATTTGATAACCGTGGCGGTATTATCTTTTTTTACAAAGCGGATAAAGTATAATCCCCTGCTCAATTTTTCCACCGAAACGGTATTAATCAAATCGAAAAGAATTTCCTCATGCACTTTCATACCTGCTGTATTATAAACCTGCATTCGCACTTCTTCCGACTGATTGCTGAGAATAGTAACAGGTTCTGCTCGTTCAACAGGATTTGGGAAAACATGAAAATCAGCTTTACCAAGGTAATAGATATTTACCGGTTCGCTATATACTACTCTGCCTCCACTAAGTTCAATTTTTACCCGGTAAATATTGATGCCGTTGATTGGCAAAGCATCGGTGAATGAATAGAAAGTTCCATTGATAAACGTTACGATTTGAGTAGGCTGAAAGTTATCCTGAAAAAACTTTTCCACGGTAATTTGTTGCACCTGGTATATGGAGCCCAACTGCAATTCCAACTGCACTGCATTAACAGATGACGAACCCAAAAAACTTTTTACATAGCAATCCACACCCTGTGTATGATAGTTGATCGCAAAACTTTTGAGAGCAGCCCTACCATTCACCACGGGTGCAACAGAATAATGCATTGCTGTATTCAAATTTTTTCCAAGTACCAGGGTCGTGTCTCTTGTGATCAACATGGATTCCAGGTAACGATCACCCAGTTTATAAACCTGGAAGCTATCCACACTGGCGGGCCTGTTCCAATACAGCAAAAAGGAGTCGGGGCAATTGAAGCCTACAGAAACATTGATTCGATTTGAAATGGTGAAAGTATCGGAAATATATTGTTGCCCTTGAATAGTCATGCGTAGCAAAGCAGTGGCAAAAGTATCCGGTGCCTGCCACTTATAATAACCTGTACCTAAATCAACTGAACTATTGACCTGTTCCCAGGTGCTGCTGTTATTAATACTATATTCCAACACTCCATTCTCATTTTCAAAACTGTTTTCCCAACGCAGCGTATTGGAAGTACCGCTGATTACATTGTCCAGCCTTGATGGCCAGGCCCAAACAAAATTATCCTTCTTCTCAAACTGGAAAGCGACAGCATAAGACTGCGACGCAAGAACGTTAAACCCTCTTATCCTGATAATATAATTTCCTGCACCAGGATTGTCTATTGATACTTGTTCAATATTGTTTAAGCTATCTCTTTTTCTTACTGGCAGCAAGCTCAATGAATCTTTATTCGGGAAATGATTTAGCACCCAGGGTTGCCAAACCTGGTTTGTTGAAAGCTGCACCAATTCCAGGTCAAGATCATTGATCAATGCTTTCGGTGCGTTTGCTGCTGCTGCAGGGTCGTTCCAAACCAGCGTAACCTTCACCGAGCGGGTATTCGCCGGAATAAAAATGTCATGTTCATTTGTTGACCCTGCTGTAATAATATTTTGAAAATAAGTACCGCCAGCTAACTCCTGCATTGCTTTATGTGCATTGACGGAACCATAGCCAGATACAAAATCAATTCCCTTGGTGTGGACGTCATCTGCGCTGTTTAAAAGAATCGCTTTTACCAAGTCGGAGGAAGGAACTGTTCCTTTTAATTGTTTGTAGGCATCCTGTAATACCAATCCGACACCCGATACAATCGCCGTTGCCCCACTGCTCCCGTCTAATGCAAAGGCTGCCAGTTCAGGCTTCACCCTTCCATCGTAGGCAGGTCCTCTCGAACTGGCAGGCAGCACCGTTCCAAAAGAATCAATATGACCGACAGTAAGAATGTTCTTTGCCATCTTGAAACTTCCGGTGAGATTAGCATATCCGGCTATCCCGGCATATTTGCCCGTATTGCTGGTGAGCGTTCCGGAATTACCAGCAGAAAATACGTGCAGCAACGGAGCCCGAACAGAAACGCTTGCGTCATAAGCAGCAGCGTCAGCACCGTAATAGTTTTCTATCTCTGTCCCGTAGGAATGATTTTGCACGGTTATATTGTATTGCTGGTAATAAGCGCCAGGCTCGGGCAATAAATTGGAAAAATTAGTCGAGCTTATTCCGGCGGCCGTCGCAACCCCTTTGCCTTCATAATAAGTATTGCCAGCTCCTGCAATAATTGTTGCCATGATAGTTGCATGGCCACTCAGAGTTGGAGAGGTTGATGACGTAGAAATATATCTTCCTTTAAAATCGATATCAGCTGTATCGGGTTTGTTCTCTTTTACGGAAACCACAAGCGACTGCCCGTTGTAAAAAGGAAATTCACTGTGAACAAGATTGACCTTATTAGCACTCAGATCCAAATTACTAACTGCCACTTCTTCTTTCGGAGCTCTTTGTTGTTCAATAAATAAAACTTCGGGGCGATCAGCTATCTTCTCAACTATATCTTTCCAACTACTCCGAACTACGATTACCCCTGCCTCATCGTATTCGTAAATCGTAGAAATACGGGAAAACATACTCATGAACTCTTTAAATGATTTTTTATCAGATACAGCTATAGTAAAGGTGGAAAAAGCAGAAGTATCCTTTGAGGCGTATCTTTGAAAAAACTTCGGTGAAAATTTTCTAACGTTCTTTTCCCCTATTTGAGAAAATGCTAATGAAAACGTAAAAAGACTAGATAACAATAAAGAGTACTTACAAATAATTGACCATTTTTTTATACCAAGTACAGACTGCATGCCTTTAATTTGCGATCTCTCAAAAGTATTGAATAAAACTCACGACAAAATTTTTATGCCTACCATATTGCTTTATCAAAATGCTTCGTATATTACTAACGCCTGTTTATAGATATCAGGCTTTTTATTTTTCAACCACACACTAAAACCCTAAAACTGTATGAAACTGGTAAAAACTACTACCGCATTACTCTGTGTAATGTCTCTGACTGTTATCTCCTGTAAGAAAAATGTTAAGGATGTTCAGCAAGAAGAGATATCCCAGGAAACTCTCACCAAAATTTACAACCACGGCTTTGGTACCTCTAATGTACAGCGAACTGAAGACGGTTATCTTGTAGAAGGTGACATCATTTTGACAGAAGAATTCTTAAATGGTAAACCTGGTGGCACATTTTTACGCATTGCCAATAATGAGCAGTACCGTACCAACAACCTGGTAACGGCTCTGCCCCGTACTATCAAAGTTGCCCTGGATAACAAACTGGCTGCAAAAGCCGGATACTCTGCGGCGCTTGCTGAAATGGCTAATCGCTATAATGCCCAAAACCTTCAACTTACTTTTTCAGTTGTTAGCTCCGGTGCTGATATCACTTTTGTAAATGCCAATGGTAGCTACCTCGCTTCTGCCGGCTTTCCAACCAGTGGTGGTCAGCCTTATGGCCAGGTAAAAGTAAATTCAAGAGCAATTGGTACAGGTACTTCATCAACCTTCATTAATTACCTGGCTACTATCCTGGCTCATGAAGCAGGTCATTGCATAGGCTTCCGTCATACAGACTATATGGATCGTTCATTTAGCTGCGGCGGTGCAACCGCTAACGAAGGTGCTTCTACGGTAGGTGCTGTACACATTCCCGGAACTCCAACAACAGCTGACGCTGGTAGCTGGATGCTGGCTTGTATCGGCAGTGGCGTTAACCGTCCGTTTAATAACAATGATAAAACAGCATTGGATTATTTATATTAATTCAAAACAAGTTATTTGGAAAAAACTCCGGGCTTACCCGGAGTTTTTTTATTACTTGACTATTCTAAAACAATAACGAAACAACTTGCCTTCAAAATCGAAAGGTGTTGTCGCCCTGGTAATATCTTTTACCGAATCAGTATTGATTTTTTCCTTATCCAAAACAAACCTGCGAAAATTGGTGCTGAAGTAGAGAATGCCTCCATCCTTCAACGTGTGCAAGCAGTCATTAATAAGTGAAGCATGATCTCTTTGTATGTCGAGAAAATCATCCATTCGTTTGCTATTGCTAAAGGTGGGCGGATCCATAATGATCAAATCAAATTGATCTGGCGGCAACTCTTTCAAAAATTGTAATACATCAGCATGAATAAATTTGCCCCCACCTGCAGTGGAAGTATTATTGACCCGGAATCCATTTAATTCAAAATTTCTCTCAGCCCAATTCAGATAGGTTTTGGAAAGATCTACAGTAACCACCTCCGAAGCGCCACCTGCCGCGGCATAAACCGAAAAAGAACCGGTGTAGGCAAACAAGTTTAAAACCTTTTTGTCCTTTGCTTCCTTTTGAATCCGTTCCCTTGTTAATCGATGATCGAGAAACAGGCCGGTGTCAAGGTAATCGCTAAGATTGACAATAAATTTCAATCCATTTTCCTCTACTACAAATTCATGCTGCACAGCATCAAGCTTTTGATACTGCCCCAGTCTGCCGGGCTTACGCTGGCGAAGTTTTAAAAAAATATTTTCCTTTTCTACCGATAAAACATTGCAGATAATTTCCAGGCATTTTTCCATCCATTCATCATGTTCCTCCTCACTCATGCTATGTCTCCGCTTATACTCTGCTATATATAATTTATCACCATAAAACTCGATGCAAAGGGGAAATTCAGGCAAATCATGATCGTACACCCGGTAACAACTTACTCCTATTCGTTTAGCCTGTTTGCCTACATGTTTGAAAACTTTTGTCAGCCTGTTTTTAAACATTTCCAGTTTTTCTTCACTCATATTTCCGCATAATTTTTACGAAATTCGTATTTCTTCTGGTAGCGGCAGGATCAAAGCCGGATATTAATTTATGTATGCAATTGTAGATATAGAAACGACAGGAGGATATGCATCTGCCAACGGTATCACGGAAATTTCTATCCGGGTATTTGATGGCAGCCGCGTGGTACAAAAATTCGAGACATTAGTCAATCCACTTCATTCGATTCCTTACTACATTCAATCAATGACAGGCATTACGAATGAAATGGTAAAAGACGCTCCTCTTTTCAGCGACGTTGCAGAACAGGTCTATGAGATTTTACACGATAAAATTTTTGTTGCCCACAATGTGAACTTTGATTATTCATTTGTCAAAAGCCATCTCGCCGCCAGCAACTTTGCTCTTAATACCAAAAAACTGTGTACCATCAGGCTGAGCCGAAAAATATTTCCTGGTTTTAACTCTTACAGTCTTGGCAATCTTTGTCATTCCCTGGATATACCCATTAACGACCGGCACAGAGCCGGTGGTGATGCAGAAGCTACGGTGAAAGTTTTTCAATTGCTTTTACAAAACGATAAAGAAAAACTGATTGAAAAAAGCCTGCTTCGTAATTCGAAAGAACAGGTGTTGCCGCCCAATGTTCCAAAAGAACATTTTGACCAACTGCCCTACTCTCCCGGGGTCTATTATTTTCACAATGAAAAGGGCAAGGTCATTTATGTGGGTAAGGCGAAAAATATCCGTTATCGTGTCAATAGCCATTTCAGCAATAACTCAGAAAGCAGGCAAAAACAGAATTTTCTAAAGCATACCTATGGTATATCCTATCAACCGTGTGCTACGGAACTAATGGCTCATATATTGGAGTCAACCGAAATAAAAAAGATATGGCCGGCGTTCAACTATTCGCAAAAAAATGCAGAACGGGTTTATGGCATTTTTTTATATGAAGATCAAAAAGGTTATTACCGGCTCGCTATAGAAAAAAATAAAAAGCAGCTCAGGCCTGTTCATACATTTCACTACCTGGTGGATGGTCATTCTATTTTACGCAGGATGATCAGGGAATATAACCTTTGTCCCAAACTGTGCTTCCTTCAAACCACTCATTCGCATTGTGAGGGAATAGAAGAAAATTATTGCTACGGCGCCTGCGAACTAAAGGAGAAGCCAGCAGAATATAACAATCGTGTATTAAAGGCAATCGAATCTTTTGCCGATCAACCAACTTTTGCCATCATCGATAATGGTCTTTCTGCAGAAGATCAGTCCTGCATATTGGTATGCGAAGGGAAATTTTATGGTATGGGTTATATTCCGTCAGACATACAGGTAACCGAACCGGAAATGTTGAAAGATTTGCTGACCCCGTATAAAGAAAACCTTTTTATCCGCAATCTCGTCAATGGTTATGCAGCAAGATTCCCGGAAAAAGTAAGATTATTTTCCCGTGTTATCGTTCAATCAAGCCATTGAAAATTTTCAGCTTTTGGCATTTGAGCCAGCACTGCAGAAACTTCCTGTGGCGGGATCGCTAGTTTTCTTTTGGCAATATCAAGCCATGCGCCATCCACGGTGATGATAGCTGAAACAGTATCAGTATTTTTTATAACTGTATGCCGGATTGACCAACGTGAGTAATCTTTTTTCGAATGGAGAACTTCCAAATTGATCATCACCTTATCGCCTAATCTAATCTCCCGTTTAAATACACACTCCTCACGAAACAATATCGGGCCAATCTGCAATCGTTGCAGTACTTCCGTTGACAACTGATGTTCATCAAAAAAAGCAATGCGGCAAAAAGCCCCCCAGTCATAATAGACTGAATGCCTTAGATGTACATTCGGGTCAAGATCTGCCCATCTTACCTGTATTTCCTTTATAAATTTTCCCATCCTGCTAATATACTTCAACAAGGGTTGAAATTAACAGCTTCATTGCTCAAAATACCATCAGCACCCATTACTTTTGCTTCTCAATTAAAAAGCATAATGAAAAAAATATTTCTAGTTATCCTGACGGTTGCTGTTGGCGCCACATCATGGGCACAACAACCTGCTAAAACCAAGCCTGCGGGAAAGCCGGCAAAACCCGTTACTCCGGCAACTACTTTGAAAACAGTGAATGACTCTGCGAGCTATGCGATCGGTGTCAGCGTTGCCAGTTTTTATAAACAACAAGGCATTACCAGTATCAATACCGCTATTTTATCGAAAGCTATCAGTGATGTAATGGGCGGTAAAAAAGCGCTACTGGATGACATGACCTGCAATACTGTAGTGACCAAATTGATCAGTACTGCACAGGAGCAAAAATCAAAACCGACTATTGAAGAAGGCAAAGCTTTTCTTGCAAAAAATAAAACAAAACCCGGCGTAAAAACTACCGCCAGTGGATTACAATACGAAGTGATCACAGAAGGAACGGGAGTCAAACCGTTAGCAACAGATAGTGTAACGGTAAATTACAAAGGCACTTTGATTAACGGAACTGAGTTTGATAACTCTTACACTCGTGGTGAACCAATCACGTTTCCCTTGAATCGGGTGATCGCAGGCTGGACCGAAGGTTTACAACTGATGAGCGTAGGTTCAAAGTATAAACTTTATATTCCGTACACACTTGCTTATGGTTCTAACGACCAGGGGCCTATTCCCGGTGGTTCTACCCTGATATTTGAGGTTGATTTGTTAGATGTGAAAAAGGCCCAATAAACTATTTGAAAGCCTTTCTTTCCTTGGCCCATGCCAGGGCTTTTTGAAATTGTTGCTCAGGAGTAAGGTTGGTGTTGTCTAATACTATGGCATCATCAGCCTTTCTTAATGGGCTTACCTCACGGTGTGAGTCGATATAATCCCGCATCTCCAAATTGTTTTTTACTTCTTCAATCGTGATGTTGGGATTCTTTTCATACAATTCTTTGAACCTGCGTTCAACTCTTACCGCATTGTCCGCTGTCATAAATATTTTTAGCTCCGCATTGGGAAAAACAACTGTCCCGATATCCCGCCCATCCATTACAATACCTTTCTTCACGCCCATTTTTTGTTGCTGGGCTACGGCAAATGCCCTCACCTCTTTTATCGCTGCCACCTCACTTACCTTCTCGGCTACTACCAGGTCCCTGATCACATATTCCACGTTTTCATCATTCAGGTATATTTCACTTGTCTCATTTTTTTCGTTGAAATGAAAATCGAGATGAATTTCTTTTAAGGCTGCCTGCACTTCTTTTTTAGAAGTCCAGTCGACATGATTTCGCAGAAAATATAAAGTTATAGCCCGGTACATAGCTCCACTGTCGACATACACATAGCCAAGCTTTTTCGCCAGCCCTTTTGCTAATGTGCTTTTACCACAACTTGACCACCCGTCTATTGTAATTATTATTTTTTTAGCCATAACTGGTATGCCGTCAACAAGCGGGCTGCTAGTAGATTTCGGTATTGAAAAGGTAAGTTCCCGATTTTCCATAAAATTCTACTTCCTGCAAAAATAAAAAGGAGTGCTGTATAAAAGCACTCCTTAGTCAATTATTATTATTGCACTTAATTTACGCCTTTGATTTTGTTTCCACTTTTTTAAAGGAGAAGACAATTTTGGCTTTTTCTTTATCCAGGTCGGCTTCCAGCACATCCCCGGCTTTCACATTCATATTTAATATCTCCTCAGCCAGCGGATCTTCAAGGTATTTCTGGATAGCCCTGTGCAAAGGTCTTGCGCCGAACTGGACATCATATCCTTTTTCGGCAAGGAATGATTTTGCCTCTTCTGTCAATGTAAGATTGAAGCCAAGGTTAGCCAATCTCTTCATGACGCCTTTCATCAAAATATCGATGATACTAAAGATATGTTCTTTGGTCAGGCTGTTGAAGATTACTACATCATCAATACGGTTGAGAAACTCCGGCGAAAATGTTTTCTTCAATGCTTTTTCTATTACCGCTTTATTAGCTTCATCCTCATGCTCAATCCTGGAAGAAGTAGCAAAACCAACACCGGCTCCAAAATCTTTCAATTGACGAACGCCAATATTAGATGTCATGATGATCAGTGTATTCTTAAAGTTCACTTTTCTTCCCAAACCATCTGTCAATTGCCCGTCATCCAGCACCTGTAACAGAATATTATAAATATCCGGGTGTGCCTTTTCAATTTCATCTAGCAGGATAACACTATATGGTTTTCGGCGAACCCTTTCAGTTAATTGACCACCTTCTTCATATCCTACATATCCGGGAGGCGCACCAATCAAACGGCTGACAGTGAATTTTTCCATGTATTCGCTCATATCGATGCGAACCAATGCATCTTCTGAATCGAACATATATCTCGCCAATGCACGGGCCAACTCTGTTTTACCAACACCGGTTGGTCCCAGGAAAATAAATGTGCCAATTGGTTTTTTGGGATCTTTCAATCCAACCCTGTTGCGCTGGATGGCTTTCACCACTTTTTGAATGGCTTCGTCCTGGCCAATTACCATTTCCTTCATATCATCCATCATCTTCCGTAACTTTTCAGTCTCGGCCTGCACCATACGTTTAACAGGAATACCCGTCATCATACTTACCACTTCAGCAATGGCCTCTTCATCTATCGGGTAGCGTTTATGCTTGCTTTCCTCCTCCCAATCTTGTTTTGCTTTTTCCAGGTCTTCAGCCAATCTTTTTTCTGTATCACGCAAAGAAGCAGCTTCCTCAAATTTCTGACTCTTTACAACTTTATTCTTTTCATTTTTTACATCCTCAATCTTTTTTTCGAGATCCACGATGTTTTGAGGAACGTTGATGTTCTTCAAATGCACCCTGGCACCCACTTCATCCATCACGTCGATTGCTTTATCCGGAAGAAGACGATCGGTAATGTAACGATCACTCAACTTAACACAGGCGTCAATTGACTCATCATTATAAGTTACGTTGTGATAATCTTCGTATTTCGACTTGATGTTATTTAAAATCTGAACTGTTTCTTCAACACTTGGAGGATCAACGATCACTTTTTGAAAACGACGATCCAATGCACCATCTTTTTCGATATACATTCTGTACTCATCCAACGTAGAAGCACCGATGCACTGGAGCTCACCTCTTGCCAAAGCAGGTTTGAAGATATTGCTCGCATCCAGTGAACCACTCGCTCCACCTGCTCCTACTATTGTATGCAGCTCATCAATGAACAGGATCACATCACGATTTTTTTCCAGCTCATTCATGATGGCTTTCATTCTCTCCTCAAACTGGCCACGATATTTTGTACCGGCTACCAAAGCAGCCAGATCAAGAGAGATCACTCGTTTATCGAATAAGACTCTCGATACTTTTCTTTGAACAATGCGAAGGGCCAGGCCTTCAACGATCGCTGTTTTACCAACACCGGGTTCACCAATAAGAATTGGGTTATTCTTTTTACGGCGTGAGAGAATTTGTGATACTCTTTCGATTTCTGATTCACGGCCAACTATCGGATCCAATGATCCTGATTCAGCCAGTTTTGTAATGTCCCGTCCAAAATTGTCAAGAACGGGAGTTTTGCTTTTCACGTTAGCTCCTTGTTTGGATCCCTTTTGTTGTGAATACTTTTTCTCATCTTCAAAATCATCATCATTTTCATCGGTGAATTCAGCACGGGGATCACTTGATTTTACAATGCCTAATTCCTGGCGAAAAAGATCGTAGTCCACGTCAAATTGATTTAAGATTTGAGTTGCAATATTTTCTTTATTCTTTAAAATAGAGAGCATAAGGTGCTCTGTTTCTACCGTCGTACTCTTTAAAGCCTTTGCCTCCAATACTGTCACTCTAATCACCTTCTCAGCTTGCTTCGTCAATGGCAGGCTATTGATGTTAGCGATGTTTTTTCCTGTTTTATCTTTTACAGCCAGCTCAATCTCTTTTCGAAGCTCGTACAAATCGACATTGAAGCTTTTTAAAATGCGGACAGCTGTATTATCACCTTCCCGGATTAAACCAAGAAGCAAGTGTTCGGTACCGATAAAATCATTTCCCAATCGTAGCGCTTCTTCCCTGCTGAACGAAATGATCTCTTTTACCTGGGTTGAAAAATTATTATCCATATTAGATAATTGGTTGTGTTACAATATTAACAAATATATTTGGTATCAAGTTCTCCGTAATTATAAACGGATTGTTGATAAACTTAGTTGTATGAAGGTCAAAATAGATACCAAAGAAAGATTTCATGCCATCACGCTGCCGGGCGACTCCCTTTCTGCTACTATGACAGAGGAACTGGGGGCATGTCTACTTCCTTACCTGCAAAATGACGTTAAAAACATTGTACTCAATCTTAAAAACATCCAAACTGTGGATAAGGTTGCAGCCGAAAAGCTTGTTTCCATACAACAAAGCTTCTATGAAAGTAATGCATCTTTTGTGATCTGCGAACTACAAAAAAGCGTCGAAGATTTTTTGGACAAAAATGAACTTTTAGAGCTGATGAATGTTACTCCGACTGAAAGCGAAGCCTGGGACATCGTTCAGATGGAAGATATCGAACGGGAGCTGATGGATGACGAAGAGGGACTGTAACTCAACGATTCACCTTTTTAAGTGCCGGTCAGTTTTCATCGCTGTTAAAATCTTGCCGCACTCACTATCTTTTGTCACAAAACTCATTGTTCGTATTTTTAGAACATGCTCGCTGTAACCATCCTTGGAAATAACTCAGCCGTACCGGCATTTGACCGGCATCCGACCAGCCAGGTAGTCACACTGGATGCCTTTAGCTTTTTGGTGGACTGCGGGGAAGGCACGCAGATACAAATGATCAATTACAAGATCCGCCGCAGCCGTATTTCGCATATTTTTATCTCTCATCTCCACGGCGATCATTATTTTGGACTTATCGGTCTTATTAATTCGTTCAGCTTATTGGGCCGCCAGCAGGAGTTGCACATTATCGGACCCGCGCCGCTTCAACAATTAATCGAACTGCAATTAAAAGTAGCCGACACCACCCTCTGTTTCGATCTGCACTTTCATACGATCAGGAATGAAGGCGTTTTGATTGACAATGATAAGTTTTCGGTAAAATGTTTTCGAACCAATCATCGTATAGAATGCTACGGCTTTGTGTTTGCGGAAAAAAAGAAACCCCGCCGGTTGATTCTCGAAGCTGTCAGGGAAAACAATATTCCCTTACATTTTTATGAACGATTGAAAAACGGTGAGGACTTTGTTTCCAGTGTGGGTGAAATTATTAAAAATGAATGGCTTACTGAGGCAGCCCCCAGGGGAAAATCGTATGCTTTTTGTGCGGATACAAAATATAATGAGGACATGATAGCCCATATCAAAGATGTCGATATGATCTATCATGAAACTACGTACCTGGATAATTTCCGTGACAGGGCGGAACTGCGATTTCACTCCACTACCCGCCAGGCTGCAATGATCGCTCAAAAAGCAGGCAACAGAAAACTGTTAATTGGCCACTTCAGCAGCAAATACGACACTCTCGAAGAGTTTGAACAGGAAGCAAGGGAAGTTTTCCCAAACACAGATTTGGCACTTGAAGGAGTAACTTACAGAGTTTAAGGAGTTTCAGAAGTTCAAAAAGTTTCAGAGGTTGTGTTCTTGAAACCTATTAAACTTTTAAACCCGTCAATCAGCATGCACATTCACCTCAAATTTCTGGTAAATGTCCCCACTCCACCGTTGTGAATTTTTTAATTTGATCCTGCCATTACCTTGTCCATCCACCAGGAAGATCATGGTACGTAACCCACCACCTCCGATCCCCCCTTCGTTATACAACTTGTAGTCGCTTGACTGCAGTTCAAATATATTGGTATCCATATTGTCGATCTCCCAGGAATAACCGGCAGTTGGAGTCTCCTCCAGTTGAATCTCGATAGTGTCCCCTTTATGCACTGCGATGTTCGTATTGCTACCGGCAAAAACTTTATGATGCATATGAAGTGTTTTAAACCCGTTTAAAATTTTAAAATTTACCGGGAGCCGATTATAGAGAGGTTTTAAGCGGTTTGAAAAGTTTCAGAGGTTCAATAGAATGGAACATTCAACTTCTGAAACCTCTTGAACTCCTGGAACTTTTTAAACCCTTCACAGCTCCCGGTAAATTCATGTTTACCACACATACATTTCAGTGATAACACCGTTTTCCTCGGAGAAATCAATCCTGCAGTTTTTTTCCCTGCAGTGAGCGGCCAATTGTGTCATTGCCTCACAAGCTGAATCATTGGCTGTAGTCAATTTCTTCCATCCAACGCCGGCTATACTCATCCAGGAATTACGGGCATGCAAAGTAGTATACAAAGCATTTACCCTTTTATCTGAATTCCATACGGCGGCTTCTGCAGCTGTCACTCCTTCTTCCATTTCAGGAGGGGCGAGCTGTGGAGCATTGGCAGAAGTAACAAGTGTTGTATAAGCGGCAGCTTGCTGCTGCACATTGACAGTGGGGGCATTTGCACCTGTGTTTCCATTAGCAAAGGCTGAACCGGCAGGTGGTATTTTTTCGGGTGATTTCATTTTTCTACTCATTTTAATGATTTTTTAAAATACATAAATAGTGTCGATAAGACCATTGTCAACATGCACATCCACACTGGCATTGGTGGCTTTTGCCGCAGTCAATTGACGAACGGAATTGATGAACCCATCATCATTGTTGTTGCTTATTTTTTGCCATCCTTCATCGCTCAGGTAGGCCCAGGCATTTCTTTCCTGTGCATTGGCCCACAAGCCGACCACTTTTTTTCCACGTATCCAGCGTGTATTCAGGATGCCATTGATACCAAATGATTCTGCATCGATACCAGCCTGGCCATAGCCAATTCTAAAGTAGCCCGATTCGCCCCAAGCGGTACCCCAGCTATTTTTACAAATCCAGCATTGCAAATTGTCGTCATAGCCAACAATCGTTACGCAGTGGCCGCCAATCACTGTAGCATTAGCAGTTTTGCGGTAAACTCCGCTTGAATAGTAATAATAAAAATCGCTATAGACGGTGAAGCATGCCTGAACGGGCCCTTGAGAAGAAACCCAATCCCTGGTGGCCTGTACGCCACCAACTTTAGTATAGCCTGTTGTCCTTATGATCCTGTTTTGCCAATCGGAACAACGGTTGGTGCAGTTTTGATCGCCTGCAGTATAAGGGTAACAAGCTTCATCACAAACGCCAATATCACGGAAGCCAACTTGGGATGGTTCGGGCCACCAACCGCCGGAACTGCCACCGCATGTTCTGCCCTGCGCCCGGGCTATGCAATAGAAAAGATGCGCCTCAGATAAATCGATGGCGTAACCGGCGCCACGCAAAATTTTTACTTTGCTTTCAACGGCGGCAATGGCCCCAAACGCAACGCAGGAGCCGCATCCACCCTGATTTTTTACCGGCGTAACAAAATTCTGACCATTGATATTCCTCCAGTCAATTGCAGCAGGCGCAGCAAAGGCACTGGTATCAGGGCTTGTGGACAAATAAGCTGCATACTGATCAACGGCCGTTTTTTCCCTTGCTTCTAATGAGAGTTCATCCCCTCCGGGTGTATAACCCAGGTATTTTTTTCCTTCCTCTTCCGACAGGTTGGCCAGAAAAGTGGGCGATGCATGCCAGGTATGACCTTCATGGGCAATGGCATCTTTTACGGTTTGAAATTCTTGTTTAGCCATACGATTGAGGTTTAATGTTTGCCTACTCTGTTCAGTTTTCGGCGTCCCTGCTGCATACTTTTTTATTTAATGTCGCTGTTCTGCATACGACGACAACAACTAACCAGGCCGGATATAATAGGTTGGTCCGACATCTGAAAAAATAACCCCGGAGGCGTATGCATAAGTAGATTTTACACAAGTGATTTACTTCTGAAGGTCATACTGCAGGTGGAGTGTTGAACAGACCTTAGAGCAACTCAATACAAATCATTTTGCCAATTAGAATATAAAGAATCAATTAAATCCATGCAGATATACAAAAGCCTCAAAGGGTTCCGCCATTACATAACCAGAGCTTTTAAAGCATAGGGTATTTTGTACGAAATCAGAACCAGATACTAATTGAGCTTTGATAGTTGGAGAAAGAATGCTAATCCCGGAGGTGAATTATCCTGTTTGAAGACAAATCCTGATTGAAGTAATTTTTAGAATCGGACGTTAAAGGTAATGTAGAAACAAACCCAAACAATAGTTTGAGACATTATTTTCGGAAGATTTTCTACGCAAAATTTTTGCAGCAGAAATTACGGATTGAACACCGTTAATTTACGATCGGCATATTCCGCGTTTTATTAAAATTTCAATTCCCGGTATTAATCCATTTATAAAATAATGGGAATTCTTTTCGCCAGGTTGCTTCATTATGTTTACCATCATCACGGATGACTGCCCGTATTTTTGACTTCGATACTTTGCTCATCGCTTCATAGGCCTTCAGCATGTCGGGCACCATCCTTTCCCCTTCCAACTTGCCTGCAAAAAAATAGATTTTGGAATTAACCTTTTTGCCTTTTGCTTTGATATCATCAAAGATTGCTGGCGCTACCCAAAATGCCGGAGAGAATACACCGGCCGCCCCAAAAATCCGTGGATACTTAAGCACCGCATACAGCGAGATCAAGCCACCCATCGAACTACCAGCAATAGCAGTGTTGGCTTTGTTTTTTACGGTTCGATAATTTTTATCAATGAATGGCTTTAATGTCCTGACGATAAAATCAACGTAGGCGTTACCTTCTCCTTTATTTGAAGTACTAAGTGTCCCCAATCCATCAAGATTAAAATCATAGGGAGAATATTCGTTCACTCGACTGGTGCCATTATCAATAGCTACAACAATGCACTCGTTGGCACTCATGCCTGGCGAATCAAGGTATTCATCCACCCCCCATTCTCCGCTATAAGAAGTAGCATCATCAAAAACATTTTGTCCATCCTGCATATAAATAACCGGGAAGCGTTTCGAACAGCTATTGTAACACCCGGGCAGATAGATCCAAATCCTTCTTGTACGCTTGAGTTGAGGTATTAAAAATGCGGTATCAATTACCTGTACATTTTTGCTAGCCGTACTTTTCTTTGGAACAGCTGGAAAACGATCAGCCCATTCTTCAATTTCTAACTTTATGTGTGTATTTTCTTCCACTTTTAATAACCGGTTTTCTATTCCTGCACCTGCTTTTTTGCATTCTACCTTGCTCCACCCACCACGGGTAAGTTTATACTCATATGAGCCCTTATCCAGTTTCAAGGCGAGGTAGTAAGTTCCTTTATCATCCCTTTTAAATTTATAGCCTTCGTCCTGTGGATTCCAGCCATTGAATGAACCGGCAACATAAATACTGCTGCTGGAAGGATGAAATTCGGGCAAAGCTTTTATCTGCAACTGAACTGTATGTTGTGCCATAGCCGCAGCGGTTAAGAACATTCCGGGAATAGCAAAGGCAATCCTATTCATACGTGCAGAGTCGTTGAAATTTAAAATAGGCAGTTCTCCTCTATGGACCGGAGAAATTATTACAGGTCACTGCCCTTCATTAATTCTTTGATTTTTGCATGATGAGCCGCACTCACCGGCCATACCGGTTGCCGGAAAGTATTTTGACAAAGTCCTATTTCCCCTAAATAAGCCTTTACGCCGCTGGGACTTCCTTCTGCAAACATAGAATTGATAATATCTGTATAACGGTAATGAAGTTCTCTTGCTTCGGCAAATTTTCCGTCAAGGCAAAGACGAACCATCGTTGAAAAACCCTTTGGATAAGCGTTGGCAACAACAGAGGTAACGCCTTCAGCTCCTAATGCAATCATTGGTAGCGTAATGCCGTCATCACCACTGATCACCATAAAGTCAGTGGGCTTGTATTTTATGATCTGCATCACCTGGTCAAAGTTTCCACTTGCCTCCTTGGTAGCGAAAATATTCTTGCACTGGTGAGCAATGCGCAACTGGGTTTCTGCTGTAATGTTTTGGCCGGTACGTGAAGGCACATTGTACAGCATGATGGGAAGCGGCGCATGATCATTCAATAATTTATAATGCTGAAATATCCCTTCCTGGTTGGGCCTGTTGTAGTAAGGACCTACAGAAAGTATAGCATCATATCCTTTGAGATCAAATGATTTAAAATGTTTCAGCACTTCACCTGTATCATAGCTACCGATACCTGCTACCAATGGGAGCCGTCCGGCATTTACCTGGTTCACGAAAGAAAACACCTGCTGCTTCTCTTCTCCATGCACGGTTGCACTTTCACCCGTTGTACCCAACACCACCAGGTACTCCACCTTGCCTGCAATCCAGTATTCTATCAGCTTCCTGAAGCTATCCCAATCGATTGTTCCATCTGCATTGAAGGGTGTAACGATAGCAATACCTGTTCCGGTGAATTTCTTTCTGAGTGACATTTTAAATTAAAAATTGAAGATTTAAGACTACTATTTAGAAAATTTGTTTTGTTGAATAATGAACAGAACGATGAAAGGAGCCCTTCGACAAGCTCAGGGTAAACTGCAACGAAGATGCCATGAAAAACAATGGTTCGGCTTCGCTCACCACCCTACACTTCATCCCAGAATCCCATCTTACCAAACTTCTCAATCCGGTCATTCACTCTTTGTTCGGGGGATTTTTGCTTTAATTCCTTTAACACAGGTATGAGGTAACCGCGAAGAATTTTTGCTGATTCATCATAATCCCAATGCGCACCACCAATTGGCTCCGGTATAATGCCATCAATGAGCCCAAAACCCAGCATTTTATCGGCAGTCAGCCGGAGTTGTTCAGCAGCAATTTCCTTATTTTCCCAGCTTCGCCACAAGATAGAAGAGCAGCTTTCGGGGCTAATTACCGTGTACCAGGTGTTCTCCATCATGAATACCTTGTCTCCCACGCCAATCCCTAATGCGCCACCACTTGCACCTTCGCCTATGATAACACAAATGACAGGAACTTTTAACCGGATCATTTCATAAATATTCCTGGCAATGGCTTCACCCTGACCTCTCTCCTCAGCTTCCAGGCCGGGAAAAGCGCCGGGTGTATCAATCAGCGTGATAATAGGTTTATTAAATTTTTCAGCCAGCTTCATCAATCTCAGCGCCTTTCGATAGCCCTCGGGATTAGCCATACCGAAGTTTCTTAACTGGCGCATTTTTGTGTTGATGCCTTTTTGCTGGCCTATAATCATTACCGTTTCACCCTCCAGCGATGCAAAACCGCCAACCATTGCCTTGTCATCCTTGACATTCCTGTCACCAAACAATTCCACAAAATTCGTCGTCATCTTTTCGATGTATTTCATCGTATAAGGTCTGTCCGGATGACGGCTCAACTGCACTCTTTGCCAACTGCTGAGATTTTCCGTAATGGCCTTTCTTTTTTCCAAAATATTCTGATCCAAACGCTGGATCAAATCGCTCATATCAATCTTTGTTTTCTCCTGCCTGTGTTTCGCATTTTCAATTTCTTCGATCAGATCCTTTACGGGTTTTTCAAAATCCAAAAACTGTCTGTTGGCATTCGTTGGCATAGTCAGTAAAATGAGCGGCTAAATTAAGGATTATATAATAATGAATTGGACGGTATTGAAATACCCAAAAACAAGATGTTCAGGTAGTGGTGAATTACCTGAACATTTAAAAAAAACGTTTGTCTGTATATGGCTGGTTTTATCCGTTCACGGTATCAGCCAGCATGGAGGAGCGAGAAAGATATTTTTGATCGGGAGCGTAGATATATAAACAAGCCCCATTTTTTAATGTGTTGATGATAGCCTTTGCATTTTTCAGCGGTATGGCCGGGCAGCCCTGGCTTCTTCCAATATAACCACGGGAAGCAATGTAAGATTCATTTACATAATTAGCTCCATGTATGACGATAGCTCTAGAAAGGGCATTGTCATTTATTCCTTTTTCAATTCCGTCCAGTCGCAAAGAATAGCCATTACTTCCATTGTATGTATCGCCGGTGATGTAGAATCCCGGGCTGCTTTTATAAGATGAAGTTCTATTTGAAAAATAAGTAGCTGTTTTTTTGCCCGAATTTCTTCCATGTGCTACCAGTGTATTGTAAAGCACTTTATAGTTGTTCATATCCAGCACATACAACCTTTTTTGACTGCTTGGCTGACTGAAATCGACGATCGCAATAACAGATTGGTTGAGCAACCTTCCCTGGTCTTTGAGTTTTTCCCACCCGCTTTTAGCAAAATCAAATGCCTGACGGCTGAGACCAGCCAGATCCAGCTTTAAACTGTCGTAAACAGACTTATGATTGCCTGCATTAATTGATGCCAATACGGCATTTTTCTCTTTCACACGTCTTTCTGTCGCCGATTTACCAAAGGCAAACGGTAAATGTAAAAGACTGATAAACAATGATGATAAAATGAGATAAAAAGATTTCAGGTTTCTATTCATAGCTGATAAAGTCGTTATTTAAAATCAGCCGTAGTGCACCAAAATCATGCCTTTTGGGGCATTTTTTACCCAATTAACATTTCTGAAACTCACATCCCAGGTAACTATAAATCAGTACAATAATGTTTGCAGAGATAGTAAAAGGAAAGAAATTTGAAGATTGTCACAGTAGTGCCAGAAAACAGAAACCATAAAAAAGAAAGGGGTGGATGGAAATCCTCCCCTGTTTTTAAAATCCAATATCCTATGAAAATCTAATAAAGAGGTTGCAAAAGCAATACCAATATTTTTAAACGGGAAATCGAAATAAAGTGTGTATTTAATTACTCAACAATCCGTTATTTACAATCGGTCCTAAAAAAGTGTGGAATTTATGCGTCTCCAAACCATCCCAATTAGCTAATCTTCTCTCTTAAATGTGATGATAAAACAGGTTCCCTGGTTTAGTTTGCTTTCCACATGCACCTTGGCTTTGTGCGATTGAAGGATTGTATAAGAAGTTGCCAATCCCAGGCCCATCCCATTCTTCTTTAACGTAAAGAACGGTTCAAATAACTTAGGCAAATATTCCTCCGGAATTCCCTTGCCATTATCGCAGATAGTCACCACATAACTGTCCGGTGTCTCGACAAGTTTAACGGTTAGTTCCCCCTTGCCTTTTTCCATTGCTTCAATGGCATTGATCATAATATTGGTAAAGGCTAAAACAAGTTTTGATTCATTAGCGGCTATTACCAGTGGGCTGTTGGGGAAATATCTCTGTAAGGTAATTTTTTGCAAGTTGATCCGGTCTGCCGCATAATTGATACTCTCGTCGAGTAAATGCTGCAGGGAGTATCTTTTAAATGCCATCTCCAATGGCCGGGTAAGATCAAGCAACTCCGTAATGATGTGGTTGATGCGTACACAATTTCTTTGCATAATATCCACCAGGTTCTGATGACGTTCCTCTTCGTCCTCATCTTCTTCAGGAATCATGAATTGATCAAGCGAAAGCCCGATGTTATTTAATGGATTTCTTATTTCATGTGCCAGGGTCCGCATCAGGCGCTCATTCGAAGCCAGTTTTTGTGCATGCAGGTTGGCCAACTCAGCCCGCTTTATTGCTGTGATATCATGCAATACGGCATGCACAATTTTTTTGTTCTCGCCATCTCCAATAAATGACAGAGAAAGAAGACATGGCTTTACTTCACCTTTTTTATTAACGATCTCCAATTCGAGGTCGTTTATATCCTGATTCTTTTCAAAAAAAACCTGCACCAATTTTTTTTGCGAGTCATCACGGATAAAAGAAAATAAATCACAATTGGCCAATTCTTCGCCGCTGGCAGCGAACAAAAGTGTGGCTGCATGGTTAGCCTCTTTTAACTCCAGGTGATCATTACCGATAAACACTGCGTCTTTTGAATTTTCAAAGAGTGCCCGGTATTTATTCTCCCTTGTTTTTAATTCTTTGAGGTCGGCGGCACGATCAAGCGAATACCGAATGCAGCGTTCCAGCTTTTCTGAATTAAGTTCCGATTTGACCAGGTAATCAGTAGCGCCTCCCTGCATGGCTTTAATGTCAATATCACGGTTACCCTTACCTGTTAATAAAACGACAGGATTGTCGAGCTTCTTACCAGCTGTCTCTTGTAAAAGCTCCAGTCCTGTATGGGTTCCTAAGCGGTAGTCGACAAAGTAAATATCATACTGGCCGGTTTTAATTTTCGTAACTGCCTCGTCATAATTATTGCACCAATCAATAATAAACTTATCCTTTGCAATATTTTGTATGTAATCAGCAATGATGAAATAGTCATCTTCGTCGTCATCAATAACTGCAATTCTGATCTTGCGGCCTGTAAGCATATTCCCTCTTAGGTTTGTGGTAAAATTAAAGTAAAACTTGCCCCATTGTTTTCATGTCCCTCTGCATATATGATGCCGTTATGTTTTTCGGCTATTTTTCTGCAGATCGCCAATCCCATTCCGCTACCGGGATATTCCGATTTACCATTTAGCCTGACAAAAGGCCGAAAGATTTTCTCAGCATCTTCATGAGCAAAACCGATACCATTATCCCGAATGGTGATCTTAAAGAAATCTTTTGCCGATAATGATTTGTATCGCTGCTTTTCCTCCTTGCTCAGCATTTCTGTATTCACTTCCACCACCGGTTCCACTTCTTTGTTACAATAACGAAGGGAATTTTCCAGCAAGGCCTTCAGCAATAGCTTTAATTGCTCCCTGTTACCAATAACTATGGGAAGTGAATTGATGTTAACTGACGCATTTTTTTCCGCAATGATCTGCTTTAATTCTCCTTTAACCTCACCAGCAATTTTGTAGAGGTCGCAGGCATGCATTTCCGAATCATCTGCATCAATACCTGCATAGGTCGAAAGGCTATCAAGCATTGCACGCATGTCCGATAAACAAGCTTGAATGCGGGTTATATGTCCCTGCAAATCTGCTGAACCGCCAATCTTATCAACAACACGATCAATAAGCACGGAAAGCTTTCGCAATGGCGCATCCAGGTCATGAGCAGCTAAATCAATAAATTCGGCATAATCTTTTTGATGATTGCGGGACGAATTACCGGAAGAGGCGTCACCATTTTGTGCAGCTGATTTTTTCCCATGAATAAACAGAAGGAGTGAGTCTGAAAAAACAGGAAGTTTTATTCCCTGGGCATTGATAGTATATGTAGGTGAGCCTGGGGTGCTATCTGTTTTATTAAAAGAAAAACTATGCGACTGATTTTCTTTTAAGCCAAGACATGCTTCCCATTGTTTTTTTATATTTTCCGTATAATCGGAGGAATCGAATATAGCCGCGAAATCATGATTTAGATCAAGTGAAGATGATTCAAAAAAAAGTGGACCAGGCACACTTGAGAATAATATTTTTTTATTTTTAGTATCAAATAAAAAAAATGCATCTGAATACGAATCTTTGTTGCGCTCAATAGATTCTGTTGTGCTCATTATTTTTATTTTTAAACCGATGGAATGTTAAAGTTAAAAGTTTTAATTATTGACGATGAGGTAGATTACTGCCGTATCATGGAAAACTATTTTAAAAGAAAGAATTATGAAACAATTTCAGCTTACACGTTGAAAGAAGGTTTACAATTAATTGAAGATGCTCAACCGGATATACTTCTTTTGGATAACAATTTGCCTGATGGGCAAGGCTGGACACATGTGGACGCAATCGTAGAAAAAAATCCACACTTGCGGGTTTACCTTGCCAGTGCCTATCATCAAAGAGGTGATTTTTTTCCGAATTCACCGCAGGTTACAGTTTGGGAAAAACCAATTTCGATGAAGCTATTGAACAGTACTTTTTAACCAGGCCGTCTTTAGCATATATTAGCATAAAGCAACCAATCGCAGGACAGTCGCCGTCAGATCGTTTATGCTCGAAGGTTTGATAACATATTCCTTTGCTCCCAATTCAAGACATCTTTTTTTGTAAACATCCGACCCCGACGTACTCCAAATCACTTTCGGAATATGATCGTATCGCGGGTTATCTTTTAATATTTTCAATATTTCCGCGCCATTTAGCTCGGGCATATTATAATCCAATACAATCAGTGAAGGTAAATGGCGGGAAGACATAGCTTCCAAAGTGGACAGCACTTTGCGACCGGTATTAATGAACTGAAGTGCTATGCTGTTATCGATGTCTGAAAAAATTTCTTTCAGCAGATCTTCATCGTCGATATCATCCTCACCAAGCAGGATAAATTTAGGGAACAAATCGGGGGCAATGGCTTTTTGATCAGGTGGAGTTAATGGCACAGTTTTATTACTTAAGTTAGTTTGCTGTAAGTTAAGGATAATTCCATTTTGCAAATTTATCAGTAACTTTTTTTGATTTTTTCTTTGTAATTATGTGACTAACCCGGTGCTTTTTCAAATTTTATTAATTAGATACACTTAACTTTCAATATAAGTTCAAGCTATGAAAAAAAAGCCAAGCTCTCTGCGTCCATCGGCTCCGGCAAATTTTACTGAAGACGTAATTTCTCCTGCTGATACTACTACCATTGTGAAAAAAACAAACGGCAAGGCAAAAAAAACATCGCCGAAAAATGTTGAGTTTTCTGATGAGCTCGACAACCGGGAATTACTTAAAATATTATCCGAGGTAAGACAAGGAAATTTCAGTGTACGCATGCCTATTGACAAAATTGGCTTAAGCGGAAAAATATGCGATACGCTCAATGAAATATTTTCTTTAAATGAAGCTTTAGTAGAAGAGCTAACCCAGGCAAGGCATACGATAGGTAAACAAGGGCACCTCAATCATAGGGTTTCTTTACCGAGATATGCAAAAGGGTCCTGGGCTACCAGCGTTGATTCCATTAATAGTCTTATTTCTGACCTGGTACACCCGACCATTGAAATAGCTCACGTAATCAGTTCGGTGGCGAAGGGAAATCTGTCACAACAAATGCCTTTAAAAATTGGCGATCACCTGTTGCAGGGTGAGTTTGCCAATATCGCTGCGGAGGTGAATGACATGGTAAAGCAATTGAATTTGTTTTCCATGGAAGTGACCCGTGTGGCACGTGAAGTAGGTAGTGAAGGTAAGCTAGGCGGGCAGGCGAAAGTAAAGGGTGTTGCAGGTGTATGGAAAGACCTGACAGACTCCGTAAACCAGATGGCGGGTAATCTCACCGCACAGGTAAGAAATATTGCCGAGGTAACTACAGCGGTGGCAAAAGGTGATTTGCGTAAAAAAATCACGGTGGACGTACAGGGTGAGATCCTTGAATTAAAAAATACCATCAATACGATGGTGGACCAGTTGAACTCTTTCTCCTCCGAGGTAACCCGTGTGGCACGTGAAGTAGGTACGGATGGTAAACTGGGTGGACAGGCAGAAGTGCAGGGTGTTGCCGGCACCTGGAAAGACTTAACGGATTCCGTAAACCAAATGGCATCCAACCTTACCGGCCAGGTAAGAAATATTGCGGAAGTAACCACTGCGGTGGCGAGAGGCGACTTGTCAAGAAAGATCACCGTGGATGTAAAAGGTGAAATTCTTGAGCTGAAGAATACAATCAATACGATGGTGGACCAGCTCAACTCGTTTTCAGTCGAAGTAACCCGTGTGGCAAGGGAAGTGGGTAGTGAAGGAAAGTTGGGCGGACAGGCTACAGTAAAGGGTGTGGGCGGTACCTGGAAAGATTTGACCGACTCGGTAAACCAAATGGCGGGTAATCTTACCGCACAGGTAAGAAATATCGCCGAGGTAACTACAGCGGTGGCGAAAGGTGACTTGTCGAGGAAGATTACCGTGGATGTAAAAGGTGAGATCCTCGAGTTAAAAGTAACCATCAATACGATGGTGGACCAGTTGAACTCTTTTGCGTCCGAAGTAACCCGTGTGGCCCTGGAAGTAGGTACGGAAGGGAAACTCGGCGGCCAGGCAAAAGTGCAGGACGTGGGTGGTACCTGGAAAGACTTAACAGAGTCTGTAAACCAAATGGCATCCAACCTTACCGCCCAGGTGCGTAACATCGCCGATGTAACAACAGCCGTGGCAACGGGTGACCTTTCGAAAAAAATTACTGTGAACGTGGCGGGTGAGATCCTCGAATTGAAAAATACAATCAATACGATGGTGGACCAGTTGAACTCCTTTGCATCAGAGGTAACCCGTGTGGCATTGGAAGTAGGTACGGAAGGGAAGCTCGGCGGACAGGCGAAAGTGCAGGGTGTGGGTGGTACCTGGAAAGACCTTACCGATTCAGTAAACCAGATGGGGTCCAATCTTACAGCACAGGTAAGAAACATTGCCGAGGTAACAACCGCGGTGGCAAAAGGTGATCTGTCAAGAAAAATCACGGTGGATGTAAAAGGCGAAATTCTTGAGTTGAAGAATACCATCAATACCATGGTCGATCAATTGAACTCATTTGGTTCGGAGGTATTCCGTGTAGCACGTGAAGTGGGTTCCGAAGGTAAATTAGGTGGGCAGGCTGATGTACCGGGCGTAGAAGGTCTCTGGAAAGACTTGACCGATTCGGTAAACAAGATGGCATCAAACCTTACTTCGCAGGTAAGAAATATCGCCGAAGTAACGACAGCTGTGGCGAATGGTGACCTGTCACGCAAAATTGAAGTGGATGTAAAAGGTGAGATCCTTGAATTAAAGAATACGATCAACACGATGGTGGAACAGCTTCGTGCCTTTGCCTCTGAAGTAACCCGTGTGGCTCGTGAGGTAGGTACGGAAGGTAAGCTCGGCGGACAAGCAAACGTACCGGGTGTAGGTGGAACCTGGAAAGACTTAACAGATTCAGTAAATCAAATGGCCGGTAACCTGACGGCACAGGTACGTAATATCGCCGATGTGGCGATTGCCGTGGCCAATGGTGATATGTCCAGGAAAATCACGGTGGATGTAAGAGGAGAAATTCTCCAGTTGAAAGAAACATTGAACACCATGGTGGACCAGCTTCGTGCCTTTGCCTCCGAGGTTACCCGTGTGGCCCGTGAAGTAGGTACGGATGGTAAACTGGGTGGACAGGCATTCGTACCGGGTGTCGCTGGTACATGGAAAGATTTGACAGACTCCGTAAACCAAATGACCGGTAACCTTACCGGCCAGGTAAGAAATATTGCCGAGGTGACAAAAGCCGTGGCCTCCGGTGACTTAACGAAAAAAGTAACCATCGACGTAAAAGGTGAGATCTTCGAATTGAAGAATACCATCAATACGATGGTGGACCAGTTAAACTCCTTCGCATTCGAGGTAACCCGTGTGGCCCGTGAAGTAGGAACGGAAGGTAAGCTCGGTGGCCAGGCAGAAGTGCAGGGTGTGGCAGGTACCTGGAAGGATTTGACCGATTCCGTAAACATGATGGCGTCCAACCTTACCAACCAGGTAAGGGGTATCGCCAAAGTGGTAACAGCAGTTGCGACTGGTAATCTGAAACAAAAATTATCGATTGTTTCCCGTGGTGAGGTAGCCCAGTTGATTGATACGATCAATGAAATGATTGATACCCTCGCCCTGTTTGCCGACCAGGTGACCAATGTGGCCCGCGAGGTGGGTGTAGAAGGAAGATTAGGTGGCCAGGCTTCGGTACCAGGCGCATCCGGTATCTGGAAAAACCTGACTGAAAACGTAAACCAGCTGGCAGAAAATCTGACCACGCAGGTACGGGCTATTTCTGAGGTGGCATCTGCGGTAACAAAAGGTGATCTTACCCAGATGATCCGTGTAGAAGCAAAAGGTGAAGTAGAAGAACTGAAAGACACGATCAACCAGATGATTGCTAACCTGAAACAAACCACCCTGCGTAACCAGGAACAGGACTGGCTGAAATCCAACCTGGCCAAGTTTACCCAAATGCTCCAGGGTCAAAAGGATCTGAATACGGTAACACGCCGCATCCTTTCAGAGCTGGCACAGGTGGTAAATGCGCAGAAAGGAATGTTCTACATATTGGAACAGGATGATAATTCAAAAGAATCCAAACTGAAATTATTTGCGGCTTATGCCTACGGGGATGAAGTAAAAACATCCAAAGAATTTTCACTGGGTGAAGGCCTGGTGGGACAATGCGCACTGGAAAAACAACGTATCCTGCTATCCAATGTTCCTAAAAACTATATTAAAATTGGTTCTGGCCTGGGTAAAGCCTCCCCTGTTAATCTGGTCGTGTTGCCGGTGCTTTTTGAAAAAGAAATCAAAGCGGTAATTGAACTGGCTTCGTTTGACAATTTTACCGATATACACCTCGACGTATTAAGTCAGCTCACCGAAAGTATCGGGATCGTGTTGAATACGATTGAATCGAATACCCGTACAGAAAGCCTGCTGGTGCAGTCACAATCACTGGCGGATGAGTTAAGACGAACGAACGAAGAACTACAGGATAAAGCACACCTGCTGGTAAAACAAAAAGAAGAAGTGGAAGCCAAGAATAAAGAGGTGGAAGAAGCAAGGCTGTCCCTTGAAGAAAAAGCGGAGCAATTACAGATCACTTCAAAATATAAATCCGAGTTTTTGGCCAACATGTCGCATGAGTTAAGAACGCCATTAAACTCGTTGCTGATCCTTGCGCAACAACTTTACGAAAACCATGATGGCAACCTGAATGAAAAACAGGTAAGCTATGCCAAGACCATTCATAGTTGCGGCGATGATCTTATTCAACTGATCAATGACATCCTCGATCTTTCCAAGATTGAATCCGGCTATATCTCAACAGATTTCGGAAGCCTGCCATTTCACGAAATCACCACGTTCGTTGAAACAACATTTAAACACATTTCTGAAAATAAAAATCTCCGGTTTAGTATTGACCTTGATGAAAAACTTCCATCAAGCATGGAAACTGATGCGCAGCGACTTAACCAGATTCTTAAAAATCTGCTGTCAAACGCCTTCAAGTTTACAGAGAAGGGAGAAGTCAGACTTCATATCTACGAAGCGAAACATAACTGGCGCCAGGCTAATCCAAACCTGGAAGCAGCCAAACGGGTTGTAGCCTTTGAGATCAGGGACACCGGTATTGGTATCTCAAAAGATAAACAGAATATCATCTTTGAAGCATTCCAGCAAGCCGAAGGTTCTACGAGCCGTAAGTATGGAGGTACTGGTTTAGGACTTTCCATCAGCCGTGGTTTGGCCGACCTGTTAGGAGGTTCGATTGAACTGCAAAGTGAAGCAGGGCATGGCAGCACCTTTACACTCTTCCTGCCGATTGATTACAATCCGGCCATGATGAAGAAGGAAAAACAAAGCACATTGCAGCCAAGTGTCTACACATTGGCCGAAGGTTCAGAATCAACTATTGCCTTGCAATCTGTTCCTACTATTAAAGTAAATGAGACCAAGGACCTGGAAGCACTCAATGAGATCATCAACGAAATGGGTGATGACCGGAATAATATCGTCAGCGGTGATAAAGTTGTATTGGTCATCGAAGATGATGTTCGCTTTGGAAAAATTATGATCGAAAAAGCGCATGAATTGAACCTGCGGGTAGTAGTTGCCGCCAATTTTGCCAGTGTGTTTGACCTGGTTAATAAACACAATCCTATTGCTGTAACGCTGGATGTAAAACTACCAGACGCAAGCGGATGGCGTATTCTCGACCTGTTTAAAAATGATATCAACTTCAGGCATATTCCTATTCACCTCATTTCGGGTGAAGAAAACCGCCTGCTCGCCATGCAAAGAGGCGCCCGGAGTTTTCAACTGAAGCCATTAACCAATACTGCCTTGAATGAGTTATTTGCTGACATTGTACATTATAATGGTGTGAAGCAAAAGAAACTGCTGATCATCGAAGACAATGAACTGGATTCATCACAGGTGGCAAAAATCCTGGAGAACGGTGATTTGATCAGGATTGAAATTGTGAATTCGGGACTGCGAGGATTGGAATTAATAAAGAAAAACGACTACGATTGTGTAATAGTTGATTATATGCTGCCCGACATTGGCGGGCTGGAACTGATCACTGAAATAAGCAACATGCGGAAGACATTGACAACGCCGATACTTATTTATTCTGCCAGGGATTTTTCACCGAAAGAAAAAACACAACTTAAACAATATGCCAACCGCATTTTGCTGAAAGATGTTACTTCGCTTGATTTGTTATTAGAAGAAACAGTCATGTTGCTCCATATCGATCACAAAGACCTTTTACCGGAAAAAAGAAAGCTGATAGAAAATTTGCGCTCAAAGAACGATGTTCTTACGAATAAAAAAGTATTGGTGGTAGATGATGATGTTCGTAATTTGTTTGCGCTAACCACGGCTTTTGAAAAGTATAATATCAACACGATAACAGCTGAAAGTGGTAAAGAGGCTATGAATATCCTGGAGGAGAATCATAACATTGATATTGTGTTAATGGATATCATGATGCCGGAGATGGATGGCTATGAAACCACTCAAAAGATCAGGCGGGAGCACAAGAATACCACCTTGCCGATTATTGCTGTTACAGCAAAAGCCATGAAGGGTGACAGGGAAAAATGTATTGAGGCTGGTGCGTCTGATTATATAACCAAACCTGTAAAAATTGATCAGCTATTGTCGCTTATGAGAGTGTGGTTATATAAATAAGAATTGAATGAAGCCAAACAACTCACAATATCCTCTTTCCAAATCGGAGATCAAGATTCTTGTTGTGGATGACAGGACAGATAATCTTTTCTCCATAGAAGCCATTTTGGAAAAAGACAACTATACGGTTGTAAAGGCAAATTCCGGAAGAGCAGCGTTGAAAATTTTATTGACCCAGCATGACTTCTCACTGATTTTAATGGACGTCCAGATGCCGGACCTCAACGGATTTGAAACAGCTGCCATCATCTACGAAAGGGATAAGCTAAGGGATATACCTATCATCTTCATCACTGCGCACAATTATGACGAAGAAATTATCTTCAAAGGCTATAAAACCGGGGGAGTAGATTATATTTATAAACCTATCAACCCCGATATGCTCCGGGTCAAGGTTAGTGTATTCGTTGAACTGTATCGAAAAAATTTGCAGCTTCTTCAACATGAAAAAAAATTATTAGCTGCCAACCGCACATTGCAAAAAGAAATAGAAGAAAGGAAAGCATCAGAAGAAAAAGTCCGGCTCTTAAATGAACAATTGACACAAAACAACGCACACCTTAAAGCGGTAAACGAAGAGCTTGATCAATTTGCCTATGTGGCCTCACATGATTTGCAGGAGCCATTGAGAAAAATACAGGTCTTCAGCGATAAAATCTTATCGAACATCGGCCACGATGAAGAAACCCAAAAATATTTCAAAAAAATCATCAGCTCCTCCAAAAGGATGCAGTCACTCATCAATGACCTGCTTAGTTTTTCAAGACATTCGGTCAATCCTACTGATTTTAAGAAAACTGACCTGAATGTTTTGGTACATGAGGCAATGGGCGAACTGGAAATAGAAATAGAAAAAACAAACGCCCGGATACACGTTCAAAAATTACCGGTAATCAGGGTTATTCCTAACCTGATGCAACAGCTGTTTTACAACCTGATTGGTAACGCCATCAAGTTCAGGAAAAAGAATGTTCCCCCGGTTGTAAATATCTCTGCAAAAAAAATGACCCCGGTGGAAGTAGGTGAGTATACCAATGCACCAGAGGACGCCGATTATTATAAAATTTGCGTCAGCGATAACGGGATTGGCTTTGACAACTCCTATGCCGATGAAATTTTCATGGTCTTTAAGCGATTACACAGTTACCATGAATTTGAAGGAACAGGTGTAGGTCTTTCCATTTGTAAAAAAATTATAGAAAAACATAACGGTTTTATTAAAGCCGAAAGTGAAACGGATAAAGGAGCCACTTTTATTATTGGCCTCCCGGAAAAAAAAGTTGAGGAAGAACAGCCTGTCAATTCTTAAAAATATCCCTCCTCCCCTAAGGTCTGCGATAAACAAATATCTCCCTGATTTTGTTTATTAACTGGGTACTAAAGTGATTGGCCGACACCTTATTTCCCAAGAAGGTAAGGCATGATATTGGCTTATAAAAAGCAAAATAATCCAACCTATGATTCATTAGATAACACTAATTCAATAAAGTTTTTACAAGCAATGAGAGCAGATCAAAGAAAAAGAAAGCAAACTGACCTCTTTGAAATGCTGCCGCAGGCAATTTCTAAGTTCAAAAAAAATATCATTGAGCCATTTTTCACCGATACCCGTAGTTCGAAAAATGCTAATGAGAGTCAACCGCTCCGTTCTGAAATATATACCGAAGAACAGTTAGAACAATTGGCAAGGACGCTTGCTGCCAAACACTCTCTCATCACGCAGGAGCCATCTGAACATCTGTTAAAACGGCTCGCAGAAAACGAAAGTATTTTGTTAGAAGCTCATGCGGTGATCACGCAAACTGTAAAGGAAAATAACCGGATCGTTCCGGCAGCTGAATGGTTACTTGACAATTTTTATTTGATAGAGGAGCAGATCTATACTGCAAAAAAGCATTTACCCAAAGGATATAGTAAAGGATTACCGCAATTAGCCAAGGGAATGTCTGCCGGGTTACCCCGTGTATATGATATTGCTGTAGAAATTATTTCCCACAGCGATGGTCATGTGAATCTCCAAAATCTTTCAAGTTTTGTAAAAGCCTATCAGACCATTACACCGCTGAAGCTAGGTGAGTTGTGGGCCATTCCTATCATGCTGCGGCTGGCACTTCTTGAAAATCTCAGACGTTTATCTATCCAGATATCTATCGACATTGCCAATAAGGCAACCGCAGAAAATTGGGCCGATCAACTGATTAATATAGTAGAAAAAGATCCCAAAAACCTGGTATTGATTATTGCCGATATGGCGAGAGCCGATCTTTCCATGGACAGCTCTTTTGTAGCAGAACTAACAAGAAGGCTGCAGGAAAAAGGAAGCTCACTAACCTTAGCCATTAATTGGCTGGAGCAAACTTTATCGGAACAGGGCGTGAGCAGCATGGAGCTAATCCATCATGAGAATCAAAAGCAGGCGGCTGACCAGGTTTCGATCAGTAACAGCATCAGCAGTCTTCGTTTTTTGGGAACGAGTGATTGGCGTGAGTTTGTCGAATCAACCAGCCTTGTTGAATATACGCTCAGGCAAGATCCTTCGGAAGTTTATCCGAAAATGGATTTTGTTACCAGGGACCATTACCGGCATGTGGTAGAAAAGATTGCCAAATACAGCGATCTCTCAGAACAACAGGTAGCAAAAATTATCATAGATCTCGCAAGAGAAAGCCAGGAAAAAAATGGCGAATTGCGAACAGTACATGTGGGTTATTACTTAAGCGGGCCCGCATTAAAAAAAACGGAAAAGCTGGCGAAGATGCGTGTCACCTATAAAGAAGGCGTACGCAAGCTGGCAAGACGTATCCCTCTCCTGATCTATGCCGGGTCAATACTGTTAATAACTGCATTATTATCCTGGATTATCTATTCAAAAGTCAGCAAAGAAGGGTTTGAAAAATGGCCCATTATTGCAATTACCGCAATAGGAATCTTTGCGACCAGTCAGCTGGCCGTCGCAATTGTAAATTGGCTGTCCACCATTCTTACAAAACCATTTTTATTACCCCGGATGAATTTTTCCAAAGGAATTCCGGATGAGTATCGAAGTATGGTAGTTGTACCCACTATACTGACAAGCAGTGCTGGTATTGCCGACCTGATTGAACACCTGGAGGTTCGGTTTTTGGCCAACAGGGATGCTAATCTCTCTTTTGCATTATTGACCGACTTTAAGGACTCCAACCAGGAGAAGATGGAAGAAGATGATATTTTATTACAATATGCTTCTTCAAAAATTATCGAGCTAAATAAAAAATACGACCGGCCTGGTAATGATACATTTTTTCTTTTTCACCGCCCCCGCTTATGGAATAAGCGGGAGAAAAAATGGATGGGATTTGAGCGTAAAAGAGGAAAGCTTGGTGACTTAAATACCCTGATACTAGACGGAGATAAGAGTCCGTTTTCACTTATTATTGGTGATGAAAATATATACACCAAGGTTAAGTACGTAATCACGTTGGATACCGACACCCAACTACCCCGTGATTCGGCCTGGCAAATGGTAGCCACCATGGCTCACCCGTTAAACCATCCTGTTTATTCAACAAAGAAAAAAAGAATTGCTGAAGGATATACCATTTTACAGCCCAGGGTATCGAATAGTTTAAATACAACGGGCAGTACTTTTTTTTCCAACATTCACGGTAATGAACCTGGTACCGACCCCTATACAAAAGCTACATCTGATGTATACCAGGATATGTTCCAGGAAGGCTCGTTCATAGGGAAAGGCATCTACGATGTTGGAGCTTTTGAAAGAACATTAAAAAACCGGTTTCCTTTAAACCGGATATTAAGTCATGACCTTTTAGAAGGAGCCTATGCAAGAGCCGGGTTAATTACAGATGTACAACTCTATGAAGAATATCCATCCTCTTACCTGATTGACGTTTATCGCCGCCATCGGTGGATAAGAGGTGATTGGCAAATAGCAAGCTGGTTGTTTCCGTTTGTTTCGGGTGTCGGCAAAAAGATATATGGCAACCCCCTTACGCTACTTTCGAAATGGAAAATTTTCGATAATCTCCGCAGAAGCCTTGTCCCCATCGCCTTATTACTATTATTACTGTTTGGCTGGATCTTTTCTTCCAATCCTCTTTTTTGGACAGCCATCGTCTTATCGATACTTTTCCTTCCTTCCATTATCAGCTTTGCCTGGCAATTGAGCCGAAAACCAGCTGACTCTGTTTTTGTTCAGCATTTTATTTATACCGTCCGGTCATTAAAAGACAGTTTGGCCAAGCATACAATTGATTTCATTTGTTTACCCTTCGAAGCATACACCAATGCAGATGCTATTTTAAGAACGATTTGGAGAATAACCATTACCAGGAAAAATCTATTGCAATGGAATCCTTATTCGAATACCAGTTCGGGGCAAAAAACGGTTGGAGCATTATACAAAATCATGTGGTTTGCCCCGCTGTTGGCTATGGCTATTTTCATTTATCTCGCCGTTTTCAACTCTGTTACACTTTTAAAAGTATTGCCGCTACTCATCCTTTGGTTTGCTTCACCACTTGTCGTATGGTATATTAGCCTTCCTTATGAAAAGGAAAAAGTTGATATTTCCAAAGAGCAAACAATTTACCTGCGAATACTGGCAAGAAAAATTTGGGCTTTCTTCGAAACCTTTGTAGGCGAACAGGACAACTGGCTCCCACCCGACAACTACCAGGAGCAACCGGTTGAACGTATCGCTCATCGCACTTCTCCTACCAATATTGGTTTGTCGCTGCTTTCAAATCTCACAGCCTACGATTTCGGTTATGTAACTGCCGGTGAGTTAATAGAACTTACCAACAATACACTGACCACCATGCAACGAATGGAAAAGTATCGGGGGCACCTTTATAATTGGTATGATACGCAAACATTAACGCCATTAGCTCCCCGGTATATTTCAACCGTGGATAGTGGTAACCTGGTCGGGCATCTGATAACGCTGAAACAGGGTCTGCTTTCGATCGTTGACAAAAGAATAGTCAGTGAAAATATGTTTGAAGGAATTATTGATGAGTTAAGAATTCTTTCAAAAAAAATCAAGATTTCTTCCCTGCAAAAATTTCAAACCGAATTGTCGAATAACTATCTTCAAAATATTGACACTCCTGAAAGCATAAAAAAATATCTCGATCAGCTCGAGGTGTCACTAACCAGCATTTTTGTTGAGCTTGATACCGATCCCGAAACAGAAGCCGACTGGTGGATACAAAAGATTTTTGCACATATTAAAAACATAAAGAACGATCTGGGCATCTTCGTGCCCTGGCTGTATTTATCATCACCACCTGCCAGGTTCGAACAACTGATCCCTTCGCTACCCGGCATTCCAACGCTTAGTCAACTGGCAAAGATTGAGCAAATACTATTGCAAAAGATCAATGAACTTTTTTCATCAGAAAATACGGAAGAAGAAAATCGCTGGCTTACCAATTACAGGGCTGCCATTACAGAATCAGGGAGAAGAGCGAAAGGAATGCTCATTATGATCGAGCAGTTAGTATCGAAATGTGATCAGCTTTCCAATATCGACTATGACTTCCTGTATGACAGGTCCCAACATTTGTTTACAATTGGTTATAATGCCGATGATCACCGAAAAGATAATAGCTACTATGATTTGCTCGCCTCCGAAGCAAGGCTCACCACTTTTGTGGCCATAGCACAAGGCAAACTGCCGCAACAAAGTTGGTTCGCATTAGGACGCCAGCTAACCAATATCGGCACCACACCAATACTTCTCTCATGGAGTGGCTCTATGTTCGAATACCTGATGCCCTTGCTTGTAATGCCCAATTATGAAAACACTTTACTGGATCAAACTACCAAAGCCGTTATTCAAAAACAGATTGAGTATGGCCGCAAACGCGGCGTACCCTGGGGCATTTCTGAATCCGGTTATAATATGGTAGACGCAAACCTCAATTACCAATATCATCCTTTTGGTGTTCCTGGTCTTGGCTTTAAAAGAGGACTGAGTGAAGACCTCGTAATATCTCCGTATTCGACCGTCATGGCTTTAATGGTAGCACCACAAGAAGCGTACGACAATTTGCAGGTATTAAAAAAGGAAGGCTTTGAAGGAAAGTTTGGTTTCTATGAAGCAGTAGACTATACAGCGGGTCGGCTGTCCAGGAAACAAAACAAATCGGTGATTAGTTCCTTTATGGCGCATCACCAGGGAATGAGTTTTCTATCGATCGCAAATTTCCTTTTAGCTCAACCGATGCAGCAGCGTTTTGAATCCGATGTACAGGTAAAATCAGCTTTGCTATTGTTGCAGGAAAGAATACCCCGTGTCACTACATTCTATTCACCAAGTGTACATGAAGCAGATACCAGCATCATCCCCGGTGGCGATGGATTTATGCGGGTGCTCGACACTCCTTTCACTCCAATTCCCGAAGTTCAATTACTGTCGAACGGCCGCTATCATGTAATGGTATCAAACTCCGGTGGCGGATATAGCCGTTGGAAAAATTTAGCCCTGACGAGATGGCGCCAGGACAGCACTTGCGACAATTGGGGTACATTTTGTTTTATCAGGGATCTTGATAACAACTCATCGTGGTCCACAGCTTTTCAGCCCACATTGAAAGAGGGAGAAAACTATGAAGCTGTCTTTTCACAGGGACGTGCCGAATTCAGGCGAAGAGATTTTGCACTGGAAACGCATACGGAAATTGTTGTATCACCTGAGGATGATATAGAATTAAGAAGAGTACATATCACCAACAGGTCAAGAAAAAAAAGAACTATAGAAGTTACCAGCTATGCAGAAGTAGTGCTGGCAGCAGCTATTGCAGACGAAATGCATCCGGCGTTCAGCAACCTGTTCATTCAAACAGAGATCAATGAACAACGCAATGCCATTACCTGCACACGCAGACCAAGATCCGAGGAAGAACACAATCCGTGGATGTTTCACCTGATGAAAGCACATGATGTCGATATCAAAAATGTGTCGTATGAAACAGACCGCGACCAATTTATCGGTCGTGGTAATTCTATACACGCTCCAAAGATCATCAACCAATCTACGCCCTTGTCAGGCAGTAGCGGGTCGGTATTAGATCCCGTTGTATCCATACAATATCGCATTGTGCTGGAACCGTATGAGTCAGCAACTATTGACATGATATTTGGAATTGCCGACACAAAAGAGCTTTGTACAACGTTGATCGAAAAATACCAGGATCGTTATCTCATTAACCGTATACTTGAATTAGCCTGGACGCATAGCCAGGTAATACTAAGGCAAATAAATGCAACCGAATCGGATGCACAGCTTTACACCCGTTTGGCAGGCTCCATCATCTATGCCAATGCATCGTTACGCACGGAGCCCGGTATCATCCTGAAAAACACGAGAGGACAATCTGGCCTGTGGAGCTCCTCTATCTCAGGTGATCTGCCCATCGTATTGCTGCAGATAGAAGACTCCTCCAATATTGAATTGGTAAAACAATTAGTACAGGCACATGCTTATTGGCGATTAAAAGGCTTGTTGGTTGATCTTGTTATCTGGAACGAGGACCATGGAGGCTACCGCCAGGTATTGCACAATGAAATACAAGCTTTGGTAACTCCCGGTATTTTGATTGACTCCAACCAACCCGGGGGAATTTTTATCCGTTCCGCTGATCAAATATCCAACGAGGATAGAATATTATTTCAAAGTGTAGCTCATGTTATCATCGCTGACAGACTTGGTTCATTGGAAGAACAGATCGCCGGTCGTACAAAATTGAAAACAACGGTTCCCGCTTTTAGCCCCAGTAAATTCTCATCCTCACTGGATACTACACTTGCACCGCCCAGTGATTTGCAGTTTTTTAACGGGTATGGTGGCTTTTCAAAAGATGGTAAAGAATATGTGATAACAACTACTGCTACCCGATCTACGCCGGCTCCATGGATAAATATCCTGGCTAACCCCGATTTTGGAAGCATCATTTCAGAAAGCGGTCAGTCCTACACCTGGATAGACAATGCACATGAATTTCGCCTGACTCCCTGGAACAACGATCCGGTAACTGACCTGAAAGGTGAAGCATTTTACATTCGTGATGAGGAAAGCGGTCGTTATTGGTCCCCTACTCCACTGCCTTGCCGCGGCAAGTCGATTTATATTACCCGTCACGGTTTTGGCTATAGCATTTTTGAACACAGTGAAGATGGAATTGAAACATCTTTTTGCATTTATACAGACATTGCCGCCCCTATCAAATTCTTTGTTCTAAAAGTGCGCAATAAATCAGGAAGACTTCGTCGCTTGTCGGTGACAGGTTATATTGAGTGGGTGTTGGGTGACCTTCGCTCGAGGTCATTGATGCATGTAATTACCGAAATGGATTTGCGTAGCGGCGCCTTACTTGCCAGAAATTCTTATAATACAGAATTTGAACAACGTGTTGCCTTTTTTGATGTAGACGGCCTCAATAAATCATTTACAGGTGACCGCACAGAATTTATCGGAAGAAACGGAGCAATGAGCAGTCCTGAAGCTATGCACCGGACCAAACTTTCGGGCAAAACGGGTGCAGCTCTTGACCCTTGTGCCGCTATTCAAACAGCGTTTGACATTGCAGATGATGAAGAGCATGAAGTTATTTTTAGGTTGGGAGCCGGTAAAAATATCACGGTCGCTCAAGCGCTGATCAAAGATTTTGAAGGAAGAGGCACTGCACAAAAAGCATTGGAAAAAGTAAAGCAATATTGGGAAGAAACATTAACTGCCGTGCAGGTGCAAACTCCCGATGCAGCCACAAATATTTTAGCTAATGGGTGGCTAAATTATCAGACACAGGCCTGCCGCATTTGGGGACGAAGTGGTTTTTATCAGTCAGGTGGTGCATTTGGATTCCGCGATCAATTGCAGGATGTTCTTTCATTAATGCATACAAAACCAGAGTTCGCCAGGGAACAAATATTGGCAAGTGCTTCCCGGCAATTCAAAGAAGGCGATGTGCAGCATTGGTGGCATCCTCCTGCCGGCCGCGGAGTAAGAACAACTTGCTCCGACGACTTCATGTGGCTGCCACTGGTAACCAGCCGTTATATCGCTACCACCGGCGATGAAAAATTGCTTGACGAACCCATCCATTTCCTGGAAGGCCGGCCATTAAACGCCGGGGAAGAATCATATTATGATCTCCCGATCCGCTCGGATGAAACAGCTACACTGTACCAGCATTGCGTAAAGGCAATTGAACATGGATTCAGATTCGGAGCCAATGGCCTGCCTTTAATGGGCTCGGGCGACTGGAATGATGGGATGGATAAAGTGGGACAACATGGAAAAGGTGAAAGTGTGTGGCTCGCCTTCTTCTTTTACGATATCCTGATTCGTTTTATCGAAGTCGCTAATTTGAAAAATGATATTGCTTTTGCGGATAAATGCCGAAGCCAGGCGGAACAACTAAAAAATAATATTCACCTGCATGCATGGGATGGCGAATGGTATCGGAGGGCTTATTTCGATGATGGCACCCCGCTGGGTTCCGCGATGAATGACGAATGTAAAATCGACTCCATTGCACAAAGCTGGTCGGTGCTGTCCACAGCAGGCGATACGGTTCGATCATTAAAGGCCATGCAATCGGCCGATAAGCACCTGGTGCGTAAAGATGACCATATCATCCAGCTTTTCAATCCCCCATTTGATAAATCAAAACTCAACCCCGGTTATATAAAAGGATATGTGCCTGGTGTCCGGGAAAATGGTGGTCAGTATACCCATGCCGCTATTTGGTTGATTATGGCCTTCGCTAATCTTGGTGATAAAAAGAAAACCTGGGAATTATTGCAAATGGTAAATCCGATTAATCACGGAGCCGATCTTTCATCTATTACACAATACAAAGTGGAGCCTTATGTGATAGCAGCTGACGTATATGGCGTGAAAAGGCACAGGGGCCGTGGTGGATGGACATGGTACACAGGTTCGGCGGGCTGGATGTATCAATTGATCATCGAATCCTTTATTGGCCTCAAAAGAAAGGGCAATTGCCTCAGCTTTGCTCCCTGCATTCCGGCAGACTGGAGCTCCGTCAGGATCAACTATCGGTACCAGCAAACTATGTATAGTATTGAAATCATTCAATCGCAGGAAAAAACCAGTGGTTCAAAAATGACAATTGACGGAGCACCCCGGCAAGATCAGTCTATCCATCTGAAAGATGATGGCAATCCGCATGACATAAAAATATTCATCTAATAATAATAAGGAAGAAAATAAATAAGCTATTTAGCGCATTCTAAGAAATGTGTAGGATTGAAATTCGTAGGAAGGAGTTTTCAAGAGGTGGGAATTTGCACTATCCTTTTCCTGGCGGAACCCGTAAAGGGAAACAGGCTGTTTCTTATTTTGAATTTTATCTTTTATCGCCAGTTTATTTTGATTACCGGAACTTTCTTTTTTATCTTTTTGATATTGATGAAAAATTAACAGGTGTATCGCCAGCAACAAAATGACTTGCTTCATAGAAGTGATTTACTCATAGTAAATAAAGAAATAAACATGCCATTAGCATTGTGGCACATTTATTTAATTATTAACAAGGCCTGCCAATTATACTTCATATTTTATGGAGTGATCTTAACCCGCTATACATATTTTTTAAAAAATCATACTGTAATAGAGCAAAAAACCCGTCCCGGGTTAAGTAAGTGAACACTCCTGTTGAAAATTATAAAACTGAGGAAAAACCCGTGTAGAGAAGTTTACACAACCATGGCTGTTTTTTCCACGACTAAAGAAAAATTTTAATGGTGCATTTCCTTGTATTTCTTCGGTGTTACTGATGTTAGCGATTTAAATATTTTATTGAAATTAGAAATATTATTAAACCCTGAATCGAAGGCAATTTCGCGGATAGTCATTTCCTCATTTTCTATCATCAATTTTTTGGCATGGCTTATTCTGAATTCGTTTAAAAAATCGATAAACGTCTTCTGCGTTCTTTTTTTGAAAAAACGGCAAAACGACTGAGGCGTCATGTTGCAATTTTTGGCTATGTCTTCCAGGCTAATATCGTGACCGAAGTGTTGACTCACATACTGAAACACCGAATCGATCTTATGATTATCTATTGTATCATAGGTATTATGGTAACCAATGCTCGCCAGCAAATCATATTCTCCACCTGAAGAAATGGTTTCCAATATCTGCAACAGGACGATGATGCGGTTCAAATCTTTTGCACCTAGCATTTCCCGCATCAAAGCCGCAACTTTTTCATTGGTACCGCCATTTATCTTCAATCCCCTTTCTGCTTTGTGGTATAATTGTTTTAAATGCTGGGTTTCATGAAGACTATAAAAGTTGCTCCCAAAAATATCTTTATTGAAGTATAAAACGATAGCGCCTGATCGCAGGTTAGGGTTTCCACGGTGATAGATTTCATCACTATACCATACATGTGAAATATTAGAACCTAATAAAACAAGTTCACCGGGATTAAAAGTTGCAACACTATCGCCTACAATTCTTTTTCCATGGCCTTCCAGGATATAGACCATCTCCAACTCTGGATGAAAATGGAAGGGAGTGTTGAAATAAGGGACATTCCTCTCAACAATTATGATTTGCTCATGGGGTGAATGACCAATATGGGTAAAAACTGGCTTGATATTGCTACTATTTATTTATAGGCCCCTAACAATATTAATAAAATATCAGCATGTGGTAAAATAGAAGCATCCCATACAGGAAAGAAAGCGGAATTTCATTTCTTTGTTACAAATCACTAATTCCATGTCAAAAAAAATCCAGCTCATTTTCATTTGTTTGCTCCTGCAGAGCCTTTTAATGGCTCAACAAAATGTTCACCCCCAATCCGCTACCTACGAATGGCCAACGGATCCGGCCGTCAAAGCCAAATTGGAAAAATGGCAGGATCAAAAGTTTGGTATCATCATCCATTGGGGGCTTTATGCTGTTCCAGGCATTATGGAATCATGGAATCTTTGTTCGGAAGAATGGATTGACCGCGATAGTACCATTGCCTATGAGGATTATAAAAAATGGTATTGGGGACAAAGCAAAAACTTCAATCCGGTAAACTTTAATCCGGAAGACTGGGCCAAAGTAGCCAAAGAGGCCGGTATGCGTTACCTGGTGTTTACTACCAAGCACCATGATGGCTTCAATATGTTTGATACCAAACAAAGCGATTTTAAAATTTCCGCAGGACCTTTTAAGGACAATCCAAAAGCTGATGTTGCGAAATATGTATTCGATGCGTTTTCAAAAAATGGATTTATGATCGGTGCTTATTTTTCCAAACCCGATTGGCACTCGGAATATTATTGGTGGCCAAAATATGCAACGGCGGATCGCAATAATAACTATGATATCCGAAAGTTTCCCTGGCGCTGGAACAAGTTTAAAGAGTTTACCTATAATCAACTTAGCGAACTGATGCATAATTACGGCCCCGTTGATATCCTATGGCTGGACGGTGGTTGGGTTCGGCCACGTGAAACTGTGAATGCCGAAGTGCTTTCCTGGGGAGCAAGAATTCCTGAATGGAGCCAGGATATTGATATGCCCCGCATAGCCGAAATGGCCAGGGAGGCCCAGCCCGGCTTATTGATAGTAGACAGGACTGTGCATGGAAAATTTGAAAACTATCAAACCCCCGAACAACGAATTCCTGAGCAACAACTGGATCATCCATGGGAAAGTTGTATGACGCTTGCCAATAACTGGGGTTATGTGCCGGAAGATAAATACAAATCGTCGCGGCAGGTAATTCATTCGTTGATCGAAGTAGTAGCCAAAGGAGGAAGTTTATTGCTGGGTATTGGTCCAAAACCCGATGGCGTTCTGCCCGACGAGGCCGTGGAAAGAATGAAAGAAATAGGCAAATGGATGGACAAAAACAGCAAAGCCATTTATAATACGAGGATTACCAAAAACTATCACGACGGCAATATTTGGTTTACGCAAAATCCCAAAGAGGGTAGCCGGTATGCCCTGGTTTGTCTCAAAGAAAATGAACCGATCTCAAAAGAAATAACCTGGCACAACAACCTGCCCAAAAAAGGTAGCAAAATCAAATTGCTGGAAAGTGGGAAAACAATAAAATGGAAACAAGACGGAGATACGGTAACACTTACACTCCCCTCTTCACTAATACAATCCCAAAAAAATAATCCGGCACTCGCCTTTTCATTTATCCCTGCCGGCGAAAACTAATTATACTATCACTCAACGTGCAGAGCCATGAAGCAAAACTTCATGGCTTTTTTTTTTCTGATATCCATAAGGATTTGGCAGCTTGTATTTTCTTAAAGTATGTTAATATTTCATTATAATCGGGTAAAAGTGTTGGATTTTATTTAAAAGGCTAATCCTAATTTTAAAAATAATATTTAGCTTTTGAATTATTTTAAAAACTAAATTTACATTTCTAACTTTTTGAGAAAGTCAACCAAAGCTGGATGGGTAAAAAATGGTTTTATAAAGGCCTGATTTTAAGAGAGTTTTATTTCTCTAATGTGCTTTCTTGTGCGGAAGTGAGTGAGCGGATCAATAAAAGCCTTCCGTTCACTGCCAAAATTCTTGATGAATTGATTAAAGAAGGGCACCTGACCGAATCAGGTTACGCTCCTTCAAGTGGCGGTCGTCGCCCATTGCTTTATACTATCAATTTTGATACGACTTACATTCTTTCGGTTGCAATGGACCAGTTGATAACCCGTATCTCCATTATGAATGTTCAAAACAAGCACGTTGGGGAGGTACAGGCTTTTGAACTTCCACTCCAAAACAATCCTGAAGCCCTCAGCATTTTAGCTGAAAAAATGAACTATGTCGTCAACAAATCGGGCATCGACAAGAAAAAGATCATTGGCGCCGGCATCGGCATGCCCGGCTTTTTAGATTATGAAAAAGGGATCAATTATTCCTTTTTACAAACAAAGGACATAACAATCGTACAATACCTCACCGAAAAACTGGAACTGCCGGTATATATCGACAATGACTCGAGTCTCATAGCATTGGCTGAATTAAGATTTGGCGCAGCCCGAAACAGAAAAAATGCAATGGTCATCAATATCGGCTGGGGAGTCGGATTAGGAATGGTGTTGAATGGCGGATTATTCAGGGGACACAACGGATTTGCAGGAGAATTCAGCCACATCCCGCTATTTAATAATAATAAATTATGCAGTTGTGGCAAGACCGGTTGTTTGGAAACAGAAACATCCCTACTGGTAATAATAGAAAAAGCGAAAATGGAATTAAAAGAAGGTCGCTTATCAAGTCTCAGCAAAAATTTTCCATCAGGACATTTCGAAAAGGATTATAAAGCTATCATCAGCGCTGCTTTGAAAGGCGATCAGTTCGCGGTGGAATTGCTGTCCGAAGTGGGCTTCAACATTGGAAAAGGTGTCGCTATTCTGATTCATTTAATGAACCCTGAATCGATTATTATCAGCGGTCGTGGCGCCATGGCAGGCAAAATGTTACAGACCCCTATTCAACAGGCGTTGAACAAAGATTGCATACCATGGCTTTCAGCTAATACGGAAATAGAATTATCCACCCTGGGTCACGATGCAGAATTAATTGGTTCTGCCGCATTGGTAATGGAAAGCCAGGTAAAGGAAAAAGCAACGATGATTGAAAAAAGAAAGATGAGAAAAAGGCTTTTGCAGAACATCAATTGAGTTATTCTTAAATAACATATAGTAATTCACTTTTTATTAAAACAAAAAATCAACTGCAATGAAGAAGAGAAACAAACGATTCTTATTGGTACTGTTGGCTCTTGTGGTTAGTAACACTATGTTGCTGGCACAGGTAAAACGTACCATTACCGGTGTTGTTACGGACAGTAATGGAAAACCGGTGCCATCGGCAACGGTGAGTGTGAAAGGCACTACCCAATCAGTGGTCACTGATGAAAATGGCCGGTACAGTATTTCTGTGGACAAAAGCAATCCAGTGCTGGTGATCAGCTCAGTAAGTTTTGCGCAGCAGGAAGTGCCTGTTGGCAATTCCACTTCGTTAACAACAACACTGCAGGGCACGGCCAGTGATCTTACTGAAGTAGTAGTGACTTCACTGGGTATTACCAAAAAACAAAAAGCTTTGGGTTATGCGGCTACAACCATCAAGGCTGAAGAACTTACCCTTACGGGCTCACCCAACTTCGGTGCAGCTTTGTATGGTAAGGCGCCCGGTGTTCGCATTGGTGCTACACCAGGTGGTGCTACCAGTGCTGTTAATATCACCATTCGTGGTATTAACTCTATCACTGGAAAAAATCAGCCATTGATAGTGATGGATGGTGTACCTATCCGCGATGGCGAAGTAAGAAACAACAACTACTGGGATGATCAGCGTCTTAGAGGTAATGGATTACTGGATATAAACCCCGAGGACATCGACAACATCTCCATTCTGAAAGGAGCATCTGCTGCTGCTCTCTACGGATCGGAAGCAGTGAACGGTGTAGTGTTAATTACAACGAAAAGTGGTAAAGGCAAAAAAGGATTTAGTATTGACGTCAATGCCAATACAAGCTTCGACAAAGTAGCCTATTTGCCCCGCTATCAAAACGTGAGAGGTGCGGGTGCACCACTCAATATCAGCAATGGAGGTCAAGATGATGCAGGGTTTGTTTACTACGATGTGGATGGCGATGGTGTAAAAGAAACCAGGGGTATTCTTGGTTATAGTATCAACTTCGGTCCAAAATTCGATGGCAAGCCCACAATGGCCTGGGATGGTATCATCAGACCTTATGAAGCACAGAAAGACAATTATGCCGGTTTATTCCAAACTGCACAAAACTCCAGCATTAACGTTGCCTTGACGCAAGCATCTGAAAATTCTAATGTCCGGTTTTCTTTAACACGCCAGGACAATGAGGGTGTGAGTCTGGGTGCAAAAAACAGCAAGAACATCGCTAACCTGAACAGCACATTCCGGTTAGGTAAAAAATTCTCAACAGACCTTTTGATAAATTATGTGAATCAGCATACGAGCAATCGTCCTTATTCAATAGACAGGATGATGAACAACTTTACCGGTATGATGGGAAGATTTGATAATGCTGATTGGTATTTGAATAAATATAAAACCAGCAAAGGTTATCGTTATGTAACCGGCACTAACCAGAGTTTAACGCCAGCTGAAAACATCAAGTACAATGGCTTTAAAGGTGACATTGCTGATTATGTATGGAGAATAAAAGAACATAATGAAGACGAGTACAGCAACCGGGTAATCGCAAGCCTTACCAATAACTGGCAAATCATTAATAATCTTAAGCTGCGTGCCAGGATTGCTACTGATTTTACATCTCAAAGAACTGAAACACGTCAATCTACAGAGATTCCATTGGCTTTTGGGAATTCAGGATATTATGCATTAGGTACTTTTGTAAATACAATTTTTTATGGTGATGTATTATTAACATATACTAAACAGCTTACTCCTGATTTTGAATTAAATGTAATGGGAGGGTATATGGCAAATAAAGAGGAAGGAACCACTACTAATGTAGGCACGAGTGGAGGATTAAGTGTGGAAAATTTCTTTGATATTGCTGCATCTGTTAACCCAGCAACCTTTAATAGAGCGGCTAAGTATCGGAGTAAACTGATAAAAGACGCATATATAGGCACCATTAACGGAAATTATAAGGATTATCTTTTTGTGGAAGGTACTTTTCGCCGCGATGCTACATCTACTATGCATCCTGATAGAAACGATTTTGTGTATCCTTCAGTAAATTCAGGTTTTGTATTTACGGAGGCCTTTCAATTACCTTCTTTTATCAATTATGGTAAAGTGCGTGCCTCTTGGGGTATTGTAGGTAACTATCCTGAAATTTATCAAGCCAATATTGCTTATGATCAAAACACATTGGGTGTTCAGGAAGTAGGAGGTAAACCGGTTCTTTATACGACACTCCCTTCTGCTTTTGGTAATGATGCAATCAAGCCAGAAGAAAAGCATGAATTTGAGTTTGGTTTGGAAGCGAAATTTCTTAAAAGTCGCATAGGTTTAGATGTGTCCTATTATAATGGTCAGATCAGGGATCAGATATTGCCGTTAACCATTCCGGCAAGTTCCGGCGCTACTTCCGTTTTAACTAACATTGGAACATTAAGAAATAAAGGTATTGAAATTGCTATAACAGGTACTCCGGTTATTACCAATAATTTCAAATGGGAAACTGGTATCAATTTTTCTCAAAACAAAAATGTAGTTGAAAAACTCGCTTCCGGTTCAAATGAACTTTTGCATGCCGATTATGATGGTAACGCTGCTCAGTTAAAATCGATAGTAGGACAACCCATGGGTGATTTTTATGCTCACCCCGTTGCTACAGATTCCAAAGGCCAGATGATAGTTGATCCGAATGGCTTGTACAAAGTTGATCCAAGCAAAATGGTAAAGATTGGCAATGCAATGCCAAAAGTGGTAGGTGGTTTCTTCAATACATTCAGCTTTAAAGGATTCACATTAGATGCCTTGATGGACTTCAGATTGGGTGGCTATGTAATGCCTACTGCTATCAATTGGATGATCAGCCGCGGTCTGTTGGAAGAGAGCACCAACTTTATGGACAAAGCACATGGTGGTCTTACCTATTACGAAGATGCAAGTGGTAACAGAATTCAAACTACTGCTGCGCAAGGTCCTAATGGCGAAAAAGTATATGAGGACGGTATGTTATTGTCTGGTGTAAAAGCTGATGGTACACCTAATGATTATATTGCTTCTTCTGCAGATTATTATTGGACTGTATACAATTGGGGTGGTCCTCAATATAGCCCCAATACACGTTATGAACTGTACATCAAAAAGAACTCGTATGTGAAGTTCAGGGAAGTCTCACTCGGATATGCATTGCCAACGAATATTGCAAGCAAAATTGGCGCTAAAAAAATTCAATTGTCTGTATTCGGAAGAAACCTGTTTTACCTGTACAGAACATTGAAAGACCTGGATGCGGAGCAAACAGTAGCTGGTTCAAGATGGTTCCAGTCGCTTACCAATGTAGGTACTAATCCATCAACAAGAACCTTCGGTGTAATGTTAAGGGCCACTTTCTAAGTATTATTAAGAATTATCTAAAAATTATTTTATGAAGAAAATATTGTTCATACTTAATCTGTTGCTGGCGACGGTTTTTATAGCCTGCACAAAATCAGATTTTAAAAACAGCTATGCTGATCCGTCCAGAATTTCAGGAAGCTCTGTGGAAAAGCAATTCACTGGTTTTCTTGTATCCAATAAAGGTTATGTGTTACCGGATTACTGGAATTATTTTGTTGTGCTGAGAACAACAGTTAATCGTTATACCCAAGCCGTTGGTTGGATCAATTCAAACAATCAATATGTTCCCGGTGCCGCAGGTATTGGTGATCGTTGGAACAGCTATTACAATTTTTTAGCTCAATACAGGGAGTTTGAAATTGTGTATAATAAACTAGCCGCTGATGACCAGGCTGACAGGCGTATTTACAAGATTGCCTCAGCCATTTATTTCTACGATCATACCCAGAAAGTGGTAGATCTGCATGGCGATATTCCCTGGACTGAAGCAGGTAAATTAAGCGCCAATGGAGGCGACTATGCCAACTCCCTGCCAAAGTATGATGGAGCTGATGCGATCTATACTAAGATGCTGGATGACTTAAAAGGCTTTGCTGATGAATTGAGCACCGTTTCTGTAAAATCAGCTATTCAAACAGGTTTTAAAACTCAGGACATTATCAACAAAGGTGATATTGAGCTTTGGAAAAAATATTGTAATTCACTTCGGCTTCGGATACTAATGAGAGTGTCAGATGTTCCGGCATTCCAGGCAAGAGTAACCAGTGAAATTGCAGCGATATTAGCTAATCCTGCAAAATATCCGTTGATCAGTAGTAATGCTGACAACATCCAAATAAATGTACACGATCTTAGTACAGATATCAATTCCAGAGGCTTCAGATCCGGCCTTGAAGATTGGGACGGAAACATAGCTGGTAAAGTGATGATCGATCATATGAAGACAAATGCCGATCCTCGTTTGAGAGCTATGTTTGAAACCGGCGCTAATGCTGGTGGTGTTTACAACGGTTTGGATCCATTGGCAACTTCTTCTGTACAAACGGCACTCATTGCCGGAGGAACTCTTTCCATCTACAACCGGTCAACATTAAGCCGCAATGAATATTTCCCTGGCGTTTTAATTAACGCTCCTGAAGTAAGCTTTTTGTTAGCTGAATATTATTTAAAAGCTGGTAATGATGCTGCTGCTAAAACAGCTTATGAAAAAGGCATTACCCAGTCAATTGAATTTTACTATTGGCTAAGAACAAAAAGCAACGACAATACGGCCATTGCTTTAGTTCCAACGACACCTGCAGAAATCGCGGCGTATACCAGTACAGCTGGAGTAAATTGGGCTACTGCAACTACCACAGCCGACAAATTAAAGTTGATCGCTACGCAAAAATGGATACACTTCAGCGTAGTACAACCGCTGGAAAATTGGGCTGAGCTTAGGAGATTGGATGCGCCTGCGCTGAGTTTTGAAGTGGATAATGCAAATGCTCAAAAACAACCCCCGTATAGATGGTTGTATGCCGGCAGCGAACAAACATATAACACAGAAAACTACCAAACTGTACAATCAAAAGACAATTTGACTACCAAAATCTTTTGGGACGTCAAATAAATTGAGTAAATTCAGGAAAGACAAAATAGACCTTGAAAATCTCTATAGAGCGATAGAATAAGAGGATGGAATTGACAATATAAGTTCTCGTTAAGCAGTTGTTTTCGGCCGGTTGTTTATACAGCCGGCCTTTTTTATTGTGCTTATCAATAACTTCTACCGTCAGAAAACTTTCCTAATATCATTTTCATGTACCCGTGATTTTTGATCATTTTGGCGATCAAAAAGATTATACATGCCGTTCGGAAATGACGCCTATCATTAAATCAAATTTTCACCTCGTCCCATGCATTAATTCCTCCCCTGCAGCAATGAATAATGCAACAAACAAAGGGAGTTCGCAATGAACACCCTTTACTAAAACTAAAACTGCTTTTTAAAAAACGAATGAAACACCCAACTGCAATGGCGAAAGGCCATATCCTATTTCTGCATAAGCGCCAATATTATCGGCAAACATATAACGGGCCGCCGCATGAATGCCTACACTGATATCTCCATCTGTAGCTTTGTATTTTTCGCCACCGGCCTCATACTTCAGCGTAAAGCCACGGTGAAAAACAGCGACGCCACCATATACATCCAGCTTTGGTTCCGTAATTTTTAAAAGTTCATTGAAGTGATATGAGCCTCGTACACCAATGATTCTATAGCTGTACTTCCAGTCATCAGCATACTTTCTGCCAACATAACCTAAATAAAGACCTGCACTAATCTGATCCGTAAAACCATGCTCATAAGAAGCGGTAATGGGCAAGCCGCCTGTGCCATGCAGGCCGTAAGTACCGATACCAATGCCGGCATTTACATAATTCTTTCCTTTTACACTTTGCGCATTTGCCGAAGTGGTTGCGGCTGCTGCAGTCATCACTAAGATCATCGACAGGATCAATTTTCCTTTGTTCATAATATATTTTTTGATTGATTACTGGTTTGCAATAAGAATCGTCAGCGGGATTGTTTTTAAAACGATACACTACTTCAACAGAAAAACCTCAATAACTCACAACTCCTTTTGTGCTTATCCCTGGATCAAAACTAACAAGTGATTATTGCTTCAATTAAAAGCAAGCGCTGAACCGGATTTTCTTTTGCATAAACTGTGATTTTCACTGACTGAATCGCATAAGATTTTTGGTATATGCTAAAAAAAATTCACAGCTATTTTAAATTGAAAACAATAGAAGGTACTTCAAAGTGATCTCCTTCGTCGGCTTATCTTTAAACGCTCTACCCTACCAACAACGCAAACATTTTAATTTGCAAATAATTCTTCCGGAGTTTTTTTCAGATGCTTCAAAAAATAAGTCATGCCATATGTTTGGCATTTTTTAAAGATTTACCATAGAAGAAATTTATATGCCCTCGTCTGTAATTCAATCTCCAGCCCTGATTAATTAAACTTAAAAACACTTAAAGTGAAAATGATCAGAAATAAAAACAGCTGGATAACGTGCACTGTAGTGACATTGGCTTTGAGTTTAATCAGAGTATTATTATACCCGTTTTCTAAAGATGGTTGGAGGAGTAATGTCCTAAGTTTTAAACCCAATCTCCTTCTGATACCCAATCCATTAATGATAATAAGCAACAGCAGAACCATTTTTACCCGAAACCACATTTGCTGACCCCAGACCTCGTGCAGGTAATACATCATGGTTAAACCGGACAAAATAATGATCAGCATTCCAATACCCATGTAACGCTGCAGCGTATTTAATATGTTGTCTAAGACCAGGCTTTTGCTTTTGTCAAGTGATAAATTTTTCCAGAACTGCCTGAAGTAAATAAAATCTATAAAAGTAGCTCCTGCCATCAAAGTCAGCCCAACGATGTGTGTAACCAATGCAGCAAAATAAATTTCTTGATTCATACCCTAGATTTTTATTTTTTCAATGATAGAAAGATCTGCTTTTCGCTGTTCGTACCGATAAACATACTGCACACATACCGTAATCAAAATCAAATCAACAGAAACAAAAATTATTTGTCCAATGGGATCATTGCTGCAGATATGCGCTATTAATGCAGAAATCATCGCGATACCGAAACCCGCATAAATCCACTCTTTAATTCTTCGGGGGACTTGTGGAATTAGTAACAAAATTGCCCCGCATACTTTAGCTACCACCAACTCATACCTGAAATAGTCGGGAAATCCTAGCTTTAAGAGCGCCTCTGCATGTGAATACGAATAGTAGGCGCTGAATAACATAAAAAAACTGATAAAACCTTTTGCGGTCCAATAAAGGGCTGCCTGTTTCTTTTCCATAATTATTTTATTTCGTTTACGATATTTATTATGCAAATATACTACGTTTACGATATTAATAACGGAGCCCGAAGTTTTTTTTTTAATATTGCTTCGAAACCGAAGTATATATGAATAAGACTGTGCAACTTGTCAACTTATGGGGGAATTTTGAAAGCCTGCACCCAACCGGCAGTATCGAAGATTTTTGCAGGTACTTTCTTGCTACGCAGCAAAGGGCAGAACCAGGCGGACCGCTGGTTGGAGGCGTGGTGCCCAATTTTAGTGATGGCTTGCTATTAAAAATTATAGGCAGAATCAGCAAACTGAATATGTCCTATGCGAATATGGCTCTTAAAGGAACGGATCTGAATCAAATCGAAGAGTTTGGAATGTTGGTGACAATCCAACAAGAGAAAAATCCAAAGAAGACCGAAGTCATATTTGCAAATTTATTTGAACTATCGAGCGGAACAGACATGTTAAACCGGCTGAAAAAAAGAGGCCTCATAAAAGAATTCGATGATGAAGAGGACAAGCGTTCAAAACGCTTGTCACTGACCCCCAAGGGTGAAAAAACCGTTTTGATCTGCTATGAACGGGTAAAGAAAAACGCCAGGATGATGTTGCATGGCCTGGCTGAAGATGATAAGTTGCTTTGCATACAGCTATTAAAAAATATTGAAATAAATCTATCCGGTCTATGGCCGCAACACCGGGGTAAATCTTTCGAGGAAGTATACAATAGCCTGGTTACTGAAAAAAATAGAAAAGTAAAAACAAAGGCATAAACTGTGCTGTGGCAGGACGCCGATTTGAGAAAGCATCAATGGTGGAACAGGAGAGTTATTATTAGCAGATAGTTGACATATCACCCATTTTTTAAAAAATTCCCCTGGATTCTCATCCATTCCGTGATCTTAGCTTTTTCATCAATGGTAATTGAACCCCGTTTATTTACTTCTAATACTGGTGCTTTCTTGTTTCTGTATCCGGAAACTGCCAATGTAAATTGTTTCACTGCAAGCATGGAAGACCTTCCCATCATGGACAATTATGATCTCTTCTAGTACATCAACGTTTTAAGGAGAAGATGTACTTCATGACAACCAGCCATTACTAAAACCTGCACGTTGCAATCCCTTAATGAGGTAAGGACACTGCTTCATCAATCCCCAGAGGAAACCTGAGCGATAATTCTCAATCATCAGGATAATCGGTCCCTGGTTAAGTCCGAAATGCCAGGGCGAAACCCACCAACCATAAGGATTACCGTAGCTGCCGGGGTGGGACGGATTGAAGGATGCCTTGAACCCATAGCGATTAAACTTTGTCATCCTGGCTTGATGAATGCAATGGTTGAGCGAAGGCAGGACAATTTCAGGTGCAAATGGAAGTGATGCCACCAACGCCCAGGGAGCAAGCGTACCATCGTCCGGCCCGTACGGCACACCTCGTCCTACATAATCGAAAAACTGCCGTTCGATGCCGTCTATTTTGATGGTATCGGGGCCGGGGCCCTCGCTTGCGGTAATTCCCCAGCAACAGGGTCCATAATCCTTGAATCTTAGAGGGTTCGTGATCGCATACTGTTGTTGTACATAAGTTGCACGGCGACTGTTCTCAAAGTAGTCAATACCTTTATCACGCATAAAGGCGTCCTGGATACCACGGAAGTCGATCCAAATATGCGAGAGCTGATGAATGAACAACGGGCCGGCATAAAGATATTCATATCCGTAACAGTGTTCCCAGCGGTAAGTAGAAGTCCAGGTGGTATAGCTGCTTGCTTGCAACGGATGAGTCGGAGAGCCCAAGGCCAGTATATATAGTAGCAGCGCTTCATCATATCCTTCCCAGTGATAGTTGAGAAATCCGCTTTCGGGTTTCCAGCCGTGTGATACGCCTGCACCCTGGTTTTGCGCCCATTGCCAATCCACACGGCGATAGAGTGCATCGGCCAGGGTGCGGATTTCAGTCTCACTGGCTGTAACTCCGTTAAAATAAACTCCTGCAGTCAATGCCCCAGCCAATAAAAAAGAACTGTCCACCGTCGAAAGTTCGCATTGCCAAGCACGACGGCCGGTCTGCATATCGAGAAAATGGTAATAAAACCCCTTATACCCGGTTGCGTCAGGCTCCGGGCCTTGTGGGCTGTACCGGAAAAAACGCAAAGTGGCAAGTGTGCGTTCGACAGCTGCTTCCCTTGACATGAATCCTCTTTCGACAGCAACCGGATAACAGGCTAATGCCAGGCCCGTAGCGGCAATGCTGGAGGGCCAATTCGGCGCAGTCTTGTCCTTCACCAAACCATTGGATGGGTTAGTCTCGTGCAAAAAAAAATCAAATGTTTCTCGCTGAAGTTTATCCAGTGTTTGGGTGTCCTGAGTCTTATGATTCATACCTGAACGCCTCCTCTCGCCCATTTGGAAAACAACTTGACTGCAATGGCTGCCACCGGGTGAAGCGGCAGATCAATGCGTGATAAAAGGGTTCCTATAACTTATCTAAAGGTAAACGGTATGTTTATTAATTCGAAATTTTTCCAGTAGTGGCGTGAATGAGAATGAATTTGATTTTTCTAAAGAGCTTTGTCAAAAAATCGTATTAAATAGACAAGAATTCCTGAATAAATTAGGCTCATTATTATTCCATTTTGTTTCCCTGGGTGATTTTTTTGTATTTATTCATTTCAGCTAATGTTTAAATCATACCATGTCAAAGCCGGTGAATTATTGGGTATTTCTTTATAATCAAATTCCCACATTATCGTAATGGCATTTTAAACATGGTCTCACTTTCAGTTTCTTTCCTGATTTTAACACAACACAATAGTTTTCACAAAGGAATATTCCCATGCTTCTTCCTGGGTAGTTTAGCCACTTTATTCTCCAGCATGGCAAATGCCTTGATCAGTTTTATTCGTGTTTCTTTTGGTTCTATTACTTCATCAATAAAACCTCTTTCGGCAGCCAGGTAAGGAGTGGCGAATTTTTCCCCATACTCCGCTTCCTTCTCTGCAAGTTTTTGGATCGGATCGGTCGCTTCGGCGATTTCTTTTTTGAAAATAATTTCACTGGCCCCCTTCGCTCCCATTACGGCTATTTCCGCTGTGGGCCAGGCGAAATTCAGATCAGCGCCGATATGTTTTGAATTCATCACATCATAAGCGCCGCCGTATGCTTTCCTTGTAATAACGGTGATACGTGGAACGGTGGCCTCGCTTAATGCATATAGTAGTTTTGCACCATTGGTAATAATGCCATTCCATTCCTGGTCGGTACCCGGCAAAAAGCCCGGCACATCCACCAATACCAATAAAGGAATATTGAAACAATCACAAAAGCGGGTAAACCTTGCCGCTTTTTTAGAGCTGTTGATATCCAGCACACCGGCCAGGCTCATGGGTTGATTGGCCACAATGCCAATACTCCGGCCCGCCAGTCGTGCAAAACCAACCACGATATTTGTCGCATACTCTTTATGTATCTCAAAAAATGAATCGTCATCACAAATCGTTTCTATCACTAATCGCATATCATAAGGCTGGTTGTTACTTTCGGGAATGATCTCTTCCAATGACTCCCTTGTTTCATCTCCCGGCACATATGGAAATTTGGGTGTAGTGTCCTCGCAGTTTTGCGGCAGGTAGCTTAATAGTTTTTTTACCTGTGCAATGCACTCCATATCGTTGGCCGCCGTCAGATGTGTAACGCCTGATTTAGAAGAATGTGCAGAAGCTCCACCCAGTTCTTCCGAACTTACTTCTTCATTGGTAACTGTTCTCACCACATTGGGCCCGGTAACGAACATATAACTGGTGTGCTCAACCATCAAGGTGAAATCAGTCATGGCAGGTGAGTACACTGCACCGCCGGCACAGGGACCCATGATAGCTGATAGCTGCGGAATAACACCAGAAGACAACACATTCCTGTAAAAGATATCCGCATAGCCTCCCAGTGATCTTACACCTTCCTGTATTCTTGCGCCGCCCGAATCATTCAACCCGATCATAGGTGCACCCATCTTTATAGCCAGATCCATTACCTTACATATTTTTTCCGCATGCGTTTCAGACAGGGCGCCACCGAACACGGTAAAGTCCTGTGCAAACACATAAGCGAGTCGTCCATTGATAGTACCATAACCGGTAACGACACCATCGCCATAAAACTGTTGGTCTTCCATCCCGAAATCTTTGGTACGATGAAGCACCAGGGCGCCAATTTCTTCAAAGGATCCGGGATCCATTAGCAGTGTAATACGCTCCCTGGCAGTCAATTTTCCTTTTTTATGCTGCGCAGCATTTCTTGCCGCACCCCCACCCTGCTTTCCATCCTCAATCTTTTTTCGTAATATTTCTGACTTAGCTTTTTTCATGAATCTTATAATTATTTTTCCAAAAGCCGGTTTTTCCAATTGGTAAAAACGGATTCAACAGGTTTTATTTTTTTTTGTTGATCAAAAAAAAATTTCAATGCAATGATGGACGCCAGTTCGGCATTGGCTCTTTGTTTGTCTACCAGCTTTTCCGGTGTATAATATTTTTTTACAAAATGCGTATCAAATTTCCCGGATACAAAAGCTGCATGCTCAAAAACAAAATTACCGAAGGGCAATGTAGTGGCTATGCCTTCAATTTTATATTCCTTAATAGCCGTTTTCATTTTTTGAATAGCCTCATTCCTGTCTTTCGCATGTGTCACCAGCTTGGCGATCATCGGGTCATAATACACAGGAATGGCCATGCCTTCTGAGTATCCATCATCTATTCTTATTCCTTCGCCACCAGGTTTTATATATTTGGTCAATGTGCCGATAGAAGGTAAAAAATCATTCAGCGGATCTTCAGCATACACCCGCAATTCAAGAGCATGCCCATTGATAACAATATCATTCTGTGTGAAACTTAACTTCTCCCCTCTTGCTATTTTTATTTGTTCTTCCACCAGGTCAATGCCTGTTATCATTTCGGTAACGGGATGTTCAACCTGCAAGCGGGTATTCATTTCCAAAAAATAAAAGTTCAACTGATCATCCACCAAAAACTCTACAGTGCCGGTGCTGGTATAGTTACAGGATTTGGCAACTAGCACGGCTGCCTCGCCCATTTTTTTTCGAAGTTCAGGAGTCAGAATGGAGGAAGGAGATTCTTCCACCACTTTCTGGTGGCGCCGTTGTATACTGCATTCCCGTTCAAACAGGTGAACAGTATTGCCATATTTATCCGCCAAAACCTGTATCTCTATATGGCGTGGCGAGTTCACATATTTTTCAATAAACACAGCACCATCGCCAAAAGATGATCTTGCTTCGCTGATGGCCCTTTGCATCTGCTCTTCCAACTCGTTTTCTTTTTCCACCACTCTCATTCCTTTGCCACCACCACCCGCAGATGCTTTTATTAAAATTGGATACCCTATTTTGTCTGCCACTTCTTTCGCAATGGTAATATCTTCAATCGCCTTATCAATGCCCGGCACCATTGGGACATTATATTTTTTCACCGATTCTTTGGCAGCCAGTTTCGAGCCCATTATCCGCATAGCTTCGGGGCCGGGCCCGATAAAATTGATGCCGGCCTCTTCTACTTTCCTGGCGAATTCCGCATTCTCACTCAGGAAACCATAGCCGGGGTGAATGCCGTCTGCACCCAACTCTTTGGCAACAGCAATTATCTTATCACCGTTAAGATACGATTGATTGGAAGGTGCAGGCCCGATACAGACAGCCTCATCTGCAAATAACACATGCGGTGCACTGCGATCAACTTCGGAAAATACCGCCACGGATTTGATACCCATCTTCCGTATGGTTCGCATGATCCTTAAAGCAATCTCCCCGCGGTTGGCAACTACTATCTTTTGCATCGTTGGCCTATTGAATATTAAAATTGAGCATTAATGCCTTTACTTAAGGAAACCTGATTGAGCATTGATCCCGATAAATATCGTTGAACATTTCTCTGTTGAATTACTATTCAATGCACAATTTTCCCTGTCGACATAAAAATAATGACGGCTTATTATTCCAGCTCTACCAGCACCTGGCCTTTCTCAACAGCCTGCCCAGCCGATACCGATACTTTTTTGATGATGGCATTGGTTTGGATCATAATACTGTTCTCCATCTTCATAGCTTCGAGTATTAAGAGTTTATCGCCTTCCCTTACTTCCTGGCCATCAGTTACGGCAATTTCCAATACCAGCCCCGGCATGGGTGCTTTAATCTCTTTCACTTGCTTATTACTTGCTTTGCCAAAACCCATCCGTTCCAGCACCTGGTCAAGCTCATCTTTTATTTCAATGTCGAATGTTTCCCCTTCTATTTCAATTGTTAGTCTTTTAGCTGTTGCATTGGCCTCGAGCAGTTTTGCATTACTACAGCGATGATCTTTTATAAGATTGAATGATACAGGAGATAGTGCAACCAGGTCTGTCTTATCTATTTCATCTTTTGTAAAAGAAAATAAGAACCCGTTTGTTTTTACTTTGTACGTTTTAACGTCATTAGGCATATACCAGGTTTGTACTCTAAATTAAGTAATCTGGAAATTGAATTAGAAAAAGGCCGTATTTCAAATTTTAGCACGGTTCATGTGACCATTCACGAGTGTCCCCGGCAAAAGTGAACCAGGATTGAAGCATTAATTACTCCTGGCAAATTGCCTGATTTTTTTAAGGTAAAGAGCTGTATGAATCAAGGTCAAGCCTCCTCAAAATTACGCTGCAGTCAAAAGTACAGGATCAGTTTTATCTAAACGTACCGGTTCGGCGGCTTACCAAATTGAAAAAATTTGGAAGGAAAGGGAACTGATGACGGCGATATAAAGGGAAGTTATGTTTTTTAGTAAGATACTCAGATTACACCGGAGGCAAATGATATGAAACATAAGACGATGGTTTAGCTGATTGAGAAGCAGTCAACGATTTTCGCTAATTGCCCTAATCCTGTGACAAAAAACGCCCAGAATTGCCTTATTTTATGACATGGGTGGATGTTTGTAGTATATACTGCTCATAATGGACCATCTTGGATCTTCGTTGCATAATGATGCATCATCCAAAATCCCAAACGATGGTTCATTGTCGCTAATTCACTGAGCTTATTTCTGATCTTCTGGTCTTCTGTTTTTTTGGTTTTGCCTGATAATAATAAACAGGCGGTTGAATATTGAACAATTTAAAGGCCTGCCGCAGACTGATGCCAGTTTGCTGGTGGCTATAGTTAGTTTGGCTAAGGTCCAGATGAGTCTTGCATAATCCACCCATTGGGTTGCAAAGCTTTAGCATTGGTGCCAAGTCTCACAAATTGTCAGATAATACTGTCTGCTGAATCATCGCACCCGTCATATATAAAAAGTTCACACCGGAGAAGTTTTCTAACAAGCGATGTTTATCACTCAATCCGGGGGAATTGTATAAGTCAAAAATATTCTTATAGAGGTTAGAAATATGATTGATTTCAATTTCCAAATTTCCTTTTTCAGTTGATAATTTGATGCGCCACTTTATAAGCGCCGAATCAATTTCTTCATTTATCAATAGCTCTTTTAATTTCTCCAATTTCTTTATTGCAGCATTTAAGTTTTTAGTTTAATAAAAACAGAGACAACAAAGCCACAAAAGACCACCGCTCTCCTGATAACAAGAAAAACCTCTCCTGGGAGAGGTTTTTTAATTGAAAGCGCAGGATTAATTGCTGTATGAGAATGTGTGCGTATACTTAAGTGTCCAGTTTGCCGGGTCGTAGCCGGGATCGTTTGTTGCGTCGTACACATTAACTTTTGTGGGATATCCATCTCTGTCGTAGGTAAACACATGGTTTTCCTTAAAGCTTGATGCAGGTGAAAGGAAATAGCTCATATTTTCGCCAGTAGATACAGTGGTGCATTGCACGCCGAAAATTTTCAGGTATGGATCAAGCGTGGTGCGTACTGAATTTAGTTGGAGCTTATCAGCCGGTCCCTGACCTCCACGTTGGAACTGAAGAGTAGCTGTGTGCTGATTGACAGCGCTATAAAATTTTACCTGCGACAAGTTGCCAGGACCATACCAAACAAACTTTATTCTTTCCGCAGTGTTGTCTTTGTTGTATTTCTCTGTCAGCAGCCCGTCAACACTGTAATCGTACCACCATGTTTTGGTTACTCCTACATTTGATTCGTAGCTGGTGTGTTTTGATTGGGTAGTTCTGCCATTGGTGATCGTATATTCAACTTTCAATTTTAATACATTGTTTTCAAAAGTGCTCGCTGTAAGCGTATTGCCCGATTTTACGTAAGCAACATATTTAGCGGGGCTGTAAATTACTTTAGTTAAGGTGCCACCTGCATTGTACAGTAGCGAGTCTGTACCCTTTTTAACAAGGTTGCGTGCCTCTTTGAAATTGAAACGTGCAGCTTCAATCTTATTACCTGAACCTGCTGCAATTTCAGGACTAATTGAATCATTTGGTTGAAGACCTTCTTTTTTACAGGCCGTTAAACCCGCAACTGCGACCATTACGATAACTGTAAGTTGAAATAACCTTTTCATTTTTTTTTGATTTTGTTGGTGATTGTTTTTTGTTTCAACAAAGAAAGCATCATCAAAGACCTGTTTGCAATTCCAACTTTCTAAAGGCAGGTTGGAATTAATGAAAGGAAAACACTCAGTGTATAATGCCACAAAGCGGGTATATAACTACGGGAACCTTTATAATGTTTATTCATTTACCGGTTGATACAGCCTGTTACAATCGCCATGAATTACTTATAAGTGAAACACAATATTTATCTGGCAGCAACTCTTGAAGGAAGTTTATTTGCCCGGTATTTATTTCGTAAAAGAATTGAGAAACTTAAACCAGGATTTAATTGGAAGTATAAACGTACAGGAATAAACACGTGCTAAATGATCCCTGGTAGTTTTATGTGCAGGTGGTATGATTAATTCTATTGACGGTTCCTGAGATTCGTAAAAAGATTGACAGCCGGTCAATGACTTTTTTTGTAATACTTAATCTTATTATCGCAGCTTTAATTGTTGCAATACTTCCTCTTTTTTTCGGCGGGACACCTCCACCCTGGAGCCATCTGATAAAATGATCTGTTCGTTATCACTGCTGATGCGTGTAATATGTTTTGGATTTACAAGGTGTGACTTGTGTGTGCGAATAAACTGGAAATCTTCCAGCATTTCTTCAAAATGCTTTAATGTTTTAGAAGCGAGAAAGGGCCGTTTTTTCGTAAGGTGAATATGAGTATAGCTTCTGTCGGCTTCTAATCTTAGTATTTCGTCGATGGTAAAAAAATAAACACCTTCTGCAGAAGGCACTGCAATTTTAAAATCCTTTATCTCTTTTTTTTCAATATTGCTTACCAGGTTATCGTATAGTGCTTTCTTTTCTTTATCGTTCTCTTTTTTTTCAATATGGCGCAGAATGGCTCCTTTCAACTCGTCAGGGTCTACCGGCTTTAAAAGATAATCCAATGCGCTGAAGCGGATAGCCTGGATGGCGTATTGGTTATAAGCAGTTGTAAAGATGACATCAAAAGAAGGATCTTTTATTTCCATTAATAACTGAAAGCCATTTTTATACGGCATTTCCACATCAAGGAAAACAATATCGGGTTGATAAACATTCAGGATCTCTAAACCGGAGTCAACCGATTCTGCCTGGCGGATTTCTGTAACTTCCGGTACAAAATTTTCAAGGTAATGCTTTAACACATTGCGGGCTTTTACCTCGTCATCAATGATCAATGCTTTTATCATGGCAGAAAGATTGAATATTTTTCAAATACTAAACTACAATAAAGGTTAGCCATTAAACAGCATCAGCAAAAATAAAACAGTGAACGGCTGGTCTCATTCAATTAACGGTATAAATTATCTTCTCTGCTGCATCAGGTTATTTCAAATAGGACGAAAGTTCAATGATTACTTTTGTTCCTGTTGCTTCACCGGCATCATCGTATTTGTCAATTATTTGCAGGACAGCATGATGTCCCTGTTTTTGCAGGAGTTCAATGCGGTCTTTACAAATACTCATGCCTTTGGATACATGCCTCTTTGTTTTGCTTTGCTCTTCTTTTAATTCCAGCGCTTTTCTTCGCCCGATGCCATTATCATCTACTATACATTGAAACACATCATCACTCAACTTTTTAAAACAAATATTTAGTATCCTGTCGGTTGGTTTATGCATCAGTCCATGCCATAATGCATTTTCAACAAAGGGTTGTAACAGCATAGAAGGAATTAGTATCTCATCCGTTTCCAGGTCTTCGGCTACATGTATATTATATTGAAAAGATTTTTCAAACCGCATATGTTCAAGTGTAAGGTAAAGCTCCAGCACTTCAATTTCTTCAGTAAGGGTGATCATGACCTTGCTGGAGTTATTTAACACCAGACGAAACAGCTTCGAAAACTTGTTCAGGTACAAACTGGCTTCGCCATACTTTTCGGTAACGATGCATTCCTGTATACTGTTAAGGCAGTTAAAAACAAAATGCGGATTCATCTGTGCCCTCAATGCCATCAACTGTGTTTCAGCTAAAAGTTTTTGTATTTCCAGCAATTGTATTTCACTTTCTTTAGCTGTCTCCTGTGCTTTTGCTTCAGCAATTTTGTTGGCACTGATAGCCGCAATAGTTGATAATGCTTTTACATGATCTTCTGTGAAAAATTTTTTTCGGGAATGTTCTGAATCAATCACTCCAATTGTTTTTCCTTCGTGAATAACAGGAACAGCCAGTTCGGATAAGCGATATTTATCATCAGGTATATAACGGTCATCCTTTGTAGTATCTTTTATCATAACAGGTTTTTTTGTCAATGCTGCAGCTCCTACAATGCCTTCACCGTTTTTAATTTCAATTGGATTAATGATCTCGTGTTCTTTCGGGTTCTTCAGTCCGTATGCAGCTTTTTGAACCAGCACATTTCTTTTTTCATCAAGCAGGTAAACAACACAGTCTTCAAGTTTGAGTTGCGAAATACAATTGCGGGCTATGTCCCAGCAGATCTCTGTTATGGAATTTTCACCATACAAAGAATTGGCGAAGTAATCAATAGTGCTGTCAATCCGTTTATTTCTTTTTCTTTTTTGAACAAAGCGATAAGCTGCATAAAATAAAAATGCAAAAAGAACAGCAACTGCAGATAAAAACCACCATGTTTGCCAAAAGGAAGGCTCTATGTAAACAGCAATAGGATTACTTTCTATCCACTTGCCTGTATGGTCCTGCATTCGCAGATGAAGAGTGTAATTTCCCGGGGGTACGTTGGTATATGTTGCACTATTTTTAGAAGCTGATCTCCAGTCTTTATCAAAATCTTTTAATTGATAAGAGTATTTAGCAGTCTGATGAAAATCAAGAGAAGTAAAATCAAAAGAGAAAAAGTTTTCGTTATGCTCAAGTTTAATTTCTGTAAGATCGAAGCAGGGCCGGTCAAATGTTTTACGCTTATCAAAAACAGAGAAACTAACGAGGTGCGGCGGCGATGTTTTCTTATCGGTTTTAAATTTTTTAGTGTCAACAATACAGAAACCTTTATCGGTTCCTAACCAGAGATTGTTTTGTGCGTCTTTCCACAAAGAGTTCTGAATAAAACCTGCATACGGCAAAAGCACATGCAGATCAAACACATTGAATTGGCCGGTTGAACGGTTTAGCCGGATAATTTCCTTGGGTGTGGTTAGCCAGAGAATCTCCCTTCCTTCTGTTGAAATGTTGGTGATGTGTTGGTAGTTTGAAGGAAGTGTAATTGTACGGCTGCGTTTGTTTAATGAGTTGTATTCAATTAATCCTTTCAATGTACCAATCAGCAACAGGCATGATGAGTCAATGTGTATCGTAGAAATGGATTTTATCGCCGTATCGTTTGTATAGCTGTGACGCACCGCATTCTTCGAAACAACATCGTACTCGTACAACCCGCCATTATTTATCTCTAACCAAAGTTTTTTTCTTTCCGGATCATAAGCTGTTGCATCAATGCCTGTGAATTGGAAAAGAGTATCTACGGTTTGTGTGTTTTGCCTGTACCAGCATTTTTTAGTTTTTAAATCGACACGTGCCGCATCGCCGTTAATAAGAATAAGTTCGTCCTTATTAATTACATGAACATAGCTTATTGCTTCATCAAAAAAAACGTTAGCGTCGCTGGTTTCAAATTTTGAAAGGCGGCCATTCTTTTTGTTGTAGACGCATAAGCCGGCTCTGGAAGCGATATAAACAAAATTGCCGTTATTACTCATTTGTTTTATAAGTACCGAAGGAAAATTTCCTGATGAATTGTTTTGTGAAAACAGGTTATTAAATTGATTGGTTTGTGTATTGAATTTGCTTAAGCCTTTATTGGTGCCCACCAATAGTTCATTAGCCGAAACCGGCAGGAAGGAGAAAACTCCGTTACCTCCCAATGAATTTGTTTTGGAATAATCCCGATGATATAGCCTGATAAAATCAAGGTCAGGCTGAAACCACACCACACCCCGCAAAGACGACCCATACCAGATATTGCCGTCCTTATCTTCAAATGCACTCATGCCCTTGCCTTCCTGCTCCGGGTAGGGATATGGATAAGAGGGATCGTTTTTTAATGAATATATTTCGTTGGTTGAAGGAAAATATTGAAGAAGTCCGAAGGTGGAATTGGAAATCCAGATCCTTCCTTTTTTGTCTCTTACTACGCAGCCGCTTTCGGTAAAGGTTTTAGAAGTGGAAGGGTTTAAAAAAGATGGTGCAGGACGAAATTTCCATGTTTTGGTATTAAAAAAAACAAAGCCGGATCTTTCCATGGTAATGAGCATTTCTTCATTATTAATAAACTTACCATCATGCATACCTGCCTTGCCATAGCCAAGCTTTTTCTTGTCAAATGGCACATGCTGAATGTTATTTTTCAAAAGATCATAGCAGAATAAACCAATATCAGTAAGCACCCACAGGATATTTTTTCCCTGGGGAACGAACATGGCTACACCATAATCATCGATCTCTCCTTTAAACAGAGTTGTGAGGTCTTCAATTTTGTTTGTTTGTTTTGAAAAACGGTAACAGGCGCCACCACAAGCCAGGTAAATCCTTCCCATTTGGTCGCCGCCGACTCTCCAAACCGGCGAACCGTATTTGCTCTTTTTAACGGATTGGTATTGGGGCAATTTTTCGAAGCAATCTTTTGTGTAATTGTATTTTACAACGCCTTTTATTCCGCAGGCAAACCACATATCACCATCCTTATCTGTGTAGATCCAGTACACAATATTTCCCGGCAATGAAGTAGAATCCTTGGGATCATTGAAATATTGTTTCACTGAATGTCCGTCGTAGCGGTTAAGGCCATTAGCGGTGGCGATCCAGATAAAACCGTATTTGTCCTGGCCAATGCTCCATACTATCGGGCTGGAAAGGCCTTGTTCTATTCCAAGTGTAAAAAAATGGTGTTGCGACTGGCTATGAACAATAGCCGGTAATAGCAGAAGAAACCAGATGCAACAACGAATCAGCATGTTTTAAATAAGAAAGAAAGATAGGGTGTTAAATTAGAAATTGTTTATACAAACAGCAAACGGAAGATTTGAAACAACGAACGGCAATGGTTGTGAAAGAAACTTTATCAACCTGAACGAACTGTAAGATGTTACTATGATTTCAGGCCTTCAAATCAATTCATTTTTTTCATACCAGCCTTTCGTTGGCTGAATTTGCTGGAACCCCTCCAAGAAAAAATCGAAAACGGAACGTTTACGCCGTTTGTTTATCCAAACCTTCCAATCGCTAATCTTTTTCTTTCTTCAAAAGGCATGTCGTACATCTTACATCAAAATTAATAAAATGAAAAAGCTTTTACACTTAACGATTTTTTGTTTCACCGTTCTTTATTGTTCATCCCAGGTAGCAATCAATAACAATGGTAATAATCCTGCCACTACTTCTATGCTCGATGTAAGTTCAACAACAAAAGGAATGCTGATTCCCCGCATGACATCGGTGCAGCGTAAAGCTATTAGTAACCCTGAAATGGGCCTGCTGGTGTACGATACAGACAGGCAAACCATTTATTTGTTTGATGGTGTTAACTGGAAACCTATGATGTTCACAATTGATGGCAGTCTGCCGCCGATATCAAGACAACCTGATGGCCTGGCTTATGCATCTTACTTTGGTTCATCGGTGGATATTTATGGTAATTATGCAGTAGTTGGTGCACCGGGAGACACTGTTGGAAATGAAATATGCGGAGCGGCCTACATTTATGCAAAAGAAAGCGGCACATGGAAACAAATGGCAAAGCTGAAGGCTTCTAACGCAGCTGCCGGTGATAAGTTTGGCACTTCTGTTTCTATCTATGATGACTTAGTGGTGATTGGCGCACCGGAAAAAGCTATATCGGGTATTTATGGAAGGGGAAGAGTGTATGTATTTAAAAGAACTGGGAATGTATGGTCTCAGCTTGCAGGCCTCCAGGCTTCTAACGGACAGGCCTATGACCTGTTTGGAACATCTGTTGCAATTGATGGACAAATGATTATTGCCGGTGCACCTTTCACGGACCATACCGGAAAAACAGATGCAGGCAGTGCCTATGTTTTCAGGTTCGAAAACAACAACTGGGTTGAAAAGAAAGTGCTTAATCCCGCCGATGCTACAAACACTGGTCTGTTTGGATCTGCAGTAGATATTTCGGGCGCAACTGTCGCTATAGGAGCTTATAATACCACGGCCAGTTTTGTAGCTTATACTGGTGCTGTTTATACGTATAACAATACAGACTTTACCGGAACTAACTGGGTATTTGGTCAAAAGCTGGGGCCAGACATCAAACAGGCAGAAATGCAATTTGGATATTCCGTCGATATAGAAGGTGATCGTATGTTAGTTGGTGCTCCTTCCTATAATGAATCAGGTGCTCCCGGAGCCGGCAGGGCCTTTGGATTTAAAAGAACAGGCGGCCAGTGGAGTTCTGACTTTAATTTAAATTCTTTTACGGCAGGCGAACAAGCTGGCAAAGCTGTTGCCATTGATGGCGACTATTCGTTTTTTAGCTATCCCGGTTACAACAATGAAAGTGGGCGGGTGATGATTTATAACATGAATTCCATTACAAAATACCTCTACGACGAAAACAAAGATATTGGCCGCCAATTTGGAAGGGTTATGGCCGCACACAATGGACAATATATTATTGGCGCCTCCGGGTTCGCCCAGTATGGAGCTGTTTTCTTTGGTGTAGTGAATTAATGAATTGTATCTCCCATATTTCAGCAAGTGTATTTATTAAACGCAGCATTAGTTCTTCGTTATTAATACACATGAGTACAAGTTTGCTTAAACATCAGCAGGCGTATCATACAAAAGCAAATAAAAAATTCTTTATAGCTATTTGTTTGCCTGTATGCATTTTGAATTTGTAATTGTTTAAACAGATAATTGACTAAGCTAAATATCCTTTCGTTAATTCGAAGTTGCCACTGGTTGTTTTCTTTCTTCTTCCTGTATTCTGCTTTATAAAATTTGTCTTATTAAATCAACACACATGAAAAAGATTCTCTTTATTCTGATTATTATCATTACAAAAAATGTGATGTATGCTCAAGGTGTAAAAATAGGAGCAGTAGGAAACCCCGATCAACATGCCATACTTGAATTAGATGGAAGTGCAGGAAAGGGATTATTACTGCCCCGCATTACCGATGTTCAAATGAACGCCATGGCTGCACCCGATGGAATGATCGTTTATAACAGCACCGATGGTTCTATCTATTTAAGAAAAAGCGCTGCGTGGGTAGTGGTAGCAGCAAACAATAACAACGGAGGTTTTAGTTTGCCTCTTACCGCTTCTCACAATGTAGATGGTGGTTATGTTTTAAATCTTACTAACACTTCGGTGAATGGTGTTAATGGTGCTATAAAAGGATACAGCAGCACAAGTGGCTACGGTGTTCATGGCAGTTCTTTTACAGGAATTGGTGGATACTTTAAGTCTGATCTTGGACCTGCACTTGTAACTGGTACAGGTGATGTAGGTATTGGAACAGCAATGCCGGTAGCTAAAATTCATGCTGTTAACAACAATTCCAACCTTTTCCAGTTGGAAAATACCACTGCATTAAACCCAGGCATTAACACAAGAGCGTATTTTAAAACCGGCGCTTTTTACACCGGCGGAATCGGAAGCACCGGCATTGGCAGCCTTAATGCGAGGATGTCTTTTTTTAGCGGAGTGACGGCTTCGGGAGATGCACTTATTGAAAAAATGTCCATACTTGCCAATGGGAATGTAGGGATTAATACGACGGCACCTGCCTCTAAACTGGATGTAAATGGAAAGGGTACATTTAGCCAGGGCGCCGGCGAAAATGCAGCGATAGAAATAAAAGGCAATATCAGAGTATCAGGTGTTAATGCGCCGGCCTTTACGGTTACTCTCACAGGGCCAGATACAAAAAAAATAGTGATTGATCATCCTTCCTGTAACGGCGATCCAAATGCGCTTCTTTTCATAACACAAACAAGTGGATTATTGATGCCTTATGAAGCAAAGTGGGACGCTGGCCTTCAAAAATGGACGATAATCACAGGAGGTCATATTATAGCACTCAGATTTGATTACAACCTTAAAAATTGTAGCGACGAATGCATTTCTGTCCCCGTAGGGGTCCCCACCGAAAGTCTATTCTATACAGGACATCAATTTAATGTACTCGTTATAAAACAATAAATATGAAACAACTTTTATTTACACTGTCTGCATGTATTTGTTGTTTGATAGCAATCTCCCAGCAGTTAAAAATTACTCCTGGTACTTTTCTAACAAATAACAATGCTGCTATTACTGTTTACAATACCAGTATTCAAAATGATGGTTCATTATCCGGAAGCGGTGGAACAATTGTTTTTACCGGGAGCAACGACAACAGCATTTCTGGTAATGGCAGTACCAATTTTCACAACATTCAACTATCTAAACAAGCTGGCAGCAAACTCATACTTCAAAAAAACATTTCCGCATCCGGTGCAGTTACATTTAACAGCGGGCTGATTGACCTTGGTAATCAGCAATTCGAATTAAACTATCCTGGTGGGCTGCTGCAAAACGAAAATGAAAACAGCAGAATATTTACAGCGGGCACAGGAGAAATTTTCATCACACAAAATTTAAATGCCCCAAACAACAGCAATCCCGGGAACCTGGGAGTTATTCTTTCCAGTACCGTTAACCTTGGAATGACAACAGTGCGCCGGGGGCATGCCATTCAAACAAACTTAAATCAACAACAAAGCATCAACCGCTATTTTAATATTCTGCCTGCTGTTAACAGCAACCTCAATGCACAGTTACGTTATACTTATTTTGATGCCGAACTGAATAATCTTACTGAAAGCAGCCTTGATTTGTTTGAGAAAGTTGGTGCAGATGATTGGAAACAATCAACAGTCAATGGCACCAGCACACAATTAAACTATAAGGAAGTTTTCGGGCTTGCACAATTACATAAGTATAGTTTATTTCCATTGCCAGATCAATCTACAGGCGATGTACAAATTGTATGTCCCGGTGATGTTACTGTAAGCACAGGATTAACACAGCAACAAATAAACACCGCTTTTGCAGATTGGTTAGATGATGTAACGGCAACGGGTGGTTGTAATGTTAGTATCACTAACAACAACACCGGCGCACCTCCGGCTTGCGGAGGTACGGTAAGCGTAACATTTACAGCAACCAATACTTGTGGAAATGGAGCTTCATGCACCGCCAGCTTTACTGTTCCTTCTACAGAAAATATACAACTTAGCTGTCCGTCAAACACCACTGTAAATGCATGTCAAACACAAACAGAGGTAAATATTGCATTTGCCAATTGGCTTGCATTGGTAACCAGCAGCGGTGGCACTATAACCACTACTCCTGCAAATCCAATTGCACCTTCTGCCTGTGGCGGATCTATAACTGTGGAATGGAAAGTGACAGGTACATGTTCAAGCAAAACATGCAGTGCCACATTTACAGTTGCTGCAGCTGGGAATATAGTTATTGATTGCCCGGATAACGTAACTCTGAATGCCGGATTAACACAGCAACAAATAAATACAGCTTACGATAGCTGGCTTGCATCTGTCACAGCATCCAGCGTATGTGGACTGAAGATTACCAATAACAGTACAGCCTATCCGGTATGTGGACAAACAGCAACTGTTACCTGGAAAGCAACCAGTTCTTGTGGAGATGAGACTACATGTAGTGCCACGTTCACTGTGCCTGCTTGCGATGTACCGGTTGAAACAGGAGAAGGATGCACACCGGGATATTGGAAAAACCATCCGAAAGCCTGGGGCTGTGGCTATACAACTAAGAGCAAGTTTTTTGATGTGTTTACGGTAATAACAAACTACCGGGGTTTGCCACAAAAAACAACAATGCTTGATGCGTTGAACCAAAATGGCGGTGGATACAGTGCATTGGCAAGACACGCTACAGGTGCTTTACTTAATGCTTGTCATAATGCTGTAGACTATCCTTATACGCCGGAAGAAATAAAAGCTGCAGTAGTGAGTATGTTCAACTTTGGAAATGCAGTGATAGGCAACAAAACATTCATAAATGTGGATACATTGAAGAATGAATTTGAGCGTGCAAATAACCTGGGGTGCCCATTGAATAATTCTAATAATCAGCCTTCGGCCGCAAGAGAGGCGACAAGCTCTTTACCAGAAAGCTTTACGCAGCTTAAAGTGGCAGCTTATCCTAATCCTTTTGTTGATGTGGTACGATTCACAATTCAATCTGACGTATCGGGCCAGGCAAGGTTAGATATTGTGAACATGATGGGCCAAAAAGTTGCAACTGTTTATAGTGGATTTATTGTAGCCAATCAAAGTAAACAAGTGGAATACAGATCTGCGACAAGAGTACAGGAAAATCTGATCTATATTTTCACAATTGGAGGCAAGCAGGTAACTGGTAAATTATTACAGTCACACTAATCGTTTTTCTTCATTCAAATTGGCTGTTCTTAATGGAACAGCCAATTTTTATTTTTGCCTGTCCTTTTTGCGCTACCTCCAGGCAACAATTTTTTATCGGGGGCTTGATCACAAATAATGAAGTCAGATTTTTTGGGATATTGTCGGGCGCCTCTCCCATTTTTATAGTAGAAAAGAGGAGGCTGCCAGAACGACATTGAACAGAAAAAACCGGGACGGATGGCAACAGCAATTGTATTCTCATAAACAATAACCTTTCGCTTGAAACAGTGCAGTAAAACTATACACTTGCAACCTGAAGGAAGGGCATCAAATAGATATTATAGGGGTATGAAATGTTCAGTAATGCTGCTTTTGACCAGGTCTTATCAAAAGGGTACCTTTTTTGAACATTATTGACTCTTAAAGATTGCTTGCACAATCCTTTATTGTTCCTAAAGATGATTTGGTCAGGCTGTTGGTATGTAAACACAAGCTCTATGAAATTCTGACAGGTCATTCCACGAATACACTCTTATCGAAAACCAGTAAAAAGGGAATACGGCGAAGGCAATACTTTAAATTCTTCTTTGAAGTATTTCGTGAAGTTCTTCGGATTATTTAATCCTGCTTCGTAAGCAATTTCAGCAATGGTCATCCTTTTTTCTAAAAGTTTCGCAGCTCTCTTTATTCTTATTCTGCTCTTTTAAACGATGACCGGGAACGGTAAGCAAAGAATAATGCACAACTCCGTTGTGCATTATTCTAAAATAACTTATTGCTGCAGACACTTCAAAAAGATGAACTATCGATCAGAAGTTTATCATGATCATTTTTTCTCTTTACTGTGCAACAAACGTATATGTCTTGCCTGCCTGTGTTGGGAAATCGTAGAGAAATGTTGGCTTTAATTCCGGCGATGTAACTGTTGCTTTTTCTGAAACAATTGGCGCCGGTATTTCTTCAACCTGGTAAAAGAGGTTCACATTTTTCCCGGTTGCTTGTTTTAATAAAGCACCTGTACCTGATTTCATTTCATTAGGAGCACGGAAGCGAAGATTACCTCCTAAAGTGGCTTTAATAACCAGTTTCACAAGCTTTCCATTTTTCCATTGCAAGCTTACAATTTCGAAACCACCTCTTGCACGAAGTCCGCTAACAGTTCCTGTTTGCCAAACATCAGGAAGCGCCGGAAGTAAATGAATGGCTTCATCAGCACTCTGCATCAACATTTCTGTAATACCTGAAGTGCAACCAAAATTGCCATCAATCTGAAAAGGAGGATGAGCATCGAAAAGATTATTGTAAGTACCTCCGCCTCCAGGATTGGTGCCTACGGGTGTCAATTGATTTTGAATCAGCTTATAAGCATGATTGCCATCCAGCATTCTTGCCCACCAGTTCACTTTCCATCCCATACTCCAGCCCGTTGACACATCGCCTCTTTGAATAAGTGTATTTTTTGCAGCACTATGCAATGCTGGTGTTCTATAGGGAGATATTTGATTGGAAGGAAACAATCCATAGAGATGAGAAATATGCCGGTGATGATCATTCGGATCATCCACATCATCAAGCCATTCCTGCAATTGGCCATATTGACCGATATGCATCGGAGGAAGACGTTTACGCATTAGTTTTAATGTATCAGCAAATGCAGCATCCTGTTTCAAAATTTCTGCGGCCTTTATTGTGGTGCTGAATAATTCAAAAACAATTTGATTGGTCATGGTAACACCTGCATCAAGTGCAGAACCCTGGTGTGCTGCCGGTGTATTTTCCGGTGATTCATCGGGATTAACTACCAGCCAATGATACTTTGGATGTTCTACCAAATAATCAACATAAAAAGTGGATGCGCCTTTTAGTACAGGATATATGGAAGTAAGAAAATTTTTATCGCCGCTATATAAATAATGCTCCCAAAGATGTTGGCTGGTCCACCCGTTTGATGCATTCCATAAACCCCAGTTAGCACCATCAATGGCACCGGTGATTCGCCAGATATCGGTATTGTGATGCGCTACCCAACCCCTGGCTCCATACATATCCTTTGCTGTTTGTTGCCCTGTAACAGACATATCTTTTACCATTTGCAAAAACGGTTCGTGCAACTCCGCAAGATTTGTTTTTTCTGCTGGCCAGTAATTCATTTCTGCGTTGATGTTGATGGTGTATTTGCTATCCCATGGCGCATTGATTCTATCATTCCATATTCCCTGCAGATTGGCAGCCTGACCGCCTGGTTGTGATGAAGAAATTAATAAGTAACGGCCATACTGGTAGTAAAGTGTTGCAAAAGAAGGATCATTGGTCGAACTAAAATTTTTCAACCGCTCATCTGTTGAAAGTTTGGCTGCATCAGTGGTGCCTAAATTTAATTTAACACGATTAAAATATTTTTGATAAGCAGCAATATGTGCAGGCAAAATGGTTGCGAAGGATTTTGGATATGCCTTGTTTAAATAATCTGCTGCTCTTTTATTTTCATCACCACTGATGTCGTGATAGTTATTGAAGTTGGTAGCAATAGAAATATAAACAGTAACAGCATTGGCATCTTTGATAATAAGCGAAGTATCATTTGCATTTAAACTTCCGCCTTCCAGTTTCATACGAACAATGCCTTTGTAATTCACCATGCCTTTCACCGTCTCGTGGTCAGAAGTTGTTCCGAAAATGGTTAGTTCTTTCGATGGCGTTGTTTTTATCGTTGCTCTTTTTTGTGGTGTTGTAAAAAATGCTGTGAAAGAAATACTTCGGGTTTTGTTTGCAGTTAATCTTATTACAACAACCCGATCAGGAAAAGAGGCCAAGGCTTCACGGGTATAGGTTACACCATTAACGGTATATGAAGTTTTGGTGACGGCTCTTTCAATATCGAGTTCTCTATAATAGTTTGAATAATTTTTATGCCCGTCAAAAGCCAATTGCAAGCTACCTACCGGTTCAAATTTTTGCCCATGAGATTTTTTAGTGATGATTGACTTGTTAACAACTCTTTCTGCTTCTTTCCTCTTGCCATCATATATGAGTTGCCTGATGAGAGCTAACGAATCCAATGCTAAAGGATTATCATTGCGGTTGGGGCTGCCGCTCCAAACTGTATGTTCATTTAGTTGTATCATTTCAGTTTCAACATTCCCATAAATCATAGCTCCCATTCTTCCGTTTCCAATGGGCAATGCATTTTCCCAGGTATTGCCGGATGGCTTGGTATACCAGAGTCTTAAATCTGTTCTGCTTTGTGAGAAACCATCGGTCACTACAAATAACAAAAGAGCAAAGAATATTTTTTTCATGAATTGCAATTGATTATTTAATAAAAATCTGTTTTCAATTTTTTTGCTACGATTCAAAAAAAGGTTTTTAATGGATTTACTGTACAGGAATTAATGATGCAGCAAACCCGCCCCGGCGAAGCAACTTAACATTCACCGAACTTGTTTTATCAACAACTAAATATTGCATTGCAAAATCTTTATCGTGTTTGCCATCTGCTATCAAAGTGAGTTTATATTTTACTCCGTCAGGTAAAAAATCAAATTTTACTGTTTTTGTTTTTTCTCTTTGTTCTGCGTTGACACCGCCAATATACCAATCATTTCCTTTGCGGCGTGCAATGATCACATCTTTGCCGGGATAACCATCCAGTAATTTGGTATCATCCCATGCATTGGGCACATTCTTCAAAAATGTTCTGGCAGCATCAGGTAATGCATAATAACCTTCAGGTCTGTCAGCCATGTGTTGCATGCCGGATTCAAACAACACACTCAATGCCAGCTCATGTCCATACGAAGTAATATGCGGATATTGTGAATTGGTAAATGTAACGGGTGTATAATCCATTGGTCCTACAACGTTACGTGTAAATGGAAGCGTTGCATTATGTTCAGGTGCAGGCATTGTAAAATCAGCTGTGTTGTTGTACCACTCGGCACCACGTACTGCTTCGTGCGTCATCAGGTTTGGATAGGTTCTCTCCCAACCTCTCGGTACAATGCAACCATGGAAGTAAACCATCATTTCAAATTGAGCGGCATCTTCTAAAATGTCCAAATAATATTTGATCATATCCTGCTTCTCGCTTTCGAAGAAGTCCACCTTCACGCCGGCAAATCCCATTTTTTTCAGCTTGGTAAATTCTTCTACACGGTTTTCATGCGTGAGCATGCGATCACGGGGTGTTGCCATAACACCTGTATGAGGTCCGCCGGAGTTGTACCAGATCAATGGCTTTATGCCTTTTGACTTAATGTACTTTACTGCATCTTCCAAATTACCACCGTTGCTCATTACATCCCATTCCCAATCGAGCAATGTGTAAGGCCAATTCATTTCAGCAGCGAGATCAGCAAACTCACAAACAGTTTTATAATCTTTTGTTCCGTGATTACTCGACCAGTAATTCCATGAGGCAATTCCCGGTTTGATCCAATCTTTATTTTTTATTAGGGATGGAGAAGATATATCATTAACCAAAGTTGATTCAACAATATCTGCAAGTGCTCCCATAATAACCACACGCCACGGTGATTTCCAGGGAAGTGTTATGGTTGGGGTTGATTCCCCAAGGCCTCTTCCATCTTTTGGGTTTGGAAAGGTGAGTTTGTATTTAGATGAATCGGTTGCATTATTCAATTTGGTACCACAGTAATTTCTGTTTACATCAGATTCGTGCAATAAAAACCAACAATCCTTATTACTGGTATTGAAAAGTGCAGGATAACCCCATTCACCAGGGAGCACTTTATCATTACTCATGGTCGTATAAAGACCTTCATTTGCAGTATTCCACTTCTCCATCCACCTTGTGGTTTCTGATGGAATGGAATAAGATGTCAGTTCATCTTTTACAACAAAACTTCCCTGCTTTTCAGGAAACTCATATCGAAAAGCAATACCATCATTATAAGCCCTGATGATGATATTGAATTTTGCTTTAGACGGATTTTCAAAGGAGATTACTACTTCATTTGCAGAATTTTTGCAAACCGATTTTTTACCATACAAGGCGCTGTATTCTTCGTTTATTAAAACCGGCTTTCCTGCTTTCAAAAATTTTAAACTCTTTGAAAAATCCTGGTCGCTGCGCAACAGTCCTAAAGCAATACGTGGAATGGCTTCTGTAATTTTCCCATTGCTGTTGTAAGATGCCCTGATGTACCATTCACCCACATCCGTATTTTGCTGACAAAAAACAGCAGCATTAATTTTTTGATCAGGCGATTGAATCTGTACTTTTTGTGCAAATGCCAGGCTGCTAATGAAAACCGGAAATAGAAGAGTAAGAATCCTAAGCTTTGTCATTGTTTATTTCTTAAAGTTTTACTGTAACTTTTTTTCCTGTGTAGGTTATTACCTTATCAGGTTGGCTGACCGTGTTTTCTCCTGCGCCTTTATTTTTATCAACCAAAACAATGTTGAATTTTCTATCGGTAAGCATTCCGGGAAAGGAACCATTTCTGTCGCCGACAGTTAACGTTTTCTTTTTATCATCCCAGTTAAAGCTGATAGTTGAATAAATTCCTTTTTCATAATTGTAATTGTCATTCTCATCTTCATACAATACAAATGTTCCATTTGCTCCGGGATAAACTCTTATTTCAAGATTGTCCCATTTTTTTTCTGTAGCATATTGAACATTTGGGCCAACAGGAATAACAGAACCTGCTTTCACATAAAGCGGAATCTTGTCTTGCGGCGCATCTGTTTTTATGGTTTGTCCGCCGGTGAAACGCTTGCCTGTCCAGAAGTCATACCATGTTGTTGATTTTGGCAAGTAAACATTCCATTCGTTAACGCCTGCTTCTGTGACGGGCGCAACAAGAAAAGACTTTCCAAACATGTATTCGTAAGATTGTACAATAGCTGTTGCATCATTTTTAAAATCCATCACCATTGGTCTCATAATAGTCGACCCGTTTTTTGAAACCTGCCATGCTTCGGAATAGATGTAAGGCATCAAACGATAACGGAGATTCAGCATGCTCCGCATATCTGCTTCAACCGTATCGCCATATTTCCATGGTTCTGTTTCTGTTTGATAACCATGAATGCGAAAGATGGAATTGAACGTCCCCCACTGAAACCATCGTGTGAGAAGGTCATGATATTTTGGATCGGTGTATTGAGATTTACCGGGGCGGAAGAAACCACCGATATCTGTTGTCCAGTAGGGCATGCCGGTTAAATTGTAGTTCAGTCCGGCAACAATTTGTCTTTTATAAGAATCCCATGTCCCACCAATATCGCCTGACCAATTAATCGTTCCGTAACGCTGCTGACCTGCAAATGCAGAACGTGTGAGAATTGCAACTCTTTTTTGAGGATCTGTTGCACGTTGACCATCATAAATTGCTTTGCTTACAAAAAGCGGATAAGTGAGGCGATAAAAATTTCCCAAACCAAAATATGTTTGTTTGCCTGCCAGTGCATCATTCTCCGGTTCTGTTGCATCCATCCACCATGAGTCAACACCTTTGCTGAAAAGATTTGTGTTTAGTGCATTCCAGTGTGTGTTTCTTGTTTCAGGATTAAAAATATCGATCCATGGACTGTTGGGTATGTAAAGATTCTTTTCAAGATAGGGTTTTGCAACATCAGATTTTTTATCGAGATTTTCCCAAACAGAAATAGAAAAACGTGCATTCAAATCATGCAGTTGTTTGATGAATTGTTCAGGGTTAGGATAATTGGTGGTATCAAATCTCGGAACACCCCAACCATTCTGTCCCCAGTATTGCCAATCCTGCACAATCACATCCACCGGCAACTTTCTTTTCCGGAATTCCTCCATTGTTTGTACCAAATGTTTTCCCGAAGTGTAACGTTCGCGGCATTGCCAGAAACCATAAGCCCACAATGGAAGCATGGGCACATTCCCCGAAAGATTTCTGTATGTACTGATCACTTCATCTGCATTCTTTCCATAGAACACAACGTAATCCAGGTCTTTTGCATTGGGCGAACGAAATGTTGTTGTATTGTCTGTTTTCTTCCATGATAATTTTGGCGTGTTTGATGATTTACAAACCACCTGAACATTATGTTCACCTGCTTTTAATTTTACGACATTACTTACCGCAGGTGGAAGCCAAAAGTTGGATTGATCAATAACAGCATTACCATCAACCAAAACCAAATGCCTGTTGTCCATATCACCCAAATCAAGCATTATTGAATACTCGCCATCAGCAGGAACAGAAAATTTTCCTTTATACAATGATTGCTGTTGCGAAACTTTTTGAGTACCTGATGATGTTGTTACTTCCTCTGTCTTGTTTTCTGCTGAAGAATTATTTTGTTTCGAGAGCTTTATTTCATTGTCCGCAGGATTAAAATAAGTAAGGCCATATTGATGCCATAGAATTCCATAGCCTTTGCTTGAATAAACAAAGGGAATTGAAATTTGCGAATTGACCTGGGTAAGTTTTCGTGCAAGGTTTCTTAAATTATAATGACCATCCTGGAATTGGCCTAAGCCAAATAAATATTCATCCGCAGGTGAATCAAAGCTTTGTTCTGCTACAAAACAATTTTGCCCTTCAACTGTATCTGCAATTAATCTTCTGCGTGCAGGTTTTTCTCTTAAAAATATTTTACCTGTATTATCACTATAATTGATTGCGCCAGTTTGTTTGTCGAATAAAACTGTGATTGCTTTTGTACTCAATTTCAGTTTTGAAGAAGTTTCAGAAAACTGAAATGCCGGGACAGGAAGTTTATTGACCAAAACAAATTCTCTTTCTTCTCCGATCCCTTTTTTCCATTGTACTCTTATTGCTTTATCCGATAAAGGAGTAATATTCAAAACACCTTCAGAAAGTTGTATCGAAAGATGATCTTTCTGCAAACTGTACTTATTATACACCTGTGCAAATGCAAGTGCTGGTATCAGAGCGACAATAAAAAATAAGCTTCGTACAGGAACTGAAAGGATAAGATGTTTAAATTTCATACAATTATTTATTTGTCTTTAATTCTTATTGTTATTTTTTCCAATCACCTCATAGTCATACTGAAACCAGTCAACATCCACGTAACCCTTATCTCCTTCAGCATTGAAATTAAAAATCCCGATACGGTCTCCCCGGTAGCTGCCCCATGTTAATTGATATGTGGTTCCAAAAGATTGATAAGACTTACCATCAGTACTAAAAGCATAATAACTGACTCCATTGGCATCCCATGTTGAGCGAAGCCAAACAGATTTTCCAGTAATCTTTATTTCCGAAGAATCTTTTTCATTTACAGAATAAACCAACCTGCGTATTCCATTTACCTGTTTGATTCCAAACAAACTATTACTCGTGGTTGAAAAATGTGTCAATCCACAGAATTGACCATCAGCTATGTGGCTGATATCCATTTTTACAGTTACTACATTGGAAGAAGTACGCATGCTGCGTTGTGTGATGGTATTTCCTGCACGAAGTATAACACTCTTTTGTCTGTTTGATTGAATGGGTTGAAAAGCATAAAGCCTCAGAAAACCTTTACGTTCTGTTAAAGACCATTTATCAGCCCTTGGCTGATAGTTCCATTCCCATTGAACGTTTAGTTTGTTCGTTTTGAAATTATCACTGCTTTTAATAGAAAGTTTCTTTTTGTATGCTATTGGTTTTGCTCCGCTCCAAACCATGCGGCCGATTGTATCAGCTTCTGGTTTACCAATGATCGGCCATTCATCAATCCAGTGAACAGGTAACAGACTGGCAGGACGTCCTTCCCAATCTCCGCTACCATGATGGGTGAAGAAATACCATTTGCCTGTTGGTGCCTGCAATAATCCGCCCTGGTTAGGTTCCCTATCCAGCTTCTGATTAACATGATTTAATTGCCTGATTTCCCAGGGGCCGTAAATGTTTTTCGATCGTTCCATCATAATCACACGACCTTCTGGTTTCACTTCGCTGAAATAATGGTAATAAAATCCATTGATCTTATAAAGCTTATTCGCTTCGCTTCCCTGCGATTGATGTATGATGGAGTCAGATTCCATGATCAGGCTTCTTCCATCAGGTGCCATTTTAAATAAATGAATGTTGTACTTCTTGTTGGTTTTCGGATCCAAAGCAAAATTGGTAGCAATAAAATAGAGCTGGCCATCATCATCACAAAACGAACAGCAATCATCCCATCCGCTTACCTTCCATAATTGATGAAGAGGTTCCCAGGGGCCGGCAGGATTGGTAGCAGAACTCATAAAAAAACCATTATCCGGCGTACCGAAATACACCCAAAACTTATTCTTATAATATCTTATGGAGCCAGCCCAAATACCTTTACCATAACAATTCATACGATCCCAATTCAATTGCGGACTGATGCGTGTGAGATCATCAACCACATGACTGATAATTTCCCAGTTCACAAGATCTTTGGAATGAAGCACTACCATGCCCGGCGAAAATTGCATTGTAGACGATATTGCGTAATAATCATCACCTACACGTATGGCATCAAGATCGCTGTAGTCTCCCGGAAGAACAGGGTTAACATACGTTCCATTTCCCTGGTCGCCCCACTTGCCAGTCATTTGAGCATGTAAGCATAAACTAGCCAGTTGCCAACAAAACAAGAGCGATAAAAATCTGAGATGAATCATCTGAAAATAAAGTCGTTTTCTTTTTTAATAAATATTTGTAAAAGAGATTATAAAAATCATTTCATCAATCGCACATAAAATATTCTTGGTGTCCTTGAATTTTCCGAAGAAGAAAACTTCACTTCATCAAATCCAGTTGAAGAATTAAGAAAATTATCCGGTATGACATAATCAACATCAAAGAAAGAATTTCCTTTTCCTCCCGCTAAATTTTCTTTTTTCAACAAAGCTCCATTCATGAAAACATCAAAACTGCTTTTATCAGCTCCGTAATAAGTGACTCTTAATTTCTTTCCTGCACTTTGACTATGTTTTAATTGATAACTGAACCATCCACTTGCATTGCGCCAATGTTTGTCTTTAAATATTCCTGTTTCAGTTTTATCGCCTTTGAACTGATGATCGACTTCGGATTGTTGTTCTCCGGGAGCGACCTGGTCAACTGTATTATTTTCGAGTTCAATTTTTTGTTTTTCTTCCTGCTTTAATTTTTCCTGGATTTGCTTCAGTTCTTTTTCATCAGTTATTCTCCAGTAAATTATGTACCGTGCATCATGGATAGTGGAGAAAGGTTGAAGAATTAAATTTTTAAATGAAGATGGATAAATCAAATCAGCCGCAGTGAAATGAAGTGGTTCATCTTTCACCGCTTTCAATTGCAAGGCAGGATTGCTTCCAGAAGAACCAATCATTGGCGCTTTGTCAATTGGATAGAGAGGACCGCTTGCTACATGTCCCATTCTGCTTCCATCAGCTTTTAACCCAACCATATTTGATGCATCAGTTTTTGCGGCTAAAACAATCGGACCATAAACAAATGAAGCCCAGGGTGAGCCATCTGGCAAATACTCCATTGTAGCTTGCATCGGTAAACGAATAGAGACAATATCACCCGTTTTCCATGTTCTGTTTATCACTACAAATCCATTCGCATTTTTTGAAGCTTTTAACTTCTGACCATTTACTGTTACCTGCAATTGTCCATCTTTCACCCAGGAAGGATAACGAAGATGAACTCCAAATGATTTGGATTGCGTGACTGTAAACTTTAATGTTGATACTTGTTGATAAGGAAAGTTTGTTTGTTGAATTAACGAAACTCTTTTTTCTTTCCAATCCAGTTTTGATGCAATAAACAAGTTGACAAAAAGATCATTTGTATCATGAGCATAAATCAGGTCACCATACTTGCCGTGATTTTCCATTCCGGTTCCGACACAGCACCAAAAACATTCCTGCGGTTGGGAATACACACGATAATGCTGAGGCCTCATTGGCGTGAAATAAACAAAACCGCCTTTGGGATTCTCTGAAGATAAAATATGGTTGAATACGGCCCTTTCGTAGTAATCGATGTAAGAAGCTTTTGGATTGGATAAAAACAATTTCTCTGTCAACCGCAACATGTTGTAAGTGTTGCATGTTTCAGGTCCCTGCACATCATCAATCATGGAAGAGAAATCTGCCGAGGGATTGAAATGTTCACGAACGCTATTGCCTCCAATGGAAACCGTTCTGTGTTGAACAACCGTAGTCCAGAAAAATTCAGCAGCATTCGCCCATGATGTATCTCCATCAATTTCTGCGATGCGTTTGAAGCCGATGACTTTGGGAATTTGCGTATTGGCATGTAGACCGTTCAGTGAATCTTTGTCTTCAAGAAGCGGTGATAGTATGGCTTTATGTGAAAGTTTCTTAGCCATCACTAAATATTTATTGTCGCCGGTGATCGCTGCTACGTCTGCAAACACTTCATTGATTCCACCCTGCTCACTCCTGAGCATTTGTTGAATCTGATCGTCGGAGAGATTTTTGGTGAGATCAATAAACCAATCGGATAGTTTGACAAGAATTTCTTTTGCTTCTTTATTTCCTGCAATCAAATGGGCATCACGAAGCCCGGCAAATAATTTATGAATATTGTAAAGGGGCACCCATTTGCGAGAATAACTGCCACCAATGATTTTACCTTGCGAAATCTCCTGCCACATGGCTTTTCCACCGGGCACTCCGCTCACATATCCATTCCCATTTTTTCGCTGACATGAATCGAGCCAACCAACCATGTAATTTAAGCGACGCAATGCTTCTTTGCTGCCGGTTGCTGCATACATATTTGCAAGTGCAGATAAATAATGACCGCCGATATGGCCGTCCAATCCCGAGCTCTCCCAGTTGCCATATTTTTCTTTTTTTGGTTGTATACCGGCCTCTTTAAGAAATGGTGCAAGCAAACGGTCAGGATCGAGTTGCAGCATGTATTGCAGATCTGCATCCTGGGCTTTCCTGAACGGACTGTTTAAAAGTTGGACAGATGATAAAGGGAAGGCAGATAATTTGTTTTGAGAAAAGCATGTAATGGAAAGAAAAGATGAAACAACAAATGCAATAACGATTTTCATTTTGGTCGATTGTAAATATTTCCGGCAATTTATTTTATTTTAAGTAATCAAACACAAAAGCAATATGAAATGGATCATCTGAAAAACAATTCCATTTATCTTTTAATAAATATGCCACTCCCAAATTCCGTTGATACCGTTCAAAATTTTTACTCTTAAATAGCGGGCTTTTATATTCAACTTGTCTATATGTGGCGATTGAACAATAACCTCACTATGCCCGCCACACGGTTTCCATGTTTTGCCGTCGATGGAATACTCTAACACATAAGCATGTCCCGCAGTGGGGCGAACAAAATACACTACACTGCGTTTGATATTTTGTGACTTTCCCAAATCTGCAATGATCCACGATGTTGAATCTTCAGGAGCAGCCATCCATCTCGAGCCATTTGCATCATCAAAAGCAAACTGCGAAGAAAAGGATTCTGTTCTTTTAAACAAAGAATCCTGGTTTGGTTTAATGATCAAACCGGAGCGAACACTTGATGCTTTTGAGTTGACAACCTTGGTTGTTTTTTCTTTTGGTACAGCATGAAGAGCGCCTACTCCATTTAGTGTTAGATCAACAGGTCGAATGGTTCCATCTTCATTAAACTCGAGCTTATTCACATAAGTTTGCCGGTTAGTGCTTCTGCGGCCAAATTCCAAATAAGCAAAATAGTAATTATCAGTGCCGGGCACATTAAATACACAACCATGACCCGGACCAAAAATCTGCCGTTCATGATTGGTAGTGGTTATGATATCATCTTTAGGAAATTCGAATGGTCCCAGTGGTGATGTCTTACTCATTCCATAAGCATATTGGTATTTTTCATCACCACCCAATGTGTACAGGTAGTAATAAATTCCTTTTCGTTTAAAAAAGATGGGGCCTTCAGAATAACCTTCTCGTTTTGTTGAAATTTGAATGGTGGAGAAAGTATCTACAGAAACCATATCCCGGTTCAGTTTAGCTGCAAACCTGCGTTGCCAAAAAACATAAGCCTGCCCATCATCGTCAATAAAAACTTCTGCATCGATACCGTCAGGAGCTTTGCCATTTTTGGATTGTAATAGCGTTGCCGAAGTAAACCTTTTAGAAAACGTATCAACGCCTTTTGCCAGCTTAAAAGGTCCATTGGGAGAGTCTGCCACAGCCGGATACATAAAACCATTTACCGTTGGATAGATATAGTATTTGCCGTTGGCTGCAATAGCCTTGCTGGGAGCCCAGTATTTTTGTCCCACTGCAGAAGGAAAATAAAAACCTGAAAAACTCCAGTGAACAAAGTCTTTCGATTTCCATACTACCGGCGGGCCGGATGTTTTCAGTCCCTGATCGTATCCATCTGTGGTTGCATAACAATAAAACGTTCCATTGATTTCCTGGATGCTGGCATCAGCAATCATATCAGGAACCAGCGCATGGCCAAAAGGATTTTTATTTTGAGCTTTTACTGAAAAAAGAACAAACAATAGAAAGCAGCTCAATAATGCTTTTAGTATAACAGAAGAAAATTTAGGAGGAGGCAGTACATTAATCATTAGGTCATTTTTAATTTAACATTAATTCCTGCTGATGCTGGCCACAACAACACTAATACCTGTGTAGTCTTTATCATTTACTTTTTTGAATTAAAACATGATCAAAAAAAACTGTTGTTGAATTGGGCATGCCTGATGAGGCAAATAACCCCACAAAAACATTTTTATTGAGAGGAAGGACTTCGGTCTGCAATTGCTGCCACTTTTTTCCATCGTATGATAATGAACAAATAAAATTGTTTCCATTCCGTTGAAGCCGAAGCCAAACATAACCAGTCAGCCTTCCCCATGTAACGGCGGGTTCTGAAAGAGAAAGTGCATTAATACTTGTATCAACTTTTGCTGCCGTAACATTTCGTGCAATCATTTTCACACGCCAGTCAGGCAATTCAATATCTGCTTTTTTTGCCGGATAAATCATCAATGAAACAAAAGACGGATTATTTTCTGATTCTTCACGCATCATCAAACCCATTTGCGAAAACTGTGAACTTGGCTGCGGAACAAATCGTGCAATCATTTCTCCATTGCCTGATATTGGTTGATAAGTAAAATGCAATTCATCGTTTGTGTTATCTGAATTTTTTCCAAACGATTCTATTGTAAATATTTTTCCATCAAAAGAAGTTGTACCCCTCGCATTGCCAATATCTTTTTGTTTCCATGCAGAAGGCAATCCTGCTGCACTTGCAGTTTCATAAGAATTTGCACTTTCTCCTTTTTCATTTAATGCCGTGATCGTATAATAATAAGTTGCGCCCGGCTTCACCTGCTTATCAACATAAGTAGATTGCTTAACATTCCTTGCTATTATTGAATAAGATCCCCCGGCTTTTGTTGCCCTTTTAATGGTGTAAGCAGTTGCTCCAACCGATTCAATCCACTTTAATTTAATTTCTTTGCCAGAACCATCTGCAATAACAGCGCCTGGCGCAACAGGACGGGTATCGATAAAAGTTTTTTTCTTTGATGCAAAATATAATGTTCCATATCCCGGATGATCGGCGCCTGGTTTGCCCGGACCTTCGGGGCGAAGTTTTTCTGCTGCTTGTTGAACAAAAGGTGCAGTCAGTCCCATTTGAATAACGTAGTGATTATACACTTGTTCATACACAGCACGAAGTTCACCACGGGCTTTCTGTGATATTTGTGTGTGATGATATTTTCCTGTTCTGTCTAACCATTCTGTAAAAGGCACATCGTCGTTTCCTGAATTAAATTTTGCTGTGTATTCAAATCCTTTCAATAAACGGTTGTTGTCATAAGCATATAAATCTAACCCCTGGTTCCATGCAATGGCACAACATTCGGCAAGCATTCCAATTCCCAGTTGAGTATGCGCCTGGTCTCTTCCACTTTCCTGCACCTGTCCATCTTCATTAATGATGTAATGATTTAAACTTCCATTGCCGTGTCCCTTTGCATAATAATGCAAAGCTCTTTCGAACATTGATCTGTCATTGCAGAACACTGAAATTCCCATCATTGTTTTTATGGCTGCAGCGTCCCAATTTCCATTGGCAAACGGTGCAAAATCTTTAAGCACAGGATAGATAACTTTTTTGAAATGCTTTTCTGTTTGCCGGATGTCCGTTTCTTTCCATCCTGAACTGGTGTATCGAAGGATCTCTGCAGCATTGATCATTTTGAAAGGGCCAAGTCCCGCCATGAGTACAGCATCCTTTCCTGTTATTAATTTTAATGTTGAAGACCATGCATTCACAATTTCAATTGCTTTGTCGGCATAACGCTTATCGCCTGTAATGGCCCACATCACTGCATTTTGATGTGCAGCGTTGGCATCGTTATCATAGGCTGAAGCTCCAACAGTCGGATTTCTTCCCACCATTGCCAGCGGGCCTTGCATCTTATAAGTGTATTGTGATGCAGAATTTTGAATGAAGAGTTGATAGCCTGAATAAATTGGTTCCTGTTTATTGGCAACAGCCTTTTTCATTCGCTGCAGATCATCGTTGCTATGCAGGATGCCAGGGTGAACAAATGCCTGAGCACTGATAACTGTGTCAACAAAAAACAAGGCCACGCAAAAAAAGATGATGCCCTTAAACTGCTTTTGCATAAGAAAATTCATTGGGTTCGTTCCATAGCAACGCTGCTCCAAACACTCCGGCACTATCGCCTAAAACAGGTTTACAAATTGCTGTTGTCAACTTCCTGTTGTTGAACACATATTTTTTGATGCGTTCATAACCTTCAGTATAAAGCAGATCAATATTACCAACACCGCCACCGATAACAATTAAATTGGGGTCTATAACATTAATGAGAGTAGAAATTGCTTTGCCATAATACTCAAGCAAGCGTTCAATAGTTGCAGCAGCACATTTATCATTGCCTTCTTTATGTCTTGCCACAATCTCTTTCAGCTTCAAATTATTTTGGCTAAGTGCCGCATAATATTTTTCCAGTGCAGTTCCTGATATCACTTGTTCAACACATCCACTCTTTCCGCAATAACAATTGTATCCGTATTCGTCGAGAATGTTATGTCCCCACTCACCACCAAGACTATGATGACCATTGATTACTTTTCCATGTACCACCAATCCTCCACCCACTCCGGTACCCATGATCACCCCAAACACCACTTCAGCTGCCGGATAACTCTTTCCTGCGCCCATCAGCGCTTCTGCCAATGCAAAACTATTAGCATCATTGGCAATTTTCACTTCCGCCTGTAACAGTTTTTCAAGATCCGCTTTCATTGGTTGCCCATTCATACAAACGGTATTGCAATTCTTCATTAATTGCGTATCAGGCTCCAAAGCTCCGGGAGTAGCAAAACCAATTTTTACCGGGAGCAATCCTGTTTCACTTGTTACTTCATCAACCAATTTTTTTATTTGAGAGAGAATGTGATGATAGCCTTTCGGTGCTTCTGTGTCGATGCGCTTGCGAATGATCGGCTTGAAATTATTTTTTTTTTCGAGTACTGCACATTCAATTTTCGTACCTCCAAGATCAATTCCCCATAGTTTCATGTAAACGGTTTAATGTTAGGCGCATTCAATTTATTTTACCAATAAAACGATGCATGTTTTTTTACTTTATATAAGCGATAGCCAAATTCTCATGAAAGAACTTTTATCACATTTGCGTACGTCACTTCATCGGATTTTTTTTCAGGCAAAGAAACGATCAAACCAGTTTCATTTCTTTCAAAACTTAATGATTGCTTTGTGGGCAGCCATTCTATTTTTTGAATTTCTTTTGCAAAATGCTCACTGTTCTTTTTAAGACTTTTTATAACCAGTTTTCCATTTTCAGGCCAGCCCATAGCAGTGGCATACAGCACATCGCCTTTTGTAGCAAAGCGAATGTCTTCATGAGTGAATGGCTTTCCTTTTCCTTCATTAAAACCTTGAGCATTCAGTGCAGCAGCGGCTTGCTGTGCAGGCCCTTCACCAAATATCTTCCATGGCCGGGTGCCATAAATGCTTTCACTGTTTACTTTCATCCATGCTCCTATTTCTTCAACGATCTTCCTTTCTTTTTCATCAATGGTGCCATCCCCACGAACCGGAATGTTCAACATGAGATTACCATTCTTGCTTACAATATCAACTAAAGTCTGGATGACAGTCTTTGCTGTTTTATAACTATTTCGTTCGTATATCCCACGCTCATAGTGCCAACCTCCGATGCAGGTATCGGTTTGCCAGGGCAGCGGTTGTATCTCGTTGGCCTGTCCTCTTTCAATATCCCACACCATGGCTTTGCGTTGGTTCTCATCCAACACTTTTCCATTGATCACTGCACGAAGCTCTCCATGTTCTTTAATACTTTTATTATACATGTGAGCTGCAATACGCAAACCGGCGTCGTTAATGGGCCACAATGGAAATTGTGAGTCATCGAAATAAAGGACCTCAGGATTGTATTTGTTGATCAGATCTATAGTGCGGTTATAAAATTTTTCAATGTATGCTTTGTCTGGCGGATACACGCCGCTGCCCCAGTTCCATTGTTTGTGAACAGAGCCATTGTCTAAACTTTTTTCACTCAAAGGATGATTTTGTGCATACAGTTCCTGCGGGTCTAACCCTTCCCACCATTTACCTTTTCCATCTGCTTTTGTTAATTTTCCATCATAAGGAATACCTGCATACGCACCGGCTTTATCGGAACGTTGCGCCGATTCATACCAGCGCCATGCATGCGATGCATGCACACTTATACCAAATGGAAGAGCGTTATTTCTTGCTGCTTTCGCCCAACCAGCGATGATATCTTTTTTAGGGCCTATCTTAACAGAGTTCCAGTGCCTTTGATACTTGCTATTGTACAAATCAAAATTGTCGTGATGGTTGGCCATCGCCATAAAATATTGCGCACCTGCATTTCTGTATAAGCTCACCAATTCTTCAGGATCCCAGTTCTCTGCTTTCCATTCATTGATCACATCTTTAAATCCAAACTTAGAAGGATGCCCATACTTCTGAAGATGAATTTTATATTTAGCCGAACCTTCCTGGTACATTTCTCTTGCATACCAATCTCCTGATTCGGGCTGGCATTGCGGCCCCCAGTGTGCCCACATACCAAACTTGGCATCGCGAAACCAATCAGGCGTTTTATAATTCTGCAATGACTCCCACGTAGGTTTGAATGGACCTTTTGCAATGGGTTCACTTAAATATTCTGCTTGTAAAAAATCATTGCCCAATGTACGGGACAACCACAGTGAAGGCAAAGTGGCTGCCATTCCTTTGATCAGTGTTCTGCGTTTCATTTATAAAAAGTTCTGCGTTTAAGAGGTTAATAATATCAAGTTGTTTTTGATTAACAAAAGCAAAAACAGAAAAACTATAAAAGAATTTTCTGTTAGTTGCTTAGTAACCGGTGTTTCCCCATGCTTTCATGTTCTTGAAAATTTTCCAGGTACAAGGACAGTAGCAAGAATACTACTGTCTGTACTGGATTGCTTGACTGCTGCTTGAGAAAAAACCTTATTAACTTATTGTTTCATTACTTTTTTATTTACAAGTTGTGCTCCGTTTCTAACCTGTACATAGTAAAGGCCAGCGGCCAACCCTTTAAGAGAAATGCTTTGTGTATTATTAGTAAGGCGTTGACGGATTACCAGTGCACCATTTGCATTAAATATTTGCACAGTAGAACCAACTTCCAGCTTATCTAATTTTATATTTACTACTTCGCCAACCGGGTTGGGATACACCAATACAATGTTGCCTGGCAATTCTGCCACATCCGTAGTTATTCTCGCAGTTGTTCTCGCAGCAGTTACTGCGCAATCTCCTAAATAGTCTCCATGATTCAAATGATCCTGCACATCTTCAGAAGAAATACAGATCGTTTTGTTGTTATGACAGATCATTACTTTATTGCTGTTGTTGCCGCAGCGTACATCAGAAGTCTTGATTATAATGGATGCTGTAGCAGTGCAACCCTTATCATCTGTAATAGTTGCAGTATAAGTTCCTGCTTCATTTACACTGGTGGACTGAGTAATTTGACCACTGCTCCACTGATAAGAGTAAGGCTCGGAACCACCGGAAGCATTAGCAGTTATGGTAAGAGATGTTGGACCATAGCCAATGTAAATGGTATTCTTTGCATCCACTGCTGGATTCATGGCATATACATCAGGAATGGTTGCAGTCATCGCTGCATTCACTGTTACTATAGTTGTTGCTGTACTTACATTTCCATGAATGTCTGTTACTACCCAAGTGATTGTTGATTCACCTGCATTGAATGAACCACTTGCATTTGCTCCATTTCCATTTCTTGAAGTAGCTCCGCTTACACTGTAACTGATCGAAGCAATGCCACAATTGTCAGAGGCAGTCAATGAAGGAACGCTGTAAGAGCCTGATTGGTCGTAACAGAAGAACTGATTGGCGGGTGCGGAAACTATTGGTTTTTTATCATCAACAACAATTACCTGTGCTGTGCCACTACTTGATTGCCCATGCTCATCTGTTGCAGTGAGTGTTACAGTCACTGGCGAACCAACATCAGAGCAGGTGAAATCAGTTCTATCCAAACTCAATGTCAATGCACCCCAATAGCTCACCGAACCATTATCCACCTGTTGTGGAGTGATAGATGCGTTTCCATTTGTATCAACTGCAATTTCTATATTCTTTGTTTTTATAATTGGAGGCATAGCAATCTCCGCATCGCTTAATGCTCTCCTGTAAATTTTAAATTCGTCAATTGAACCGTTGAAGATCGGATCATTAAATTGAGATTTACCAATGTAGTTTAAGTTGGTGCCGGTAGTAGTGCCCGAAGGTGTAAGTTGCCAAGGCTTGATACTAATCGCTGTATTACTTGATTTCAAAACTCCGTTTATATACAGGCGGGCTGTATTTCCTGATTGGGTAACAGCCAGGTGCACCCATGTATTTAACGGGAAGGCATAAGGAGAACTTACATTCAACTCTGATCCTCCGTTTTTAATGGCATAACGAACTATAGATGACGATACGCCATTTACAATAGTAGTTCCTGCCTGAACGGTGAGGAACATATATTGTGTGGTATTGTTTCCAAAATCAAATACCCGCATCCAGTTTCCTATCGCATCCATTTTCACCCAGGCTGAAACAGTAAAATCTGATAAAGTATTTACTAGCCCGGCCGGCAGGGTAGCATAGGCATTAGCCGTACCATTCAGTTTCAGTGAATTTCCGAATTTACCTGCATTCCGTGTTGCTGCAACTGCTAATGTACCGTGAGTAGCTCCCCAACTGTCAATAGCCCGCGGCCCGCTTGTTTCATCAAATTTCAGGTAGGTCATTTGGCCAACATTCGGTGCTGCTGCCACCTCGGGACTGGAAGCAGCACTATCTGCCGAAACAACCATGTAGTAATAAGTCGTTCCATTACTCACTGTGCTGTCGATGTACTTAGTGGTACTTTGGTTTGCAATAGTAGTATAAGGTCCGCCCGGTATAGTGGAACGTTTAATGTTGTAAGTAAAATTCAGGATCGGGTCCCATTCCAAAATGTTTTTAGCATCGCCTGCTGCAACTTTCAGGTTTACCGGAACAATGCCCACAGGCACAAAACGGAAAGGAAAGTTGTATGGAATCGAATCATTATCACTCCCAACTACATGGTGTATTTGATTACCGTTTATAAACCAGTAACCGTTACCAGCATTTTGCGCTCGCTGAACCGCATACGAGGTGCCGTCAAAGTAAATATTCATTGAATTCCAAACATCCGTATAGGGAGTGACACTACGGCCAAATACTGCGCTCTCATTGATATAGTTGCTAAAGGATGGAGGTGCGCTGAGGCACATGATTTTATACCTGCCGTTCCCCTGCTTTGTAACATTCCAAACCTGGAGTAAGGGATCGGAATTCACTCCATCAAATAAAGGTGTGTTGGTAGTATTTCTGGTCCATAATGAATCGTTGGTAAGAGGCTTAATATAGTAATTGCCATCGGCCAGCGTATTCCTTCCATAATACATGGACGCTTTATAACGTTTGATGGCATTTTCCAGTATAGTAACATAACTACAAACCTCAATAACTGAAGATTCTGAATTATACAATGACTGGACATAAATGATGCTATCATTTAACTGAGCTTTTGCCTCTACCGGAAATTTACCCAGCTCATTTGTTGTACTCGTCTCTGTGGTATCGCGTAATTTGATAGCCTCAGCCAGCTTTTTCAGGTAAGCAGAGTCCATTTCTGGTGCTGTAACAAGTTCTATCCTGAAAATTTGATTTGGATTATCAAGCCACCTGTTAATGTTCATTGTCACGCCATCGGCGGTATTGGAACCCGGAACATCAAGCGCTTTCTGACTTTGTTTTCCTACAATATTGAAAGTTCCATTTTCCCTGTCTTTAATAAACCAAACCTGGTGCTGATCTGTATCGGAGTATGCACGTTGTTCAATTACTGCACCATTTGTTATTGCATTACCTACTACATCCATTGCCTTTCCGCTGCGCAGATTAATGATCTTATAATCCGTACCCGATAGCGGGCTTATGATCCAATGCTGATTGCTTGAAAAAGAATAAGTGTTTTGTGCCACTAATGCACCATCATCTGTTGAAGCATTTTTAACTTCAACTGCTTTATTGCTATGCGTTGCTATTATGCGGTACACACCATCAAGAGGTTTTGATACATACGGATCTCTGGGCATGCCTCCATCGGCAGGAGAATCAGCACTTGTGCCTACAGCATTTATAGCGCAAACTTTATAATAATAGGTCTGCCCATTCATCACATTATTATCGAGGAAGCTGTTACCGGTAAGGTTGGACGCAATGGTCGTGTAAGGTCCGCCTTCGGAGCTTGACCGTTTCAGTGTATAGCTCTCTGCCCCGAAAGAAGAAAGCCACCGAACCTGCACCTGGTTATCTCCGGCAAAAGCATATACAGAATGTGGAGCTTCGGGTGCGATAACCATTCCTCCTTCTCCTCCTGTAACACTTACATTGCTAAACGTAGAGGTCATTGGAGTGCCGTCAGCATTGGAGCAAACAGCTAAACCAATATAGGCCGTGCCGGTAAAACCCGCATACCGTCCCTGGCATTCTGCAGCCCAGCTTACGCCATCTGGCGAGTAGTATGTTGCGATCACATCTCCAACCCTGTCAATCTTAACCCAATAAGAATCCTCGGGGATTGTCCTTTCAGGTTTCTCCCAGTTGGAGCCGCCCCTCATCTCCGTCCATCCATGCATAAAACTTTGTGCCCTTCTACCGGATTTAATAGCGATCCATGCTCGTTGCGCTGATGTAGCTGTCAAATCTGAACGAATCATTAGTCCCGCTCTTGCATTAAGGGCAGTTCCGCCAACCGACTCCACTTTTGCGATGATAGAAAAGTTTCCGGTCACTTCCTTGTAAACGAAATGAAAACCATCGGCTGCATGTGTCAATATTTCGGTTCCGCCTCCGGTTACTGTCCATACATTATTGTTATAGGAACTGCTGCCCGCAGGTGATGTGGTTCCAACATCCAGATCAGTTAAGCCACCTGTACCCACTTTTCCGGGCTCAGGAAGAATTTGGGTTTGCGCCGGAACAACAGCTGTAGAATTGTCCTCGGACTTATAAAACCAGGTATATACTGGATCAAATCGTCTTGGTATCTCTGTTAGACGCCTGGATATGTAAGGGGTATTTAACTTTTGACGTACATTATAGGCCCCATGTACCAAGGTTAAGCCCCATCTTCCTCCATCCCAGGTTCCGGGCGGGTCGGTTAAATAATACCAATCAGTAGTACCATAAGGGATGAACCCAATGGATCCCTCTGAGTTTCTTCTGGCAAAATATTCTCCTAAGGCAAGAAGTCGATTATCCAGTTCAGAATACATGTCCAGGCCTTGCTTCCACAGCACTTCTGCGGCAAAAGCGATGGAGCTCCACATACCATGAGAATGGCCCTGGTCTCTACCACTTTCACCATGTTCACCACTGGGCAATGTATTTTTAAATCCGGTAGAACCTATGTATCTCATCAGCTCAATCACATGTGCCACTTTTGCCGGATCATCGGAAAATGCAGCGACTGCTGCTCCTCCTGCTATACTCAATGTGCCTTTATTAGCGGGCCCTAAAGCATAACCGGCGCAACCTGACGCCTTCCAGTAAACGTTATTAAAAAGTTTTTTTACGTCTGCGGTGTTGGCGGCTGTCCAACCACTCCATGTTCCCCGAAGAATGGAAGCAGCACCGCCCCAGGCATAGGCATAATCACCAAGGTCCAGGTTTGCTTCCTGCCCCCCAAATCCAGTCTGCTTATTTGCCCACGCCACTAAAATATCTCTTGACTTTACAGCGTAGGCTTCATTACCTGTAAAATACCACATCATAGACAGGTTGAATGAAGCGACCATATCGTTTCTCCACTGGTTAAGGTTATAATTGATATTACGGGCAACCGAGTCAAAAGGCCCTTGCATAGTGTAGGTCAATTGAGACTTACCATCTGCTGCCAGGATATCGTAAGCCTGTTTCCAGGGATAATCACCAGCCTGCACATGTGCCTTCAATGTACTCAGGTCCGAACCCGAAAGAGGAATACCCGGATGCGTAAAAGTTTGGGCTCCTGCATTTGCAGAAAGCAAAAACATAAAGATGATTGCCCAAAGGCAGTTGAGCATTCTGGTCTTTGGTAAAATACCATGCGTAAAAAGTTTCATCGTAGTGCTTATTTAATCAGGTTTGAAAAACTAGTACCGTCTGTTGGTTCTAAAAGATCTTTTATGCTTGCAAGCTTTTCATTCGTTTGCCCGCAGAAATGTTGATTTATTTTTTAGTGATTTTTTTGATTTTTGTAATTGGCCTACTCGTTACCGTTATATTATCGAATGTCGCTGTGTTCAAATTCCTGCTGTTTGATGAAACAGCCAATCCAACATAGTATGTGCTGGCCATTGATACCCTAACCGGAGCACCTACAGCAAACCATGTTTTACCGTCTGTTGACTGATAAGCAGTAACTGTATTACCTATTCTTTTTAAGCGAAACCAGGTAGGAGCACGTGTATAGGCATTACCTGTTTGAAAACTCATAGCGCTTCCTGCAGAAGTTCGGCTTCCATATCTTGCTTCACGAACACCACCATCTCCTGATGTCATACTAAAAGCAACGGCATTGGAAGAAAGCGATTCACGGATCATGATGCCTGTTTTTTGTGAACCACCACCATTCCATGTATTTGCTGTAACACGTACAGTGATCGTTGCATCACCAGTTACAGTTTTATACACATAACTCAAACCATCTGCAGTTCCACCAATGCCTGCACCGGATCCACTCACTACAAAAGTTCCACTGCTGACATTAGCATAACCTACGCTGCCTGCAGTCGCGACTGTTCCAATATCCTCTTGTTTCCAACCAGAAGGCAATGCACCGGTAGCCATTGGTGTGGCATTTACCTGTGATGAATTACTACTCGTTCCGGCCTGATTGATCGCAGAAACAACATAGTAATACTTAGTGCCATTGGTTACACTCGCATCTTCATATAAAGGATGCGTTCCTCTATACGTTGCGATTATTGTATAAGGTCCGCTGCTTGTTGTTGAACGCAGTACATTATAACCATTTGCCGTAGCAACAGGATTCCATCTTAACCACACTTTTCCTACGCTTGCTGTTGCTTTTAATCCCGCAGGTGTTGATGGTGCAGGCGAAGCTGGATAAGGTGATGCCGATGTATTGAGTGTATAACACAACGTACCGAAACCAAGGTTATCATCGTGCACAAATCCTTCGGGCCGGTTTATTTCTGCCATGGCTTTTACATAGGGAGCACTCAAACCTTTTTTTACCACATAGTGGTTATAAACCATCTCCCAGATAGGGCGTTGTAATCTTCCTCTGCCAAAAGCGTTGTGTTCAGAGGCCCAAAGATTATTAACGTTATCGCAGTTGTTATACGTAGTGTAAGGAACATTTTTCCATAGATTGTATTTAGCGGTGTACTCAGCTCCTTTTAGCAACCGATTATCATCATAGCCATACATATCCAGTCCCTGGTTCCATGCTATCTGGCAAAAGCTTGCAAACATTCCTACACCTAAAAGCGCATGCTCCTGGTCACGGCCTGTTTCCTGCCACTGGCCCAAACCTCCCGGATATAAAAAAGGAACTGCCCTTGTAATGTTGCCATTACCTGCCCCGGATTTAAAATAAGTGATCGCTTCGTTGAACTTAGCTGTATCATCACACAATACACCAATGCTTAAAATGGCGGTCATGTTACAGATATCCCAGTTAGCCCAATAGTGACTGATACAGGCATTGTTGTGGCGGGTTAAAAAATCATGGCAATTGGGATACAGGTAAGTGGTCATCATGCTTTTGAATTGATTGAAATCTGCTGATGACCAGTTCGGGTAAAGACGCAATATTTCTGCCGCTACTGCAAATTCATAAATCGCAATACCCATTAATCCCGAAACGTCCTGGCCACTCGGCACCTGGTTGACTGCATAAGCCCATGCGTTTAAAATTTTTCGTGAGCAGGCTGCATAAGAAGTATCACCGGAGACGTACCATCGCAATGCGTTGAGATAAGCGGCAACCGCATCGGCTGATGCTCTTTGACGACTGACGCCCATGTTGGCTTGTGCTGCTGCAGTGTAGGTGTTTTGTGCTTTGGGATGAACAATCAGTGCATTCCAGCTATCGATCCAGGGATGTGCACCTGCTGCCACTTGTGTTTTCATCCGGTCCAAATCGGTTTTTGTGTGCAAACCACCGGGATGAACGAAGGTTTGTGCAGTTGCTGTAATGCTATAAAAAAATAACAGAGCGAAGGCTAAGTGTTGCATTCTACACACAGCCCAATTGGTTTTTCTTATTGTTTGTATTCTATGGTTCATAATTTTTCTTCGCCTTTAGTTCGTTGCACTTGTTAATCCCTTTTTTGCTGGCTGTGAATTTTTGAACATTATATTTTTTGCAAACTCACCCACTTTAATATTTGCTTCTTCCACGCTGTTGATTAGTTTTCCGTTGATGCGAAGGTTTTCGAACGTCACATCCTTTACAAGATGATCTTTGTCTAAACCATCAATGAGGGACGGAGAATTATTAATGCCGTTATAGCTTATGTTTTTGAAATAAATATTTTCTATTCCCCTGCCTGGTGCAGCATTGTATTTTTGAAAGAACGCAACTTTTAATTGCAGCAACTTTCCTTCCTGGAAATTATCTATTCGTATATCTTCAAAGCGAACGTTGCGTACCAGGTTCATGTCGGCTGCCTGAATGGCCATGCATCCCTCGGCTGAAGGATCATCTTCATCCTGCTCCAGTATCTCGATGTTTTTGAACAGTAAGTTTTCAATTACCTCACCTGTTTTTTCTGTGTTTCCGTGAACACCGATGTTGATGGGATGTGCCACATCAGCCCAGAGAACAGAATTAGTAACTGAATAATTTTTTGCATCGCCGTAAAATTCCCAACGATGCGCATACACGGCAATACAATCATCGGAGTTACGCATGAATACATCATCAACCGTAACATCACTGCAACTCATAAAATCCAATCCATCACTCCAGGAGCTTGCACTGAATGATTTCAAATTGCGAATCGTAATATGATCTGATCCACCAGCAAAAACGGTATAGTGTTTTGGATTGACTACAATGATCCCGTCAACGGTAACATTGCTTGAGTGCCTTATCTCTATTCCTCTCTCCGGCTGGTCAATAATACCCCGCCCTATGATGCGTACATTTTCCACTTTATCGCATAATAGTTTTCCTCTCACTATAGCACCGCCGGCTATATAAACTGTTTTACCTGATGAAATGTTGAATGCATTACCCGGCAGATCTTTCGGCAGGTGAACGCCGGGACCGAAATACACAACATTGGGATCGTTGGGATCGGGACGAGAGGTTTCAATGGGATTGGCGAATAAATGCAGGTTATGCAATTTATCGCCATCAAACTCTATTGAAATTTTTTTGGGTTCTGTTAAAGTGAAAGTGATACTGTTACCATTTAAGACTGGTTTTATTTCATAAGAAGATGGACGGATTTTCACTGACTGCACATTGCCGTTATTTTTTTGAACAAATACTTCAATAGTTCCGGAAAAATCGAAATACACCATTGATGCATCCTGCGGTTTATCCAAATCCACTTTTACATTGTATTCATACAAGTCCTGCCACTCGCCACCGGGCTTGCGCACTTTCACGGTGTAATCATCGTTGTGCATAGCGTAAACAACAGCTTGCGGAGCAGGGTAAATGATCAGTTGTTGTGCCTTTGTTTTCGAACAATAAAAACAAAATAAAAAAAATAAAAGGAGAAACTTATGCATAATTTGCCTTGTGATCAACAATTGTGTTTTCATAATCATGTTCTCATTTTTTCCCAGTACAGGACAGTGGTAGTATAGCCACTGCCTGTATTGGAAACGATTGCTGCTTGCTTTAAGAAAGATAGTATTTTCAATAGTTCACTCAATTCATTAACTTCTTAGTGAATTCCCATAATTTGTTGCTTTTATTAACCGCCTGAGATGTTCCCTGAATTAATTGTTGATGTATAAATTGAATGCACGTATGTTACAATATCTTCCAGGAGTGGTACCAGCTTGTGTGGTTAAATAACCAACGCTTACGGTTGACTGTTGCGTTAGAGTAAACTTAACCCGCAGATCGCTCAATGGTGTTCCGGTGGCTACTTTGGCCGATGCAAGAGCAGTTGCAAGATTTGCAATATCTGGTATGTCTGTGCCCAAATTAGCAACCAGGTAAGTATTTTCAGAGGCGCCAATATTGGTATCTTTCAGATCAGAAACTTCAAACGTGTATGTACCGGGTTCAAGCAAAATAGTTTGCCAGATTTTTCCATTGGTAATTGCAGGAGATCCCCAACCTGATTCTATGTTGAAGATATTCCCATTCCACTCATCCCACCCACCATAGCCGCCATGATTTTTCACGGCATCGTTGGCATTCCACTCTGCAAGGTTTCCCCAACGACCAGATCTTGAAGAAGCAATAAAAGGGATTCTTGCGTTCTTGAGAGGGATCAGCACGGTGTCTTTATAAGGAACAGCGAAAGTGTCGATGCAGGTAGAATCGGGTTTAAATATTCCACGAAAACTAACCGGCGTATTGGTATTAAGGCCGTCTAATACGGTACTTTGAGCTGCCAGCGATGTCATAGTTTTCGTTACACCATCCACTAGGTATTGTACTTCCGTCATGTACGCTCCCGCATTTGGATCTGCTGCCTCCCAATTGATAGTTGTGTTAGCTGACATATAATAGATGTTGGAAATAATACGGTTACTGATTTTTTTTCGGTAGATATCTCCAAAAGATTTTCCTACAACATATACCGGGATAGACTTATTTCCTGATGCATCATACGTATACACTGTGAAGGTGGTAACGCTTTCAGGCATGGAAAATGTTTGGTCGAAAACATTACTATTAGTCCCCGGTTTTACGTCATACATCAGTGAATCACTGTTATTATTCCAAAAGATTTTCACTTTTGATATTTTAGGATCTGCATTAAACTTACCAGTGATCCTTACTCGATTTTTGCCGGAAAAGGCCTTAAGCGAATCCAACTTACCGGCATAAATAATTTCTTCATTGGCCGTGTATTTTTTATACTCATCCCACTTAGAGCAGGATAATAGAGTTGTGGTTGTGAGCAATGCGGCAGATAAAAACCTCATGCTTGTGCTTTCAAATATTTTTTTCATGTCTAATTATTGAAATGATAGTTCAGTTTGAATAAACAATTATCAGCCTTATCTCGGATCACCATACACAGTTAGTTCATTAATACTTTGCGCTGTTCCTCCAGCCCAGTTTTCCAGGCACCTGATGCGGAGGTATCGTACTTTGGGCGCATCCAGACGGACTTCAAAGTCAAAGCCTTTACTTGCTGTCTGCCTGTCCAGGTCTGTATCCTTTCCATATGCTGTACCAGAAGGTTTAACCACCTCATAAGTATTAATCAATTGCCAACTGGCGTCGAGATTGCCGTCAGAAGACGGATTGTTAGAGCCATACACTTCAAACCGTTTCAAAGTGGTTAAGAAATAAAACTGTTGCGGATTCAACTCAGGGTAAGGGCGAATCCAGATATAACTGAGCTTAGCCTCCACCCCCATATCTAACGTTATCATATGTGGATTGGGACCGCCTTTTGATTGATCGGTAAAGCTTGTATAAGGCCAACCTGTACGATTATCCCAGGCATACTCTAATCTTGCACCGTTGGTTACTTGTGGTGCATCGGTAGGCAACACATAAGGTTTGAATTTTGATTTATCAAGGGGCACCTCGTACATTGGCGTTATATCCTGGAAAAGAGTATCTGTGTTATTCCCCCATTTATCTTTTATATAAAATCCAAGGCGCCTTGTAACGGTATCCATGCCCCTGATCTTGGCCACAATGTTTTTTTCACCTGTGTACACGCTTTTGTAATTATCCTCTTCGTATTCTTTGAATTTGTTCAAAGAGAGAACTACTATACCAATATTATCACCTGAAGGATTTGCGGCAGTAATACGAAACCCACCAAAAAAGTTTTCAATCACCATGCTTCGGAAAACTTTAAATATTGGTGCTTCTAACGGTTTTATTTTTACCACAACCGGTGTTGATTTAACGCCGCAACGGGATACAGAATAGAGCTTTACTTCATGTTCCAGTGTGTCTGCAAAACCAGTTACCACCAATGAATCTTCATAATAAGAAGCTTTTGTTTCAGCTGGCTTGCCATTGGTACCTACATACTCAGCCTGCACATACATTAAACTTTTATCATGCGGTACTGTGTATGTAATTTTTGCATTGCCTTCTCTATTCAGTACCTGTACATTGCTAACTACAACCGGTGCTGTAGTATCATCACAAAGCGGAGCGTTTTCTATTTCTTTTCCGCAGGATGACAGCAGCGCTAAGCTTGCTATCATACCTGTTAAGTATTTTATTGTATTGTTCATATCAATTAGTTTAAAAAACAAAAGAGGAATTACCATCCCGGGTTTTCTACCAGCTTCGGATTTCGCCTGGTATCATAGATCCCAATAGGCCAGAGATACTCCCGTGGAGCGATAAACCGCTGGCTGAAAACCAATCTTTCTTTATAGTATGTGTCAGTTGTCTTACCCAGGATGGTCCAGCCGGTGATGTCTTTGTTCAGTTCATCAAAGGCTTTTTTCCACCTGCGTAAATCCCAGAAACGTTGCCCTTCAAACGCCAGCTCAATCAAACGTTCACGATGAATGATCTCTCTCAGGCCGGACTGGGTAGCGTACTTTCCAGGATTATTAGAGTAGTTGGTCCATGATTCCACTACACCTTTTAAGCCAGCCCTTTGTCTTACTTTATCTATATACTGAATAGCAGTGGCAGATCCTGCTTCTACTTCATTCAATGCTTCTGCATACATCAGGTATAGGTCGGCCAGGCGTATTTCAGGCCAGGGATATTGTTTCCACGTGGTGCGTTGATTGGTAACGGATTCCCAATGAACCAGTTTCTTAATGAAATAACCGGTTTCGTTCCAGTTGGTAAAATGTCCCAATCCAGCTCTCTCTCCATTCTTTGCTTTTACATAATAAGTGTTCCAATCCGTTCCGTTTGCAGTTGCATCGTACTGATACCACACGCCTCCGTCGAAGCCAAGCGATGCATAAAATCTTGGTTCACGATCAAAATTTAAGCGAGAGGTTACAAACCCGGGTTCAATGTAATTGCGCTCGGCAGAAACGGCTGTTCTCAATTCTTCAATGTTGTTGAAGTTTAACGTCTTGTCTTCATCAATGGGCACACCATTTTGCGTGTAAAACATCTTTGCGATTTTGATGGGGGCTGCCCATACTCCCTGCAGTTCAAAACGAATAGTAGAAACACCTCCTCTTTGAGAACGTTCAGTTGGAGGCATACACAGGGCTTCGTTTACAAAATAGCTTTGCGCATTGGCCCATATATGCTCCTTGTTCCAGCGACTTGCAACGGCATGGCGGATACTAAGCTGGCGTTTAATAGTATCCGTGAGAGGCACCTGGGTGGAAGTGTACTCATACAAGGTAGCTCCGTTCGCTTCCGCATCCTGTATGGCAGCCAGGGCGGCATCCCGCGCTTTCTCCCATTTTTTTATATCAACAGTTGGATTGAATAAGGCCTTACCTTCTGTGTCCTTAAAGCCTGCATAATCGGGATTACCATTAAAAAGCGGGCTCGCAGCAGTAATCAATAATTTTGCTTTTAGCGCCAGTACAATTGGCTGTGTAATCCTTCCGAGCTCATTGATCTCATCTGCAATCACAGTAGGCACTTTATTGTATGCCGAATCAAGCAGGGAAGAAATATAATTCACACAGGAATCTACAGGTGCCCGCTGTGTATAGGATGAAGCCACATCACCATCCACGCTTATGTTCTCCTGCATAATTGGTATGGGGCCATACATACGGAAGAGATAAAAATGGTAAAAAGCTTTCAGAAATTCTGCTTCGCCTATCCATCTTTCTCTTTCATACGGAGAAATATCGGGCACCCTAGTAAGGTCTTTCATGTTTTCCAAAAACGTATTACACTGGCGGATAGCTCTCCATATTTTGCGGTGGTCGTTGAAACCGTTATTTCCCTTGCGTGTGCCGGCCCATTCATCAAACCAGGGAGCATCTTTGTTTTGTTGCCCCCGGGCTATTCTGAATATGGGATGCCAGTGTGTTTCACTTTGTTCAGGCAGCCATATTTCATCACCACCCATAATACCTGCATTATACCAGCCATCGCCATTTCTTGGCAGGTAAGCATAAAGCGTAAATAAATATTTCTCTGCCTCGTTGCGTAGCTTAAAGGCATGTTCTACTGTAAGTACGTTGTCCGGTACCACATCCATAAATTTTTTACAGGACACAGCGCCAACCGCTAATGTTGTAATGACAACTATTGAAAACCCCCTGCCTCTTTTCAGGAAATTGGCAAAACTGTTTTTCACTTGTCTGTTAAATGTTTTTTTCCATTTCATGATGCAATAATGTTTATTCATGACTTTGAATAGCTGTATTAAAATTTAACTTCTACACCAAGGTTATACACGGATTGATTCGGGTAGCCAAGACCGTTTCCGCCCATTTCCACATCCCATAATTTGAAGCTGCTCAGGACAAACAGGTTTGTGGCAGATACGTACACACGGCCACCGGTTAAACCCAGCTTGCTTACTTTACCTATGTCATAGCCTAAGTCCACCTGTTTCAGGCGCAGGAAATTTCCATTACGCATCCACCAGGTGGATTGCACATTGTTCGATGGGATTCTTTCTGTACTTAGCCGGGGCCAAAACGCATAAGGGTTTCTGTTAGTTTCACTCCAATAATTTTCGCTGATCACATTTAGCAGGCCGTTTTGCAATCCACCCTGCTGAATAAAAGGCTGGATGGCAAAAGGATTAATAAAGAAGGAAGAGCGTGCCGATCCCTGGAATAAAAAGGAGAAGTCAATTTTTTTATACCGCAAAGAAGCGCCAAATCCATAGATAATCTCGGGCTGTCTGGGATAGCCAATAGGAACCATATCATCGTTTGTAATAAGGCCATCCCCATTAATATCCCTGTATTTAATATCGCCGCCTCGTACACTTGTTTGGCTGGCACCTAAACCGTTATCACCAAACTGTTGGGGTGAGTTGGCCACTTCTTTTTGATCCACAAACAATCGTTCTGCAATAAAGCCCCATTGCTGGCTAAGGGAATAACCAACCGTAGATAAATGACGAAGACTGCTATCATACCGTAATTCATCCACTACAATCCGTTTACTGGTGGCATAAGTAAATGTGCCCGTGATATTGGCATACCAATTCTTGTTGAATGCGCGGTCATATTTAAGAGAAAGATCAACACCTTGTGTTCTTGCCTGGCCATAATTAGCTTGTGGCGTGGCCATTAAGCCCAATGCAGATTCCAAAGTAGATTTCGGCAATAAGATGTCTGTTCTTTTTTGCCTCCAGGCATCTACTGTCAGCTCAAAACCTTTCAGCATCCGTAAATCCATACCCAGGTTGAGTTGCCTGGATTGCTCCCACGTGATATTAGGATTGCCGTAACGGAGGATAAAAACACCGGGGCGAACATACCTTGCGGCGCCATCATCACGACCAAATCCGGCTAAATAATCCCCGCTATTCATGATAATGTTAGAGAGATAAAGAAAGCGGTCGTTCTTATCTCCTATTTGATCATTACCCACAAGACCATAAGTGACTCTAAACTTGAGATCGTTTATTACCGAGGTAAGCGGCTCAAAGAATTTTTCATTCGAAATTCTGTACGCAACACCTCCTGATGGAAAGAAACCAAAACGATGCCTTTCATCAAAACGTTCAGAACCATTGTAACCGAAATTAAATTCGGCTAAATACCTGTCATCATAACCATAGGTAAACCTTCCGGATACGCCCACGTTTCTGCGGGGAAGAGAAGATTGGAAAAATCCACCTCCTGGATTGCCGCTTTCGTAGTTGGACAAATAGGAGATCAACGCACCGCCTACACTATGTACCTCTTTAAAAGTTCTTGCATAGTTTAACGTGCCCTCCAGCCAGATTCTGGAATCGACATCCTTTGCTCGTTCATTGTAATCAAGGTATTCTGTACCAGTAGACACTCCTGGTACGGCATTTGGCGAACCATCGTTGTAGGAAAGCAAATTATATGTTTTACCATCGGGCTGTACATCGGCATAATAATAAAATGGGTTATACTTTCTGTCCAGAGAATAAAAAGCATATCGCCTTACATAGGCCATGGTGCGGAAGTTGAGGCCTTTGGTAATGAAATCAAGCTTTTGCTTCAGTTCTAACTGAGGCTGCAGATCTGATTTTTTATACACTGAATATCCTCTCACCATTTCCGCATATGGATTGATTAACAAGGTAGAAGTAAGCTGTCCGTTTTGGGTGAGCCTGTAAGAACCAAAAAGCGGGTGTTCGAAATAAGGGATCATCGACTGAGGATAAACTGCGGGGAACAGAACAGGGTTTGCTCTCAACGCAAGACCAAAAAAATTACCGCCTCCGCCGATCGGACCTTTGTAATCATCAAACTGACCGCCCACTTTGATGATTACTTCTGTGCTGGGTGTGAGTTTGAGATTTATATTGGTACGTAAAGAATATTTGGAAAGTTTGATGTTATTGTTGAAATCATTGATCGGATCAACGTTTAACATACCATTATCCAGGCCATAAGAAGCTGACACATGATAAGTAGCTTTCTCGGTACCACCATTAACACTCATGTAATGATTCTGGTTAATTGTATATTTCCTGATCAACTGATCGATCCAGTTATTATTTGGATAGAGATAAGGATCATCGCCGGCTATCGTGTGATTGATTTTATTTTGGCTGTAAGGCAAAGCAACAGCGCCAGTAGCCCTGGTAGTTGTTGCCTCATTGGCCATGTTCATGTATGTGATATTATCAGCGTAGTCAAGATTCTTGGTGTTGGTGGAAATCCGTGCTTCACTTCTTACAAAAAACTTTGCAGCCCCTGTCTTGCCTATTTTTGTATTAATAAGCACCACCCCGTTTGCCCCTCTGGCTCCATAGATTGAAGATGCCGCTGCATCTTTCAGAATGGAAAAATCAGAGATATCATCCGGTTGTAAGCGGGCCATATCGGTGGGTGTAGATTCCACCCCATCAATCAGGATTAACGGCTCCTGTTTACCGGTACCAAACGTGGACAGGCCCCTGATGTAAAAAGTGGAGTTGTCAGTACCGAAGCCAGGCTCTCCGCTTTGTTGGAAAGCGATCATACCTGCAACCTTTCCTGCAATCGCATTAGTCATATTTCCGGTAGGCACCTGCAGGTCCTTGACGCTGACACTGGTGATAGAACTGACTAAACTGGCTTTCTTACGAGTGCCGCCAAATCCTATCACGGTCACATCGGCAAGGTCATTGCTCTTTACTTTCAGTTGTAGGTTGATCAATACCTGCCCATTAACCTTCACTTCCTGTGGTTCGTAACCGACCATAGAAAATACCAATACACCATTGGAGGGCACATTTATAGAATAAAAGCCACTGGCGTCGGTACGAGTAGCTTTTGCAGGATCGGACTTTAGAGAAATGTTGACGTTCTCAAGTGCAGAAGAATCAGAGCTGACTCTTCCCCGGACAGTAACCTGGCTTTGCTGTGAAAAACCGGGAGAAGAAGACCAGAGAAATAGTAGTGCAAACAAAGCAATTTGCCCTATTTTTCTTAATAGGTTAAATTTTCTAAGCATAGCAGTTTTACTTTTTGAAATGATTGTTTTTATCTGTGTGTAGTACTTCAGAAAGCCTGGCTGTCTGAAAGCTAATTACATGCAAGTTGAAAGGGCAGTGTCCAATCGAACCACAGTGCATTGGCGGCATTTTTTTGGCCGCAGTTAGTTTTTTTTTCATTTTGGCAATTTTTAGTGTGCAAAAGTTTTCCCTTTCGGGTTAAATCGATTTATTAACCCGTTCAGTTTTAAAATAATTATGGTGATTAATTAGTTTATTATTTTCTTTTCATGTTCAAAGCTTTTCATAACAGCCCTTGCTTTTGATTTGGGCATGGATGAATTTCTTTCGATCAGTTTCACAGGAAGGGTTATTGTTCTCCTTTTTTTACTTTCCTTTTCGTCGGATAATGCATCGAGTAACTGCTTTACTACTTCTTCAGATATTTCCTCAACAGGTTGCGCCACTGCAGTAATGGAAGGAGTAAACAAATAGAAATGGGTGTTATCATCAAAGCCTACAACGGCAACATCATCGGGTATGGATAAGCCAAGGTTGCGAATAGCTTTCAGTCCGTTTATGGCGAGATAGTTTGTTGCGAAGATGATCGCATCAGGCCTGTCATGTTTTGCAATAAAGTCTTCCACCATCTTTTCAGCACTCAGGTCATGACTTAATTTGTAGGGAAGTTTTTTAATGATCGGATCTTTCAGGCTTTCTTCCATTGCTCTTATATAGCCCTGCAAACGTGCCTGCATTTGCGTTTGATCGGATTCAAGGGTGATGAAGGCAATATTTGAAAAACCATTTTCTTCAAGGTGTCTTACTGCCTTGTAAGAACCTGAGAAATTGTCGATAATCACCGTGCTGGTAGTTAAAGAAGGCAGGTAGCGGTCGAAAAGAATCACCGGAACATTATCATCCATTAAAGCCTTTATTTCAGCTTCCACACCGGCAGGCGGTGCAATTATATATCCATCTACCTGGCGTTCTCTGAATACTTTTATTAATGCCTTGGTTTTTTCTGTATCGTTTTCTGTGCTTGCAAAAAATATCTTATAATGATGATTATAAGCAATGGCTTCAACACCGCGTGAAATGCTGGAGAAGAAGGGATCCGAAATATCCTCTACCAGCATTCCTATAATATTGGTTTTTCCTGTTCTGAGACTTTTAGCCACCATATTTGGACGGAAGCCCACCTGCTTCACATAATCCAGCACCTTCTTTTTTACATCTTCACTGATCCTTTTTTCCGCCGCCTTGCCATTTAATACAAATGATATGGTAGTAGCTGAAACCTTTAGCTCTTTTGCTATATCGTGTATGGAAGCTCTCTTTTTCATTAAGCAGGCACCGGGCTTTTTTATTAAATTTTCAGTTAATCGATTTAGTCAGAAGGGATAAAAAAAGAAGACCCGGAAGATCAGCATTCAACTTGAGCGTAGTGGCTCTATTCATATCCAATCGTTAAAAATCGAAGAAAAACTGTTTTTTGGCTGCGACGAAGTAAAGCTACCGGTGTAAAACAAATTTTTTCGGAAATTCAGAAGGGGGGTAAACGCCCAAAAAGGGGGGTGGAGACGCCAAACAGGGGTTGGAATAAAATTAAAAACTAATATGAGGTTGCTCAGGTTCAGCAGAAGCACCCGATAATGCTTCCAATTCAGGATTTTCCTTCACATTCAGGTAAATCAATTTAGTTATCGGGATCGATGGATTCCTTGTCAACTGTGAATTGCTTTCCATGAATCTTGCGATACTTCTTTACATAATCGGAAGGGTTCATCCCGAAAAGTTTATTGAATTGTTCCCGGAAGTATTTAATATCTCTTATGCCGACGGTGTAGGCTGTTTCCTTGATACTGTAGTCTGTAGTAATAAAAAGTTCAGCAGCTTTGCGAAGGCGGATGGACCGGATAAATATATTTACCGGCTGGCCGGAGACTGATTTTACTTTACGAAGAAGATTGGAATGGCTCATCCCCATTTCGTTTAGCAAAGTTTGAACACTAAAGTGCTTATCCTTTAAATGGCTTTCAACAACTGCAATGCATTTATCCAAAAACTCCTTGTATTCAGCAGAAACCTTAAAATCGTTTTTGTTGAGTGTTATCTCGTTGTAAAAATATTTTTGAAGCGTATTGCGATTTTTCAAAAGAGCGGTAACCCGTGCAACCAGTAGTTTGCTGTCAAACGGCTTTACAATATAGTCGTCGGCACCGCCTTCCACTCCCTGTAGCTTGAGTTCATCGGACGTAGCACCGGTGAGTAAGATAAAAGGGATATGGCTTAACTGCTCGTTTTCTTTAACAATCTTGCAAAGCTCAATCCCGTTCATCTCCTTCATGTGAATATCGGAAACGATTAAATCGGGTAAATACTTTTGAGCCATGGCCAAACCGGCTTCGCCGTTTTCTGCCTGGTATATTATATATGTGTCTTTAAACAAGCGGACAAGGTATTGCCTGATGGATTCATCATCATCTATAATTAAGATGGATTGTTTTTCGGAAACCAGTTCCGTTAAGGGTTCCCCGCCTGCATTATTTTCTTCAACCAGGTCTTCATCCTTCAGTACTTCGAGCAATTGGGGTGCGGCTTCCCTTTCTGAAATAATAACGTCCGCATCGAAATGATCTTTGCCTTTTTGAAGCTTTAATGTAAAAGTTGTCCCCTGCCCTTCTTCGCTTTGGTAAGAAATGGTACCCTGGTGTTGCTCGGTAAATTGTTTTACCAGGAAAAGCCCGATGCCAAAACCTGCCTTTGAACTTGTTTTTGCTCTTTCTGCCTTATAAAATTTATCAAAAAGCTTATCGCCTGTTTCGGAGGGGATGCCAGCACCGTCGTCTTCTACTTTGATTGCAACATCTTCGGTTCCTTCTGCAATTGAAAGCTTAATGCTGCCTTCAGCAAATGTATATTTTAATGCATTGGAAAGAAGGTTATATAAAATAATCTCCAGCTTTTCCCGGTCTGCATAGATTTCTAAATTCTTATTTGCACAATCAAAAACATAATTGATGCTCTGCGTTTTTGCCTGCTGAATAAAACATAGATACACTTCGTATGCCAGATCGTGAAGATTAAGTTTGGATGGTTTTATTTTATCCAAACCACTCTCCGTCTTTCTGAATAAAAGCAACTGATCGACAAGACTGAGCATTCGCCTTGCATTGCGGTAAACAATGCTCAACTCACCTTTGTCTTTCTGTTCACTGGAATTCTTCTCCAGCAGTTCTTTAACCGGATTAATAATTAAAGTAAGCGGAGTTCTGAACTCATGAGAGATATTGGTGAAGAAAGAAATTTTCTTTTCATTAATCTCTCTTTCTTTTTCATTCAGGATCCTTTCTTTTTCATGTTCTGCCTCGGTTTTTTCTCTTTCGGCCCTCTCCTTTTCCAATTCTGCTTTCTCTACCGCCAGTTCTGCAAGACTTTTTTCTTTTGCTGAACGTTCGTTTTCTTCATTAAGCTTTGCAATCTTTACTTCGTATTGAAGCCTGGTTTGTCTTGCACGGTATTGAAAATAAAAATAAATCGCTGCGCCAAACATCATGGCATAAATCAAATATGCCCACCAGCTTCTGTACCATGGCGGGAGCACAATGATGTTAATTTGCACCTCCTCTTTACTCCATTGTCCTTCGGCATTTGTGTTCTTCACTCTGAAGGTATAAGTGCCTTCTGAAAGACGGCTATAAATTACTTTCCTTGTATTACCGGAATAGTTCCAATCTCTATCCCAACCCTGCAGGTAATATGCATATTGAATTTTATCAGGTGCGGAATATTCTAACGCTGCAAACCCAAATGAAAGAACGGCTTTGTTGTAAGGAATTTTGATGAGTTCAATACGATTGGACTTGGCTTTTATTTCAAGCGAAGAATCTTCTTCAAGAGCAGTATTGGCAACGTTTACTTCTGTTAAAAAAATTTTAGGATTGCTGTTGGCTGCTACGATGTTTTCGGGGCGGAACAGAGAAAACCCCTTAATACCACCAAAAGCAAATTCGCCGGATCGTAATTTTAATGCAGCATGATAATTAAACTGGTTGCTTTGCAATCCATCGCCTTGATAATAGCTCTTGAATGTTTTGTTTTTAGGATTGAATTTGGCGATACCATTAAAAGTACTCATCCACAGATTACCTTCTGAATCTTCCAAAATGGTCAATACCGAATTGCTGCAAAGACCTTCATCTGTAGTATAACGGGCAATAATCTTTCCTTGCTTCCTGTCAAACAAAATCAATCCCCCTCCTTCCGTACCAACCCAAAAATTACCTGAGCGGTCTTCCATTAAAACACTAACCGGTTTACCGATAAAATAAGAAACATGTTTTTTGCCGGCTTTATCAATTCGAACCAGATGATTGATGCCACCTCCCCAAAAAACATTGTTTCTGTCTTCCCTCAATACATACAAATCCTTAAGCCTGTCATCAACCAATTCAAAAACCTTTTTCTGCCTGTTCAATTTGAACAGGCCGTATTGCTGGGTGCTTAGCCAGAAATTTTTTTCAGCATCTACAAGAAGAGTCGGGCCTATGGGATGTAAAGTGAGCCTAGTGTTATTAGGGTCAACACAGTTATAGTGTTCAAACTTCCCGTTGTTAAACCGATTTACTCCTCCACGATAAGTTGTAATCCAGATGTTGTTTTGAAAATCGGATTGGATATCGGTGACAAAATTGTCGCTTAATGAATAAGGGTCACCACTGTCGTGGCGGTAATTGGTAAACGAGTTCAGTCTTCTGTTCCAAATGCTCAAGCCGCCACCATCGGTGCCAATCCATAAATCATTGTTGGGTGCTTCGTAAAACGATAAAATATAATTGCTGATAAGAGTGTTAGTTGTGGCAGGATTGGAAACAATATTTTGAAAACGCTCCTTATTGGGATCAATAACATTGATGCCGCCTCTTAAAGTGCCAATCCATTTTCTTGATTGCTTGTCAATCCAAACAGAATAGACAGCATTGCTTGATAAAGAATTAGACTCTTTTGTATTCGATAAAAATTGTGCTTCCTCAGTTTGTGTATTTAAGATAACAACACCACCACCATTTGTTGCAATCCATAATTCGTTGTTTTTACTTACAGTGATTCCTGCAACAGTATTGTAGTTTAATTTTTTATTTCCTGCATTATAAACTTTGTCGAAGGAATTGGAAGCGATGTTGTACCGGAACAATCCATCATTCGTTCCTATCCATAAATAACCATTTGCCGCTTCAATACAATTGGCTGATTTGATGGCTGCATTCACAAGTCTGGCTTTATGGGTTTTATATTCATAGACATACAAGCCTTTATTAGAGACAAAGAACCAAATATTTTTGTCATTACCCGCTTTAACTGATCTAACATCATAAGGAGAAACAGCATCGTTCTCCAATGGTATTTTATAAGCAATGCTTTCACCTTTTGAAAAAAAGAGTAATCCCTCACCTGTCGCACCAACAAACATATTGCCTTGCCCATCTGCTTCAATATCGCTGATGACTGAATTAAGTTGCTCCTTTTTTGTAGCCGAAGTATAGAAATAAAGTGGAGAAAAACTATTGGACAAGCCTTGGTAAACACAGGCTCCCTGCCTTGTGCCTATCCACAAATTTCCTTTTGCATCTTCACTAACAGCATTGATCCAGTTGTTAATGAGCGATCGATTGTTTTTAAAATTATTTCTGAAGATTTTGAATTCATATCCGTCATAGCGGTTTAGCCCGTCATAGGTGCCAAACCACATAAAACCATTTTTGTCCTGGTAGATACATCTTACGAAATTATTCGATAAGCCCTGCTCAATCCCGAGATAAGCACTCACCGGATAGTCTGATGCAAGCGATGTGTACCAGGTAAATAAGTGAAACAGTACCACAAAGCAGATATGTTTTTCAACAGACAATTTCATATGACATAGCAATTAGCAAGCGATTCCTGCAATTTAACACCCTTTTGCTTCATCTTTAAATCGATGGTCCAAAAACTTCTTGAAGTTTGTTATACAATGTCTGTCTGCTTTTACCATCGGGTAAATATTCGGTTAAATTGTCCGACAAAATATCGTCCTTATAAGAACCCTCCTTAATTATTTTTCGCTTACATTGTATTCTGCAAATAGGCCATTTAAACGTACATTTTTCAAATTAGTTATAGAAAATAGTTCAACCGTAAATCGCCAGATATCCATGTTCCTTCTTTTAAACCAAACTGGTAGTTTCCGTTTTCTTTTAGATTGTTATTCGGATAAAAAACCCTAAAGTCACCATTTAAAAGCCGCCCATTAGGAAGATCAACCGGGTTCCTGCTCGAAGAAAAATCAGGATTCGCTCCTTCGTCACTGCTGGTCACAATCTTACAAACAATTGCCCCTGGTCAGGACAATTAGGAATGGTGCCCGGGTTTTTAATATAAAAGGTCTCGTTGGTTTGCTGGCTGTAAGAATCATCACCGGTATAATAATAAGTAGTCAGCACAGCTTTCTTATCCTTATTTCCGGTAGCAGGTGTAAAAGCAAAAACGACAACAACAGCGACGACGGCCACTAAGGCGATTAAGTACTTACGCATAATATGGTTTGCCTTTTGATTCAAAAAGCAAAAAACTTTAATTGGTTAAAGAATAATTGCAAGGATGATAGCGTTGGCAGCAACGCTAGTTTAAATGAATAGATCTTGCCTACTCTGTTGTAGGTTTTCAGCTTCCCTCCGTCAGACCGGTCCTTCACGATGTTTGCAAATGCAATTGCAATATACTTTCAGCAAAGGCCTCCGAACAAGGTGATTGATGCGGCATTTTTACCGTATCGTTACGGTATCTTTTAAAAGGAGCATGAATTATTGTGTGCAACTGTAAAGTCATATCCATATTAACCAGTCCGCACTCTAAAGTTTTTTCAGTACAAAAGAACAAGCGTTCAGCATGTATGGATACTGTATAGATGGTATATGGATACTGTATGGATAGTGTATGGGGAGTGCATGAAACAGCTGGAAACAGTAACGCCCGTTATTAAACACGTAAAATTCCGATACCGGCACCGGTACATTTGCTCTTGCCATAGTTGGCTTCGCTTTCTACATTTGAAGCAGAAGTTGATTCATCCAATATCATTGAAAAGACCGCTCTACATCCTTAAAAACCAACACTCAACTTCTGCCGTCCGGTAAATCGAATTAAAAGGCCATCGTTAGAAACGATAGCCTTTTTTTTATTTAATAGATATCGCGGCCCGATTTGATAAAACTGCGTTGCAGACTAGCAGGAGGTTAACGGGCAATTTTTTTTGGAATGCTATCTACCGTGGTAAGATGACACTTAATTTTTTATTGAATACCGGGGCTGGCTTTAGGGTAAGAATTGGGCTATTTGAATAGACTCAAAAACAAAAAAGCCCGCAATATCAAAGATTTGCGGGCTTTCGATTCGATTTTGACTCTTGCGGACCGGACGGCGGGCTGCCTCTATTTTACATCTTCCTATCATTTTACACATCCTTACATTACGAACTAATTTTCAAAGAATTAAATAATTTCTTTGGTTGTTCTGCATTTTATCTTCACATGACTTGATAGGCCCGACATAGAGGAAATGATAGAGTATAAACGTCAAGTTATGATATATGCACTCAAACCGGTCTGCAAGAAAGACTGGAAAAGAAAAGATGGAACCAGCCTGATTTTTATTCAGTACTGCAGAGGCGCTAATCAGCGTGTATTGGTTGATACTCAAATTGCGATTCCACCAGAATACTGGAATCGAAAACTTTTAAAAATCCGTAATGATCTGCCTTCGCAATTTGGTGATGCTGGCGAATTTAATGAACAATTACACCAGATGATTCGAATTGCCGAGGACATAATTACTTTCTGTTTGAAAAACACCCGGGAGAATCCATTGTTCTTTCTTAAGAAAATTTTTTCACCGGATTTAGATGTGTCAACCCTTGAGCAGCGAAAAGATGTCACGGGTAATCTGGATGTCTATGTTCAGTTCGATGATTATATCGAATCAAAGAAAAGGAGAATTGCGCCTTCCACGGTAGATATTTATAGAGAAGTAAAACGATACCTGCAGGCATTTGAAAAATTCAGAGGGAGGAAAATAACTTTTAAATCCTTCGATGTTGACTTTTATCACGATTTTGTGGAGTTCATGACCTTCGATTATGTTTCTTATCGCTATACGAAAACAGGATTAAAAGGTTTAAAAAGAAATACGATGGGCAAAGCTATAAAGCATCTACGATTATTTCTTAAAGATAGAATGCGGCGTAAAATTATTCTTCCAATTGACCTTACTGAATACAAAGTATTCGAGGAAGTGGCCGATGCCACTTATCTCACCGCGTATGAAATCGAAACGATTTATAAACTCGATCTTTCTTTAAATCCGAAACTTGAAATACCAAAAGATCTTTTGGTTTTAGGTTGTCTCACCGGATTGCGATTTTCAGATTTCAGCAATATTCAGCCGGAAGACATCAGGAACGATAAGTTATATATTAAGCAACAAAAATCAGATCACTGGGTAGTGATACCACTTCGTCCGATTGCCCGCGAAATACTTATAGCAAAATTTAAGGGACAGATACCCAGAACATCGAATCCTGAATTTAATGAGGACATTAAAAAGATCTGTCGGGTTGCGGGGATTGACGAATCAATCAAGTTTTCTTATAAAAAAGGTAACCGGGACATTGAGGAAGTAAAACCAAAATATAAATGGATCACTTCCCATTCCTGCCGTCGGTCTTTTTGCACCAACGAGTTTTTAGCTGGAACACCTGTTGAATTGATAATGAAAATAAGCGGCCATAGAAGCCTGAAGGATTTTTATAGGTATATTAAGGTTACACCTGACCAGGCGGCTTACCAGATTGAGAAAATATGGAAGGAGAGGGAATTGATGGCAACCATTTAATGGAAGTTATATTTTGTAGTAAGATAACCAGGTTAAACTTGGCGCAACCGATATGAAATATAAAAAGGGCCTTACCTGGATCTAATTATTGCTATTGGGCGATCTGGACTAATTGCCCTAATTCTGTGACATAAAATCGTCAAAATTGCCCATATTTTGTTACAAAAAATTGGAGGGAATGGCTCCATTTTACGACACAAATGAGACTTTTTCGATATAAGTAAATCATAATGACCGATTTAATTCATTGAATAACGATCGTCTTTAATCGGATAAATTTTGATCGCTGAACAAATTGGATGAAAATATTTCCATTTTTGCTATTTTTGGCGTAAATTATTTTATTTGATGATTTTTTGGAGCACGAAATTTCATACTTGGTTTAAAAAATTTCTAATTTTATTACTTATGGATTAAAATATTTCCATTTCTGTCTAACAAATCAAATTGGGAGGAAAATATTGCAATGAACAGGCTGCAGGAAATCATCATAGGAACCAAAGAAAGATCCAAAGAAATAGGGAAGCTTGAAAAACAGGGATTGGTGCGCAAAATAGCTCCAAGGGTTTATACTTCAAACTTAGAAGAAGCACCTGAAAAAATTGTGCGACGCAACTGGTACCGGTTGATCTCTGAACTTTTTTCCGAAGCTTTTCTAAGCCATAGAAGCGCTTTGGAACGTATGCCCACTCCCGGCGGACATCTTTACCTTACCCGAAACTATAAGGGTGTCGTGGAATTGCCTGGGCTGATCCTGCATTTCTCAAAAGGCCCAGACGCATTGGAAGAGGATACTTTGTTCTTTGGCAATCTGAAAGCCTCCGGGCTTGCACGGGCATATCTTGAAAATCTCCAACGAACAAAGGGGGCAGGTGAGGAATCTAAAACGCTAAGCCGGGAACAGCTTGAGGAAAAAATAGAAGCCTACCTACGGGTCAAAGGGGAAGACGCCTTAAACCTCGTACGTGACCGGGCAAAAACAATTGCACCACAACTGGGCATGGAAAAAGAATTTATCGAGCTTAATCAATTGATCACTGACCTTCTGGGCACCGGACTTTCTAAGAATCTGGTGAGTCCTGTTGCCAGGGCCCGGGTACTCGGTGAGCCGGTTGATCCCGACAGAATACAACTGTTTGAGTCGGTATATGAAGAATTGGCAAAAAACGATTACCCGGATTACCCGGATCAAAACAAGAGTGTTCAGTCTTACCAAAACTTCGCTTTTTTTGAAAGCTATTTTTCAAATTACATAGAGGGTACCGAATTTACTGTTGATGAGGCTAAGCAAATCATTACTACGGCAATGCCATTGCCTGCCAGAGATGAAGATTCGCATGATGTGTTGGGAACTTATCAGATAGTTTCCAATCGAACCGAAATGTCTATTTTACCCAATTCTCCAGATCACCTGTTAAAGTTGTTACGGGAACGGCATGCCATATTGCTAAGTGCAAGAAAAACAAAAAATCCCGGTGAGTTCAAGGATAAAAATAACCGGGCTGGTACTACTGAGTTTGTGGATATGGAACTGGTGCCGGGCACACTTAAAAAAGGGTTTGATTGGTATAGTCTGCTACAACACCCTTTTGCAAAAGCTGCGTATATGATGTTTATGATAAGTGAAGTGCATCCCTTCCTGGATGGAAATGGAAGAATGGCACGGGTAATGATGAATGCAGAGCTAAGTTCAAAAGGCTTGTCGAAGATTATTATACCAACAGTGTACCGCGAAGATTATATGGGTGCACTGAAAAAGCTGACTAAGCAGAGGGATGCCGAAGCATACATAAGAATGATGCTTCGTGCCTGGGAATTTAGCAGCCATGTACATCATGAAAGTCTCGATGCTATGGAAAAATATCTGATAGCATGTAATGCATTCCTGACTTATAAAGAAGGTTATTTAAAAATAATCCCTGATAATTCACAAATCAATACAAGCAGAGAATAAAGTGGATACTCATAAAGCTGACGTTTGGCAAAAGCGATATTGTTCGTTGAACTAGACCATATTATTATGACAGAAAATTAGATCAACTTTTCTTCCAACGCCCCCTTCCATAAAACAAATCCTTTCTTCGCATCCGCATAATCGTGAATGACCCTGCTAAAATTATTACTCTCTTTCTCCAAAAAAGTTTGTCTACCATTTTGTTTTATACCCCTGAGTATTGCTTCAATCTCTCCAAGAGCAATTCGTAAAGACTCCCTTGTTCTATCTGCATGCCATATATAGGTTGCCTCTTCGGTATCTAATGTTTCCCATATAATATGATATTTCTTTTCACCCGCTAATAAGAATAAAAAAGAAAATGGCTGTAAGACAAATCTTAATTTCAAAACCGAGGCTTCATGTTTAGAGGAAAGATATTTTAGCTGCAAATAATGCTTCGAGTTCTTAATGTTTAGAATGTCATCAAATAGGGCAGCTTCGGATGAAAATAATCTCTTCCCTTCGTCATATGGACTCAACAAATCCTCCATCGTATGGATAGATTGATCATCCGCAGCCCGGCCTTTTCCTTTAAAAATCTCCCGCTTTACAAACTCGAATCGAACACTATCAATCATGTGACAGTTTATGCTATCAATATCCTCTGAAATAGCCGTTGCTGATAGTATCTGGCTGGCGGTATATTTTATAGTAACATTTACGGAGAATAATTTCTTCTTCAAGGCTTTTATGAAATAGTCACGTATGGCTGCAAACTCTGGTCTTATATCTGGGTTAGCGATTTCGAATATGATTTCCTGGCTAAGTTCCTCAATGAAGATGGGAAATGAAATACTTCCAAATAAGAAATTAATTTTCCCAAAAGGCACTTTCATTGTTTTCAAAACAATATACCCGGTAGGAGCAAGCTCTTTTTTATCATCTTCAATTCTTTTAGTTTCAATAATAGGCTGATGTTTTAGTATAACGGATCTTAAGAAACTACTTGTGTCCAGGCTTCTAAACTTTATTCTTTCAATTCCATAAAAATAAAATGAACCCTGTCTGCCATCTGTAACCTTGCTAATTAGGAAATCATAGTCAGTAATTTCTGTAACTAATTCCCCTTCCTCTTCATTATAACTATTAACACGTAATCTCCAGGCTACACCATCTTTAAATTCTTCAACAGGCAATGGCAAATCAAGACATTCAACCGGGAGTAAATTACCAGTAGTATTGATATAAAAACCAGCCCCCTGAAAGACCAGCAATATTTCATTCAGGTTTGTTAGTTGTCCTGACTTCATCAATTTCCGATAATACTTATTGCGCTGCCTGAACAGGTTGTTAAGGTATTCAATTCTGCAATCCCTGTAATCATATATAACCGGGGCAACCGGGCTTCTCTGAACCCGTCCGATATATTGAATCAGTTTACCTTCAAAAGAAAAAGGATAAGCTAAAACCAGGCAATCTAAAACACCGATATCCGTCCCTTCTCCAATAAATTGACCGGTGGCGATCAGTACCTGGAAATCGCTACTATCAATTAATTGTAGTTTCGCTTTCTTAGATTGTTCGCTATCTTCTCCGGTCAATGCAATTGTTTCACAAGTGCCTTTCAGATATTGTTGTAATATATCAACATGGGCTTTCCGCTCGGTTAATACAAGTATTTTTCTGCCAGCCCTTACTTCCCTTATAATATCTTCTACGATCATTTCATTTCTTGCCGTATCATGAATAAGGATATTTAAAAGTGTTTCAGTTTTATCCGTTGAGGCATTAAACGGCGTAAATAATTCTGTGTTTTGAATGATTACCGATAATTGTCTATTCTGGTTTGCAGTTATAGGGATGACCACTTCATGAATTATATCGCCAATGTGAATAAATATCAGCTTTTCATCTTTGTTTTTTCTAATAGGAGTTGCTGTAAACCCATAGAGGTAATAAGAATGGAAATGCCGTATTACTTCCCGGAATGTTTTGGCGGGAATATGATGACATTCATCTACTATAATTGTTCCAAAGGCATGATGTAATTTGTCTTTGTCTGGCAGATCTGGATTTTGCAGGCTTTGTATCATCGCTACGGTAATTTCTTGCCCAATTTCATAGCTACTACCATTAATTTTTCCTATTTGGAATTTTGGAATACCCAGAAAAGACTGAATCCTATCCACCCACTGATCAAACAATTGCTTTCGATGAACGATGATTAAAGCAGGTTGCTGCTTTCTTGCTACAATTTCTAAACCCATTACCGTTTTTCCTGCCCCGGGAGGCGCAACGATAACGCCAAAGTCTTTTTTATTTGTGATTTCGACAGCCTCTTGTTGATAGTCATACAATGAAATGGAAGAAGTAAATTTAACCGGTTCAAGTTTCGTTCTTTTATCTTCAAGCTGATATGGTATTTTTTGTTCGTTACAATATCGGAGCAGCCTGCCAATAATACCCCTTGGCATAACAATGGTATTCTCTTTTTCCTCTACTGTTTCAAAATACATTTGCTTACCATAAGTACTTCGTCCCGACCTCTTTTTAATAAGATAATCTACATTCATAAAATTCAGATTATCCTTTAGGTATTTTGACAATAAAGGATCTAAGCCAAAGCGTGGCAATACGACCTGATTACTGAGAATGACTGTGAACTCGCCATTCAAAGAATTTGTAGCAACTGCTCCAATAGCAGAACTGGTAAGTTTATTATCAATAATGCCCTCATACAATTCATCCAGCGTTTTCATTTTTACCTTTTGGACGGTTTTCAAGAACGCCCATTGGTCAGGAAATTGGTTTAAATTTTCTGGATGAATAAAACAGGCATTACCATTCTCCATAGCCTTCTTCTGTAAAGGCAAAGCAATAAGGTTGCCCAAGCCTTTACCCGAATGTCCATCCTGATTGGGAAATAGCCTGTCAAAATTTGAATTCTTTTCCACTTCAGATATGATGCCCGAAGATTTGAGGAGTTGAATAAATAGCTGCCTGCTTTTAAATGCCGGATAGGGTTCTTCAAAAAACATCCAGACATGGCCACCTGTACCAGATCTCGAACGTTCCAGGTAAACAGGCAGATTATGCTTTTCACATTCCAGCATGAATGTCCGGCACTCGTCTATCCAGCTTTTGGTTTTGGCGGTGGACTGGTCAAAATCAGCCGCTATAAGCCAGGATGTATTATCCTGCAATAAAGGATAAACCCCTACGATTTCTTTTCCGGATAGATGGTTCAGCATTCTTTGATCCGTCAACGGTGCATACTCTTTATTTTTAAAATCCTTTAACGTGCCACCTTTTGTCTTGTGCATTTTAAATTGATCCCAGTCCAGGATATAGGCAGGCATATAACCGCTTTTGCCATCCCGTTCCCAGCGAATCGCAAAGGCATCCTCCCGGCCTTTAAAGAGTGATTTGAATATTTTCAGGTTCTGCACCATCATCTTTACTTAAAGGCAAAACTAAGAAAAGAGCAGCTTGGCAATATGCCATGCATCTTATGCGTTTAAAGTAAAGGTTGTATCAAAATTGAATAGATTTAAAGGCCGCTGTAAAGGGTCGTTCGCCAGTCAAATTAAGAACTTCCCGGATTTGATTTAGTAGTTAGAGAGCAGAATAAACACACTAGGAAAATACAGCATTCCATTAAGCAATTTTGTATACTTTTTATCGCCATTTTGGATCCTTATAAATCGTAGCCTCATTAAAAACGGATACTACCTGCTCCTTTCCCCATATCTTATTTCCTGCTCTCTTGGGATTTGCCATGAAATATTCATTCCTTTCTTTAAAATAGAGATCAATTGCCAATTTACACTCATTCACCGATTTGTAATTACTATTATGAATTATGGCTTTGGCCATACCACTGAAAATCGATTCTATTACATTCAGAAATTGTGCAGACGCCGGTAATGGGGCCAGTTCTATAGCAGACGTACCATGCGTTTCCCTGTATTCCACAGAATTAATTTCATCAATCCTGGTATAGAGTTTTTTTGATGCATGCCAAGATGCCGCATCCCATGAAAAAAATATCCGGCTTTGCCCTTTATATTTCTCAATAAGTAGTCCAACCAACTTAATCATCTCTTCTGTATTCTTTTTTACTGAGAAGAAATGTGTGACTTGATTTTGCGACAATTCTAATGCAGCAGTACAAATCAAACAGCCTTTAGTTTTTTGCCATTGGGGATAGGATTTTATTTCATTCCGTCGAACCAGTGCTCGCCCTCCTTTACGTTTTACAGCAAATGGCCCAAATTCATCAACTGAAAAGAATTTTTCATTTGCTTTAAGGTTTGATAGGATTGATGTGATTTTAGCAAGTTTTTCCCTATATAAAGGGTCAGGACTTGTTAATATTCTCTTGGCATGCTTAAATGCATAGCCTTCACTTCTTATGTATTCTGAAATTGTGCTTTTACTTACCTCTACCCCATAAGTTTTAAAATAAGCTTTGGAAAGGCTTTTTATCCCCCAGGACGCTCTATTGATTCCATGTAGTTTTGGTGTTTCATGAATCAATTTTATCAGGTTATCCTTTTTATGACGAATATTTTCCCTAATCTTTTCATTTACCATTCGGGGTCTTTTTGTTAGCCCTTCTATTCCAAATTGTTTATACGCCTGAATCCATCTCTTTATTTGCCGCGTTGATCTCTCAATTTTTTGTATCAATTTAATTTTAGAAACCCCTCTAAAACTTTCTAAAATAACGACTGCTTTTGTCCATTTAGATTTATCATTCGAGCGCCTCCATTCCATCAATATTTTTCTATCAGTTTCAGGAATTGTTTTTATTCCCCAATGTCGGTTACCGATTAACAATCTGTTTTCACCACACCACCTTGAAAAAAACGTAGCGAATTGGGAGTAACTATATCCATTAGGTATCGCTTTTTTATATTCTTGCCATTCAACTTTTCTGTTTGATCCATTATTAGATATTGCTTGGAAAATCGCTGGAAAAAGCTCAATAAGCCTGGGATCACTTCCAATTTGAGGCACAAAAGGATGAAATGAAGACAAATAAACTTTAAAGTTGTTGGCATCTTTGGGATACAGATTTCTAAATTTATTTACATCTGCCATGTACTTTCTAAAAGTAATTCTTGAAATTTTCAATGTTTTAGCAGCCGCTCGGATATTCATTGGATAGTGCTGAGAAATGCGGAATATTTCTGTAATTTTTCCTATCGAAATCTTATGTGCTGGCATATACAGATTTTTTGGGTGTAGAAAATCTCATTAAAACTCATATTAGGCCCTTTCCGGATTAGTTGACATTGCTTATATGAAGGTATTACGAAGTTGTTCAAAGTACTATTTGCTTAGAATTTTGCATTCCCTTTTTAGTGGTATTACAACCAAGTCTGTAAATACCCGTCAAACCCATTCAATCCCAACCACTTATTTTTCCAGGACGACCTGAAAATTTTCACCCCTCTTTACACTCTTACTTTGCTTCTGTAAACTTTTTTTGTGCAGAAAGTAAAATGAGGCGACATGGAACAAGAAGTAAATGCAAATGCAACTGCTCCTTTTTTGTTAATTCAAAAACCGCAGGAGCTGATCCGATTATTTGAAAGCCTGATTGACCAGAAGATCAGGGAAGTACTGACAACAAACACTCCGGTTAAAAACTACTATCCAGACGAGGATTCTCCCTTTCTATCTTCTAAAGACGTTGAGAAGATTTTTAAAGTAAGCCGGCAGACCATCAATGACTGGCGAAAGTCGGAATTACTGCAATCTTTCAAAATCAAATCCCGGCGTTTTTTCTTTAAAGAACAGGTAGAACAATTACGAACGCAGTTAGCAGAAAAAAAATCTATTCCGGGTTAGGGCTCTGATATCAATACGCGCTGAGAGCGTTGCTCATTTTTAACCATTCCAGCAACTCTTACTATTTATTATTTTTTAAACCCAATGATATGACAACCCGAAATATATCAATTACAGAAGCGAAACAAATAGATATGATTGATTTCCTGAAGAGCTTAGGACATACTCCTCAAAAAATCAGAAATAATGATCATTGGTATTTATCTCCTTTAAGGGAAGAAAAATCACCTTCTTTTAAAGTAAACCGTCAACTAAATGTATGGTACGATCATGGCACCGGCGAGGGTGGAAATTTAATAGACTTTGGAATACGATATTTTAAATGTTCAGTAACTGAATTATTGCAAAAATTATCCCTTCAACAAAGCCCCGGCTTTTCTTTTCACCCGCATAGCTACCAACCGGCTGGTGAAAAGAAAAAACCCTCACACGAAGCCGGTAAGATCCGAATAATCAACAGTTGGGAGATCAGCAATCCTGCATTACAAGAATACCTGGATGCCCGGCAAATTCCCCTGGCTATTGCCAACCAGTTTTGTGAAGAAGTAAGCTTTGAATTATACGGCAAGAAACACCTGGCTATCGGTTTTAAAAATGACAATGGTGGTTATGAGTTACGCAACCAATATTTCAAAGGAAGCAGCACTCCAAAAGAACCAAGATTGATCCCGCAAAACGGTAATAAAGACCTGGCTGTTTTTGAAGGATTTTTCAGCTTTCTTTCTTTTCAAACGATACAACAATCCGACATGAAAGTTTTGATTGACCTGCCAACAATTCAGGCCGATTCGTTGGTCTTAAACTCTGTTTCATTTTTTGAAAAGAGCCGGGAACGCATGGAGCAATATTCAAATATTCATTTGTTACTGGACCGTGACAGGATGGGTGTCAAGTGCACCCAGCAGGCTCTTCAATGGTCTTCAAAATACAAGGATCAAAGTAGACATTATCACCGTTTCAAAGACCTGAATGATTGTTTAATCAAATCAGTAAGCCCCGAACTAAAGCAAAGCCACAGGCGTGGAAGACATCTTTAAAGTTTAGGAGCCAGCTATGTTTCGGTTTTACCGAAACGCTGGCTTTTCTCATCCGCCGGCTGGCGGATTCTAAAAGACATTGCAGCAGACAGTGAAAAGTGAAGAGTGATGGAAGTAGTCAAACAAGACTGGAAAAATAAAGGAGGACGACCCAAAAAAGCGATAAAGCAAAATCATTTTATCGGGGTTAAATGCTCGCTGGTAGAAAAAACAATACTCCGGCAAAAAGCAAAAGCAGCCGGATTAACACTATCAGAATTTTTGCGGGAATCCGGATTGAAGGGACAAGCTGTCAGGAAAATAAAAGTGTTACCCAAAGAAGTATTACAGTTTGCCGGCACTCTCAATCACCTTGCCGCTAACCTTAACCAGGTAGCTAAAAAAAGTAACCGGATGGATGAATTAAATGCTCTTGAAAGAGCGGGCCTGCAGATGCTTTCCGGGCAGGTGAAACAGCTGGCCGTGGACATTAAAAACTATCTCCAATGATCGGGAAAATAATCATCGGAAAATCCTTCAGAGGCTGTCTTAATTATTGCCTGCATGATAAGCTTATGAAAAGTCAGGATCATGAAGCCATATTAAAAGACCGTGCAGAGGTTTTATGCTACAATCAGTGCTATGGCAATGACAAAGAACTGATACAGCAGTTTAATGAAGTGCGGCAGCTTAATCCCAGGCTTTCCAAACCTGTTTTACATATCACGCTCAGTCTGGCACCCGGAGAAAAATTACAGGCTCATGTATTGACAGAAATCGCTCAAGACTGTGCAAAGGATCTAGGATTTTCTAACAACCAGTTTGTTGCTGTGCTGCATAAAGATACCGGACATCAGCACCTGCATATTGTTGGCAATCGTATTGGCTTTGATAGAAAGACTTTGAGCGATAGTAATAATTACAAAAAGATCGCTGAGTTCTGTCGGAAGATGGAGCTGAAACATGAATTGCAACAAGTTCTCAATCCGAGACGCTACCTCTCTAAAGAATTTCGGAATATTCCACGCCTGGACCAGCGAAAGCAGCAGCTAAAAGAAGATATCAAAACCTGCCTTGTGATGGCAAAGGACTACCCGGAATTTGAACGTAAAATGAAAAACCTACGCTATGAAATAATCAAGGCAAGAGGTATTGCATTCCGTGATCCACAAAAGGTTTATACCAAGGGCAGCGAAGTTGGCTATTCGCTGGCCACTGTTGAAAAGATACTGGCACTGAAACCGGAATTACGGAAAGAGCTGCTAAAGGATATACAAACTTCCCCTGCAAGTGGCTCTGGCAAGCACTCAAGTAAGGAACAAAAAAATGAACAGCATAAAGAAAAAAACCTGGAGAAAAGCCATTCGATAAATATTCACTTAAAACCCTCTCACCCTTATACCGAGATGGTCAATCCTGCCCTACTGAAAGAAGCCAAAAAACGCAGTAAGCGGAAACGGCGAGGGCTATGCTGATCACGCAAAAAATTCAATAACAAGTAAAATATAGTATTATATGGAAAATGAACAAATACACTCAGTATTGACGGAAATGCTGGAGGAACAAAAAGAAAATACCAAACTCTTGTTGGAGATTAAAACATTGCTAAAAAAACAGGAGGAAAAAATAAACAATCCGGAAACAGAAACCGATACTATTAGCATTTCTGAAATGCAAAAACAACTATCTGATGACCTAAAGGGAATAAAGGTTTTTTTGACAACTTTGCCACGAAATATCCGGCAGGAAAAACGATTTTTGTTTTTTCCTGAACATAATGTCAGGGAATACTATTCGGTCGTACTTCGCTGGGTGCTTTATATTATTTTAGCTACTTATGGCTATTGGCTGATACGGTACGGTATCAATTGCTATATCAAATAAAAAAGCTAGTTCCAATCCATGGTTAATTTGTAACAAGCGTTTTCAGATCAGGACGGCTTTGTTTGATTGTATATCAACTAAAATTCGAAAAGGCCTAGTTCCTCCAAGCGAATGGCCATAGTTTCAATTGAAACGCCGAAAATTTTTGCGAGAGGATTAAAGGATTTACCTCCAAAATAATCCGTAGAAGCTAACACGCGAGCTAATCCCCGAGCATTTTGGCATTTTTTTCTTAATGCACTGACACTTCCAGCTCTAAGGGCAAGTACTGTACTTTCATTTATGACAAACTTTGACATGTCAAAAATTTCCACGAAAACATCTTCTACCAACGTCGCTGGCATTAAGAAATAGGTGGCAAATTTGTCTGCTTGCATTTCTTCCCGGCTCCTCGGGATAATTGAAGAGCCGTCTATTGATTTGTCACGGTGTAATACAGTTTGTCTGTGTAAAATGGCATGCCCAAGTTCATGGGCAGCTGTAAAAATCTGTGTTTCCGGAGAAAAGTTTTTAGAAACTTGAACTAGCTTTTTACTTTTATCGATTAAACCAGCAATCTCGAACAATTCTCCATCTATTTCATAAACTCCAAGCATGTTTGATTCAAGATAAGTATAGTCCATCACCTTCTTTAAGACTACATCTGGCCTTAACACCTGCATTGGATTTTCAAGCATATCATCCTTCCATATCTTATTACGCTGCAACCACAATGTATTTTGCAGTCGCCTTACGATTTCTTCGATTTCCGAATGTGAGCGGATTGAATCGGCTAGATTGCCACGTCGGAATTCAGCTATACTTTGGTGGAATGCCATGTTCTCCTCTGATTCTTTTTCAAGAACACCTAGCTTTTCAGCTCCTTTTGAGGATAGCCTATCAAAGTGCGATCTTATATTTGTTTTGTGTTGCCTTATTTTTTCCATCCATTCATCAAAAGGAATCGAAATTAGATTCAGTTCGACAATAGAGAGGCAACTAGCAACGCCTGAGATAGCGCTGTTTAAGGCAACGCCGGAATCGCCACGTGCAGATTTGAATCCATGGTCAAATACGTAAGCCGCAAAATCCCCTAGTTCCAGGCAGAATTCAGCGATCTTAAGTGGTATTTGAGTGGCAAGTTTAAGAGCCTCTCGAGCCTCTTCGGACCTCATTCTTTTTTTTAGGGGATCCAGTTCTCCGTCACGCTGCTCTCTAAGTTTTATTACCCTATCAAATTGTTCAGAATCCTCCTGAAACAACATTTCCAAGCCACTGTAAATTCGCGAATCGATCTCCTGTTTGATTCTTAGGAGCTCAGGTATATAGTCGGAATAAATTGCTCTCCGTTTTGGCTCATTGGTAAGATCAATTACGGTACGAAGCATTTGCGCTGACAACATACCGTGGAATGCTGAAGCACTTCCGGAACCCGGCTTATGGTTGCCCGCGCCAAACTTCTCTAAAAGCTTTCCCGTGGCTAAATCAGTCAGTGTTCCGTGCATTACCAAATTTACAAATAAACTGCCTTATTTGCAATGGACATCACTGTCGTCTTGTAGATGTTTGAGAGGAGATTTCTATTTAAAACGCCGCATAACGTTCGAGTATTGCTGGACGTGCAAATACCCGCTTCCTTCATTGAAAATTCAATTATTTTACTTCTAATTTTATAAGTTTCTTATCGGTTAAAGTTGCAATAGATCGAAATCCTGCTTTCCTAAAAGTCTCAGATAAATTGGTGAGTGTTACAATCAACTGTTTCCTTTCTCCTTCATTTTTGAATTCATACAATCCTTTATTTCGACCATCTTTCAATTGCTCAATCCAAGAATCTTTGCTCTTACCAGTAATGGCACATAAAAGTTCAGCAATAGAATCAAATTTATTAGGCTTGCTAAAGTCAATTTTCTCCATCTTTCCAATTTCTGCAAGGAGATCAAAAAGGATTAGGATTTGCTTTTTAGAAAATACTCCTTTCTCTTTACCTTTTATGCCATTAGCAGTATTAACTGTGGTGTAGTCATTGAAATAATGGGTATTGTTATGATAACTATTGAATTCATTCCGGGTTTGTAAAATAACAGCCGATTGTTTAACATGGAAAAGTGCATTCGCAGATTTCTTGCCAAATTCCGGTGATATGATTTGTCTAATTGCATTGGATAATGCTTCTTCAAAATTCTTATCTGCTTCGGTTAAGAATGCTTGCAGAATGTGAGCATATTCATTAACCAGTAACTTATTAATTCCTTCCGTTTGCAAAGGATAATAAGGCTTGCCAAACGATCCTATATAATACAAAATGCCCGTGATACGGGAGAGCAGGAATTTAAAGCCGTGGGAAACCCGGTAATTTACAATATAGACCAATGGCTGAGGTAAACTGTCAGCGGCCTTGCTTTCCTTTTTAAACAGTTGATAAAGCCTGTAATGACCTAACAGACGCTGATAAATATCCTGGTTATACCAACCTGTCCATTCGAGAAACCGGCAATCCAGGTGCCCGGTTAAACTATTCAATTTGTCTTTCCAGAAATAATCCCTGTCCGGCAGCGGATGCCGGTGCAACACACTCATATCCATACTCACGATTTTCTACTTAAATTTACGGAAAGTCATGTGAAGACCTGTAAGGAAATTCTGTTAAAATGATCGCAGATAGAGTAAAAAATAGAGTAAAAACAAGAAACCCGCGACTAGCGCGGGTTTGAGGTCGATTTCTGCGGACCGGACGGGACTCGAACCCGCGACCTCCGCCGTGACAGGGCGGCATTCTAACCAACTGAACTACCGATCCGTTCCTCAATCATACCTTCCGGTATCATTTTTTGGGATGGCAAAGATAGGGGATTTGATATCTCTAAAACAAAAGTTTTTATAAAATTTTCCCCAGCCATATACCCAATTAACTACTGACAGTCAGGTTGCTGCATCGCTTCACTATCTTTGACGCTCAAAAACAATTACAAATGCTAAAAATAGGCGTATTGGGCGTGGGGCATCTGGGAAAATTTCACCTGAACAACTGGAAAGAAATACCCGGAATTGAGCTGGTTGGCTTTTATGATCCTAACGACGATACCGCAAAGGAAGTATCTGAAAAATACCAGCTTCCCCGCTTCCTGGCTCCCGATACGCTGATCGATGCCTGTGACGCCATTGATGTGGTGGCACCCACGAATTATCATTTTGAACTGTGTGAAAGGGCCATCAAAAAAAGCAAACATGTATTTGTAGAGAAACCGTTGGCCAATACGATGGAAGAAGCCCGGCTGCTCGTAAAGCTGGCCCAGGAATCCGGTGTCAAGTTCCAGGTGGGACATGTAGAGAGGTTTAACCCCGCCTTTCTTGCCCTGAAAGATATGCAGCTAAGCCCGATGTTTATTGAAGTGCACCGGCTGGCACAATTCAATCCCCGGGGCACAGAAGTGAGTGTGATACTCGACCTGATGATCCACGATATCGATATTATCCTGAGCATTGTAAAAAGTGATGTAAAAAGCATTTCGGCCAGTGGTGTCGGGGTAATGACAGAAACACCCGACATAGCGAATGTCAGGATCGAATTTCACAATGGCTGTGTCGCCAACCTCACCAGTAGCCGCATCTCCATGAAAAAAATGAGAAAGATGCGCATCTTTCAAAAAGATGCCTACATCGGGGTTGACTTTTTAAACAAAAAAACAGAGATCATTAAATTAAAAGAACCGCAGGATTCCAATGTCTTTGCTTTTGATATTGAAACACCAGGCGGTAAAAAAACAATTGCTGTAGCCAATCCGGCGGTGCCTGAAGTTAACGCCATTAAAAAAGAACTGGAAGAATTTGTAAATGCCATTGTTCATAATACGAAAACCATTGTGTCAGAAATGGATGGCCTGATGGCGATGGATGTAGCACACAAAATACTCAACAAGATCGGGCACAATGTTATTACACACGGATGAGTGCGGGAAAAAAAATATCAGTTGGCTGGTATATAGCGATCGATTATTTCATGGCTGCTATTGCATGGCTCTTTCTTTATATGATAAGGAGTAACCTGCTTAGTGACAGGGCAGCATTTCCTATCAGCAAAATGTCGTGGCTTTATATCTTACTGATCGTGCCTGTTGGATGGCTCATCATTTATGCGCTGGCAGGTACCTATACATCCCTGTATAAAAAATCGAGATTGGAAGAATTTAACCTTACGATTATTTGCACGTTACTGGGAACCATTCTTTTTTTCTCCTTATTTGTATTAAATGATCCCAATATCAACAGCACGTACAATTATGTCGCGTTTGCCTTGCTTTTTGGAATTCATTTTATGCTGACTTTCCTGGGCAGGTGGCTTTTGCTCAATATTGTGAAAGATCAATTGCTGACGGGAAAAGTTTTTTTTAATACGCTCATGATTGGGAGTAAGGATAACGCACTTAAAATTTATGCGGAAACAGAAAGAAAATTGCGGGATGGTGGATACCGGTATATTGGTTTTATAAATCCGCAGAATAATACTCAAAATAGTATTGATGATGTTTTGCCGAAATTGGGTTCTATCAATGAACTCGAAAATATTATCGATCAGCATAACATTAGCCAGGTAGTGTTAGCTATTGAAAAATCCGATCACGTTTTACTGGAAAATACTATCAACCGGTTGAGTGAAAAAGACGTAGAAATAAAAATACAACCGGGTATATTAGATATTCTTTCAGGTTCTGTAAAAACGATCAATGTACTCGGGGCTCCGCTGATAGATCTGAAAACAAACCTGATGCCCGAATGGCAGCAGCATGTAAAACGACTGATCGATGTAGGGGCGGCAGTATCCGGACTGGTGTTATTATCACCGCTAATGCTTTATGTCGTGATAAGAATTTTATTGACCTCTAAAGGACCGATATTTTATAGCCAGCAACGAGTCGGCTATAAAGGAAAGGAGTTTCGCCTGTATAAGTTCAGATCCATGGTAGCCGATGCTGAAATAAATGGCCCCGCACTTTCCTCTGACAACGATCCCCGCATAACGCCCTGGGGCAAAGTGATGCGGAAATGGCGATTGGATGAGCTTCCACAATTATGGAATATTCTATTGGGAGATATGAGCCTGGTAGGACCAAGACCTGAGCGCCGCTTTTATATTGACCAGGTGATCATACAATTTCCGTATTACAAATATTTATTGAAAGTAAAGCCTGGCCTTACCAGCTGGGGAATGGTACAATTTGGCTATGCGGAGAATGTGGAAGAAATGATCGAAAGAAGCAAGTTTGATCTGCTGTACATAGAAAATATATCCCTGGCCCTCGATTTTAAAATCATGATACATACCGTACGGATTATCCTGAAAGGAAAAGGTAAATAAAAACGAAGTAAGAAGTATGAGGTATGAGGTATGAAGTCGGAAAGCGGCGACCAGAATTTAGAGTCATTTGCACATATCAGCATATCTTTCTACCGTCAGGCAGGTTTCCACATTAACACATTAGATAGTTTGTGATTGCAGATTTTAGATTCTATTTTTGAAAAAAACGAATCCTGGTGAAGAAACTTCTCATTGCTTTGTTTCTCTTTAACGGTCAGCTATTAACTGCCACACTTCGACAGGCTCAGTGCCAAACCCCCGGCTCCGCTCAGTACTGGCAACAACAGGTGAACTACCAGGTCAATGTTTCACTCAATGATAAAGAACATTCTTTAACCGGGTTTGAAAAAATTGAATATATCAACAATTCACCCGACACACTTACTTATATCTGGTTTCATACCTGGCCCAACGCTTATAAAACAGATAAGACAGCCTTTAGTGATCAACTCTTAAAAAACGGCAATACCAAATTTTACTTTTCTGATAAGGAGCAAAAAGGCTATATCAACCGGTTGGATTTTAAAGTAGATAATATTACTGCGAAAACAGAAGATCATCCGCAACATATTGATATCTTAAAATTAAATCTCCCCTCTCCTCTTTCACCTGGACAAAAAATAACGATCACCACCCCCTTTCATGTACAACTTCCTTATAATTTTTCGAGAAGCGGACATGATGGAGACAGCTACCAGGTGACACAATGGTATCCTAAACCGGCAGTATATGATAAAGATGGATGGCACCCGATGCCCTACCTGGACCAGGGAGAGTTTTATAGCGAATTTGGCAACTACGATGTAAGCATCACGTTGCCGGAAAATTATGTTGTCGCCGCTACAGGCCAACTGCAGAATGAAGAAGAGAAAGAATGGCTGAAAAACAGATCGTCGTTTAACTGGCAACCATTGCGAAAAAAAATAAAAAGAGGTGGAACTTATAAGACCATTGTTCAGAAATTTCCTGCTTCATCAGCAGAGCTAAAAACACTTCGGTATAAGCAGGAAAATGTCCATGATTTTGCATGGTTTGCGGACAAACGTTTTATTGTAAAGCATGACACCTGTATTTTACAATCAGGCAAAATAATAGATGTCTACTGTTACTACACTACCCCACAAGAGAAATATTGGGCCAATAGCCTTGACTTTGCAAAGAATGCTTTACAAACAAGAAGTGACTGGATCGGCAGTTATCCTTATTCAGTAGTCAGTGTTGTGCAGGGACCTGAAAGTTTTGGCGGTGGAATGGAGTATCCAACCATTACGGTCATTTCTCCAACACCGGATGAAAAAATATTAGATTATACTATTGCCCACGAAATAGGCCACAATTGGTTTTATGGCGCTTTGGGAAGCAATGAGCGAAAATACCCATGGCTTGATGAAGGTTTAAATTCGTTTTATGATAATCGCTATAGCGAATGGAAGTATGGCAACAAGGGTGAGATAAATGTTGGCAAATCTGGTGTAAGTATAAAAAGTACAGAGCGGATTTTATTTGAGACAAAGGCAGCTATAAAAAAAGATCAGCCCATCAACACGGCCAGCGAAGATTTTAATCATGTCAATTATGGATTAGTTGCTTATTATAAAACTGGCGCCTGGTTGGAATGGCTGGAAGAGAAACTGGGTAAGACCGCATTTGACAAGGCTATGCAGGAATATTATATAAAATGGCAAAATAAACATCCGCAGCCTGCTGATTTTAAAATGGTCTTTGAAGAAAGCAGCAAGCAAAACCTGGATACCTTTTTTATTTTATTGGATAAAAAAGGTGTGCTGCCTTCACAATTACGAAAAGGTACAAAATCCATTTTCATAGCCAGCCCTAAATCATTTGCTGATTATATTAATCACCCGTCTAAAAATATAATTGGATTCGGTCCCTTACCTGGCTTTAACAGCTATGACAAGCTAATGATTGGCGCCTTTATAACCAATTATAAACTTCCACCTTCACGCCTTCAGTTTTTTCTTTCGCCTATGTTTGCGACCGGCTCTAAGACTTTAACAGGAACAGGACTTATTAATTATTCATTTTATCCAACTGGTATTTTTGAGAAAATAAACCTCGGCATCAACGGATCAACGTTTAACATAAACCGGTTTACCGATTCAGCAGGAAACAAAACATTTTCTTCTTTTTATAAAATCGTCCCGTCTATAAAATTTGTACTGAAACAATCCAATCCCCGAAGCGATCTTACCCGTTTTTTCCAGTTTAAAACTTTTCTTATCAATGAGCAATCGTTGAACTTTTATCGTGATACAATGATAAGCCCATCAAATGATACTACCATTCAGACAAAGATCAGAAAGGTAAATGAGAACAGGACATTAAATCAGCTTCGTTTTGTTGTAGAAAATAACCGGGCCTTATACCCCTATAGCGGCGAACTGAAAATAGAACAGGGAAAGGATTTTGTAAGAACTGCTTTTACCGGGCATTATTTCTTTAATTATGCCAGGGAAGGCGGTCTGGAGACACGACTGTTTGCCGGAAAATTTTTCTATACGTCGCCAAAAACATTTACAAAGCAATTTGAAACCGATCGCTACCACTTAAACATGACCGGGCCAAATGGCTATGAGGATTATACCTACAGCGATTATTTTGTGGGCCGTAATGAATTTGAAGGGATAGCCAGTCAACAGATTATGATGCGGGATGGGGCCTTTAAAGTGAGAACAGATTTATTGGCAGATAAAATTGGAAGGACAGATGATTGGCTGGTGGCTCTTAATTTGGTTACCTCAATTCCATCTAATGTTAATCCGCTTAGTGTCCTGCCAGTCAAAATTCCGCTAAAGCTATTTGTTGACATAGGTACGCACAGCGATGCCTGGAAAAAAAATTCAACGGAGGACCGCTTTCTTTTTGACGCCGGTATCCAACTGCCTCTTTTTAAAGGGTTGATCAATGTGTATGCTCCGCTTGTTTACAGCAAAGTTTATAAAGACTATATCAAATCCACACTGGACAAGAAGAATCGGTTTCTGAAAACAATTTCTTTTTCCATCAACGTTTCCGGTTTCAGTTTGAAAAAATTAAATCGCAATTTTATTCTTTGATGGGTAACAATCTTTCAATACGATATATCCAACGGGATAAAATTGATATCGAAAAGTGGGACCATTGTATAACCCATTCGCCAAACGGTTTGATATATGCTTATACTTATTACCTCGATCACATGGCAAAACATTGGTTGGCTTTGGTTTTAAACGACTATGAGGTAGTAATGCCATTAGCCTGGAATCGTAAGTTTGGTATTAGCTATTTGTATCAGCCTTTTATTACAGCACAATTGGGCATTTTTGGTCCAAATATGTCTGCTCAATTAGTGGAAGCCTTCCTGTACGCCATTCCTAAAACATTTCGTTTTTGGGACATTTATCTTAACCACCAGAATGTTTTTCCGCTACAAAATTTCTCGCTTTACCAGCGAAAGAACTATGTGTTAGATCTTGATAAAACTTACCGGGAACTGTATAGAAACTATAGGGAAAATATTCAACGCAACATTAAAAAAGCCGAACAGTTGGGTTGTAAAGTCGTAAAAGGCTTTGATGTGAAGCAGGTAGTAACCTTGGCAAAAGAGCAAATGAGAACTTACTCAAAAGAATCGGCTGACAATATGGAACGGTTTTGCCGGTTGTATGATTACCTGGAAAAAAGAGGCCAGGCCACAACTTATGGTGTTCACTCAAACAACAATGAATTGATCGCATCTGCTGTCTTCTTTTTTTCGCACAACCGGGCTTATTATATACTAGTGGGTAATCATCCCAATGGCCGGACTATAGGCGCTTCTCACATGCTGGTCGATGCATTTATAAAAGATCATGCGGGAAAAAAAATGTTGCTGGATTTCGAAGGATCTGATATCAGAAACCTGGCCTTTTTCTATAGCAGCTTCGGCGCTGTTGAAGAAAATTATGCTGCAATAAAATTGAACGAGCTTCCTTTTTATCTAAAATGGCTGAAGAAATGATGTCAGCTGTATGAAGTCGGAAGTCAAAGACCAAGAGGCGGCAACATAACAAGAATATTCTAATAGCATCAACCTCAGACTTCAGATCTCCGACCTCTGCTCTCAATAATCCTCTCAGCTATCATCAGATCAAGCGGTCTTGTCATTTTGATATTCGTTTCCTCTCCTTCTACCAACGAAACCTTTAATCCGAAAGCTTCAACTACCGTTGCTTCATCGGTAAACTTGTCTTTATAATCGATCTGGTAGGCAGGCAAAAGAATTTTGCTATGAAAAGTTTGCGGCGTTTGAATCATCATTACTTTATTTCGGTCTATGGCATCATTGCCTTCGTTAGTCAATATGCGGACGCTATCCTTGCTGGCAATGGCCGGAATGGCACTACCTGTTTCTACAGCTTTTTCATAACAGGAATGAATTAGTTTTTCAGTCAACAGGCATCGAACCCCATCATGCACAAAAATAATCGACTCCTGCTCTACCAACTTCAATCCATTTTTTACAGATTGAAAGCGGGTATCGCCTCCTGCCGTGATACGAATCCGGTCTTTATCAAAATAGGCGTCAATGATCTCACGCCCCATATCCATATAATCCACCGGAAGCACCAGGACTACCTGCAAGTCTTCATAGCTTTCGAGAAAAGTTTTGATGGTATAATAAAGAACTGGCTTGTCTTTTAATAAGATAAACTGCTTGGGCAATTTTTCACCCATTCTGGTACCTGAGCCACCGGCCACTATGATCGCATATTTCAACATGGGCGCAAAGATAGAACGCTGATTTTATATTATGCCTGTGAAAAAAAGGCATTGTGTTTGTAATACTTTTATAAATACAACTACCATGGTGAGCAAAAATCTTCTTTATGTTTTAGCAGGGTTCATGGTTTTGCAATCCTGTACGAAAAATGTGGTGGATAACCTGGAGCCGGACGAAAAACCCCTATATATTACCAAGCAAGATGGCGCCGTCAATTTTTCGTCCTATGCCACTTTTAATTTGGCGGATTCTGCTGCCGTCATCGATAATAACCAATTGGTAGCCCGGGAAAGAACAGATTATGACGCTGCCTTTATCGACGCAATTGCCGCTGAAATGCAAAGCCGGGGATTTACAAGAGTCGGAAATAGTGAAAATCCTGACCTGGGAATAAACTTAAGCAGGATATATAATGACTACACGGGCATCATCGATTACTCCACCTATTGGGGTGGCTACGGAGGTTACTGGGATCCCTATTATTGGGGCTATCCGGGTTATGATTATTATTTTCCGCCGGTATACGGAACTTATACTGTAACTGAGGGTGGCGCGGCAGTGGATATGTTTGATCTGAAAAATGCTGCAAGCAATAATCAATTGCGCCAGGTATGGAGTGGATTGGTTCGCGGCAGCGGCACTTTTACGGTTGCAAGGGCGTCAAAACATGCCCAGGCTTTATTTCAACAATCCCCTTATATAGCAAAGTAAGCTTTGGTATCCGGGATAAAGAAGAACCTGACACAACTAAAAATATAACAATGAAAATATTTAAAATACTTCCTGTCTTAATAGCACCATTCTTAATAGTGATGAGTGTAGCTGCGCAGCAGGGAGAAGTGAGAATGACTGCGAGCATCGCCGGAGCTACTCCCATGGGTCAATTCAAGGACCTTGTAGACAAGACATCATTACGTGGAGTAGATATCTCTATTTTATATGGGGTCAATGACCAACTGGGCATAGGTTTAAACGTGGGCTTCCAGGACTTCTATCAAAAATTCCCAAGAGGGCTTTATAAACTATCTGACGGCAGTGATATTTCTGCAGTGATCACCAATTCTGTTCAAACTATTCCTTTCCTGGCAACTGCACGATATAATTTCATGCCCGGGGGAACTATACAACCTTATGTGAGTGCTGGAGCTGGTGGAGCCGCTGTTCTCAACAAACAATATGTGGGTGAATACCCCAACGAAACCAATAAAATTAGTTTTGCCGCAAGGCCTTCGGCAGGTGTTTATATTCCTTTTAAAAAGGGAGGAGAAGTCGGTTTGAATCTTGGTGTGAATTATACTTTTATCCCTTATAAACTGGATGATATTTCAAACCTTAGTTATATAGGATTTACTATTGGTGTTGGTTTCCCGATGCGGAACTAACTTATATTTTACTATACTATTTTTCTTTTTTCAACTATAGCAGAACCTATTGATTTAATAGGTTCGGGTTAATCCTTAAATACATTATCTCCTCTTAAACCCTTTTGAATCTTCCAATCGTGGTTCTACCTGTATATTGCCACTTCTTTCTCTCCAATACTGTTTATCATCGCTCTGTACATTCCTGCACTGTTAAATATCATAGCTGTATTGCCCAGTGCATCCACGCCGATCATTCCACCTTCACCTTCCAGTTTGATCAGTTTTTCATTCACTACTATGTTCATCGCTTCCTCAAGGCTCATTGCTTTATATTCCATCAGGCAGCTGACATCATATGCCGCAACGCCACGGATAAATGGTTCGCCATGGCCTGTGCAACTGATAGCACAGGTTTTATTATTGGCGTAAGTACCAGCACCGATTAAAGGGCTGTCACCGATACGGCCATATTTTTTATTAGTCATTCCACCTGTACTCGTTGCTGCTGCAATATTGCTTTCCATATCACAGGCAACAGCTCCAACCGTTCCAAACTTTTTATCCCGCATCAACTCTTCCAATTCCTGGTGTGTATGATCCAGCGAATAAGTATCAGAATCCCGGATCGCTTTCCATTGATCATAACGAAACTGGCTGAAGAAAAATTCATCGGGTTCCAACTTAATGCCCTGTTTGATCGCAAAATCATTGGCTCCTTTCCCACTCAGAAAAACATGATTGCTATGATTCATTACTTCGGTAGCCAACTCGATCGGATTACGTACATTCCTTACACCGGCAACAGCACCCGCATTTAACGTGCGGCCTTCCATGATGGCAGCATCCATTTCCTGCAATCCCTTCTTTGTAAACACAGAACCGCGGCCTGCATTGAAAAGTATATTATCTTCCAGCACAACAACCGCCGCCTTTACTGCATTCACCGCAGTCCCTCCTTTTTCCAATACGGCATAACCTGCTGATAAAGCTTCCTCCAATCCTGTTAGATATGCCGCTTCAAGATCGGAAGTCATATCTTCTTTTAAAATAGTGCCGGCGCCGCCATGTATGGCCAGTGAATATCTTGACATATTTGTTACTATCAGCTGTCGAAATTAGCTATTTTATACAGGAAGAATTTCCAAGTTTTTTTAACGATGCTTAGATAAAAGCCAATACAAGAAGGCTTTTATTTGACAACAGTAAACCGGCAACGGTCACAAATTCTGTCGTGATGAACTCAGAACATAAAAAGAAAGACCACCTTCATATCAGGAAGACAACTCTTCCTTTTTCTTTGAGAAAACAGCGATGTAATAAAGAGGAATACCTATTAATACGATGATCAACCCCGGCCAGGTGTATTGAGGTTTGTATTTTATCATCAACAAACAAAAGGCAATTCCCATAAGAATATAGATGGCAGGCAATACCGGATAACCAAATGCCTTATAAGGCCGCTCTGCATCCGGACGTTTTTTACGCAGTATAAAAATGCCGATGATTGTAAGCACATAAAATAATACTACAACAAAAGAAACCATGTCGAGCAGATCGCCATATTTTCCACTCAGGCAAAGTATGCAGGCTACCAGGCATTGTATCCACAATGCATATTCGGGAACCGCGTTTTTATTCAGCTCGCCGGTTTTTTGAAAAAACAATTTGTCTTTTGCCATTGTATAATATACCCTTGCCCCTGCCAGGATCAGTCCGTTATTACAACCAAACGTGGACACCATGATCAGCAAGGCCAGGATAATGGTACCATTGCTGCCAAATATCTCATTGGATACTGATAAGGCGATGCGGTTGTCTTTTGCAAAAGCCAGTTCATTCACTGGTAATACTGAAATATACATCAGGTTGGTAGTGACGTATATAATTGTAACGATCAATGTACCCAAAAACAGGCTAAGGCCAATATTCCGCTTAGGGTTCTTTACTTCTCCTGCAATAAAGGTCACATTATTCCATGCATCACTGCTGAAAATACTTCCCACCATTGCTGAAGCAATAGCACCGAGGGCAACGACACCTGTAAGCGGCAACCATGTATCCGTGACGCCGGGTGAATTGCTACGGCTTGCATGCTGCTTTATTTCCCAGGCATTGGTCCAGTTTTGATTCCATACATCCCAGTTGGCTGCTATAAAAAAACCAAAAGCAATAAGGCCAAACAAGGCAAGCAACTTTGCCGTGGTAAAACTCGTTTGAATGATCTTACCGGTTTTAATGCCCTTTGTATTGATATAGGTCAGCAGAATGATCAGCGCAATTCCTACCAACTGCGCAGCGGTTATTTTAAAACTACCTGAACTCTGCCATAAAACATTTCCATCTCCCAAGCCGGGTGCCAGGTAACCTAAGAATTTGGCAAAAGCCACGGCAACTGCAGCAATAGTTCCTGTTTGAATGACGGCGAAAAAACTCCAGCCATACAGAAACCCGATAAATGGATTATACGCTTCTTTTAAATACACATACTGGCCGCCTGCCTTTGGAAACATGGCACTTAATTCTCCATAACTAAGTGCCGCAGTTAGTGTCATAAAGCCAGTGATCAGCCATGCAGCAATAAGCCAGCCTGCCGATCCGAGATCCTTCAGCATATCAGCGCTGACGATAAAAATACCGGAGCCAATCATTGAACCCGCCACAATCATTGTTGCATCTACCAGGCCTAAGGACTGTTTAAAAGAAGTGGAATGCTCTGCCATGCAATTTTTTTATTTATCAAGATAAGTATTTCACTTCATTTCCGTTGCAAAAGAAAAGAACAAAAAAAATCCTTCCGGGAAGTGGAAGGATTATTACAGGAAAATTACTGCCTAATCTTTTTTGTCTTTATACTCTTCGTTGAGTCCCTTTATGACATCACTCGTGATATTGTAAGCAGAATCCTTATAATAAAATAAACCCTGCTCAAAAGCTACGATATAGGAATATCCCTGTGTTTTGTTATACTCTGTCAAAAAATCTTCGATCTTCTTTTTAACACCCAGGTTTTTCCGCATTACAAAATCCTGGTACTGCTGATCCAGCTCCTGCTTCATATTTTTTAACCTGTCCTCCAGTTGCCTGAGTTCAACCTGTGCCTTTTCATAATCGGCTTGCACCATGGTGCCGCTTTTTTCCTTCTGCTGGTATTCCTGGATCTTGTTTCTGTATGTAGCATCAAGTTTGCCCAGGCTATTGGTATACTCTTCATCTTTCTTTGCTATCTCTGCTTTAATGTCCTTCACCATGTTGAAATGGTTTTCTACTGAATCCATTTCAAAGTAGGCAATGCGAAAACCTGCATTAACAACATTTGAATCTCTGTTTACATTTTTATTGCCTGAAACAACAGTTCCTTTTTTGTTCAACTGAGCAAATAGCAGATAACCGACAAGCAGCGTCAATACTATATTCCAAACCAACAAACCATTTTTCATGTATGCAAATTAATGATGAATAGGTGGGCAAATATAAGGATTCAGGTTACTTTATGAAACAGTTAACAGCAAGGAAAAATAAGCAATTGGCAATAGTCAAATTGCAAAAAAGGGAGCAAGATTACCTCACTCCCTGATTTATTTATCAATTTGCAAAGTGCTATTGCCTATTGCATATTGTCGATTGACTTACTCTTCTTCATCAAAGGCCATTGCCTCACGTGTTGTTTGCAGCAATTCGTACTCCTCCTTGCTACCTACAATCATGTTCTCGAACTCACGCAGACCAGTACCAGCAGGGATCGGGTGACCTGTGATAACATTCTCTTTCAGGCCAAGCATATCATCTGTCTTACCATGGATGGCAGCTGATGACAATACTTTGGTTGTTTCCTGGAATGATGCTGCAGATATCCAGCTTTGAACACCCAGAGATGCTTTTGTGATACCTAACAATGTTGGAGAAGATGTCGCAGGTTGTGCGTCGCGATATTCAACCAGCTTCTTATCGTTTCTGCGGAGTACAGAGTTTTCTTCTCTTACTTCACGCAGTGTTACGATTTGGCCTGCACGAAGCTTAGTGGAATCTCCTATTTCGGTCACTACCTTCTTATCAAAGATGTAATCGTTCTCTTCTACGAATTCAAATTTATCTACAGAATCATCTTCAAGGAATCGTGTATCACCCGGATCAACAATGCTTACTTTACGCATCATCTGGCGAACAATCACCTCGATGTGTTTATCATTGATCTTCACACCCTGTAAACGATATACTTCCTGGATCTCATTTACCACATACTGTTGCACTGCAAATGGCCCCTGGATAGAAAGTATATCCTGTGGTGATGTCTGCCCATCGCTCAATGGTGAACCAGCTTTTACAAAGTCGCCATCTTGTGCCAGGATCTGTCTCGTCAACGGCACCAGGTATTTCTTTTGAACGCCATCTTTTGCTTCAATGATGATCTCACGGTTACCACGCTTGATAGCACCCATTGTTACCACGCCATCGATTTCAGAAACTACAGCAGGGTTGCTTGGATTTCTTGCTTCGAACAACTCTGTAACACGAGGCAGACCTCCGGTGATATCCCTCAATTTACCGAGTACGCGGGGTATTTTCACAATTACCTGTCCGGCTTTTACATCATCACCTTCGTCAGGAATGATATGGCTACCGGTAGGCAGGTTGTAAGATTTATTTTCTTTGCCTTCTACTACGATTGAAGGAATCTTCGTTTTATCACGGGTTTCGATAACCACTTTCTCACGGTGACCAGTCTGTTCGTCTGATTCTTCACGATAGGTAACGCCCTCGATAACGTTTTCAAATTTCAACACACCGTTTACTTCCGCAACGATAACATTGTTGAATGGATCCCATGTACAAATCACATCACCCTTACTTACCTTCTGACCGTCTTTTACCATCAGGGTAGAACCATAAGGAATGTTATTGGTGATCATCAGGCGGTCATTCTTGGTATCGATGATACGAACCTCTCCTGTACGACCAATTACGATCTGAACTTTTTCACCTTCATTATTTTCAGTTGTTACGGTACGCAAACCATCAAACTGGATAGTACCATCAAACTTAGCGGTCAATGTAGAGTCTACAGTAGCAGAACCAGCCACACCACCCACGTGGAAGGTACGAAGTGTAAGCTGTGTACCAGGCTCACCGATTGACTGCGCAGCGATGATACCTACTGCATCACCTTTTTGAGCAAGGATACCGCTAGCCAGGTTTTTACCATAGCATTTAACGCAACATCCACGTTTGCTTTCGCAAGTCAATACTGAACGTATTTCGATCGTCTCAATACCCGCATCTTCAATTCTCTTGGCAATAGCAGGAGTTATTTCATCACCACCAGCAACGATCAATACATCGTTCTGCAAATCGTAAACATCATGCAATGAAATACGGCCAGCAATTCTATCTGCCAATGGCTCGATGACATCTTCGTTATCTTTCAGTGCTGAAGTAGCGATACCACGGAGTGTGCCGCAATCTTCTTCGGTGATAACGACATCCTGTGCTACGTCAACCAAACGACGTGTCAGGTAACCGGCATCCGCTGTTTTAAGGGCTGTATCGGCCAGACCTTTACGGGCACCGTGGGTAGAGATAAAGTAATCCAATACATTCAATCCGCCCTTAAAGTTGGAAAGAATTGGATTTTCAATGATCTCAGAACCAGTAGAACCGGATTTTCTTGGCTTCGCCATCAATCCCCTGATACCTGCCAGCTGTTTGATCTGTTGTTTAGAACCACGGGCCCCGGAATCCAGCATCATGTAAACAGAGTTGAAACCTTGCTTATCGCTGCTCAATTCACGGATCAGTGTTTCAGTAATTCTTGTATCGACGCGGCTCCAGATATCTACAGTTTGGTTATATCTTTCATTGTTTGTGATAAGACCCATATTGTAGTTATCCCAAACCTCATCTACTTCACCTTTTGCATTTTCCAGCAACTCTTCTTTAATATCAGGAATGATGAGGTCATTGATGCTGAATGACAAACCACCCTGGAAGGCTGTACGGAATCCAAGCTGCTTGATATCATCAAGGAATTTCGCTGTCTTCGGAACATTGGTAGTTTCAATGATATCACCAATGATGTCACGAAGATTCTTCTTTGTCAGCAATGCATTTACAAAGCCAACTTCTGCAGGAACGTGTTGGTTAAAGATCACACGACCTACTGTTGTTTCAATTAATTTATGTTCAAGCAGGCCATCAGCATTGCGGATGTTTGCTTTTACTTTGATCCATGCGTGCAGATCAACAACACCTTCGTTGTAGGCAATGATCACTTCTTCATTTGAGTAGAAGGCTTTGCCCTCTCCTCTTACTTTTTCAGTTTCAGTTGATCTTTTACCTTTTGAAATATAGTACAGACCGAGTACCATGTCCTGTGAAGGAAGAGTAATAGGTGTACCATTTTGCGGGTTCAGGATGTTGTGTGATGCCAGCATCAATAATTGTGCTTCCAGAACAGCGGCATTGCTCAATGGAACGTGAACAGCCATTTGGTCACCGTCGAAGTCGGCGTTGAAGGCCGTAGTTACCAATGGGTGCAGCTGTATCGCTTTGCCTTCAATCAACTTAGGTTGAAAGGCCTGGATGGACAAACGGTGCAGCGTTGGGGCACGGTTTAACAAGATCGGATGTCCTTTCAAAATATTTTCGAGGATATCCCAAACGATCGCTTCTTTTTTATCAACGAGCTTTCTGGCAGATTTTACTGTTTTTACAATGCCTCTTTCAATCAGCTTACGGATGATAAATGGTTTGAAAAGTTCAGCTGCCATATCTTTTGGCAGACCGCACTCATGCAATTTCATTTCAGGACCTACCACGATAACCGAACGACCAGAGTAGTCAACACGTTTACCCAACAGGTTCTGACGGAAACGACCTTGCTTACCTTTCAATACATCTGACAGAGATTTCAAAGCACGGCCACCTTCAGCTTTTACCGCATTCGACTTACGGCTGTTATCAAACAAGCTATCGATAGCTTCCTGTAACATACGTTTTTCGTTACGAAGAATAACCTCCGGAGCTTTGATCTCTAACAATCTTTTCAAGCGGTTATTACGAATAATAACGCGACGATACAAATCATTCAGATCAGAAGATGCAAAACGACCACCATCCAGCGGCACTAACGGACGCAGTTCCGGCGGAATAACAGGGATATATTGCATTACCATCCATTCAGGACGGTTGGTAATTCTTGTATTCGCATCGCGGAAAGCTTCCACAACACTTAAGCGTTTTAATGCATCAGCTTTACGTTGCTGAGAAGTTTCGGTAGCAGCCGCATTACGCAGATCAAATGACAACTGATCCAGGTCGATACGTTGTAACATATCATGCACAGCCTCCGCACCCATCTTAGCGATGAACTTGTTTGGATCATCATCAGGCAAATACTGGTTATCTTTTGGCAAAGTTTCCAGGATGTCGAGGTACTCTTCTTCTGTAAGCAGATCACCAACATTTTGACCTTTATCAGCACGGATACCTGATTGGATTACCACAAATCGTTCGTAGTAAACTATAGTCTCTAATTTCTTAGAGCTTACACCCAACAGGTAACCAATTTTATTAGGCAGTGATTTGAAGTACCAGATGTGAACAACCGGTACAACCAACTTAATGTGACCCATTCTCTCACGACGAACTTTCTTCTCAGTCACTTCTACACCACAACGGTCGCACACGATACCCTTGTAACGGATACGCTTATACTTACCGCAGGCGCATTCATAGTCCTTAACGGGACCAAATATTCTTTCGCAAAACAAACCATCCCTTTCAGGTTTGTATGTACGATAGTTAATAGTTTCAGGCTTCAACACTTCACCGTAACTTCTTTCCAGGATCGTATCCGGGGAAGCCAGGCCGATGGTGATCTTTGAAAATGTTGCTCTGGGGCGATTTTCTTTTTTGAATGCCATGTTTATTTCTGATTTCTTGTTATTTGATTTTGTTACCAGTAGTGAGCGGAGCCGAACTGCATCAACACTACTCATCATCTGTTGCGTCGCACACTTCAGCGTTCGGTTCACTATTCAACTATCACTTTGCAGTTGACAATTTGCAGTCGACAGTTACTGCAAATTGCCAACTGCCGACTACAAACTTTTATAATTATTCAAACTTGAGGTCAAGACCTAAACCGCGAAGCTCATGCACCAATACATTGAATGATTCAGGAACACCTGGTCTTGGAATGTTGTCACCTTTTACAATGGCTTCATACGTTTTCGCACGACCAATGATGTCATCTGATTTCAATGTCAGCAACTCCTGCAGGATATTGGATGCACCATAAGCTTCCAGAGCCCACACTTCCATCTCACCGAAACGCTGACCACCGAATTGAGCTTTACCACCCAATGGTTGTTGAGTGATCAAGCTGTATGGTCCGATTGAACGGGCATGCATCTTATCATCAACCATGTGGTGCAGTTTGATCACATAGATGATACCAACTGTTGCTTTCTGGTGAAAACGTTCACCGGTTTCGCCATCATACAAGTAGGTATGTCCGAATTTAGGAAGCTCAGCCTTTTCGATGTAACTGGCAATTTCATCGGTGGTAGCACCATCAAAAATTGGCGTTGAGAATTTCATTCCCAGTTTTTCTCCAGCCCAACCCAATACCGTTTCATAGATCTGCCCCAGGTTCATACGGCTAGGTACACCCAAGGGGTTCAATACTACGTCAACAGGCGTTCCATCTTCAAGGAATGGCATATCTTCTGCACGAACGATTTTCGCCACAATACCTTTGTTACCGTGACGACCAGCCATTTTATCTCCCACTTTCAACTTACGTTTGACAGCGAGATAAACTTTAGCAAGCTTCAATACACCGGCAGGTAGTTCATCACCGATTGATATGTTGAATTTTTCTCTCTTGTAACGACCGAGCTCTTCGTTGTACTTGATGTTATAGTTGTGTAGCAGGATGTTGATCTGGTCGTCCACTTTCTTGTCGCCTGTCCAACCCAATGGATTGATATTGGCATAATCCAAACCAGTCAGGTTTTTAGCAGTGAACTTAGCTCCTTTTCCAATCTGTATTTCGCCAAAGTTATTGCTCACACCGGCTGAAACATGATCTTTCAATAATGTAGTCAGCTTTTCCAATAGCACTTCCATCAGGTCAGCTTCGTTCTTTTCATGGATTTTTTCCAACTTATCCATGGCTGCTCTTTCTCTTACTTTAGCGTTTTTATCTTTCTTCGCTCTCTGGAACAGTTTCTTACCGATCACCACACCTTCTACTCCATTCGGTGCTTTCAAAGAAGCATCTTTTGCATCACCGGCTTTGTCACCAAAGATGGCACGCAAGAGTTTTTCTTCCGGGGTAGGGTCACTTTCACCCTTAGGTGTTATCTTACCGATCAGGATATCACCTTCATTGATGGTGGCACCGATGCGAATAATACCATTTTCGTCCAGATCCTTAGTCGCTTCTTCAGAAACGTTAGGAATATCTGGTGTCAGTTCTTCTTCACCCAATTTAGTATCACGCACCTCCAACTCATACTCTGAAATATGAACGGAAGTAAACATATCTTCCCGCACCACTCTTTCACTGATAACAATGGCATCCTCAAAGTTGTAACCCTTCCATGGCATAAATGCCACTTTCAGGTTTTTACCCAATGCCAGCTCACCATTTTGTGTGGCATATCCTTCGGTCAGGAAGTCGCCTCTTTTCACCTTCTGCCCTTTCTTCACAGCAGGGTTCAGGTTAATGCAAGTTTCCTGGTTGGTCTTAATGAACTTGGTTAATTTATATACCCGCAGATCTTCTTCAAAACTTACCAGTTTTTCTTCTGCATCACGATCGTAGCGAACATGAATTTCATTGGCATCGACGAACTCTACTATACCATCACCTTCTGCGTGGATCTGGATCCTTGCATCGCGGGCAGCTTTTGCTTCCAAACCTGTACCTACGATAGGCACATCAGCACGGATAAGCGGTACGGCCTGGCGTTGCATGTTTGATCCCATCAGGGCACGGTTGGCATCATCATGTTCAAGGAAAGGAATCAATGAAGCACTCAAACCAACAATTTGGTTCGGAGCTACGTCCATGTATTCCACGTCCTTTTTGTCCAGAATAGGGAAGTCACCCGTTTCGCGGCTTACGATCTTATCCTCGACAAAGTTTCCTTTCTCGTCCAACTGTGTATTTGCCTGTGCAATTTTAGCAAGGTCTTCCTCTTCGGCACTCAGGAATTGTAATTCCTTCATGTTTACCTTGCCTTCGCTTACTCTACGATAAGGCGTTTCAATGAAGCCCATATCATTGATCTTGGCATGTACACAAAGTGTAGAGATCAAACCAATGTTTGGTCCTTCCGGTGTTTCAATCGTACACAAACGACCATAGTGTGAGTAGTGAACATCACGCACCTCGAAACCGGCTCTTTCACGGCTCAAACCACCTGGTCCGAGTGCTGAAATACGACGTTTGTGAGTGATCTCTGATAATGGATTTGTTTGATCCAGGAACTGCGACAGCTGTGATGTTCCAAAAAAGGAATTGATCACAGAAGAAAGCGTTCTGGCATTGATAAGGTCAACCGGGGTAAATACCTCATTATCCCGTACGTTCATTCTTTCACGAATGGTTCTGGCCATACGGGCCAAACCAACACCGAATTGAGCGTATAATTGCTCACCCACTGTACGTACACGACGATTGCTCAGGTGATCGATATCATCAATCTCTGCCTTACCATTTGTCAGGCGCACCAGGTATTTAATGATTAAAATAATATCTTCCTTTGTTAATACCTTTTTATCAAGTGGCTGGTTTATGTTCAACTTGCGGTTGATCTTGTAGCGGCCTACTTCACCCAAATCATAACGCTTGTCGCTAAAGAACAATTTATCGATAATACCACGGGCTGTTTCATTATCGGGGGCATCAGCACCACGTAATTGGCGATAGATAAACTGAACCGCTTCCAGCTCACTGTTAGATGTATCCTTATTTAATGTATTGTAGATAATTGCATAATCACCACCTACATCTTCCCGCTGAATAAATACACCAGTCAAATCCATGTCAGAAATGATATCAATGGCTTCTTCATCAAGAACGGTATCACGTTCCATCACGATTTCATTTCTTTCGATTGACACAACCTCGCCGGTGTCCTCATCTACGAAATCTTCAACCCATGTTCTTAACACACGGGCAGCAAGGCGTTTACCTATATATTTTTCTAAGGTCTTTTTATCGGTTTTTACTTCATCGGCCATACCAAACAGTTCAAGAATATCCTTGTCTGTCTCGTAACCGATAGAACGCAACAATGTAGTTACGGGGAATTTTTTCTTCCGGTCGATGTAAGCATACATCACATTATTGATGTCAGTTGCAAACTCCATCCAGGCTCCCTTGAAAGGAATTACCCTGGCGGAATAAATTTTGGTTCCGTTGGGATGAATGGATTGACCAAAGAACACACCAGGAGAGCGGTGCAACTGGCTTACCACCACACGTTCCGCACCGTTGATAACGAAAGTACCACGGGGAGTCATGTAAGGAATATTACCCAGGAACACATCCTGAACGATTGTCTGGAAATCAACGTGCTCTTCATCATTACAGCTCAAACGCAGTTTAGCTTTCAGGGGAACGGCGTAAGTCAATCCGCGTTCCATACACTCTTCAATTGTGTAACGGGGCGGATCGATAAAGTAGTCAAGAAATTCCAGCACGAAAATGTTACGGGTATCCGTAATCGGGAAATTGTCCTTAAACACCCTGAACAAACCTTCGATATTACGTTTGTCCGGCGTTGTTTCTAGCTGGAAAAACTCTTTGAATGACTGGATTTGCACCTCAAGAAGGTCTGGAGTTTCGGCCAGGTGTTTAATCTTACCAAAATCCACCCTTTGATTCAATTTAGTTGAAGACATATGCGAAAAACCGGTTTTAAAGAATTCAGGACGTACAAATCACTCACAACCTCTTATTTTTTGCAAAACAAAAGCCAGTGAAAATCAATTAATTGAGTGTAATCTGGAACGTCAAAATATTTTTGGCCAAAATAAAGGACTGCAAAGGTAAGGATTTATACTTCTCTGCCAAGAAAAAATTGCCGTCAAAAACCCCGCCAAAAACTCCGTTAAAAAACGCTTTTCCCGCTTTTTGACAAGTTCTAATTTGTTTAAAAATTGGCATGATGAGATGGAAAGAAATAGTCAGGGACTATCTTACTTTCTCCAGGAAAGAAAGCATAGCAGTCGTTGTAATGCTGGTAGTTCTGTCTCTAATAATGATTTCCCCCATCTTCTTCAGCTCAAAAAATAGAAATAATTCTACTCCCCCTGATAATTCGTGGATAGTTGCAGTAAAACAATTAGAAGAAACTAATAAGTCTTCCAAAGACAGTGATCAAACCCATCATACTTACGGATATGAATACGACCGGCGGGAAAACAATTACCAGCCTTCTTCAAACATCCTGTTCTTTTTTGATCCAAATAAGATCTCAGCTGAAGAATGGAAGAAATTAGGGCTTCGTGACAAAACAATCCATACTATTCAGAATTTTTTAAGCAAAGGCGGTCAATTTAAAAGAAAGGGAGACTTGCAAAAGATTTATGGCTTGCGCCAAAATGAATATAAAAGATTGGAGCCTTATATTCAGATTCCGGCGGAATCGGCAGAAAAGAGAAACGAAGTTTCCGACAAAAGCAATTTTCCTGTTACCAACAAATCTTTTGCAAAAACTGGTCACTCTCCTATTGAAATAAACATCGCTGATACATCCGCATTTATAAGCTTGCCGGGTATAGGTAGTAAACTGGCTGCGAGAATTGTCAACTTCAGGGAAAAGCTTGGTGGGTTCTACTCAATTGAGCAAATCCGGGAAATATATGGTTTGCCGGATTCCACCTATCAAAAAATAAAACCGTATTTGAAGTTGGATAATAGTGGTATAAAAAAAATCAGCCTCAATACAGCTTCACCAGATGAGTTGAAATCACATCCGTATATCAGGTACAACATCGCCAATGCTATCATTGCTTACCGAAATGAGCATGGAAGCTTTTCTACCATCGCAGATCTTAAAAAAATAATGCTTATAACTGATGACGTGTATACCAAAATCTCTCCTTACCTATCCATCACAAATTAAAGCCGCCTGCAATTGGTGATTGAGGCGGCTTTGATAAACTTATAAATCTTATCCGGATTAATTGTATCCTGGATTTTGCGGCTTTAAGTTGGGATTGTTCAACATTTCTTGCACACCAAGAGGCATCAGCAAATGTTTTTCCTGCAATGCTTGATTAGAACTTTTATTGACATGGCCCACAAAATCATCGAAGCCCTTAGTTGTTTCATTAAACACTTTTCTCAGGCGTACCATATCAAACCAGGTAATTCCCTCATAACACAGCTCATGCCAGCGTTCTTTCCAAACAGCTTCGCGGAAAGTAGCCTGGTTATAAGATCCAAGAGTCGGAGTTGTAAGCTGCGCTCTATCCCTGATTCTTTTAAAGGCATCGTATGCCGTTTGATCTGGACCTCCACCTTCATTCTTAGCTTCAGCATACATCAAAAGAACTTCTGCATAACGGATCATCGGTACATTCAGGTCATTTCTTTTCGTTCCGTCTACACCCGGGCTGCCAAATGCCACTACATTGAAATGTTTAAAAATATAAGGCGCTCCCAGATCATAAGGCACCCCTTTACCATCTTTATAATAACTGGTATAGAAATAGCCTTCCTGGTTTTTTGCCCGTAAATCACCGGCTTCGTATGATTGATAGAATGATAGTGTGGGAACCGAACTTCCGGTACCACTTGCCCCATATGCGGTCACTGGTTTAAAGTTTGGCAACATGTTTTCCATCGGATTACCTGCAACATCTGCCAAATACTGGAGTTCAAAAATATGTTCCAGTTTATTTTCTGTTGTTACACTATGCACCTCTGCATAGGTATTAAACAAATTAATGGAACCAGGATTTGCATTGGCATAAGAAATTACTTCGTAGGCTTTATCAGCTGCCAACTTGTAATGAGCGGCGCCTTTATTAAGTGGATAACCAGCCATGGTCAGGTACACCTTAGCCAATTGTGATTTTACAGCCGCTAATGATACACGACCAGTGGCATCCATCCATTGAAATCCGGCAGCCTCTGCCGCTAAAAGGTCTTCGACAATTAAATTATAAATTTCTTCCTGTGGAGCACGGGCAGGAAAAAAATTTTCATCTTCGACGGTTTTAGGTACTGTTGTCATTAAAGGTATGTCGCCCCATAAACGAACTGCATAAAAATAAGCCCAGGCGCGAAGAAACTTTGCCTCACCCAGGATCTTTTTCTTCTGTGCTTCGTCCATAGGCGTGATCGGGGGAACTTTCTCAAGAACAAGATTGGCATTTGCAATCACTTTATACAATCCGTTCCACCAGTTGACAATATGCCCAACATTCCCATCGTACGAAAGAGCGTACAGATTGTTTAGATCCGCATTTTGTGCTGTTTCTGTCGTTGAAGTACCGGTCACCGCTTCCAGCATTTGCCAGTTGGAAGAGAAAATACCCGCACCGCCACCATAGAATCGCATATCGGCATAAACGGCAGCGATAGCCGCTTCTGCGTGTTCCGGTATTGTATAAAAACTTTCGGGAGTTAAGTTGGATGGATCCTGTTCGTCCAGGAATTTTTTACAACCTGATGAAAGCAAGAGTACCCCCGACAACATTACGACACATATATATTTTATTACATTAAATTTCATAAATAAAAACTTTAAAATTTATACTTGATTATAATCCTACGTTAATCCCCAACATATAAAGAGTCGGTTTGGGGTAGCTATGCCAAAACATGCCTTGCGAGAAGACATTCCTTCCGTCATCTGCATAACCGCCGGTAGGAGTTGCTTCAGGATCTCCATTCAGGTCATCATAAGTGATGATGAAAAGATTTTGAACAGATGCATAGATCCTAATTCTTTCAAGACTTAATTTATTGACGAGGTTTAAGGGTAAGTTATAACTCAATAAAATGTTTTTGCCGCGAATGAAAGAACCGTCTTTGATCCAACGTGTGTCTACATTAGTAACATATCCCGCTCTTGTATCCCGTAATTGGGCAATTGGCGTATTTTGATTTTTCGGTGTCCATGCGTTCAGGACTGTTTTATAACTGTTAGCAAGGGAGACCCTGTCTTCACTTGAGTGCGATGTCATATCGAGTATATCATTTCCAAAGGAATATTGCAATTCAAACAATAACCCAAAATTCCGATAACGAAAATTATTATTAAACGCACCAAAGGCCTTTGGACTTCCATTTCCGATAATCATCCTGTCTGCATCAGTGATCTTGTAATCCCCATTTACATCCAGGTATTTTATATCACCGGGCAGAATTGTTAAATTATTCCGATAGCTTGTAAATTTTGCTGCTTCAGCTGCTTCGGCTTCACTCCATGTCCCTAGCCGTACAAGACCCCAAAAAGAACCAGCAGCCTCTCCGATTCGAATGATATTTGTAGGATTGGTAAAATTCGCACCCCCTACATTGAAAATGTCGGCAGGTGTTGCGAGCGAAAGGACCTTATTCCTGTTCATCGACATATTGAGGGTAGAAGACCAACTGAAATCTTTCTTGTCAATGACAACCCCGGTTAATGCAAGTTCGAGGCCCTTGTTTTCCATAGACCCTACGTTCTTCCTGATCACAGCATAACCGCTTGTGCGTGGGACTGGCGCATCGAGCAGCATGTCTGTAGTTTTTCTATAGTATAGGTCTGCTTCAAGAGTGATTCGATTTTTCAACAATCCTAACTCTACGCCAAAATCCGTTTGAGCAGTTTTTTCCCATTTTAAATTCGGGTTGGCTAACCTGTTCACACCTGTTCCTCCCACCCGCGCATTGTTAATAACCGCGGCGTAGTTTGAACTTAAAAGGGATAGCGAAGAATAAGGCGGTATTTCTGAGTTACCAGTTAAGCCATAACTTGTACGTACTTTCAAACTTGAGATCACGGGATGTCCTTTCAGGAAATCTTCTTCGGAAACTCTCCAGGCCAATGCTGCAGAAGGGAAGAACGCATATTTATGATTTTCTCCAAATTTGGATGAGCCATCCATACGACCTGTAAAAGTCACTAAATACTTTTCTTTTAAAGTGTAGTTGATCCTTCCGAAATAAGAATTGAACGCAAACTCTGAAGCGTTGGAAGAAGCGCTGGGATTAGTACTTCCTGCTCCCAGGTTATTATAAGAAAAGTAATCAGTTGAAAAATTTTCTATCCTCGCACCACTGCTGAAAAAGTTTGTATGTTGCCAGGAAAGTCCCAACAATGCATTGATCGAATGAATTTCGTTAATGTGTTTGTTATAAGTAAAGTAGTTTTCAAGCGACCAAAATGTTTCTTTCCGGTTGTTCGAAAGAGCAATTCCCCTTTGGTTTCTTGCCAACGTGCGGCTCTCGGATCCATTATTTTCCTGGCTTATGATATTAGCTCCTAAAACCGTTCGCATTTCCAGGCCCTTAGCGAGATTAATATTCGAATAAAAGCTACCCAATGTTGTTTGTGTATTCAAGATAAACCTTGTATCTGTTACGCGGTGCACTACGTTATCACGTCCTTCCGCATTGGGATAGTTTCTATTATCAGCCCAGGTACCGTCTGGATACTTTACAGGAAGAAAAGGAAAATCTTCTACGATGCTACGGTTTACCTGGTCACTTTGATCGATTATATTTTCAGACTGATTCGTATAGCTAAGGGTTCCTCCTATTTTTAACCATGCCTTGATTTGATCATCAAAAGAAAACCTGGCTGAATATCTTTTTAGATAAGAAGTAAGAATAAGTCCCTGGTCATTACGATATCCGAGAGAAACAGAGTAATTACTATGGTCATTGCCCCCGGAGAAACCTAACTGCTGGTTATTGGAAAGTTTGTTCTGGGTAGCTTCCTTCAGCCAGTCGGTATCATAGTAAGGATTGCCGTTTGCATCGAAAAGCCTTGGGTCTGTCCTGGCAAGTGCAGGGTTTCTTCCAACATACTTACCTGCCGCCCAACCTGCCGGATCAAACTTTTCCATATTCCTGTAAGCTTCGTCTTCAACAGCTAAAAATTCTTTTGCATTTAAGACTTTTGCTCTAATGGGTCCGATTGTTGGTACACTAAAATCTGCATCATAGGTGACCTTTCCGCCACCAGCTTTACCTCTTTTGGTGGTCACGAGAATCACCCCATTCGCACCCCTGGCGCCATATATCGCGGTAGATGAAGCATCTTTCAAAACTTCAACAGATATGATATCATTTGGATTAATATAGTCGATTGCCTGGCTCGCCTGTGCCTGGTTACCCATAGGTATCATCACCCCATCGATAACATATAATGGATTATTGGAAGAGTTGATCGAACTAAATCCACGAATCCGGACATTCGTTCTTCCTCCAGGCCGGCCTGAGTTTGAATTGACCTGTACACCAGTAACCCTCCCGGCCAAAGCCTGGCTCAAGGACGATGCAGGACGTTCATGCAATTGTGAAGCTTTAACTGTACTCACCGAACCAGTAAGATCTGACTTACGGCGTGTACCGTAACCAATCACTACCACATCTTGCAAGGATTCAGATCCGGCGACCAGATTGACATTCAAAATGGTTGAAGAACCAATCTCAACTTCTTTGTCATTATACCCAACAAAAGAAACAATGAGCGCCGAAACTGATGCAGGTACCTGAATGCTAAAACTTCCATCGTCTTTTGTTTGAGTGCTAATGGTTGATCCTTTAGCATTGACCGTGGCACCCTCTAATGGTGAATTGTCCTTGCCCGTTACCTTGCCGCTAATTGTTTTAGACTGAGAATAACCCGAATAAACAAAACAAAGTGAGAGTAAACCGCATAGGAGCAGCTTGAAAAGAGAGAGATCTTTTTTCATACGCAAGTTTTTTTTAGTTGTGTTATAAAAACGTCAATCGCTTAGTCAACAAAACAGGTGCTACAGTATTTGCTGACTCTTTGCACTCATGATGATGGTTGAGAAGGGTATCCCGGATATACCTGGATAGGCTTGTAATACTAGCTAGAATCTGGAGTCAAATTATAGAACAAAAACGATTTAGCAAAAAATAACTTAACACTTCTCTATTATTTTTTTGTTTGCAAGAATGTGCAGGTTTTTTTCTTACATGAGGTGCTAACTGAGTTCTGAACTATATCGTGAAATAAAAAAACCCTTAGCAATCGCTAAGGGTTTCCCTGTTTTATGCTTTAAAATAATTTAAGCAATTTCAACTTCAGCACCTGCTTCTTTTAGCTTAGCTGCGATATCATCAGCTTCTGCTTTAGAAACACCTTCTTTTAATGCTTTTGGTGCACCATCAACCAGGTCTTTCGCTTCTTTCAAACCTAAACCAGTCAAATCTTTTACGATTTTAACTACGTTCAGTTTAGAAGCACCTGCGCTTTTCAGGATCACATTGAATGCAGTTTTTTCTTCAACTGCTGCTGCGCCACCTTCACCACCTGCTGCAACTACAACTGCTGCTGCTGCCGGTTCGATGCCGTATTCTGATTTTAAGAAATCAGCTAATTCCTGAACTTCTTTTACTGTTAAGCCTACGAGGCTTTCTGCTAATGCTTTTACGTCTGCCATTTTGTTTAAATTTTTACCGTCTTCACTGCTTAGGATTAGCTCCGACGGAGTTATTAAAAAAATTTGTTGCTGCCTTTACTTTTTTACCATCCGGCCGGGTAGAGTATTGAATAAAATTATTCTGCTGTAGCTTCAGCTCCGCCGGTTTTCTGCTCGTGATGGTGCAATAAAGCAGCCAATACACGTTTAGCAGGAGATTGCAACAAGCCGATAACTTCACCAATAAGCTCATTCTTCGTTTTAATCTGGGTAAGAGCTTTCAGGCTAGTATCACCAGTGTATATATCACCATTGATGAAAGCCGCTTTCAGTTCTGGTTTCTCGCCATTGTTTGCCTTACGGAAAGAACTAAGAATGAGCGCAGGCTCCTTAGGATTTTCAGAAAATAACAAAGCTGTTACTTTATGCAGAGAGTCATACACACCTGAATACTTCTCGCTGTCCAAAGATTCAAGAGCTTTTTTGATTAAAGTGTTTTTAGCCACTTTCATTTCCACCTTCTTGTCGAAACAAGCATGGCGCAATTTGCCCACTTGCGCAACAGTCAGTGATTCTGTATCTGTAACATAGAAGTTGTTATATTGAGAGAACTTGCCTTTCAGCAGTTCAATCACTTCATTTTTTTGATCTTTTGTCATGATAGTAATTTTTTAATCACTTATTGATTTAGTGAACAAATGCTTTTGTGTCAATAGCAATACCAGGGCTCATTGAACTGGCCATGCTGATTCCTCTCATGTAAATACCTTTCGCTGTAGAAGGTTTTGCTTTGATAATTGCGTTCAGCAATTCCTGGCTGTTTTCAGCGATCTTTTCAGGGCTGAAACTTACACGACCGATTGAAGCATGAATGATACCGACTTTATCAACCTTAAAAGCAATCTTACCACCTTTTACTTCATTTACAGCATTAGCTACGTCATTAGTAACCGTACCTGTCTTCGGGTTTGGCATCAGGTTACGTGGACCTAATACTTTACCCAGCTTACCGATCTTAGGCATTACTGATGGAGTAGCGATGATAACATCTACATCTACCCAACCGCCTTCGATCTTTGTTACAAATTCATCCAGGCCAACGAAGTCAGCGCCGGCTGATTTTGCTTCAGCTTCTTTATCAGGAGTGCAAAGCACTAATACTTTTTTTGTCTTACCAGTTCCGTGAGGAAGAGTAACTGTTCCGCGGATAGCCTGGTCAGCCTTTTTAGGATCAACACCCAAACGCACATGCAGATCTACCGATGCATCAAATTTGCAGGTAGAAATTTCTTTTACGAGAGTAGACGCTTCTTTTAATGAATAAGCTTTGTTTTTATCCACCTTTGCGTTTACAACTTTTCTTTTTTTACTGATGAATGCCATTGTAATTCGTTTTTAATTCTTTGAATTAGTTTTCCCAGGGAGCTTTACCTTCTACATTCAGTCCCATGCTGCGGGCTGTACCAGCTACCATTTTCATGGCACTCTCTACAGTAAAGCAGTTAAGGTCAGGCATCTTATCTTTTGCGATTGCCTCTACCTGGGTCCAGGTTACTTTACCTACTTTGTTGCGGTTGCTCTCTTTGGAACCTTTTTGAATTTTTGCGGCTTCCATCAGCTGAATAGCTGCAGGAGGTGTTTTGATTACAAAATCAAAACTTTTGTCAGTATAAACTGTGAGTAATACGGGAAGCACTTTTCCCATTTTGTCCTGAGTTCTTGCGTTGAACTGCTTGCAAAATTCCATGATGTTAACACCTTTGGAACCTAATGCAGGACCGATCGGAGGTGCAGGATTGGCCTGGCCACCCTTGCACTGTAGCTTTACATAGCCAGAGATTTCTTTTGCCATTTTTCTTTGATTTATTGGTTCAAGCGTTCCGACTGTAAACGTCGGAACTCCCAAATTCCTCATTCCGCCAATTGGCGGATGTCTAAAGAACTAATTGGGGCGGCGAAGGTAGGCGTAAAAAATGGTTTAGAAAAGGCTTTTTAAGAAAAAGATATTCCATATATAAAGCCTGATTCACGATCATATCAAGATCCCCTTGTTAATCAACAATATGTATTACTAAAAGCATCTATTTTTTTAAAAAATCATCATAAACAAACTGCATCATCGCCTGCCCGGCCTTTGTTCCATTTTCAGAAATTCTGCCTTCGGATAAAATAGGACGTTTGCCGACATTGTCATACACCAGTCTTCCTGTTGAATCTACAAAACCAAAACCGTCATTGAAAGAAAAAAAGGCCCAGGCCTTTGCGGATGTGTCCAGCACATTTTTGCTAAACGGAAAAGCCACTGTATCCAATCCAGTCTGTGAGGATAGGGTCGCTGCTATGTCGAGTTGGGACATTACCTTATCAATGATAACACCGGTTTTGTTCAAAGCCCCTCCTATCCAAAGCATGGGTGTTCTAAAATCCTGTGCTTTGTTCTTGCTTTCCGGAAGGGGATGCCCGTGATCACCTGTAATGATAATAATAGTATTGCTCCACCAGGGTTGCACTTTACATTTTGCAATAAAATCATTTATAACCTGGTCGGTATAATGTATTGCGTTTAGAAACTTTGTTGTGTTGCCACTTCCTGCAAAAACAGGGGGCACCGGTGTCTCAAAAGGTTCATGACTTGTTAGTGTGAGCCAGGTCGCAAAAAAAGGTTGTTTCGTTTTATTCAAATCCGCAAAGACGCGGCTCATTACCACACCGTCATGAGCTCCCCATTTGGAATTCATGTCCTTTTCGCCGAAATCATCCTTTCCAACGATTGGATCAAACCCGGCTGTAAGTAAGTAAGATTTAATATTGGCAAACTCTGGCTCTCCGCCATAAAAGAATGGTGTGCTATATCCTTTTTCCTTAAACAATTTTGACAGCACTTCTAATTTTTGAGATTTACCCGGCGAATGAATGACGGTAGTATTGGGCATGGCGGGATAGCCACTCAATATGGCAGGAATACCTTTATTCGTTCTATCACCGCTTGCATATAAATTGCTAAAGTAAATCCCTTCCTTTTTAAGCCGGTTAAATTGCGGCGTAACTTCCTTATTATCGATTGAAATATGCAAAGCCTTTTCAGTAAAGCTTTCCCAAATAATGACGATAATATTTAATGGGTCCCCAGGAGAAACATTGACGACTTTTTCTGTCTTAGAGCTATGATTATATAAGCTGTCGGTGATCCGCTTTACTTCCTGCGCTGACAAGTATTGATAAGGATTTTTTCCGGAAGAGCCTTTGCTGGTAAGACTATGTAAAAAATTCCACGATGCATTAATAGCAGAATGGTTGGCAAAATTGTTAGTGGAAAAATAGACGCTGCTTTGATTGATAGGCGCCAGTTGCAGACCACCTCTCATCGGAATGATCAGGCAGCCCATCAATAACAACACCAATCCCGCAGTAACAAACTTGAATTTATTTTGTTGCTGAAAGAATGTGCTCTTTAGTATATACCTGAAACAGAAATAAAATAATCCATAGCAAATAAGAAATATAACCGTAAGAAAGAAAAGCGGCAGGTGACTAATTGAAGCAAAGGCTTCCTTCGGATTTGCCACGAATTTCAAAGGTGTTGTATCCATTCTGAATCCCCATTGCTTATATACTTCAAGATCAAAAAAAGATATCAAAGCCACCAGTAGCAGCATAATGAAGGTATATACCCGGTAGATCAAAAGCCGCCTGAAAAAATGAATAAAAAGACTAAGCAATACAAACAGGCAAACGGGGGCGAGAATATAAGCTGCCACTGCCAAATCCATTCTAGCTCCAAACCATAGTGATGAAAGTATTGTCGGAAAAGAAAGAAGGCTGGCTTTATCAAAATGATAAAGCATGAATACAATTCGTAGCAGCTCAAAAAAAATGACCCAGCTAAGAAAGTAAATAAGCAGAAATTTAAATTTTGCCCTCATGCTTGTATAATCATAAAAGCCACCCACAAATGCGGATGGCTTTCGTAAGAAAATTATTATTAGTTTAAGAAAGTTTCTCGACTTGCATATAATTCAGTTCAACAGGAGTAGAGCGGCCAAATATTTTCACTGTTACCTTCAATTTCTTCTTTTCATCGTTCACATCTTCGATCACACCGTTAAAGTCATTGAATGGCCCCTCGATGATCTTAATTGTTTCGCCTACGATGAAAGGCTCACTCATGCTGATACCACCGGCTTCTGCCATCTCGTCCATCTTACCCAGCATTTTGTTTACCTCAGCCTTGCGGAGGGCAATTGGATTTTCCTTTCCTAAAAAATGAATAACGCTATTGGTGTTTTTAATGGTATCTCTCAAATCATCACTCAACTTTCCTTCTAACACTTCAATCATTACATAACCCGGATAATAGTTCCGCTCACGCATTACCTTCTTACCATTCACCACTTTGTAGACCTTCTCCACCGGCAGGAAAACTTGCTTTACCACCTCGCTCCAGCCACCTCTTGAAATTTCTTTATCAAGATATTCCTTGACCTTGCGCTCCTTGCCACTCACCACCCGAAGCACAAACCACTTCGATTCCTGCTGCTTATTTTCCGTATTATTGGTAGTTGCTTCCATTAGTTAAAAAATTGGTTGTAAATAAACTTCAAAGCACCACCCGCTACAAAGTCCATCAGCGAAACAAGAGCAGTAATCACCAATGTCGATACCAATACGATCATGGTTGATTGCTGAAGTTGGTCCCAGTTTGGCCAGGTCACTTTTTCAGTCAGCTCTTTGTACGACTCTTTAAAATAAGTTGTTATTTTATTCATTTTTCAAAGTTGAAAATCCTCGCCATGGGCGGGATTGTTTCGAAACTGCGCAGCTTGAAAATCAGGCTTTAAAGTTAAGCTCATTTTCAAATTATCCTGCACGGGCACTAGGATTCGAACCCAGATCAAAGGTTTTGGAGACCCGTATGCTACCGTTGCACCATGCCCGTAGAAAGCTAAAAGCTATTCCGTGTTACCGAAACAGCTTTTAGCATATATGTCGCAAAGATATAAAAATCTTTTGCAAAGCCTAACGGCTCGTAGCTAAAAGCTCGGAGCTCGCAGCTTTCTCTTATTTAATGATCTCAGTTACCTGACCTGCACCTACTGTACGACCACCTTCACGGATAGCGAATTTCAAACCTTTCTCCATCGCGATTGGCTGGATCAGTTTTACAGTAAGAGAAGTGTTATCACCAGGCATTACCATCTCAGTACCAGGATTCAGTTCAACTTCACCGGTTACGTCAGTTGTACGGAAGTAAAACTGGGGGCGGTATTTTTGGAAGAATGGAGTGTGACGACCACCCTCATCTTTGCTCAATACGTAAACTTCGCATTTGAACTCAGTATGAGGAGTGATAGAACCTGGCTTACAGATAACCATACCACGACGGATTTGAGTTTTCTCAATACCACGTAATAACAGACCTGCGTTGTCACCAGCTTCCCCTTCATCCAACAATTTGCGGAACATTTCCACACCTGTTACAGTTGAAGTAAGTGGTGTTTCCTGTAAACCTACAATTTCAACACCCTCACCCACTTTGATACGACCTCTTTCGATACGACCAGTAGCAACTGTACCACGACCTGTAATTGAGAATACATCCTCAACAGACATCAGGAACGGAAGATCAACCGGACGAGGAGGCAATGGAATGTAAGTATCAACTGCATCCATCAACTCAGTAATAGCACCCACCCATTTTTCTTCACCAGCTAATGCGCCGGTTGCAGAACCTTTGATGATTGGAGTATTGTCACCATCAAAACCACGTTTTGTCAACTCATCACGGATTTCCATTTCAACAAGATCCAGCAGTTCAGGATCATCAACCAGGTCAACTTTATTCATAAACACAACCATACGGGGTACACCTACCTGGCGAGCCAGCAGGATGTGTTCTTTTGTTTGAGGCATAGGACCATCAGTAGCAGCCACAACCAGGATAGCGCCGTCCATTTGAGCAGCACCAGTAATCATGTTCTTAACATAGTCAGCGTGACCAGGACAATCAACGTGAGCATAGTGACGAGAGTCTGTTTGATACTCAACGTGAGCAGTATTGATCGTGATACCCCTTTCTTTTTCTTCAGGAGCTCCATCAATTTCATCATATTTTTTTGCTGTCGCCAAGCCTTTTTTAGAAAGGATCTCTGTAATAGCGGCAGTCAAAGTGGTCTTACCATGGTCAACGTGACCAATCGTACCAATGTTTACGTGGGGTTTGTCCCTCTTAAAGGTCTCTTTTGACATTGTTATCGGTTTTTAGTTGTGTTTCTAATTTTTGTTTCTATTTATGTAGTCAGCGACAGCAAACCTATCATCTCCTGTTGCGTCGCACACTTCATCTTTCAGTCCTCTATTCATCATTTTTGTAAGCTCTTTTCATCCCTGGCTTACCGAAGCCTGCCTGTCGGCAGACAGGGATGAGCCGTTGATGAGAATTGAACTCACGACCTCTTCCTTACCAAGGAAGTGCTCTACCACTGAGCTACAACGGCTGGTTAAGTCATTGAAGTCAGCGAGTCAAATAAGCCGGATCCAATGACCTTTTGACCAATTTGACTGCTCTTCCTGAGAGCGGGAGACGAGGCTCGAACTCGCCACCTATAGCTTGGAAGGCTATCGCTCTACCAAATGAGCTACTCCCGCTTAACCGGCATTGATACCGGTGAAAAACTTAAACCGGAACCAGGGTTCCGGGTCTGCAAAGAACTGTGGGCAGAGAAGGATTCGAACCTCCGTACTCCGAAGAGAACAGATTTACAGTCTGTCGCCTTTAGCCACTCGGCCATCTGCCCATGAGTAAGGAATTTCGTCCAAAACTCCGAGCCACTTGTCGGAATCGGACCAATGACCTTCCCGATTTCATATCGGGATGCTCTACTGTCAATTCCTAAATTGGCTGCGAGCCACTTGTCGGAATCGAACCAACGACCTACTGATTACAAATCAGTTGCTCTACCAGCTGAGCTAAAGTGGCGTTATTTAATGTTATGGAAACTGATTCGATGCCATAACGATATATTTACAAAGAACTACCCCTAAAATTTTAGGAAGGCAAAGGTAAGGGAATTTGATAATTGCAAAAATTTTGCACACGGAATTTTTTATTTGTTTTCAGCAAGTTGCATGCCCTTCGAAATTGACTTGAAGTAATTGACCTCACCAACATTCATCAATGCATTTACCGATGATAAGATTATAGATTAAAATGAGCCAATGATTTTTCCGATAAAAGGTTACCTGCTTTTCAGAGAGGGTGCAAATAAAAAAGACCTCCGGGGAGGTCTTCTAATTTTTTAGGCGGCTTGCTTTTCTTTTTTTCGTTTTATTTGGTTGACGATAGAATCAAAGGCATCGTCAAAAGATTCTTCAAATGATTTGCTGGTTGATTTAACAAAGAACTCGTGGCGTGGTACATGGATTCTAATTTCAGCTATCTTGTCTTTAATGTTATGAACTACATTGTCCAACTTCAGAAACACATTTACCTTGATGATGCGGTCATGGAAGGTGTTTAATTTTTCCAGTTTTCGGTTTACATAATCAATCAACCTTATGTCCGCATCAAATCGAACAGTTTGAATGTTTACATTCATAGTCGTCACATTTTAACGGTGAAATAATAAATAAAGAGCTTATAATAAGATTGGAAATTTATTGCATATTTTATTGCTTTTGTGGTTAATATGAAGTTACGCCAAAATGAAAAAAAACCAAACTATTCCTTATGAAATTTATTGTTTGATTCCGATATTTTAAGATTTGGGATGAGCCTTCTTATGAACGTCCTTTAGCTTCTCAATCGTGTTGTGAGTATATACCTGTGTCGCAGCGAGACTGGCATGACCAAGCAGTTCTTTAACCGCATTCAGATCTGCTCCATTATTCATGAGGTGGGTAGCAAAACTGTGACGTAGCACATGGGGACTTTTTTTATCGAGTGTGCTGGCCTGTGAAAGGTATTTATTAACCAACAGCCAGGCGTATTTGGGATATAATTTCTTGCCATTTTCTGTTACCAGTAAAAATTCATCAGAATTTTCAAACGTCTTTTTTTTGAGAGCTTTATACTCGTCAATATCCTGCAATAATTCCCTGGCAACCGGGATTATTCGCTCCTTATTTCCCTTTCCAAGCACCCTTACCTGAGATCGTGAAAAATCGAGTTGTTTTTCCTTCAGGTTTATCAATTCACTAAGTCGCATCCCGGTGGCATAAAAAAGACTGATCAGCATTTTGGCATTCAACGTCTTCCAGTCTTCGGTAGCCACACTTAAAGTTTCTAACAATAGTGTCGTCTCTGATTCCTTTGCAAAAACCGGCAACCTTTTCCCAATTTTGGGTGAAATAATATTGGCGGTCGGCACGGTACTGATATTTCCTCTTTTAAGGTGATATTTAAAGAAAGACCGCAGCGTGGAGATTTTTCGGTTGATTGATTTTGGAGTCAGTTTGTCCTCCTTAAGTGAAGCCAGCCAACTGCGTATAATACTGTGAGTTATTGCCGTCAGTCCTGTGTCTCCAAAATTTTTCGCTAGGTATTCAAAAAAAGATTTGATATCAGTCTCGTAAGATATGATGGTATGGGAGGAATATCTTTTCTCGTATTTGAGATAATCAATAAACGACTGAATTTCGGGGGATTCATTTGCCATCATGCTGGTATTGCGATAAAAAAATAGCTACAAAGCAAAAGCTTTGTAGCTATTCAAATTTATCAAAAAATAAACTACTTATTTCTCCTTATTTCTCAATCTTTCCGCTAACAATATTCTGCCTGTAGATTGCTTTAAGCACTTCCCCCCTGCGCTTCACCGAAGGCTTCGTAAAGCTTTGGCGTTCACGGAGTTTCAACAAGGTCTTAGATTTCTCAAACTTTTTCTTGTACTTTTTAAGCGCCTTGTCGATATTTTCGCAATCTTTCGAATCAATAATTAACATAGTATATACCTCCCTGGTATGTTTTTAGGACGGCAAAGATAAGGGAATGTAGATAAGTATAAAATTTTCTGTTCAAAACATTTTAATCAACTCACGGCAAAAAATCTTCATTTCCACAGATTATTGGTTTACAGTTGCTTTCTTTATCCCTCAGTCGATTTCCCTTTCTTAAATTTGCGGAATGTTTACAGGTATCGTCGAATCAACCGCAATTGTCCGGGATGTTATTTCCAACGGTTCCAATAAAACGTTTTGGCTCGAATCGCCATTGGCCAGTGAATTTAAAGTTGACCAGAGTGTCAGCCATAGCGGTGTCTGTCTTACTGTCGAGGAAGTGAACGGCCCATTGTACCATGTAACGGCCATTGATGAAACATTACAAAAAACCAACTTAGCAAACTGGCAGGCAGGTACATTGGTCAACCTGGAGAGGTGTCTTGCTATGAACGGGCGGCTGGATGGACATTTTGTGCAGGGACATGTAGATACGGTTGGTACCTGTGTTAACAGAATTGAAAAAGAAGGCAGTTGGGAGTTTGAAATTCAGTTTCCCGAAAAGTTCGCGGAATTGGTGATCGAAAAGGGGTCTATTTGTATGAATGGCACCAGCCTGACTATCTTTAATGTGGGTGTTAACAGATTTACAGTGGCAATTATTCCATTCACTTTTGAACATACTAATATCAGCCAGTTACTGCCAGGTGATATTGTTAATTTGGAATTTGATATGGTTGGGAAGTATATAAACCGGAAATTATCTCTGTCGACAATTTAAAATCCGCCTCAATGAATGGCTTTTTAAAAAAACTTCATCACTCAGTTAAATCTCGTCCCCTCTTTTACATTTTCCTGATTTTTTTTACAGTCCAATTGATCCTCTACTACAAAATTGGAATCTTTTCAGATCTTGAAGCAAAAAAGTATATTATCCAAGGCAACCTATTATTCGAAACTGGCAAATTAGGTGAAACTAAATACATCTTTTACCTACCTGTGATCTTACTCGTATTTTTATGCCGACTGCTAAACACATCGTTTCATCTGATCATAATTGTTCAGGTGCTTTTATCTGGGGTATCGCTTTGGAGCTTTTATAAATTGGGTAAATATATCTTTAATGAGAGCGTCGCATTTTATGCTTGTATCCTTTTGGCGTTTTTCTTTCCTCTACAAAGCTGGAATTTCTATCTGTATTCGGATTCAATTTTTATTAGCCTCACCTTAATTTATACTTATATTGTATACAAAAACAGTTCTAAGGGAATAAGGGGTACTGCTATCATTTTATCATTTTTGATATTGTTGTTTTTTTGCAGACCACATGGTTTGCTATTTATACCTCCAACCATTTTGTACTTATTATTAAGAAATCAGTCGAGGATTTTATTTTTTTTCAGCCTTATGTTTTGTTTGTGCTTATTAGGCGGTATGTACTTACTTTTAAACACTGCATTTACAGGAGGTGAAGACATGAATGCTATGAAGCCTTTTTTAGAGGAACATGTGATCTGTTTTGTACCATTGAAACCTGAAGGAGCTATCTTGGATTTCGTAAAGACGAATAATCCGGTAAATGATATTTTTTATTACATATTTCACAATCCGCTTCATTTTCTCAGGTTAATGTTTCTGAAACTTGCGTCATTTTTTAATATGACCAGGAGTTATTACTCACCTTCCCATAATTTATTTTTAAGCCTGTACATATTCCCCATATATATCTTAGGATTAACTGGATTATATTACTTTATCAAACCTTTGAAAAATTTTAAAATATTTCTATTCGCCCTGTTATTATTGTATCCATTAGGGGCGACATTTCAATGTGACGACTGGCACAGCAGATTTACAATGGTAATATTTCCTTATGTTATACATTTGGCAGTATTTGGACTTTATAAGATAATCACCTTACGAACGAAAAAACATGAGCTATTTTAAAAATATTTTTACAACAGGTGCGCTAGCTAAAACTCCTTCGAGAGTTTTAAAAAAAATTGCCAAGGCTGCGGACCTACCTAATCTAAAAATGGTCGTTGAACTAGGCGCTGGCAAAGGAGAAATTACAAAAAACTTGGTTAAGAGGCTAGAAAGCGATTGCCGATATGCCGCTTTTGAAATAAACAATGACTTTGCTGCTGAATTAAAAAGAAAATTTCCTCAAATTGACGTGTACGAGGAAGACGCCTTGAATTTTACTCAATGGGTAAATCAAAACGCCGATTTAGTTATCTGTTCGCTTCCTTTATCATTTTTTGAAAAAAATGAAAGGAGCACTTTACTGGAAAAAATAAAGCAAAATACTGCGCCAGGAGGAAAAGTAGTTATTCTCTTTCATGCATTTTGGATTATCCCGGAACTAAAAGAGGTTTTTCCCCGATATGAATTGATTAGATTATTTCATTTACCCCCTTACTACATTATTACTTATACAAAGTGATCAAATGAAGCTGTTCTCTACTGCTGTTTTTACCCTTGGATGCCTGGTCGTCTTTGTTTTGTGCCACTCTTTTAAATATTCCTATCAACTAGGGTTTTATCATCTCATCTCTTTAACCTTCTTAACACTCATCATTATTTTATTGATACACATATTTAAGTATTGCATAAAAAATATCAATCTTTCCTTTACTCTTTCCAACATCATAGCGGCGGTCTTTTGGGTTTTTCTAGGACTTTTTTACGCCGTTGTAATCGGCAGCAATCATTTCTGGGGCAATACAATCACATTCCAAATATTGAAAAATTATCTCACTTCATTCGATTCCATCCTATCAATACTACCTGTAGAAAAGTGGCTGCTGTTAACAGTCTTAATCCTTTACGTAATTGTTGTTTTCATAAGTTTTTATTTTATCAGGATAAAAAAATCTTTCTTTCAGCGGGCAAGCAATACCCCTTTTAATACTTTTCGAATTAAAAAAATCTTGCTGCTTTCTTTATTGACCATTACAGCCGTTTTTATTATTAGACGGCCAATACTAAAACTGAAAAGAACTATGCACTTTAACCAGGAGCCCCTTTTATATTTCGCCTTGGGTCCGATGTGGGAAACGTATTCTGACCAACTTCTGACATCTACCCATAAAAACTCGGGCGCCGATTTGCAATGCATCAATTCAATAATAAAAAACTCCGCTAAAGACAAGATCGCAATAATTATTTTATTAGATGCGCTTAGAAGTGATCACCTGCCTATGTACGGCTATAACAGGAATACTACTCCATTTCTCGACAGCCTTTATAAAAAGAAGCAACTTATTAAAATCAAAAATTCGTTTTCAACATCTACCAATACGATTGGAGGAATATCAGGCTTGTTTTATTCAAAAGCCTGGGACGATTTCAATTATTCACAGTTGAACATGATGCAATATTTCCAGTTATCTGGATATTCAACTTCCGCATTTTTAACAGGGTATCATTCAGGATGGTACGGCTTGTCCGCAATGTACAGAGGAAATTGTGATAATTTTTACGAAAGCACAAGTGCATATCATACCGCTATTGACGATGATCTTGTAACATTGAGAAAAATTGAAAGCACTCCACTTAAGCCTGGTTCGTTTATCTTCATACACCTTTTATCAACTCATCCTGTTGGAAAAAGAGACCCTGAATTCCGGATTTACAAGCCGGACAAAATTGGTCTTAATACTAATAATAAAGAAGTATTGATCAATAATTATGATAATGGAATTTTGCAGGGTGATTACGTTATCAGGCAAGTCTTCAAGAAATTACAAAAAGAAAATCTTTTGGATAAGGTTACCCTTTTTATAGTTGGAGACCATGGTGATCTCATCGGAGAAGACGGGCTTTATGGCCATAGCACGGGCTTGCATGAAAAGTTGCTGGAAGTGCCGATTTTAATTTATGATAAGGATACTGCCTGGTATAAAGAAAATAGGATTGCATCATTAATTGATATCGCCCCGACCTTGAGTGACAAATTTTTTGGTCATAGCCCATTATGTTGGCAGGGAAAATCCTTGCATACCCAATTTGACATACCTTTTTCCACAAAAGTTTCTGCATCAACCATCAAAACCAATTTGGCAAATGGCTCTATATATTTTACAAGCGACAGCTTAAAACTGGAAATATTTGACAAAACAGGAGAGCTTCAAAAGGTGGCGTTAAAAGTTGATTCGATAAATTGGGAAACGATTTATAAGAAATAAACTTGCAGTTTTAGGTTTTCAAAAATTTCTGTTCAAATAATATTCTTTGTGAGCAAAAAGAAAGTTTTATGACATCTTCTTATACTTCCATTTTCTTTGATATATTAATAAGTCTTTAGTTCCAGGTTTATTCCGGGAATATGTTACAGCAAAATCTTCACAAACTAAAGCTAGACGTAATTACATACTTTCAGAGACTCGAACTAATTGAGCTAGAAAAATAAAATTGCGTCATCTATAACATATTAAAAAACTTATTACCGCATTAAATACATCTTGCCATAGCCCTTATTGAAGAATTTATCCGTGTTATCATCTTTAGCCTTGTACTTATCCAGGGATTTACCGTTTAAATTGGTGATTACCCGGTACAAATATATACCGTTGGCTAACTTTTGCCCATATTGGTCGGTGCCATCCCACTTAAACTCGGTTATATTACGACCCACATGCAGTGGACCTAACTCATCCTTAGTTATCTCCCTTACAATCTTTCCAGTGATGGTCAATACCTGTATTCGTATATTTTGCGGCACTTCAGCTCCGGTAAGGGTGAATACAAATGCTGTGGACGTTGTAAAAGGATTGGGATAATTGAGCATATTTGAGATCATCGGCTTATTGATGATCGTAAACGCAACTTTATATTGCTGGCCGGCAAAATTACCACTATGGTCTTTGCCTGATACTATTAATTCATACTCACCATCTTCAGGGAAATATGGCCTGAAATTGACGCTTGCCGCATTCTCTGTACCTGATCCTTGCGTAGCTGGAATAAATTGCAGAGTATCATTACCATTAAAGAAAAAGCGCTTAATTTCTCCATTTGGGTATCTTATGTTCACAGTTACCAAGCTTGTATCATCCAGTGCCATCGAACTCATTTCATCAGTAAGCTTAATTAGTATCCCCGGTTTTGAAGAAACTATATCCCTGTTCAGAATGTGCGTACCATCGAAAGTTACATCCAATATCGGGTTTAGACTGTCGGGGATAACATATAAATTTCTAATGGCATAGTTGTTAAACAGATATTGTTCAGGCTGATCATTGTCAGGATTAAAGTTTACGAAAAGAGTATTTTGACCAGCCAAAGAGTCGACTGTTATGGGGACATTTAATTTGATCGTATCTCCGGCGATAAGGGGCTTTTGTTTGGAATTGAAAATGATTTTTTCAAAGTTATTCTTATCCGTAATTGTTACTTTTACCTTAACGCTGTCAAAATTTTCTTTACTCACGTTCTTAAATCCTATGCCAAAGTTGAACTGCTCATCTAATCCAACTGTATCTTTTAAACTTAAATAAATATTTGGCGCAATAACCCCTTCCGGAACCGGCTTGTAGGTGAGCATCCAATAACGCAACTGGTAAGGCGTAAAATGGTTATTATCCAAATTATGCATTCTCAGTTTTACGTAAGGATAATCAACCGCGTTTATAGAAGAGATGTCATAATCTTGTTCAGTGATGCCAAGGTTATTTATCAATAGTGTTTCAGTCCCATCTGTTTTTACCCCAAATATTTCAACTGTAGGACTGTCCCCGCCTGCAACATCAGACTTACCTCTCCAATGAAATTGGGTCCAGCTTTTTGCAGGTCCGATTTTCGGCGAAATAATGAAACCCAAAGAGTCGTTGGTGATACAGTTGACCGATAAACTAATTGGATCCAGAATACCATCACTAAGAACAAATTGGGTTGCCTGTTCTTGCTGTGCGTTTTTCTTATATACTAAACTAAATGCCCTCGGACGGTTTATGGAATCAATAGCTGTAAACCCTTGATTCCTTAACTCGGTATAGATACTATTTCCGACACCATATTTCACTTCGTCGTTCAACCAGTCAATTGCGTATTGATTCTGGTTTTGAGCCGATCTGAACTGATTACGCAATACTACAAAATTGCCATCAGGTATTAGTCTTAAAAACTGTAACGCACGATTTCGTCCGACGCTATCGTTTGAAAATTCGAAATTATATATCCTGCTGGGCGCACAGCCTGGATATAAACTACCATAAAGTCCACTTGTTGGCGTCACCACCTGATTCTTCCATGATTTGAAGGTATTCTTATCAAATACATTAAAAATTAAGCCATAATTGCAGGTATTTCGTATATATGATGAATCATTTACATTGACAACGAGCTGAGCCTCTTGAGTGATAGCGGTACCCCATATGCCATTTCTTATATGCAAGTTATTGGTGATCGGTATATAGCTCCATTGCCTGGAATCATCCAATTCGATCCGCGATTTTTCGGATTTGTCATGTTGGAAATAATGTGATTGCGAAAAACCAGGATTTCCGTTTTGTATATATTGAAAAGACGAGGTATTCCAAACTATATTTCCAGAAGTTACTGCCGAACCGACTCGCCAATAATAAACAGTGCTATCTGTAAAAGTAATACCTGGGGCAAATTCAAAAACGCCTCCAATTGATGTTAGTGTCCGGGAAACCTTGAATGGTGAATCAAACAGCTCAGTAGTATCTATCTCCATCACATAATCCCTACTCCTTGCAAAAGGATTGGCTGAAGATGCAACTAATTTTATATTTGGATCATTAATAATGGCAAAGCTATATGGATAGACTGGCTTTATATCATCTTCAATGATGTAAACATCTTTAGTAACAGTATTATTAGTTTCATAAAGCTCGTCCACGTTGTTTTCTGCATCAATGGTCACAGTTATTTTATTTAATCCTCTGTCCCTTAGAGCATCAATCGGAATCGTATAAGAAAGAGAATCAGAGAATTTTGTAAACCGGATCGTATCCCTTCTGATTACTTCTACGGTTTGATCAGGGTGTGTCCGTTTTAACTCTACAACGATATCTTTATTAATCGCCCTGCCAATATTCATAAAACTGGCATTCACTTTAAAAATGGAATCTGAAACAGAAATAAATGAAGGAGATACTTTAACCAGTGGCTCCTCAATTACATAATCTGGTTTTTCAAAATTGTAGAGTCGTATAGCTGGGTCACCGTGTAACGTAAATTGTTCACATTGAAATCTTGCATAAAAGTCATTTTCAGTGGTAAGGCCAAACACCTCCCTGATTGCTTCATCCATAATTTCTCCCAAAGTGGCGCCATATTTTGCAACGGAAATGGCATTGTAATTTCTGCTATTATAAATGTCGAGGTAGTGAACAATGCCTAAATGAGTGCTGGCCAGAAAGGCGATAGCCCCCCTTTCCTTTGCCAATACAAATCTTTCGGAAATAGTCTCCTTGGTCGAGAACCTCGCTACATTATAGTTATAGAAACTTCCGGCATTACATCCCATTACGATAAAGACAGGATATTTACCCTGGTTATTGTATGCCTGGGGATTATCGAGGTTAAACTCCAGCGTACTGGCTGAAGAATGTCCGAAATAGGTAAGAATTCCTATCCCTTCTTTAAAAAGATTTTCCAAACGAAGGCTGCTTACCTGCTGTACTGCATCGGCAGAGCTTTTTGTAAAGGTGGTAACATTACCCGCGTACGAGGTATCTTCAATAATCTTTTTATGCCCATTCAAGGCTTCTAATAATATATCAGATGTATTATTGTCACTAGCCCCTGTTACATGAACGATATTTTTCATCCATGCTTTATCCGCAATTCCCGGGGAGGTAAATGTTTGAACCTGCTCATATTGTTTCACCTTTTCAAGGTAATCAACGAGTTCCTGTTTATTAATGACAGATATACGGCCGATTGGGGTTAGAGGAACAGAACTACTTCCTACAGCACTTAACAGGTTATCGGATGCAGGATTTCCAAAAGTTGGCACCAGGCCTAATTTATCCATATCAGGATTACTTTCCTGCGCCCTAAACTGTGTATAGACAACACCCTTACCTATCAATAAGACACTTTTCAGCGGAGAAGAATAGTTAGCTCTGGCCCATTTCAAAAAATTGCGGATCGATAGCGGATGTTTTTTTATACCGAAAGCGAATTGGTCAACCAACTGATCGATGTTAAACACTTTTGCATTATACCCCCCACCCTGTGGTGAACTTCTATAAGTCCGGTAGTCCTCAACAGGATCAGTTCCTCCACTTGCAGCTGTTAATACCGGATGAGTAATTATCAAATAGTTACCCTGATTAGCCGTGATTTTATAATCTATAAAATTGCGTTGCTCAAATGATATAACACTTTTAATATTAGTTGCCGCCTGGCTTACTAAAACCAATTTCCTATCGACTGAAGATGGCTGCAAAACAATTTTTAATTGAGACGCCGTACTCGTATTTGCTTCATATCGTTTACCGTTCGTTAAATCATAAAGTATGGGAGCCCCGCCGCTATAATTAAACCCTGTAATGACAAGATTATTCCCCGCGGTATTTGCGGGCAATTCAAAATAAAAATTAGCAGTTCCTGTAAAATTATAAAGACGCGGATAGGTTAGTTCAATTTGGGCAACCACCATTCGATCAGATGGTTTGGTGCATAAATTTGTAACCTGGAAACTGGCACTGCCACTGCTTAATAAAGTATTGGGTACCGTTCCCGAAACCTTCACATAGTCATAGTAATCCATTGCGGCTCCCAAAATAGAGTCACCATTTAACCTTAACCTGAAATTTCTCGCATTTGTTGCATTTCCTGCCGCATTTATTTTAACTACCGGGTCTGGTGCCCCGGCGCCTGTATATGGTCTTAAATTAGCAATATTAGACGTGATTGACGCACCATTGGCAATATCGCCGCTAGTATAGCCTTCTCCCATGTCGTACGAGGAAGAATATGTGTATGAACTTCCCACCAATTCCTGCCGGCCAATATTTATTTTATTTTTATAATATACTCCTGTTGTATACATGAAATAAGGATCTGCAGGAAGTGTGCTGCCTGCTACGTCATTGATGGTTGGAATAAGACGTAAATTGTTTCCGTTAGGATTAACAGTAAGAAAAAAAGCTGCGGTATCTGTTTGTAAACTCCATTTATCATTCATTTGATAATCTGGCTGGCGATATAATGGCAAATCGGCTTTCCCATCATTCATTTCACCCCAAAACTCTATATAGCCATTTGCACCTAATGGCCCGTTTTGAACTGATGTATATAATGGTATTTCTTTTCCATTTCTCCAGAGTTGAAAATGGTCGGCGTTCGTGTTGTCCAGCCCTATCGATGCGAGAGAGGTCTGATTAATGCGATACAGGCCCGTTGAACCAACTTTAAACTTATAATAGGTTTTATTGTAATCAATCCATTCATTATTGTAAACTTGTGCCCCTGCATGCAACGAGGCAATTGTCAACAATAAAAGCAAAATTCGTTTCATTCAACTTGGTTTATTGGTGGTACAGATGGTATTATTTTTTCTTCTTCTTTTTTTTAGTTTTTTGATCAACCATATCAAACCGCAGTGAAAATACGTGAGTGAACAGGGGATTAGATTGGTTGGCCAGGTTGGCAAACGCATAATCAATCGTCACACTTTGTACTTTAAATCCAGCCCCGGCACTTGGTTGATATATCCAAACTTTTTTCTGGTTGAGGGTATCTTCGTCAGCAAGAGCTCGTTGGAAATTATTGATCCCGGCTCTTAGAAAAAACACATTATTTACGTTCAGCTCCAATCCAAGTTTTGGATCGGCACTAACCGGATCGGCGCTGATCAGTGTATTTCGCTGTCCGTCAAATGTGAGGTCCAAATTAGCTTCGGCCAGCAGGCTTGTTTTTTTGCTTAACTGAAATTCCCGGGCTGCGCCTAATACTAAACGGGGCGCTGTCATTTCCGTCGACTTAACGGGTATTTCATTGTTGGTAAGATATAGGGCTTCTTTTTCTCTTTCAGTAAAAGTGAACGACCAGGCGTTGAACGTAGTTGTAATATCACGGCCAACTACACCAAATCGCCATTTCCCCTGTTGGACCTGAAGTCCGGCGTCAATTCCAAAACCCCAGGCTTTAGCAAACTTTCCTACGTTTCGGTGTATGATTTTTGCATTGACACCAAACTGAACTTTTTTCTTTTCAGTATCTTTTAATCGTTGAGCAAAAGATAGAAGGAAGGCATAATCCGCAGACGAAAAAGCTTGAATATTGTTGTAATTAATAGATCCATCTGGCTCTACCAGGAACAAGGTATTCATGATATCATCCACGGCAAATCTTAATCCTGTGATCGCAAATGTCCTTTTGTTATTGACAGAAGGGAACGCAATACTGGCAAAATCATATTTGCCGATACCGGCAAAATATTCGGCATGCATCAGGTTTACCTGTGTGTTTTCTTTTACTCCCACCAGGCCAGCAGGGTTCCAATAACCAGCGGTACCATCGTTGACAGAAGAAACTTGAGCACTACCCATTGAAAGCCCCCTGGCTCCTGCCCCAATATTTAAAAACTCGTTGGAATATTTACGAAACTGTGCGGATGCAGCAATAGAGATAAGGGTTGCTAATAGGGTCACGCAAAATCGAGGCGACTTCATTCGGGCTAATTTTCTTATAAGCAATTAATAAGGACGGTTTTACAGGGCTAAGCCGCCTGTAAAACTAATCTTTCAATTTGTAAATCCTATGGGTTTCAAAATGAAAAAACATAACAACTGAAAACGAATGCGTTAGAAAAATATTGTATTTACCGGCTGCTTTAATCTTCTGCCTTACTTTTGTCGCAAAATTTGAATTTATACCAATGAACCTGATCGAAGAATTACGCTGGCGAGGGATGATCCGTGATATTATGCCCGGTACAGAAGAGCAGTTAGATAAAGAAATGACAACGGCCTATATCGGCTTTGACCCTACCGCTGAAAGCTTACATATCGGCAGCCTCGTACCCATACTTTTATTGGTTCACCTTCAAAAAGCAGGTCATAAACCGATTGCACTGGTGGGTGGAGCCACCGGTATGGTAGGTGATCCAAGCGGAAAAAGCGAAGAAAGAAATTTGCTGGACGAGGCTACCCTGACCCGGAATATTGCCGGCGTAAAAAGCCAGTTGGAAAAATTCCTGGACTTTGATCCGGCAAAACCCAATGCTGCTGAAATGGCTAATAACTATGATTGGTTTAAAAATATTTCCTTCATCGATTTTTTGCGGGATACAGGCAAGCATATTACCGTCAACTATATGATGGCAAAGGACAGTGTTAAAAAAAGGATTGAAGGGGAAGTGGGTATGAGTTATACAGAATTTGCATATCAGTTAATGCAGGGCTACGATTTTTACTGGCTGTATAAAAATAAAAACTGCAAACTACAGATGGGTGGTAGCGACCAATGGGGCAATATCACTACCGGCACTGAACTGGTGCGCCGAAAAGCAGGTGGCGAGGCCTTTGCTTTTACCTGCCCCCTGATTACAAAAGCAGATGGCACCAAATTTGGAAAAACCGAAAGTGGAAATGTATGGCTGGATCCGAATCGTACTTCACCGTACCAATTCTACCAATTTTGGTTAAATGCAAGTGATGAAGATGCCACTAACTGGATTAAGATCTTTACTTTTTTATCTCAAAGCGAAATTGAGGCTATTTTAGAAGAACATCAATTAGATGCCGCCAAACGTATTTTGCAAAAACGCCTGGCTGAGGAGGTAACTATTTTCGTGCATGGCAAAGAGGAATATGAAAAGGCAGTAGAAACAACACAAAAATTATTTGCGGGTCAATCGGCACCGGTTGAAAGTTTAAGTGTCGAAGATTTGGAAGGAATGGAGGGAGTTGTTAAATCAGATTTTACCAAACAAAAATTAGAAACCGGCATCGATATTGTTTCACTTTTAGCTGAAACAGGCATTTTTCCAAGTAAAGGTGAAGCAAGAAAAATGGTGCAAAGTGGCGGCATTAGTATCAACCGAAAAAAAGTTGAAGATGTGCAAATGGTCATTAGCCAATCGTTGTTGCTTCACGACAAATATTTATTGGTTCAAAAGGGAAAGAAAAATTACTACCTGGTAAAGGCTGTTTAATAACAGTTACTTTATGCAAAAAGTATATTTCATAAGTGGCCTGGGGGCGGATAGCAGAGCATTTTCTTTATTAGACCTGTCCTTTTGTGAGGCAGTATTCGTTGATTGGATAAAGCCAGTACCTAACGAATCATTAGAAGGTTATGCCCTAAGACTTCGAAAGCTAATTCCGGATGATCATCCAAGCATTATCGGCGTTTCATTTGGCGGTATGCTTGCAACCGAAATGGCCAAAGCTGATGATAGGGTAAATGCGATTATTATCGCCAGCAATAAGTCGGCAGATGAATTTCCCTTTTACCTTCGTATAGGAAAATATTTGCCCCTGTATAAATGGCTACCGACGGTTTTGATAAGAATTAGTTACCGGTTCAAATGGCTATTTGGCGTCAACGATAAAAAACATACTCAACTACTGGCCGCTATTCTGGCTGACGTAAATCCCGCCTTTCTCAAATGGGCGATTGGCGCCATTCTGAGCTGGAAGGGCAAAACTATCCCTCCAAACGTAAAACATATTCATGGCACGGCTGATAAGTTGCTGCCGTTTCGCTATGTGAAAGCTGATTTTATGATTGAAGGCGGCACACATTTAATGTCGATCAACAATCCCCGGGAAATTTCTTCTTTACTGAAACGCTTAATTCAACATTAATGGGTATCATTCCACGTTCACCTGTTTCTTGATCACCGCACCTTCACTTGCTTCCGGTAAGAATTTTCGTTCATTGATCAGGTAGCCATTCCCTTTTTCACAAAAATGTACCTTGATATTTTCAATGCTGACGGGATTACCATCCGGTATATCTGCGAAATTGGAATGCATAATTTCATGACCGTCGATGATGACAACCAATCCGCTACCAATGGCTTCCATTTTATTACCCCCTTCTGTGATGAGCATTCCGGTATCCTCACCCAATCCGATACCAATACAGCCCGGGTTACCCGCTACAGCCTGGGCTAATCGCCCGAAACGCCCCCGCTTTTCAAAATGTGAATCGATGATTAAGGTAGAAATAAACCCAAGCCCTGTTGTAATCTTCACTTCTCCTTTCAAATGAGCCCTGGTTGCGTTGCCTTCATAAATCATGGTATTGCTCATCGCCATGGCACCGGCACTGGTACCCGCTACTACGAAATTTTCTTCCTGGTAACGTCTCTTTATAATTCGCAAGAACTCGGTACCGCCATTATTGGCACTTAAGCGTAACTGATTTCCGCCACTAAACATTACCGCATCGCAACTACGAATCCGGTCAAGATATTCAGCTTTCATCGTATCCTGGCGGTTACGAATATGCATTACGTCCACGTTAGTACAACCTATTTTACCGAAAGCATTGAGGTAATTTTCACCCACTTCATAGGGTATCATCGAGGCTGTGGTGACCACTTCAATGCGGGATGAGGGACCTCCGGCTTCCTCTACGATTCGACGAAGAATGCCTAATTCAAAAAAATTTAAATTACTGCGATGAATTTCTCCTGTTTCCAGGTCTGTTCCTTTGTCTTCAGCACCGCCAACAGCGATTAGTTTTCCTTTAGGATGGCCCATTCAAGCTCATTTGGTAAGCAACAAATGTAAAAGAAAATCGATTTAATGAAAAGATAATAAACGCAGACATGTGGAAAAGTGAATTTGTTGCGCCTGTTTGATTGAAGAAGTTTGATACCGACTATTGATTGTAGTTAGCTTTTCGAAAAAGCAATAATACCTTCTACCAATTCATCAAGATTTTTTGTAGTAGTATAAACATTGGGAGTGATCCTCACTCCCTTTATATTTTCCCATTCAATACTTACTGTATGGATCTTATATTTTTCAAATAGAAATTTTTCCAGGTCCACCGGCTTCTTTCCTTCCACCATAATGTTGCCAATAGCGCAACCAAATTTCGGTTGTAATGATGTGTTTAATTTTATTGTCGGCATGCCTTTCAATTTTTCCATCCAATAATTTTTCAGGTAGTGAAGGCGTTTCTCTTTTCTCTCACTACCTATCATATCGTGAAAGACAATCGCCTCTCCTATTGCCTGCTCAATAAAAAAGGGTCTTGTTCCAAGCGTTTCAAATTTGCGGATATCATCACGCAATGGGTCTTCACCACTGGCAAATAACGGGTATACCTTTTTGATGTTTTCTTTTTTTACATATAGCATACCTGTGCCGATGGGCGCATATAACCATTTGTGCAAGCTTGTCGCAAAATAATCAGCTCCGAGATCAGGAATTTTAAAATCAAACTGCGCAAAACTGTGCGCCCCATCCACAATCACATCGATACCTTTTTTATGCGCTTCATCGGCGATTTTCCGGACAGGCAATATTTGCCCATTCCAGTTGATGACATGTGTAATATGTACCACTTTCGTTTTAGAAGTAAAAGCATTGACGTACTGTTGCACCAAATAATTTTCATCTTCTGATGGCAATTCGAGATTTATCCATTTGATTTTTATTCCATCTCTTTTCTCCCGCTGCTTGTATGCGTTAATCATATTGGGATAATCCTGTTTAGAAGCCACAACTTCATCCCCGGCTTTTAATTGCAAGCCAAATATGATTGTTTCCAGGCCCTCAGATGAATTACGGTTGATCGCAATCTCTTCTGCCCAGCAACCAGCAAGCCTTGCCAGGTTTTTCCTCAATGGTTCACGTCCCAGATCCAATACACGCCACATAAAATAACTGGGTGCTTCATTGGTCATGTCATAGTAACGCTTCATGGCGTCCTGCACTGTTTTAGGAGCAGGCGACACACCACCATTGTTCAAATTGATAAGACCACTCGCCGGGGTGAAAGATTGCTGAATATAATACCAGAAATCTTCTTCAGTAGATAGTTTATCAGCTGGCACAGCTTTGGCATTTTGAATTGCCTGGTCCAGATCTTTTGCCCACAAAGGCTGTGTAACAGAAGTAAGAAATGCACTGGTGGTTATTGCTCCCGCTTTTTGCAGAAAATTCCGGCGGCTGTTCGGCATGGCGACTTGTTTTGACTAAATGTAATTAAAAACTCTCTTGAAGAACAATATAACAACACACAAATTATCTTTTTGACCGGCTTTCATTACACTGGCTACTTAACAGAAAAAAAACTAACTTACCATAAAAGCAATCACAGATGAAACCGGGCATGATTTTGTTCGCACACAGGGGAATGATTATTTGCAAGGTACTCCCGACAATAATCGGGACAGGCATCAGCCCAAAAAATAATAAAAAATAAACTGATGAAAATACTGGAGATAAAAGTATTGAGGGGCCCTAACTATTGGAGTGTTCGCCGGCCCAAACTGATTCAGATGAAACTTGACCTGGAAGAACTGGAGCAGAGACCCACCAATATCATAGGAGGCTTCAGGCAAAGACTTGAAAATTTAATACCCTCTTTATACGAGCATCGCTGTAGTGAAGGTGCACCCGGAGGTTTTTTTAGCCGGGTGGAAGAAGGCACCTGGATGGGCCATGTTATTGAACACATCGCCCTGGAAATTCAAACACTGGCAGGCATGGATTGTGGTTTTGGCCGCACAAGAAGCACCGGCGAAAAAGAAGGCGTGTACTATGTCATCTTTGACTATATGGAAGAAGATGCCGGGGTGTATGCGGCAAAGGCTGCGGTAAGGATTGCACAGGCATTGATTGATGGAACTGATTACAGTCTCGATGAAGATGTACAGACCATGCGGGAGATCAGGGAAGACACACGTCTGGGCCCTTCTACCGGCTGTATTGTTGAAGAAGCAGCCAAACGGGGCATTCCTTACATACGTCTCAATAAACAAAGTCTTGTTCAGTTGGGTTATGGTGTTCACCAAAAAAGAATAAGAGCTACCATTGCTTCAACTACTTCTAATATTGGGGTGGATATTGCCTGCGATAAAGAAGAAACAAAAAATTTGCTCGAAGCTGCGGAGGTGCCCGTACCGAAGGGTGTTGTGATAAGAACGGAAACAGGATTGGATGACGCCATAGAAAGATTAGGATATCCGCTGGTCATAAAACCCATCGACGGTAATCATGGAAAAGGGAACACCACTAATATTGTTAACCGCGAACAAGCACAAAAGGCATTTGAAGCAGCCAAAGAATATGGCAGGAATGTTATTGTTGAAAAATTTATCACCGGCTTTGATTTCAGGGCGTTAGTTGTCAACTACAAATTTATTTGTGCGGCCCTTCGCACTCCTGCCGCTGTTACCGGTGATGGTATCAACACCATACAATACCTGATTAATGAAATAAATAAGGATCCGCGGCGTGGATACGGACATGAAAAAGTGTTGACCCAAATCACCATCGATCAGTTTACCCAAAAGATGCTGGACGATGCCGGTTACACCCTGGAAACAGTGCCCAAACACGGCGAATTGGTTTTATTAAAACCTACAGCAAATCTCTCGACCGGAGGCACATCGACTGATGTAACAGATGAAGTGCATCCGGCTAACATATTTATGTTTGAACGTATAGCCCGTATCATAGGCCTGGATATCTGCGGTATTGATATTATGGCGAAAGATTTGCGTACTCCTGTTGTAGAGTCGGGTGGAGCAATATTGGAAGTGAATGCAGCTCCCGGTTTCCGGATGCATATCGACCCATCGGAAGGATTGCCAAGAAACGCTGCTGAGCCAGTAGTGGACATGCTTTTTCCCAAGGGAAGCATTGGCCGGATACCCATTATTGCTATAACAGGTACAAATGGGAAAACCACCACCACCCGACTCTCAGCGCATATTGCCAAAAGCGCTGGCAAAAAAGTGGGATACACCACATCAGATGGCGTATATATCCAAAACCAGATGATGATGAAAGGCGACTGTACCGGCCCGGTGAGTTCGTCATTTGTTTTAAAGGATCCCACAGTTGATTTTGCGGTATTGGAATGTGCCAGGGGTGGCATTTTAAAAGCAGGATTGGCCTTTCAGCATTGCGATGTAGCCATTGTCACAAACGTAGCGGCAGATCATATTGGACTGGGCGGCATCAATACGGTTGAACAAATGGCAAAGGTAAAAGCAGTGGTGCCTGAAACTGTTTTTCCGCATGGCTATGCCGTATTGAATGCTGATGACGACCTTGTCTATAAAATGAAAGATGGATTGAAATGTAATATTGCATTGTTCAGCATGGATGAAAAAAATCCACGCATTAAAAAACATTGTGCCACGGGTGGGCTTGCGGCCGTATATGAGAACGGTTATGTCAGTATCATGAAAGGCACCTGGAAAATTAGGGTCTCGAATGTAAAAGACATTCCCATCACTTTTGAGGGTAAGGCTATTCACAATATTGCAAACGTCTTGCCGGCAGTGCTGGCCACTTATTTGTATCGTGACATTACCATTGAGGATATCAGGCAAGGGTTATTAACTTTTGTTCCTTCTTCATTGCAAACCCCGGGAAGGTTAAACTTTTTCCAATTTAAAAACTTTACATTCCTCGCTGACTTCGCTCATAATCCACATGGCCTTCGGCTCCTGTGCGACTTCATCAGTAAGCTGGACTATAGAAGCCGCGTGGGAATAATAAGCGGTACCGGTGACAGACGGGATGAAGATATCCGTGAACTGGGAGAAATATCAGCGCAGTATTTTGATGAAATAATTATCCGCTGCGACAAAAACTTAAGGGGTCGTACTGCAGATGATATTATTAATTTATTAAAACAAGGACTCGATAAAGTAAATCCTGAAATCCCCACCATAGTCATTCCGAATGAGAACGAGGCGTTGGAATATGCGTATGCCAATGCGAGACCGGGAACCCTGGTAACCATCATGTGCGACGTGGTGGCAGGAGCTTTGGATAAAATTCGGGAGCTTAAAGAAAAAGAAGACACAGAGGAGAAAATAGCTTCAGCCAACCAGGTGTAAAACAGACAAAAAGCTCATTTTTTCATCAAAAAACCATTTGGCAGGAATCCAGTCAACCCTTATTTTTGCACTCCCAAAATAAATTTGGTATCGGATTGACCCATGGTGTAATGGTAGCACTACAGATTTTGGTTCTGTCTGTTAAGGTTCGAATCCTTATGGGTCAACAAAATAATCAAATAGCCGCTCGTAATAGCGGCTTTATTTTTTCCAGGATCAACATATAATAAAAATCTGTTTGCTATTCCAGGCGTCCACTTCTCGCCTGCTTTTATCCTGACACTTTAGCTTGATTGACGGAAAACAATTTCAACCGGATAATGTCCGCAGGCAGAGGCTTTTTGTTCCAGTGAGGATGAATGGCCAACGCTGCACCCAGGGCACTGGCCTGAGCTACCGAGGCCGCATAAACTTCTATCGCCGGAAAAGCTTTTGCGAGTAAATACATATAAATGGGGTTTTTGCTGAACCCGCCATCTACAAATATTCGTTTTACCGTTGTTCCCTTCAACACAAGGCTCGTACTTTTTACCTGCTGCTGGATAATATCAGCGATCAGTTGATGATATGCTTCCTCGTAGTTCGAAAATTTGGCAAGATCTCTTCCCGCAAATGCTGATTGTCCAACCATGACCTTGTCACTCAATCCTTGTACTTTTTGAGTCAATGGTTTTAATTTTTTCAACAGTTCTGTATCGCATTTAACGCCTGAATAAAAATCGGAAGCTACATTAAAATGCGCCGCTAACCTTTTTACCTGTTGTTCATGCTCATAGCCTGCGAATAGCCGGGACGCTTTTACCGGCTTCCTCTCATACGATAAATAGCAAAGACAATCGTGGTTTAATTCGTTGTTGGTTAGCTGTGCATGGTTAAACGGATTTAAACTAATACACCAGGTTCCTGTTGACAATAAAATAAAGGGTTCGTTAAAGGAAGCCAGGTAAGGTATCAATGCTGCGGAACTGTCGTGTAATCCTGACCCGGACGGAATTCGTTGTTCTGCATATCCGGCAATCTCTGTGCAATCTAAAATTGGCGCAAACTTATCTTCGATACCCTCCGCCTTTACCCACCGGTGATACCTTTTATATTGAAAGTTCCAAAGAGCGGTGTGACAACCGACGCTTGTAATGTCAGTGTGTATACCGGATGTAAGAATATGGCTCAGGTATTGAGGTAAATGCAAAGCCCATCTGATCTGTGCAAAGAAAGCGGGCTTTTCATGTTTCAGGCGATATAGTTGCATCCCCGAGTTCAAATTACCTAATACAGGCGAAGCAGTTTGTCGTGCAATAGCGCTTTCCGTTCCGTAAGTATTGTAAAATTGTTTTTGAAGTTCAGCGGAATATGGCTTGAGGTAATTATACAATGGACCAATAACTTCCAGATCATTATTTAAATACACAAAGCTTGCACCGTAAGCAGAAAAATTTACGGCCCTGATGTCAAATCTTTTATCGCCTAACAATGCAATAAAAGAATCTTTCACCCATTTGGTTAATACAGCCACATCTTCACAGGCAAATCCATCTTCATCTTTTATTTCTTCAAATTGCCTGCTCTCTTCATATATCAGTTTGTACTGTTCGTCAAACAAAACCAGTTTCTTATTGGTTTTGCCAACATCAAATATGGCTATAGCTGGAGTTCTTTTCATCACAATCCGGTTGCAACTGTTTTAGTACCTCTTTCTTTTATCAGCTGCTCTCTTATTTTTAAATCACGGAAGAACTGCAATGGCTGAAGGGCGGCACCGCTTCTCAGTCTTGCTTCGGCTACCAGCGGCCGCAAATCTGTCCGAAATGTATTTTGTAATATTTCCTGCGCTACTACCACGTCATTACTCTCCTGTGCCGCAGTTAAACTTTTTCTATCCACCGTCAAGGCCTGTGCATAGGCCAGCATGATGGCTTCAACGGACTGCAACAAATCTTCCAGCGGATCTTTCACATTATGGCTGGCATCGATCATCCATCCAAGATCCTTCGCATGATCCATGCCCTTTGCATCCATACCTTCTACCAATTCATTAAAAATTAAAAAGAGCTGGTATGGTTTTATGCTTCCTACCGTCAGATCATCATCGCCATATTTACTGTCATTAAAGTGAAAGCCTGCCAACTTGCCTTCCATTAATAATAAAGAAACGATTTGCTCAATATTGGCATTGGGTAAATGATGACCGAGATCGACTAATGTATAAGCTTTTGGTCCCAGTTTGTTTGCATACAATAATGACTGCCCCCAATCCCCTACCGTCATGGAATAAAAGTTTGGTTCAAACGCTTTATACTCTACAAACACCTTCCAATTATGCGGCAGCGCAGCATATATTTCCTGCAAGCTCTCCAGCGTATTTTGAAAGGCCTTCCTGAAATTTAATTGACCGGGAAAACAACTGCCGTCACTGAGCCAAACCGTCAATGATTCTGAACCCAACTCGACACCATGCCTGATCACTTCGATATTGTGTTCGATAGCTTGTTTACGAACAGATTTGTCAACGTGTTGCAATGAACCAAATTTGTAACTACGTTCCTGGTCCTTCTGGTCCTGGAATGTATTGGAGTTAACAGCATCGAACCGCAATCCTAATTGCGCCGCTAACGCCTTGATGGACGCATAATTTTCGGGGATATCCCAGGGAATATGCAGCGAAATAGCTCCGCTTGATTGATTCAAAGCATGCAACAATCCCACATCTTCCATCTTCTCTTCCAGGTTGCCGGGTTCACCGGAGCCGGAGAATCTTCCGAAGCGGGTGCCACCAGTACCGAGGGCCCAACTGGGAATCGCCACATTAAAGTCCATCAATTTTTGGAGTACTGCATCTATATTCTTTATATCTGCAGCCAGGAATTCAAACTTTCTTTTATGATCTGCCAGCAATGGCTGGTTAAACTCCTGTATTTTATACTTTTCAATTTGCATAGCAATCTTTTATGGTAAATAAAACACTTCTTTCAATGGGATATTGACGGGTGAGTTATCATCGTTTGTTTCCATGAGATCCTTCATATAGGCCCACCATTTCTGCATCACCGGGTGTTTGGGCAACTCTTCCAGTTGACCCGCATCTTTTATTGTAAGATAACCAAACAAATCATTGGTTTCATCATCGAGAAATATCGAATAATCGCTGATGCCGGCTTGCTTTAACAAGGCCGCCAACTCCGGCCATAAAGCATCGTGTCTTTTTTTGTATTCTGCTTCATAGCCTTTGAAAAGTTTCATTTTAAACGCAACCCGACGCATAATTGATTTTTGACTTTTGATACCAACTTTAGTAACTCCGATTGAGTCCCGATACCTATCTGGATTGCAACGCTCCCTTCTCCCGATTTTATCGGGACTATTCGCTACTGAGGGAGATCGAAGTAGCGGCAACCCACCCCAATTTGCTACAGCATTTAGTCTCCTAATTTCGCCCCTCCGAGGAAGGGAAGTGTCCGTTGTGCTCATCTCAGTTCAAACTACATTACAACTATAAGACTCTTGAAAAGCGAGGGCTGTGGGTTGGTGGCCTCACCCTTAGGGGAGGTCGGGTGGGGTTTCCTACCTCACAAATGCCGCTGCCACGCCGCCGTCTACATTGAGCACATTCCCGGTTGACTTATTCAACAGTCCGCCAACAAATGCAAAGCAGGCATTGGCAATATCCTCGGGTAAAATAATTTCATTGAGCAAAGTACGTCCTGCATAGTATTGAGGCAGCTCCTCCACTTTAATACCATACGCCTTTGCACGCCCTTCGGCCCAGCCACCACTCCAGATATTGCTGCCAGCAATTACAGCATCAGGGTTCACTACATTCACTCTTATCTTATCCTTACCTAACTCCGCTGCGTTCAATCTTGACAAATGCAGTTGCGCTGATTTAGCTGATCCATAGCCTGCATTGTTAGGACCACTAACCAATGCATTTTTACTTACAATATTCAACACATCACCACCGAATCCCTGCTTACGCATGATCTCTACTCCCTTCTGTGTTACCAGGAATTGTCCTTTGACTAAAACGTCGTATAGCAGATCCCAATCTTTCTCTGTATGATCTTCGATGGATTTGGATATGGAAAGACCCGCGTTATTTACAATGATATCAACACCGCCAAAAGCCAATGTCGCTGTTTGAAGAGTTTGTTCGATTGTTTCTGTTTTTGTCACATCCAATACATCAGCTGCAAATGCATCTTTACCAAAAATTGTTCTAAATTCTTCTTTTGCTTCTTCCAGTCTTTCAGCATTCATATCATTTAATACTACACAAGCACCTTCTTCCGCCATCTTTTTAGCAATAGCCTTACCAATGCCACCCGCACTGCCCGTTATCAATGCTATTCTGCCACTCAATGGTTTTGGTTTCGACATCCGCTGCAACTTGGCTTCTTCCAACAACCAATACTCGATATTAAATGCTTCCTGCCGCGGCAGCGAAGTATATTCCGAGATTGCCTCGGCCCCTTTCATTACATTAATCGCATTAATATAAAATTCAGCGGCTACTCTTGCCGTTTGTTTGTCTTTTGCAAAAGTGAACATGCCTACACCGGGATATAAAATCACAACGGGGTTGGGATCACGCATAGCAGGACTATTGGGATGCTTGCAGGTATTATAGTATTCTGCATACATTTTTCTATACGCATCAAATGCAGGAGAAAGTCTTTCTTTCAGTACAGTGGTATCGGATATATTCTCATTTGGCGCCAATTCCAACACTAACGGAGAAATTTTCGTGCGAAGGAAATGGTCCGGGCAGCTTGTACCTAACGGCGCTAATCTTTCCAGGTCATTCGAATTAATAAACTGTAATACCCTGTCATCATCAGTGAAATGACCGATCATTTTGGTTTGTGAAGAACAAAAACCTCTTAATACAGACGCCAATGCAGCAGCTTTTTTTAATCTTTCTTCTTTCACAAGAGATTCAATTTTTGCCCCACCAAAGACCGGTCCCTTCTTGCCATAATTGTCTTCCAGGTATTGCGCACAACGTTCGATGACCTCCAATGTATTCATATAACTTTCGTAAGCCGTGTCCCCCCAGGTGAATAAGCCATGAGAGCCTAACATAATTCCGCGGATGCCCGGATTTTCATCCAGGCATTGTTTTAACTGCAATCCTAAATCAAAGCCTGGTTTCTGCCATTTTACCCAGCCGATCGTTCCGCCAAATAGTTCTTTGGTAATACGTTCCCCATCCTTTGCAGCAGCAATAGCAATAGCTGCATCCGGATGTAAGTGATCTATGTGTTTAAAGGGTAAAAATCCATGCAAGGGCGTATCGATTGACGGAGCCTTAGATGACAGATCATAAATACAATGATTGAAAAGCTCAACCATTTCATCTTCGAATTGAATACCGCGGTAAATATTTTTTAATGCTCTTAACCGGTCTACATACAATGCAGCCAGGCCATTTCGTTTCATCGTGCCCAGGTCGCCGCCCGAACCTTTCACCCACATCACTTCAATTTCTTTACCCGTAAGCGGATCTTTGGCCATTGCCTTACAGGATGTATTACCGCCACCATAGTTAGTGAGCCTAAGATCAGCACCCAATAAATTGGAACGATACACCAATAAGGCTACTTCATCTCCCTGCATCGATGCAGCTTTTTCCTTATCCCACAGGTAACTTACATGTTTAAATTTTGTTGTCGCCACTGACATATGTTGTAGTTTTTTCTTGTTTTGATTTTTCATGCAGATTATTACCACGACCGACCAATAACACAGATAGTATGATAATGATAATACCTATAATAATTGTTGTAATGGTTTTCTTATTTACACCTTTCCATTCTTTTAAAACTAACCCCCACATATTCGCCACCAGGATGATAAATGCCATGTGCAATATCCACGAACTCGGGCCATTGCCCAATTTACTTTCACCCATGCCATAAAAGAAAAATTGCAGGAACCAGGTAGTGCCGGCTAAGGCAGCAAACAGGTAGTTCGAAAGTAACGGTGTCTTTTTATTGGTATAATCACCAAATGTTTTGTTGCGGGCATTGAGTATCATACACCAGATAAAATTGGTAGTAAGGCCTCCCCACAACAATACAACGTATATAACATTGTTGCGGTATAAAAATTCTCCCTCACCGGGATTAGCGGCTTTCCATGCATCATTGGCCACCATTGCCAGCGATTGACCTGCTTCCAGGCCAAAATTGAAACAGGCACTCAATACGCCTGATATAATCGACACCAGCATACCCAGCCCAAACTTATACTCCGTTTTCATCGCCACCCCATGCGGATCTGTACCGGTGGCATTCAACTGCTTTTCTTTCATCATGCCTGCTTTTCCGCAAATAATGATTCCAATGATACAAACAAGAAGCCCTGCCAGGACAGTCAGCCCCCAACTGGAACTTACCATCATACTGAAGGTATCTTTTCCTTGTACCGGTGAAAAATCATAATAAATAGATGGTATCAGTGCACCGAACACCATACAAAGTCCAAGGATAATACTACTGCCCAGTGAAACGCCGAGATAGCGAACCCCCAGTCCGTAAGTCAGGCCACCAATTCCCCAAAGCACACCAAACAAATAAGTAATGCAAAGCGTAGAAAACTCTTCACCCCTGATGATATCTGCAAATCCGGGTACGGTTAACCATGCAGCAATTGGAGGAACGATAAGCCATGAAAATAATCCGCCTACTATCCAATAACTCTCCCAATGCCAGCCTTTGACTTTCTTATACGGAATATAAAAACTGCCAGAGGCAAAACCGCCGATAAAATGAAAGATGACTCCTAGTATGACCTGCATTCGTTAATAATTTTTATTCATTATGGCAATGCGACAAAACTAAAGTACAGTCAAGTTGTAACTGTCATGGTCTGTCTTTAGAAACTACGCCTATCGGCCTGCCCAATTTCCTATAACATTGTAAAGGAATTTTTTCCGCTTTTTAACCGGAAAGTTTTGCCCTTCCAAACGAAAATGCCGGTAGTTTGGGGAGGCAGATTGATTTCGATATCCCATTTTTTGTTATACACATAACTTACGGATAACGGTCCATTTGGATGGGGTATCTCACCGTTGATATTTTTTAATGACCCGGGGTGCGGTTCAATTCTCACTTGTGAAAAACCGGGTGCATGACTATCAATCCCCAATACTGTTCTGAAAAATTCGATATTCGGACTGGATCCCCAGGCGTGGCAATCAGAACGGGCATTGTCAATTTCTGATATTTCGGCCCAGGTCGTTAGTCCCAATTCAATATTTTCTTTCCATTTATCCAGCCATTTTAAATAATCATTGCCTAACCCTGCTTTGACACCTGCCCTATGCAAATAATATTTGAAATAAATAGAAGCAGGCGAAAGTGTACGATCGCTGAATAACTTTTTGGCAAGTTCTGTGGCGTCAGTACCTGTGACAGTTTCGGTAAGAATGGCCAGCGTATTGGCATGCTGGGAATAGCGATCTTTATCACGGGTGTCGGCAAATAGTTTTTTCTCTGCATTCCAATAACTGCGCCGTATCGTTTGCTGAAGCTGCATAGCTTTTTGTTTATACATATCAGCCATTGCCTTTATACCTAATTGTGACTCCAGTTGCACTGCCAATTGCAATGCCCATAACAATTGAAAATCCAATAAAGAAGAACTGCCATCAGAACCAAGGGGACCTACACCTCCCGGCCATCCTGTTTTTCCTTCTACCCAATCGGTAAATATCCAGTAGGGCACTTTTCGCAATGAACCATCAGCCTGTTGGTATTTGCCAAAAAACCAAAGCACATCTCTTATGCCTTGCATCTTATCTTTTATAAATATACTATCACCACGATACATCCAGTAGTCATGCACCATACCAATATACCATAAAGAAAAAGTAGGAATTTGCTGTGGCGAAAAAGAAGGATGACGGCTTAACGTGATACCTTCAGCCATTCTTGAATGATCCATTTGAGTAATGGCATTGCGCACCAACCGGTCATCACCGCTGTTATACAATGAAACCAGTGCCTGTATTCTTGCATCGCCAATGTATTGCAACTGCTCATAGTAAGGACAATCCATATAAGTTTCCCATGCACAAAGCCTTGCTGTACGCCAGCCTGTTTCAAATATCTTATCCAGTATTTTATCATTGGCATCAAACCTTGCATTAAGCCTAAATGGATACCCGGTAAACACACTATAAATATCCTCCATGATCAGCGGTTCATCTTTTGTTGTCACTCTCACCAGTATATACCGAAACGTTCGCCAGTTCAATGTGCTGAAACGCTGGTTGACTTTTCCGTTTGAAATGATACTATCTTTTCTTCCCGCTATAATCTTTCCTTCCGCTTCATTGCGGTTGCCTTTGCGAATTGTTTTACCAGGTCCGTCAGGCTTTTCAATAAACAATGCTTCTGCATAAGTAAAGGAGATACCTGCATTGTTTCCGTTGCTGAAAATCATTTCAGGATAAGCATTGGTAAGAACTGACTGATCGAGTAAAAAAGAGGCTTGTGTATTGGCCGGAATAGTAAGTGAAGTTTTTACAGATGGAAAACCACTGGGAATACTAACACCTTCAGCCTTTCTTACAGCGGAAAAACGTTGCGCTGTTAATTCCATTTGCGGTAAGAGAGACGGCACCAGCATCCAGTCGGCAATATCAACTGTTCCTTTCGGTGTGGCGCTGCGCCATCCCACTTTAGTTGCATTAAGCCAGCCATTGTCATCAAAATCACTTTTCATCCAGCCATCGGGCATGGCATGCATATCAATCAACTCACCAGGCCCGGCAACATAATAAGTATTATATCCGATGCCACCGGCCAATGCTGAGTAAGCAGTATTCTTTAAACACTTCCAGCCATTGTTTGTATTAACTATTTCTTCTTTGCTTGTATTACCCTGCAACATGAAACCTGTTCGGTTGGATATCTGTGCTTCGGGACGGTACTCACCTTCATTCCAAACAACAGCAGCTATTACGTTATCACCTTGCGCAAGTAAAGGCGCCAGGTCAACTGTTTCATAGTTCCAGTGATTCAGATCGTTTCTTGCAGGGCCATGCGAAACCAGTTTTTCATTTATTATTAATGCATATCGGTTATCACCCGAAACATGAACGATAAAACTTTGCGGTTTTTCCGGCAATGAAATTTTTTTTCTGAAATAATAAACACCGTAAGTTTTGGCAGGAGCATCTGGAACAGTTATCCAAAAGGCATCCCATTTTTCAGGATGTACCGGCAGCTTAGTTTGTGCGGTCATTGATACAGCAAATAGCAAACAAAACCAGAGAATGGTCAATTTTAACGATCGCATGTTGGAATAATGAAATGAATGAAGTTTTATTATTTAACAAAAAGATACGTTTTCGTTCCTTCGCAAAATTTATCATTGTCTCACTCCCTCGAACATCGTCCATCCTCCTTCCAATTTTAACTTTACCACTTTCCCTTTATCGTCGCGGATAAAACTAATCGTCGAACCATCTGTTCCTGTGAATTGATCTTTGGTATCTCTTATAGGCTCCAGTTCGCCGCTGTTATTCATCACAACAGCCACCAGTTTATCATTCTGCGTCTTTATTTCGATATTGCTGATTGTGCTGCCTTCCACTTTGTAATTACCAACATAATCAGCCGGATTGAATTTCACTCTCGCCTCTGCCGGCCTGGATGCTTCAAAATGATATATGCCTGATCCCAATTTTACCACAACATATCCCTCTTCCTTTCCCGCAATTGATATCTCTTTTAAGGAAGAAATGCTTTTGCCAGCTTCCATGGTGGTTGCAACATCCGCAGCAGGAATATAAATACTGGCTGTTGTATTGGCAGGTATTTCCACATCCATTGTTATTTTATCTGCTTCCACCTTCCATCCGCTGCTAAGGGTGCCATAATAAGTTTTTAATGATGCAGAAGCATTGGTAAATCCACCGCCGATATGCGGTTTTATTTTTATCTGCTTATATCCGACGCCCTCTTCATGTGTATCCAAACCTACCATTACTCTGTACATCCAGTCGCCAATAGCACCATAGGCGTAGTGATTATATGAATTCATCGTCGGAGTTTGAAAAGTACCGTCGGGTTTGATTCCATCCCAGCGTTCCCAAATAGTGGTAGCGCCCATTTTTACAGGATATAACCATGAAGGATAATCTTCCTGCAGTAATAATTTATAAGCAATATCGGTGTAACCAAAACGGCTAAGCACATGACACAAATAAGGTGTACCCAAAAAACCGGTGGTAAGATGATTATTATAGTTTCTTACATTATCGGCCAGCCGTTGCGCTGCCTGCTGCCGCAGGTTTTCGGGCAGCACATCAAAATTCAAAGCGAGTACGTAAGCTGTTTGTGTACTGGATACGAGGCGGCCGTTACCGGTTACATATTCTTTCAGAAAAGCATCTTTGACCTTTTGCAATAAGTTGGAGTAAGTTGAAACATCTTCGCTCTTGCCCAACACTTTTGCTGCATTAACGAGTAATTGAGCAGAGTGGGCAAAAAAACATTGTGCAATAAGATATTTATCCGTTACAGCAGATCGTCCGTCATTGTCATCAAAAGGACGATAAAAAAGCCAATCGCCAAAATGAAACCCTCTATTCCATAAAAAATTCGTGCTGTTCTTCTCCATAAAACCTACCCAGGCCTTCATGCTTTCATATTGATCTTCCAATATCTTTTTATCTCCATAAGCGAGGTACATGTTCCAGGGAATGATGGTGGCCGCATCAGCCCAACCAGCCGATCCTGCTGAACCACTTCCCAAAACATTTGGCACAACAAACGGAACGCTTCCATTAATTTGATCAGCCGCTACATCTTTCAACCATTTGGCAAAAAAATTATTGACCCCAAAATTGAAAGCTGCAGTTCTTGAAAAGGCCTGTGCATCTCCTGTCCAGCCCAGTCGTTCATCCCGCTGCGGACAGTCTGTAGGAACGTCGAGAAAATTACCCCGTTGTCCCCATTGAATATTATGCTGTAGTTGGTTGATTAATGGATGCGAAGAAGTAAAGCTGCCCGTTGGTTTCATATCGGAATAAAGGGCAACCGCGGTGAAGTCTTCAGGCTTAAACTCACCCGGATAGTCGACAACTTTGACATACCGAAAACCGTAAAAAGTAAAATGAGGTTCAAAATTTTCTTCTCCATTACCACTTAAAATATACCGGGCGGTCGCTTTTGCAACCCGAAGATTTTCGATATAAAAATTTCCTGCTTTATCTAAAACTTCAGCATGTTGCAAGGTGATCTTGTCACCTGTTTTGCCGCGGCCTTTCACCATGACCCAACCCACCAGGTTTTGTCCAAAGTCGATGACCCGCTCTCCCTTTGGAGTTGTAAAAATTTTTAGCGCTTTAAAAGTCTCATGCTTTTTTACAGGTTCATTATAGGTGGCGACAAGATTATCATGTGAGCTTGCCTGTTCCTTTACACCTGACCATTCAGCATCATTAAAGGTTGCGGTTGACCAGCCTTTCTTTTCCTCCCGGGCATCATAGGTTTCTCCATGATAAATTTCAGCATAACGAATACCCCCGGTAGAAGATTTCCAACTATTGTCCGTGCTGATTATTTCTTCGGAGCCATCAGCATAACGGATATGCAATTGAGCCAACACGCCAAGCCTTTTACCATAGATATCTTTACTATTTTCCCAGGCGAGAAACCCCCGGTACCATCCGTTGCCAACCACTATGCCAATAGCATTTTTTCCCCTTTCCAGTAAAGGAGTGATATCATACACCTGGTATTGCAACCGTTTATTATAACTTGTCCAACCGGGAGTAAGATAATAATCGCCAACCCTTTTCCCGTTGATTGAAGCTTCATACATACCATGGGCAGTGATGAAAGCTATAGCGGATGTTATCTTTTTATTGGCCGAAAATTGCTTGCGAAAATATTGCGCCGGCCTGTTGATGGAATCTTCGGCATATCCAACTTCTATCCATTTAGCTTTCCAATCTGCTTTATCCAACAATGCCATCTGAAAAAAAGCTGGGTTACTCCAACCGGATACTCTTCCTTTATTATCCCACACTCTTACCTGCCATTGATATTTTTTGGCGGACTGTAATGAACTTCCCTTGTACGGTACCTGTACAGATTGATCCGATGATACTTTCCCGCTTGACCATACAGCGTTTTTATCGACACTTACCTTTATTTCATAAGCCGTTTGAAGTGTATTTCTTTTATCACTTATCAATTGCCAGCTAAACCTTGGCTGTTTTGAATCGATACCAACTGGATTACTTAGGTTTTCAGTTAACAAATTCTGAACCTTCAATTGGGCCGGGCAAATAGAAACAAAAAAAAGACTGGAGAATAAAAAAAAGAGATTTCGCATGGCAAGTTTTAGTTTTTGAAGTTGAAATTTAACCGCGTTAAGATAACTCTGCATCATTATTCTTCCATCCTGCACTGTCTCTGATCTGGGTTACTGTCAACTTAAATATAAAAAAGATTCTACCGCCAATCTAAAAATACAGCCTCATTAATCTCCGATAAAAATCGGCGACAATTAAATGACTTTAATTCTTTGCTATTTTTTGCAATGTTTAAGTAGTTTTGATGCAATATGAAACACCAACTCTGCTTTTTCTTGCTACTGTTGCAGCTAACAAGTTTTGCCCAAACAGAAAATCCTGTAATAGAGAAAGACTCTATCAAAGAATTATCCCCTGTTTTATTAAAAGGTTATGAATCGAACCGCTCATTAGCAGAAACGCCGGTTGCAGTCGGTTATATCACTGCCCGTGACATCGAAAGACTTTCTAATACAACATTACTTCCGTCCGTTAATACTATTCCGGGTGTAAAAATGGAAGAGCGATCCCCGGGAAGCTATCGGCTGAATATTCGGGGTAGCTTACTTCGTTCACCATTTGGAGTAAGAAACATAAAAGTTTATTGGAACGATATGCCGTTTACAGATGCCGGTGGCAATACTTATTTAAACCTGGTGGACCCGGTTACTATTGGCGCCATCGAAATTTTGAAAGGCCCCGGAGGTAGTTTGTATGGAGCTAACACCGGAGGTGTTGTGGTGCTGCATACAGATGAACTACCAATCGTTGATGATAAGGGTAAGACAAAATCAAATCGTTTTCGACTGCAGCTGAATGGAGGTTCATACGGAGCCATGGGAGAGCAGGCACAATGGAAATACCGGAAAAATGGATTTAGTTCATCCTTTAATCAAAGTCATCAACAAGCCGACGGTTATAGGAACAACAGCAAACTGCGGCGGGATGTTTTTCAATGGAATGGCCAAAACAAATTTTCAGAAAAAGATAAAACAGAATGGCTGTTATTATATGCCGATTTATATTATCAAACACCCGGCGGATTGACGCTGGCACAAATGGAGCAAAATCCCAGGCAATCAAGACCGGCTACGGCTACCCTACCCAGCGCCGCAGATCAAAAGGCTGCTATTTACAACAAGACTTTTTTTGGTGGCTTAAGCCATACACATACGTTCAATCACCAATGGACAAATGTCAGCTCTGTTTCGTTTTCGAATACCAACTTTAAAAATCCTTTTATTACCAATTATGAAAAGCGAAATGAAACCAACATGGCGGCACGCACAAAATTTATCTATAATGCAAATTTCAGCAGCCATAGCTTACAAGTAATTGGTGGCATGGAGTGGTTGTATGGCTATGCTGGTATTAATAATTATGGGAATAGAAGGGGAGTACCTGATACCATTCAATATAAAGACAAGATATGGGTGAGCCAATGGTTTCCTTTTGCGCAACTGGAATGGCAGATAAAAAAGAAATTATTGATACAGGCGGGTGCAAGCACTAATAAATATGCGTTCCAGTACCGGCGCCTGACGGGAAGTGATAATGCAAAAAGAAAGAAAACATTTGATGAGCAATTTTTACCGCGGATGGCAGTCTTATATCCTTTCAAACAACACTTATCAGTGTATGCTTCGGCAAGCAAAGGATTTTCCCCGGCTACATTGGCTGAGATCAGGCCATCGGAAGGAAACTTTTATACTGCCCTTCAGCCTGAGTTTGGCTGGAATTATGAATTGGGTTTTCGCGGAAGCACTGTTAATAACCGTTTACAATACGATGCTGCCATTTATTATTTTAAATTAAAGCAGGCTATTGTGAGAAGAACAAATGCAGCAGGTGCGGAGTATTTTGTTAATGCCGGAGGCACTAAGCAAAAGGGAGCGGAATTGTACGCAGGTTATGCAATTGTCAATAACACTTCTGGTCTTTTTAACCTGGTAAAGTTATGGTCCGGCTTTACGTACAATGATTATAATTTCACCAACTATTTTAATGCATCAGCAGATTATTCCGGTAATGCTTTGACAGGCGTTCCAAAATACAACTCAATAACCGGGTTGGATATTTCTACATCTCCGGGATTTTATTTACATGCAAATCTTAACTATACGTCTAAATTACCGCTGAATGATGCCAACGATGCTTATGCTAAAGAATATTACTTATTGCAAGCCAAACTGGGGTGGAAAGGGAAGCTAACTTCTTCAATTGCGATAGAGTTGTTTGCAGGGGCTGACAATATTTTAGACGAGCATTATAGCCTGGGAAATGACATTAATGCAGTGGGCAAAAGATATTATAACCCTTCGCCATTACGCAACTATTTCGGAGGAGTGATAGTGCAGTTTTAGCTCAACGCTTCTGTTTGATTCTATCGATGCATATTGTAAGGCTTTGCTTCCAATCTTTGATCTCAATGCCAAAACGATTTTGGATCTTTGTCTTGTCCAACACGGAATAGAAAGGCCTCTTAGCCGGCGTTGGAAATTGTGAAGTAGGAATTGGATTGACTATACAGTTGCTTCCTGTCAATTCTTTTATTGCCACTGCGAAATCATACCAGCTAATATTGCCTTCATTGCTGAAATGATAGATGCCGCCATAACCCGGTGTTTGATGACCGCTAATTTCCACCTTCGAAATGATGTTCATAATGGCTTCTGCCAAATCAGCCGCATAGGTCGGAGCACCTCTTTGATCACTGACAACATTCACCTGGTCTTTCTCAGCCATCAATCGCAGCATTGTTTTGACAAAATTCTTTCCAAACTCTGAATAAACCCAGGCGGTGCGAATGATTATTGCGGAAGGATTATGCTGCCTTATATTTTTTTCTCCTTCAAGCTTTGAATCGCCATACAGGTTTACCGGGTCAGTAATATCATCTTCTTTATAGGGAGAGTTACCTTTGCCATCAAATACATAATCGGTGGATACGTGCACCAATTGTATGTTGTTTGCCTCACAGGCAATAGCCATCTCTTTGGGAGCTTCCGCATTTATTGTATAAGCCAATTCTTCCTCCGATTCCGCTTTGTCAACCGCCGTATAAGCCGCACAGTTAATAAGATAATCGGGTTTATTATTGTAGATATACTCCCCGATTTTTGCAGGATTATCTAACGCTAACCGTTTCCTTGTGGCAAAAATAAATTCAAAGCTGGTGTATGACTTTGCCAATTTGTGCAGTTCTTCTCCTACCTGGCCATTAGCTCCTGTCACTAGTATTTTTTTACGCATACTGTTACTGCTCAAATGTAAAATTGGATTGACTTTCTGCCAGGAATGGTAACACCAGGTCTTTATCCGATACAATAGCTTTATCGGCAGGTATCTGCCAATTAATATTTAATGCAGGATCATCAAAACGGATACCACCTTCGCTTTCCTTGTGATAAAATGCATCGCACTTATAGAGCACCTCTGCCTTCTCACTCAGCACAGAAAATCCATGTGCAAATCCCTGGGGTATTAATAATTGCTTTTTATTCTCCGCAGATAGCTCTATATCGAAATGCTTTCCGTAGGTGGGAGAACCCTTTCTTATATCTACCGCCACATCCAGGATTCTGCCCTGCAGCACACGAATCAACTTGGCTTGTGCATGTGGATTTAGCTGGTAATGCAAGCCACGTATCACGCCATAGGAAGATGATGATTGATTGTCCTGGATAAACCGGATATTGACTCCCTGCTGTTGAAACGTTTTTTCATTATAGGATTCGAAAAAATAACCCCGGCTGTCTTCAAAAATTTTTGGTTCAAACACAAGCAACCCGGTGATGTCGGTTGTTATAAATGGCATACTATAAACTCCAGTATTTTCTATTGTTGATTTTATTACGATAAATTCCTTTCAGGTCTGCGACCAGTGCATGAGGCTTAGTAATGCCGGAGAAATAATCGTCGTCCAGGTTTACGTAATGATTGTGCGGGACGGCAACGATTACGGCGTCATATTCTTTGCCTATCTCTTCAGTAAGGCCAAAACCATATTCATGCTCCAGTTCTTCCGAATCAGCGTGTGGATCTTCTACATCCACATTTACATAAAATGCCTTCAATGCTTTTACCACATCGGCCACTTTAGAATTACGGATATCGCTTACGTTTTCTTTGAAGGTAGCCCCTTTAACCAAAACCTTAGCTGACTTTACATCGCCTACCGTTTTAATGATATGTTGCACTGTTTTGCGGGCTACATAGTTAGCCATATCATCATTGATAGTGCGGCCGGCAAGAATTACCTGTGATTTATATCCCAGTTCATTTGCTTTATGCGTGAGATAATAAGGATCAACTCCAATACAGTGTCCACCTACCAGACCGGGCTGGAATTTTAAGAAATTCCATTTTGTTCCCGCAGCTTCCAATACTTCAAAGGTGTTGATATCCATTCTGTCGAAAATGATTGACAATTCATTCATCAGAGCTATGTTCAAATCCCGCTGGGTATTTTCGATAATTTTAGCCGCCTCTGCCACCTTGATACAAGAAGCTCTGTGGACCCCTGCTTTTACTACCAACTCATAGGTCTTCGCAATCTCTTCCAATGATTCGTCATCACATCCTGAAACCACTTTCACAATGCTTGCCAATGTGTGTTGTTTATCACCGGGATTGATTCTTTCAGGAGAGTATCCTAATTTGAAATCCACGATATTTTTTAACCCGGATAATTCTTCAATGATTGGTAAACAATCTTCTTCTGTACATCCCGGATATACTGTTGATTCGAAGACTACATAATCCCCTTTCTTAACTACCTTACCTATTGTTTCAGAAGCTCTTTGCACCGGAACAAGATCGGGCACATGGTGTTCATCAACGGGTGTAGGTACGGCTACAATAAAAAACTTCGCTTCTCTCAAAACATCCAACGAGTTTGTGAAAACAATATCACAGCCATCAAAGGCTTCTTTTTCCAACTCGTTGCTCGGATCAATACCCTGTTTCATCATTTCCACACGTTTGGCATTGATGTCAAAACCGATCACTGATATTTTTTTTGCAAACTCTAATGCTATCGGTAACCCTACGTATCCCAAACCTATTACAGCCAATTTTGCCTTTTTTTCAATTAGTTCCTGATACATGAAAATGTTTTAAATTATAAAGTTTAAGGTTTAAAAATACGCATCGCGGTTCATTGTCAGATTGATTTTATTTAATGCTCACAAATTCTTTCGGCTGTTTGCTCCACTCCTCTTTTGGTAAAGATTTAAAATAATCATAGGTCATCTTTAATCCTTCCTTCCTGTTCACCTTTGGCTCCCAACCAAGAATCTTTCGGGCCTTGGTAATATCGGGCTGTCTTTGTTTCGGATCATCCACGGGTAGCGGTTTGTAAGTGATCTTTACTGAATTTCCGGTCAATGCGAGCACCTCCTCGGCAAAGTCTTTTAGTGATATTTCATTGGGATTTCCAATATTTACCGGCAAATGATAATCGCTTAACAACAAACGATAGATCCCATCGACAAGGTCATCTACATAACAGAAGCTTCTTGTTTGCGAACCATCACCAAAAACTGTTAAGGATTCCCCCCTTAATGCTTGTCCAATAAATGCCGGTAAAGCCCGTCCATCATTCAGCCGCATCCGCGGGCCATAGGTATTGAAGATGCGGATTATCCTGGTATCAACATTATGAAAAGTATGATAAGCCATGGTAATAGATTCCATGTAACGCTTGGCCTCATCATAAACTCCCCGCGGACCCACCGGATTTACATTGCCCCAATATTCTTCGGTTTGTGGATGCACAAGAGGATCACCATATACCTCGCTTGTGCTAGCTACTAATATTCTTGCCTTTTTTGCTTTCGCCAATCCCAGGCAATTATGCGTACCCATTGCTCCTACTTTCAGGGTCTGAATGGGAATTTTTAAATAATCGATAGGACTGGCCGGAGAAGCAAAGTGCAGGATATAGTCAAGGTCACCCGGAATATGAATAAATTTGGTCACATCATGATGATAAAATTCAAAATGTTCAAGCTTAAAAAGGTGTTCAATATTTTTTAAATCACCGGTTATCAGGTTATCCATCCCGATCACTTTGTATCCTTCTTTTATGAAGCGGTCGCATAAATGCGACCCTAAAAAACCGGCTGCGCCGGTGATCAAAACTCTTCCGGAAGATTTTTGCTGACTCATTTCACCTTGAATTACCATGATTAAAGCAGTTTTTTTTGGAATAAGGAAAACAAATATGTTGAACCATTTTAAATACTATCGATTCACATATGCCCGGCCAACACTTTCATAATGGAAGCCTAAATCACGAACGGCAGCCACATCAAAAAGATTACGTCCATCGAATATGGCTTTGTTTTTAAGACTGGAAACAATTTTTAGAAAATCAGGAGTGCGAAATTCATTCCACTCTGTAGCAATGATCAATGCATCGGCTTTTTTCAAGGCTGCATATTGATTTTCGGCATACTCAATTTTATCTCCCAATACCTGTTTTACATTTTTCATTGCCTCAGGATCAAAGGCGCAAACAGTTGCACCTTCTGCTATTAATGCATTGATCATATACAAAGCCGGTGCCTCCCGAATGTCATCAGTATTTGGTTTGAAAGCCAGCCCCCACAACGCAAAATGCTTGCCCTTTAGGTCATCATTAAAGTATTTTTTAATCTTTGGAATTAAATGAAGCTTCTGTGCTTCATTTACATCCATTACCGCATTCAGTATTTTAAAATCGTATTTCACTTCATTTGCGGATTTCACCAGGGCCTGCACATCCTTTGGAAAGCAACTTCCACCATAGCCAATCCCGGGGAATAAAAAACGCTTACCGATTCTTTCATCACTTCCAATCCCCCGGCGAACCATGTCTACATCTGCCCCCAGCAACTCACATAATTTCGCTATTTCATTCATGAAAGATATTTTGGCAGCAAGAAAGGAATTGGCGGCATATTTTGTTAGCTCAGCGGAACGCTCATCCATAAAAATAACCGGGTTACCCTGACGCACAAAAGGAGCATACAGATCTCCCATTAATTTTTTGGCTCTCTCAGAATGCGTACCTATCACCACCCGGTCTGGCTTCATAAAATCGTCAACGGCTACACCCTCCCGTAAAAACTCAGGATTTGATACTACATCAAAAGCATCGGCTATACTCTCTGATCCGGTTTTAATTACAGCGGCTCTTACCTTTTCCGCGGTACCCACCGGTACGGTGCTTTTATCAACAATAACCTTGTAATCATCTGGCCTTAATATTTTGCCCAATTCAGCGGCTACACCTAAAACATATCTTAGATCGGCAGAACCATCTTCACCCGGGGGTGTTGGTAAGGCAAGGAAAATAATAGATGCATCTTTTACCCCTTCCTCAAGATTAGTGGTAAACAAAAGTCTTTCTTCTTTAAGATTGCGAAGAAAGATCTTTTCCAACCCCGGCTCATAAATAGTTATTTCTCCATTCCGGAGTTTGTTAACTTTTGCCTCATCTATATCCACACATGTTACGGTATTACCTGTCTCGGAAAAACAGGTTCCCGTTACTAATCCTACATAACCTGTTCCTATTACTGCAATTTTCATGGATGTTATTGTTTAAAATTTTAATTGAAAATTATTCTAAATACTCCAATACTTTTGAAACGATAAACGCTAACTGTTCATCATCAAGTTCCGTGTGAATTGGCAAGGAAAATACCCGTTCGGTAAGCCAGTCAGTGACCGGCATCGATTGTGATCCGGTTTTAAAATGATCAAACATTTTTTGCCGGTGACCCGGAACCGGGTAGTAAATCATGGAGGGAATTTTATGTGTTGCCAGGAATTCGACCAGCCCTGCTCTTATTTCAGCAGTACGGCTTCCATCCTCAAGCAATAAAGTATACTGGTGAAATACATGATCGGAATAGCCAGCCCGATATGGAGTCGTAATTTTTGCGTTTCCCGCAAAAGCCTTATCATAAAAATCAGCAGCTTTTCTGCGTGCTGTATTATACACATCCAAATGCTTTAGCTTAATGTCCAATATGGCCGCTTGTATAGTATCCAATCGACTATTACATCCAACCACATCGTGATAGTATCGCCTGCTCTGACCATGATTTGCAATCATTCTCAGCTTTTCGGCCAGGGTATCATCATCAGTGAAAATAGCGCCGCCATCTCCAAAAGCCCCAAGATTTTTAGAAGGATAAAAAGAGGTGGCCCCGATGTGACCGATAGTTCCCGTCTTTCTCTTTGTTCCATCCGAGAAAGTATAGTCACAACCTATGGCCTGGGCATTGTCCTCAATTACGTAGAGGTTATGTCTTTTTGCAATGGCCATTATTTCTTCCATAGGAGCCGACTGGCCATATAAATGAACGGGAACTATAGCCTTGGTTCTGGGTGTAATGACCTTTTCCAATTCAACCGGATCGATGCAAAAAGTTTTAGGATCAACCTCTGCAAAAACAGGTGTTAACCGTAGTAAGGCAATTACCTCTGTGGTGGCTATATAAGTAAAAGAGGGAGTGATCACTTCATCCCCCGGCTGCAGATCCAAAGCCATCATCGCTATTTGCAATGCGTCCGTTCCGTTGGCACAGGGAATTGAATGTTTGACCCCCAGGTAAGCTGAAAGATTAGTCGCAAAATCATGAACCGGTTTCCCGTTGATGAACGCCGAACTTTCCATCACCTGCAATACGGCTTCATCAACTGCTGTCTTAATTTTATGATACTGCGTTTTAGTATCCACCATTTGTATTGGACGCATAGGCGGGTATATTATATCCTGCTGTTTTTTTAGAAAAGCCATCGGGTATGAAAACCATGGAACTTAATGACACACATATCTTTGCCCAATCTGACCTTTCAATTTGTAGCGGCGCAAAAATAGTAAAATACAGATAGTTTCCTAGTTTGACTTTACATTTGCGACCAACTCATAATCAATAAAATCAGGGATTTGGGATTAGTTTTTTACAATATTTTTTTATTTCTCTATGGTACAGGGATCAGGCTGGCCGCTATTTTCAGCTCCAAGGCCAGAAAATGGGTCACAGGCAGGCAAAACATATGGGAAAAATTGACAACCGAAATGGCTGACCAGCAATCAAAAGTCATTTGGGTACATTGCGCTTCATTAGGGGAATTTGAACAAGGTAGGCCAATTATCGAACGACTTAAAGTCGATTATCCAAATTACAAATTAGTTTTAACATTTTTCTCTCCTTCGGGGTATGAAATCAGAAAAAATTATGAAAAGGCAGATTGGGTGTTTTATTTACCGATGGATTCCGCTTATAATGCAAAAATTTTCCTTGAAATAGTAAGGCCATCACTTGTCATATTCGTGAAATATGAGTTTTGGTATTATTATTTGAAACAAATTAATCATCAAAAAATTCCACTCCTACTTATCTCCGCATTGTTCCGTGAAAGCTCTATATTCTTTAAATGGTATGGGGGCCTGCACCGAAAAATGCTATCATTCTTCGATCAGTTGTTTGTACAAAATGAGTCATCTCATAAAATGCTGGCTTCTATAAAGCTTGACGGGAAAAGCACAATAGCAGGTGACACCCGTTTTGACCGGGTAATACAAATTGCCGAAAACTTCCTGTCAATCCCTGCTATCGAAAAATTTGTTGAACACGGTAAAAAAACAATTGTTGCCGGAAGCACCTGGCCGGCCGATGAGGAGCTGTTACAAAGATCATTGCTGGCCCTGCACGACTCCGCTTCGCTACAATTGATAATCGCACCACATGAAATAAATAAAGAGCATCTTTCCCAGCTTCAACAATTATTTCCCGGGTCGCTTTTATTTTCACAACTGGTGGCGGGTAACCAACCTGATTCTTTACCATCAACCGGCAATATTCTTATAATAGATAATATCGGGATGCTATCCCGGCTGTATAAATATGCGACCATCAGTTATATCGGGGGTGGCTTTGGAAAAGGAATACACAACACCCTCGAAGCAGCTGTATATGGCAGCCCCGTTTTATTTGGACCAAATTATAAAAAATTCAATGAAGCAATTGACTTAATAACGGCAGGCGGTGCAATAAGCATTAACGACCCAAAAGAAGGTGTTAGGGCAATTGAAGCATTTATGCACGACGAAATAACGTATAATAAAGCTTGTGAAAAATCAAAGGAGTATGTGTACGCCAACAGGGGAGCTGCAGAAAGAATTCTGAACTACATTCAGGAAAAACGCCTTTTAACCAATTGATCGAACTGTGCTACAATGGGCAGATCGATATCCCAGCCCAACTTCGTTTTTAATTCCCGGCTTATCCAATATTCAGCTTCCGGATAAATATTAAAACTATTAATTGTTTTTATACTGCGTTCGTACATCACTTCATCACCACGGAAGAGATCATTAATGAATACAAACCTGTCGTTAATGCCAATTGCCTTGCGGAGATCTTTGATAGGAGTTTCCTTTAATACTTCTACCAGTTCAGTTTTTGACTGCTTTAGTTTATCATTCAGCGATTCTGCCTGCTTTTCTTTTAATTGATGACTAAGAGTGGGAATTTCGATCATTGGATCAAATACCATATCCAACTGGCCATTTTCCTGTACGATTGAAACAGATTCCTTTTCAATTAACACCTTTTCTTTTTCTTTTACTTCCTTTGGTTGCTCCACAGGTTTGGGAGCATATTTTTCATATTGAGAAGCATCGATATTCATAACTGATGGTAAAACGACAGAAACTTTCGAAGTGCCCAATGTTTTTCCCGCCTGGTTTTGAGCCATCAGCTCGTTTTGTAAAAGTTGAACAGTAAAAAGCATGTGTTCCGGGGCGGCTTTTTGCTTTAATTGATCGTTCAATTTGGATATCAAAATTTCTATTCGTTCCATTTTGCTACTTTTGATCGCTGGAATAAAGGATTAAAAATTGATTTCGCAGATACTCCTAACAAATTCCCAAAACGGTACGTGCAGTCTGTTCTGATCCACCAAACCAATGTTTTAAAATTACAAACAGTTTGCCAATAAATTGATTACGAATCCAGAAAATTAATCTTAACAATGTTTATTGAACCCAATATACGTGGTGAACGCCGCGGTTGGATAGAAGTGATATGCGGATCTATGTTTAGCGGAAAAACGGAAGAATTGATCCGTAGACTCAAAAGAGTAAAGATCGCTAATCTTAAAGTTGAGATATTTAAACCTGCCTTAGATACCCGGTATGATGAGGTAAGGATCATATCACATGACACCAATGAAATCCAGTCTACACCCATCGATAACTCACAAAAGATATTATTATTGGCGCAGGATGTGGATGTTATAGGAATTGATGAGGCCCAGTTTTTTGACAATGAACTACCCAACGTATGTGATCAGCTGGCATACAGGGGCATGCGGGTGATTGTTGCGGGGCTGGATATGGACTATACCGGTAAGCCTTTTGGCCAAATGCCATTTATCATGGCCAAAGCTGATTATGTGACCAAGCTACATGCGATATGTGTAAAATGCGGGCATATCGCTAATTATTCTTACCGTAAAATTCCTAACGAAGACCAGGTGATGCTGGGCGCTAAAGACGTGTATGAGCCCAGGTGCAGAAAATGTTATATGGATAAAGTAGAATAGCTTGTCACAACAATTGCAACGAGCTATTCCAAAAAGTTTGAATCTTACTTCGTTTTTACTGGTATTGTATATAAACCGGCTGCGGTTTTAAAGCAAGTACTTCGCGGGGAGTCAACAAGCGGCCATTATTTTTTAAATCATTCTTATAAAATAATTTGAAGCCGGTATATTCAACGGGTTCTTTGTGTATAAAGTTTTTATAGGTACCAATTTTCAAGGGCGGATGTCCCCAACCATCCATATCCATTACCACTTGTACTTCGGGTCTGAGTTTTATTTGTTTGTAGTTGGTAACACCGTTTTGAGTGAACCGATGAATCACAAAAACTTTTGGAGTGAGATTATTTTCTTTTACCAGCTTAGCCAAATATTCGGTGGCATAATTAATATCTGCAGCGTCGAATGTACCTACAATCTTACCAGGAGCATGACCGGCTTTCATTGAAAACTCGGGATCGATACCCAGGTGTACATTCGGCATTCTCAGGTATTTCTCCAATTCGGGAAGTTCTTGTTGTAAAGTGCTGTGCCCTACCTGTACATCAATAAATACAAGTGCATTAATTTCTTTTGCCATGCTCAACACGGAATCTATCTGGTGAAATGGCATTCTCAGGCGATACTTATTACCTTTTCCGGGAGCCTGCTGCGCTGTTACAGCTATATAGTGAAGAGCAGGCACTACTTCCAAAGCCGTGTCTGCTTTTTGCCAGGCAGCTACCTCTTCTTTCAACTTGGCAAGCATTTGCTGACGTGGAAGTTCTCCCAAAATTCCCATTTGTTTTGAATACAGGTTGCCATAAAAAGCAATGATCCTTTTAAAAGGAAAAATTGATCCTTCGAGCGGATAATCTTTTTTTACGGGCCATTTGCCGGAAGAGTCTCCGTTAACGATGTGCTGAATTTTACGATCATACTCTTCAGGAGAGGCAATGACAGGTTTTGCAACTTCCTCCTTTTTCTCAAGAGGCGTAGCTGCAGCAGTGGCCGAATTATTAGTTGGGTTTCCGCCCGGCGTCGCCGAAGAGTTGAAAACAATTCTGTATCCGCCAAAAGCCAAGGCAACAACCAATACTAATGATAAGCTAAGGATTACATAACGGGTGTAGGGACGACCGTTTTCCGTAGAGGGTGTGGATACTGGATAACTCATAATGCTTGTTTTGATAAGGTATTAAATCTATCGCAAGTGTGTAACGTAAAAATAATAAAAAAAGTATGCCGCATCGGTTTCATAACATTTAATATGAGCAATGAGTACAAAAACCAAACCATTCCACATAACGGAGAAATGAAAACCCCGACTTTCGCCGGGGTTTTTCCTTATTTTTTTCTGCCTTGTTTTTCTAATTGTGGCGATTCATTCCGGAAAACCACGTTGTTGTCAAATACATCTACCAGAACTGGCTGATCTTTTTGAATGTCTCCTGCCAAAATTCGTTTACTCAGCTTATTCACAATTTCTTTTTGAATCAATCTTTTCAATGGCCTGGCGCCAAACTGCGGATCGAAGCCCTGTTCTGCGAGGAAATCCAATGCATAATCGGTAAACTCCAGCCTGATCCCACTTTCCGCCACTAGTTTCCTGAGATTGTTCAATTGAATATTGACGATTGATCGTATTTCCTTTTTCAACAACGGTTGGAACATAATGATCTCATCTACCCTGTTTAGAAACTCGGGTCTGATGGTTTGTCTTAACAGATTCATCACTTCCACTTTTGCCTTTTCAGCCGCTTCCTCAATCGCATTTTCTTTTATATTCTCAAATGCTTCCTGGATGATATGACTACCGATATTGCTTGTCATAATGATGATAGTGTTTTTAAAATTCACTACCCTGCCTTTATTGTCTGTCAGGCGACCATCATCCAATACCTGTAGTAACACATTCCACACATCGGGATGGGCTTTCTCAATTTCGTCGAGCAACACTACACTGTAAGGTTTGCGGCGGACTGCTTCAGTTAACTGACCACCTTCATCGTAACCTACATATCCGGGAGGTGCACCCACCAGCCTTGACACAGTATGTTTTTCCTGGTACTCACTCATATCGATACGGGTCATCATGCTTTCATCATCAAACAGGTATTCTGCCAATGCCTTGGCCAATTCTGTTTTACCCACGCCGGTTGTACCCAGGAAAATGAATGAACCGATCGGCTTCTTCGGATCATGCAAGCCTGCCCGGCTGCGCCTGATAGCATCGGCTACTGCTGTAATGGCTTCATCCTGGCCCACCACTCTTTCGTGCAAATGATCCTCCAGGTTCAGTAATTTCTCCTTGTCACTCTGCAACATTTTTGTAACCGGAATGCCGGTTGCCTTTGCAATATTTTCCGCTATATCTTCGGCATCGACCTCCTCTTTCATGATCCTCGAATTTTCGCTCATCGCGGCCAGCTTAGCCGAATAATCACTAATCAGTTTTTCCTGCTCTTTTATTTTGCCATAACGAATCTCTGCCACCTTTCCGTAGTCACCGTTGCGTTCCGCCTGCTCAGCTTCAATTTTTAATTTTTCGACCTGCGCCTTGGCATCCTGCACTTTTTCCACAATTTCTTTTTCTTCCTTCCATTTAGCTTTGAATGTATCTCTCTCAACCGCCAGGTTTGCAATGTTGGTGTTGAGCTCCTTTAACTTCGTTTCATCATTCTCCCTTTTGATCGCTTCTCTTTCAATCTCCAACTGGCGTATTTGTCTTTCCAGTCTATCCAATTCTTCCGGCATGGAATTCATTTCCAGGCGAAGTTTGGCCGCACTTTCATCAATCAGGTCGATAGCTTTATCGGGTAAAAAGCGATCTGTAATATAGCGGTTCGATAACTCGACGGCCGCTATAATAGCTTCATCTTTGATGCGGACATGGTGATGCGTTTCATAGCGATCTTTGAGACCCCGAAGAATAGAGATTGCATCTTCTACGCTTGGCTCATCTATCGTTATTTTCTGAAAACGTCTCTCAAGAGCTTTATCCTTTTCAAAAAATTTCTGGTACTCGTTTAATGTTGTTGCACCCACCGCTCTCAATTCTCCTCTTGCCAGTGCCGGCTTCAAAATATTAGCAGCATCCATAGCTCCTTCACCACCACCGGCACCAACCAGGGTATGTATCTCGTCGATAAAAAGAATGATCTCCCCATCGCTGCCGGCTACTTCTTTTACTACCGCCTTCAACCGCTCTTCAAACTCACCTTTATACTTCGCACCGGCGATCAATAGGCCCATATCCAACGCATAAATGATCTTTGATTTCAAGTTCTCCGGCACATCACCGTTAACGATACGGTGGGCTATACCTTCGGCAATAGCTGTTTTACCAACGCCCGGCTCACCCACCAATATGGGATTATTTTTGGTACGGCGTGAAAGTATATGTAGCGTCCTTCTTATTTCTTCATCACGCCCAATAACAGGATCGAGCTTTCCTTCGCGGGCCATTTCATTCAGGTTCTTGGCATATTTATTCAGCGCATTGAACTCCTGCGATTGGGTTTGCGAAGTAACAGTGCCACCCTTACGCAATTCTTTGATCGCCGAAATCAGTCCTTTCTCAGTAAGCCCTGCGTTCTTCAACAATTTGGCTGTGGAATCATTTCCCTGAACAATGGATAAAACCAGGTGCTCGGGGGTAATAAATTCATCATTGAATTGCTTCAATGACGCACCTGCTCTTAAAACAACACTGTTGGCTTCACGGCTTATTTGTTGTGCCGGCTCGCCTGATGTCTTCGGCAGTTTATTGATTAACTCTTCCAGTTTTGCATCCACCAAATTGAGCGTAACATTATTCTTTTTCAAAAGGTATTCGACAGGAGAATCTTCCTGATCGAGCAATGCTTTCAGAATATGTTCTGTCTCGATATTGGGGTTTTGTGAATTAAAAGCTAATTGCTGTGCCTGTTGAAAGGCTTCAGCGGCTTTTATGGTAAAATTTCCTAAGTTCATATTATTAATGTGCTGACCTGCCAGCCGGCAGGCGGTTTGAAAATATGCTAATGTGCGAACGCAATTAGTTCAAATACATTAAACCTATTTCTCAAAACATAATCCAAGCCAAAAATTGCGTAATAATGTCATACAAATTCCATTCAATCTGCCTGAAAAGCAGTCTCCTAGCTGGTTTTCTGCTACTATTACAGACCAGTTATTCCCAGTATAATTTTTCGGACCTCGAACAAGATATTTTAGCCAACCAGAAAACATTAGGAAAAGACTTTGTGGTGATGCTTTGGAAAAAGGATGACACCCTTATTTATAAAAAGGAGATTGGTGAATTTAACAGTAAAACGGCTGCACCGATTGCCAGTTGCAGTAAATGGCTGACAGCCGCATTGGTAATGCAGTTTGTTGATGAAGGAAAGCTAACCCTTGATGATAAGATCAGCCGGTGGATACCTGAGTTTGAACGATATGGCAAAAATTATATCACCATTCGCCATTGCCTGTCGCATTTTACCGGCATAGAAGACGAAGGTGGTTTTTTGAAAAAAATGTTTCAGCGTAAAAAATTTGCATCGCTGGAAGAAGAAGTGAACAGCTTTGCAGCCCGTGAGATCCGCACCAATCCCGGCACTGATTTTTGGTATGGCAATATTGGCTTAAATATCGCTGGCCGGGTGCTGGAAGTGATTAGCAAGAAAAAATTTGACGTGCTGATCAAGCAAAAACTATTCAACCCGATGACGATGCGAAGGACAAGTTTTACCACGGCAGATGCCAGTGCAATCAACCCTTCGGGTGGTGCTACTTCCACACCTGAAGATTATATGAAGTTTTTGGTGATGCTGATGAATAAAGGGAAATACGCCGGTAAACAAATATTAAGCGAAGACGCCGTAAACCAGCTTATGCAGGTGCAAACAAAACCGGAGCAAATAAAATATGCACCGAAATCCGCCACGGGCTACAACTATGCTTTAGGCAGTTGGGTAATCGAAGAGAAAAATGGCAACGCTGAAGCCTTATCAAGCCCTGGCTTGTTTGGTACCTGGCCGATGATCGATTTTTGCAGGGGCTATGCCTATCTTGTGTTTGTCAAAAATTTATTGGGTGAAGAACGGGCCGGCCTCCATCTCAACTTCAAAACGATTATTGACAAACAATTCCCCTCTGCTTGTAAGTAGGTTTGGGGAACTATTTGCAATAAATAAAACGCTGCTGAACATGTATGAGCACCGTAAACAAAAGTTGGCTCCTATTGGAGTCTTCTACAAGCGGGTATTAAAAAATATACTGTTGGCTGTTCTTGTCCTTCTTGTTTGCCTTATGATCGGTATACTGGGTTATCATTTTACTGCGAATATATCGTGGCTGAATTCTTTGCACAATGCATCCATGATACTTAGTGGCATGGGACCAGTAGTGGAAATAACGACCGTTGGCGGCAAGTGGTTCTCTTCTTTTTATGCCTTATTCAGCGGCATTGTATTTATAACGAATATCGGCATCATACTGGCACCGGTTATGCACCGGATGTTTCACCGCTTACATATTGCCGATAATGAATGATTAAAATGCCTTGGGATTTTCATTCTTGACCAATACCACTTTGCTCCTATCAGCTTTGTAAATGGCCAGGTAAAAATTGACAAGATCAGCGTACTGTTTGGCAGGATAGCGGCCACTATTGTGTTCAATAGTCCTGTAATAATAAAGTTTATTGTCTTTTAATTTTACGGAAGAATTATATTTCCCGAATTGACTTGCTACGGCAACATCTTTCGGCATCGATTCGATCGTATACCCTTTTGGCAGTTCAATTTCTACCGAATCGACGTCGGTATATTCAAAACCTAATTGTATATCGTATTTACGGGTGGAATCGGGACTTAATTTACGACCCGACCGGGTCATTACATTGGGCTGTATAAATAATCGTTTACCCGTTATCGTGGCATAATTGCTGACGGTTATATCCAGCGTTTCATTGATAAAAGGAAGTGAGCTTTTTTGCTCTTTATAGTCAAACTGGTTGATATCATAAGTAGAAAAATCCAGTTGCTCATGAAGATGTTCTTTTACTTTCTCTTTAGATAGCGCATTGATCATTCCGTGAATATCATCCTGCTGCAAACCACTATATTTTGAATCAGCTTTTATGTTCAATGTTCCGTTGTCTTCTAATACTGCTTTGATATTTCTTACTTGCCGGTTTTCTTTGATGCCATATTTGGGTGTCCTTATCAGCTTACCCCCGTTTTCATCTATAAGCAAGGCTGGTCTGTCTGCCGTAAAATCACCCAAATAACCGGCAGGCATAGTTTGGCTGGTACATTCCAGCCACACAGTATCTTTTTGCAACGGCACACAAAGAATGACATGATTAAACTGCTGTGAAGGAAAATCATCCGTGATATAGTTGGCATATTTTCCCGCTCTGACCAGGGAATAGTAAGAAGGAATATTTACCTCTTTCAAAATGCTGTACATATAATTGGTCAGCGCTTTACAATCGCCATACGCTTTTGCAGCGACATCTTTTGCATCGAACGGTTGCCAGCCTCCTATACCTAACTGGATACTAATATAACGGGTGTTCTTTTGCATATACTCATACAGTTTCGCAATTTTTTCCCTGGGGTTGCGAATGCCATCTGCAATGCCATGTACTGCTTGCTTGACGTTATCAGGTAGTTGATCCCGGCCTTGTTTTAAGGAATACACAAACTTTCCAAAATCCTGCCAGTTCTTCATATTGCCCTTGTAGTCCTCCATTTGGAAATCGGTTGGGCCAAACACTACCACTGTTGTCATTTCATGCCATAAGGGAGAATAAGGTTCGTTGATCACGGCAGCCATATTTTTTGCAGACCAGGTCATTACCTTATTATTTTTTTCCTGGGTAACCGCTGGTGCTCCAGTATAATTAAATGACTTGAAGCGAATATTGTAATCAGCCGGAGAAATCATACTGACCGAACTGTTTTCCACAGAAAGTCCTTCGCCTCCCTGTGGTGACCACATCGGAAAAAACAAGGTGCTTTTGTTTTCGATCTCTATGTCATACTCTATGGTATAAGGATATGCTTTATAGTAAAAATTGTGTTGTTTTACACGATTATCATCTATTAGCGTACCATCAGATACTCCACTCAGATCCATCAGATCTTTTTTCTTAATCCGCTTAAGCTGCTTGCCGCTTGCATCGTACAATATTCCTTCTACAGACGAGACTTCCCGGTGTTTATCATAATACTCGGAAAACCCGGCCCAACGATCTCCCTTTTCATTTAAAATAGTAATAACATAGTGATTGCGAAACTTCGTCTGTTTGGTACTGATGACCTCGAAACGGATCTCTTCGAAACGCAGAACCGCATTTGCATTTTTTAGCAACGCAGGCGCTATTTTCGACACGGCATAATCTCCATCACCTGCGTACAGCACATTATTCAGCAAAACCATCAACACGGATAAAATCGACAACTTTCTCATGACTAGCTTTTCTTTTTAAAAACAATTTGCTCACTATGTTTTTTTACCACCAGGTTAAAAAACTCACGCAGCATTTCATATTCATCCGGCATGAAGAAAGCTCTCTTAATTTTAATCCTTGACCGAAGGGATATAGCACCGTTTGATTCTGATAGCCTGTATTCAAACAGGCCATCATCGTATTCATTCAACTTCACCATTATCTGTTTGGGCAGCTCATCAATAACATATCCCTTTGGTATATCCACCCGAAGCAAATAAGTCTCATCAATGGTATAGGGCATTTCGACCGGGTACCTGCGTTCGGCCGACTTGAACGGGTTTTCTTTCCAGCCTTCGCCAAACATGGGATTGAAATAAATAATGTCCTCTTCACTAGCCTTCATATCAAACTTATAGCGAATTCCCAGGGGATAATCATACTTATCCAAAGAATCCACTTCAGGATCAGTTATTTCCACTTCAGCATTGAATGCTTTTTTAATATCGGCAAACATTTGCTCCTTTCCTTTTTCTTTGATCTTATTCCGCAGGCTATAAGACTCATAGTAACCGGGGGCCTGTTGCATACTGCCAGCCAAATTTCCTTTTTCGTCGTTGATGATGAAAACGGACGTTATTTTTCCTTCCAGTAAAGAATCTGAAACGAAATCAACCGGGGTTGCTGTTTCATTGATCACACGGGCATGACCATTATAAGCATCATAACTTAATCTTCCGAATCCCATCCTGGGTTGGCTGGCATCAAGATAATAGGGCTTGCCATCTACCTCCACACGGCTGATGACATAATTGAACCTGTCCAATAATGGGTATAATGCATAGGTGTACCCATGTGAACGGGTACTGAGCATAACAGGGTCAGCGGTATATCCGGCCTTTAATAGCATGGCCGTTAATAAAAGATTTATTTCAGCCTCATTACCATTCCGTGTCTTTAATACGGTTTTTAGTGGTTTTTCCAAATACTTCCTGTTGTAGTTTGTACAAGTCATATTATCCCGGACATAGGCAAAAATATTTTTTGCTTTTTCCAGGTCAGTTTTAGCATTCCCAATAGCTTCCTTCATTACATCATTCAGCCAACCATTATCCCTGTTCAATGTATACCCAAAGTCTTCATCTTTTAATAAGTCTGCACTTGCCTGCTGCCAGGTTCCCATAATGTTTTTTGGCACAAAAGGATGTCGTAATTCGGCCAACTGAAATTGAATCCGTGCAAGGTGATTGTTGATGGTGGATGTATAACTCTCTTCTTTTAATGCCGGCACGTCCTTCATCACCCACCTAAAGTCGGTAACACCAGCTGAAAAACTAGATCTGGTGGAGGCTGCTGCTCCATTGTCATCAATAACAGAAAAAGAGCCTGTACGATCCTTTCTTGTTTGAATGTGATAAGGTTGAAATCCCTGGGACAAGGTCACATAATAATAAAACTCGGGTAATGTAACATTGTACTCACTCCATAAACAAGGATACTGACCTTGAAAATCCCACGGCTGCAGGTTAAAGGTAAAGTCCGACTCCAGTTTATATTCGTATTCTATGATTGACCCTTCTTTAATATTGGGAAACGTAAACTTTTTTACAACAAGGTTTTTACTGATTTTATCTTTAAACACTGCTGCTTTCTCCAACTTTGTTTCCACAACCTTTCCGTTTTCAAGATTATAGGTCACTGCTTTCAGGCTTTCCAGTTCCTCTTCCAATGAACCATTGGTATAAATACCGATTTCGACATTGGCAATATCGTAGCCATTCTTATTTAAAATATGAACCCGCCTGTATCGTTTAAATTCCAGCGAAAAACCGCCTTTGGTATTTCCAACCATTTCCGTAGAACCGATATCCCCGATAACAACTGCATCGGCGCTGCTGTCAATGGCATAAACGGTTTGTTTGAAATCTTCGGGAATTACTTTTCCAAATTTGATCTTTGCTTTTTCCTGTGAGAAGGTTTTGAATACAATTAAACAAAGGAGGGACGTAAGTACGAACCTGAAATTCATAGTGGTGGTTTTAGTTTTGGTGTGCTTGTTAGTGGAACACAATTTTAATCAAAATATCGGAAATCTTCTATACTACCTTTGTTTTTAATTAATCGAATTTAACTGGAATTAATAGCAAAGTGAATAACCGGGGTAATCATACCAAACTTGTCAAACAATTTGCATATGAGCTGGGCTTCGACTACTGCGGTATTGCGAAAGCAGAACGGTTGAATGAAGATGCGGAACGGCTGGAAAGCTGGCTGAATAAGGGTTTTCACGGATCAATGCAATACATGGAAAACCATTTTGAATTAAGAGTGAATCCTGCTCAATTGGTACCGGGTGCTAAGTCGGTGATCACCTTACTACAAAATTATTTTCCGTCAGAACAACAAAATGAAGGTGCTATTAAGATTTCCAAATATGCATTTGGCAAAGATTATCATGAAGTAATAAGGGCAAAGCTTCGGTCTTTTTTACAAATGATCCATGATGAAATTGGTGACGTGCATGGAAGGGGTTTTGTTGACTCTGCTCCTGTGCTGGAAAGAAGCTGGGCCCAACGCAGCGGCATTGGCTGGGTAGGTAAAAACGGGAACCTGCTTACCAAAGACAGCGGCTCCTTCTTTTTTATTGCCACCCTGATCACTGATCTTGAACTTGCGTATGATGATCCCTATGCAAAAGACTATTGCGGCAGTTGTACCCGCTGTATCGATGCCTGCCCAACGGAAGCTATTTTACCGGGTAAAGTAATCAATGGAAGTAAATGCATTTCTTATTTCACCATTGAATTAAAAGAAATGCTAATACCCAGAGAAATGAAAGGCCGTTTCGATGGCTGGGCCTTTGGATGCGATACCTGCCAGGATGTTTGCCCCTGGAATCGCTTTAGCCGTCCCCATCATGAGCCTGCCTTTACACCTATACCAGAAGTATTAAACCTGTCTACCCAGGAATGGGAAGCCCTGACGGAAGAATCGTTTAAAAAAATTTTCAAAGACTCCCCTATCCGCCGCACAAAATGGAAAGGCATCCAGCGAAACATACAATTCATTCAACCCGATAATGAATAAAAAAGGTTGCCCCGTGGCAACCTTTACTTAACAACTGCAATGTATCATGTGAACTGCTTGCGGAAAATTAGAATGCCGGATCTGTTGGCGGTATATTCGGGTTGTTATCCCTTTCCCTGAAAGGGTAGGGCAAGAGGTTTCGTGTCCTCTCGACGTTCGCCCTGCCAAACCTTCTCATATCTTCCAATTTTAATCCAGACATATACAACTCAATGCACCTGTTGCGATAAATTTGTTCAAGTATCTCTGCCTGTGTAAAGAGTCCTACCAAGGGAGGAAGTTCCGCACCAACTCCAAATGGATCGCTTGACGGTTGTTTTGTAACAATCTTATTTAATTCGATAAGTGCATTAACCAGATCGGGCGTTGATTGCCTTGCGTATGCTTCTGCTTTTATCAGTGTCATTTCCCCGGGCAAATAAATTGGAAAGCCGGTAGTGGTTGATGATGCAAATCCTTTCATTAAAAAACGAGAAGCAGTTGATCCACTTAGCACCATGTAAAACGGAATCCGTTTATCTGCAAGATCGGGCTGTAAATTGCCCAATAATCCCATTGTAGAATCAATAGGTTGATAAACATTGAAGTTAGAACCAGCCACATCATAGATTGGGTTGGGTGAGGCGGCTTCATAATTCATTACAGACTTTTTTGCAAGATCCACAAGATTGGCGGCTGCCAAAGCCTGCTCATAGTCACCTGAAAATAAATAGTACCGGGCATTCAGTGCCTGCAATGTGCTTACTATGTCAATACCTGCGGGAACTGAAGTGGCGAATGACGAACTTATAGGATTTGCATTAATAGCAGACAGGGCATCGTCAATTACTGTAATCGCCTTTTTATACCCATCCATGCGGTCAATAAAAGTTACATTAGTGCCAATGCCGGCGGGAATTTTTTCCCAAAACATTGCCATATTGCCAATGGATAGGGCCTTAAAAATAGATGCATATCCAATCAGTCCGCTGGCAATGCCTTTATCAGCCAGGGTTGCTGCATTTGTGATCACCTGGTCAGCATCATAAATGATTTTATTACTACTGGTCCATAGACCCGAAAGCATTGTATTGGTGCCGTCAACTACGGCTCCGCCCTGGCTCAATTGGTATTCAGGCAGATTTCCCTGGTTCAAAAGCTTCAGCTCCCTGGTGATAAATCCATTCATCGTAACCACATTGTATAAAGAGCTGGCCCTGCTTAAAGAATAAACACGTTGCAACCCAACACTCACCCCGGTCAAACCATTTGCCGAATTCAAAACATTATCGCTGGTTGCCCTGTTAGGATCTGAGTAATTCTTTTTACACGAAGCAGTGAGGAGTGCAATCATGGCAACCATCACCCACCGATTATATTTTATTTTTGATAACATAACTTCAGATTTAAGATTTTTAGAATTTCGCCTGAACACCGATGCTGAATGTTCTTGGAATTGGAACAGCGCCAAAATCAATTCCCCGTAAAATGGTGCTTTGACCGCCGGCATTAACTTCAGGATCGTATCCTTTATAATCATCCCATGAAAAAAGATTTCTGCCGCTTAACGAAACAGAAAGATTATTAAAAACATTTTTGATCCTTCCAAAATCATAGCTTAAAGAAATTTCCCTGAGTTTCACAAACGAGCCATCATCAATACGCCATTCTTCAATTCCATAAACACCCAAAACATACCCTCTTGGCAATTGACCCCGATGTTCCTGCTCAGCTACTTTACCATTACCCACTCCTTGCCGGGTTCTCCAATCGGCATTAAACACATCCACACCCTGAACTGCATCCAACTGCAACCGAAGGCCTAGTTTTTTATAATTTATCTCATTCACCAAAGATGCTGTATAATCCGGATTGGGATCACCGATCACTCTTCTTAGAACTGTTCCGGCAGGTAAATTATCAGCGCCTCTTTGTGTTGTGTATTTTAAGGCGCTGTTTTGGGTACCTCTTTCTGTAACAGGGATACCACTGGCATTTTTTAGCTGATTTCCGCCTGCGTCCACGGCAAAGAATGTCCCATAAAAAACACCGATGGGCTGGCCTTCCAATATAGCCACAGGTGCGCCCCCGTTTGTGCTTAACAACGTCAGGGCTTGTCCGATTTTAACCGCCTTATTTCTATTGCGGTTAAATACACCGGTTAAATCCCAGCGCCAATCCGTTTTTTTAACAACGCCAAGATTTAAGACAAGTTCGAATCCCTTATTTTCCAGCGATCCGAAATTATCGAGAAGACTTGAAAACCCTGTTGTAGGAGCTATTACACGATCAATGAGTAGGTCTTCCACCTTTTTGATATAATAGTTAAACTGGATCCCAATCCGGTTATTCATAAAACCAAGATCGGTACCAAATTCAAGCTCGGTTTGTCTTTCAGGTTTCACTTTGGTATTCGCTAAAGTAGAACTTGAAAAGAATGATGTTTTTCCCAAAAAAGCGACGCTAGAGTAGGAGTTAAACCGATCATAGGGGCCAATGCCTGTCAGGTTTCCCGATTCACCATAAGCCATTCTAAGTTTAAATAAGTTCCACCATTTGGACACAGGCATATCACTCCAGTAATCAGCGTCTGAAAGAACATAGCTTCCACTTGCCTTTACATATATTTGATTGCGCTCATCTTCACCAAATACAGAAGACCCGTCCACTCTTACTGCGCCTGTTAGAAACAAATGATTCCGGAATTTAAAGTTTTGTTGCAGGTAAGCTCCCGATATGGATAATTCACCGCGACTATCTGTCCCTGGCAATGCGGTAGCAGCACCTGTGGCCACTTCTACAAACGGAGCAAGTCCCCTGCCCTGTAACAAACTATAACTCGATTTTTCATACTGCAGCGAGTATCCTAACTGTGTCGTAGAGTTAAGATTGTTTGTGATCCTCGCCTGGTACGTTGCATTTATTTCATTGTTGATCTGGAAATAGTTGCTGCTAGCAGTACTTGCATAGCCATTTTGTGATGGGTCAAGTGAAAGACCACCGCCATAAAACGCCGTATTAACGGGGTAAGCAAAAGGCGGGATGAATGTCTTGCCATTTTGGGTATAATTATCAATACCCATTGTATAATCCAATGACAAATTTTTAATAGGCTTCCACTTTAATGCTGTATTAGCTAAAATGCGGCTGGTTTCCTGTCTTTGCTTAATATCTTCAATAACCGAAACGGGGTTTACTCTCTGTCTTTCACCTACAGCTTTAATATTTCCTACAGCATCTCTTGTCCAGATATCATGAAAATTACCGATGATATTAATTGAGTTCAGTGGAGAAAAGAAAGAATTACCATCCGGTTTTTCATCAGAAGCACTGTTAACATAATTTAACCCGAGGGAAAAGCTCAGTTTATCGGTAAGCACCTGGTCTATATTACTGCGGAAACTGTATCTTCTGAAATCCGTATTTTTTACAATACCCTGGTTAAAAAAATAAGATCCTGAAACATAATATTTGGTCTTGTCTTTCCCTCCGCTTACTGATACGGTATTGTCGGTGCCCAACGCAGTGCGGAAGATATAGTCATTGTAATCATATCTTGTAACTGGCGAAGTGTTGGTCCATGCAGGTGTAAGTATATCCTGCGTCTGCGTATCTGGCGAATCGCCAAATTTCGTGGAAGCCTGGTTAACGTCTACCGACTTTCGCAACTGGCTAACCAACATGCTGGTAGAAAAATTCACAGTTGGCGCACCTGAACTTCCCTTTTTTGTAAATATTTGCACCACTCCTGCATTTGCTCTTGACCCATAAATAGCAGCCGCGGCAGCGCCATTCAACACTTCTATCCGCTCAATATCTGCTGGATTTATATCAGCCAACCGATTTTGTCCTATAGTACCAACAAAGCGTTGGCCGTCATAGTTGCCAGAGGTATTGGTTACACGGGTTGTTGCGTTATTGACTATAATTCCATCAACAATATACAATGGTTCAGATGAGCTATTAATAGAACTGATCCCTCTGAGCCGAACCGATATTCCTCCTGCAGGATCACCCGAATTTTGAATAATCTGGGCGCCTGCCGTTTTGCCTTGCAGGGCCGCCAAAACGTTTCCGGTCGCACCCTTTGTTAATTGATCCGCTTTTACAGTACTAACATAACTTCCAAGTTGCCTTTTTGTAGTACCCGCTGATGTACCGGTCACCACTACTTCGTCCATACTCAATGCGTCTATTTCCATCGGGGCATCGCTTGTATAGCTTGAGCTGCTTCCAATTTCAATGGATTGCTCTTTGCTTTTGTAACCAACCCCGGTAAAGACAAGGGTATGCGTGCCGGGAGTAAGATTTCCGCTGATACTATAATTACCATCCACATCGGTTGAGGTGCCGAGGGTTGTATTGCGTATCGATACTGAGATCGAGGACAAACCGTTCCCTTCCGGCCCCGTTACCTTTCCTGTGATGCGAACTTGCGCCAATGCCAATGCAGACACAAATTGAAGTAACAAGACAAAAGAAAATGTTTTCCATTTGTCTTGCCTTAACCATAGCAGATTTTTCATTTGTTTATTTTTTATTGTTTTTGGCCAAAACTTGTCCCGAACTTGCTTCGGGATGAAACCGCAGAAAAAAGATTATAAATTTTGATCGTCGTTTACAAAATTTCCAGGCCCGTATTTACATAAGCTTTCAACTGATCATCGCTGGGGTCCAGTTCGGTGATCAATGTATGGGTACGCTTGAGGTCACATATTTTAATGCGCTGAAAGGTGTTCAGCTTTTCAGAAATAGACAATGACACAACTTTTTGAGATGATTCGATCATTGCCTTCTTTACTTCCACCACATCCCAGTCATTATCGGTTAAACCATTTTCAATATCAATGGCATTCGTTCCTAGAAAACAGAGATCGGCATGGATGTTTTTTATTTTGGAAATCGTTTCACCCCCGATAGCGATTTGTGAACTCTTTGAAATCTTATCACCAATAAATATCACTTCAATGTTTGGGTGATGAATATATTCGTAGGCGGCGGGCAAACTGACTGTAATAAAAGTCGCCTTTAATTCTGCCGGCAAACTTTTGGCTAATTCAATAATGGTTGTACCACCACTTGTCAATACAAACATTCCATCTTTGATGAGTTGCGAAGCTTTATGCGCAATGGATTGTTTGCCGCTTAAGGCATACACATGAGTACTGGATTCAATGGAAAGATGGAAAGATTTGGAAAGGGCCCCGCCATGAACTTTTATCAGTTTATCCGTTTGGGCCATCTCATTCAGGTCACGCCGGATAGTATCCTCAGATACCTTCATTTCCTGGCTAAGATCAACGGATAAGACTTTATTATGCAGGTTTACTTGTCGTAGTATAAAAGCTTGTCTCTCTTTTTTAAGCATGTTGCTCTGGTTTGCAATCAGATACAATTTAGGGCATTTTCGAGAAACAGCAAAAAAATGCACACATTGATAATTAGTCAGGCATATACCTGCAAAAATAACGCCTCAAACATGAATTTTTGATCCCATGAATAACAACATTCAAAGGCCGTGGACAATAGCCAATAAGGATAAAAGATGCATCATCGGGCTGAAGTCCGTTACTTCCGTAGCTGATCCCGACATTCTGCCCTCGCCATTTTTTTGGTAGCAATACCACTCATATTTGAATTAAAGGAGACTAATGAATTAAACATAAACCCGGATGCCCTCAATTCTGGCAGAGGGAGAAATGGAATACCCAATGTGTCAATGGGCAAAATAAGTTTCCCTGGCTGATACTTTAACTTACCTGGATCCTATTTCCCAACTCAGTTTAGCAACAATGCGGTTGAAACTGTACTTATATTCCCTAATATCGTCCGGGCAGTCACCCGTCAGGCAGGGAAATACAAAAACTTTTCGCTGAGTGATATTTTTTTGACTAAAGCCTGCGCTTAGTGCAAGCCGGTGTAAACTGCCAAGCGGTACGCGGTAACCAATACCAATGTCTGTATATAAACCGCCTTTTATTCGGTCCGCTGTTTTTGAGAAATCATTGTCGATTTTGTATTTACCCGGAAAATTGTATCCGCCATTAGCGTACACAAAGGCTGCCTGTTTTTTAAAAACCTTCATTCTCCAATCAGCAAATACCGGTACAGAATTGAATTCATACGGATCGTATCCGACTCCGATACCTGTAAAGAAACGATTGTAATTAACTCCTCCTGATAATTGAAAGACAGGTTTGGTGTTAGATTCACCGGTTGCAAGTCCCACAGATGCAATCGTATTCCATTTCAGTTGTTGTTTTTGCTTTACCTGCGCCAACAACATCACCGGCCAAAGCAAGAACATTAACACAATTTTCTTTTTCATATCATTTCTTTTCTATTACAATTTTACTGAGCAACTTTATGTCCGACACGTTGGAATAATCATATTGATATAATCCATCTTTTGCTACCACCAGGGCAATCTTATTCATTGCAATAACGTCATAGGTGTCTATACCACTGATTGTTTTTTTCAATTGCAGGTTTTGCACATCCGCCGCATTGTACGCTTTTAGTCCCGCTGTTCCATCGCAAATAAAAAGCAGGTCTTCATCTTTTGCTAAACCATAAGGACCACTTAAGGGATACGACTTAACAAGAGAAGGTGATGCAAGATCTTTGATATCGATCACCTGTAATTCATTGGCAGATGGTCCGCAGGTAGTGCCAGCACGTAGGGTCACATAGGCATATTTATCATCCGCGATAACAGGGTCGCAGGCACGGCTATGTACAAAAGTACTTTTAGCAACAGGCGATTCCGGGTTGGTAATATCAAATATGTACATCCCGCCCATTGATCCTACAAACAATGTATTCTTAAATGGAAAAATGGTTTCAATATCAAAACCTGCATTTACATTGTTTTTGAGTACAGGATCTGCCGCATTGCTGATAGAAATACATTTTAAATTATGCATATCGACTGTGTACATATAATCGTTCACAATCGTAAATCTCGCCATTGAACCGCCGACACCAACCGGCGATGCAGATACCGCTGCATTTGCTTTTGAAGCGGAGAAGAAAACGTCTCCCCGCCCTTCAAATAACCAATTTTGTCGTTCGCAACTTTCTGTTACAGTTGTATCTTTTCTTATCCAGTCAACAACTATATCCCCGCTGCCCCTAAAACCATTTCCCCACATTCGCTCCGGGAAAATGCCTTCAATTGCTTTGGTAAGTTTTACACTTCTTGGATCAGTAATATCAATAGTAACCAGGTCGCCATACATGTCAGCATACAGCATATTTCCTTTCACGGCCAGATCCATATTGCCGGGGATATCAATGAAAGAAATATTAACCGGGTTGGAAGGATTGCTATTATCAATGACATGTATGCCCCTATCTACTTCATTGAGAAAAATATAATTGCCGAGCGTATATATCTTTCCCGGCTTTTCTATTTCTTTTGAAGCATTGCTTTTGATGTTAGCCTTTACTTCTTCCTTTGCTTTATATACCGGTTCAAAGTACGTGTACGTGTGTGTTTCTTTACAACTATCCTTTACGCAGGCTGTAAACAATAATGTAAACCCCATGAGCAGGAAGCTGGCAATTTCAACAGTTAGTCGCTTGTTCATAACGTGTGATTTGAAAATGCTGACAACTGTACAAGAAATAACGTTGCGCTGTTTTATTTCTTTCGCGGAAAAATAATCCGGCCGCTTAACCCGCCATATAAAAGATATTGCTTATTGCTATAAGCATCTTTCATCAGCTTGTTCATGCCAAGTGAAATTTCGGGTCCGACGGACCATTGTATTTTTTGAGACTTTCCAAAAACAAATGAAAAACCAGTATTCAGGTTTACCTGCCACTTATTGAAAATAGCATTGTCCCGATAATAAATACCGCCGGCAGTAGTATCATATACCAGTGCGTTGGTATTTACCAGGTAACCAAGTGATGCACCGACATTCCACAACAGCGGAAGTTTTTTTCCTTTGTTTAATTGCAGGTGATATTGAACTGGTAATTGTATAAAATGATAGTGATTGGTATAATCTTTTTGCGGCGCTGCCCGGTAGACCGCATCTAGCCGCAGCGATTGCGTAGCTGCATTGCTGACTACCACAGAAGTATTCCAATAAGAACCGACCTTCATTCTTGTATTCATATAGGCATATTGCACGCCTGTTGAAATACTGCTTCTTTTCGTAATTTCTTTTTGAGCTACTATCCCCAATTTAAAAGCAGCCCCGGCCCTGGTAGAAGAAGGAGAAACGGGCGGCGTATAAACATTACCGGAATTACCGGGTGAAGAATAAGCCCTGTCCATCATACTTTTCTGGCCATTTGAAAAAAGAAAAGCATTATCTCTCATTCCTGATAAACCAACTGCTAAATCAAAACCCCACCTGATCTTTGAACTCATTTTAGTTTTTGTAATAGCAGTTTCCTGCTTTGTTTCTTTGGCCTCCAATTTAGCCAGGGCACTATCTTTCCGTAATGAGTCAGTAGTTAACTGATCTTTAATTATTGGTTTGATACTTCCCGGATCGGCAGGTGTTATAGCAATTTCTTCATTCTTCTTTTTTTCATCGCTACCGGCAACATCGCTATTGATGCCGGCTGTTTCATTTTCACTGTTTGCTACAATTTCGTCCCGCCGTTTATTCACCTGAATCTGTTTGCGGCTCCTGGTATTTTTTCGGGTGGCAGTGTTCACTGCAACACTATTCGATTTTTTAACAACAGCATCCCGAAGAGTTTTGCCAGCTGCATGTCTATCTTTCAGCTGGCTTTCTTCTTCGATTTTCTCACTGTGATTGCTTTTCAATTCTTCGGGATTCCCGGAGTTTTCATTTGGATTCGGTTTAATGGTTAATTGGTCTTGCTTAATAGATCCGTTTTCATTGGAAGTAGTTGAACTGGTAGCAGGTGAAGTGACAGCGTTATTTTTCTCTGCAGAATCGTTATTAGTTTTTTGTGTAAAACTTTGATCGGCTATAGTATGTTTTGAATAATTATTAAATAAAAAATATCCTGTATAGCCAAGCAGGCTAAGACCGGCCAGTAAAAAGATAAAGAAGACAACACGCCGTTTCTTTTTCTTTCTTAGCTCCACTTCTACCTTTTCCCACACAGCATCGGATGGATGGAGTTTGAATTCCCCCATCTGCTGTTGTACTCTTTTTTCAAATTCATTTTCCCGCATACTTTTCATTTTTCTTTTCGAGAGTATATCTTTCAATCCAGGTAATGAGCAGGTTCCTGGCCCTGGAATATTGCGAACGGGACGTACCATCACTGATGCCCAGCATCTCCCCTATTTCAACATGGGTATAGCCTTCTATTGCATGCAGGTTGAAGATAACCTGGTAGCCTTGCGGCAATTGCCGGATCAAATCAGCTATTTCTTTCGCCTGCAATCGCACAGCCGGATCTTCATCCGCCACAGGGTGCATATATTCCTCGGTAAAAAACATTTCTTCCTGGTACTTTCGATGACGTTTTAGATAGTTGAGGGCTGTGTTGACCATAATACGACGGATCCAGGCTCCCAATTCGCCCTGCTGTTTGTACTGGTGCAAGTAGCGAAAGACCTTTACAAAACCTTCCTGCAAAACATCTTCGGCGTCACGCATGGACCGGGTATAGCGATAACATACCCCGAGCATTATTTCTGCAAATTGCTCGTATAGTTCCCGCTGTGCCTGCGGCTTGCCCTTCAGGCAGTCTTTAACCAGTCTTTGGTGATCCATATAGTTCAGGTAACCGGGTGACAATAAAAGAAAGCCAATCGTTGCACCAGCTTTAACGCTTTATTATAAAATAAAAAGCCGTCTCCTTCGAAACGGCCTGCAAAAATAGTCTTATGATTTATTTATACCACTTTAAAATCCACTTTGCGGTCACCCCATAGCAATGAAACAGTTCCATTTTTGTCTACCACAAAAGTCATCTTTTCGGCAAAGGTTTCCGCTTTAGCCGGCTTTACTTTTACCCGCAGGGCGTCTTCTGATTCTTTATAGTCATAAGCACCCCATTGCTTGGGGTTTTTATTGAAAATGATAGTCCACTCGTCTTCATTAGCAATGGTAAACAAAGCATACTTTCCAGCCGGCAGGTCTTTTCCCTCTACTTTTACGTCTTTACTTACTTCAAAAACAGTCGCTTCATTGGCACCAGTACGCCAAACTTTTCCAGCCATAGGTTCCAAATCTTTACCAATAGTTCTGCCTTTTACAGAGGGCTGGCTATAATCGATTGTAATAACAGCGCCGCTGGCCAACGTTTCCCTGGCCTGTGCAGGCGGGCTGGGTCTTTTCGATTTATCATCTTGCCCACAGGCAACAAGCATGGTTACGGAGGCAATTGTCAAAAGCAATGCTGATTTCATAAATGTTTTTTTTTGAAAATTTGAAGATGCTTTAAAGCTACAAATAACCTGCCAGACGAATTTTAGTTTATTGATGTGCGGTCGGTCCCGACTATTTTTTTAATATTATTTAATCCCTGCTCCATTTTTGTACCATAGGATTTGTCAAATACCAGGCTTGAGAATTTTTCCCAGGGATACCAGCGAAGCTTGAAATCCATGTACCACTGCAGCGTAGTGGAATCAGACCCGGGATGTTTGATGCATTTCCAACCGTTAATCATTGGCTTACCGTTCCTCCTTTGCATCACTGCTATACGTTCATCGTTTTTTTTCTCCTTCCACTGTACCAATGTACCAGCTACTTCCATGGAAGCGTTCTTTCCTGCACCGGTATCTGAAACGTGAATAGTACCCGCGGGTAGATTGGAGAAAAACGGGTTCCATTCCTTCCATTTGTTCATGTCATCCACCAGTTGCCATATGTTTTCAGCCGGGGCATGAATATTTGTAGCACGGGAAATGCGAACATTAAAAGGGATAAACAATGAAATAGCTGTGATCAAACCAAACAACAAAAGTCCACTGATGATCAATAATTTTATAAAACGCATTCTTTGTAAGGTTTAAAAAGTTTATTGGCTTACAAGTTTACCAGGATTAAAAAATCAGGAAATGCACAAACTTGTCAACTTATGAACTTATAGCTATTGAACCAGGAACCTGGTTATTCCCATTTAATAACCCTCGCCACGACTACATAAATAATCAATATCCATACAGCCAAAATGCCTAATTCCCTCCAGGTATCGTATAAATGAAGCCCTTCAAAAGAAATTTTCCGCATCGCATTATTGAACTGTGTCAGCGGCAAAAAGTAACAAATATCCTGCAACCATTTAGGAAACACTGAAACGGGAAAAAATGTTCCTGACAGCAGCATTTGCGGAAAGCCAAACAAGTTTATAAATAAAGGAATGGTGGCATCGGATTTGGAAACACTGCTGAATATAAGTCCTACCCCCATCAGCAGGAAAAGCATAACCATTGTCAAAATGATCATTTCTACAAACGTGATAAAACCATGCTGCAACGTAAAATGCAAAAAGAAATAACCAAACAGTATCAGCACTATCACGTTTACCAATTGAAAAAACAAACGGCTGGTACCGATGCCTATCAAAATATTAATTCGTTTTATGGGAGATGCATAGAATCGTTTCAGCACCAGTTGTTCCCGCAGGCTGAAAAATGTAAACGAAATACCAAACAAGGTGGAAAACAGGATTGAAAATCCTAACTGACCTGGTAAGATAAAATCTATCTGCCGGTATTTCTGTCCTTCTACAATTTCTGGCTGCACAATAAACTGCTTTTGTACTTCGGTTATATTGCCGGTTTGAATTTTCAGCGTAAGATTTTCCAGCGTTTGTAAAAAGAGATATAGGGCATTACCACTGGCAGAACTTGACTGCACATGAACTAAATATTTTTTATCAGCACTTGTTGGTATTGTTTGTATCGATAGAATCGCCGTCAGGTTTCCTTTGAGCAGATCATTCTTCATGGTCAACGTATCGGCATAATGGGTGATGCGGACGAATTTATCAGCCCTCAAACTATCCATGATGGCATTTGTGGTATCACTGCCGGGACGAATGGCTATCTTTTGCATCGGCACTCCATTATTGCCAAAGGCGCCGAAGATCAAAATAAATATGATCGGGAACAGTAAGCTGAAAACGATGGACGTTGGCTGGGCAAAGATGGCCTTAAAGCTCGCCCTGATAATGGCCCACAGAGCCCTGGATTGACTATAGGATTTCGACATTCACAAAAATTGGTGAGCAAACCTACGGGAAATGGGTTGAAGTTGGCGGGCATAAATAATCAACTTAACCGGTTATTAGTGTATAAAAAACTGGAACGGCAATCTTGCCTGCACCGTATTGCTCATTTCTTTTACCCGCTTCATTTCCTGGTAAATTTTATAATTCTCCTCGCCGAGTTCCGATTTCATTTTGTCGGCATAGTTCATCGGGTCTGCTTTGCCAAAAAGCTGGTCGAGGATATTTTTTGGTTCAGGATATTCCCTGATCCTGTATTCTTTCAGTTTTGCCATAGATGCCGCTGATTGTATCGCATCTTCAATGCCACCAAAGCGGTCGATCAAACCAATGTCTTTAGCTCTTAACCCCGTCCATACCCGGCCCTGCGCTATGCTGTCAATATAAGCTGTATCTTTTTTTCGTCCATCAGCTACCCGTTGTTTGAATTGCGCATAGATCATATTGACATTGGCCTGCAGCAGTTGTTTTTCTTTTTCGTTCAACGGGCGGTACACATTGCCTGCATCGGCATACGGCGCCGTCTTCACTCCATCAAAGGTGACTCCTAATTTATTTTTAAAAAATGCCTGCATATTAGGAATGATACCGAATACGCCGATAGAACCTGTGATAGTCGTTGGCAATGCGAAGATGCTGTCGGCGGCACAGGAAATATAATAACCGCCGGAAGCAGCAACATCACCAAAACTCACGACGACAGGTTTTTCCTGTTTGGCTAATGACAACTCCCGCCAAATAGTTTCACTGGCCATGGAACTACCGCCGCCCGAATTGACACGAAATACAATGGCTTTGATCGCCCGGTCCAGCCTTGCCTTGCGGATAAGGTTGCGGTAATGCTCCGCACTGATACCTTCATCACTTTTTCCATCCACGATGTCACCTTCAGCATAAATCAGTGCAATCTTTTCACCACTGCCGCTGCTGATATCCCTGGCAGCGAAATAGCTGTTGATGGTAATAAAATTTAATCGTTCATATTTATCAACTCCCAGTTTGCTTTTGATTTCGTCTTTTACCTGGTCGTCATATCTTACACCATCTACTAATTTGTAGTTGGCTGCATCGGTGGCATTTTGAATTTTAGCTTCATTCGCCAGCTGATGTAAAGTAGCGGTATCAATTTTTCGCACCTCGGCTGCCTTCAATAAGAAATCATTGTACAGGTCGTTTAACCAAACGGAGGTCTGCAATTCATTTTCAGGTGTCATGTGATCCGCCCGAAATGGTTCCGTAGCACTTTTGAATTTACCAGCATAAAAAATTTGTGGTTCGATCTCCAGTTTTTGCAGCGTTCCTTTTACAAATGCATAGTCAACATTGTAACCACTCCACTCAAGATAACCCTGCGGACTTATATAGATCTTGTCGGCAATACTGGCGACACCATATGCTTTTTGGGTAATCACATTACCATGTGCGAGGATGAATTTATTGCTGCTCTTAAAGTCCTTCAATGCATTTCTCAACTCTTCGCTGGCGGCAAAGCCATTGGGATTGTTATTGGCAATAATATAGATACCAGAAATATTCTTGTCGGTTTTTGCCCGATTAATCAACCGTAACACATCATATAAACCCGGTACATTCCGCTGCCCGCTGCTAATTACAGACAAAAGATTTTGTTTTTCCTGCTCGGCGTAATGCTGGCTGAGATCCAGCACCAAAACAGATTTTGCTTCAACCCTTGGTCTGTCTTTAGCGGTTAAACTTCCCGCAAGAGTTATCAAAAAGAAAACAACTAATAAACTGAATATGATCAGCGCCAATAGCGAGGCAAAAAATATCTTAAAAAAACTCCGCATCCGTTAATACATTGTTGAATGCCAAAAATAAAGATATTTGACCCGATGATAAAGGCAGCATTATGAACCAGGCTTATTTACTGACGGGCGGCAATATGGGTAATCGCAGGGAAAATCTTGCAAAAGCCTTTGACCATATTAACGAGGAATGCGGATCAGTGACCAACGCATCATCGGTTTATGAAACGGCCGCGTGGGGTAAAAACGATCAGCCTTCATTCCTGAACCAGGTTTTAGAAATCGAAACGGTGTTATCACCCCCCCAGCTTTTAGAAACCATCTTGACCATTGAAGAAAAGATCGGTCGTGTAAGACTGGAAAAATATGGTCCGCGAGTTATTGATATCGACATTTTGCTATTCAACGACGAGGTTCATCAATTACCGATGTTGAAAATACCACATCCCCAACTGCAAAACCGCCGGTTTGTTTTGGTTCCTTTGGCGGAGATAGCCGCTGACTTCATGCATCCTGTGTTAAAAAAAACAATTGCCGAATTGCTGGCCATCTGCCCGGATAGATTGGAAGTATCGGCTTTCCCATTGTAGATAATGATGGACTTATCCACAAATACATTTCCCGAAAAACCCTATCACTCATTTCATTTACTTTGCTGTTTTTCTCCATGGCCCCCTGTGGCCTCTAATTATGAAGTATCACTTTATTACCATAGAAGGAAATATCGGCGCCGGTAAAACCACGCTGGCTCACTTACTATCGAAACATTATGATGCCAGGCTGATCCTGGAAGAATTTGCTGACAATCCCTTCTTGCCAAAATTTTATGAAAACCCGGAACAATACGCCTTTCCGCTGGAGTTATTTTTTATGGCGGAACGCTTTAAGCAATTAAAGGAATTATTGCAGCAAAAGGATATGTTTCAGCAATTGACCATCTCCGATTACCTTTTCACCAAATGTCTCTTGTTTGCCAAGGTGACCTTGCCGGATGACGAGTTCCGTCTCTACCAGCGATTGTTCGATATCATTCACCAGCAATTGATACAACCCGACCTGTTGATCTACTTACATGCACCCGTCAAAAAATTGCAGGCGAATATTAAAAAAAGAAACCGCTCCTACGAACAAAATATCCCGGATCAATACCTGTTCAACATACAGGAAACCTATACTAATTATATCAAACAACATAATATCAAAACCTTGTTTGTGGATGCGTCCAATGCAAATTTTTTGGGAAACGAAGCTCACCTGAAAGTGATCACCGATGCGTTGGAAAAAGACTATGAACAGGGGCAACACTATATCACGTTACCATAGCTAATATTTTCAATTATTGCAAATCATCTCCGCTTACCTTTGCATCCTTAGAATATGGATGACAACCAGACGACCACGCAGGTAACCAACGATCCTTTTGCAGCTGTTCGCATTCCTGAATATAAAAATCTTGTACTGGGAAGGTTTTGTTTCATCATGGCCTTACGCATGATGAGCACACTTGTAGGTTGGTGGATCTATGAATTGACTAACGATCCTTTTGCGATTGGTTTGATTGGCCTGTCCGAAGTAATTCCCGCCCTTAGCATGGCGCTTTACTCCGGCCATGTTATCGACATAAGTGAAAAAAGAAGATTGTTGCTGAAAAGTGTTTTTGGTTATATCTGCGCAGCAGCTGTGTTACTCTTCTTATCAACTCCCTTTATTCATAACAGGGTTGATAAAGTAAAAATCAGTTATTGCATTTATGCGGTTATTTTTTGCACGGGCATTATCCGATCATTCGCCGGCCCTAGTTTCAGTGCTTTAATCGCCACCATAGTACCACGACAATTTCTCCAGAATGCAACGACCTGGAGCCAGGGAAGCTGGCTATCTGCTTCGGTAACCGGTCATGCCATGGGCGGTTTTTTAATAGCATTTATAGGAACCATGGGCACGCAAATCGTTATTTGTTGTTTATTGATCATCGCTTTTTTTATTCTGACACAGCTAAAACCAAAACCGGCCCTGCAGCAATCGGGAGAAAAAAGAACCTGGGAAAGTGTAAAGGAAGGGGTGAAATTTGTTTTCAGGACGAAAGAACTTTTGGCTGCTTTATCGCTTGATATGTTTGCCGTATTATTTGGCGGCGCTGTTGCTATGGTTCCCGTGTATGCCAGGGATATTTTGAAAATTGGACCTATCGGATTCGGCTGGCTCAATGCTGCTATTGATATAGGAGCTATTGTCGTAGTTGTATTGCTTACTATCGCCCCGATGAAGAGAGCACAGGGTAGAAAACTGCTATTTGCGGTTGGTGGTTTTGGCATCTGCATTATTCTTTTTGCTTTATCCAAATGGTTTTTACTTTCCTTCCTTGCCCTGATGATCGCCGGTATGCTTGACGGTATCAGCGTGGTGGTAAGAGGAACAGTGATGCAATTGAAGACGCCCGATCATATGCGTGGAAGGGTAAGCAGTGTCAGCTCCATGTTCATCAATTCGAGCAACGAACTGGGACAATTTGAGAGCGGGTTAGCCGCCAGGATTCTCGGCGTAGTTCCATCTGTAGTTTTTGGCGGATGTATGACCCTGGCCGTTGTTGTGACCACCTGGATAAAAGCACCCACCTTACGCAAATTTGAATATTAATTTGGAAAACTATTTTCCTGCCTGCATCAATTTTTCCAATACATAGTAAGTAATCGGGCAAAAAGTAGAATTTTTTAACGTCAACGCCTGGCGGTTGTAAATAACATCCTCATCTGTGTAGGGAAAGCGTTGGCAGTCTGAAGGGCGGTTTTCATAGATGCTGCAATAGTTGTCAGCGCCCAAAAAAGGGCAGGGTTTCGTCTTCACGACAAAATCTCCGTCTTCATCCACTCTTAAGTAAGTTTCAATAAAAACACTTTCTTTCATTTGCAGATGCTTTGCTATCCGTTTAATGTCCGTTGTTTTAAATCGTGGAGAATAATTTTTGCAGCAATTGGCACATTGCAGGCAGTCAACCTTTGAAAACGCTTCCTCATGAAGCGTTGGCAGTTGTTTCAGCAATTTATTTTTTTCTACCCTTTGCAGGTATTGTTTGTATAATTTCTGCCTTTCAACCGATTTTTTTTCCCAATTTTTCAATAGGTCGCTGCTCATTTTGCAAAGTAACAACCTGTTTTCCACAGTTTGGCCCCGTTCTTTTTTTATCCCTTTCCTCCCGTAACTTTGCCCGCATTTCCCAGAAGAGCGAGCCATAAAAAAAATGAACCGGTCAAAAAAGGTTCTTTTTAGCCTGTACTCCAGATCTCAACCTTTTTGACATGATGACTAAAATGAATACTACAATGAGCATTTTCGAACAACAGTCCAACGAATTTATTTCCCGCCATATCGGGCCCAATGAAACTGATGCAAAAGCGATGTTGAAAAAAATTGGGGTCAGCAGCCTCAATGAGCTGATTGATAAAACAGTGCCTCCTGCCATCCGGATGGGTCATGAGCTCAATATCCCGGCTGCGATGAGTGAAAACGAATACCTCAAGCACATCAAGGAAATATCATTAAAAAACAAAATATTTTCCACTTACATTGGCCAGGGATACTATGACACCATTACTCCGTCTGTCATCCTGCGAAATATTTTTGAAAATCCGGGTTGGTATACCCAATACACACCTTACCAGGCCGAGATCTCTCAGGGCAGGCTCGAAAGCCTGTTGAACTTTCAAACCATGGTAAGCGATTTAACCGGCTTGCCAATTGCCAATGCCTCCCTTCTCGATGAGGCCACAGCCGCGGCAGAGGCTATGACCATGTTTTTTAACTCCCTGAACAAACAGGACCATATTGAAAGGCCCAGGTTTTTTGTTGACACAGAAATATTCCCCCAAACAAAAGATGTGCTGGTAACCAGGGCTATCCCGGTGGGAATCGAAATTGTTGAGGGCAATTATAAAACGGCAGCTATCGACAGCACTTATTTTGGCGCCATTGTTCAATACCCGAATGACAAAGGCTCGATAGAAGATTATCGTGAATTCATTTCAAAAGTTCATTCAGCTGGTGGTTTTGCTGTTATGGCCACTGACCTTCTTGCTCTCACGTTGTTAACACCACCCGGTGAGCTGGGTGCTGATGTAGCAGTAGGATCGGCGCAACGGTTTGGCGTGCCGCTTGGATATGGTGGACCGCATGCTGCTTTCTTTGCGGCAAAAGATGATTTCAAAAGAAGCATACCCGGCCGTATCATCGGGGTTAGTATTGATGCGCAGGGCAACCGTGCTTTGCGGATGGCTCTCCAGACAAGGGAGCAACATATCAAAAGAGAGAAAGCGACTTCCAATATCTGCACAGCCCAGGCCCTGCTGGCCAATATGGCTGCCATGTATGCAGTTTACCATGGTGCAGAAGGATTGAAAAATATTGCAAAACGGGTGGCGCTGCTTACGCAAACAGTTGCTGAAGCTATTGAGCAAAGAGGTTTTGACCTGGTATCGCAAAATTTCTTCGACACCATTGTAGTTAAAACAGACGAGTTGCCTGCCATAAAAGCAAAAGCGGAAAGACAGTTTATCAATCTTCGCTATATCGATAACAACCATATCGGCATTTCACTGGATGAAACAACAACGACAGAAGACCTTTACGACCTGATCAATTGTTTTGAAAATGATAAAGACCCGGTTGCTTTTGACATTTATTTAGATGACGACCTGCAACATATCCCCACATCGCTGGTTCGTCATTCGGCATTTTTAACACACCCGGTTTTCAATACGCATCGCAGCGAAAGCCAGATGATGCGCTATATTAAACTGCTGGAAAATAAAGATCTCTCGTTGAATACATCGATGATCTCATTGGGAAGCTGTACCATGAAGTTGAATGCAGCTTCTGAAATGATGCCATTGAGCTGGGCCCATTGGAGTAAGATCCACCCGTTTGCCCCAGCCGATCAAACAAAAGGCTATCAATACATCATTGATGAGTTAAGCAAATACTTATGCGAGATCACCGCTTTCGATGCCTGCAGTTTGCAACCCAATAGCGGTGCACAGGGCGAATACGCCGGATTGTTAACCATCCGTTCTTATCACGAAAGTCGTGGTGATCATCACCGTAATGTGATGCTGATTCCTATTTCAGCACACGGCACTAATCCTGCATCTGCTGTTATGGCGGGAATGAAAGTGGTAGTGATTAAAGCCCTGGAAAATGGTTATATCGATGTGGAAGACCTGAAAGCAAAAGCACAACAGCATAGCGCTAACCTTTCAGGTATTATGATCACCTACCCCAGTACTTACGGCGTTTACGAAGAAACAGTAAAAGAAATTACAGCTATAGTTCACCAGCATGGCGGACAGGTTTATATGGATGGCGCAAATATGAATGCACAGGTTGGATTAACAGCTCCCGGTTTAATCGGCGCCGATGTTTGTCACCTGAACCTGCACAAGACATTCGCTATTCCACATGGCGGCGGCGGCCCGGGCATGGGACCGATTTGTGTGAAGAAGCATTTAGCTGATTTTTTACCGGGACACGTAGAAGTCAAAAGTGAAAAGTTAAAAGTCAAAAGTAATGCAGTAAGTGCTGCGCCTTATGGTTCGGCGAGCATCCTTTTGATCAGCTATGGTTATATAAGAATGTTGGGCAATGAGGGAGTGAAAGCGGCTACCGAAAATGCGATTCTCAATGCAAACTATATGCGGGCAAGACTTGAAGGTGCTTATGATATTTTATATACCAATCACAATGGTCAATGTGCCCACGAATTTATTGTTGATCTCCGTCCTTTCAAAAAGAGTGCAGAGATTGAAGCAGAAGATATCGCAAAACGTTTGATCGATTATGGCTTCCATGCACCAACAATGAGTTTCCCTGTTCCCGGCACAATCATGATCGAACCTACAGAAAGTGAAGATAAAGCTGAGTTGGACCGTTTTTGTAATGCACTACTTTCCATACGGGAGGAAATAAAAGCAATCGAAGAAGGCAAAGCCGATAAGAAAGACAATGCCTTAAAAAATGCACCGCATACACAATTCGTTGTCACTGCTGATGAATGGAAGCATGCCTATTCAAGACAATCAGCCGCCTTCCCGCTATATTATGTTACACTCAATAAGTTTTGGCCTTCTGTAGCGAGGGTTAACAATACCTACGGTGACAGAAACCTGATCTGCACCTGTGAGCCTGTCGAGAGCTATATGGAAGCGGAGGCGTAAGATTTATCCGTAATAAAAATTAAAGAAGCCCGGAAATTCCGGGTTTTCTTTTTTATCTAAATGTTAATTATTGATTGCAACAGGAGGATGGCGCATTACATGATTCACTGCAAACCGGGTCGCAGGATGATGAACACTGTTTTTCCTGCTCAGTCGCAGTGCTTTTATTTTTCGATTGCCATTCCAATATTTCTGCTTTTGCCTTGTTGAAGTCCTGGCGAAATTTTTCGGTTTTAAAAAGTTCCTCCACAAATTGTAATGCCCATACTTTCCCGGCTTCCGAATCACTTGGATAATGAACACCTATTACCTCCCGTGAATAAGCCATTTCAGCCGCCATCTTTAAAAACTCATTGCTGAGTGTTGGATCAATTCGTATCATTATATAAGCGTTCACATACGATGCAGCCGAGTGCCCATTGGGGTAAGATGGATGTGGCGGTCGTTCCAGGTATTTTATTTTTGATTCCAGCATATAGGGACGGGCCCGGTTGAATAAGAATTTCAATTTGAAAAAATAATAGGTCGCATCCCGGTACACATCAGAAAGAAAACCGGCAGTAACGGGAAGATTTTTATAAGTGTACCATTCACCCATTGGGCTTCCGATATGAAACAGGCTGGAAAAATTTCTGTCATAGTCCGGATCGAATGGATTAAAATTATTGGGACTATGAAATATGCCTGCCAGGTTTTTATACCTTCGGACATCTTCATCTGTTCTTTTAGTTTGTAGTTCGAGCAAGTATTTCAATTCTGCTGCAGTTTGCACTGAACTGTTGGCCGGAGGAGCGGGAATTTGTAATAAAGAAGGTACATCCTCAACCAGGTAAACGGTTCTCATTTTGGTGGCAGCTAACACACTTGTGGTTATTTCTCTTGCAGGGAATGTTAGCGTATCCAGCCAGTGCCGGGAAAGATCGGGGCGAGAATCGAGAGCCTGCAGTTTTTTGTAATGATCCGGGATAATTGGAGTTCCGTTTGTGGAGTTACCCTGCGCAAAAGCGGATGCCAGGTTAAATAAAAGCAGAGAGTTTAAAATACATCTTTTCATAGTAGCAATTTTATCTGTCTTATAAGACTGGCAAATCGCTAAAAAGACGCAAGCAGGAAAATAAATTTTTATAACTGCTGTTCGTAGATGGCCCGAAGCATTTTCTTACCCCGCTGCACCCGGGATTTAGTCGCGGAGATGCTTAGTCCCAATTTATCGGCGATGGCAGATTGGTTTAATTGTACAACTGAATCGTACCAAACAGCTTCCGCATATTTTGCAGGGATCTTTTTCAGTAGTTCGTCCAGGGATAAGGGAGCATCAAATACCTGGCGCTCACCTTCTAACTCTGTTACCAGATTCGTCTCAAACCCGTAAGAAAACTTTGCCCGTTGCTTGTGATAGTCCACGATTGTATTATGACAAACCCTGAATACCCATGCCCGCAAATTTTTCACCCGTGCCTTATCACAACAAAAATCGAATCGCTGGCAGTATGTAAATATTTTTAAGTACACTTCGTGCAAAATATCATTCACCGCATTTTTATCAGCCACGTTCTTTTCAATATAGGTTTTAAGCAATTCACCATAGCTGATCCAGAAACGGGGCGTTTCATGATCTTTATACATGACTAAAAAATAAGAAAACAAACGGAGCTCTTTCCTGACTATGTGATAAATGGTAAAAAAACTAGGGGGTCAACATAATATAAAATACATGCAGAGCAATGTGGTTTTCGATAGCCGCCGTTGCGCTAACTTTTGCTTTTCTTAAAATGCCAGGACTGCCATCCAGGCTGGTAAGCATTATACCCGTTTTTTTGAAATCAATATTGCCGGTGTTCTCTGGTTCAATCATCATGGAAAACTCAGAATCTTCGCCATAAAAGCTAAAATCTCTTCCGTTCAGATCCAACAAATCCCGGATGCTCATACCCGAATAAATCCCACTTTTAAACGTCCACTTATTCCGGCTGATATTATCGTTGAAAGGCAGTCCGTTTTCTGTTGGCAACACGCCGCTGATCAAGATATAAGAAAGCTTGCAGAGATTATCTTCATCTTCCCACACAAATACTACCTGCCGGTTACTATTGCCAAACAATACCGAACACTTTTTCAGTTTCTTTTCAGAGAAATAGTAAACATCTTTTTTCACATTTTGCTCGCCAAAAAAAGCGGCGAGTAACTCATGGGAATCAAAGTTCAAAAGGTCTTCAGCAAAATTTACATTCCCGGGTAATTCTTTTCTTTTAAGCAAAAAACTATAAGTTGTTATGCTATCCTCCACCGACTGTGACGTTTCGACCGTCATATTTTTACGCTGGTAGAGTGGCGATTGACTGGAATCGTGGTTACGACCATAAAAAAAATTGGCCCGCAGATAATTCAACCCTGAATGATATTCTTTTAATGACGTGGTGTAAAAGGCAAAACAATAATCCTTCTCTTGTTTAAAAAGGCTCACCCGCCGATGTTCGACAATAGAATCCACCTCATCTTTCTTCTTTTTTTCGAAAAAAGTAAAGGCCATTGCATCATCCTGCATCGTTTTGACACCAGACGAATAACCTTTTTCGTGCATATAATTATCAAACTTCTTGGGGGAAAGAGAAGAAAGTGTAACCAGGTCTTCAAGCTGAAATGACTGAGCCCGGACTAAAGAAATAAGAAACCCCTGTAAAATGAATATAAGTAAAAGTCTTGCCATAACATTTCCTTTTATTCATAAAATATTGCATAGGGTCTTTTAAAGGAATCCCTTAGGGGAGTGTTATAGCACGGATGCTTGCAGGCAACGAAATTATTAATTTTTATCAAAACTCCAAATAGACGTTCATGGAAGTTGAAATAAAAAAGTAACAAGAAGATTAATTATAAATATTTACAAGCCAATGCGGCTTAAAGTTCCTGTCTCGGCAAGGTGAAAGAAAAAATACTCCCCTTACCTATCTCACTTTGAATACGGAGGTGACCATTGTTTTTTGCGAGAAACTCCTTGCATAGCATGAGGCCCAGCCCCGTGCCTTGCTCCTGTGCCGTACCATTGCTGGTGTAAAAGTCCTGGCTGGCAATTTTCTTCATTTCTTCCTGGCTTATCCCTTTACCCGCATCTTTTACATACACTTCGGTGACAGACGCCTGCTCAAATGTGCCGATATAAATATGTCCGCCTGAAGGAGAAAACTTAATAGCATTGGAAATAAGGTTGCGCAAAACGAGGCTGATCATGTCCCTGTCGGCCCAGGCACTGAAACCATCAGTGGCCCTGTTTTCAATATGAATTTTTTTGGCCTCTGCCTGCAGGTAAAGTATATGCAGTACGTCGTCAATCATTTGTTTTACATTAATGGGTCCTGCATTGACCGTATCAGCCTGCATTTGACTCTTGGCCCATTGCAACAGGTTATCCATCAAACTGACGGTATAGTTCAAATCATTTTTGACATCGGGGATTAATTCCTTAATCTCATCCGCAGGCATATCTTGTTTTTGCATGTCATCAAAGAGATTACGCAATGCATACATTGGTGCCTTGAGATCATGAGAGATAACAGAAAACAATTTATTTTTTAACGAATTCAGCTGGTCCAGTTCCTCCGCTTGCTTTTGAATCTCCTGGTTATTTTGCTGCAAGATTGAATTATTGATCATCATGCTGGCCTGGTAATCCGCATTTTCCTTTTTGATCAGGTATAAACCATAGAATATATAAATAAGAGCCAAAGCCTGGTTAAAAAGATACCCGATGAAATTTATATCCTCCAGTTGGTAACGATATCTGGTCAATACTACCGACAATATAAAATAGCTGATCATCGAAAAACTGATCGAAAAGAACATATAGCCGATATCCCTGATAAAAAAAACAGCTAGTATTCCGTAGAGAATGAAAGAGAGCTCGATACCAAAATTGATCCCGTTGATATAACTAAAACAGGTAAATACAGGATATAAAGAGAAGTAAACTACCAGGGCTTCATTGTACCTATTCTTGCTGTTCAAAAATAAAACGAGGCTACTTACTAAAGGAGGTATGCAGGCAACCAACCATCCGGTTAAAGGAATTTTGCCAGCGCTAAAAATACCAAACATGGGAACAACAAAACCAGATACAAGCTGAAAAAAATTCAGGGAATTAAATATCCCTAAGCGGCTTTTTTCATATTGGCTCATTTCGGCGGTAACACCGATGTTTTTAATAGTATGTAGGATTGATTGCAATATTTCAGCTGCTAAATTGAAAAATTCAGCCAGTCGCAAAAGGCTGGTCTTGAAATAATCATGACTTGGTTGCAAAAGCTGCAAAAAGTATCTCATAGGGAATCCGGCCGATTTGATCGCCTGACAAAATAGTAATTATTTGGTTAATTAGTTAGCCATTCATGAAAAAATAACTCCTGTTCTTCCCGCAGGTTAAATTATACTGGTACAGTTTTTCCACAGGCATATTATTTGATTTATTTCAATTTCAAAACTTTAGGCATGAATTGGGTTGACCTGGCTCTTATCGCTGTTTTTCTTATTATGCTTTTTGCCGGCTATAGCCGTGGCTTCATCCTTGGCTCACTGGATCTCGTCAGTTGGGCTGGCAGTTTTATACTGGCTTATATGTTTTATGGCCAGGTGGCCGATCTTATAAAAAAAGTGATTGACCTTAAAATATGGATACTGCCGGTTTCTTTCCTGTTGATTTTAATCATCAGCCGATTGATCATTGCCTGGATCGCTGGTCTTATTATTCGCTCTTTACCGGAACAAAGCAATAACAATTCCATCAATAAATTCCTGGGTGTGGTGCCGGGTGCCATCAATGGATGGATTGCAGCCATCATTGTCTCGGCATTATTATTAGCACTGCCTATAAACAATAATATTACTACCGAGACACGCAATAGCCGGTGGGCTACTCAATTGGCATCGCAATCAGAATGGGCCAACAAAAAATTGGCTCCCGTTTTTGATGAAGCTATCCGCCATACGATGAATAGCCTGACGGTTAATCCCAATTCAAATGAAAAAGTACCGCTCGGTTTTACTTATAACAAAGCAGAGATAAGGCCAATGTTTGAGTCGAGAATGCTGGAAATGGTAAATAAAGAAAGGGTAAAACATGGCTTAAAACCCTTACGGGCTGATCCCGAATTAACGGCGGTTGCCCGTGCGCACAGCAACGATATGTTTTCAAGAGGCTATTTTGCTCATAACACGCCGGAAGGAAAAAATCCCTTTGACCGGATGAGAGCTGCTGGCGTCAAATTCAGTGCAGCAGGAGAAAATCTTGCCTTAGCCCAAACGTTGGAAATTGCACATACAAACCTGATGAACTCCCCGGGGCATCGGGCAAACATCTTACAACCATCTTTCGGAAGATTAGGTATTGGCATACTTGATGGCGGATTTTATGGTTTAATGATCAGCCAGGAGTTTAGGGATTAATATCCATCCATATCGTCAAAATTTTCTGTTGATTCAAAAAGATCATTTTTGTTCCCGATTCAACGATGCAAATTTTCCCCACCGATTCAGAAATGTAAAATGGTATAATAGTTGAATTTTTTATTTTATTAAAGAATTTGACTATGAAATTATCACCGTATTTGTTTCTTTTTTTCTTTACCCTATTTGTCTTGAGCAGTTGCGGCGCAGTTGAAGCAATATTCAAGGCAGGTATGTGGTGGGCTTTTTTCCTGGTTGGCTTAGTTGTCGTAATTATTTTGATCATTGTGTCCAAAGTGAGGAAATAACAAATCGTTTCCCCCATAATCGAACTATGAAATGGCTCCTACACCTAATGAGCATTTCCGGAGCTGGCGAAAGGCATCTTATAACACCTACCTGTTACATAATCCTACAGATTTATTGCCGCAGGATGTTTTCGTTGGAAATATTATCCTTTGCAAATTTAGCATTCGATAGGGCGGACTTCGATATTCCTTCCAGTAAAGAAAAACCGGAAAGTATTGTTTTGTTTCGTGATAAATTTGCTTCAGCAGATGAGCTTGCGATTGTATCACCGGAATGCAACTCCCAACCCCGGGCGGATTAAAAGTGCGATCAAACGGGCTTCACGGGGAGAAGATTCCCCATTGTTGGAATTGCCGGTAGCTATAAAACAGAATTTGACAAAAAGGAAAACCTTCCGCCGAGCAAACAAAAAATCTAATTAAAACCCTGGAAAATCTAAAGAAAAGGATTTTGAGTAAATGATTTTTTTAAACAAAAAAACGATTATGAAAAATAAAAAATCAATCGATTTGCCGGATTCTGATGCAGACAAAAAACAGCTGGAATCGGAAACCTTTGAAATAAGCCTGCCTGATGTTAGCGATATTCCCGGGCAGGAAAAGATAAAAGTGGCTCCTTTAGGAGAGTTAGCCGATACAACCATTTCCTCTTCCGACGAAGAAGGCGCTGGCATACTGGACGATCCGCAGGACCAGGAGCTGAATATGAATATGGATCACCTGGACGCCAACGTCACGAAGGATGAAAGAAAAATCCTGGATGATGCTGCCAATAAAATACAAACAACCGATCAACAAGCTTTGGAACAAGCCACCCTTGACCAGGTGGATGACGAGGGAGAACCATTGAGCGAAAAAACAAGTCTAAGTGGTGACGACCTGGATATTCCCGGCAGTGAATTGGATGACGCCAACGAAGAAATTGGAGAAGAAGATGAAGAAAATAACTCATTCAGCCTGGATGATGAAACGGAAGATGAAAGCAATTCCCGGGGATAGAACTGTTCATTTATCAGCATCACTGGAATTAAATGGCATTCTTTTAAAAAGGATGCCATTCATTTTATAAATATTTTCTAATCCAATGAATTTAAAAGAGAAAAATTGGAAAAGGAAAGATTTTAAGGGATTATAAAACAGCGTTAACATATCGCTTAATTATAATTCGTATTTTTGCGGCGTTCTAAACAGAACAGTCCCTCAGGGAGTTGCTCGCCATAGTTACTAAAATAGCAACTCGATGAAATTAAGTTTAGTAAGTGTATTTAGAAATTCACAACGATTAATCACCCCATTAACAGGTTCGTTCACAAAGACAAAGAACGATATGGATATAACTGCGCCTACGTATTCAAAACAACAAATACGCATTGCAGTATCCGCATTCTTTTTTTGCCAGGGACTTTGCTTTGCATCCTGGGCAAGCCGCATCCCGGACATCAAAACCTCGTTGCAATTGAGTGACGCAGGTTTGGGCAGCATTTTACTAATGCTTCCTGCTGGCCAGTTAACAGCGATGCCATTCTCTGGCAGATTGATCACTCATTACGGAAGTAAAAAAATTCTTCGTATTTGCCTGCTGTTGTATGCTATTTGTTTGACCAACCTCGCATTGGCCACGCAACCCTGGCACCTGGCTTTAGGTCTTTTCCTGTTTGGTATTTGTGGAAATATGTGCAATATCTCTGTCAATACGCAAGCCATCAGGGCGGAAAAATTATATGGCCGGCCAATCATGACCTCATTTCATGGAGTATGGAGCACCGCAGGTTTTGCCGGCGCGGCTATTGGTCTTTTGATGATGTCACAACACATCACACCCTATATTCATTTTTGGATTGTTGCTGCGTTGGTTTTTTTCACCATTGTTATTTCACAGAGATTCCTTCAATGGGGTAAGGCGGCTAATCCACCAGAAAAAAAATCTTTCTTCTCCAAACCTGATGGTATGCTGATGCAATTGGGCATCATCGGTTTTTTCAGTATGGCAAGTGAAGGAGCGATGTTTGATTGGAGTGGTGTGTACTTCCAGGATGTAGTACATGCGCCAAAATCATTAATTGCCCTGGGCTATATGTGTTTCATGATTGCTATGGCATCCGGCCGATTTATCGGGGACCGATTAATTAGCAAATATGGCCGCCAGACAATGTTAAAGATAAGCGGCGTACTCATTTCTTCCGGGTTGTTTTTGTCAGTAATCGTTCCGCATATCATCACGGCCACACTTGGATTTTTGATTGTTGGGTTTGGTGTCTCTTCTATTGTACCAATGGTATATAGTGCAGCCGGAAAGCAATCAAAAATTCCTCCCGGCATGGCATTAGCAGCTGTTTCCAGTATCAGCTTTCTTGGCTTTTTGATGGGACCGCCATTGATCGGTTATATTGCGCAACTCTTTAGTCTTCGCTATTCTTTTGCCGTAATTGGTTTGTTGGGTATCAGCATTAGCCTCATGGTTTCAAAAATTAAGGCGCTGAACTAGTTCGACCTGTTCATAATGAGCCGAATTTCCAAAAGCTAAACATTCGCTATTTTCATTCATTAAATATTCATTTGATGAATAAGAATTGCGTTGCCATATCTTTTTTGCTACTATTCAATGTTTGCTATGGTGCCGACAAAAAGGAGATCAATTCGCCTGGTGGCAAAATAAAATTGACCGTAGAAGCAAAGGAGAAACTATTCTATTCGATACGATACAATAACGAACTTATATTGTTGCCTTCCGAAATAAATCTGCAACTGCAGGATGGTACTGATCTGTCGGGCAACCCAAGTTTTAAAAAAACCAGTACCCGTCACAACAATTCAATTATCATTTCACCTGTTCCGGAAAAAAGAAAAATCATTCCGGATGTTTTTAATGAGCTGACCATTCGGTTCAAGCAACCTTTTAGTGTTGTATTCAGGGTGTATGATGATGGTGTAGCTTACCGTTTTCTGTCACATAGTAAAGACAGTATTATTATCAGGGAGGAAATTGCAAGCTTTAATTTTCCGGCAAGCCATCCGATGTATTATCCCGAAGTTGTTAAACGAGAGCATACAGATATCTATCACACCAGTTTCGAGGAACCTTATCAATTTAAACCGCTTGACAGTTTATCTAAAAACAATTTGTGTTTTACCCCGGTGCTTATTGCCCCATCCAATGGCCCAAAGATCATCATCACCGAATCTGACCTGGAAGATTACCCCGGTATGTTTATAAATGGTAACAACAACAATTCACTAAGTGGACACTTTGCACCCTATCCCTTAGAAGAAAAAACCGCCGAAGGCGAATTTCCCCAGGCCATCGTAACAAAACGGGCCGATTATATTGCCAGGTCAAAAGGCACAAGAAATTTTCCATGGAGAGTGTTGCTTATTGCGGAGAATGACAAAGACTTACCGGCTAATGATTTGGTTTACCGGTTGGCGTCTCCCTCCCGGGTGAAAGATGTGTCGTGGATAAATCCCGGCAAAGGCACGGATGAATGGATCATTGGTATTAATCTTTTTAATGTACCGTTTAAATCCGGTGTTAATACGGCTACTTATAAATACTATATCGATTTCGCCAGCCGATTTGGTTTTGATCGCATCATGATGGATGCAGGCTGGAGTGACTATCAAGACCTGTTCAAAATAAATCCAGCAATCAACATGGATGAGATTGCGGCCTATGCAAAAGAGAAGAATATAAAGCTCAGCATGTGGACACTGGCCATGACATTATCGAAACAACTGGAACCTGCGTTGGAACAATTTAGTAAATGGGGAGTGGATTTTATCATGACCGATTTTATGGATCGTGATGATCAGCCAATGGTTAATTTTTATTATAAAATATCGGAAGCTTGCGCCAGGCACAAGATCATGATCATGTATCATGGCGCCTTTAAGCCAGCTGGCTTTAACCGGACCTTCCCGAATGCAATAACCCGTGAAGCTGTGCTTGGATCGGAATATAATATCTGGAGTGAAAAAGCTACTCCTGAACACGACTTGTTATTACCCTTTATCCGAATGGTATCAGGCCCCATGGATTATGAGCCTGGCATTTTGGATAATGCAACGGCCAAAACATTTCGGCCGATTGCTGATAAAGTAATGTCAATGGGCACACGTTGCCACCAGGCCGCCATGTTTATTATCTATGAAAGTCCCGTTCATATCTTTTCAGGCAATCCTTCGCAGGGATTACTGGAACCCTCATTTATGGAGTTGCTCGGCAGCATTCCAACCACATGGGATACAACTATTGTACTGGATGCAAAAGTTGGAGACTATATTGTTACAGCCCGGAAAAAAGGAAGCGATTGGTTCGTGGGCGCCATGACTGACTGGACCGCAAGAGAATTGACTATTGATCTTTCCTTTTTAGAAGAAGGCAGTTATGAAGCCAGCATTTGTGAGGACGGTGTAAATGCCGACCGCTATCCTTCTGATTATAAATTATCAACCATGCAGGTTTCTGGAATAAATACGATTAAAGTAAAAATGGCTCCCGGAGGCGGATATATTATGCGACTAAGAAAGAAAAACTAAGATCATTATTCAACTTTTACTTTCAATATAAAATCTGTGCTAAATGGATCACCGGCCATCTTATTGGGCCCAATATAAAGTTTGTAAGTACCTTTTTGTTTGAGTGAATATTTCAACGTGTTTCCAAATGGACCATCGCTTTTTCCGTTTGGAAGGTAAATATGACTAAAACGTATCGTCGCTTTCACATTATCCGGAACAACAGAAGCAGTCAACTTACCTCCTTTCGTAACGGGTAAATAACAAATGACCGGATTCCCTTTCTTATCCAGATGTCCCTTTACTGTTGTTGAAACACTATCAGGCGCAAACGACAAATGAATAACACTGTCAATCTGTATATTTTGAGGGATACTATCTATTCTTGTTGTCATGCTATCTTTTTGTTCAATAGGCACTATGCTGTCTGCATCCGGAAGCGTTGACTCCTCTTTTGTATTGGAGGCATTGTTGCAGGATAAAAGGATTAAACTAAAGACAAGGGCAAAACAAGCGTTCATAAAATGATTTACTAAATGCCACAGCAAATTAACGGCCGCTTTTTTGTCAGGCAGGTATATCCAGGATTTTCAAAACCTACAATTTGATTGACCTTTAAGTAAGATAACAAAAAAGACCCCGAAGGGTCTTCTCAGAATCTCATTAAAGTCTTTATTTATCCATCACGGCGGTCAGATCTTCCGCGGCCGTTACCATTTCCCCTGTTATCACCACCCCGACTTTCAAACTGTCGTTGTTGCTGTTGTTGTGGTTGACGTTCTATTTGCCGTTGTGAAGGCTCGCTCCTTACTTCACGACGGGGTTGTTCAAAACGATTGCCCCTGTCAATTTCACGTCTTTCAAACTGTCGCTGCTGTTGCTGTGGCTGCTGACGTTCTACTTGTCTTTGCACGGGTTCATTTCTTATTTCACGTCTTTCAAATTGTCTTTGTTGTTGCTGACGTTCTATTTGTCGTTGTGCAGGCTCATTTGGTATTTCCCGTCTTTCAAATCGACGGTTATTACGCGGCATCTCATCAACTCTTCTTTCAAGACGACGATTGTTTCTTTCATTGCCAATTTCTGGACGATCAGCACTCCTGTTGATTACATCTGGCCTTTGTCTTTCAAACCGCCTGTTTTCGGCGGGTGATTGCACATCATCATTTATCCTTCTGTTATTCTGATTTCTTTCGACCTGCTGGCGGTTTCTTATCCGGTCAAAATCATTTCCACGACGATCAGCAATATCATTTCTCCTGTTGCTGTTTGCATTTACTTCTCTTCGGTCAGGCAGGTTATTACCATTTCTTCTTATTCTATTATCATTGTTCCGGGCATTTCTTTCGTAACGATCAAAATTTCTTGGCGCAAAACTGCGGTTATTGTCACGTTGTATCTGCGGACGATACAAACTCACCTGGTTATTTCTAAATTCTCTTCTACCTGGCCTGTCTGAATCCCTGAAGCTAACAGGGCGTATTCTTCCTGCATATCTTTCAGCATCACCTCTTCTTGGTCCGTTTACAAAAACATTATTTCTGTTTCCGTAATTGTTAATGATGGTTGTATTGTTAATGATAGTGGTATTGCGGCTCCTGTCGACATAATAATTATTGATATGACGTGAGCCAATGTATTGACGCGGCGCAAAACACCAGTAGTTAGATGGTGGATTATAATTTCCAAAGCCAATACTGATATTAATACCCGGGCTTATAGGCGCCCAACCGTAATAATCGCCGCCTGTTCTCCATGATACCCAGGCAGGTGACCAGTCATAACCCGGCATCCACATCCAGCCATAAAACGGATCATAGAACCAGCGTCCATAGTGGAAAGGAGCCCAACCCCATGAATAATCAGATACCCACATCCAATCATATTCATCTGTCCAAACCCAGTGACCACCTGTGCTATAGGGCTGAAAATCGGGACCCATATCAGGCGCCCAAACATAGCCATAGTCGGGATATTCGATCCAGCGACCGTAAGGACTTAATTCATCATAAAAAGTCTGATATGAAATGCTAATACCTACTCGCTGAGCTGATACGGAATTTTTTAGTGAGCCCAAAGCCAGGATGGATATTACCATGCCGGCCATAAATAAAAGGCGTTTCATGTAAAGATGTTTAATTGTTTTCAATAGCAAGAAAATATTGAAGTATAGAAAGATCTGATACCACAAATATGAGCTATTAACATGCCATGAAGTTGCACGCCTTCTTTCCGATAGCCATTGTTGTGAAAACTTTTGGTAAATTTTTTTAACAACTCAATTCGTAACTTCAGACACCTAAAACTTTTTTATGGACCAGCGCATTATTAACCTCTACGACGAGTATACTCATAACCCACTTTCAAGAACTGAGTTTCTCCGCAGGCTTGCCTTATTAACCGGCAGCACTGCTGCTGCCATGGCCATATTGCCAATGATTGAAGTAAATGCTAAAGGTGCTGCCATTACTCCTGCACAGGATCTTTTCACTGAACGCATCAGTTATCAGGGTGTGAATGGCGAAATGCTGGCTTATGTGGCCCGGCCTAAAGAAGAAAAAAAATATCCGGCTGTTGTCGTCATTCACGAAAACCGGGGTTTAAATGGACACATAGAAGATGTAGCGAGACGTGCCGCCAATGCAGGTTATTTAACGATTGCACCGAATGCATTGTCACCATTGGGAGGTACGCCGGCGAATGAAGACGAGGCAAGGACAAAATTCCAGCAATTAAAAGCCGAAGACAGTTTGCAAAATTTTAAAAAAGTTTTTGATTATTTAAAAACCCGGAAAGATGCCAATGGCAATTTTGGCTGCGTTGGTTTTTGCTGGGGCGGCGCTATGGCCAACAGCCTGGCAGTAAACGTGTCTTCATTGAAAGCAGCGGTTGCATTTTATGGCCGTCCGCCTGAACTTGCTGAAGTTCCTAAGATAAAAGCAGCTGTTCAACTACATTATGCCGGTCTCGACGAGCGGATAAATGCAGGTATGGCAGGCTATGAAGAAGCGTTGAAAAAAGCCGGTATTAAATATGAACAATATTTGTATGATGGCGTCAATCATGCATTTCACAACGATACGGCGCCAACCCGCTACAATGAACAAGCCGCTAAACTTGCCTGGCAGAGAACGATAGACTTTTTTAACAAATACCTCAAATAATTTTCCAATTACGGGAAATCCGGATTATGCGACATTTTTTTCTCTCCTATCTTCGCATCGTTTTGCAAGTGAAGGATTATTATAACATACTCGAACTGGAGCCATCAGCAACAGGCGAAGAAATAAAAAAGGCTTACCGGAGGCTCGCCCATACCTATCACCCTGATAAAAAACAGGATGATCTTTATGCCACTGCAAAATTTGGAGAAATAAAGGAAGCGTATGAAGTATTGAGCAACCCTTTAAAAAAAGACTACTACCTGCAACAACGCTGGTACGCCCAAAGCATAGGTAAAAAAATAAAACAGGAGCTAATTACTCCTGTTTCTATTTTGAAACAAATGTTGGAACTGGATCGATATGTCTCAAAGTTAGACGCTCACCGAATGTATCATCGGGGCTTATACGATCACATTATTACAATCTTGTCAGATGAAAACATTGCTACGATAAATTCTTTCAACGAACCAGCTATTAACAAAGAAATTATTTTAAGCATTTTTAAAAGTAGCCGCCCACTTCCCTATCAATATATCCAAATGCTATCAGAACGATTAACGAAACTTACTACCAACGATACACAAATAACAGCGAAGATTGAACAGTTTAAACGTCAGCATAAACAGACTGATGCCTGGGAAAAAAGAAAAGTATGGTTCATGTTGTTTATTGTCCTTTGCCTGTGCCTGATCATCTTTTTGTCATCAAGATAATTTCTTAGGATCTGCCACCCGCAAGTTTGTCTTCAATACTATGCATAAAACTGGAAACGGGTCCTTCCATTTTATTGGTCCGGTCATCAATCGCATTATCATCTAATAAATATCCTGCCTGCAATGCAGCGGGGAGATAAACCAAAATATTATGCCGATGATTACTCATAAATGTCTTCACTTTTTCAGCCGGGTGTTTATCCCCTCCCGCATCTTTTATCAGTTGCGAAACCTCTCTCGAAATTTGTTCCATATCTGCAACGGCTTCATCCACAGAAACTCCCGCATAGTGGGCAACTTTCTCTACAGCTTTTTGCTTTTGATCACCAAATATTTCATCCAGCCACTTCACTTCCCTTCCTGTATTAAGTAAAGCATTCGCTCCCTCATCTGAGCTGGTATATTTATAAAACCCTGCCAATACCACGGGTATTGCAGACTGTGCTAATTTCTCTTCTGTTGTTCTAAGCGATTTATCCTTAGTCTCCTGAATATTGGGATCTATTTTTTCCAAGGCTGGATACCCCAGCTTTTTCTGAATGGCTTCGATTATATTAGTTGTCATGATATTGATTTTCTATACTTAATAGAAAAACTATGCCACAAATCATTCTTTTTAATTCTTTCATAATCAACAAATCGTAGTTTAAGCCAGCTTATACAGGCAGCACATTATCTTTGCCGCATGCATTATGTTTCTGTAGAAAATCTGAACAAGAGTTATGGCATCCAACCTCTTTTTGAAAACATCTCTTTTCATATAGAAGAAGGTGACAAGATCTCCTTAGTGGCCAGGAATGGTTCAGGAAAATCTACCCTTCTAAAAATTTTGTCCGGCAAAGAAATAGCTGATAGTGGCACCGTTTGGATCAATAAAGATGTGGATGTAGCACTCTTTGAACAGGAGCCGGTATTTGATGAATCTAAATCAATACTCGACAATATTTTTTTTCACAACCATCCTGTCATCAATGCTATCCGGCAATTTGAATCGCTGGACGAAAACAGTGACCCTGAACTATTAAATGCTGCCATTCAGAAGATGGATGACCTGGGCGCCTGGGATTTTGATACAAAAGTGAAACAGGTATTAGGTAAACTAAATATTCATCACCTGAGCCAGCCGGTTAATTTATTAAGTGGTGGCCAGCGTAAGAGAGTGGCACTGGCAAAAACATTGATCGATATCGGATTTGAACATAAACATGTGTTGCTGATAATGGATGAGCCTACCAACCACCTGGATGTAGAAATGGTAGAGTGGCTGGAAAATTACCTGAACAAAGAAAATGTAACACTGTTGATGGTAACCCACGACCGGTATTTCCTGGATGCCGTCTGTGATGAGATATGGGAAATGGATGGCAGTAACTTATATGTTTATAAGGGTGATTATGAAAATTACCTGGAAAAGAAAACTGCCCGCATTGAGAGTGAAATTGCCAGCATCGATAAAGCAAGAAATACTTATCGGAAAGAACTGGAATGGATGCGTAAGCAACCCAAAGCAAGAACAACCAAAAGCAAAAGCAGGCAGGATAATTTTTATGAAGTAGAGAAAAAAGCAAAAAAGAGAATAGAAGACCAGCAGGTGGAATTGCAGATGAAAATGAACCGCCTTGGAGGTAAGATTATTGAATTAAAAAAAGTATATAAAAGCTTTGGCGGGAAAATTATTTTAAAAGGTTTTGATTATACATTCAAAAAAGGCGATCGCATTGGTATTGTAGGGAAAAATGGGGTCGGTAAATCAACCTTTATCAACATCCTGCAAGGAATTGAAAAACCGGATAGTGGAAAAGTGAACACCGGTGACACTGTCATCTTTGGCAACTTTGCGCAGCAGGGATTAATAGTAAAAGAAGACTTACGGGTCATCGAATTTGTAAAAAACATAGCGGAACACTTTCCCCTGGCCAGCGGCGGCTCGTTGAGTGCAGCCCAGTTTCTTCAACTTTTTTTGTTTGACCCGGACAAGCAATACACTTATATCAGCAAACTAAGCGGTGGTGAAAAAAGAAGATTACACCTGCTTTCAATTCTTTTCAGCAATCCAAATTTTCTTGTATTGGATGAACCGACCAATGACCTGGATCTGCCAACACTCGGAGTATTAGAAAATTTCTTAAGTGAATTTCCTGGTTGCCTGATCATCGTGAGCCACGACCGTTATTTTATGGACCGGCTGGTTGATCACCTGTTTGTATTTGAAGGCAACGGCGTAATAACTGATTACCCCGGCAATTATTCGCAATACCGTGATTGGCTGAAAGACAAAGAAGAGTTGCCTGTTGCCAGTTCCCTGCTACCTGTAAAAAATGAGACAGAACTGGAAACCGGTAACATGAAACCGGTAACTGGTAACAAAAGAAAACTTTCCTTTAAAGAAAAACGTGAGTTCGAAGTATTGGAAAAAGAGATTGCTGACCTGGCCGATGAAAAAAAATCAATCACAGAAAAGTTGAATAATGGCAGCACTTCTTTTGAAGAACTGCAAAGGCTTTCCGTACGAATAGGTGAGGTTACACAACTATTGGATGAAAAAGAAATGCGGTGGCTCGAGTTAAGTGAATATATCTGATGACCGTTCCACTTTTTTTATAATTGTTTGGTTAACTAATTATTTACCATTAGCTGCAGGTTATTCACATCCGCACTTTTGTGCAATTAGCTTATTTACAGGCATTTTAAAAGAAGTTCGTAAACTTACCATGTTAATAAATTAGCTTATCAAATACTTGCACTAATAGATTACGTTGTTTAGTTTAGCACTCAATTCATTTCAATTTTTTCATCCCGGTTACGGGATCTATCCTGCGAGAGCCACCACATTTTAATTTCCATTCCTGCGAGAAACGCTTCGTTTTATTTTTCAATCTCCTCCGAAAAAAGTATTTCCAATGTCCTGCATTGTCTAACTTTTAAATGTACCCTTTATGAGCAGGATTCCTTCCGCCGATCAACACCTGATCGACCGCCTCATTCTCAACGACACAGCTGCCTTTGAAGAATTGTATCGTCATTACTGGTTTGGACTTTACATGTATTGCCTCAAAAAATTACAATCACCGGAAGACGCAAGGATCATCGTTCGCACATTATTTGTTGCTATCTGGGAACAGCGTCATTCATTACCAGAATCTTTTTCTATCTCCACTTACTTATACAAAGAAGTGAGAAAATCAGTTGTAAAATGTCTTTCAGAAAAATTGACGAATACCAGTGATTCGCCGGCGTATGATAAACGTTTTTCAAAAGAGTTCAGTATAGAAGCTTTACAAGAAGCCCGGAAACCGGCAAGAAGAGAATTCGCTTTTATCAACAAACCTTCAGAATTATTACGCCAGCAAACGGGACAAATCGGAACGGCGAATTTCCATGCCGCAGCAACATTTAAATGGATGTTACACTCACTAACCAATAAATTTTCACTCAACAACCTTTTATAACCTTTTATCTTATCCAAAAAAAATTTACCATGAAATCGGAAATTCTACAACGTAAACTTCAAAGATATCTTAACGGCCAATCTTTGCCAGCCGAAGCAAGGCAAATACAAACCTGGCTGTCCTGCACCTCTGAGGAAAGAGAATTGACAGCAGAGGAAAAATCACTGCTGGAAATGGAAATACTACAGGAAATACAAGCCTATACGGCCTACCCTTTGTTTTTTCCCAAAAAAGAAAAGCCCTGGTGGCAAAAGATTACGGCATTATTCTAAAGCTTTTTAGTAAGCACAGTATAAAAGTTCAAAAGGTTTACGAAGTTCATCCAACCGGTGTAACTTTGAAACTTCTTGAACCTGCCCGCCGGTAGGCGGGCTTTTTAAATTTTTGACACCCTGGTTATGATCAGTTCATTATGCAATTCAATTTTTGAAGAAAGTATTATCCGCTACCATGAAAAAGATGATGTCGACACACCTGTCAGCAACCCGTATCCAAAAGACAAGATTGAACATCTTCTTTACTTAAAGAACTGGATTGACACAGTTCAATGGCATTTGGAAGATATTATACGTAATCCGGCTATCGACCCGGTGGAAGCTTTAAAAATTAAACGCAGAATTGACACATCGAACCAGGAAAGAACGGATGTGGTAGAATATATCGACAGTTATTTCCTCGGACAATATAAAAACGTCACTCCTTTAAAGGATGCATCCATCAACACGGAGAGTCCAGCCTGGGCTATCGACAGGCTGTCAATACTTGCATTAAAAATATACCACATGAAAGCAGAGGCAGAACGAAAGGAGGCCTCTGTTGAACACATTGCCAGTTGCCAGCTTAAACTTTCCATCCTACTCGAACAGCGCAAGGACCTCTCACAGGCCATTGACGAACTGCTGAAGGATATTGCCGAAGGCAAAAAATACATGAAAGTGTATAAGCAAATGAAAATGTACAATGATCCTTCTTTAAACCCGGTTCTATACCAGCAGCAAGCCAATGAAGCTTAAGCACATACTTGTTATTCGCTTGTCTGCGATGGGTGATGTTGCGATGACCGTCCCTGTTTTACAACAGTTGTTACAGCAAAATCCCGATCTGCAAATCACCGTATTGACTCAAAATTTGTTTGCTCCTCTTTTTGAACCGCTGGAAAGAACCAACATTTATGTAGCAGAAACAAAAGGGCGACACAAAGGATTAGGTGGGCTTTTCACGTTGTTTAAAGAACTAAAAAAACGATATCATTTTGATGCGGTAGCCGATCTCCACAATGTATTGCGTTCAAAACTGATCAGTTTTTTCTTCCGGGCATCCGGAATTAAAACGGCTACCATTGACAAGGGACGCCAGGAAAAAAAACTGCTCACCCGAAAGAAAAACAAAAAACTGGTTCAGCTAAAAACATCTTTTCAACGTTATGCCGATGTTTTCACTCAATTAGGCTTGTCTCTCACCTTAAATCCACAACAGGTTTTTCCAAAACAAAATCTCCCCCCCGCTGCTGTTCAGCTATTGTCAGCAACAAAAAAAAATATCTGCATTGCTCCTTTTGCAAAACATAAGGAAAAAATGTATCCGCTGGAAAAAATGAAAACAGTATTAAAAAATTTATCCTCTCAAAATAATCTGCAGCTTTTTTTCCTGGGTGGTGGTAAGGCAGAAACAGAAATACTCGCTGATTTAGAAAAAGAATTCCCCGGTAGCATTAATCTTGCCGGTAAATTTTCTTTTAAGGAAGAGCTAGCCATCATCAGCAACATGGATGCCTTGGTAAGCATGGATTCTGCTAATATGCATTTAGCGTCGTTATTTGGTGTGCCGGTAGTATCTGTATGGGGAGCCACTCATCCTTTTGCCGGTTTTTATGGATGGAATCAACCAGCAGATAATGCAATACAAATTGACCTGTATTGCCGGCCCTGTTCCGTATTTGGAAACAAACCTTGTTACAGGGGAGATCATGCATGCATGCAGCAATTGGCAGAAGAAAAAATTATTGAAAAAATCAGAGCCACGATTTGATGGATGATAAGGATTATTAGAAAATAATATCCTTCATAGGAGCTTAATCATCGAATAATTTTCGGCTTTTTAAAGCCTGGCATTTTAAAATTTACCTTTCTACAAAATTCAAATCTTTATTGAAGGTCTCTTTGGTTAATAAAGCTGCGACAATTGTTATTGCCATCAGAATTATTGCAGAATAAATGCCTCCATTTACATAGCCGACTCCCTCCATTTCACGCAACCATTTGAATAAAGGAAGGATCAAAATAGCCAACATGCCTCTTACCATGTTCGGAATAGTAGTGGCGGCAGTAGCCCGGAGGTTGGTGCCAAACTGTTCGGCCCCCATGGTAACAAAGATGGCCCAAAAGCCCGTACCAAAGCCAAGTCCGGCTGATATCCAATACATTTTTTCCGCAGAGCCATTCCATTGTATGGTAAAAAACAGCACCATAAATAAAGCAGTGATTCCATAAAAGAGGAACAATGCTTTCTTTCTGCTTTTGAACCACTGGCTTACAAAGCCAATTAGAATATCACCTACTGAGATAGCTGCATACGCATACATGATCGCCTTGCCCGGATCAATGGACTCTTTTATGCCAAAGCGTTTACCAAATTCACTGGAAAATGTTACCAATACACCGATCACAAACCATGTTGGTAGTCCTATTAAAATGCTGCAGAGATACTTTTTAAACCTTTCGGCATTATTAAAAAGCATGAAGAAGTTTCCTCGTTGCACATCCATTTTTTTTACGTCATGGAACATACCCGATTCAAAAACCGAGATGCGAAGAATCAGTAAGAGCATTCCCAAACCACCTCCGATAAAGTAACAAGTGCGCCAATGAAAATTTTCTTTCATTATAAAGGCCACTACGGCGCCGGTAAGACCAATGCCTGCAACAAGAGAAGTAGCAATACCTCTTTTTTCTTTGGCTGTCAGCTCAGAGACCAACGTAATACCAGCGCCCAATTCACCAGCAAGCCCGAGGCCTGCGATAAAACGAATCCACTTGTATTGATCAACTGTTTCAACAAATCCATTAGCGATATTAGCTAATGAGTATAATATGATAGAACCAAATAATACACTTAGCCTTCCCTTCCTGTCACCAATCACACCGGCGATGATGCCACCCAGCAAAAGTCCCCACATCTGCCATTGCAGTATTGCTTCACCGTCAGTTAGTATTTGTTGTTCGGAAAGGCCTAATGATCTAAGACTGGGAATTCGAATAATTCCAAACAATAACAGGTCATAGATATCTACAAAATAACCCAGGGCGGCAACAATCACAGCGATGTTGAAAATGGATTTGGATTTGGCTGGCTGCATAATTCGTTAGGAATTTACATTCGTATCGGTAGGTGTGGGAACAACCGGTTTTTTGGCAAAAAACAATTTATACAATACAGGCAATGTGGTTACCAGGATAATAACGATCGTAATAGGCTCGATATAATCCTGCAGGCTGAAACCGAATTCCCTCTGCACCCAACTGTTCAGAAAATATCCGCCCAGCATCATAGACGAAACCCAGGCAACGCTGCCGATAATATTATAGAAAATAAAATGAGCGGGGTTCATTCTTACAATACCGGCAACAATGGGCGCAAATGTGCGGATGATCGGGAGGAACTTTGCAAGAAAGATGGTTGCTTTGCCGTATCTATCATAAAACTCTTTGGCTCTTATCAAATGTTTTCTTTTGAAAAGCCAGGTGTCTTTTCTTTCAAAAAGTAAAGGCCCTGCTTTTTTACCAAACCAGTAGCCAGCCACATTTCCCAATACAGAAGCAAGCATTACCAATATTATGATGGTCATCCATTGATAAACCGGCACCGATGCATGATCAGGAATGTTCATATTGAAAAGCTTATTGGCAAGTTTATTCATATACACACCGGCAGCAAACAATAATGAATCGCCTGGAAAGAAAAAGCCAATGAATAAACCGGTTTCTGCAAATACAACCAGCAGGAGAACGTAAAATCCGCCGTTCTCAATTATCCACGTGATAAACGTATCTATAAACCCTCCCGACAATAAGTAGATATCCAACATCTCGGTCATAAATTTTATTCTTTTAATTATCCAATTATGGCATCAGCTTGCTTTTCATTAAAAGCCAATGCTTTCTTTTCATCAAACTCTCCCTCCCATCTTGCGATCACACAACTTGCCAGTGTATTTCCAATCACGTTTACGGACGTACGGGCCATGTCCATCAACTCGTCAATACCATAAATTGCCATGATGGGCCACAAAGGGAAATTAAACGTACTGGCCGTGGCGATCAAAATCACCAGCGATGCCCGTGGTACTGCTGCAACTCCTTTACTCGTCAACATCAGCGATAAACCGATCAGCAATTGCTCACCAAAAGAAAGATGCATGCCCGCTGCCTGCGCCACAAACACTGAGGCCAGTGAAAGATATAACGTAGTCCCATCGAGGTTAAATGTATAACCGGTAGGTATTACAAATGATACGATCTTTCTTGGCACCCCAAACTTCTCCATATTTTCCAGGGCCTTTGGCAAAGCAGAATCGGAACTGGTGGTTGCAAAGGCAATCGATACAGGTTCTCTTATCGCCTGCACAAATTTTTTGACCGGCACTTTTGCCACCCAAATAGCAATTGGCAACAACACCAATAGTATAAAAGCAAACAAGGCGAGATATAAAGTAAAGAGTAATAAAGCCAGATTCTTTAGAATATCAATGCCCAGGTGACCGACCGTTACGGCAATGGCTGCCCCCACGCCGAACGGGGCAAAGTACATGATGATATTTGTAAACCTGAACATAGTTTCCGCCAGGCTTTCTGTAAAATCAAGCATTGGCTTTTTCTTGTGTTCACTTAATAAGGCCAGAGCAATACCGAAGATCACACTAAAAACGACTATAGGCAGTACATTGCCTTCATAGATGGACTTAATGATATTCTCGGGGAATATATCAATAATGTGATCCTGCCAGCCTTTGACTTTTGCTTCGGGCAGTTCCTTCAAAAGATTCTCCGGTACAACGATACCGGTCCCGGCTTTTGTGAGATTAATAAAAATGAGACCAATGATTAACGCAATGGTAGTTACTACTTCAAAATACAAGAGCGATTTCCATCCCATTCTTCCTACCTGCTTCAGGTTGGAATGGCTGGCGATGCCGACCACCAATGTTGCGAATAATAATGGAGCAACAATTGTCTTGACCAGCCGAAGAAATATCTTACTTAAAAAGGAAAGGTTTTGCGAAAAGGCGGGAAAGTCTAACCCTATCTCCACACCTACCGCCATCGCTACTAATATCCAGGTGGTGAGAGATTTTTTATAAATGGCAAATAAAACAAGACTTGCCACCAATAACCATCGCAAACCGAAAAGTAAACTGCCTGAGAAGGTGACCAAATTTTCCCAATGCAAAAAATGAAAAATAGCTACTACGGTAAATAGAATAAGTGAGAGTAATCCGGCCTGGCGTTTATTCATATAGTGTGCTATAGTAAAGCGTCAAAACTAAAGGTTTACTTTCAAATATGGACAATTTCAACTGGTGAGTTTAGCGTTAACCGCCAATAAATCTTTTTGTTCATTTTTGGCAGAAATCATTATTTTTCCGCCTATTTTAAACAATCACATCAGAACACACTAAACATCAATCAATCTACTTATGAGTTTATTTGTCAGGAAACCCATGAATGCCCTGCTAAATGAAGCAAAGGAAACAGGTACTCATACATTAAAAAGAACGCTTGGAGCCGGAGGATTAGTTGCATTAGGTATCGGCGCTATTATCGGAGCCGGTTTGTTTTCGATCACAGGCATGGCGGCTGCTAATCATGCAGGGCCGGCCATCACTATCTCTTTTGTAGTAGCTGCACTTGGATGTCTTTTTGCCGGATTGTGCTATGCAGAATTTGCATCCATGATCCCTGTTGCAGGTAGTGCATACACGTATTCTTATGCCACCATGGGAGAATTTGTTGCCTGGATCATTGGCTGGGATCTTGTTCTTGAATACGCAGTGGGCGCCGCAACTGTTGGTATAAGCTGGAGCCGTTACCTTGTTAAGTTTCTTGAGGGATTTGATGTATATCTTCCGGTTGAATTAACAGTAGGCCCGTGGGATGGAGGCGTTATTAACCTGCCCGCGGTATTTATTATTGTATTGATGAGCTTACTGTTAATAAAAGGAACTAAAGAAAGCGCTTTTGTAAATGCGATCATCGTTGCGCTTAAGGTATCCGTAGTATTAGTATTTATTTTCTTAGGTTGGAAATATATCAACAACGATAATTACACACCCTACATTCCTGATAATACCGGCAAGTTTGGTGATTTTGGTTTTAGCGGTATTATTCGGGCTGCGGCCATAGTATTCTTTGCTTACATCGGATTTGATGCCGTAAGCACAGCAGCGCAGGAAGCAAAAAACCCAAAACGTGATATGCCAATAGGAATTTTAGGCTCACTGGCTATTTGTACAATATTATATATACTCTTTGCCCACGTTATGACGGGTGTTACCAGTTATACTACGTTTGCAGGTAAAGATGGTATTGCTCCTGTTGCCGTTGCTATTGAGCACATGGGCACACCGGGTGCCGCTGGTGTAATACAGCCGGACTATCCATGGTTGAACCGCGCAATTGTGGTAGCCATTCTTGCCGGTTATTCGTCTGTGATACTGGTGATGTTAATGGGACAAAGCCGTGTATTCTTCAGCATGAGTAAGGATGGCCTGATACCAAGAATTTTTTCGAGTGTAAATCCTAAATTTCAAACACCCGCCAAAAGCAATTTACTATTTATGCTTTTTGTAAGCATTTTTGCAGCATTTGTTCCAGCCAGGGTTGTCGGCGAAATGACCAGCATCGGAACATTGTTTGCTTTCATTCTTGTATGTATCGGGGTTTGGGTAATGCGCAAAAGAATGCCTGACTTGCCGAGAGCCTTTAGAACTCCGATGGTTCCGTTAGTCCCCATCCTTGGTATCGGTACCTGTTTATTCATGATGGTATTTCTGCCGATGGATACATGGATCCGCCTGCTTCTCTGGATGCTGATAGGTCTCGATATTTACCTGGTATATGGCGCTAAACATAGCCATCTGGGCAACGGTACTACCAGCAGAAAAGGAATGAGGATAGCACGTTTTACAGGTTTGGGCCTTTGCGTGCTGCTCGCTATTGCAGGTCTATTGCATCAATATGTAGTGGGTTTTGATACTAACAAAACCTTACTTTATATTTCAATTGCATTTGCTGCTATTCATTTAGTTGTATTTGGAAGGAAGTTGGGAAGAAAGGAACCTGCAAGTTAATTTGAGATAATTCTTTTTAACAAAAGCGACATTTTTCAGAAGTGTCGCTTTTCTTTTTCTAAGATTTTTCGTTTACCAGTATTGCCTTAATTTTGCTTCCCTTTTCAACCAGTCAACTTATCAACTAATTAACTATATAATGGGAAGGATTTTTGAAGTTCGTAAGTCTACCATGTTTGCCCGCTGGGACAGGATGGCCAAGCAGTTTACCCGCATCGGTAAAGAAATTGTGATCGCCGTAAAAGCCGGTGGACCTGATCCTGCCACCAATCCCGCCCTGCGCCGCTGTTTTCAGAATGCAAAGGCCGTGAACATGCCGAAGGACCGGGTGGAAGCTGCCATTAAGAGAGCATCGGGCAAGGAAATGGAGAACTATGAAGAGATATTGTACGAAGGCTATGGCCCCCACGGAGTTGCTATATTGGTAGAAACGGCTACCGACAACCATGTGAGAACAGTGGCGAATGTGAAATCTCATTTCAACAAAGGCGGTGGAGCTTTGGGTAATAGTGGCAGTGTGGCTTTCCAGTTTAAAAAAATGGGTGTATTCAAGCTAAAACCGGAAGGACTGAACGCAGAGGACCTGGAACTGGAGTTGATCGATTATGGACTGGAGGAGCTGGGAGAAGGAACCGGCGAAAATGGCGAAGAAGTATTGGTGATCCGTGTAGGCTTTACGGATTTTGGCAATATGCAAAAAGCATTGGAAGACAAAGGCATCACTCCTATTAGTGCTGAACTGGAGTGGATACCATCCACAACAGTTCCTGTTTCAGATACGCAGGCAGAAGATGTCAGCAAACTGATCGAACGATTAGAGCAGGATGATGACGTGCAAAAAGTATTTCATAATATGGGATAAAGCTTAACCAAGACCAACAATAAGTTGGTCTTTTTTTATGGAGGATTTGGCAACAAATATTGTTCTCTTTGACGGAGTGTGTAATTACTGCAATGCAATGGTAAATTTTGCTATCCGTCATGATAAAAAAGCGATCCTGAAATTTGCCCCGCTGCAGTCAGAAGCAGGAAGCCAGTTAAAAGAAAAGTATAAAATACCGGCTGAAATTGACAGTGTCATCTTTATTGAAAACAATATTGTGTACACCTATTCAGATGCAGCCATTCACATTGCAAAATATTTGAGATGGCCTGCAAAAATTTTATATGGCTTAATCATTATCCCCAAATTTATCCGCCAGCCCATTTATAAATGGATAGCAAAAAACCGCTACAAATGGTTTGGAAAAAAAGAAAGGTGTATGGTGCCTGATGCTGAAGTCAGGCAACGGTTTTTAGTTTAAGCCACGATGACGGAATTTATCTGCACAGCAAAAAAGGAAGGAACGGGTGCGTCCACTTTGTCTATCGGAGGTTACCAAAGTACGTTTGTCTGATTGACAACTGATGAGCTACTTGGTTTTGCTTTTTTTCGATGTGGGAACAATAAATTCCCCCTGCATATAAAATACGCACTGCCCACCCATGATCACCCGATCACCATGTTGCTCGCAATAAATATCGCCACCCCGCTGGGACAACTGTCTGGCCTGCATAATTTTTTTGCCAGTCTTTTCACTCCAAAAAGGAATAAGCTGAGAATGTGCAGAGCCTGTCACCGGGTCTTCATCTATACCTGCAACAGGTGCAAAAAATCTCGACACAAAATCGACCTTTTTGCCCGGAGCAGTAATAATCACTTTCAGCCCCATTTTCTTTAAGGCAGTAAAATCAGGATTGGCGTTTTGTACATCTTCTTCCCTGTTCAACTCCACCAGTATATCCCGGTGTTTATACACGGCTACTATTTCATTTACGCCGAGGGCTTCTTTTAAATCCGAAGGATAGTCGGTGATCATCTCAGGCTTCCAACTCGGAAAATCCATCAGCAACACATCTTTTTTCTTTTTCACAGTCAGCAAGCCGCTTTTGGAATTGAATGTAACAGACTTCTTCTTTTCCTTTAAAATATTAAACAACACAAATGCAGATGCCAGCGTAGCATGGCCACAAAGATTGATCTCTATGGCCGGTGTGAACCAACGGATATCATAATCCGCGTCTTTGCTATCAGAGGGCGCAAAAAAAACTGTTTCAGCCAGGTTATTTTCCATGGCCAGTTGTTGCATCATGTCATCGGACAGCCATTTTTTTAAAGGAACAACAGCGGCAGGATTACCACCAAATAATTTATCGGCAAATGCATCTACCTGGAATATTTTCAATTTCATGATTTATTTTTTTCAATATAAAATGCCGGCAATGAAAGTTTAAATCTGAATGCCAGCACACGAATGGTAAAAATAGCAATGATACAGATGATCCTGGCCAGGTCACCATCAACGTTTAAATATTTTAATAAAAAGTATAGCAGTCCGCCCGCAATACAGGCCATGGCATAAATCTCTTTTCGAAAAAGTAAGGGAACATTGTTAAGAAAAACATCACGGGTAACCCCACCGAAACAAGCAGTAATGGTGCCGATAGCAATACAGATACCCATGCTAAATTCCTTTTCAAAAGCCATTTCCAAACCAATAATAGTGAACAAGCCAAGCCCTAATGCGTCGAACAAAAATAAAGTAGTAGTGAATTGTTTTAGATAACGGCTAAAAAACATAGCCGCAACAGACGATGCAAAGATGACTATAGTAGCCGTTTCATTTCGAAGCCAACCTACCGGCAGGTTGCCAATCAGGATGTCCCGTAACGTACCGCCACCGATCGCTGTAACAAAAGAAAGAACCAGCACACCGAAAGGATCTAATCTTTTTTCCATGGCTGAAAAAGCGCCGGCAACAGCAAAAGCGAACGTACCCAGTATGTCAATGATATAAAGAAAATTGGTTGGCATGATTTAAAATAGACTTGCAATTGGCAATAGACAATGGGCAAAATGCAATCACCATTCAATATTTATCAGGATTATTAATCATGTGATTCAACAAACGACCCACTTCCGCATTTTTAGTAAGCAGTTCCGCATGTTTTATTTCAACAATATACTTACAGGCAAATGCGAAGTCAAGCCACCCCGAAGTCTCAGAATTTTCCATATCACTATCAGTAACTTTCGAGACAAAATGAGCCGGGTATCGCTTTTTACGATAAGCTTCAAGCAGACAAATACAAACACTGCTGGATGATCTTCGAATTTGATCAGTGAGAGAATAGGTTTCCGCTTTGGGAAAATCTTTTGAAATTTCATATATCTCCATAGCCAACTCAAATGCCAACCTATAAACCCTTGTTTCTTTAACATTCACGGCAGCCATGATTGTAATGCTCCTAATCGTTTAAGCTTTACCTATTGCTTATTGCCTATTGTCAATTGCCTGTCGTTATTCAGCCATCATTTCTTTAATGACTGCTTCAATTTCTTCTGCATTGGGCTTGCTGAAATAATCGCCATCGCTTCCGTAGGCGGGACGATGCGCCTTGCCGGTAATGGTTCTTGGGGCAATGTCGAGATATTTATAGCCGCCCTGTTCTTCCATTACCTTATTAAGCATATAAGCGGCTGCACCACCCGGTACGTCCTCGTCGATAAATACAATGCGGCTTGTCTTTTTCAGCGATTCGAGAATGCTATGATTAATATCAAAAGGAAGTAAGGTCTGCACGTCGATGACCTCACAACTGATGGCTTTCTTTTCCAGGGAAGTGACGGCTTCCTGTATAATCCGCAAGGTGGAACCGTATGAAACAATCGTAATATCATTACCCTCTTTTATCACTTCGGGAATACCAAGTGGCACTGTCATTTCTAACAAATTAGCCGGTAGTTTTTCCTTCAGCCTGTAGCCATTCAGGCATTCCACCATGATGGCTGGATCATTGCTTTGCAGCAACGTGTTATACATACCAGCTGCCTGTACCATGTTCCTGGGCACACAGACATACATGCCCCGGAGGGAATTGATCATCATCCCCATGGGAGAACCGCTATGCCAGATGCCCTCTAACCGGTGACCACGGGTTCTTACAATAATAGGACAGCTTTGCTGGCCATAGGTTCTGTAATGCAAACTGGCTACATCGTCGCTTAATGGCTGCAACCCATACAACAAATAATCCAGGTATTGTATTTCGGCAATTGGTCGCAGTCCCCGTAAAGCCAAACCAATGCCCTGCCCCATAATCGTTAATTCACGAATGCCCGTATCAAAAATTCTGTCGGCGCCATGTTTTGCCTGCAGACCACTGAAACCCTGGTTTACATCGCCTATCTGTCCAAGGTCTTCACCAAATGCAACCACTTTCTCATTGTTGGCAAAAAGCTGATCAAAATATTTGTTTAACACCTCGTATCCATTTATCGACCTGGCGTCGCTTTCGTACCGGGCTTTGACCTCTTGTACCTTTAAGGCACTCTTTACACCTTCATTGTATAAATGAGAATTATAAAACTCTTTATTTTCCTTGAGTAAGTCGTTATAGTAATCTTTTGTCCAAAATACTTTGTCGTTATTACCAGCTATGTCAATAGCATCATACAAAGCTTTCATGACATCCCTCCGCAGCGGTTCACGGTTCGTTGTAAGGTTTGATGCCACCCTTTTAATAGCCTGTGCCTGGTCAGGAATATTTTCGGCCAGACTGTTTAACAGATCTGAGGCTTTACTTACCTGCAGCTTGATAGGCGCCTGGTATTTTTGCCAGGCGAGATCGCGGCTCTGTTTCACATCTTGTTTCGCCTGCCGTTCTATTTGCGATACGGTTTCTTCATCACCCAAAGCATTTTCAATGATCCACTCCTTCATTTTTTTCAACCCATCCCATTCACGTTCCCACGCCAGCCTTTCCTGTGATTTGTAGCGTTCGTGACTACCGGATGTAGAATGGCCCTGTGGCTGTGTGATTTCTTCAACATGAAAAAGTACCGGAACATGTGTCTCTCTTGCAGTCCGGATACCTTCATCAAATACTTCGCACATGCCGGCATAATCCCATCCTTTTACTTTATAGATATGAATACCATTGGTATCATCCTCCTTTTGTAAGCCGGCCAGGGCTTCTGATATCGATCCTTTTGTGGTTTGCATTTTTTTGGGAACCGAAATTCCATAGCCATCATCCCAAACAAAAATCACCAGCGGCACCTGCAAAACGCCGGCTGCATTGACGGTTTCCCAAAAATGACCCTCTGAAGTTGAGGCATCACCAATCGTGCAGAAGCAAACCTCGTTTCCGTTATCAGAAAGGTGCTTCATTTTTTTTAGTTGTTCTACATTCCTGAACAGCTTTGACGCTAATGCCAGGCCGAGTGAACGCGGCATTTGAGCAGCAGTCGGCGCCATGTCGCTGGCTATGTTATGGCGGTTAACCAGGTCAACCCATTCGCCGTTCTCATCAGTAAGCGGGGTACAAAAATGGGACACCATTTGCCGCCCGGCATTATTGGGATCATTCTTGATATCCGGATCAGCGTATAATTGCGAGAAAAATTGCTCAACGGTAGACTGGCCTATGGCAAAATGAAAAGTCTGATCACGATAATAACCACTGCGGAAATCGCCGGGCTGAAAAAATTTGGCCATTGCCACCTGTGCGATCTCTTTGCCATCGCCAAAAATGCCAAACTTGGCTTTGCCGGTAAGCACTTCTTTACGGGCTAACAGGCTGGCTTCCCGACTGATGCAGGCAATACGGTAATCGCTAAGTACTTCTTCCCGAAATTTATCGAAAGATAATTTTATATCAACGGGGATCGTTAATGTAGTCGCATTATCCATGAGGCAAAAATAGGAGATTACGACCAGTTGTAAATTTTCTAAAAATTGCCTAAAAGCCCTGCAACCAATGTTTGCAATCCTCCATCTTTGGTGTAAATTTGGAGCTTCATAAAAACCTAATTATGAAAAAAATATCTACCCTCCTTGCCCTGTTGGCCGCCTTCTTTTTTGCCGGCGCACAAGGCACTTCCACCACAGAAGACCCCTTAAAGCTCAAACAAACAGAACATGATTTTGCCAAAATACCCCAGGGCAAACCCGTTTATTATAGTTTTGAAATAGTGAATTCAGGCAACCAACCGCTGAAACTGGATAATGTGCAAGCCAGTTGCGGTTGCACTACACCAGAATGGAGCCATGATGCAATTGCACCTGGCAGTACATCCAATATTAAGGTGGGTTACAATGCAGCAGCCGAAGGGTACTTTGAAAAAACTATCACCATCACTTACAACAGCAATCAAACTAAAGTATTAAAAATAAAAGGCACTGTTTGGAAAGCTCCTGAAGGATCTGCTCCCGCAAATGCCTCTGTTCAATTTTTAAAAAACCAAACACTTTAAAATTATACCACGATGAAGAAGATTTTCCTTTTTGCGTCTGCACTTGTATTCAGCGTAGCTGTAATGGCACAAACACAAATGAAAGCTGATGATGTTGTGAAGTTTACCAGCGAAAAACATGACTTTGGAAAGATCAAGCAAGGCGTGCCGGTTACGTATTTTTTTGAGTTCAAAAACATTAGTGATAAACCTGTTGTTGTAGAAAATGCTTCTGCAAGTTGTGGTTGCACAGTTCCCGAAAAACCTGAAAAGCCTATCGCTCCGGGCGCCACCGGCAAAATAAAAGTTCAATATAATGCTGCTGCCGTAGCCGTTTTCAATAAAGACGTTTACATTAAACTGGCAGGCATCGAGCAACCGAAGACCGTACATATCACCGGTGAAGTAGTAGCAGGAGATCCGGCAAAACAATAATTATCCCTTATAAACCATTGATAAAATCCCTTCAGCCAGCTGAAGGGATTTTTTTTAAAAAGGCGTTATTCCGTTCCTCAGCTATCTTATTTCACATGAATCTCACCGCTGTAGCAATATGGTGTTAACCTTAAAACAATCCGGCGAAAAGCTACCCGATGCCATCAAATGGGGATTATGGGAATGGGGAAAATAATGACCACCTGCCTGGCAGTTAAGATATCCCTTTAAGCCCCCTGCAAGCCTTTTTTCAATTCATTCTATTGAAATAAATGATTGTCAATCTTTCTCAACAGGCAATAAAAATCCGGCATGAATTTCTAAGCGTTATTATAAACTTGCCAACATGAAACAAGCCGAAACTTTAAGCAGGGAGACTGCTTTTTCTCTTTCCGAATTAAGAACGATTGCAGTTCTTCAACACAACTCCTTCAATTATAATAAAACTAAAACAGACCTGTACCTCCAAAATACAGTTAACAACTACCTTAAAACCCCGGAAGAAATGGATGCCGATTTTTTCCTTGAAATGAATTCACTGAAATCACATGCCAGGGATCAATACAATAAATTAGATACAACCCGACGGCCTTGGGATAGACATAATGAGTACATCCCCGATAACATTCATTCGGGATTTATGGAAGAGAACTATTAGTGCCTGTTATTAAAATATAAACTGATAGTAGCGGGGGCGGCTGAAGTTACAGCTGCCTTTATTTTGCTGAGGCGGCCATGTATCGGTTAAAAGCCGGCGATTGTTGAACATACCGGATAACCTCTGCCTGGAACTCTTCATTTTGCCTGGCCGGTCCGTTTTGAGAGGTAAAATAGATCGCATAAAACTTATTATTCCGAAAATTAAAGTTGGGGTCGGTGATATCCTTTGCCGAAATAACAACGATCAGCAATTTGGATTTGGTTTTTAATTCATCATCGCCGGTAGTACCGGTTTTTGCATAATAAAAATAAGGTTCGCCATTTTTCAACATACCACCAAGTCTTGCTGCTGTACCTGTAAATAGGGCTTCCTTCATTCCCTCAAACACATTGTCACGCATAATTGAAAGATAATGGTTATAAGAAATGCTATTATCAACATCAAAAGCCTTAAAGTCCACAGGTGCCGGATGCGGATTTAAAGTCAACGAATAGTTCCGGTTTTGACTGATCATTTTTCCAAAGGCATCCAGCATTTTAACCGGCGCCACCATTACCTGGCTACTCCCTTTTACGTGTCCCCGAAAGCAACTGGTAAATAAATCATATGGTACCCTATGATTGACGGTAGAGCCATGCTGATCAAATAATGAATATTCTGGTAAAATAAATCCGGATTTCTTTCCTGCTTTTAAAAACAGTAATGAATCATAGCCGGATGAGAACATATCAAAACTTTTATTGACGCTATGTGTGTAAATGCCATAGTTATTTAAAAGTCCGACTGTAGTAAATGAACTGTCAAGGCCAAAATCAGCTTTGCCATTCTTATAACCCGGCCAGTTTTGAAACCCATTCAGCCAATACTGTTTACCGGTATAAGTAAAATAAGGCCAATGCAAGCCGGCACCGGGTTTACTTTCCACGAAATAATTGGCAAGAATCTTTGAGGGGTCCTGTTTGGGATATGAACCCAATAGCAATACATTGGAATGATAATAATTATCAGAATATTTTAAATAATCCGCTACTCTTGTTATCCGGCCATTGTCCTTTTCAAAATCGTATTCAGGGACTTTTTCGCCGCCATAATAATTTTGCTTTTCCAAAAACCCTTCCGCACCAAACGAATCCCAGTCCCAGTTAAGCTGCGAAGCAATGGCAGAAAAAACGATCGGCTTAAAGGTAGAGCCCGGGCCAGGATTCATGCGAAGCAGGTTGATATTGCCAATTTGTTTCCTTAACAAGGATTGTGATACAAATCCGTTTTGTCCCCTGATCAGTTTATTGAAAGCAGGCTTATCATTCGGATCAGGACGCTGTGATTGACTGATAAAATCTGACAGTGCAATAATTCTTCCATCGCCATCGGCAATACAAACTCCGTATTCAGCTCCTTTCTTATACGCGGTGTCGCCAGCCATCATCGATTGAATTTTGGCGGACAAAGAATTCATGATTCCAAAATCAAGCGAAACAAAGGCATGTTGCTTCGCTTTATTGGCCGCATAATCGGCCGAAACAGCTTCCGCAAAATTTCTCGCCCAAATAAACTGTTCTTTCATCGGGTACACGTAATAGCGGCTTCCATTCACATAATAATTTTTCATGAATGCATCTGGCTCGACCGTTAATACCTGCCCGGCATTTACCGAAGTATCAGTAATGATGGCTCTGTATGGATTAGTCAATTTTATGCTGTCGTTGGTTTCCAGTAACCATTCAGCTGTCTCGTCTTTTAGCTGGAGAGGCATGCCCGACCTGTTGATGAGGTATAAATCATGGAAAAAATTATCACCCTGTGAAGATGCAAATGACAGTCGCAGATTCTTAGAAAGCATTTGCACCGGCTCACTGGTATAGTTACTCAAACTTTTTGAAACAACTGACCCATCAGCTGCATTCCACAATGAAACATTGTAAATGGTTGTATCACCATATACGTTTCCTGTCCAAAACTGCTGCAGGTGTGGCGGCGGCTCCACTCTAAAATAGTTTTCATTAACGGCCATCTGTGGATGTCCACTGTTTAAATCGAGGAATAACATATGCCGCTGATCTAAATGTTGCTGAAAACCGTTCCTCGTATACAAGTTAATCTCCCGTGCAAAAAACTTGTTGGCATCATCCAACATCCCGTTTTCTGCCATCCTGCGAAGTGAATCGCAAAACAGTCTATCTTTTTTGAAAACAGGCAGTCGCCTTGTTTTTGCAGCCGAATCAAAATAATTGAATACGGGTTGCAGTCTGACCTGGACGTAGTCATCCATTTCTTTTGCCAAATCAGCCACTGCAAACTCTTTATTCTTATTAAACCGGGGTTTGAATACAAAAAGAAGGCCCACCAATAAGATGAATACGACTGGTACCGGAACGAGTTTCCGGCGATTGGCATAACGTTCAACCGGAATTTGTTTAAACAACAACAAGGTTATGAGAATAAGCAAACCCGGAAATAAAATCGATTGCTTGCTTAGAATACTTCCAAACGGAAGGTCCTGTCCAAAGAAAATATACCGGCCTGTCGCAGCAAGAATCACCAGCAAAGCGGCGATCAGTAAATAATTGAAAACAGAAAAGCCTGTGACAACATTAGGATACTGATGATTGACACGACTGGTGAAGTCAGGATATAGTTTGTAAAATGAAATCAGTATTACGAAGGGTAACAACAATAAAGCCACATATAAAAGCACCACTGATTTTCCATGTTCGGCAATCAAAAATCGGCTCGTCACTAAATCTGTCGCCTGTGCATTATATTTTGCGCCTTTATTTTGCGGTGCATGTGGTAGCAAATGAAAGCCGGTATTTTGAACGTCCGGGTTGTTGCCCTCATAAATGAAAGTATTAATGAACCACTGGTTTTGAGCCGCCCTGATCACCGGTTCGTAAGTGGCACCTTCCTCATAGGCTCCAACAATTGCCTCATTCACCGGCGACGTCAGCACATCAATGCGGTACTTCGTCATAGCCGCCTTTTTCAAAATTTTTTCTTTGGGAAAAAAGAAAAATGCAATAAGAAAAAGGGAAACAACTGTCCCTAATCCAATGATCATTTTCTTTTTTTGTTCAAGGGCCGGTGATATTCGCAATACAAGCCAGGCGATAGCGAATGCAAATAATAAATAACCGGCTATATACATAGCCTGTGGCATGTTGAGCAGAAACCGGAATACAAACGGAGCAAAGAGAAGATTGAATACAAACAAGAGCAGGTAAACAATGCCTATTATTCCAAAAAGACCCGCATTTTTTTTATTTCCTGCAGACAAACCCGAAACGCCATAATTGATACATAAAAACGCTTCATTGAATAGTAAAAAATTTAAGAATACAATCGCAAATCCAATATCAATAAACAGAAATAACGCTAAGAGGCTTATTGATAAAATGATCTTGACGGGATTATTGATCAGCAGTTGAAATTTATTGTCCGTGCCAATTCGCCACCAGCTTTCTCCTGTAGCTACCACCAACGGGGACCGGCGATAAGAGATAAATAGAAAGAGAAAATAAGCGATCATCAACCCAATTGCAAGGTGCCGGCTCACACCCGGATCAAAATGATTAATGCCGGCAATAGCTCCGCAGGCTATCAACACAACGAACCATAGGATCATGAATTCTTTTAAACCATTTGAACCGACCATTGGAACTTTCATTCGCTGCAACCAGGCCAGGCTGTAGTCCGTTGAATTATCCCCGAATCGCTTTGCTGGCAGTCCTTTTAATGAATAGTAACAATAACGTAAGAAGCCAAATCCAAAAATGACTCCCAACAATATTATGGCGAAAACAATAATGGCGAAATTCGAAACACTTAACAACTGCTGTTGAGATGGCAGGTCCATTCCTTCAAACGGAGGAAAACTTTTATACCGCCAATAAAGAAAGAATCGGGTCGTCACCATTACTACCACAATACAGGAAAGTAATTGCCATAACCATTCTTGTTTTGCCGCAGGCTTGACAAGAGCAGTGCAAAAAACCAGCAAAATAAAAAGACCGAGACTGCCGAATAAGATGGACTGCCATTGCAAAAACGATAACTCAAAACCGGCAAACTCCCATTGAAAAGTATCCTTTATTGAAAACTTCCAATCAAACCCTCCGGCCCTGGCAGGAAGAAAAAAATTGCCGGCTTTTTGCGGAATAGCTTTCAACGGCTGATTCAATATACTAATCTTCAAATCCAACGGATCATTTCCGGGATTCTTATAATACGTAAGCAATACCGGGGCAAAACTTGCAGGCTTCTCCTCTGCTGAAAACATAAAGCCCTCTTTAAACACCGCGGGCAATTGGTGCATATCATTTGCATCCGCCATCAAAAATTTACTGACCACATGCGGTGACCAGCCAGTCCTGTTTTCTTCTGTCAACGGATAAGCGATGGGATAACGGCTGAGTAAAGAAAAGCTGTCATTCGCTCCATAGACTATTTTATATTGGTTTCGGTTGTTATCCAAAAAACCAATCCCCCAGGCTACATTAGCTTTATCAGGCAGGCTGACAGAAAAGGCCTGGTCTTTTCGAACTAAGTTTCTGCCTTCATATTTTACAGCACTGACTTCAGTAAAAAGCCTACCCGACAAAAAGAATTTCAAGTCCCTTCCTCCCTTTCGGGATACATCATCTCTTAACAAAAAGATATTTTTGAAGGCCGCAAGCAATTTCTCATTATCGAGGTGGTCTGAACTGATAAATGCATCATCGTCTTTGAAAAGATTCCATACAGAAATTCCTTTCTTTATGTCCATCTGTTTATTGAACACTTCCTCGTCGATCTTCAATTCAAACTGGTTTTCATCTTTGACCCTGATTGAAACAGATGCCTTACCTGTAACAAAAGAAACCATATGTCCTACCGCTGGATAATTAACAGACAGTATCCTGTACCTGTCCCCGGCATTTGCATACAGCGGATCTTCGGAATAAGCCGAATTGACAACTACTGATCCGGATTGCTTCCAAAACACAAAACTGTTTGTCGAATTATTCTCATAATTCACAGTATCACCTTTTCCCAGTTCTATTTTTTTCGTTACTGAAAAACCATCATGTTGCAGGAAATGATGATCCAGGTTACTAAACGTCTTCAATCGCAATGGTGCATGAAAGTTGATCCAGAGAAAAGCAACACATGCCATACTGATGGTGATAAAGATCCAGGGGAATCTCCTGCTTTGCCTGCCACCCTTTTCAAATTCACGATAGTAGGTAAAACCATATACCAGCAGTATCACTATGACCAACGTATAGAGAAAAGACAAACTTGTAAGGGTGTTGAGCATGGAGCTTAAGATAAATTCAGGTTTGTTTCATCAAAAACAGGATAAGACAAGTTTTGGATCGAAGATTTATCCAGTACCATTCGCAATACCAGTGCCCGGCTGCCATGCTCTGTATTCAATTCCTTTAGTGAAGCCGGATCGATTTGGTTTCCATTTTTCAGATTGCCGATTCGTTCCACTATTTTGCCGCCAATTGAAAGATCGCCGATGCGCAGGTATAAATATTCGCTATACAAAAGTGACAGGGAGATGAGCAGATTTAATAGTTTTTCCCGCTCTTCCGCATTGATCTTTGCAGGATTATTTTTGTTGGCATCGGCGATTGCTAATACCGGCTTTAAAAAATGTTCATAGGCATACAGGGCTACCGATCTTTCCGTATCCAACAAACTTCTTACAATTTCTGTTTCTGATTTTTCCTTGTTGAATCCCGGGTAATTCCTGATTTTATACACTTCCATCATCTGCTGCTTTACCAGGTCAAAGTCTTGCTTACTGTTTATATACCCAGCTAACTGTTCCTCCATCTCTTCTTTTTCTTTTACGGTAGCTTCCAATTGACTGGTCAAAGCTTGTATCTTTTTTTCCATCCCATTTACAGATAGCTTAGATTTTTTCCCCGTTACTGCATTATCATTCATATTTGCAGCGGCTATGTTCATCTCCAGGTGTTGTATCTGCCGGTTAAGCATCAAAACAGTGCGTCGAAATTTTTCCTGGCTCCTGAATAATTTATACAGAAAGAAAGCAACGACTAATAATACGGCCGAACCAATGATCAACAAGTACAAAGGCAATTCATTTTCCTGCGGTACCTGTTGTGTTGGTTCGTTTACTGCTTTTTGGGGCTGATTAGCCATATACAATTGGATCAACGAATCGAGCTCCGACCGCAACAAAACAGTATTATCACCGGCCTTCTCCTTTGCCGTTAATGTATCTGCAATGCGTAAGGTTCGTCTGGCGGGTTCTTGTCCAAACAGGAAAACCGTAAGCAAGCAAAATAAGAGTGATATTATGAGTTTTCTATACATCAGTATTATTTTTGGTTTGATATTCGTTTACTCATTTCTTCGGCTGCGCTCAGAATTGAAAAAATTGAAGAATCCCCGTTCTTTTCTTTTCCTGGCTGATTATACCCGATTCCTTTTCTTTCACCACATCATTGTACACGGTATTCACCGATGCCAGCTCGCCGCCATGCACCGGAAACATTGAGATCGCTCTTATATCCTGCAGGGACGAATACATTTCGCCAATCGAAACAAGGATGCTGTATAAAGATTTTACATCTTTTACTTTCTGATTTTCCATCAGTCGCAGGTAAATATTGTCGCGGGTGAAATAGATATCAACTGCTTTGTTTTTGAATACTTTGAGTTGCTGATTATTTCGCCTGACTACCGAGGTATTATAAAGAATGTCATTACCCGGCTGAATTTTAATCCCGCGATACAGGTAAAGATTATTATTCAACACATCATTGTTTCTCGACAGTCCTTCCTTCTCATCAATAGGGATACCAGTAAAATCGGTAATCTTGTAAGCTCCGCTAAAAGCGCCGTGTATGGCAATGTTTTTATTATTGAGTGCACGACCCGGCTGAACAGTATTGATTTTTACCGAGCCAAGTAAAGTTTTCAGCTCCGTTTCCAGCTTAGCTTTCAGGTCGTCAAAGTAAAAAGCCCTGCCGCTCAGCATTACCACCTTGATTCTTTTTTTGATGTCCTTTGTAATTACATCTTTTATACTGTTGATAATACTGAACACGATGCAATCTGTTGCTTTTTTTATAAGCCCTGTTAGTTCATCATCCCACCGGATATTCCTGTCTTTCAAAATTGCGTCGGCGTATTGCAGTAACATCGGCTGATCTTTATACAAAGTGCCTATTGTTCTTTCTGTACTTGCCGAATGTTCGGTCAAAGCAGCAAACTGGGTAATGCCAACGGCAGCCAATTGCTTGTACCGTTTCTTTTGGTTCTCGATAAGCTGGATAAAATTGAGCACATCCACCGTCAGGTTTTGATCCAGGATATGCCGGCTGATAAAATCTTTTACCGAAATTTCGTTGCTGCCTGGTATTGCCTTCAGAACAATTGTTAAAAAATCTTCCACGAAACCATACGACAGTACATTTCCTGCGCCTGCAAATCCTGTCCTGAAAAAACTGGAATAGTTTTCATTATCATCAGCCATTACCATCGAAATATCGGTAGTGCCTTTGCCGCAATCAATCACCAGCGCCATTTCACCGTTTGATAATTGCACATTGGATGGATTTGTTTGCTGGTAACCCATGAAAGCTGCATCGCTCTCAGAAATTGTTTCGTATTCAATATGCAACTCACCCGCATTGATATGCAAGGAAGATAAAAGGCTGGCTGTATGCTTTCTTAATTCATTCAACAATTCGAATACATCATGCTGGGTATAAATATTAGGAACCAGCAAGGTGACAATGATGCCTCCGTGTTGAAAATCCGGTTTGGTACTTATCATCAACCGCAACATTCTTAGCAAGACAGCACTAATCAATTCTTTTTTGTGCGAACGAATGCTATAATCTTCTGTGTAGTTATCCAAAACTAATTGCAGGCTTTTTTCAATTCCCAATTTCAGGTTAGGGATAATCTCATAATTATCCCTGAAAGCAAGTTGTGTGGCGCCTACTTCCTGTCTTGTGATAAACAAACGGACTTCGTCATTCAATGTATCATTGGTGAAATTGAAAGGAAAATTTGCTCTGTCCAGTCTTGTCATATTCTTCCTGACCGCATAAAAAGAACGATATAGCAGCGGTTGGCCCTGTTCATAATTTAAAAAATCTTCACGCCGCCAATTTCTTGAACTATCTCTTCTGTTCAGCTGGCTGATAATGTTTTCCAATATATCATATTGCATTACGGATGATTGCGGACCGCAGTTTTTATAGCCCACCTGGCTGGCTTCACTTCCAAAATCAATTACCACCCGCTGACATTCCCTGGAGCCGACAACTGTAAATTGAAACTTACAGGACCAGGTCTGCTGGTCTTCCATCACCAGGGTAATGTAAATATTAAAAGCAGCCTTCTCTACACGGTGCTTGTAATAATTCAAACAGATTCTTTTCTGGCTGTCGGAATAATCGAGCCTTATTCCTTTCTCCTGATCTGCGAAAGGCTGTAAAGAAAAGTTATTCGATTTTGTTATCAGTAATTCAACATCATTGCCTTTCTGCTGCAATGAAATATGACATTCCCTCAAGGGAATATCCTGTTGCTCGGACGGAGCCATTTGATTTAAAACGATCTTCCCCGGGTCTTCTATTGTCAATAAGGGTGTCACAACCCGATCATCAGCAGGAACTACAAAATTATATTCAGTTTCCTCCCTGTTACCAGTAAAAGCATCCTGATCCAGCTTGGCAATAAAATAACGATCGCTCCGGATCAACAAAGGAAGATAATAGAGTGCCATGTGTTTATTTTTAAATGAATTTGATAATGCTAAACGCTTAATGCGAAATGCTTGATGCCTAACGCCTGATCCCTGGTAACTAATGGAGCCCCGTTCTAACACATTTTCACTTCTCACCTTTCACTTTTCCCTTTCCTCAATCCCTGCAAAACCACCGGTCATTAAAATTTCCATAATTACTTTCCTTGTCGGATGCATAACAGAAATTAAACGCCTTCGCTTTCAGCGAAAGGAAAGAAACGGAAAGACTATCACCTCTATAGGCTGCATTAAGTTTTGATCTTACCGGTGCTGTATAATTGATATTGCTGAAATGAACCGTATCTGTATTAACAAGACTATTTTTTTTCCAGTTTTTCACTTCCACTGCAGCTTTATCAATGTTGTACCCGGTAGAATTATCTATCACCACTTCCAGGTTGAAAAACTTGCTGCCTGAAAGACTTGTGTCCCTGTCGGCATTCAACTTCAATTGCACCCTGCCGGGCCAACTATTGCGAATACGAAGATTAGTAGCAGTAACCTTATCCAATTTCTGCCCTCTTGTCATTTCAATCGTCCAAAGCAGGGAGTCAATATTCATAACAGGAACATTATCCGGATAGCCGGCTTCGATTGCCAGTGGAGAAGCATGACGCCATTTTTCCCGGGTAAAATTGTACACCAGGAATATGGCGCCTGCGGTAATGAGCATAATAAATAGCTTCAACGGCCATGCCGATTGCTTAGCCTTGGGTGGTTTATGAATGGCGACAGGTTCACTTTTCCGTTCAGCTTTTTCTGCTTTTTTTAATGGAGGATTGCTGGTAATGTTGTGTTTATTGAACTCAGCGAAAGATATCCACTCGCTGGTACTAAAAACCCAAATCCTTATCTTACCGGTATCGCCGGAAGCCCGTATTAATGATTGTAACTCTTCCTTTGACTGCACTTCCCTTACCACATTCGTTCCATCAGTGAACAAATATTTTTCCATCCAGGGATTATGTGTTTGGTTGTTTAATAGTAGAAAGCAGTCAAATAGGTTGTATTTTTTTAAAAAGTGGTAAAAAAATTTTGGAATGAAAAGATACATGCTTAAACAATCGGATGGCTTCAAAAATTGTATTACAACATTTTTTTATGATTTCACAAGCAGCGAAATGCAGTAAGTGCTTTTATTACATAAAATTTCACAGGGTCTACATACTAAAAGCAAATTCTTAATTCCTCTTACCTTTGGGCATGCTTACAATTTCAAAACGTGGTGAGCAGATGCCAGCCTCACCCATACGCAAACTGGTTCCTTTTGCGGAAGCCGCCAAAAAGAAAGGAACAAAAGTTTATCATCTTAATATTGGTCAACCGGATATAGAAACGCCGCCGGCCATTATGGATGCGGTGCGTCATACCAATATCAGGGTGTTGGAATACAGCCATAGTGCAGGTAATGAAAGTTATCGCCGCAAATTGGTGGAGTATTACAAGAAGGTAGGCTTCGATATCAATTATGACCAGATTATGATCACGACGGGTGGAAGTGAAGCCATTCTATTTGGATTTTTTACCTGCCTCGATCCCGGCGATGAAGTCATCATACCAGAACCCTTCTACGCCAACTATAATGGATTTGCCTGCGCCGCGGGAATCAACGTAGTACCGATCACCTCGTATATTGAAAACGGGTTTGCCTTACCTCCTATCGAAGATTTTGAAAAAGTGATTACCGCTAAGACAAAAGCTATTCTCATTTGCAGTCCTAACAATCCTACGGGTTATTTGTACAGCCGCAAAGAAATGGAAGAACTGAAAAATATTTGTCTTAAACATAATCTTTATCTTTTCAGTGATGAAGCTTACCGTGATTTTTGCTATGATGGTGATTATGTAAGTGCCATGCATTTGAAAGGACTGGAAGAGAACCTGGTGCTGATTGATACTATCAGTAAACGATACAGTGCCTGTGGTGCGAGAATCGGTGCATTGATTACAAAGAATAAAGCCTTGTATGATGCAGCAATGAAATTTGCCCAGGCGAGGTTAAGTCCTCCCGGCCTGGCACAAATTATGGGGGAAGCAGCAATTGATCTTCCCGATAGCTATTTTGCCGCACCAAAGGCCGAATATCTTTCCCGCAGAAATTTATTGGTAAGGAGGTTGAACGCAATGCCCGGCGTATATTGTCCCAATCCGGGGGGTGCGTTTTATGCCATCGCCAGGCTACCAATCGATGACTCAGATAAATTTTGTCAATGGCTGCTGGAAGAGTTTTCTTACAATAACCAAACAGTAATGCTGGCACCGGCCACAGGTTTTTATGGCACACCTGGCCTGGGCAAAAATGAAGTCCGCCTGGCTTATGTATTAAATCTTACCGCCATCAACGCAGCAATGGATTGCCTTGAAAAAGCATTGGAAGAATATCCCGGAAGAGTAGAAAAAGTAATGGAGAACGCAGCCATGGAAAAGTAATCTGCATTAACAACTTCCCATAACGATAAGGCCTGAATGAGATAAACTTCATTCAGGCCCTGTTTCTTTATCCCCTTGACGAACCTTATAATAACCTGCAAATTCCCGCATTAACTTATTTTTTTCTTAAATTGTATTGTCTTTTTTCTGCACCCAACACCACCGTCGACTGCCTGCCTAATTGGAAATTGAATGTCCCTTGAACGATTTTACTAACTAAAAAACTGTTTATGAGAAATCAACTGTTGTTACTTGCAGGATTACTTTTTTTCACTCTCACCGTGTTTTCACAACAAACTATCACAGGGAAAATAACTGACAGCAATGGACTACCCTTGTCCGGCGTCTCTGTAAAAGTAAAAGGGACCGGCCGCGGCACGCAGACCAGCAATGAAGGCAACTTCAGCATACAGGCCAATGCCGATGATGTTTTGGAACTATCAATTATTGGTTATAAAAAACAATCCCTGAAAGTTGGCTCAGGCAATAACTTATCCGTCACACTTGAATCAGAGATTACAGAGCTGGGTGAAATTGTATTTGTCGGTACACGTGGTAGCGGGAGAGCAAAAACAGAAACACCGGTGCCGGTAGACATTATCAAAATAAACCAACTTGGTTTACCCACCGCCAAAATGGATCTTACGTCTATTCTGAATGTTGCAGCACCTTCCTTTAATTACAACAAACAAAGTGGGGCTGATGGAGCTGATCATATTGATATAGGTACGTTGAGAGGCCTGGGACCTGACCATACATTGGTCTTAATTAATGGGAAAAGAAGGCATCCAACCGCTTTCGTTGGATTATTTGGCACAAGAGGACGCGGCGGTTCCGGAGTGGATATGAATGGATTTCCACAAGTAGCTGTAGACCGGATTGAAATTCTCAGGGATGGCGCTTCGGCCCAATATGGTTCTGATGCTATTGCAGGGGTGATCAATGTTATTTTGAAAAAAGATATCAATCATCTATCTGCTAATGCAGGATGGAGCGGTTATTACGATACAAAGTTTAATGCTGCCGACTTTAATGACAACAACGAGTACTATTCAGGAAACAAAATAGATGGTAACACATTTACTGCCACCTTAAACCATGGCGTCGGCCTTGGAAAAAACGGTGGGTTTATCAATTACTCTCTTGCTTTTTTAACGCAGGGAAAAACTTATCGCCAGGCTCCGGTTTCGGACGATTTATCCGATAAAGATGCATTGCCTGATGTGAATATTTATCGTCGCGGCTTTGGAGACGCATCACTCACTACAGCCGGAGTGATGTATAACCTGGAACTGCCTTCTGCTAATGCTAAAAAAACTGCTTTTTATTCTTTTGGCGGATACAATTACAAATCATCTGATGCATTTGCTTACACCCGCAACTGGGTAGATGATTGGTACACCCGGCCTAATCGCTTTCCGGTTAATTCAGATGGAACATTAATACCAACCCCATCCATTCTGCGATCGAATAGCACAGGAGTTATTTACTTTAACCCGCATATTCAAACACATATCCAGGATGCTTCATTGGCCGTGGGTTTACGTGGGGAAATGGGTAAGGATTGGAATTGGGATCTGAGCAATAATACCGGCTTTAATGATTTTCACTATTTCGGAGACAAAACTTTCAACGCATCACTGATCGGTCAAAACTATCCCAATCATTTCGACGACGGCGGCTTCAATCTTTTGCAAAACACCCTTAATCTTGACTTTACTAAAAGCATACCGTCTGTTGCCAGTGGACTCAACCTGGGTGTCGGCGCTGAATTCCGTTATGAACGATATAAGATTTATGAAGGCGAAGAAGCTTCCTGGAAATCTTATTATGCTGACCCCATCGTGTACGAAGTAGATGGCGAGACATACAATCCTGCGCCCGGCTCGCAGGGATTTCCTGGTTTTAGTCCCAATGATGAAGTAAACGCCAACCGCACCAATATCGGCGTTTATGTTGATGCGGCTTTAGATGTAACCAGTAAATGGTTGGTGGATGGAGCAGTTCGTTTCGAAAATTATTCTGACTTTGGATCCGTTATTACCGGAAAGCTGGCCACCCGGTTGAAAGCGGCAGATAATTTTAATATACGTGGATCTGTAAGCACCGGCTTCCGGGCTCCTTCACTGGCGCAAATCCATTTCAGCAATACGCTTACGTCTTTTAGCGGCGGTATACTTGTACAATCACTGATTGCACCCAACACCAATGCCATCACGAAAGCTGCAGGTATTCCTGATTTAAAGGAAGAAAAATCAGTTAACGCCAGTCTCGGCTTTACCTGGAAGCCTGCTAAATCATTTACTGTAACAATTGATGGCTATTGGGTAAAGATAGATGACAGGGTGGTGCTTTCGGGATTATTCAGCAAAGATGATCCAACACTTTCCCCGGCATTTACATCACAATTCCCGGCCGATGTGTCAACTGCGCAGTTTTTTGCAAATGCAGTAAGCACCACCAATTATGGAGTAGATATCGTTTTAGATTATGCAAAAAGATGGGGTAAAAACAACCTGAAACTTTTACTAGCCGGAAATCTGCAGGAAATGGAGATTGATGAAATACATGTTCCCACGGCATTGAGTGATACTAAACTCCACCAGAAAACATTTTATAGCGACCGGGAAGAAGCCTTCCTTGAAGCTTCGGCGCCAAATAGTAAATTTTCTCTTGGCATCAATTATAATTATGATAAGCTGGGCTTTAATGTCAACCTCACTTCTTTTGGTAAAATTGTTTTGATGGGCTTTGGTGATTCCGGTTCTCCAACGGGTGACAACCCTAATGCATCAGGCATCAATCCCCAGGTGCCAAGAGATGATGGTAATGGGTATGTTCCCGAAATATTTAATTATAAACATAAGATCACAACCGATCTTTCTGTTTCCTATGCATTCTCAAAAAAAATAACATTGTTTGTTGGGGCCGACAACCTATTCAATGTGCATCCTGACCTCGGCATAAACCCGTTGGCTAAATGGTGGTATGGTGATAATGAAACAGGCGGCGCCTGGGATTCCGTACAGATGGGCTTCAACGGCAGAAGACTATTTGCTAAGCTGGCCTTTAGCTTCTGATATTTTTGTTTGGATAAAACACTCAAATCAAAAATCTCCTTCCCCGGGAGATTTTTGATTTTCATCCAATATTTTTTTGATCACTTCATTGCTTAAGGCGTTAAACTTTACAGGCGCCGGCGGCTCGATGGTATAGTCATTTAATTGCAATTGCCACCAGCCAACATTTTTCCACTGACCCAACTTATACCCTACATTTTCATACGTAGCAAAATAGCGAAAACCCATTTTTTCATGAAAAGCCACACTTCGTTCGTTGGGAAGATTGATGACCGCATACACCGTCCTGAATCCCTGTTTCTTTAAGATTGCAAACAAGGCAGCATATAATTGGCTGGCAATTCCCGAACGCAGGTAATCATCATGAATATATACCGAACATTCGATGCTCCATTGATAAGCTTCCCTTTCACGGTACCTTGATGCATAAGCATATCCAACCACCTGGTCGTCTTTTTCATACACCAGCCAGGGCCAGTTTTCCATATAGGAGCGAATCCGGTTGGCAAAATCGGCCACGGCCGGTATAGCTGTTTCAAAAGTAATGGAGGTGCCACGGATATATGGTGTATAAATAGCAAGCAGGGCTGTAGCGTCAGTAGGATTTGCCAGGCGAATCATGGCTTAAAATTAAGACAGTCGTTGTTTCAAGAAAGTCTAAATTTGATTTTCCGTTTTAGGTCAGAATCTTTATTTTTGCCGCCCAATTGGATGCCGGGGTAGCTCAGCTAGTTAGAGCACAGGATTCATATCCGCCGCGGCGGACAGCAGTTAAGTCTGCTGTTCAATTAACGAATAAAATATTTGCCGGGGTAGCTCAGCTGGTTAGAGCACAGGATTCATAACCCTGAGGTCGGCAGTTCAAGTCTGCTCCCCGGTACTTACAAAGGTTCTGATTTCTCAGAGCCTTTTTTATGACCTATACCGTATACATATTGTTTACTCCCCAATTCAATAAACATTATACCGGCTTTACTTCAAATCTTTCCGAAAGAATGAAATCGCATAATGAATTGGGACACGACTGGACCGCTAAATACAGGCCGTGGAAACTTATCTATATCAAAGAATTTGAAACAAAAGCAGACGCACTGGCCTACGAGAAATGGTTAAAAACGGGAACTGGAAGAGATTTTATAAAAACTTTACCGCACTGACCAGGATTCATATCCGCCGCGGCGGACGGCAGTTCAAGTCTGCTCCCCGGTACTTACAAAGGTTCTGATTTCTCAGAGCCTTTTTTTATGACCTATACTGTCTATATATTATTCGCTGAGCAATTCAGCAAGCATTATACTAGCTTTACTTCAAACATTGATGAAAGATTGAAATAACATTACGAATCAGGCAAAGATTGGACAGCAAAATATAGACCCTGGAAACCGATTTACACTAAAGAATTTGAAACAAAAAAAGAAGCTATTCTTTATGAAAAATGGTTGAAGACTGGTATCGGAAGAGATTTTATTAAATCACTACCGCCTTGATAACAGATTTCATATAAATGGCGGCCTTTATTTTTACCGGGTGTACCAACCAGTCAGTTGTATTTAAATTTTCATGTTGCTTACTCCAAGGGTAAATATTATTATTCTGCGCAAAGCTTATATTGAATAATAAACCCGTTATTATCAAAAGTAAAATTCCTGAGTTATTGAACATTCTTTCTCATTAATCAATAAATATAAAGGAAGAAACTTATTCACTCCAGCGAAATATCCCTGCAGTATCATTGCATGTTTTTATTCAATTCTTTCTGACAAAAAGAACCCCACCGTGGCGGGTCTCTGCTGTTCTGCTTGCTCAAAACGATTGCCTCTTATGAGAAAAATATACCACCGGCTTTATTCAAGCATTAATTCAATTACCGGTATCTCTATGTTTGGTTTTTGCTCAGGCAGTAGAAGCACAATATCATTACCACTATCGCTCTTTTTTATTTTTATTTCGGAAGCATCATGCAAAAACTGTGCGTACTTCATTTTGTTTTTATAACCTCCCAGCGTTAAACTATGTGTTGCCGGATATTTCATCAGGTGTATATACAATCTTTTTGTTTTTGGATTGTATGTGAGTAAAGTATTTTCTGGAACATTAAAGCTTTCCGGTGCATCTTTACAACCATAAACAGAGCGGCTATTATACTTCATCCAAATGCTTAAACTGTCCAGGGCCAGCCGTGCCCGATAGTCGAAATCACCTCTTGCGGTTGGACCAACGTTCAAAATTAAGTTTCCATTTTTACTTACTGAGGTAATCAGCAGTGTCAATAACTGGTGATTGGTTTTCCATGAATGTTCGTCCCGGTAGTAACCCCATGATCCGGAAAATGTTTGGCAGGTTTCAAATGGCATTGCATCAGTTGTTTTTTTTAACTCGGAAGGTTTTACCTGCTCAGGCGATTTGAAATCAGCTCCGTCAGCATATTCACCCAGGTCGAGTCGGTCGTCCACAATAATACCCGGTTGTAATTTGCGGATCATTTTTAATAACTCAACTGAACCCCAATCGTTTTTCCCTTTTCCGTATTTACCCGGATAAGAAAAATCAAGCCACATGATATCTATTTTGCCGTAGTTGGTAAGTAATTCACGCACCTGGTTGTGTAAATAAGTTTTGTATTTGTTCCAGTCCTTCCCTTTGTTTAAACGGGCATAACCTGTATCGGAATTTTCTTTCAGTCTTTGGGGATGAGTGCCATCAATAGTAAAATCAGGGTGATGCCAGTCGATGAGTGAATAATAAAAGCCAACCTTAATACCTTCTGCTCTGAACGCAGCTATCCACTCTTTTATAAGGTCCTTTTTTATTGGCGTGTTGGTTGACTTGTAATCAGTATATTTTGAATCGAATAAACAAAAACCCTCATGGTGTTTGCTGGTAAGCACGGCATATTTCATTCCTGCGGCTTTTGCCATCTTCGCCCACTCTTTCGGATTGTACAAGTCGGGATTGAAATTGTCGAAATATTCCTGGTACTGTTCGTTTGTCAGTCTTTCATGCTGTTTTACCCATTCATGTCTTGCAGGCAGGGCATATAAACCCCAATGGATAAACATACCAAAACGGCTGTTTGTCCACCATTCCATTCGTTTTATTTTTTGTTCGGATGTTTCATTAAAAAGTTTTTTTGTTTGTGCCTGTACCAGCATTGTCTGAGACAGCAATACAGCTATTATCAATTTCAGTTTTTTCATATTGCTTGTTTAACAGATGATATAATATGTTAGATGTAGGTAATATTTTTTTTGGGTGCGGAGCTTGTTGAGTTCATAAAAATAACGGCAGCTCCGCATTACGTTGAAGTTCGTGTCAATTTATATTTGAGCTTGATTTTAAAAAGAGCCCCGCCGTGGCGGGGTCTCTGCTTGCTCAAAACTAACTGCTGCTTATGAGAAAGAGTTAAGGGTTATACCAAAATGAAATTTCACTCATATGAGATTCTGAATTATGATTATCTACCGTATGTAATACCCGTATACGGATATATCTGAATTTTTGCCCGGAAGGATTATTAAGGCTCCATTTCAGTCCCTCAATTCCATCATCAGTTCGGGTAATATTTGCCAGCAATGTCCATCCTTTGGCAATAGATTCATCCTTCCATCCGGCATCAGTGGAAGGCAATGTAGTAGCGGCCCCCGTAATATCGGCAATGCCCCACACTTCAAATTTATCCGGGTTATGGCATCCACAGTCTTGTCTTCCCCATTCAGCAAATTGAGTAAGATTATACAATTCTCCCAGGTCAATGGTAAAATGCTGTGGCATAGGGTCCCACCAACCGGAATGGTATATATTAGGATATCCCGCCGGGGAACCATCCCATATTTTTGAAAAGTTGGTTCCATAAGCATCTCCAGTAATATCATTGGGCAGGTTAAACTTTGTCCATCCTGCTTTGCTCACCGGCACATTTTTAACCATCACCGAATCTTCTGCATTGGTAATAAATGTATCAATAGCTATTGATACCGGTTTATAGGATGATCGTAAATAGATATAGGAGCCCAATTTATAGTTGGGAAGGTTAGTCGAAAAAGAATCAGCACTTACGGTTGTGGTTCGTATTGTATTGGTATTATCGGTGTACCGCACAACTGTTTCAATATTTATTGTGTCAGCTGCTATAAAATTTACAGTAACAGAACCATCACTATTAAGCACAGTAGCGTTGGATATATCAAGCCCCCGGTTATACAAGCTATTCTTATATAGGGAGCCATAAGCCTTGACAGGTGGTAGTATTGTTGAAACCGATTGATTTCCTGCATCATCCAGTGAATAGATAGTAAAATTATAGCTTGATTCCGCCAATTGATCGATGTATAGTTTTAAAGTGTCCCCGGTATTAAGTGATTTCGCATCAACTTCTTTAGAACCAGCCCCGTTATTCCAGGTGATTCGATATTTTTTTACCCGGTTATCAATTCCATGTATCCAGGCAACCAATACTCTGCCGTTGCCGGGAAATGATTGAGCGCCTACTACTGCACCGGGATATATTTTTTCACCCGCATCTGTATATTTTTTATAGTCATCAGGTTTTTGGCAGCACACTAACAGTATGGTGCTTACGAGCAGACCAATGATAGTATAATGATTTTTTCTTATCATAATTCTTGATATTTAATGTTATTGAGGATTCCCCCAAAAAGTAAGTTCGCAGGCATGAAAGAAATCAGTATTACTCCAGTTTTGATGTATCTCCATCCTGATATACCTGACAGCAGGGGCAGATAAAGGAAAAACAAATTCTTCTCCCATTCCATCAACACCCATTGCCTGTAGTTTGTCTTCTTCTGTAATTACTCCCGCAGGCTTGCCCGATGGTTTTATGGATTCACAATCCCTCAGTTTCATCCATCCATTCCAGCTTCCCGAAGCATCCGGTGTTGAGGCTGTGCCCCACATGGTCCACTTCCTCGGATTTCCGTGAGCAAATAACCACCCCCCCGGCCTTTGCATTATTTTAAACCGGCTCAATTTTGTTACCATACCCAAATCAAAAGTAAAGCGGTGTGGTTGTGGGGTAGATCCCTGCAATGTATGAAACCCCGGTTCGCCAAATTTACCATCCCACATATAATTCATTTCCCAACCCCATGCTGAGGCTTGATCATCGGGAAGCCTGTATTGCCGGAATTTTGTTTTATCTAATATTTTTTCTGCCATAGGCGTCACTGTTACAAACAACGTATCGGAATAGTTATTCCAGCGGTCTTTAATATAGGCGCCAAATATTCTTTCCGTGGTATCAAAGCCCCTTACCGAAAAAGAACCGTCTTTAATTTGCGTATAAAAAGTTTCCACCGGTACGAATTCATTATTGTGGTCTTTAGTTAAAATGACTAAGGCAATTTTGGCCTCATCCGGATTGTTGAACGTAACATTCACCCCGCCAAAATCTTCAGCTATCTGTAAGGAAGAAGCAATTATCCTGTACGGTGGGGTTGTAGGATTTACTTTTACGGTTACCGGCTCCGACCTGTTTTCACTCCTGTCAACCGCATATAAAGTGACGCTGTATTCACCAGCTTTATTAAAGCCATCAACCTGGATGGTATCACTATAGCGTGAAGTTTTTGCCTGTCTTGTTGTAGTGATGTTAATAGAGTATTCAGCCATCACATACTGCAGGTCGGCATCCTTTGGCAGGGTATAGGTAATAGAAGCGGCGCCGGGGAGGTTAGTTACTTGTACATTCGTAACCACACCGGGCTTGATACCGTCTTTTTCAATAGGTCCCTGCGTGTTCATGTCTGGTTTATTACAGCCGGCAATAACCGATGATGTAAGTATAAGAACCAGCAGATAATTAAATATTATTCGCATAAAAAAAATTTATCAGTAAAAATTACCATCCCGGGTTCTGCACCAGGTTTGGGTTAACAGTAATTGAATTTTCAGCTAAAGGCCACAAATAGTTTTTGGTGGTAAACAAAGGCGTAAAAATTTGTTTTACCCGGTAATAATTCTCGGCATTCTTTTGTTCAATATCCCATCCTTTTATAGGCATATTCAAATAGAGGTCTGCTTTTTTCCAACGCAGGATATCCCAGTAGCGTTTGCCTTCAAATACCAGTTCTATCATTTGTTCCCTTTGAATAATGTCACGCAAACCTTCTTTGGTAGTGGGTTTACCCGGGGTTTTTGAAAACCCTGCCCAGCTTTGTACCACTCCGTTTAAGCCAGCTCTGTTACGCACCATATCAATCCATTGATATGTTTCCCCCCCGGGCCCGTTGACTTCATTTAATGCTTCCGAATATAGAAGATATAATTCCGCAAGCCTTATCACCGGCCAGGGATAGTCACGCACATTATATCCTTCGGAGTTACCGCCAAAGTCGTTTTTATAATTCACCAATTTTTTGGGCCAATAGCCGGTAACTGAATACAAACCACCACCTAACCTGGCACCCAATTGTCCGCCTTTGGCTTGCAGGTACCAGGTTTTTGAATCATTATACAATCCGTGGCCATACCAGATACATCCGTCAAAACCCAGGTCAGCATAATAGCGGGGCTCCCGGTCAAAATTTAATTGTACCGTTTCATAATCTTTTTTAATATAATGCCTGTACTCATCGGTGCCAACTCTTAATTTGGTAAAGCGGTTTGCATAATCATAACTATTATCTTCTTCAATGGGTACACCATTGCTGCTGTAAAACATTTCAGCAATATGGAGCGGAGGTGCATACATGGACCGGATAGATTCATTGGTAGAAGGCGGTGTTCGAACGCTGGAGGGATCACCGGAAGTAAGCCTGGCCTGGCTCAACGCTTGTACCCACCACTGTGCGGTAGTATTTGACCCCCAAATAATTTCAGGGTTCCACTTTTCTGAAATAGCGCCACGTACATTCATGGTCACTTTAGTGGAGTCGGTCATTATTTCACCTGATGGGGTATCAAAATAAAATAGTTCTGCCCCTATCGCATGGGCCGCTTCAATAGCTGCTTTGCAGGCTTCGGCTGCTTTTTGCCATTTTTCAGCGGAATAGGTAGGATTAAATAACTGGACACCTGCCTTGTCTTTAAAATTGGCGTAATCAGGGTTTCCGTTAAACAGGGGGCTTGCTGCTGTAACCAACACCCGGGCTTTTATACTCAGCGCAATAGGTTTGGTAAGGCGCCCCAGTTCTGAAGACTCATTAAAAATTTTGTCAGGCAATTCAGGCAGGGCTTCATCTATTAATTGATCAATATAGCTTACCACGGTATCTATTGGCTCCCGTGAAGCCCTTACCTCTTCTATTGATGCGGATACCGGAAGGTTTTTGCGGATAACAGGGATAGGCCCATACATGCGCATCAGGAAAAAATGATAATAGGCTTTTAATACTTTAACCTCGGCCACCCATTTCTTTTTTTCAAAATCACTCAGATCAGGAACCTTATCCACATTTTCCAAAAAAATATTACACTCCCTTAGTGCCTGGAAATAAGGTTTGCCACCATTACTGCCGTCCCAATAGTTTGCAAACGGATTTACCACATTTTGTTCGCCCCTGGCAATCCTGTAAAGACCAGGATCAAAATAGAGACCCGGAGGATAAATAGTCGCCAGCTCGTCGCCGGTCATAAATCCCGGATCAGAACCCTCACGTCCGAATAAGGGCAAATTATTATAACAGGTAAATAAATATTTTTCGGCTTCAGTACGCATCCGGAAGGCATAGTCAATGGTGCCAATATTATCCGGAGCCACATCAAGGTATTTTTTGCATCCGGTAGCCGTAACGAGTATCACGAAACCGGTGATTAATATTCTTAGATACTTTTTCATGTGTTAATTTTTATTGTTCGTTGGTCACATGGAATCTTGCCTGTCGGCAGACAGGTTCAACATAAAAATTTTCATCGCTCCTGATATAAATTGCTCGAAAATTTTTATGCCTCATTTCATTAATGCAGTATTAAATGCTTTTAAAAATTAAGGTTTATGCCAAGGTTCACCACTTTCTGAACCGGGTAACCAAGCCCGTTGCCACCCATTTCAGGATCCCAAAGCTTAAACTTGCCAAACGTAAACAGGTTAGTACCGCTGAGGTAAACCCTGAAATTGGTAATCTTATACCTTTCCAATAATTTTTTAGGCAATGTATAACCGGCTTCTAAAGTTTTTACCCTCAAAAAGCTACCATCACGCATAAACCAGGTGCTGGTTTGATTATTGTTATTTATCGGTGTTACTGAAAGCCTTGGCCAGAGTGCATAAATGTTCCTGTTCTCTTCTGACCAATGGTTATCGGCATACGCCTTGAGCAGGGCATTTTCCCCAACTCTTCCGCCATTAATACCACCGCCGTCATAATTAACGAATGGTGCGGTAGCCCAGGGATCAATCCAAAAAGATTCCCTGGCCAATCCCTGCATGAAAATGGAAAAATCAAAATTTTTGTACCCTGCCGAAATGCCTCCGCCATAGGTAATTTCTGGTGTAGTAGGGTTGCCAATAGGCACCCTATCTAAATTGGTTATCTGCCCATCGCCATTTACATCACGATACTTGATATCGCCTGCCTGGTATAGCCCAAAATTCTGATGGGGAGAATTTTGAACGTCTTTTTCGTCAATGAACAAACGTTCCGCTATATACCCCCACGTCTGGCTTATAGACTGGCCTACATGCGATAAATATTTTTCAGCATAGTCCGGTTCTTCATATTTGGAAAACTCACCTCTTGCGTATGTGAGGCTAGCCCTTGCGGTAATCCATAAATTTTTGCCGAAATTTTGTGTATAATCCAATGAAAGATCAATACCCTGTGATTTGGCTTCGCCTACATTTGCCTGGGTTTCTACAGACAACCCCATCGTAGTGGGAATAGAAGCTCTGCGCATTAAGATGTTCTTCCGTTGCTGCTGATATACTTCCGCTACGATGTTAAATTTCCCCAGTAAGCTCAGCTCTATAGCCAGGTTGGTCTGGTACGATTTTTCCCAGGTTATATTGAGGTTGGGGTAACGGGAAATGGAGACACCGGGCCTGTTGTACCCGTTATCATATCCAAAAGAAGCGCCTCGGTCACTATTAACCAGGTTAACACTTGATAAATAAAAGAAACGGTCCTCGGATCGACCAATAGCGTCATTACCCACAAGGCCATACGAACCTCTTAGTTTTAACTTGTTGATAAAATTACTATTCCAGAACTTTTCATTGGAGACCACCCATCCCAGGCCGATGGTAGGAAAGAAACCGAATTGCTTGTCTTTATAAAATCTTTCTGAACCGTTATAACCAAAATTAAATTCACCAAAATACCGGTTGTCGTAAGAATAAGAAGCTCTTCCTGATAAACCTATGTTTCTGTGTGGCAAAGAAGATTGCAGATCCAGGTTTGTTGTAGTAGCAAGGCTTTGCTGCATGGTATAAACCAATGTGCCCCCTATATTATGTTTGCCATTGAATATACGGCTATAGTTCAGAGTAGCCTGGGCATATAGATTTGTATTCAGATTTCTGGCCCTGTTGCTTGGCAACTCCCTGATATCTTCGTGGGCTTCGGGGCCTTCGTTCTCGTTAAGCCATGACAAACTATACCTGTCAGCAGCATTATCATATATCCCTACATTATAATAATAAGGGCCATAAGCTCTGGATACCTCAAAATAGGAATACCTGTTGGTACTGAAGAGTCCCCGTAAGGTAAGACCTTTGGTAATGGCCGAAAGGTTCTGGTTTAATTCAAATTGTGCCAGCATCCTGGATTGGGAATATTCTTTGTACCCTCTTAGCATATCGGCATAAGGGTTCATATAAAAAAGATCTCCGGACCTGTAGTTACCAAATAAAATATGTTGTGCAGCAATATTGGCAGAATCGGCAGGATAAAACGGAGCAAACAGCGCCGGACTGGATCTTAAAGCTTTAAGATATACACCCGTTCCTCCATCTATAGGCCCCTTATAGTCATCAAAGGTTCCATACATTCTTATTACCAGCTCGGTCCTGGATGTCACCTGAATATTTACATTGGAACGCAACTGGTAACTGTTGAGCTTTACGTTGCTGTTGAAATTATTTCTTTTGTCAACGTTTAAAATACCATGGTCAATATTATAGGTTCCTGCCACATAATATTGAGCCACCTTACCGCCCCCGGTTAAACTCATATTAGCCCTTTGGTTGGAAGTACGTTCTTTAAACATCAGCTTAAACCAATCTGTGGTAGGATAGGCGTACTGGTTGTCTCCGGCAACGGTATGATCAATTTTATTTTGTGAATACAGAATACTGGCTAGGGGATCTCTTGTTAACTGGGCTTCGCTATACAACTGCATATGAGTGATAGGGTCAGCAATTTTGAGTTTTTGGGTAGGCGACGAAATGGAATTCTCTATCCGTATATTAAATTTCGCTTTGCCTTCTTTTCCATGCTTGGTAGTTATAAAAATCACCCCGTTGGCCCCCCTGGCGCCATACAGCGCTGTGGCGCTGGCATCTTTCAGAATTGAAAAACTTTCAATATCATCAGGTTGCAAACGGGCTAAATCAGTAGTGGTCAATTCAATATTGTCAATTAATATCAACGGGCTGCCGCTCCCATTTCCAAAAGTGGTAACACCTCTTATAAAGAATTGGGCATTGTCGGCACCCGGCTCTCCTGATCGCTGATAAGCTATCATACCGGCTATTTTGCCGGCGAAAGCGCTGGTAAGATTGCTGCTGGGGATTTTTAATTCTTTTGCAGAGATAGAAGTAACCGAACCAACAACAGCTTCCTTTCTTTGCTTTTGTCCATACGCTACTACTACCACATCTGATAAAGCTTCAGCCTCTACCAGCATGTTTACGTCTATGGTAGCATCATCACCGACTGTGACGGAGATGGTTTTATAACCCACCATCGAAAATTCCAGCACTTCACCACGGCTTGCTTCAATGATAAATAAACCGGCAGCATTGGTAGATGACCCCCGGTTTGTACCTCTTACGGTTACAGAGACATTGGCGATGCCCTTACCTGTGCTATCGGTTACTTTACCGGTAATATTTTTAAATATTTCCTTACTAATGGGTTCATCTGCCGTTGGAAAGGAAAGTATGACAAGGTTATTGTTACTTACTTTATACAAAATGCCGGTTCCTTCCAACAACCGCTTCATTATTTCATCCAGGCCGGCTTTCTGTATCCTGAGACTGATTTTCTTTTTCTCAAAAACAGGATTGTCATGATAAAGAAACCGGTAGTCCGAATTCTTTTCAATCATCGCCAGCACATTTCTCAACGGTTCCTTTTTGACCGATAAGGAAATGTCCTGGCTAAATGCCAACGCACTAAGGTGAAGGCTTAACGTGGTAGCGATAAGCAGCGAAACTCTCATAAAAAACAGCAATTTTGGGGATTGCCAAAACCTCATCTCATTGCAGTGAGTTTTGGATAAATTCATACTTTTATATTGTTAAGTTGAGCAATAGGGAACCTGGTTACAGCCTGTTCCCGGTTTACTTAGTAAGGGGGATGTTACAGCATCTCCCTTTTTCGTTGTTGTCAGATCATTAAATCATTTTCATTTTTGAGATTAACAATATTATTTGCTGATAAAAACTATTTTGTTTTCAATCTTATAATGAAAGGGAACCGAACTTCGCAAAGCTTCTAATGCTTCTGCCAATGTTTCATTTGAAAAAGAACCGGTAAAAATCAATTCACTGATAGTGGGATCAGTGAATTCGATTCTGATATTATAACGTCGTTCCATACTCCGGGCCAGGTCGGTAAATGCTTCGGAACGAAAGACCAGTTTGTTTTGCAGCCAGGCTGTTTCAGCATAACTGCTGTCAACCGGGTCTGGTTTCATGTTGTCAAGCGAAATTGTTTCTGCTTCATTTAGAACTTTTTTATCGTCCGGCAATTGCAGCAATTTATTATTGCCCTTTTTGCTGATAATTATTTTTTCATTGGGTCGTAACAGTATTTTTCTTTCCGGGTCTTTTTGCGAAATCAATTCGATAATACCTGTAAACAGGGCCGCCTCTATAGTAGAATCTTTCAGATAAGCTTTCACATTAAAGGTGGTTCCCTTTACCCAGATATCAACAGTTCCTGCATGAACTACCAGGGGCATATCAGGGTTCTTCCGGATATCAAAATAAGCTTCACCGGTTAGTTTGATCTCCCGTGAACTGATACCAAATTCCTTATTATAACTTAGCTTGCTACCTGCATTTAAAACGACAACAGAGCCATCGGGGAGATTGACCGTGGTTTTAGACCCGGCATCCGTTTTTATTTCGTTCATACTGGCCATCTCTTTACCATGTCCATTTTTTTTCCAGAAAGGAAACCATACGATTGTTACAAAAAGAAGAACAGATGCAAGTATTGCTACACCTATCCTTATTCCCTTTCTTCGGTTGCGAAATGATGTTTCCCTTTCATAATCGCTTATTATAGTTTCATTGCTATCTTGTTCGTCTCTGATACCAATAGTTTCTTTGATGGCATTTATACTTCTTCTCTTCATTGCCTCATCAGAAACAGGTTTGAACGGAAGCTCCCCAAAGCGGGACAACAACTCATTTAACTGGAAGGCGTCCCGGTTTTCACGTAATAGTAATTCCAGTTCTTCCAGCTCTTGTGATGAAATTTCGTTATTGAATTTCTTGGCTAACAGATCCCAGATGCGGTCTATAGACATTTTAGTATTCTTCCTTTCTATAAAGGAGTGAGAAGAAGTTGTTTTACCCCTAAACAGGAGAAAAAAAAATTTTAACGGGAAAATGCAGGAAGTAAAAAAGGAATGGATTGACTTAGTTTTTTCAGGGCGATACTCATTTGCGCCTCAACCGTTTTGACTGAAAGACCCAGTATCTCAGCTACTTCGCGGTACTTCAGGTTGTTTTCCTTTACCAATAAAAAAGTAAGCTTGCATTTAGGTGGCAGTTGCCGTATAGCAGCATTGATACGGGCTACCATTTCAGATGAGACCAGCATGTCTTCCGGTGTTCTTTCTATATGCAGGTCAAATTGCTGTATGTCTTCTATACTTGTAACCGGCGCTTTTATGGATTTAAGATAAGTAAAGGCTATGTTCCTGGCACAAACAAAAAGATATACTTCGGGATTTTCAACATTGCCTATTTTTTTTCGGCTTTGCCAAATTTGAACAAAAACATCATTAGTCAATTCTTCAGCCACTTCTTTGTGATGAGTTATAGAATAAATGAGTCTGTATAAGGGATGGAAAAAAAGGGCATGCAATTCCCATAAAGCAGATTCGTTTTCCACGCCAGTTAAACGCAGGAAGAGACCCCTGGCATTTTCTTTTTCTCTCATACGGCAGTTGTTGCAATCAGCTATTATCGATGTTAATTCACAATCCGGAGCAATTTTCCGTGTGCATTATAATAATACATCACAATATCAATTTTATACTTCAATCTTTTGCATGCCCTTTTATCCTATTATAATTCAATTTTAACTTTAGTTCTTTGTCTGCACCCACTACTTGATCTAAAACTATCATGCAGTCCTTTTGCCATTAACTGTTTCTTTATTAAGAATTCGAAACCCAAACGGACGAAAAACTTAGAAAATCAGACTCCGGTACGCAAAGGTTCTGATTTCTCAGAGCCTTTTTTTTATGCTCCCCTGTAATTCCATAAATTGCCATTGTAACCTGCAGTTTTTCATCTGCGTTGCCGCATAATTACGTAAACCCTTTCTTATGCTTTCCAAACTATCCCCTCCGGCAAGACTTGGACTTTACTACTTTCTCTTTGGCGCCATTTGGATAGTAGGCAGCGGCAAAGTGGCTGAATGGCTGGCCAACGATAATACAAACACTCTTCAGAAAATTGAAAATTATAAAGGACTGGCCTTTGTACTGGTGTCCTCGCTGTTTATTTATTCAGTAGCTTATAATATCTACAAAAAACTAATTCATTCACTGGAGACCAACCGGGACATGCTGAAAAAGTATAAAGCAGTGATGAATGCAACAAAAGATGGTATGTACGAATACGATATCCTGACTGAAACTGTCAAAAATGGGAAATAACATTGATGAGATTTTGGGAACTGAAGTATTACAAAACAAAAATGGAGTGTCTTACTGGGAAAACCATATTCACCCCGACGATAAACAACAGGTGATGGAAGGTATAAAAAGAGCCTATATGCCGGGACACCAGTTTTGGCAGGGAGAATACCGGTTTTTAATTCCGGGTAAAGGATACAGGGAAGTAATGCACCGCATTTATTTGCTGAAAGACAGTAACGATAAACCCTATAGCATTATTGGCGCCCTGCAGGATATCAGTGAGTACCGCCAGTTACAGCGTGAGTATCACAATCAATAGCTAAGAAGTAAAACTGAGATCACCCGAAATATCATAAAGGCTGAAGAACGAGAGCGAAACAGGTGGGCGGAAGAATTGCACGACAATATTGCTCAAACGCTGGGTGTGGTAAAATTACATGTTGGGATGATCGACAGCCATTCTGAAAATGAAAAAGAAATACTGAAAAAGACGACTGAGCTGATCCAGCAATCAATAACTGAGATCAGGCACCTCTCCGCCAACCTGAAGCCTCCTGTCTTCAAAGAGGAAGGGCTAAAAGAATCGATTCAAAATTTAATTGCCAATATCCGACGGGTAAAGGAATTGAAATTCTCGTTAATCGTGGATGATGAAAAAGTTAATCAATACCTGAATGATGAACAAAAATTAATGATCTATCGTGTAATACAGGAACAATTAAACAATATCATCAAGTATGCCGAAGCAAAAAATGTATTGATAAAAATAGACATAGACGCTCCGCAGGTGGAAATACAGATAAAGGATGACGGAGTTGGTTTTGATGCTGGTAATCTTGAAAGCGGTATCGGGTTAAAAAACATTCGCAGCAGGCTGAACCTTTTCAATGGCAAACTATCGGTTATCTCATCACCCGGTAAAGGATGTGAATTACGTTCCGAATTTTCAATGAATTAAGGAGTCAACCTTTACCACAATTGTTTCCCCTGGTAATAATCCAGGATTTTCGTTCTTAACACATAATCATATTTGGCAATGATAAGGTTGATGTTGGCCCTGTCCAGGTTGTTTTTGGCGGTAAGGTAATCAATTGAGTTGCCAACCCCTGAGTCAAACCGGATGCCCGCCGCCCTGAATGATTCATTGAATGCATTTACCTGCTCCAGGATCGTCTTATAACGGTCCGAAGCCGTATTCATATTGATATAAGCCTGGTCAATGGCCTGGCTTAGCTGTGTCTTTGTTGTGTTGGCAGACAGTTCACGGGTCTTATAAATGATCTGTGCCTGCTTAATGCGATTTCGCTGTTGCAAGAAGTTGAAGATAGGAATACGCAGGTTAAACCCAAATGAAGTATACAGGTTATTATTCAGCTGGTCATTATAATTGATTTTACTGCTGCTGAAATTATCCTGCTTGTAGATTACCGGCGATGGAGTTCCATTTATCATTACATAGTCATTGGAAGTTTTGTCGGTTGTATTCAGGTATTTACTCTGCATGGCTACACTTGAATAACTGGTGCTGACACCACCCTCGAATCGCAATACAGGGAAAAGCTGACCTCTTGCTACCTTGATAGCTTTTGCTGCGCTTTGCTTGCGCAATTCAGCGGCTTTGATCATCGCCAGTTGCTCCAATGCCGTTTGATAGATCTTATCCGGTGTCTCTTCATAACGATCAGCAAAAGATGCGGGATCTATCTTTTCCAAAGCAAGATCCTTGTTGTAAGGTATGTTCATCAACTGGCAGAGACTGATTTTTGCTGTCTCCAATAAATTTTGAATGCTGATAATTGATAACTGGTCACTGGCATACTGTCCTTTCAGATCAGAAAGATCAGATGGCTTGATGGCGCCTTCTTTGTTCAAAACTTCCAGCCGGTCTACCTGTTGCTTTGACAAAGCCGCCTGGTTTTTGGCCTGTTCCAATTGCTCTGCATTGCTCACCACCTGTAAATAAGCAAGGATAATATTAATAGTAAGATTATCTTTTTCCTGCTGCCAATCCATTTTGGACGCCTGGTAGGTTAATGAATTTTGCCTGATCGAATTCTGAATGGACAATCCATTGAACAAGGTAATACCACTACTCGCACCATAGTTTGACGAATTGAAAGATTGAGTAACGGGTGAATTGGTAAAAGGATCAATACTACGCCCCTGGTTAAAACTATGTCCTGCATTCGCATTGAGATCTGGAAAAATATTTAGCCTGGACTGCTTCCAGTTAGCTTCATCGCTTTGCAACTGCAATTCTCTTTGTCTTACATCAAAATTATTATTGATACCCGTCTCTACACATTGCTTAAGTGTCAGGGTGGTTTGACCCATGGCCTGCAATGAAAATGCTATTAATGCTAATCCTATAAACTTCTTTGTGTTCATTATCCCTGTTATTTAAAATCAATGGCTACTATTGGTGATACTTAATCAAATGCATACCAAGTTTCAGAGTTATTGAAAAATAACGTGTTAGTGAAATGCAGCGCCTTTCACCTGTCCGGTTTTGATACAGACATTGTTCGTTTTCGCAACGTTAACCGAAAAATTTTATGGTTTATCGATGATCTCAGGAAAAGTATTGATAGCATAGAACTGTCAACTGTCAACTGCCAACTGCCAACTCCACTCTCTTTTCCACCATACCATCCAGCAAGTGAATGATGCGTTTACCATAAGCTGCATTTTTTTCGGAGTGAGTAACCTGTATGATCGTTACGCCTTCTTCATTCAGTTGCTTAAAAAGATCCATGATCTCTTCACCTTGTTTGGAGTTGAGGTTGCCGGTAGGCTCATCGGCTAATAATAATTTGGGTTTCGCTATCAGTGCTCTTGCTATGCCCACTAATTGTTGCTGGCCACCGGAAAGCTGTGCGGGGAAAAGGTCCTTCTTCCCTACTATCTGAAACCTGTCAAGCATATCCGCCACCAAAGCTTTTCTTTCCGATGATTTTACATTTTGGTAAATAAGTGGAGTTTCAATGTTTTCATAAACCGTCAGTTCATCAATCAGGTGATAAGCCTGGAATACAAACCCGATGTATTGCTTGTACAGGGCTGATCGCTGTTTTTCTTTTAGTTTATGTACAGATTCATGCAAAAAGTTATATTCGCCTTCATTGAATTCATCCAGCATGCCGATCACATTCAATAAAGTTGATTTGCCTGAGCCTGATGGCCCCATAATAGAAATAAACTCCCCTTCTTTTACCGACAGGTTGATATCCTTCAAAAGAAATGTTCGGTTATTACCGGTATTTACCCATTTGTAGATATGTTTTAATTCGAGCATAATTTTATTTTTATTCAGTTCTTAATGATTTTACAGGGTTTACTGAGGCAGATCCAATAGTTTTTATCGCAATTGTAAACAACGCAATGAAAAATATCAGGCAAAAAAGAAAGATCATCAATCCAATATTTACTCCATTATTAAAGGCAAATAAATTTATAAAGAAATATCCCGCTACATAGCCTAACGGAATACAAATAGAAGCGGCAATCAAAATTAATTTTACAAAGCCTGCGGAAAGTTCCTTTACAATTGTTACAACAGAAGCACCCATCACTTTACGGATGCCGATTTCCTTAACACGTTTTTCTGTATTGTAGGTAACCATGCCGATCAAACCCATAATAGCAATTACAAAAATGATAAAGCAAACCATACCCATAAATTTCATATCTGCACCCGGATAATAACGTTCATACACTTCCTTTTCATAATTGGAAAAAGCAAGCTCTTCGTAAGGATTATATTTTTTCCATATCGCCTGCATTTTTGCTTTAAACGGCTGCTCTGCTACTGCACTTTTTGTTTTTATACTCAGCACATGAAACTGTGCCGGGTTATACTGCATTATTAAAGGCGATACCCGGAACTGGTAGAGGAAATAACAAAAATCTTTGACAACACCATTTATTATCACTTCTTTTGAATCATTCAAAATAATTTTTTTACTAATTGCTTCCCGTGGCGTGCCTAAGCCTAGAGCAAAGAGAGCCTGTTCATTAACTACTACAAAGTTTGAAGCAGAATCGCTGTTACTTTCAGGAAGATTTTTTCCTGCAACAAACTGCAGGTTCATATTGGCAATAAAATCAGCATTGGCTGCATAATAACTGGCAGAACTGTTGTTGCCCTGCTGATCATTTTTGACAGTACAGGTTGCACTTGTGCCTCCAAAAGGCGTTGAAACAAGCCCGACCCTTTCAACATCCTTATTATTTGAAATATCGTTTTTTAAAAGCTTGTAATTACCATTGGCAGATACATTGTAAATATTTCTGCGATTGAAGTTTTCATTATCGGTAGCCATGTATTTAAACTGGCTGTACAAATTTGCAATCAAAAAAATGAAACAAGCTGTAACCACAAACTGAATTACCACGAGACTTTTACGAAAATTTATCTTACCAAAAGAAGCCGGACTGACTGCTCCCTTCAGCACCTTTACGGGTTGAAATCTCGACAATATTCTTGCAGGAATTATACCCGCCAATACACCAATTAAAATGGCAAATAATATAAACACCACCCATAATATAAACTGATTGTCCACCTCCCAGGTGATCCAGTTTACATGCACAAACTGCTGCATAAATCTTAATACTACGAAACCCGTCACAAGCGATAACAATGCAATGAGTATAGCTTCACAAATAAACTGCCCGATTAATTGATGGCGCAATGCACCTGACACTTTGCGTATACCTACTTCTTTCGCCCTGCTTAAAGAACGGGCCAATGTAAGATTAGTATAATTAAACCCGGCCAATAAAATAATCGCCATTGCTATGGCCAGGTTAACTGATAGTTCCAGTACAGATTCTACTCCCATATTTCCCCTCAACTCCTCAAAGGCAGGCGATATTTTTGATAATTTCTGTCGCCGGAACTGAATTGTTTGTTTGGCCTCTGCATTCTCTTTGTTACTATTAGCAGCAAGTGTATTTATAGCAGCATCAAGGTTCCCGATTTTGGTGTTTTCTTTTAATAGAACATACGTGTAGCCAGGCAAATCTGTTTTGGAAACATTTCTATGCATCCGCTCATAAGTAGCCATTGAGATCATCGCATCTGTTTTGAGATGTGTGTTTTTCTTAAAGGGCTTTAATACACCGGTGACCTTTAGTTCCCCATAATCATGATGCGAAAGCGTTTTGCCAACAGGATCTGCATCGCCAAAAAATATTTCGGCCTTTTCGTGGGTAAGCACGATTGAATTCGGCGCTACCGGCAACGTGCCTTTTTCGAGATAGAACCCAAAAATGTCAAAGAAGGAAGGCTCCGTAAATAATACGTTTACCCTGATTGTCTTAATTCTGTTGGTAAGTTCCCATCCCATTTCCCCGATTACATTTGTTGATTGCTCAACAAACGGATAATCTGTTTTTAGCGTACGGGCTAATGCAAAAGGTGTAGCAGCATATTTTATTTTATTACCATTCGCATCTGTCACATCTGTTATTATCCTGTACGTTCTATCGGGATGCGGATGAAAGTTGTCATACTCATACACGTTCACTACCTGTATCAGTGAAAGCAAGGCGAATGGAATAGCTAAGCCCAACCCCATAATGTATATAAAGGAAAAAAGTTTATTCTTCCAGAGGTTGCGCCATGCAATTTTAAAATAACTTCTGATCATAAGTTTTTTATTCAGTCCTTAATGCCTTCACCGGGTTTTCAATTGCCGATCTTATCGTTCTTATACTTAATATCAGCATAGCTATCAGCAGCATGCCCGCACCGGTAACCGCGAATACCCACCAACTTAATGCTGTACGGTATGCAAAATCCTGCAACCAGTTGTGCATAGCCCACCAGGCCAGCGGCAAAGCAATCAAAAATGCAATTAATACAAGCGATAAAAAGTCTTTGGACAAAAGCGATACAATTTGCGCAACAGAAGCGCCTAACACTTTTCTTACACCAATCTCTTTGGTTCGGGTATTGGTGATATAAATAACCAAACCCAATAAACCGAGGCAACTGATAAAAATGCACAAACCAGCAGACCATCTTAATAAACTGGAAATATTTTGTTCTGTTTTATAAAATGAAGCGATGCTTTCATCGTAAAATTTATATTCAAAATCATCTTCAGGATAAATTTCTTTAAATGCTTTTTCCATTTTTGCTAAAGCTCTTTTCCAAAGCTCTGCATCTGCTCCACGAGGCTTTAAAGCAATGTGAAATGTGTAGCTGTTTTCAGCAGCGGCAGAATAAGCCAGTGGTTTGATGGGGTGACGGGTTGAGTTAGCATGAAAATCTCTTATCACTCCAATCACGGGAACAAAATGGTCTCTTTCGATCAGTTTGCCAACCGCATCAGCAGGGTTTTTAAAACCCAATAGTTTTACATACGTTTCATTGATCACAAACTCCTTAGCGGTATCACTTTGCTGAAGATTTTTACCCGCTAGCAATTTCATTTTATAAAGATCAAAATAAGCTGTGTCGGCATATTTTACTTCTACCATTGTTTCTATTAGTTTGTCCCCATTTTTATATTTCATCGTGGTAGTAGAAAAATTAGTTGACGCCGGAGATGAGCCTGCAAGACTTAGTTTTTCAATTTCCGGAATCGCTTTTAATTTTTCCTGTAAAACGAAACGGCGATTGTCCTTCTGATCAGAAAAGAAATTCCAGCGAGTATTAAAAAAAACAATGGCGTCACGCTTGTATCCCAAATCTTTGTTTAGTGAGTAATGTACCTGTTTACTTACCACCAGCGTTGCAATGATCAGGAATTGAGCTATTACAAATTGTGTAACCGTTAATGTTTTGCGCAGCCATGCCTTTCTTATTTGCGCTGTGCCTGAATAAGCCTGGTTTTTTAAAACCGTTACTGGTTTGAATTTCGTAAGCACCCATGCCGGATAAAAACCCGATAATAAAGTAACCAACAGCATCAGCAATACGAGAAATATCCAAACATGCAGCCGATTTAATGAAGCAAACGAAACCCCGGGCGGAATAAAATCGCTGAATACGTTCAGCAAACCAGGGGTAATGATCACTGATAAAATAGTAGCTAAAATTGTAAGTACAAATGTTTCACTGAGAAATTGAACTATCAGTTGTTTTTTTGCACCACCGATTGTTTTGCGAATGCCGATCTCTTTTGCCCTTGCTGATGCCTGTGCAGTGGTCAGGTTAATAAAATTGATACAACCCAGCAGCAATAAAAAAGAAGCCACGGCAAGCAAACCATAGAGAGAAGGCTTGCTTGCCTGGCGTTGGTTCATAGCATCATAATGAGGATTAAAATGTATATCGTTTACTGGTTGTAAAAAATGTTGGGTGTCGTCCTTCTCCGGTTCCTGCGGTCTTCTTTGCCTGTATTTATTACGAAGCGCTGCTAACTGTTTTTCTATTTGCGCCGGCTTTGTTCCCGATTTTAATTTTATAAACAATTGCGAAGCCGAATTAATACTTCCCCACTCTTCCCAACCCCAATGATTCTTAATGCCCGTGTTTTCTGCCGTTGCTCTTGATATAAATTCTTTAAAAGCAAAGTCTGTTGGTTTTGTTAAGTCCTTTACAACACCCACAACTGTTGCCTTGACAGAATCATCATAATAGATCGTTCTTCCAACAACATCATTCGGCGATAAGGTAGAAAAATAAGCTTTAAGCCTGCTTTCTGTTAATACCACCTGGAAAGGGTCCTTCATAGCTGTTTGCGCATGTCCTGCTAACCAATCATATTGAAATAGCGTAAAATATTCTTCATCGGCATAAATGATACCCTGTTGATTCTTAAAAACTGCTGGTGATTGAGCTCCGGCTAGAGGAACAGACACTTTAAAAGCGTTGCCAATAATAAAATTAGTAACAACATCAATACCTGTTGCTTCATTGCGAACGGCTTTTGCTGTAGGCACCGGCACACCGGAGTTATTAATGGTAAGATCAGGAAACTCGATCTTTGAAACGATGCGGTAAATTTTGTTGCCATCTTTATGAAAAGTATCAAAGCTGAATTCGTATTGAACGATGAGGTAAATAACCAATGCAGCGCTGATGCCAATGGCCAGTCCTGAAATATTGATCAGCGAAAAAATCTTATGGCGTTTTAAATTTCGAAAAGCGACGCTGAAATAATTTCTAAACATACATTCGGTGTATTCGGTCGGTTAGCAGTCACCAACAGGCATGCCAATAGATAAACTTATTAAAATCAACTGTTTGTATATACCCTATTAGTCAGGGTGTCCGGAAACGAACAGTTGCCATTCAAATCCGTACACTTCGTTCAGTATCACGTTGCAGACTCCTGATTCATTTTTGCTTTGTCTTTGCCGTTTTGTTCGCCGGCAATCTTCTGAACTCCACCTTTTCACCAGCCAACAATATGAAGCCTCCTACAACATCATTATTGGTCCGGGTAAACCGAACTTCGTCAATCGAATTATCGTCCCAATAAAAATTGTTATTAGCAGATGACTTTAGCTCTATTGAATTCTCTCCAGGTTTTGCAACCAACTTCTCATTTTCAACAACCATTTTTACCGTATCCTTATTCACATTATTGACATAAATACCTTCATATTCCTTTAGCAGGGATTGCGGCAGCGCCACAGGCTTAAATCGAAATCGTTTTTGGGCCACCAGCCACCTATAAAGGCTGTCATTGTTATACGTCACTTCCCAACTATTGTGATTAACATCAGGGTATAATGTAAACCGGACGTCGGAGTTATACTTTTTTAAAGCGTCTACCATTGTTTGTGATGCTGAAAGCGGCACTACGTCATCTTTAGCTCCATGAAAGCACCAAACCGGCATATGGCGCAATTTCCATACTTGCTCTGCATCACCTCCACCACAAATTGGCGCAATAGCTGCAAACTCTTCCGGATATTTCTCAGCGAGGTTCCAGGTACCATAGCCGCCCATGCTCAACCCGGTTAAATACACACGGTCATTATCCACCCGGTACTTTTTCTTCAGGTCGTCCAGCATTCCTTTTAATACTTCGGCTCTCCATCCGGTCTGCGGAGGCGCCTGCGGTGACACAACGATAAATGGAAATTTTCTTCCCTGCTCGATCAATTTAGGCGGACCGTGCACTTTTACTTTGTTTAAATCCGCTCCACTTTCACCCGACCCGTGCAGGAAAATTAATAATGGCCACTTTGTAGCGGTATCAGCAGCGTACTGCTCAGGTAGATAAAGCAGGTATTGCGTCTCCAGCACAAATTTCTCAGCGGTTTGCTGAGCTTTTGCTATGAAACCTGATACAACAAATAATATTGCCACAAGAATGTTCTTAAAAGGGGAATAGCTCATAAAGCTTATTTTAGTTTGCATGAAGTGAAAAGTTAATGATTAAAATCGCAAAGTGAATCATCTTGAATACAGGTTTGATACTATTTATTTCAGGGATCAATTAGTTTATTCGCTTCGTAAAGATTTAACAGGGTTAGCAATTGCCGCTTTAATGGCCTGGAAGCCTATAGTCATTATAGCAATCAGCACTGTGATGATGGCTGCCAAAAGAAAGATCCACCATTCCACAGAAATACGGTACGCAAATTCCTCCAACCACCTGTTCATAAAATACCAGGCAACAGGTGAAGCGATTATCACGGCAAGCAATACGAGAACCATAAACTCACCGGATAATAAACTGACAATATTTTGTACGGAGGCGCCAAGTGTCTTTCTTATTCCAATTTCCTTGGTTCGCTGTATCGCCATAAATGTTACCAGCCCAAACAAGCCAAGACAAGCAATAAAAATCGCCAGGCTGGTAAACAGTATTAACATTTGAGAAAGCCTGTCCTCAGCTTTATACAACTCATTAAAAGCATCATCCAAAATATAATAGTCAAAGGCCTTTTCGCTGTCGTATTTTTTATGGAGCTTTTTTAGTTGCTCCATCAACGAGGGAATATTGGTACCAGCATTGATTTTGGCAAATAAGCACCCTCCTTTTGCGGCCCACATAGATGTACTGTCTTCATCATTGGAAACGGATAAAATCAATCCCTCTATTTTATGCTGAAGCGACGACCAGTTAAAGTCTTTCAGCACGCCGGCAACTTCAAACTGATCAATTTTTTGATTGACCGGTTGCTGACCCAGATGTAATTTTTCAACCGCCGTTTCATTCAGGATAATGTTATTCTTTTTCTTATAAAAAAAAGATTCATCCGGCGGCAGTTTCCATTGCAACCCCAACAGCGGAATAAAATGCTGGTCCACATCCATCACCGGCATCAATACCATCTCTTTGCTACCCGGCGGCATCATGCCCATCATATCATATCCTTTAAACAGCGGATGCAATCCGAGACTGAATTGTTGAATGCCCGGAACAGATCGCAGTTCTTGTTTGAAAGCTGAATAATGTTTGGTAACACTCGTACCAAAAGGCATCATTACAATATTATCGCGGTTCATGCCCGTATCCCTGTGCCTGAAAAAATGCAGCTGCCTTTGCATTACAATACCACAGATAATAAATACAACAGCTATCGAAAACTGGATGACTGTAAAAAATCTTCTTATGCTAATGCCACCACTTTTCCCAAGCCTGCCATACAACACTAATACTGGCTTATAAGCCGACAGCAACAACGAAGGATAAGTGGCCGAAATAAGAATCGCGATCATGAACAATGCTGAAAATGCCAGTATCACCCATGGATGAAGAAGAAAGGACCGGTCAACACTAATCTGTAAAAAATTAAAAAAGAAGGGTTGGAAAAAAATACATAAAAAATAACCGAGTATAAAAGCGATGCCGGTGTACAATGCAGATTCAACGAAAAACTGAATGGCGATTATTTTACGACCGGCTCCAATTACCTTTCTCACGCCGATCTCTTTGGCCCGGACAGCAGAGCGGGCGGTGGACAGGCTCATATAATTAATCAGTGCCAACAACAAAACCAACGCAGCCACAAAGGGAAATATTTTGACGTATTTAAACCCGGAGATATCGGAGCTTGCTACCTTATGCAACTTTGTCAAAGGAGTGCTCACATAACGGAAACTAAGCTGTTCATCACCTTCCTGCATCCTGGCCAGCTGAAATAAAGCCGTTTCAATATGGGAAATCTGACCTTCCGGCTTTACCAGAAAATAGGTAGTGAAATCATTTTTTTCCTTCAACACCAGAGCCTGTTGTTCCTTAATTGCCCTCATGCTGGAAAGTGATGCCACAAAATCAAATTCGATTGTCGAATTAGAAGGAGTATTTGCTGCCACACCTGTTATGAGTAAGTCATCATTATTATTGTAGCGGATTGTTTTACCAACGGGATCATCGTTGCCAAAATATTTTTTCGCTGCATCCCGGGAAATAACAACAGACAACGGATTGCGAAGGACCTGCTCCTTACTTCCCTGTAAAAGTTGGAAAGAAAAGAAGCTAAAAAAATTGCTGTCGGCGAAAATAAATTTGCTTTCAGCAAACTTCAGGGAAGGTATAGCCGGATTTTGAATGATGGCATTTTGAGGATCTTTTCTCAGACGCAGATAACTTTCGACAGCCGGCTCCCGCTGGCTCACCATGGGCGCTGCAGAATAGTTTAAATAAGGCATGAAGACCGAATCAGTCCCGATTTTTAATTTGGTCTGCATCCAAAAAATTCCTTCGGCATTTTTATGAAAGCGGTCATAGCTTGCTTCGTGACCGGTATAAAGTACGATCAACATGCAAACCGCCAGCCCGACGGCGAGGCCTGCAATATTTATAAAGGAATAAATTTTATAACGCAACAAGTTTCTCCATGCAACAACCAGGTAATTTTTGATCATAATTTTATTTTACAATTGTTATAATAATTTATTCTGTTCGTACTGATTTCACCCCGACGCTATGGCTTGGACCTACTCGGTTCGTAAAGATTTCACCGGGTTGGCTATAGCCGCTTTTATTGCCTGGAGGCTTAAGGTAATCATGGCAATGATCAGTGAAATAATTCCGGCCAAAGCAAACATCCACCATTCCAAATGAATGCGGTAAGCAAAATCTTCCAGCCATTTATTCATCACCAACCAGGATACAGGTATAGCCACCAGCATAGAGAGCAACACCACTTTCAGCAGACTTCCTGTTAATAAAGAAATCATGCCGCTCACGCTGGCGCCGAGCACTTTTCGTATACCGATTTCTCTTACCCGCTTTCCAACCGTAAAGGTGATCAACCCAAACAAGCCCAGACAGGCAATAACTATGGTTAAAATGGTAAACCCAAGCAAAACCTGCCCCTGTTTTTCTTCTGCTCTATATTGGTCTGCGAAATTTTCATCCAGGAAACGAGAAACAAAAGGAGAAGCGGCATCAAATTTTCTGAATGTTTGCTCAACAAAGTCAAGTGATTGAGCGAGGTGATGTTCGTCCAACCGCACATACATGTCGTACTGATCTGTCGCCTTCCTGGGAAGTTCCATTATGAGGGTTTCTATTTTATGTTGCAAAGAATAAATATGGAAATCCTTTACCACGCCGATGATGTTGGCATAATGTATTTTGCCTGTGGAATCTGCCCCTCTGGAAATTCGTTTGCCCATAGCCGAAGCCCAGCCTTGTCGTTTCACAAATGTTTCATTCACCATTACCTGGCCACTGTCTGACGGAATATCTTTTGAAAAATTGCGTCCCTCCACCAGTTTGATCTGCATAGCAGGAATAAAATCAGCATCAATGGTTAAGCCATATGCAAGATTGCTGTGTTCATCCAGCACACCATTTTTTTCCACGCTGTAATCCATCATGCCAATATTGTTATTGCCAATGGGACTTCCTGCTGAAGCCACGGCCTTCACCATTGGGCTTTGCAGCAATGCTGTGCGCAACGCAGAGGCCCTTTGCCTCACCTCTCTTGAATCTAAATGAAAAGTCAGCATTTGTTTTTTATTAAACCCAAGATCGGTATTGAGTACATAATTGAGCTGGAGATAAATGATTAATGAAGCAGTGATCATTATCACGGTAACTGCGAACTGAAACATTACCAGCGACTTTCTGAAAAACGTTTGCCCTTTTACGTCACCCAACTGGTTTTTTAAAGCCGGTATGGTTTTAAATCTTGATAGGAAAAAAGCTGGATACCATCCACCAAGAAGTCCGGCAAGAATGGCAAAGCCCAGCATGTACGCAATGGTGCGGATAGTACCGAATTGCCAGACAAAAAATTGCTTTGCTGCAACCTCGTTGAACAAAGGCATGACAAGTGCTACTAACAGCATACTAATGCAGGCAGCAGAAAGTATGGTGATGACAGATTCCACAAGAAACAGCCCAACCAGGTTCTTTTTACTGGAGCCGATTATTTTTCTAACGGCCACTTCACGTAAGCGAACAGAAGCCCTTGCGGTGGTGATGTTGATGTAATTAATAAAGGCAATAATGAATATCAGCAATCCTACAATGGACAATACATAGATATATTTTACGTCACGGTTCTCACCCAATTCATAACTCAAATGAGAATTCAGATGAATAGAAGTTAACGGCTGTAGCTCAAGGGTAAATTGAATATTATTCCCTTTTACAGCTTCTATCATCATGTATTTGGTCACAAAGGCTGGCATCTTTGACCTCAATTGGTTGATATCGGCATTCTTTTTCAGCAGGATGTAGGTGAACATATTGAGACCGCCCCAGTCGCCTTTGTAATCAGCAGGTAAAGAACGGAATGCATTAAAACTAAAATGCGAGTTACGTGGAATATCTTCAATAACACCTGTTACAACAAGAGGAGTTTTGTCGATATATACTGTTTTGTCAACAGCCGAAACGGGATCGGGGAAAAGCTTTGCAGCAAGCGTTTTAGTAAGTACAATGCTGTTTGGTTTTTCTAAAGCATGTACATTACCTGAGAGGAAATGATAGGTAAATATAATAAAGAAGGAAGCATCGGAATAAAAGACCGCATCATCTTTTATTTTTTTATTGTCATACCTAATAACACCTCCTCCTCCTGGACTCATACGCACGGCATCCTCCACATCAGGAAAATCGCTTTTAAGCGCTGGTGCTGCAAGCCCCGATGTGCCGGTAATATCGAATCTCTGATCGCCCCATTTACCGTGTGTTGCCAACCGGTAAATTCTATTTTCTTTTTCATGATACCGGTCGTAGCTCAACTCATCCGCAATATAAAGTGCAATCAGCCAAACGGCAGTAAGACTCAATGCCAGCCCCGAAATATTGATGAAGGAAAAAACTTTTTGTCTTGTTAAGTTTCGCCAGGCGGTTTTGAAATAGTTTTTAAGCATGTTTATAATTTTCCGATTTGATAGTTGTCCGTAAATATGCAGACCTGTTCTTAGCATTTTGCCAAACGATTTCTCTCCTTAGGTGCAGATAGATATCTTGATATAATGGTTCAGCATATTGTTGAATTCATTCAGTTCTTAATGATTTCACCCCGACGCTGTGGTCGGGATTAAATCTTTACTCACTCTGTTCGTAAAGATTTAACAGGATTCTCCAATCCCGCTTTAATTGTTTGCAAAGCAATCAACATAATTGTTATTACTCCCAACCCTGCGATACTTATGATGAATGGCTGTGCGGTAAGACTGATACGATAGGCATAATCATTCAGCCAGCCTTGCATGATGAACCAGGCCAGCGGACAGGCAACGAAACCAGCCACGAGCATCACCCAAACAAATTCTTTCATAAAAAGAGAAATAATAGAAGAAACAGAAGCCCCCAATACTTTCCGGATCCCGATCTCCTTTGTTCGCTTTTGAATGCTTAATGAAACCAATCCCAATACCCCAAGCAAAACAATAATTAATGCCAGTACTGTTGATGTATAAGCCGCTTTCTTCAACTGCAGTTCCGATGCATACAATTTTTTCAATGTATCGTCCATAAATGTATATTCAAACGAACTGCCTGGCAGCAATTGCGACCATTTTTTTTGAATCGCGTCAATGGATGCATGAATATTTCCCGGTTTTAGTTTGAATGACAGGTAACGATAAAACGGCGAATAGCGAACATTGAAAAATAGCATCGGCGGAATTGCCTTTTGCATAGAACCAAAATGAAAATCTTTTGATACTCCTTTTATAGTGAATATGGTTGGATCACCAGGAATTCTTAATTGCTGACCTACCGCGTCTTCTGCATTTTTCCAACCCAATGCTGCCAATGCTTTTTCGTTGATCACCACTTTACCTGAATCAAGCCCCCTGTTATCGAAAAACCTTCCTGCTTTTAGCGGCACTTCATAAGTTGAAAGATAATTTTCATCTGTTTGGAGCAACTGCATGGACATAGCACCGGTTGAATCGCCGCCTGATTTGTAAACAGGCACCTGTCCTGCATTGGCGCCGTCCGGTATTTCATACGATAAAGATATACTGCTCACCTGCGGCATAGTAGCAAATTCATTTCGAACTGTTGCCATTTTCTTCACGCCGTCAATTGTCCAATCCCTCGGCACCTGCGATGAAACAATATATTCTTTGTTGTAGCCAAGTCCCTGGCCAAAAAAATAAGCTACCTGCCCGGCTACAACTGCAGCAGCCACCAATACTATAATAGCAATGGCAAACTGGAAACCTACCAATGATTTCCTCAATAGAAAATTCTGTTTTACCGTTTTCAGCTTTCCTTTTAATGAATCAACTGACCTTAATGAGGATAAAACAAAGGCGGGATATGACCCGGCAAGCAATCCAACAATAAAAACAATACCAACCGGCACCAAAACAAAATAGAGGGGAAAGGAAGATAATTCCGGGACTTGCTTACCCACTATCTGTTCGAACAATGGTTTCAGCAATGGATATGCAGCTATGGCCATTAACATGGCAATACATACCAACATGAGTGATTCGGAGAGAAACTGCAGGATCAATTGTTTTTTTAATCCGCCCAACACTTTCCTGATACCAATTTCTCTCATCCTGGCAGAAGAGCGGCTAATAGCAATATTGATAAAATTCACAATGGCCATCAGCAAAATAAAAAGCCCTGTAAAAGCCAGCGTATAAAGCATTCGTTTCACCAGGCCATTGTCCTGCTGCAAATGATAATCAGCCAATAAAACCGGTTTAACAGTGATCACTTTTTGCAATGCCGGGTTAGCATTTTGTTGTATCAATTGACTAATCGGCTTTTCAATGTCTTTGGCAGTTACGCCTTTTTTTAATTCAATATAAGAAGCGATAAATATATTGCTCCATGATTCCACATCCAATCTTCCGAAATAAGATATAGTGTTGAGGGGTATAAAAAAAGAATTCTTATAACCTTTCGCAAGTTCGGTGACGGTACTTTGCGGAATTTCTTTTAATACCGCTGCAATTTTGAAATCACGTTTGCTTCCCGAAAAGCTTTGTATAGTAATAGATTCTCCTACTACATCTGTTTTTCCAAAATACTTAATAGCCTTATCCGCAGTGATCACTACCGAATAAGGATCATTCAAGGCCGTTTTGGTATTACCATGCAAAGCTTCAAATCCGTACATGTTAAGCAAATTACTATCGCCTACCTGCAGGCCTTCCCGGAAATTCTTATCGGCTTTTGAAACCACTGATGTAATGCCATCATACCGGTAATAGTTCGCAACAAGATGAGGATAATCTTCTTTCAATCGTTTTGCCAACGGGCCAAATGTCGCCAGCTCATATCCAATGTTTGGATCTTTTGAAACAGTTGTTAGAATATATTGCCGCTGATGATTACGTAATTTTTTATTTACCTGCAGCTCGCCCCATATATAAGCGCCAATCAATAAAGTAAACAGAATACCGGTAAATAATCCCACGATATTTACAACAGAAAAGAAACGATGCCTGTTAATATTTCGCCAGGCGATTTTGATATAACTTTTTATCATAACCTTTAAATATTGTCTGACAGTTGAATTGTTTGATGGCTAACAATCATCCCGCTAGTTGTCGGAACAAACATTTAACCGTCTTATTCCGTCCTCAATGAATTCACCGGGTTAGTAATAGCCGCTCTTAATGCATTGATGACAATTACAAACAAAGTGATCAGCATCATAATAATGCCTACAATGCCAAACAACCAAAAACTGATTGCCGTGTGGTACTCATACCTGTCAAGCCAATTGTTCATAAACCACCATGCTACAGGAGTGGCGATTAAAAACGCAATGAAAACAAGCTTGACAAATTCTGCAGATACCAGCAATAACACTTGCGGGACAGAGGCACCAAGTACTTTGCGAATACCAATCTCCCTGATCCGTTTCTCAACCGTGAACGAAACAAGCCCCGCTAATCCAAGACAACAGATAAAAATCGCAAGACATGCAAAAATGTTAGTGATCCTGCTGATCAGTTCTTCGGTGGCGAACTTCTTTCCAAATTCCTCGTCAACAAACCTGTATTCGAATGGAACAGCAGGATTATTTTTTTTAAACACCGTCTCTACAGATTTCAAAGCATTGGATAAATTCACTTCCGGCTTTAATCTTATACTGATCGAGTATGTATTGCCGGGCATAAAACACATCACCATAGGCTCAACAGGATTGAAAGGCGAACCCATCACCACATTGTCAGTAACGCCGATAACAGTATAAGTCCTGTCGCCATATTTTAACTGTTTTCCAACAGGGTCTTTTAAACCCGTTGCTTCCACGGCAGCTTTATTCAGCAACAGCGAAGACGAATCGGAAGGCATACCTGAAAAATCTTTTCCCTGCAGCATCTTTACGCCAACGGTTTTGGCAAAATCAACATCGGTAGTGAGAACGGAAAATATGATATTCAGGTCTGCGGGCTTCCCATCCCAATTGGGAGCAGGAGATCGCCACCATACATCTGTGATGGGTGAAAATGTTCTTGTGATCGTTTCAACCATTCCCGTTTGTACCAACTCCTGTTTTATTACTCCAAAATTTTTCTGTGTGTCAGGTGATGTCGGTATCATAATAAGATTGTCAGGGTTGTAACCAATATCCCTGTTCTTGATATGATTGATCTGGCGATAAACAATAATGGTTGCTGAAATAAGCAATATGGAAATACTGAATTGCACTACCACCAGCATTCGCCGGGGAATAATACCCTTTTTGCCCGGCAAAAAAGTTCCTTTTAATACTTTTACCGCATTGAAAGAAGAAAGATATAACGCAGGATAACTACCTGCTACAATGCCGGTAAGAACGATTATACATGCTGCTACCAGCCAGAATAAAGGACTCGTAATATCCAATGAAAGATCTTTGCCTACAAGCGTATTGAATGAAGGAAGCAGTACATAAACAGCGGCAATAGCGAAGACAAAAGCAATCAACGCAAGTATTACCGACTCAAAGAAGAATTGCAATACTAATTGTTTTTTGTCAGAGCCCAATGTTTTTCTTACGCCGACTTCTTTTGCTCTTTTCTCTGACCGTGCCGTAGACAGGTTCATAAAGTTGACACAGGCAATCAATAAAATAATGAATGCAATAACGGTGAACAACCGAACGTATTCGATCATACCACCTGTATTTTTACCATCTTTGAAATCACTATACAAGCGCCATTTGCTCATGGGAAAAGCAAAATAGGTGCTTACCTTTTTATCATCTTTAGTATGACTGTGTTTTATTTCATTGATCTTTTTTTCAACCGCCTTCATGTTGGCGCCGGCGTTTAGATTAATATAAACATTCCAGGAAGAATTCTGCCAGTTGGTCATGGCTTGTTTAAGAAAATCATTGGAGTAGTTAAACGCATTGATAAAGTCGAACTGTAATGAGGAGTTGGCCGGCGCATCTTCCACTATAGCCGTGACTTTTGCGTCGTATTCGTTATCTACGCGTACTACTTTGTTCACCGGGTCATTATTGCCAAACAATGCCTTTGCTGTAGATTCTGTTAATACAATGGAATAGGCATCATGGAGAGCAGTAGCTGCATTGCCTTTGATAAATTTCCAGGTAAACATATCAAAGAAATGCTCACTTACGGTATAACCTTCCTGCTTCAATTTAAGATCTCCGTAAGTCAATACATGCGGCTGGGGATAGGTGGTGACCACAGCATTCTTTATTTCCGGTATTCCAGCTTGCAAAGCCCCGGCAAGTGGCAATACCATATTGCGATCAGTGAATATTTGATTTTTAAAATCACGGTGGGCCATTACCTGGTAAATGTTGCTGTAGTTTCTGTGAAATTTATTGTATGTCCTTTCATCTTTCACCCACAAAAGAATGAGAAGCGTACAGGTCATACCAATGGCAAGCCCCAAAACATTGGTGAAAGAAAAACCCTTGTTTCGGAATAAACTCCGGCAGGCGATTTTTATATAGTTTTTTATCATGATAATAATAAGTTAAGATTAAGGTTAAGCATCGTTCCCGGCTCCCAACTAACGACTCCCGACCATTTACTCCGTTCTCAGCGACTTCACCGGGTTGATCAATGCAGCTTTGATGCTTTGGTAACAAACCGTCAGCAAGGCGATTGCAAGAATCAGCAAGCCAGCCAAAGCAAACATCCACCACTCCATATTTATTTTATAAGCAAAATCAGCTAACCACTTATTCATGCTATACCAGGCAACCGGAAATGCGATAAGCATAGCAATCAAAACCGGTTTTAAGAAGTTGGCAGAAAGTAAGGAAACGATATTGGGAACCGATGCACCTAACACTTTTCTTACCCCTATTTCTTTATTCCGCTGCTCTGCAGTAAAAGTGGCGAGACCAAACAATCCGAGACAAGAGATAAACACGGCTAAAAAAGCGAAAATATTCGTCAGCTTGCTGACAACCTGTTCACTTTTGTAAAGTTTTACATACTCTGCATCTGAAAATTGATATGAAAAAGGAAATTTTGGGTTCAATGATTTCCAAATTTTCTCCAGGCTTGCGATAGCCTGATGCGTTTCGCCTGCAGTGGTACGAACTAAAATAGTACCCCAGTTCCAGTTTTCATCAAGCCGGATGATCAGCGGTTCAATGTCTTCATGCATGGAATTAAAATGAAAATCTTCTACAACACCAATCACGGTTCCCTTCCTGTTTCCCCATACTACCGGTTGACCAATGGGATCTTTAAAGCCAATTTTTTTCACGGCAGTCTCATTCAATATAAAGCTGGTAGAATCGTTGCCAAAGTCCTTAGAGAAATCACGGCCTTCTTTTAATTTAAGTTTCATGGTGCTCACAAAATCATAGCCTACTACAGCATCTGCAAAAGAAACACGTTGGTTGGGATCCTTTCCCGGCCACTCAATACTGCCCGTGTGATGTTCAATAAATGTTGGCGAATTTCTCATTTTCGAAATGGCTGTTATACTTGCTTCCTTACCAACCTGCTCTTTAAATAAGCCATAGTTTTTTAGCAACTCACCTTCGATAGGCAGATAAATAAGATTGTCCCGGTTGTAACCAAGATTCTTTGTTTGCACATATTTCATTTGCCGGTAAATAATAATCATACCAACGATGAGAATAATAGAAAGCGAAAACTGGAAAACCACTAAACCTTTTCGGAGAAAGATGGAGGACCAGGTGAATTTCAGTTTGCCTTTTAAAACACTTACCGGTTTTAATGATGAAAGAAAAAACGCCGGATAGCTACCTGCCACCAAACCGGTGACCAACATTAATCCAATAATAGTTGCATAAAAGACCGGCTGATCAACGGGAGCAGCTAAACTTTTTCCAGTAAGATTATTAAAGACAGGTAAAAGCAAAACAGCCAATAAAATTGCAATCATTACTGAAAAGAAAGTAAGCAATAATGCTTCTCCTGCAAACTGGATAATCAATGCTGACCTTTTAGCGCCTATTACTTTTCTTACGCCAACTTCTTTAGCTCTTTTTGCAGAACGGGCTGTCGCAAGATTCATAAAATTGATGCAGGCGATCAGCAAAATAAAGACGGCGACAATGCTAAAAAGACGCACATACTCTATGCGCCCACCATCAACATAGCCATTTTTGAAAGAAGAGTGAAGATATTTTTCAGGATATGATTGCAGTAATAGCTCAGTGTAAAAGCCTGCGCTTTTCTCCTGGTAACGGTAGATAAAATCCTTGATTTTCGCTCCGGTATTTGATACATCCGCATCAGCACGAAGCTGTATAAAAGTGGCCGGGCTTGTATTTCCCCAATTGTTTACCCAGTCATTTTGTGCCACAAAATCCGACCAGCTTCTCAGAAAATCAAATTGCTGCGAGGAATTGGCTGGCAAATTTTCGAAGACAGCCGTCACCAGCAAATCCTCTTTATTCTCAAAGCGAATTGTTTTATCCATCGCCTGGTCAACGCCTCCGAAAAAATATTCGGCCATCCGTCGTGAAATGGCAATACCACGCGGAGCGTTCAACGAGGTTTCTGCTTTACCTGTTAACAAAGGATAACTAAACATTTTAAAAAAATCAGCACCGGCAAACATGCCGCTCATCTTTCCCACTTTGGCACCGGCCTCAAAATTATTTTGCGTTCCGGGCGGAGCTGCATATTCAAGGCCACTCGCATATTGCACTTCCGGAACTACCCTTTTTAATTCCTGCGCCAGCAGCCCCTGCGTTGTATAACTTGCATCCACTTTACCATCATAATGATTTCGTTCGTATACCTGGAACAACTGCTTTCCATTACGATGAAATCTATCCACGCTACGCTCATCCTCCACCCACAACATAATCATCAGGCTACAGGTGAGACCCAGCGCCAATCCAGAAATATTGATAATTGAAAAAGCCTTGTTACGAAGCAGGTTTCTCCATGCGGTTTTAAAATAATTTTTGATCATGAGCTCTTCTTATTTTGATTTTTTGGGCTAACCATATACCAATACAAATTTTTTTTGCTTTTCAATCCTCTCCCACGGCTCTATTTTAAAAGTGTACAAACGGACAGATGTACATCGCACAGCGCCTTTTATTCTGTCCTCAAACTCCTCGCAGGATTTGCAATAGCGGCTCTTATCGATTTTACACTTACCGTTATCAATGCAATACCAAATGTTACCAGTGCAGCCAAAACAAAAACCCACCAGCTTACCGATGTTTTATAAGCGAAATCCTGCAGCCATTTATTCATGGCATAATAACCAACGGGCAATGCGATACACGTTGCTATCAATACAGGTTTCAATAAATCTTTTGCTAACAATACAACAATGCCCTGCACAGATGAGCCCAACACTTTTCTTACACCAATTTCTTTAAAGCGTTTGGTCGCAGTAAAAGATGCGAGTCCAAATAAACCAAGGCAAGCAACAAAAATGGCGAGCACGGCAAACACGGTTAATACAGTTTGCTGGTGAATATCTTTTTTGTATAACTCATCAAACTGCTGGTCTAAAAATTTGTATTCGAATGGATAAGATGGCGCTGCTTTATTGTAAGCATGTCTTATCAGCTCAACGCCAGCCTGTAAGCTGCCCGGTTTTAACTTTATCAATATCTGCCTTCTATCTTCCGCAGGTGAAATCACTAACGCATCAATATCTTGCTTTAATGATTGAAAGTTGAAATCATCAACCACGCCAATAATTCTTCTTTTATTTTTGTCGCGAACGGTGTTGAATATCCATTTGCCGATAGCTTCCTGTGGAGTCCATCCAAGTTTGGTCGCAGCAGTTTTGTTAATCAGCACTGCATCAGTTGTATCGATTGGAAATTGAGAAGAAAAATCCCTGCCTGCAATAATTTTTAAACCTAGTGTTTTTACAAATTCAAAGTCGGCAAATTCAGTTCTTGCATTCCATCGCTCTGCATGAGCCTCCACATCAAACATCTGTCCATCAAAAAAACCACCGGGCTCCCCGGACATTGCAGAAACGGACTGCACAGCAGTTTGGTTTTGCAGTTCGGTTTTAAAAGAATTCATGTTTTTGTAGAAGTCCCCGTTATCAATCGGCACAATAACCGTTTGCTCTTTGTTATAACCAAGTTGCTTATTCTTTACATAACTCATTTGTTTTGTAATGATGATGGTGCCAACAATTAAAAAAACAGATATGCTGAATTGAATCACTACTAATACCTGCCTGAATGATGCGCCGCCTTTGCCCAGTCTTAATTTGCCTTTTAATGCCTGTATTGGCGAGAATGCTGATAAGAAGAGTGCAGGATAACTGCCTGCTAAAAATCCAACAATGATGATAATACCAACAAGGAATAAATAAATGGGCAACGTATTCCATGATACATTTAATGAATAACCCAACAATTGATTATACCACGGCATTACCAACAACAACAAACAAACAGAAAGTATGCATGAAATGGTTGTAAGCAAAATGGATTCGCCGATAAACTGCCAAACAAGATTATTACGCAAAGCACCTAACACTTTGCGTAAGCCCACTTCTTTTGAACGCTCTGTTGCCCGGATAGTTGAAAGATTCATGAAATTGATACATGCGATAAGCAGTATTAGAATTGCAATGGAAAGAAAAATATAAACAACTGTTTTGTCCCCATGCTTTACATCGTCGCGCCCAATATTGTCAAAGTAAACGTCTTTTAATGGAGTTAATGACAAAGACCATTTAAAACCATATTTACGCAGTTCACTGCCCAGGTATTTTTCCACGAAAGCCGGCAATTGTTTTTCAACCTGTGCCTTTGATACATTTGGAGCAAGCTGTATATAGGTGTACACGCCATTGCTTATCCATGTAGTCATCCAACCTGCGTTTTTGTATCTTTCAAGAGAAGTAACGATGTCAAAATACAGGTGTGAATCAGAAGGAACATCTTTTGCGATACCTGTAACTTTCAGCGGCGTCTCTTTATTCAGTGTTATGATATTTCCCATGGCATTATCAACGCTTCCAAAATATTTTTTAGCAGTTGATTCGGTCAGCACAACACTGTTCAAATCGTTTAATACTGTTGCGGGTGTGCCTTTTATTAATGGAAATGAAAAGAGGCTGAAGAAACCAGGATCAACATCCAGTTCCTTTTTTTCATGAAAAGATTTTGTGCCAACTGTAAAAAGATTATCGTTTTGATTTACACGAACAGCGCTTACAATCTGCCCTTTAAAATCATTTAACAATGCAGGCGCATGCTGCCCTGATAAAAAAGCAACATTTATTGATTTAGCACCCACAGCTGCGCTACGCATTACACGATAAACCTGGTCTTTATTTTTATGAAAATTATCAACACTGAACTCATTCATGATGAATAAATAAATCATCATACAAACAGTAATGCCAATGGTTAAACCAAGAATGTTGATGAATGAAAAAACTTTATTCTTCATCAGATTGCGCCATGCTGTTTTGAAATAGCTTTTAAACATAGAAGTTAATTTTTGATACGATGATTTAATGCCGTCTAATTTGTTTATTCGGGATTCACGTCCCACGAAAAATCACTCTGTTCTCAGTGATTTTACCGGATTTGCAATTGCTGCTTTCACCGTCTGAAAACTTACAGTCAACAAGGCAATGATAACAATTATCAGAAACGGTATAATAAAATAACTCCATTGTATATTAATACGAAAGGCATAGCCCTGCAGCCAATTAGAAATGGTGAGCCAGGCCAATGGTGTTGCAATCAAAAAAGCTACTACCAGGAGAACTGCAAACTCCTGGTAAAGTAGCTTTAGGATTCCTGGAACAGAAGAACCCAACACTTTGCGTATACCGATTTCCTTGGTTCGCTGAAGTGTAGTGAACGATGCTAGCCCAAATAAACCAAGACAGGCAACAAATATGGCGAGCGAAGTAAACAAACCGAATACCTGCCCGAAACGCTGATCGGCTTTGTACTGCGCATCAAAATGATCGTCGAGATAAAAATATTCGAAAGTGTTTCCGGGAAAAAATTTGTTCCAGTTATTTTTCACCATACTGATAACCTGGCTGGCCTGGGAACCAGTAGATTTAACAGATAAATATCCTCTTACATCGGGAATCAACCGAAGTATCAAAGGTTCATACGCTTCACGCAATGATTGCTGGTGAAAATTATCCGTCACACCAACAACCGTATATTGCTGACCCCAGAAGTCAATTTTTTTTCCCAATGCTTCCTCCGGTTTATTGAATCCCAATTGCTCAATACCTTTCCTGTTAAAAATGACAGCATGATCATCGGTGCCAAAGTCTTTTGAAAAACTGCGCCCTGCGATCACTTTCAACCCATACATTTTTAGGTAATCATAATCAACGCCAATCACACGATATTGCTTTTGTGTTGACTCGTCGGTACCTACTAATTTTATTCCACCTGCATTCCAATCCACTGCCTGGCCGGGAATACTTGTTGAAATAGCTGCACTTTTTATAATAGTTTCCTGCTTTAATGACTCTTTAAAAGCAGTCATCCTTTGCAGATAAGTAGAATCAATGCCTACAACCGGCGGCCTTACCACCAGTGTCTGATCGATATTGAGACCCAGCGATTGCTTGCGCATGTATTGTATCTGCTTATAAACCGTCAATGTACCAATCAATAAAAAAAGAGAGGCAGCAAACTGAAATACTACTAAACTTTTTCTCATCAAGGAGCCTTGCCTTGTAGCAGTCATTTTTCCCTTTAACACTTCAATGGGTCTGAATCCTGATAAAACAAACGCCGGATATAGTCCTGAAAGAAATACACCTGCTACAAACAATCCCACTACACATAACCAAAAACTGCTTTCTCCCAATAATGAAAAAGAAAGTTGCTGGCCTGAAAGTTTATTAAAACCGGGAATAGAAAGCAACACGATCAATAAGGCAAGCACTAATGCTATCCCGTTTAATACAGCAGACTCCGAAAGAAATTGCATCACGAGCTGCCTTCTTTGCGAGCCAACCGTTTTACGAATGCCTACTTCTTTGGCCCTGCTGACAGCTCTTGCAGTGGCAAGATTAATATAGTTGACCCATGCAATAATTGCAATAAAAAATGCAATCCCCAACAGCAGGTAGGTTGTTTTACCATCACCATTCGGGGCCGGTTCGTTCATATAATGAGAATACAAATGAATATCTTCTAATGGCTGCAACCTGTAAGTAACAGATGCATTGAATCTTTTTAATAGCTCACCCACTCCCTTCTCTACGATAGGTGGAAATTTTGTTTCAACAACTGCCGGATTGGTTCCTTTCCGTAATAATAAATAAGTAAGGCATCCATCCCATGCCCATGCAGTTTCCGGATTATTATCAGGCCCCTGGAATTTCAAAAACGTAGCGTATGAAAGAAGGATATTCGGTTTAAGCTGCGTATTTACAGGTGCATCCTTGAATACCGCAGTAACAGTGTAATCGTTCTTTCCTCCGTTTATCTTAATCGTTTTACCCATCACATTTACATTGCCAAATAATGTACGTGCCGTTGTTTCGGAAATCGCTGCAGTGTAGGGCTCAGTTAATGCGGTTTTTTCATCCCCTGATAGTAATGGATAAGTGAATATGCGAAAGAAGGAACCGCTTGCAAAAAATGCCTTTTCAATTTTCAGCGGTTGATTATTGATCTCTGTAACAGCCTGGCCATGATTGACCAGTTTTACATAATCTTCTATTTCAGGTATTGACTCTTTAAATGAATTACCCACAGCATAAGCCCCTGCTGCCCACTGGGTACTTAACTTACCATTATCATACCTGTCTTGCTGTACACGGTAAATACGATCTTTATTAGCATGAAAATTTTCATAACTCAGCTCAAACCATACGTATTGCAGAATGAGAATACAAGCCGCAATGCCAATGGCCAGTCCTAAAATATTAATGGACGCATAGGCTTTTTGCCGCTTAATGTTTCGCCAGGCGATTTTGAAATAGTTCTTTAGCATACTATATGTTTTTAATTGAGACTTCTGAATTAATAATTTTGAATTGATCACTCCGTTCTCAAGCTCTTCACTGGGTTAGACAACGCCGCTTTTATACTTTGAAAACTCACCGTCAATAAGGTAATGATTAATGCCCCTGCACCAGCCGCTCCAAAAACCCACCATGCCATTTCTGTGCGGTATTCATATTTCTCTAACCACTCATGAAGGAAATAATAAGCTATAGGGACAGCTATGAAACAAGAGATGATAACCAAAACCACGAAATCTTTCGACAACATTCTCCAGAGATCAGCTACTGAGGCGCCCAATACTTTGCGGACACCTATTTCTTTTATACGTTGTTCTGCTACAAAAGAAGCAAGACCAAATAATCCCAGGCAACTGATAAGAATAGCTAATACAGCAAAGAAGCTGGCCAATTTAGCAATGCGTTCCTCGGCAGCAAATTTTTTGGCATATTCATCATTGGCAAATTTGTAATCAAAGGGAGCCGATGGAATAAGGTTTTTAAAGACAGCTTCTATTTTTGACAGTGCTTCGCCGACACTAGTAGCAGGATTTATTTTGATAAATATCCAATTCATATACCCCTGCAGGAAAAAGACCGTAGGATAAGCAGCTTTGTAAGGCGATTCCATCACCATGTCTTTGACAACTCCTATAATTTTATAACTGCCGCTTTTATACCATTCGTTTTTCCATGTTACTATTTCTCCAACAGGATTTTTTAACTCCATCAGTTTTGCCGCGGCTTCATTTATTACAAAGCCGGATGAATCGCTTGCAAATTCTCTTGAGAAATCTCTCCCGTCTGTAAATTGCCAGCCTATTGTTTTACCATATTCATGTGTGACAGAAAGCGTTCCGAAATTGGCATCCAACTTCGGGTCTTTTCCTTTCCAGTCAAAGCCGCCATTGCCTGACCATATACCAGTAACAGGGCTTGCTGATTCGGCCACTTCTGCTACAACGCCTGTATTTTTTAATTCGTTTCTTAATACATCATACTTTCCATAAAAATCAGGCGATGTCATTTGCAGCATCAACAAACCATCGTTGGAGTAGCCGATGGGCCGGCTTTTGGTGTATTGAATTTGCCGGTAAATAATTATGGTTCCTATGATCAAAGCAATGGAAACGGTGAATTGTAATACCACCAGTGCCTTACGGGGAATAGCCGCAAAACGCCCAACCCTGAAAGTGCCTTTGAGTGTTTTAACAGGATTGAAAGAGGATAAATAAAGGGCTGGATAACTTCCTGCGAGTATGCCCGTGAAGAATGTAAAGATTATACCCGTTAACCAAAACCATACATTTGTCCACAGAACGGAAATTTCTTTACCAGCAACATGGTTGAACCACGGTAAAATGAGTTGTACTTGGATTAGTGCCAACACAAATGCGAATACAGCAACCAATAATGATTCGCTGAAAAATTGCCAGATCAATTGCCGGCGTACTGATCCAACTGCTTTACGGATACCCACTTCCCTCGCCCGTTTTTCGGAACGGGCCGTACTCAGATTCATAAAATTGATACATGCCAGTATCAAAACGAAAACACCGATGATACCATAGAACCAAACAAACTTCAATGGCTCACTCATGACGGGTAATCCGTTTTCAAACTTCGAATACAGGTGCCATTTACTCATGGGATGAAGAAACACAACCGGTTTGCCAACAGCTTCTTCATTGCCGGCATTGTTCAGTTTCAAATCTTTTATTTTAGCCGAGACTTTTTCAAAATTGGTATTCGGAGCTAACTGAACCAGGATTTGCAGAAAATTATTGCTCCAATTATTTTGTTGATCCTTTATCCATTTATTCGAAGAAACATATAAATCCCAGGGAGCGGTAAAAGTTAAGTCTTTGAACTCCGTATTGTTGGGCAAATCCTTAAATACACCGGTAACTTTTACATCCAGGTTGTTATTTATCTTAACAATTTTATTAATTGGATCAGCATCGTCAAAGAGTTTTTTTGTCAATGTTTCTGAAAGCAAAATACTATTGGGTCCTTTAAGTCCATCGCGATTACCTTTCAGCATTTTCAGGGTCAGCATTTCAGGTCCTTCAGGTTGCATATAATTGCCTTTCTGCGTAAATTTCTTATCACCATATGAAATAATACTTTCTCCAATCCAGGTTGACATCACCACACGTTTAAAATCATCAACGTAAGAAGAACGTAACGCGGTACCCATCGGTAATGGTTGAGAATTGCCCTCCCCTGTTTCTCCATGCCATGTTTCCCGCCTTACCACACGGGCGATGCGATCATAATTTTGATGATATTTATCAAACGATAATTCATCATAAATCCATAAAGCAATTAATATCGCTACTGTCATGCCCACCGCTAATCCACCGATATTGATGAAAGAAGAAACTTTATTCTTAATCAAATTGCGCCAGGCAATTTTGAAATAATTCTTTAGCATACTATGTGTTTTTAATTCAGCATTCCAAATTCATAATTTTGAATTGACCACTCCGCTCGCAAGCTCTTCATCCCGATATGCATCGGGATTCCGTCACTCCGTTCGGAGTGACTTCACCGGGTTGGCAATCGCCGCTCTGATTGCCTGGTAAGCAATTGTCATCGCAGCTATAATAAACGATACGCCAATGGCTACCAGGAATATCTCAGCTTCAATATTTATTTTATATGCAAAACCTTCAAGCCAGCTATGCATAACATAATATGCAACCGGAGCAGCTATTACAAATGCAATAAAAATCAGCACGACAAATTCTTTACCGAATAAAGAAATTATGTTCAGCATGGAAGCTCCTAATACCTTGCGAATGCCTACTTCCTTTGTTCTTTGAGCAGCCGCAAAAGTTACAAGGCCATACAGCCCAAGATAACCGATAAGAATAGCAATGATGGAGAATAACCTGAAAGCTGTATAAGTTTTTTGCTCCTGCCTGTAAAAACTGGCAATGTGATCATCAAGAAATTGATACTGAAAAAGATCATTCGGAAAAAACGGCAACCACATTTTTTCAATTCCAACTATTTTGATAGCGGAAATACCCTTGTTTTTCCAAAGGTTGCGGAAGGCGCTTTTAAAATAATTCTTTATCATGACTATTTTTTACACGGTTCTTAAACTCTTCACCCCGACGCCGCGGTCGAGATTAAATCTTTACTCACTCTGTTCGTAAAGATTTTACAGGATTAGCTATCGCCGCTTTGATAGCCTACTCATTATTCATTACTTCAGTTTCAAATAAATCCTCCCGCTTCCTGCATTTACTTTCACCAATGACCCGCCTCCGTTTAATTTTCCTTCTACTTTATCATCTTCTATTTTTCCATTGAAGTTTTCCAGCTTATCCGTTTTGACCTTATCGGCAGAAAGCTCCAACTCGAGACCTTTGCTCTTAGGAAGTTCCAGATCAATGTTTCCGCCGGAATTGCTTATGCGTACGTATTTACCGGGCTCGTTCATTGCCACATCAATATTGCCGCCACTGGTAGAAGTTTCCAGGCTACAGAAAAGCGCTTCGAGATGAATATTACCCCCGCTGGTATGCGTTACTAATTCACCCGATACATTGCTTCCTTCAACATTGCCTCCGCTGGTAATTGCTTTGATATCGCCTTTCAGATCTTTAAGATGCAATGAGCCGCCGGATGTGGTGAGGCGAAGCTTGCCATCGCAATTTTTTGCATTTATGTCTCCGCCACTTGTGGTAAGTTCAGCATCATTTGATTTTGAATCCTTCAAATAAATATTGCCGCCCGATGTTCTTCCGTCCAGTTTGCCGTCCACGTTATCAATATTAAGATTCCCACCGCTGGTAGAAAATTTTTGGTCACCTGTCAAATTGGTAAGATCAATATTTCCGCCGCTGGTTGATAAATTGGCAGCAACATTTCCCGGAACATAAATTTTAAAAGAAAAACTCAGCGCTTTCCTCCAGTCCATCTTTTTATCCTTTGGCTTTGCAGTAGCTGTAAGCTTATTATTGCTCACATCGATTGTCAGCCTATAGTCGGCTTCTATTTTCTCCTTAATCTCGCTTTCAGATAGATTATTTTTCTTGTAATTATTTGGAACGGCATATACTTCAATCCTCGCCTCTGAAGCATTTACACCGGCGACAGAAATATTTCCACCGGAGGTTTCAGACAATATGTTTTTGATATTTTCCGAAGAAAGAGATTTGATAATAACCGGAGTCTTTTCTGCATTAAATTGAGCGTTGACTGAAACGGCCAGCGATGCAAGCATTAAAAAGAAAAATGTTTTTTTCATGACAAGGTGTTTATTGATAAAAAATTGTTTAATTGTTATTGTTTAATGTTTAACAATCCAGCCATCAAACCTTTTAACTATTTTATTCTGTTCGTAAACTTTTCACCGGGTTCGCAATTGCTGCTTTGATCGCCTGAAAACTCACGGTAACCAATGCAATGAACAAAGCAGCGACTCCCGCTACTACAAAAAAGCCCCAGCCAACAGGAATTCTATAGGCAAAATCCTGCAGCCATTTTACCATCGCCCACCATGCAATAGGTGAGGCAATCAGCATCGCTAACAGGATCAGTTTTAAAAAATCTTTTGACAACATTGCGGTGATGCTATTGACACTTGCACCCAAAACTTTTCGTATGCCTATTTCTTTTGTTCGCTGCTCAGCCATGAATGCAGACAAAGCGAATAAACCAAGACAGGCAATGATGATTGCCAATACGGCAAAACTGGTGAAGATGCCTCCGGTCCTTTGCACATCTGCATACATATTGGCAAAACTTTCATCGAGAAATGTGTAGCGGAAAGGCTGATCAGGCGAAAAACTTTTCCAAACAGATGCTATATAGCTGATAACATCTTTGGTATTGCCGCCGCTGATCTTTACAGAAACAATAGAAGAATTATATTTTCCCAACACAAGGCAAAGAGGCGTAACAATTTGCTTCATTGACTCAAAATTGAAATCTTCCAACACGCCTATCACCGTAAATTTTTGCCATCCGTTTTCAATGCGCTGGCCAACGGGGTTTTCTAATCCAAGCTTTGCCGCCATCGTTTTATTGATAACAGAGGCAGCCGAATCAGGCATATCTTTTGAAAAATATCTTCCTTCTGCAATATGCATACCCATTGTTTCCAGGTAATCATAATCCACTTCCCATTTTTGAGTAAAGAGGCCTATACCTTCATTCGTTTTTCCTTCTTTGTAAAAAGTATTACCGTTTCGCTTGGTTCCGGCAACAGGAAGAAAATCACCAATAGAAACTGTTTTTATCTCTGATGATTTCAATAATTCATTTTTGAAGGTCTCAATTTTATTTTCAAGTGTATTTGTGCCCTGCACCAACAGTACCTGGTCTTTGTCAAAACCAACTTTTCTGTTAAGCAAGTAATGTGTTTGGTTGTAAATAACGAGTGTTCCGATGATAAGAATAATAGAAGTAGTAAACTGGAATACAACCAATCCGTTTCGCAACATTGAGTTCTTACTTCCCCTGCTCACCTGCCCTTTTAAAACGCTGATTGGTTTAAAGGAGGATAAATAAAAAGAAGGATACAAACCTGCAACTATCCCAATGATAATTGCAGCACCGATCATTATGGGCAGCAGCCACCATGCAGTCCAGGGAGTGGTTAATGATTTTCCGGCCAATGTATTAAAATAAGGAAGTAATAATGCGGCAATCAATAATCCTAAAACAAAAGAAAGCACACTAAAGAACAATGACTCAGTAAGAAATTGTTTAACGAGGCTGAAACGATCTGAGCCAACTACTTTTCTTAAGCCAACTTCTTTTGCACGGTTAGCCGATTTTGCTGTAGAAAGATTGATAAAATTAATACAGGCAATAACGAGAATAAAAACAGCGACGGCCCCGAACAACCACACAAATTTTATATCACTCTTATCGAGACGATCATCAATATGTGACGAATAAAGATGTACATCGGTTATGGATTGGGCAAAAAGTTTTCCATTCTTTATAATAGTTTCTGCCTCCTTGATGCCATCCGCTTTTAAAGCAGGAAGATAATACCTAGTCATTATCAGCTTTAGCTTATCCTGAAATTGAGCAACATCGGCTCCCGGTTTCAATAAAACATAAGTCGGATAATTGCTCGCCATCCATGTTGCTTGTTCGCCATCCCAAAACTGATGGCCGGTCATTGTCAGGAAAAAATCATAATGAAGGTGTGAAGTGGTAGGGAAATCTTTCATCACGCCACCAACCTTATATGGATTCTTAGTATCATTATTCAGGATCATTATTTTCCCAACAGGATTTTGATTGGGAAAATATTTATCGGCTTTGCTTTTTGAAATAACCATGGTGCGTGGTTCGCTTAAAGCACGGGTCCTGTCGCCATAAACCATCGGAACCTGGAGTATGTCAAGCATGTCCTGGTCGGCAAAGCTGAATCCTTTTTCAAAACTGTTTTGCTTAACATCAGCAGGTCTCACCTGGTTACTACCTGCTTTGTCAAAAAGGGGAGCATCCATCAAACGACCTGCTCTTTCCACTTCGGGAAAATCTTCTCTCAACGCTTTTGCCATGGGCGCAGGCCAGTCTGCATTAGTTTCAATTTTGCCTTCATTATTGAATTCGCTTGTTATCCGGTAAATACGATCGGCCGTAGCCCAGTTTTTATCATAATTCAATTCATCTTTTATATACAACGCAATCAGCAAACAAGCGGCAATGCTCAATGCAAAACCGCCAATTTTTATTACTGAATACATTCTTTGTTTTATCAAATTGCGCCAGGCGATGATGAAATAATTTTTTATCATGACTCTTTCTTTTATGAGTGATCAGTGATGAGTAATGAGTAGGTGCACTCATCACTCATCACTCATTATTCATTCAGTTCTTAATGACTTCACCGGGTTCGCAATAGCCGCTTTGATTGCCTGGAAGCTGATCGTAATAATTGTTACAACGATTGCTACAATACCAGCCAAAACAAACACAACCGGATTTATATTAATTCTGTAGTCATATTGCTGTAGCCAATTTTGCAGGTAAAAAAAAGCAATGGGCGATGCAACAACACAGCTTATAATGACAAGTACAATAAATTCCTTTGAAAGCAATAACCATACTTCTGATACGGATGCCCCAAGCACTTTGCGTATGCCGATTTCTTTTTTTCGCTGCTCAGCCATGTATGCTGCAAGACCAAACAATCCCAGACAGGAAATAAAAATGGCGAGTGCTGAAAACAATGCTGCCAGTTTGCCGATAAGCATTTCTAAATTAAATTTTGCGGCATAGCTTTCATCCACAAAATGATATTCGAAAGGTGTATCAGGCCTGTACTTATCAAATATCGGTTTCAGCTTTGCCAGCGCAGACTGCGTGCTTACCGTTGGCACTAAGCGAAATGTTATATGGAACGTCCAATCGGGTTGATAAACGAACATCATTGGTTCAGCAGAAGAAAAAGGAGAATTGGTTAAAGCGTCATTAACCACACCTATTACCCGCAGGCGATTGGGCGCATTTGACAATGACCAGTTGATGATTTGGTTGATGGGCTCTTTAAAGCGCATGCGTTTTACCGCCGCTTCATTCAGTATTACACTCAGCGAATCCACAGCAAAATTGCCGGTGAAGTTTCTTCCTTCCTTTATTTTCATGCCCACCGTTTTAAAATAATCAGTGTCGGGTACACTGTTCATGGCCAGGGTCAACGGTTCATTAGGCAGCCTTCCCTCCCAGTCATCTATGTTGTTGCGTGAATAAATTTCTGTGACAGGGCTCATTGATTTCGTCATACTACTCACCACACCGGTTTGCAATACTTCCTGTTTAAGTGCATTATAATACCAGTTATTTCCTTCCGTTACCAGCAGCCGGTTAGGGTCATAACCTCTCGGCCGGGCCTTTGCATGTTGTATCTGCTGATAAACAATGATGGTACTTATTATCAGCGCTATAGAGCAGGAGAACTGCAGCACCACCAACGCCTTTCTTGGTAAAGTAGCCGACTTGCCCGTTTGCATTGCTCCCTTCAAAACCTTTATGGGTTGGAAAGAAGAAAGGTAAAAAGCTGGCCTGCTGCCTGCCAGTAAACCGGTGACTAAAACATAACCCAGCATAATAAACCAAAATGCAATGTTAGAAAAAGGAATGGTGATGGCTGCACCGGTAAGTGCGTTAAACCAGGGCAGTGATACTTGCACCAGCAGCAACGAAACCATGAATGCAGCAAATGTGATAACAAGAGATTCAATTAAAAATTGTACGACCAGGCTACTTCGCTGTGATCCTATTGTTTTGCGTATCCCTACTTCTTTTGCTCTTTTTTCACTCCGTGCAGTAGAAAGATTCATGAAATTGATGCAGGCAATTATCAAGACCAGCAAACCAATAATGCTGAACATTCTTACATAATCAATAAGTCCGCCAACCGCAACTCCATTTTTATAATCGGTATAGAAATGCCAGTCTTGTAAAGGTTGCAATGTTAGCTGTTGGTGGAAAGTATTATAGATTTCAGGCGCATACTTTTTTACAAGCATTTTTGATTTGGATGCTGCCTGCTCGTAACTGGCATTGGGTTTAAGGGCAATGTATAATCTAAAAAAATTGTGATTCCAGTTGGTGGTGGCTGCTTTTACCCAACCTCCGGAGGCAAAGGCGCTGAACGCTGTAATATAGTCGAACTGGAAGCTGGAGTTGCGGGGAACGTCTTTTAAAACAGCGGTTACTTTACGGTCTTCAGCATTATCAATACGGATGATTTTGTTGAGGGCATCTTCATTGCCAAACAAAGCTTTGGCTGTTGATTCAGTGAGCACGATGGAATAAGGGTCTTTCAAAGCGCCAGCGACATCGCCTTTAAATGCGGGGAATTGAAATATTTTCAGAAAGTCCTCGCCGCCTATTATTCCCCGGGGATGCACTTTTTTATCACCCAGCCCGAGGGTATTGGTTACCGTGCCAAAAGCAGGCGCCACCCATGCCACCTCGGGAATGTCGTTTTTTAGCACATCTGCTAATGGCAAACATACTTCGCTTTGTGTACGTATGTCTCCATCATTGTTATAGTTATACTTTACCTGGTAAGCCTGCCGATAGCCGGGAAGAAAACTATCGTAAGAGGATTGGTCATATACCCAAAGGCCAATCAGCAAAGCAACAGCCATACCTGTTGCCAGGCCAAAAATGTTTAATGCGCTAAAAACTTTGTTACGGGTCAAATTCCGCCAGGCAGTTTTGAAATAGTTTTTTATCATGTCTAATAAATTATTGCTTGCTTGTTGTCCCGATAGTCATCGGGATTATGGTCAATAATCCAACCATCAAACCATCTAACCATCTAATCAATCTTATTCTGTTCGCAACGATTTCACCGGATTAGCAATCGCTGCTTTAACAGCCTGGAAGCTAATGGTAAGCATTGCAATGCACAAAGCGATTAAAGCCGTAATCGCAAATACTGTCCACCCAATATCCGTTCTGTAAGCAAAATCCTGCAGCCATTTATTCATTGCCCACCATGCAACCGGGGATGCAATAAGAAAAGCAATTACAACCAGCACTAAAAAATTTTGTGAAAGCAACCCGACAATTCCTGAAACAGAAGCGCCTATTACTTTCCGGATGCCAATCTCTTTTCTACGCTGCTCTGCCATGAACATTGAAAGCCCGAATAGTCCCATACACGAAATGAAAATGGCAATAAAAGCAAATACACCGGAAAGCTGTCCTATTATCATCTCGCTATGATATTGTCTTTTCAGGTCATCATCCACAAATGAATAGCTAAAGGGATACTTAGAATTATATTTCTTTGAGACGGCTTCTATCGTTGCCAGCGTCTGTTTTATTTTATCCGGCCAGGTACGGATAATAGCGATACCATTTTCGGGTCCTGGAGCAAGATTAATAAACGCTGGTGCGATAGCATTGTGCAGCGAACGAAAATGATAATCTTTTACAAGCCCGATAATTTTTCCCTTCATATTGCCATGAGAAAACGAAGCCCCAACAGGATGCTGCATCTTCATGTATTTTGCTGCTGCCTCGTTTATGATGAAATTGGTTGAATCTGTAGGAAGCAATGGAGAAAAATCCCTGCCCTCAACAAGATCAATCTTCATTGTCTTCAGAAAGTCATAGCTAACCTCTACCTGCGCAAACAGTGTTTTATCCTCAGGGTCCTTTCCTTCCCATTGCATACCGGGTGACCACCATCCGACATTGGTTGGTTCTGTTCCGCAAAAAGAAATGTTTTCGATATGTCCGGATGACATCGATTCAAGTTTGAAATTTTCATAGTTCTTAACAAGATCACCTTCGACAGGCATATAGATAAGCCGGGAACGGTCAAGTCCAAGATTTTTTTTCTGTACGTAGTTCATCTGCTTATACACTACGATTGTACAAACGATCAACACGATTGATAAGGTGAATTGAAAAACAACCAGACCTTTGCGAAAAATTTTATCGGCGTTTTTAAACTTCAAACTTCCCTTCAAAACGGAAATGGGCTTTAAAGACGAAAGAAATAATGCCGGATAACTACCGGCAATAAATCCTGTGATCAATGTAAGTAAAAACAAGCTGATGATAAGTGAAGGATCACCGATATGCAAGGAAACGTTTTTTTCTGTAAGACGATTGAAGAATGGCAATAAAAGAACAACCAGCGCTATGGCGATTAATACAGACAAAAATGTGGTGATGATTGCTTCAAACACGAACTGCCTGAATAATGTGCCCTTCATGGCGCCTGCTACTTTTCTTACACCTACCTCTCTTGAACGTTTGACAGAACGAGCCGTAGCGAGATTCATAAAATTGATACATGCGATGAGCAGAATAAAAACGGCAATAATGGAAAACAACCGAACATATTCTATACGGCCTCCGTCGGCTACCCCGTTGGTGAATCGTGAATAGAGATATCTTTCCCTGAACAATTGTAATGAGATCACCTTATCATTAAGAACTTTATCCTGTTTATATAAAAAGTCTTTTAGTTTAGCATTTACGCTGGCCAGAGAAGCATCGTTGCGTAACGTCCCATAAGTGAACGGTCCAAAATGGTTCCAGCCATCAATCATCCAATGACTTTCTTCAAAACCGTGCTGAATGGGCATGACAAAATCAAATGTCAGCGTAGAGTTTCCCGGAACGTTGGCAACTATTCCACTTACCAGGTAATCTCTATTATCATTGATGCGGATAGTTTTACCGATGGGATCTTGTTTCCCAAAATATTTGTCAGCAATCTTCCGGGAAATCACAATATTATCCGGTGATGATAAAGCTGTGGCTTTATTTCCTTCCAGCAATGGGAAACTGAACAAACTAAAAAAATCAGTTCCAACATATCTTCCTTTTTCTTTACCAATCTTTTCGCCGACAGTAAATAAAAAATCATTTTCCCATATTACCGTGGCGGCCCCTGTTATTTCGGGAACCTGTTCCTTCAAAGCATCTGCCAGCAATCCCGGCGTATTGTCGTAACTATTAGTGAGGGCTCCGCTTTTGTCTTTATCGCTTACAATTACCTGGTAAAGACGTTCACTGTTTTCATGAAAATTGTCCTTGCTTTTTTCATCCTGTACCCATAGATAAATAAATAAACTTGCAGCGATGCCAAGACCTAAACCAATAATATTAATGAAGGAGAAAACTTTGTTTCTCACTAAATTTCGCCAGGCAGTTTTGAAATAATTTTTTATCATAATCTTTTCTTTTTCTTTTCATAGTTACTATGGCAAATGTTGTTTATCTTCTTCCGAAATGGCACGAAACAAACGATCTTTTGCAGTTGTGATCTCATCTTCCGTAACCTTCATTTCGATTACCGAAAGCAACAGTTCCAGGAAATACACAGCTTCATTGGCCAGTTGCTGATGTTCCGGGCTGGCAGCAATCCAGGCTTCCCATGATTTTATCGCCCTATTATCGGTCCTGTGATACCATGCCAGGAAACTATCCTCCATTAAAAGATCTTCGATCCCTCTATATTTCTTTTTGTCATTCATTTCCCAACTCTTCATTCTGACTTCCCAGATTTGCTTGTCCAATTAAAGCCTGCCGGCAAGGAGGCATTTAATCATCTTACTCCGTTTTGAGTGATTTCACAGGGTTGGTAATCGCAGCTTTTAAAGCCTGGAAACTTACCGTTAATAAGGTAATTACTAATGCACCTCCTATTGCCAGCGCAAACACGTGCCAGGTAATATCGGCACGGTATCTATAGTTATGCAACCATTCATTCATATAATAATAGGCCACCGGCACAGCTATACAACAGGAGATAATTACTAACAAGAAAAATTCTTTGGATAACAATTTCCAGAGATTAAATACCGATGCACCTATCACTTTTCTTATACCAATCTCTTTGGTACGTTGTTCTGCAACAAAGGATGCTAAACCAAAAAGACCCAGGCAGGAAATGAATATGGCCAGTATAGCAAAGAAAGCAGTCAGCTTGCTTAGCCGTTCTTCACTTTTAAACTTTTCGCCATAAGCTTCGTCGGCAAACCTGTAATCGAAAGGAGCAGCGGGAATTTGTTTTTTGAAAACAGCCTCTATTGCTGCAAGTGAAGTTTTCACCGGCTTTTTCGGATCGAGTTTCAAAATGATCCAGTTAGACATGTTATACTTCAAAAAATAAAAGGCCTGTCGTATAGGATCATAGGGTGATTCCATCAGCATGTCCTTTACTACTCCTACAATAGTGTATTTTTCCTTGTTCTGTTCGTTTTCCACCACTGTTCCGATGGGGTCCTTAAGGTTCATGAATTTCACCGCTGCTTCATTAATCACCAAGCCTGCTGAGTCTGTGGAAAAATCCCGGGAAAAATCGCGGCCCTGTGTAAACTGCCACCCCACTGTTTTTCCATATTCATGCGTTACCCAAATAGCAGAAAAATCAGCATCGGTATTCGGATCTTTACCGGGCCAGGTAAAACCGCCCCAGTTGCTCCATATCTGTGTCAACGGACTTGATGATTCTGCCATTTCAGTGACAATCCCTTTTCCTTTTAACTCATTTCGAAGCTGATCATACTTACCATTGAAATCAGGCGAACTCATCGGTATCATGATTACTCCCTTGTTATCATACCCTAAAGGCCTGTTTTTTGTATGTTGCATTTGCCGGTATACAAGAATAGTTCCGATGATCAGCGCAACGGAAACAGTAAACTGCAACACCACCAGCACCTTCCTGGGTACAGCTGCAAAACGTCCTACGCGGAATGTACCTTTTAAGACTTTTACCGGGTTGAACGATGATAAATAAAACGCCGGGTAGCTTCCGGCCAACAGGGCTGTAAGAAAAATAAATGCCAGGCTGGCTATCCAAAAAAACGTTTCATTGTACGGGAAGATCATTTCTTTGGTAGTAACCTGGTTGAACCAGGGTAAGAATAAATAAACAACCAGGCAAGCGACTAAAAATGCTAATAACACTACCAGCAACGACTCTCCAAAAAATTGCTTGATAATTTGCCAACGGACAGAACCGACAGCTTTGCGGATACCAACTTCTCTCGCTCTTTTTTCCGAACGGGCAGTGGCCAGGTTCATAAAATTGATACAAGCTAATAGCAATACAAAAATCCCCACGATGCCGAACATCCAGACATACTGGATCGGTCCGCCGGTTCTTATTCCCTCCTCCCAATTGGAACGCAGGTGCCAGTCGGCCATGGAATTAAGGAATATCTCGGCTTTGAACTTCTTTTCTTCGGCAGGCACCTCATCTTGCTTTACGTGAATGATCTTCGCATTTAATTTATTGATGTCTACATTATCTGCTACCTGCGCAAAAAGCTGGAAGGAATTATTACCCCATTGGTTTTGATCGCGGGTCTCCTGCACCCATTTTTCAGACGACACAAACAAATCCCAGGGAGCAATGAAATGAAGTTCGCTGAACCGGGTGGCGTGGGGAAGATCTGCATAAACACCCGTAACTTTTACATCAATGGTGTTTGAAATTTTCACCAGCTTATTCATCGCTTCTTCATTACCAAACAGCGCCTTTGCAATTGATGCGGAAAGAAGGATGGAATGAGGATCTTTTAATGCATCATAATTACCTTTTATCATATTCAATGTTAACATCCGTGCAACATCGCCCCCCATGAAATTGCCTTCCACCGTTAACTTCTTATCACCGGAAGACAGTATACGATCACCCTGCCACGAGGACATCACCAGGTATTTGAAATCGTTTCCATATTTGCTTTGTATGGCGGCTGTCAACGGAAATGGTATAGCGGTGCCGGTCACTTTCGTTCCATTGAAGGTCTGGTGTTGCATTACCTGCGCTATACGATCGTAATTCTTATGATATTTATTAAAGTTCAGCTCATCATAGATCCAAAATGCGATCAGCATGGCAACGGCCATACCCACCGCAAGCCCTCCGATGTTGATAGCGCTATAGCCTTTGCTCCTTACCATGTTGCGCCAGGCGATTTTGAAATAGTTTTTTATCATACCATTAAAGATTATTTTATGATGTTCAATGTCCATTGCTTAAGGACGACTCATGACTAACGACTCCCGACTCCTAACTCACGACTCACTCCGTTCTCAAACTTTTTACCGGGTTTGCAATCGCTGCTTTAATAGCCTGAAAGCTTACCGTAAATAATGCGATCAGCAGTGCAATGCCTGCAGCTGCGATAAACACCCACCAGCTTACCGGCACACGATAAGCAAAATCCTGCAGCCAGCGATTAACCCCTATCCAGGCAAGTGGCCAGGCGATGAGACTGGATACAAGTACCAACCTTATAAAATCTTTCGATAACATCGTTGTTATATTCTGAACTGATGCGCCCAACACTTTTCTTATACCAATTTCTTTTACTCTTCTTTCGGCGGAGTAGGAAGCTAGTCCAAACAAACCAAGACAGGATATCAGGATAGCCAGCCCTGCGAGTATTCCAACTACTTTACTTACCGCACGGTCTGCAGTGTACATTTCTGCAAAATGTTCATCAAGGAAACGATATTCAAAAGGAAGATCAGGATTCACTTTTTTCCATGAAGAGGAAATATGATTGATTGCATCCTGGACTTTGGCGCCGTTGATACGAACAGACACTTCGCCGTAACCCCAATCTTTCTGGCAAAAAATACTGAGTGTTTCTATCTTATGATGAAGTGAATTAAAATTAAAATCCCTAGCCACACCTGCAATAAAACCGGCTGAATCCATTCCTCCGAAACCATAATTTTTTCCAATCAATGTTTCGTACGATGCTTTAGGCTGATCTTTCAACAGCTCTTTCGCCATTGTTTCATTAATAATATACGCCCTTGCATTATCGGTAACATCTCTTGTAAAATTTCTGCCGGCAATAATGGGTATTTTATAAAGAGTAAGATAATCTGGATCAACAACTACCTGCGATGAAGTAAGCTGCCGGGCGGGACCTTCTCCATGAAATACCATACCCGCCTGGTGAAGGTTATTTCCAAGTGTTTGCTGCGATGCGGTAACCGCAGTTATTATTGTGTTCGTCAATAATTCCTGTTTCAACGTTTCATACTTTCCCGAGGCCACTCTATTAAGTGGTATGACCATTACCTGGTCACGATTGAAACCCGGATCTTTCGTTTGCATATACTGCAACTGCCTTATCGCAAACACAGTTCCTATTATCAATAATACCGCTCCGGTAAACTGTCCAATAACAAGAGCATTTCTAAATGTACTTTTACTTTTTCCAGTTTGAACCGATCCTTTCAATACACGAATAGGTCTGAAGGAAGAAAGATAACCGGCGGGATATAAACCTGCAAATATCCCAACGACAATATTTGCAACAAGTATTGATAACAATAAAGGCAGATCAGTAAGTGGCAATTCAAGTTGGCGCTGGCTAAGATTATTTATTACAGGCAAAGAAAGTTTAACAATCGAAATGGCAATTATCAAAGCCATCAAAGAAATCAAAACAGATTCACCTAAAAACTGACCGGCTAATTGGAAACGTCCTGCACCGACTGTTTTTCGTATCCCCACTTCACGGGCTCTTTCTGCCGACCTCGCAGTAGAGAGATTCATAAAATTGATGCAGGCAATCACCAGTATGACGATGGCAATAATGGAGAAAATATATGTGTATCTTTTATCAAACTTTTTATAGTTGACATAGTCATGTGTAATATCGGCAGAATCGTCATGCACTTTACTAAGCGGCTGCAGGAATAGCTCATAAAACTTCCACCCCTCGCCTTCCGCCATATACTTCTTCAGATATGCCGGAAACTTTTTCTCCAGTGCAGCTATGTTTGTGCCTTGCTGCAACTCGAGATAAGTGACCAGCCAATTGCCACCCCAGTTGTTCATATTGTCGGGACCTGCGATGGTGCTGAAGGATGCAAGACCGTCAAATTGCAGGTGAGAATTTTCCTCAACATCTTTCATAATACCAGTGACGGTAAACGTAATGGTGTCACCAACAAACTTGGTTACTGTTTTTCCGATAGGATCTTCGTTGCCAAAAAGTTTTTTGGCGCTCTTCTCGGTTAATGCAATGCTGTTAGGTTTTTCCAACAGTGATCTTTTATCGCCCTTTACAACTACAAAGTCGAACAATTGAAAAAAAGTTGAATCAACATAAAGTATAGTTGGAAAAAATATTCGTTTGTCCTTGTATGTAAGATCAAGTTTGTTTGCTTGCCTTACTCTTGTAAAATTTTTTATCTCCGGGAAATCGGCTGTTAGTGTTGGCCCCATCGGGTACATGGATAAAGCTACATTCTGCGGCTGCACCATGCCTTCAAACTTCTGTACTTCATCCAGCCGATAAATATTTTTAGTATGCATTCTGTCAAAGCTTTTTTCATAGAAAACAAAAAGCATGATCACAATACAGGCGGCCATTCCAATAGCCAAACCCAAAATATTGATAGCAGAAAAGCCTTTGCTCTTCCATAGGTTCCGCAATGCAACTTTGAAATAATTTTTAATCATGCCAATAGTTTTATTTAGTTCTTTTTTTCCTGCTTTGCTGCACCCGCAATGGCGCTTATTCTGTTCGCAATGACTTTACCGGGTTGGCAATGGCTGAACGTATTGTCTGAATACTCAACGTCAACAGGGTAATTATGATCATTGCTATACCGCTCAGCCCGAATATCCACCAGCTGATCGTAGTTCTGTATGCAAAATCTTCTAACCACTTATAAATAGCCCACCATGCTATCGGTGCAGCAATTACAAAAGCTATTAAGACTAATCGCACAAAATCTTTTGATAAAATGGAAACAATGCCGGCAACCGAAGCGCCTAAAATTTTTCTGATACCTATCTCTTTTGTGCGAACATTGGTTATATAAATTACTAGCCCAAGCAAGCCGAGACAACTGATAAGAATGGCGAGACCTGTTGCCCATTTCAACAGGCTTGATGTGTTTTGTTCACTCTCATAAAACTTTGCGATGGTCTCATCAAAAAATTTATAATTAAAATCTTCATCAGGATATATCTGTTTATACGTTTTTTTAATTTTACTGATAGCGCTTTGCCAAACGATACTACCCGTATTATTTGGTCTTAATCGTATATGAAAAGTGGAACCGCTTCTGCCTGCAAATACTATCGGGCCGATTGTTGCACGCAACGATTGCTCATGAAAGTCATTCATCACGCCTACTACCGGCATGCTTTTTCCATTAAAGTTTAGTTGCTTACCAAGTGCTTCTTCAGGTGATTGAAATCCCATTGCTTTTGCATACGTTTCATTAATTACAAATTCTTTCATAGTATCACTCTGTTCTACATTTCTTCCTGCCAGTATTTTTATCTGGTACACTCTCAGATAATTGGTATCGCCCCACCTGATTTGCACGTTAGGCTTTATTTCTTCTTTACCATTATGATAGGATATATTAGTAAAAGCAGCTCCCGCATCAGCCGGCGAAAAAAAGCCCCTGCTTGCTATTTCCACCTCAGAAATTGATTTTATTTCATTTAACAGCTGTTGACCATGACTTGCAGATGTATCAAAGGGCGTTTGAAAAGTTAGTATTGTATCTTTTCTGAATCCCAGATCTTTGTTCAGCGAATAATTAATTTGCTTACTTACCATTAACGTGGCGATGATAAAAAACTGCGCTATTACAAATTGTGACACGGTCAGTATTTTTCTTATCCCCGCACTGCGTGTTTGACCGGAATTTGTAAAAATCTGATTCTTCAGCACCAGCACAGGCTTATATCCTGATAATATCAATGCAGGATATAGGCCCGAAAGAAAACTGACAATTATTGTAAGCAATAATAAAAACAATATAAGGTAAGGTTGATGCAATAAATCAAAATGCAGGCCTGGTGGAATATAGTCGGCAAACATTTTCAGCAGCAGAGGCGTTAAGACAACCGATACAATTGTTGCGATAAGGGTAATAAAAAATGTTTCACTTAAAAATTGAAGGATCAATTGCTTTTTTGAACTGCCTATTGTTTTCCTTATACCGATTTCTTTTGCTCTTTGGGATGCCTGTGCCGATGTAAGATTAATAAAATTGATGCAACCTAATATTACCAGGAATGCTGCAATAGCAAGCAAACCATACAAAGTCGGTTTATGTGCTATTCTATAGCCAATGCCCTGGTAATTATTATTGAAATGCAGGTCGCTCAAAGGTTGCAGACGTAGCGTAATATTGTTGTTGTCGTCCTTATTGGCGTCTGGATTATATTTCTGCAATAAATTTTTTAATTGCGCCTCTGTTTTTTCTGCAGTATTGCCGTTGGATAATTTTACATACAATTGAGAATAGGCCATCCAGTCGTTCCACACATCCATCATAAACTGACTTTTCAGGCTTGTTTGTAAAATGGTAGACAGAGAGATAAATTCATCAGCAGTGAAGGCTGTATTCTCATTTAAATCTTTTACAACACCTGAAACAGTGGTTTTAATATCATCATTATAAGTAAGCTGCTTTCCGATAATATCCGCAGCAGGAACGGATGGAAAATATTGCTTAGCCCTGCTTTCGGTAAGCACTGTTGAAAACGGGTTTGCCAATGACGCCTGTGGTGAGCCCGCCAACCATTGATAAGGGAGCAAATAAAAATATTGTGGGTTGGTAAATACAATATCCGTTTGCTTCTTATAAATAACTGGCTTACTAGCATTATGCGTGCCCACAGCAACTTTGGCGGTTGCATCACCCTGGAACTGGAAAACGGGAACAGTTTGCTCAACACCTGTTACTTCATTTTGCATAGCAGCTCCTAAAGGTGCAGGTACGGCAGCACTATAACCCTGCGTGCCTGAAAATTTAGCGTCAAGAACGACTCGGTAAATTCTGTCGCCATCCTTTTCAAATTTATCAAAGCTGAATTCATAATAAACGATCAAAAAAATAACCAAAGCAGCACTGATGCCGATAGATAGCCCCAGTATATTAATAGTTGAGAAAACTTTATTTCGCCAGAAATTTCTGAAAGCGACGGCAAAATAATTTTTAAGCATAATTGTTATTTTATTCTGTTGGTAAATTGCCTCACTCTGTCCGCAATGACTTCACCGGATTAGCAATTGCCGCTTTTATAGCCTGGAAACTCACCGTAACTATAGTGATGATAAGCGCTACTACTGCAGCCAACACAAAAACAGGCCACCCTATCCTGATGCGATAATCGTAATTGGTAAGCCAATTATCGAGATAATACCAGGCAATGGGTGCAGCGATGACACAGGAAAAAATCACCAACAGTACAAACTCCGTGGAAAGTAAACGCCAGACATTGGCTACGCTTGCTCCAAGCACTTTGCGAATACCGATCTCCTTTGTCCTTTGTTCAGCTACAAAACTTGCCATACCAAACAAACCCAAACAGGAAATGAAAATGGCTAGTATCGCAAAATAAAAAGCAAGCTTTCCAATGCGTTCTTCATCCCTGAATTTGCTTCCGAATTCTTCATCTACAAATTTGTAATCAAAGGGAACTTCCGGTGTATATTTTTTTAAAACCTGGTCGATTTTACTCAATGACTGATTAGCATTTCTATTCGGGTTCAATTTTAATATCAGGTTGAACATACCATCCAATTCTCCAGTATGATAAAGCGTGGGCCGCACCGGATAGAATGGTGATTCCTGCATTACATCTTTTATAACACCAATAATAGTAAATCGCTGATCGTTCCATTTAAGCGTTTTACCTATTGGCTCCTTAAACCCTAAAAACTTCGCTGCTGATTCATTAATTATAAAGGCAGACGAATCTGTTGCAAACTCTCTGGAAAAATCTCGTCCTTCCTTAATTTGCCATCGAACAGTTTTACCAAATTCATACGACACGTTGTTATTGGGAAAGTCCACGCTGAGATTGGGGTCTTTGCCTTCCCAATCAAAACCGCCATTCGTATTCCATACTCCTGTCAATGGACTGTTGGAAGCCGCCATTTCTTCAATGGCACTTGAATTTTTCAGCTCGTTGCGTATGGTTTCGAAATGATCTCTTACTTCTTTCTCAAAGCCCATATTGATTAGACCATTCTTACTATAACCAATCGGCCTGTTTTTAGCATATTGAATTTGCTGGTAAACGATAATCGTTCCGATGATGAGCATCACCGAAACAGTAAATTGTGTTACTACCAAAACTTTGCGGGGAACGGATGCCAGTTTGCCCACCCGAAATGTTCCTTTCAACACTTTCAACGGTTGAAAAGAGGACAGGTAAAGGGCGGGATAACTTCCCGAGAGCAACCCTGTTATTAAAATGAATACAAGACTAAAAGTCCAGAAGAGTAGGTTTCCCCAGGGAATTTCAAGCTTTTTCCCCGCTACCTCATTAAACAAAGGCAGTAGTAATACAACTAAAATCAAAGACAAAACGAACGCCAGCAGCACTACCAAATAAGATTCAGCAAAAAATTGTTTGATTATTTGCCAGCGCATCGAACCAATCGCTTTACGGATACCAACTTCTTTGGCCCGTTTTTCACTTCGTGCAGTGGCAAGGTTCATGAAATTGATGCAGGCCAGCAGCAATACAAAAATACCAATCATACCAAAGAGCCACACATATTGAATACTTCCGCCTGTGTTTATCCCATTTTTAAACTGGCTATACAAATTCCATTTACTCATGGGATGGAGAAAAACGACCCATTTGTATTTTGCTTCTTCCTTATCGACATTGTCTAGCTTTGTATTTTTTATTTTAGCAGACACTTTTTCCATGTCGGCGTTTTCTGCGATCTGTACAAATGTTTGAGAGAAGTTGCTACCCCAGGGATTTTTCATTTGTTTGACCCATGGGTTTTGAATTAACCACAGCTCCCAGGGCATCATGATTTTTACGTCCCTGAATGAAGTGTTATCCGGTAAATCTTCATATACACCGGTCACTTTTACATCAAAACTCCTGTCAAGCTTTATCGTTTTGTTGATAGGCTCTTCTTTGCCAAAGATGGATTCAGCGGCGGATGCTGAAAGCATGATAGAATAAGGATCTTTCAACCCGGCTCTTGTTCCTTTAAGCATCTTCAACGTCAACATTTCCGGTGCATCCGGATCGAAAAAATTACCCACCTTGCTGATATGTTTATTGCCTACTGAAAGCAAATGCCCGCCTGTCCATGAGGATTGAATCACGTATTTAAAATTGCTGCCGTATTTGGCTCGCAGCTCAGGGCCCATCAAGGCAGGGTTGGCTGTTTGTGTTCCCACTTCTCCATTAAAGTTGGCATGCTGCATTACCTGTGCGATACGGTCGTAATTGGTATGGTATTTATTAAATGTAAGTTCATTGTATACCCATAAACCAATTAGCATAGCTACAGCCATACCTACAGCAAGACCTCCGATATTAATAACGCTGTATCCTTTACTTTTAACCAGGTTTCGCCAGGCGATTTTTAAATAGTTCTTTATCATAACAAATACTTTATTTGTTCGTCAAACTTTAACGCCGGTTTCCTTATGTGAACAAGCTACTCGCTACGCAACGAATTGGCCGGGCTTGATACTGCTGCGTTAGAGGCATTCAGGCTTATCGTAATCAATGCCATTAAAGCGTTACTACACCCACCAACACAAACACTCCGATATGTATATTGATACGATAACTAAAATTTTTAAGCCATTCATCCATTTATTACAGAAAATGATTTATTTCTAAACAAACTTCTCCACGCTACTTTGAAATAATTCCTGATCATTTTCAATTTTATTCTGTTCGCAAACTTTTTACAGGATTGGCTGTAGCGGCGCGGATGGTTTGTAAAAAAACAGTGGCGAATGCAATGCCTAAAACAATTGTTCCGGCTAAAAAGAATATCCACCAACTTAACTGTATTTTATAAACAAAACTATCCAGCCACTTACCTGCGCTCCACCAGGCTGTTGGAAAAGCAATGACAATAGATAAGGCTACCAATTTTATATAACCAGCGGTAAGCAATACAGTAATCCCTTTTACACTGGCTCCGAATACCTTGCGGATGCCTATTTCCTTTCTTCTTTGCTCCGCAATAAATGCCGAAAGCCCAAACAGACCTAAAACAGATATAATAATGGAGAGGGAGCTGAAAACCAATATAAGCTTTGATACCTTTAAATCATCTTTGTAAAGATTATCAAATGCAGCATCCATAAACTGATAGCTGAACGGTGCATCCGAAATAAAATTTTTCCATACACCCTCAATAGCCAACATGGCATTTGAAACTTTCCCAGGAACGATTTTTACAAAAAAAGAATTCTTCAACTCATCGTTATCATAAAAAACCAAAGGTTCAATCTTCTTATATAATGGGCTAAAATTATAATCCTTTACAACACCAATTATTCTACCTGTATCATCCCCATTTTTTATAAATAGTTGTCCTATTACCGGCGTTTTAATCCCCAATACATTAACTGCTGTTTCGTTCAATACAAAATTCTTTTTATCGGAATTGTCCTTATTAAGCCAGCGGCCTTCTTTTAGTTGCAAATTGAACAGATCTTTTATTCCCGGTTCAACAATCACCCGGTTAATAGAAACATTACTGCTTGTATCAATACCATTAAAATACCAGCCTTTAATGCCCGTTGAATTACCAACATCTTCAACAGACTGATCAGACAACGCAACTTCCAGTACAGAACTGCTTTTTAGCAACTCATTTTTTATTGCCCCGGTTAAACTTGCGACCTTTCCGGCTTCATAACCATATTTGCGCATTGTACTAAATGGTATGTCAAACGAAACTATTTGTTCACGGTTATATTCAGGGCCAGACATTCTTGCCAACCGCATTTGTAAAAAAATAATTACCGTGCCAATAATAAGTACAATAGCAACTGTAAACTGCACTACCACCAAACCTTTACGCAATAAAACGTTTTTAAATTTTAGTATTGACTCGCCTTTCAAAAAAGCCATTGGGTTAAAGACAGCCATCGTTATGGCCGGGTAGACGCCATTCAGTAAACCCACAAACAATAATGTTCCCAAAAATATTTTCCAAATAATTGGAGATAGTATTGCTATACGAAACTGGCTCCCGGCAAATTGATTAAAATACGGCAGCGCAAATTGGACCAAAAGCAATGACAGCACTATTGCTATAAAACTAAACAGAAACGATTCGCACATAAACTGCAGGAATAGTTGTTTGCGGCTGCTTCCGACAATTTTTCTTAGGCTAATTTCTTTTGTACGGGTACTTGCTTTTGCAATGGTCAGGTTGATATAATTAATACATGCCGTTAAAACTAGCAACACGGCAAGAATAGTAAAGATGTAAACCGCTGTATAATTTCCACGTCTGAATAACGGATCGTTTGACGTTGAGTCGAAATGCAATTTACTTATTGGCTGGAAGGCCACAGAACCTTCTTTATATTTTGATTCATGTTGGTACGTGATACTTACTTTTTGCGAAACCAACGCAGGATCGGCAGCAGGGTGCAGTTTTACAAAACAGCGATAACTGGAATTAGACCATCCGTTGTCGTTGGTATAAGTCCTTGGATTGGACAACCTAGCAGCCATAGGTATTAACACATCAAACCGCATGCTTGAGTTTACAGGATTGTCCTTAACAACGGCCAGCACCTGGTATAAAACAGTATCAACTTTTACTACCTGGCCGACAGGATTTTCTTTTCCAAAAAATTGTTTCGCTTTTGATTCGGAAAGAACAAGCGAAAAAGGATTTTTATTGAATGTATTTAAATTACCAGCCACAAAATCATACTGAAAAACACTAAACCAACTGCTATCAATGTTTACGGCATCCTTCTGTTCAAATAATCTGTCCTTAACATTTATTACTCCCCTCCATGGAACCACTCTTGTCGCTGCTTCAATCCCGGGGGTTTTCATTAACAGGTCTGCCATTGGCAACGGAGTTATCCCGTTTTTTTCCGCAGCCTTTTTAACCGAAAAAGTTTGTACCAGGTAAGTATTTTTAAACCCCTTGTTATATTTATCAAAGCTTAATTCATTTTGTACCCATAGCACAATAAAGATAAAAGCGACCATCGCTACTGATAAGCCAAATAAGTTTATCAGGCTTACAGATCTGTTGCGCCAAATATTCCGCCAAGCGATTTTGAAATAGTTCTTTATCATGGCTTCATTTTGATATCAGCATGCTGTTATTCGCTTCGCAAGCTTTTTACGGGATTAACGATAGCTGCCCGTATAGCTTTGTATCCTACCGTTATCCAGGCAATGACTATCGAGATGGCTATGGCCAATGCAAAAAATCCGATACCGAGGTCAATACGATAGGCAAAGTCCTGCAACCAGTTTTTCATCATGAAATAAGCCAACGGGGCCGCTATTAAAAATGAGATGGCAATAAGAATGGTAAACTCTTTTGAAAACAAGTACACAATATTTCCCGCAGACGCACCAAGCACCTTTCTGATTCCTACTTCCTTTACTTTTTGTACAGCCATAAAAGAAACAAGTCCGTATAAGCCAAGGCTGGAGATCAGTATGGCGAGGCAGGCAAAAATTTTATATAATAAGGACAACTGATTCTCCTGTTCATAGAAACGATTGATGCTTTCCTCCATGAACGTCCCGGCATATGCATATTCAGGAAAGAAATCGTTCCACAAAGATTGTACAGCGGCTTGTGCCTGTTGAACATTGGTTGAACGCAATTTTACCGAACTGAGCGTATAATAATTATTAAATTGGCCAATTAGCAAAGGCTTCACAGTCTCCCGCAGCGAGTTTGTTTTAAAATCCTTTACCACACCGCTGATAGTTTTCCAGGCATTTCTTCCTATCCTGATATCTTTGCCAACCGCATCCTGGGCATTCTTAAGTCCTAACTTTTGAACAAGAGTTTCATTGATGACAACTTCCTTCATAGAATCACTCTTCTCATACACACGTCCGGCGGTCAACTGCAGTCCATAAGTTTTAAAATAATCTTCATCAGCAAACTTCATGGTCACCTGGAACTTTTCATCGTCCCTGTGATCAAAGGCAAAGTTGCCGCTCCATGTATTTTCGGAAGAAGGCGCATCGCTGCTAAAACTTACCGATTGTACACCGGGAGTCTGCAATAGTTTTTGCTTGAAAGCGGGAAGTTTGGCAATGTTGAGACTATCCGAACTACCCGAAAGCATGAGTACTGCTTCTTTATTAAATCCGAGGTCGGCTTTGTTGATAAAATTCATCTGGCTTACAGCCACGATGGTCCCGATGATGAGTACCTGCGAGATGGCAAACTGCGTTATCACCAACCCACGCCGTAAAGAAATACCACCTACTTTAGCAGACGTCATATTATTTTTTAAGGCCAGCACTGGTTTGAACCCAGAGAGTATAAGTGCCGGATACAAACCAGCAAACAAGGTGCATACAACCAGTACACCAACGAGGAAAAAAATAGTTTCAGTATTGATCAAACTCAGATCTTCATTGATGGAAGCGATATGTTTTATAAAGGGAAGACATAATGTTGCTATACCGAAAGCTGCGACTCCTGCTATTAATACAACAAGCGCCGTTTCGCCCATCACCTGGAAAAATAAAAGCTTACGATCACTGCCCAATACTTTCCGGATACCTACCTCCTTTGAGCGACCGACGGCCTGCGCTGTTGCCAGGTTGACAAAGTTGATGCAGGCCATAATAATGATAAAAACGCCAACCAGCGATAATATTTTCAACGAAGATCTACTGATAACATGATCGCCAAAAGTTTCGAACCTTCGGTCAAAATGAAGTTCTGATAAAGGCTGAAGAAAATTGGAACGCTCAGAACTTGATCTCCCTTTATAATTATCATTATTGAACTGTTGCAATTGCTGATTGATATCAACAGGTCTGACATTGGAAGGCAGTAATGCATACACCTGGAAATTACTGGACGTGTTATTCCAGGATTGATAGTAGTTATATTTTTCTCCGCCATTTTTTAACGACTCCAAAGAAGCCATTACGCCGAGAGGGAAGTCAGTGTTACCGGGAACATTTTCCAATATACCCGCTACTTTCAGCGTAAGGGCATTGTCTAAGCGAATGATTTTGTCGACTGCATTTTCCCAGTTGGTGAAATATTTCTCCGCCATTTTTTTTGTCAGTACTACCATATTGGGCTCACCTAAAACTTTGGCATTTCCTGCAAGCCATTTGTAATTAAATATGCTAAAGAATTGCGGGTCGCAAAAAAAGATACAATTTTCTTCAATAAATTTTTTATTGGAAGAAGTGGATTCATTGCCGCCATCAATAGTAACCTGGCTGCCGGATGCCGAATGCATACTTCCAAACACTACATTCGGCATTTTCAACCGCAATGCATCCAATGCCGGTACGGGTATACCAGCATTATACGTAATGCCATCGGAAAATTTATCCTGTGTTACTACGCGGCTGATGTTTTTATACTCCGGTTGAAATTTATCATAGCTCAATTCATACCTTACGATTAAAAACAACAACAAGCAGGCAGCAATACCTACTGCCAGGCCTGCAATGTTAATGGTAGCGTAGCCTTTTTTGCGGATCAGATTCCTGATTGCGGTTTTAAAAAAATTAGAGATCATACTCTTGTCTCCGCCGGGAGAACTTAGATTTAAAATGGTTGATAATATTGCTCTGTTGATACGTGCGATTCGCTAAGCGGATAGGCAGCAAGGAAATATGTTGAACTCATGAAGCCTGCTACGCAACTATCAACTTTATACTAAAGAACTAATTGGCAAAAGAAATGCTTTTATGACCTAAGTCCTCCCTTTCCTTCGACTTCGCTCAGGAGGAGACAGAGGGTTTATACCATAATATTTTCCAGTACTACCTGGCCGTCAAGCATGCGAACGATACGATGACTATACCTTGCATCATGTTCGGAGTGAGTTACCATTATCACTGTGGTACCCTGTTCATTCAGATCAGTCAGCAATTGCATGACATCATTACCGTTGGCTGAATCAAGGTTACCGGTAGGCTCATCGGCTAAAATCAATTTGGGTTTGTTAACCACGGCCCTGGCAACCGCTACCCTTTGTTGCTGGCCGCCTGATAATTGTTGAGGATAGTGATTGCGACGATGCATGATCTGCATTTTATCCAGCACTTCTTCCACTCTTTTTTTCCGGTCACCGGCTTTCACACCAGTGTAAATAAGCGGCAGTTCCACATTTTCAAATACGGTCAGCTCATCAATAAGGTTAAAACTCTGAAACACAAATCCAATATTTCGTTTACGCAAGTCGGCTCTTCTTCTTTCATTGAATCTGGCTACTTCAATACCATTGAATAAAAAACTTCCTGAATCAGGGTCATCCAGTAATCCTAAAATATTCAGCAGGGTGGATTTGCCGCAGCCGGAGGGACCCATCACTGCTACAAATTCTCCTTCTTTTACTTCAAAGGACAACTTATTAAGCGCTACAGTTTCTACTTCTTCTGTGCGATAAATTTTTTCCAGGTTAGAGATATTAATCATACTGTCGTATTTAAAATTGGATTGTTTACCGTTTATATATTGACAAGAAAAAAATTGAATGGGCGCTGGCTGCGGCAAGAATTCTTTTTTTCTTTCACTGCCTTTTTTTGGCAGTCAGATGCGTCTTGCTCTTTGGACTCCACGGAAGTTCCAATTGCCATTTGCCTTGCTGATGAAAACAAACTCATGCAGCAGATGATAGCAGTGACATAAATAATTTTCCGTTTCATTGATAAGGGTTTAATGGTTAATGATCTGATGTTAAGGTCTAAGGTTTATGGTTAATGGTCTTTGATTCTTTTAAAATAAGTTGCTGCATCATCGGATATTGACCTCATCCTCTTATCCTTCTCCAAAGGAGAAGGATGGTACTACATTGCATCGCCAAACTTATTATCTACCACTTCAACATTATATCGCTATTCAACATTTTCGAAAAATCTAATTTATTATCAAACACTTTGTTTAGCAAGGGGTGCGCCTTGGCGGTCCCGACGTATCGTCGGGATCGGGATGGGGCCGCTTTATTTTTTTAACACCAACTCCTGCATATCACCATAATTTTCATAACTGGAAGTAACAACTTTGTCACCGGGTTTTAATCCCTGCAGCACTTCATAGTAATCAGGGTTTTGACGGCCCAACTGGATGTCGACTTTGTAAGCTGTTTTTCCGTCGTCACTCAGTTTAAATATCCAGTTGCCACCCGTTTGTTGATAGAAGCCGCCTTTGGCTACCTGTACTGCCTGCACCTCATCACTAAAAGCAAGTCGTATTTGCAGTGTTTGACCACGGCGTATTCCTTGTGGTACTTCTCCGTCAAATTCCATATCAACCTGGAAGCGACCATTGGTAACCTGTGTATATACTTTCTTGATCTTAAGTTTATAATCTTTACCAGCCAAAGTGAATGAGCCCAACAAACCAGTGTAGATGCGGGAGATATAATGTTCGTCAATATCTACTCTTACTTTAAACCCACTCAGCACGTCTATCTGGCCCAGTCTTTCTCCTTTATTTTTTGATTGACCTATTTCTGCGTCCAGGGAAGTCAACTGCCCATCAACAGGTGCCCTTACGATCAGGTCACCTACTTTTTTACGCATAACATTCAGAGCATTTTGTGTACGTTCATAAGATAGCCTGCCCTGGTTCAATTCCTGTTTTACAGAAATAGAATCCTGCTTCAATACCTGGTCAGTCAATTTCTTTTTCTCCAGTTGGTAATTGTAGTTGTTCTCTGATTGTTTGAACTCCTGCAAACCGATCACTTTTTGATCGTAGAGTTTTTTATTCAGTGTATAAATGCGCTCAGCTTCTTTTAATTCGCTCTCCACGTCTGTTCCCTGGTTCAGTTTGCCAATGGTATTTTGACGGGCCGCATTTTGCGAGATTTGCATTTGCGTAAGCAGGTTATAAACCGACGTTTCCTGGTTTACCAGGCTCAGTTCGAGATCCGTGTTGGACAATCGGAGTATGGGCTCCCCTTTTTTCATCACAGCCCCATCATCAACATATTTTTCTTCTACCCGTCCGCCTTCTACGGCATCCAGGTAAATGGAAGTGATGGGAAGAACGATACCGTTTACCGGAATAGTCTCCTGGAACGGCCCTGATTTTACTTCACTGACAGTTATTCTTTCGGTATCAACATTCAGCCTGCTTTTGCCGGATGTAAAGTAATAACTGGCAAATGCCAGTGCGGCTATGCCGACAACCCCGCTAATGGTTAAGATCCGTTTTTTAGTCCATCTCTTTTTTTCAACTACTCTATCCACTTTGTGTAAGCTTTAATGATTTCGAAACTGTCCATTTTTAAACGGCCGTATAATAGTTTTGGTTACAGCCTGTTTTTCCTGGATTGCCATTACACCTATATGATAAATATGCCAACTCCTAAAACATATGATTTGTAATTAGTTATAAATTTGAACGACGATAAGGACGTTCACTTCCGATACAACAACTGTCCGGTTTTGATACACCATCATTAACTGTCTTTTTCTAAAAATTTCGTTGCCAGCACTTTGCATTTATGGTATAGTTAAAGCAGTCTGGATCACAGGTTATGAGATTAAAATGATTTTTGAAGAAATTGGCTACAGACTCTCCTATTTTTGGAGTCGTATAAAAAAAGAATTGTTTGTGGCTTCATAAAATTTAACCGTACCAAAAAAGTATTAAGAAAAAACGGTTCAGTGTATCCCACAAATCCATAAAATTCCAAAAATCCCGGTTCAGACAAATGAATTTAAAGAACGCCTCCATCCTGATCATTGATGACGATACCGACGTATTGACTGCGGTAAGACTATTATTAAAAAATGAAGTAAAAGATGTAGTTACGGAAAAGAACCCGGAGAATATCCGCTGGCATCTCTCAAAGGACAATTATGATGTGATCCTGCTGGATATGAATTTTACCAGCTCCATCAATACCGGCAATGAAGGTTTGTTTTGGTTGAAAGAGATCAAAAAGCTCCGGCAGGACGCTGCTATTATCATGATTACAGCCTATGGTGACATTGACCTTGCCGTTCGTTCATTAAAAGAAGGAGCAGCCGACTTTGTGGTAAAACCGTGGCACAATGAAAAATTGATGTCAACCATCAAAGAGATTTTAAAAAGAAAAGGCGGTAAAACAAACGGACTTACATTGACCAACACGGATTCGATCATCGGAAAAGAACTATTGGGTGAATCAGAAGCCATGCAACAGATCTTTTACAAAATTGAAAAGATTGCGCCGACAGATGCCAATATTCTTATACTGGGTGAAAATGGAACGGGAAAAGACCTGATCGCAAAAGCCATCCACCAACAATCGCTTCGGGCTTCCAAACCTTATGTAAAAGTAGATGTCGGAGCCTTGACAGAATCATTATTTGAAAGCGAATTATTCGGCTACAAAAAAGGAGCTTTTACTGATGCCAGGGAAGATCGCACCGGCAGATTTGAAGCCGCCAACACCGGTACGTTGTTTTTAGATGAAATCGGCAATATACCGCTGCACCTGCAGGCGAAACTATTAAGCGTATTGCAAAACAGGCAGGTGATACGATTGGGCAGCAATGAACCTACATCAATTGATATCCGGTTGATTTGCGCTACCAATGTTCCATTAAGTGAGCTGGCCAATGAAACCCGTTTCCGCAAAGATCTTATTTACCGGATCAATACCGTAGAAATTACGGTACCGCCACTGCGCAAAAGAGGAAATGATATTATTTTGCTGGCGAGATACTTTACCAAACTGTATTGTAATAAGTACCTGAAACCGAAATTGGAGCTTGATACCAAGGCAATGGAAAAATTGATGCAGCACCATTACCCGGGAAATGTAAGAGAGTTGCAATACATTATTGAAAGAGCTGTGATCATGTCCGATTCCGATGTGCTGGAAGCCAAGGACCTGCTCTTCTCCCCTATTGAATCCAACGTTGTTGCTAACACCGAAGATGAAGCTACAAAACTGAGCGATGTTGAAAAAAACACCATCCTTAAAGTGATTGAAAAACATAATGGAAATATTACCCGGGCAGCAAAGGAACTGGGCTTGACAAGGACAGCGCTATATCGAAGATTAAGTAAGTATGATATATGAGAAATTGGCAGTTGACACTGAGCGATAGTCGAAGTGCTGTGGTAGTTCAGTTCAGTTCAGTTTTTTATTTTCACTTTTGTCTTTTCACTTTTCACACTATTACAGATTATGTGGTTTAAAAAAATAGAATGGCGGATATTATTAAGAGTGTTGGTGCTGTTTATTACATTAAGCGCAGGATCATTCCTGTTAGTAAAAGGGTTATATATATACCTGGTGCTGCTGCTACCCGTGATCATTTATGAGTTGGTTGAGTTTTATCGTTTTCATAATAAAGCGCATAAAGAATTGGATCAATTTGTTGAGTCTGTCCATTACCGCGATTTTTCCAGGTATTTTGACGTCAAGCATGCTTCTGCTGATATACAACCGTTGCGCAAAGGATTCAACGAGATCAATACTACTTTTAAAGTGATCAGCAAAGAAAAAGAAACGCAGTATCAATACCTGCAAAAGATTTTGGAGCTCGTGGATACCGGAATTCTTTCTTATGAAGAAAGTTCAGGAGAGGTCGTATGGATGAATGAGACCCTGAAAAAAATGTTACAACTTCCCTACCTGAAAACAATTCATTCATTGCAAAAAAGGGATGGGGAGCTTTACCACGAGATCATGAGCCTGAAACCCGGCGAAAATAAAATTGCTACGGCTCACCCTGAAAGATCATCTTTCAAGATATTATTATCAGCGACAGCTTTTCAAACGGAGGGAAGAGTATATAAGCTGATCGCTTTTCAAAACGTGAGCGAAGCGCTGGATGAAACGGAATCAAAAGCCTGGCAAAAATTATTGAGTGTTTTGACACACGAGATCATGAATTCCGTAGCGCCCATTTCTTCACTGGCTTCTACGCTAAAAAGCCGCCTGCAGGAATCAGTTGGTGCATTGAATAATGATTCAGGCTCTGTTGATGACCTGGAAATAGGCATTGAAACCATTAAGCGCAGAAGTGAAGGTTTGCTGAAGTTTGCTGAAACCTACCGGAACCTCAATAAGATCACCACACTAAACTTAAGAAAAGCTTATGTCAGGGATATTTTTGAGAATTTGCTTCAACTAATGCAACCTACCCTGGAACAAAAAAATATTGAGGTGGAAACAATATTAAAAGATACTGATCTTGTTGTGGAAGCCGATACCGCCTTACTGGAGCAGGTGCTGATCAACCTGGTGGTGAATGCCATTGAAGCCGTAAAAGATAAGGAAGAACCACGGATTGTATTATCAGCTTATGTATCCAGTAACCGGAAGATTGTCATTAAAGTAGCTGACAATGGTTATGGCATGGCGGAGGAATTACTGGATAAAATATTTATTCCTTTCTTCAGCACCAAGAAAAGCGGCAGCGGTATTGGCCTTAGTCTCTGCAAGCAGATCATGATGTTGCACAAAGGAAATATTACTGTACAGTCAAAGGAAGGAGAAGGAACGGCATTCCAGTTGCAGTTTTAAAACTAACGAGGATATAAATGCAAAAGCCGGTCTTAAAGACCGGCTTAATTTTTTGAATATATATATGAATGCTGTATCAGTTCCACTTAAAACTCAACGGCACATTCAGCTTCACCGCATAACTTCTTCCAATATTATAGACACCTTGCCGGCCGGTAACATTATTCACCGCTGTGTATTTTAACCGGCTTAAATGGTTTTGATACGCCACGTCAGTAAGATTATTTCCACTAAAGCTTAGTGTAAATATGGTTGACCCTTTACGAATAATATCAGTACCAATAGATGCATTGATGAGCCAATAGTCCGGTGTGTTAGTTTCTGTGTCATAGCCCGTAAATGCTTTGTTTTGCCGGAATGTATAATCGCTTTCAAGACTTACATAAAAATTACGGGCAAGACTTCCCTTCGGCAAAAAATTTCCCCGGAGTTGTGACAAGTATCTTGCGGCGGGAATATTCGGAACATTTTTAGATCCATCAATAGCTGTTGTAAATAGGGCTCTTGTGTACGAAAATGTATTTTCAAAATGCAGCCAATCCAGCGGATGGGGGTGAATATCCATATTAAACTCCACGCCATATAGATTTGCCCGTTGCTGATCAAACTCGAAAACATTTAGCAAGTCACCGCTTTCAGGATCTACAACCATTGAATCTGTACCTGCCGCATTCAACACCTTACGATAGTAAATAAAATTATTGATGGCATTATAAAAAATACCCGCTCCTAATGTGATATGCTGGCTGTTAAATTCAATGCCCGCATCTGTTTGTAAGCTGGTTTCAGATTTCAAATCCCGGTTACCCGCTTCATAACGATTGGTTCCTTCATGTGCACCATTGCTTGCCAGCTCAGCTAATGTCGGGGCCCTGAAACCCCTTGCTACATTCAATTTCAATGTCAAATCCTTGCCGGTTTCATAACTTAAACCGGCGCTACCTGACACGTTTGAAAAGTTTTTAGTGAATGGTGCAAATTTTATATCAGTACCATCCATCATCTGCTTCCCTTCCACATGCCGGTTATCAAAGCGTAAACCACCGCTCAGCGATAGTTTGTCTTTATGATATTGGGTAAAAACAAAGCCGCCTAAATCAAATAAAAGATAGTCTGGAATAATTGCTTCTTCCGCCCTGTTTTTATTGGTTTGATTCATACCAGATATACCAATACTTGTTTTCCATTGACCTTTATAGGGTACATTCAGTTTAGCGGAATAATTGACGGTCTTTAAATCGAAATAAGCAACGGGTACATCTGCATTATCAGCATCACCAAATTCTTTTCGTTGGTTTCTTTGGTAACCTGCAGCTATATCAAGTTTACTTTTACCTACATTAAAGCTATTATCCGAGGAAATTTTGAAATGTTGCACCTGCTGAAATGGGATAAAAGGATCTATTGATCTAAAATCATTTTTATTGGCAATTTCCTCGCCGCCTCCGGCAACCGCTTTTAAGAATTGTCCCGTTGCATCATCCCGTTCTCCTTCTATCATCCCGATATGCTGGTCAAAATTGCTTAACCGCAAATAGCTATGTCCCCATGATCCGCCATAGCCTAACATTCCACCAACATTCCGGTTATTGAATTTCGAATTGAATACATATCCATCATATTTATTCTTATAGTCCTGTGCGCCTTTATAAGAACCATAAGCATTGAAACTAAATCCATTTTTCGAACCGGCGACACTGCCATAATAACCCCGCAATCTGCTGTTAGTTTGATATTCACCCAGGATATTGGCGTTGATTGTTCCTTCTGCTACTGGCGCCAGTGACTGAATATTGATAACACCAGCGAGACCATCAGAACCATACATCAACGAAGCCGGTCCTTTCAGTACTTCCACTCTTTGCACACTGTAATCATCGATCTCCACACCATGTTCATCGCCCCACTGTTGACCTTCTTGTTTTACTCCATCATTCACAATCAATACCCGGTTATAACCCAACCCACGAATAAAAGGTTTTGAAATCGCAGGGCCCGTTGTTAATGCATTAACACCTGCAACATGCGTCAGACTATTTATTATATTAGAAGAGCTGATCTTTAGCAACTCGGCCTTTTTCAGCACAGCAACAGGTTGTGGTGATTGTTTTAGACGGGTAGCGGTAGACACACCCGTAACGGTGACTCCCTCCTGCTCTATAATCGCAGTATTCAATGAAAAATCTTTGGCAGTAACGCCCTTTATATTTACCCTCTCCACCGTGCTGGTGTGCCCGATATAAGATACTTCAACCAGGTAATTACCGGCAGGAATAAAGGCAGTTTTATACTGCCCGCTGTCATTCGACACAGCATCGCGGTTTATGTCATGAATGTGGATATTAGCACCCGGTAATGGCACTCCCGTCTTTTGATCAGTTACCCTGCCAGTTAAAACTGATCTCTCCTGTGCGTTAATGTTATATAGAATAAATAAACCGCTGAAAAAAAATACGATTCGCTTTTTTGTCATAATAGAATAAATTAAAAAGGAAGTCCTTTCAATCAATAAATACCAATCTTCCGGAAATAACCGGAAACACAAAAATCTATTCTAAGACATGGGCGGGCCGCGAAGAGAGGAAAAAATCAATAATGTAAAATAAACCGGTTCGGTAACCGCATTAGCCGGATTACTATAAGCTACCAATGGAGGTGTGACAACAGGTTCGTCAGCCTCAATAAAAGGCATTAAAAAATTATCAACACATGAACAGGCAAAGCTGATCTCCTTTGCATTTTCGTGTTTTTTGACCTGTGCTTGTACTGGTTGTTTTTTGTCGTGAAGGAGGTTATGAATAAATAAACCGGCGCCTATTTGCTGGAAGAAAACCAGCAACAGCATGAGTGATATCCCCCGGCGTATTGAGTTATTGTACCTCATCGACTTTGCAAAGAAAAGAAAAATTTGCAACTATATTTCATTTTACAACAAAAAACTACAATTCCGCTTTATGCCTATTTGTAATCATCCTCGAAAGCCGGTAAATGGACATGTAGCTATCATTTTACTACTAAAGCCAACAACTATTGATTCAGTAAATTTTGAATAGCCGCCATCACTCTTCCTTTTTCGGGAAGAATAGCCTGCTCCAGCAAAATATTCATAGGAATAGCGGGAACATCTGCTGCACCAACTACTGCAACAGGCGCATCTAAAAAGGAAAAGCAGTTTCTGCTAATTCTCCCGGCTAACGCCTCTGCAAATGAATTTGTCTGTTGTTCTTCTGTAACTATTAAACACTTACCATGAAGTTTTACCCTTTCATAAATTAACTCTTCATCAAGCGGGTATAATGTTCTCAAATCGACAACTTCAACCTGCCGCTGAAAACTTTTAGCTGCAGCTTTGGTCCAATAAACTCCCATACCATATGTCATAACCACACAAGTTTCTCCTTTTTCTATTGCAGTATTGCCGGCTTGCAGAACGATGTTTGCCTTGCCAAGAGGAATGATATAGTCTCTTGAAGGTTCGATAGTTTTTGCTTCTTCAGTTCCCGGCACTTTTCCCCAATACAGACCTTTGTGCTCCAGCATTACCACCGGGTTACCATCGTGAAAAGCGGCTTTCATCAATCCCTTCATATCCGCAGCGTTGGAAGGATATACCACTTTTATTCCCTTGACGGAAAGCAGCGTTGTTTCGACACAACCGCTGTGATAGGGTCCTCCGCCGCCATAAGCACCTGTAGGTACCCGAAGTATCATCGATACCGGAAACTTTCCGCAAGAGAGGTAACAGCTCTTGGAAATCTCTGTTACCAGTTGATTAAATCCCGGGTAGATATAATCAGCAAACTGCACTTCCACAATGGGTTTTATCCCAACTGCACTCAACCCTACGGTTGATCCAACAATATAAGCTTCCTGTATGGCAGTATTAAAAACTCTGTTATCTCCAAATCGATCAGCCAATGTAGCAGCTTCGCGAAATACACCACCTAATCTTTGTCCTACATCCTGGCCATATACCATAGCTTCAGGATGATCCTCCATCAGTTCACGAATAGCAAAGAGAGCAGCATCGACCATTAATACTTTTTCGCCATTTGCGGGTTCTCTTATACCTTTTTCTTCGGTAACAGGGGTGGGAACAAAAACATAATCAGTGGCGGTTGAAGGATCAGGCTCAGGCGACGCAATTGCTTCTGTAAAATCATTAGCCACTATTTCAGCAGCCTCTTTTTCTATTGCTAATAGCTCCTCTTCCTTTATCCCTTTTTCTAATAATTTTTTTCGCAGTTTTTTATTCGGACAATGTTCCAGGTGTTTGCTCCAATCCTTGTCGGTACGGTAAAACTCCTTCCTGACACCACTTGTATGGTGACCAAGCAATGGCACCTGTGCATGAACCAACCAGGGTTTTCTTTCTTCGCGAACTGAATTACACACATGCTTCATCACTTCGTATGATGCTTCAAAGTCACTGCCATCGACCTGTATGCGATTCATCCCTTTAAACCCGGCAGCAAATTCAAAGGCATTCATCGCTCTTGCTTCTTCCGCTGAAACACTAATGCCCCAGTTATTATCCTGGATCAAATAGACAATAGGCAACTGTTTTAATACTGCAAACTGGAAGGCCTCGCTTACTTCACCCTCAGTAATGCTTGCATCTCCCAACGAACACAGTACGATGGGCAACTCTTCTCCTGCTCCTTTTTTTAATCTTGTTAAATCATTTCTTTCCCAATATTGTACTCCTTGCGCAACTCCCGTTGTCGGAATTGCCTGCATGCCGGTAGCACTGCTTTGATGAATGATGGTAGGCTTATCATCTCCCCGGTAATTGGGATGTGAATAGTATTCCCTGCCACCCGTGAAAATATCATTTCCCTTGGCAAGCAATTGCAGCATTAGTTCAAACGGAGTAAAGCCTAACCCCAATAGCATGCTTTCATCCCTATAATAAGGACTTACAAAATCCTGCGGTTGCAGGTGAAAGGCAGTAGCTAATTGTATAGCTTCATGGCCACGTGAAGTAGAATGGACGTATTTGCAAATGGGGCGATTATTTTCATAAGTTTCCGCCATTTTTTTCACCAGGCTCATGGCCTTGTATGCTTTCAGTAATAATGAAATATCAGTCATGTAAGCAAGCATCCTCCGTCCCCTCGTCAAGCTCGGAGATCAGGATGAACGCAAATTTAAGGGTAACAAGTGTTAGTATGGCATTAAAACAAAAACCATCCGCGGAGCGAATGGCTATAAGCAATTGGTTTGTTTGAGTGGATTTTTCGATTGGCTTTATTTCACTTCCAATTTGAACATGCTTGTATCCTCCAATACACCCTCCAATTCGTCTCCTACAACTACTTCTCCAACGCCGGCAGGTGTTCCGGTAAAAATCACGTCCCCGATATTTACCGAAAAGTAGTTAGAGATATAAGCAACAATACTGTCAAAATCATGGATCATATTGGCTGAAGATCCCTTTTGCACCAATTCCTGGTTCTTAAACAAGCTGAAATTGATGTCTTTTTTGTTTTTTAACTCGGTCAGGGGCACCCACTTTCCTATCACCGCTGAGTTATCCCAAGCCTTTGCTTTCTCCCAGGGTAATCCCTTTGCTTTTAATTCTGTTTGTATATCTCTCGCCGTAAAGTCGATACCTGTAGTAATTGCGTCGTAGTATTTACTGGCAAATTTATCCTGGATGTATTTCCCATTTTTGCTTATGCGAAGCACCAATTCACATTCGTAATGTAACTCATTGGTAAACTCGGGATAATAAAAAGGTGCATGTGGCTGCAACATTGCACTTTTAGGCTTCATAAAAATAACTGGCTCGTCAGGAACATCATTTCCAAGCTCTTCAGCGTGAGCAACATAATTACGGCCTACACAAAAAATCTTCATAAATCTGGATGGTTGGTGTTAAAATACATCGGATACTACTCCATGGACTGTTGATCCCATATATATTCAGGTAATCTATAGGGTAAGTGGAGTTTAAAAACTCGTAGGGTCGGAGTGCTAAAATAAGTAATCAATATGACTTATCATAATCAAAACTTGTGATTATTTACCAGGTTCATAGCCGCCGTTATTCCCTGTGTACCAAAAATCTCGATTGCTTCGACAGATTTGTCAATTTTCAATTTTACCAATGGTTCTTCTTCTTTCCGCCACTTGCCCAGGACAAAATCAGATTGCCTCCCCTTTGGAAAGTTATTTCCAATACCGAACCTTAACCGCGGATACTCAATACTACCCAATGTCTCGTGAATACTTTTAAGGCCGTTATGACCAGCGTCGCTTCCTGAAGGTCGCAGCCGGAGCTTTTCGAGCGGAATTGCCAGATCATCCAGTATCACCAGCATATTTTCAAGACTTATTTTCTCTTTATCCAGCCAATACTTAATAGCCCTGCCACTCAAATTCATATAGGTGGTGGGACAAATACAAATAAATGACCGGCCTTTCCATTTTATGTCTGCAACATAAGCCAGGCGATCAACGCGAAAGATTGCGCCGTGTTTGGTTACAAAAGCATTCACTACATCAAAGCCGATATTGTGCCGGGTATGAGCATACTCGTTCCCCACATTTCCCAGGCCTACAATCAAATATTTCATAACTTATCCTGTGCAGATAATTTTAAAGAAGCGTCTTTTTAATTACCACGTTTAGTTGCCAAATATCGCATTAACCAATAAAAAACCCGTATCAATGCGACACGGGTTTGTATCAATATTCGTTTCGTTGTTTATTTTTTTGCAGCGGCAGCAGGCGCAGCAGCAGGTGCAGCAGCCTTAGCAGGAGTAGCAGCTTCTTCCTGTTTCAACTGTCTTGTCAATACTACAGAAGCAATAGGAATACGAGGTGAGTTCAATATCTCGTAATGTTCTTCTTTCACATCCTCTACCCGGATATTGCCATTCAACTCCAGTGTATCAATGGGTACTTCAATTTGCTCCTTCAGGTATTTAGGATATGTTTTTACTTTCAATGAGTTGATTTTAGCAATAAACTTACCTCCATCTTTCACCCCCTTTGAACTACCAGTAAATTTCAGTGGAATAGTAGCGATCACTTTTTTATCTTCTACCAACTCCAAAAGATCAACGTGGATAAGGCTGTCTGTGACCTTGTCAAATTGCAGATCTTTTAAGATGCATTTGTAGATTTTGCCATCTACATCTACTTCAGCTAACTGGAAACTTGGAGTGTATACTAAAGGTTTAAACGCCGCTGCAGGAGCCGAAAAGTTGATCTCCTGAGCACCTCCGTAAATTACACCCGGCACTTGTTCCTGAGAGCGGAGCTGGCGGGTGGCGGTTTTCCCGAATCCGGTCCTCAGTTGTCCTTTGATTGTAATTGTTTTCATTTTTTATGTTTGTTTATTTGTTTGCTATGTTTTCTGCCAATTTATTTATCCCGCCTTTGCGAATGGATAAAGAGACTGGTGATGCTTTTATTTTCAAAAGCGTTCCGGATGGCTACAGCAAATAGTTCTGCCACCGATATGATTTTAATTTTCGAGCTATGATTTTTCAATGGTATAGTGTCACAAACAATCAACTCCTCTAATACACTATTTTCAATGTTTTCATAAGCTTTGCCACTCAGTACCGGGTGAGTAATTAAAGCCCGCACTGTTCTGGCACCTTTTTCTTTTAAAAGAGCTGCGCTTTTTGCCAAGGTTCCTCCGGTGTCGCAGATATCGTCAATGATGACAATATCCTTGCCGGTTACATCCCCTATCACCACCATGCTTGCTATCTCGTTAGCCCTCTTACGATGTTTATCGCAAATGACCATTTCTGCATTAAAGTAGTTGGCAATCTCCCTTACCCGATTGGTAGAACCCACGTCAGGGGCGGCAAAGGTAAGGTTTTCCATCTTCAGATTCTCTATATAAGGAATAAAAACTGCATGGCTATCCAGGTGATCAACAGGAATATCGAAATAACCCTGGATCTGCGGCGCATGCAGGTCCATGGTAATGATCCTGTCTGCACCCGCAGCAACCAACATGTTGGCTATCAGCTTACTTCCGATTGCCACACGAGGTTTGTCCTTTCTATCCTGGCGGGCATAGCCGTAATAAGGTAAAACAGCAATGACCTTATAAGCCGATGCACGACGGGCAGCGTCGATCATCAATAACAATTCAAGAATATTGTCGGATGGGGAATTGGTGCTTTGTACTAAAAAAACAAAATCACCGCGGATACTTTCGGTGAAAGTTGGACACATTTCACCATCGCTAAAGTGTTGAATATTAATTTTTCCCGGCTTTGTTCCATATCTTTTGCAAATCTCCTGGGTCAATAATTCAGAGCTGGTTCCGGAGAAAATTTTCGCAGATTGCATGAATTTAAAAATGTGCGGCGAAGATATTACTATCATCGCAATCACCACACCTGCGGGCTTAAAAAATCATGCTCCGGGAAGGTTAACGTACTACTGCTGCAGTAGAAACCTGTACCGGAAAATTCTTTTGCTTAGCTGGCTGCTCAGTCTTCACCACAGGCTCATCCGCAAAGTCAGAATTAAAGCTATAAAACAACGAAGAACAAATGAAGATGGAGAAAAATAATACTACCACATACATTACTGCAAAGAAAAGAATGGGGTGTAAAGCGCCAATTGTGGAAGATCTTTTAGTTCTCATAATTGCAGGATTTAGATTTTTCAGTAAAAATTGGATTTTAGCTTTTCAGGATAGCAGTACCACTATTGTTGTATTGCAGTAATAAAAATATTAGTTAAACTTGTTTTATGCAAGAGAATAAACACTCTATTAAGCAATGGGCAAAAGACGATAGACCCAGGGAAAAATTACTATCCCGGGGTGCGGAAAACCTCAGCAACTCGGAGTTGCTCGCTATTCTTATACACAATGGATCGAAAAATAAGACCGCAGTTGATCTTGGTAAAGAGATTCTAAAACTCGGAAGAGATAACCTGGTAGAATTGGGCAAACTCTCAGTAAAGGATCTGATGAAAATTAAAGGGATCGGCGAAGCCAAGGCAATCACCATTGCTGCAGCCCTTGAGCTTGGAAGAAGACGCCAGTCAAGCGTATCGCTAGAAAAAGCGATCGTGACCAGCAGCACAGATATCGCCAATTACCTACAAACAGCTTTAAAAGATTATCGCCACGAAGTTTTTGCTGTCATCTTCTTAAACCGGTCAAACAAGGTCAATCACTTCCAGATTGTCAGCGAAGGTGGCATCACGGGCACGGTAGCGGATCCCAGGATAATATTAAAAAAAGCATTGGAACAAAATGCTGTCAGTATCATTCTTTGTCACAATCATCCTTCCGGCAGCTTGAGACCCAGTCGTGCTGATGAGGAGTTAACTACCAAAATAAAAGAAGCAGCTAAATTTTTAGATATCCGGGTACTTGATCATATCATCGTGAGTGACGATGGATATTATAGTTTTGCGGATGAAGGGTTACTTTAAGACGGGAGTCGGAAGTTCGGAGTCGGGAGCTAAGGCAAAAGTGTTCAATAACATCATAAAACAACTTATGGGACATTATAAAGATTTATTAGCTTATCAAAAAGGGTATGATATTGCTATGAAAATTTTTATTCTATCAAAAAAATTTCCCTCTGAAGAAAAATACTCACTTGCCGATCAGATAAGAAGGTCATCCCGGTCTGTATGCACAAACCTTGTAGAGGCTTTCAGAAGAAAGAGGTACAAGGACTATTTTATTAGTAAGTTAAATGACTCAGAAACAGAAAATGCGGAGACAGAAGTCTGGCTTGATTTTGCCAAAGACTGCTCTTATTTAAATGAAGTGGAATATCATGAATTGACTACATTAAATACAGAGGTTGGAAAATTGATTTGGTATATGATTAATAACCCCGAAAAATTTATTTGAAAAATACATCCCGGCTCCGAACTCCAGACTCAACTCCCCATACTCCCTAAGCCTGGGCTGTAGGCCCGCCAAAGTTCATTGGTAATTGTATTTCCTCCAGGTCCTTGATCGCACCATTAGCAGCTTCATACTTGCTAATGTTCTCAGTAATGGCTTTCATCAGTCTTTTTGCATGCTGGGGTGTGAGGATAATTCTTGATTTGACCTTACTCTTTGGTGTGCCGGGCATCACATTCACGAAGTCGATGACAAACTCCGCATGCGAATGGGTAATGATAGCAAGGTTTGCATAAGAACCTTCTGCCACTTCTTCGGAAATTTCTATATTGAGTTGATTGGGTTGGGGTTGGTCTGGCATAAAATTGATTGTTGGTAAAGATAAAATAAGAATGGCACAATACTTTGATTGTGCCATTCTTTTAAAACTTATAAAGAAACCTGATTAATTATCCCACCAAATTTTGGTATAATTATCATCTGCGCCTTGTGCAGCTACAGCAGCCGTGTAGCTTTCCTTATTCTGAGTTTGCTCAGAAACAGGATAGCCTTGTCTTACAGGTATTCCACGAGTATCGGCAGCGTCAGGAGCAGCTGTTAGAACAGGGAACCCAGTACGTCTCCAGTCGTTCCACGCTGCATAACCGTTCAGGTAGTTATGCACCCATTTTTCAGTAATAATTTGCTGAACCCCAGTCGCTGGAGTATAAACAACATTGGCTAAATATGCAGCAAAGTCAGTAGCATCATATACACCATTCATTTCCCATGATGCCTTAATAGCATCAGCATATTTAACTGCTGCAACAGCATCTCCACCGGGCAAATAGCCAATCTTATTAGCCTCTGCTTCCATAAACAACACCTGTGCGTAATTGAATACACGGGCAGGAGCAGTTTTTGTTCTAAATGCATCACCAATACGACTATAGGCATTAGGGATATTTTTTGCAGTTGAGCTGCCATAGAGCAGACCTTTATAAGGCTCTGCACCTGCTAACTCTTCAGCATACACGGCAATCCTGTTATCTCCCTTAGGCACCATGTAGTCAGTCAAAGTTTTGCTAATGGCATAGTCATTACGATTACTAACTGTGTAGTTACTATACCATGGATTCAAATAATTTGGATCATCAATGTAATGCCATTCAATATTCTCATCATTACTTTCAATCACCCCACCGCTTGCAGCTAATGCAGCATTAAACTCTGTTTTTCCCTTTGCCGGATCCTTTACAGATAAACGGAGCGCCATATCCATACGCATCGTATTTGCAAATTTCTTCCACATCAGCATATCACCACCAAGGAGCAAGTCACCCTGTACACCAAAGCCATTTTCATCTATCTCATTCACTGAACGGGCTAAAACAGCAAAAAGTGAATCGTAGATTATTTTTTGACTAGTATACGTTGGCGCCAGGTTTTCAACTCCTTTCAATGCATCTATATAAGGGATATCACCCCACCTGTCTGTCATCGTGAGGAAAAAATAAGATTTTAATATGTTCGCCACTGCTTTCTGATTCGCCGGAGCACCATTTGATGGGTCGGCCTCAGGAGCACCCGCGTCAACGAATTTAACAATGCGATCCAAGTCATAAAGCGGACCGACATAAGTTGCATCCCAGTTAAAGTTTTTAGTAGTATATAATGAGCCTCCCGGATAAGGACCTTCAGCCAGATATTGTACATACAGGTTCCCTGTAGTATTACCAAAAACTGTCGTATGAACATTTTGTAAAGCACTTGTAAGCAAAAACCTGGTCTTAAGAGCCGTAGGACTCGGTTGTCTGGTATCAACATTCAGATCATCAAATGTTTTCTTGCATGATACTAAAGATGACACCATTAAAGCCCCAACTAAAACACGATTTATTTTTTTTGATATCATAGTTGTAACTATTTAAATGTTGTTTTTAATTAAAATGTCAGTTTTAAACTAAAGCCTACCTGACGGGTTTGGCTCAACTGACCTCCCTCATTCCACGTATCTTCCAACTCTGATGGATCAATTCCAAAATCCTTAGACTCAGCATAGATCAACCATGGGTTGCTAACAAAAAAGCTCAAATTAGCACCTTTAGCATATATCTTACTAGCAAGATTTTGAGGAGCTGTAAAGCCTAACCTGATTTCTCTCATTTTTACATAAGTAGCATCATACAGGAAGTTAGAAATGTCTCTTTGTGCATTGGTGTAGTAGTAACGGCGGGCGGGTACATAAACGATACGCTCGTTTCCATTACCATCACTACCAACAACTTTAACACCACCACCCAGGGAAGGGAAACTCCTGATATCATTTCCTTTATCGTTGATACCAACTGTTTCAGCAGCTAAGCCTGTACCAGTATTAAACATTTTTGTTGTAGAGAAAAATAAGCCACCTTTTTGATAATCAATAGAGAAAGAAAGATCCAAAAACTTATAACGGAAGCTGTTAACCATACCACCCGTAAAGTCGGGAAGAATGTTACCAACTACATTGCCAGTTGTAAATGTGGGAACCCCATTCGTGCCAATAATGGGCAACCCATTTTTGGGATCGATATTCCATTTGCGACCAATCAACACACCCCATTCCTGGCCAACACGATGTTCTACCCTTGTATCACCCCAGGTAGTACCATATAAATAGGTTTGGAGACCTCTTGCCAATTCCATTAGCTTATTACTGCTTTTGGAAACGTTGAATGAGGCATCCCACGCAAAATCTCTACCCTTAGCCAACGTGGAAGTTAACACCAATTCCCAACCTTTATTTACAATCTTGCCGGCATTCACCTGCACCGCACTGAAACCGCTTGCACCAGGAACGCTCACGTCAAGAATCTGATCCTTATTAATATTGTGATAGTAAGAGAAATCAATACCGAATTTATTGAAGAATTTCAATTCAGTACCTACTTCATAAGATGTTTGAAGAGCCGGGCTGACATCACCGGGTCTAAGCGTATTACCATAAGTTACAGATGGGGTTCCTGCAAACGGAGCACCGGCAGATAATGCTGTATTAACTTTATTAAATTCAATATCAGAACCTACCTGTGCTATACCACCCCTGATTTTACCAAAGCTCAACCAGTTACCAACAGATGATGATTTAAGCAAATCGCTGAAAACAAAACTAAGAGCTCCTGAAGGATATACATATACATTTTCTGATTCAGGAAGTGTTGAAGATTGGTCACGGCGGATAGTGGCATCCAAAAACAAAAAATTCTTGTATCCTACTGTACCCCGGGCATAATGGCTCCATACCTGCGTACGTTCCAGGTAGTTAGAATAAGTCGCTTTATCTTTTGATGCATTAATATTAAAATAATTCGGTACGGTCAATCCACCATTTGTATTCATGCTCAAACCTTCATCCCGGTTTTTACGGATATTCATACCCACCATTCCATCAACACTGAAATCACCAAACTTATTTTTATACAGCAGGTTGGTTTCGTAGTTCATTTCACTGTTCTGGTATTGGCTAAGTCCATAATAATCCTGCTCTAATCCTCCGGTACCCTTCCGGCTATCGGAGTTTCCAACGTTTGAATAGCGCCTTACATAAGCATTCCATTTCAACCCTTTGATCAGTTCTACGTTAATTCCAATATTTGCTGAAAGGCGTTGTCTTTTAGCAGTTTGGTAACTATTAGCTGCTACGAACCAAGGGTTGTCCCAATATTGAGGAGTAGTTATCTCTGTCAGGTCACCCGACCCATTTGGATCACCAATATTCCATGAATTAACACGTCCGTCAGGGGCGTAATAATTATTTTTCATGTCTTTTATATCCAATTGACGCTGAAACCATTGATTCATTCCTTGTAGGATATTCAGACCATCATTTCTGTATGTCTCAAATGGTTGACCTACACGATCATCATATGAAAACTGAATATCGGATGAAAAACTAATTTTTTTACTTAAATCATAAGAGCCGTTCAAACCAACCTGATGCAGCATTCTCTTTGTATTCTGCTGAACAAGAGTGCGGTCCTGATTATTATAAGATAGTCTAACATTATAGTTAGTACCATTGCTGGCTAATGCCACAGAATTACTAATAGTACGCCCTGTTTTGAAGAAATCCTTGATGTTATTGGGGTGAGCTGTTATAGCCTCAGTTTTTCCGAAACGTGGCTCACCTGCGTACCAGCTATACCAAGGGCGATATTGCGTAGTACCATCGATTTTTGGTCCCCAACTTTCATCAGCACCATATTCCAAGATATTTTGACCATCCCATGCAGCCCATTCTGCAGGGTGAATGGTTGGATCGTATACAAATTTGTACCAGCCCGCATTATCCATATAACCGCCTCCATAAGGAGCATTAGCGGCAGAGCTATAACCACCGGCGTACTCATTCTGATATTTTGGTATCATCGAAATATTCTCAAAACTTACACCGGTTTTAACTTCAACAGAAGTACCCTGACCTCTTTTCCCTTTTTTAGAAGTCAGCATGATAACACCGGCGGTTGCTCTCTGACCATAAAGGGCCGTAGCAGCGCCGCCCTTCAGTACCGATACATCTTCGATGTTATCCATATTAATGGTTTCCTGGCCTACAATATTTCCATCAAGAACGAATAATGGATTTGCCAGCCCCAAACCTTTCGGACCACGGATAACGACAGTAGCGTTATCAAAAGAAGAAGAGGGGGAACCATACAATTTAACACCTGCTACTTTACCGGCTAATGCGGAACTTACGTCAACACCATTTGAAAAAGTCAGGTTCTCGCCTGAAACTGATTGCTGGGCAAAACCAAGTGCTTTCTTTTCCCTTTTTACACCAAGGGCAGTAACGACTACTTCATCCAGTACACCTGTTTTTTGCATTGTGATTGCTACAGAATTACCTGATCCGACTGTAGCCTGAGTTGAAGAAACACCAGTGGCAGTAACAACTAATACGTCACCGGTAGCAGCATTGATTTTGTAAAACCCATTTTCATCAGCAACGACACCTTTAGAAGTGCCTTTAATAAGAATTGATGCAAAAGGAATGGGAACTCCTTTATCATCCGTGATTTGGCCGGTAATTACCCGGCTCTGTCCAAACGCTATTGCCGCAAAAAGCAATAGCATCCCAAGCAGTGATGCGAGTTTTCTCATGTTAATTGATTGTTGTTTAGTTTTTTAAAACAGTGAAATTCAATGGAAAATAATGTGATTCCGAAATTGAATCGTTAGAAGAGACATCTTAACCATGAATTTTGCTGCGCCAAAATAACCTTTTTTTTAACAAATCATTACCGCCATTAATAAAAAAATAACTTTTTGATTCAGATTAAAATAGTATCAGTCTTTATATAATCTACAATTCTAATATTACCTGGCATACTATTTTTTCCACAAACCGTATTAAGAGTGTAGTTGAGATATTGGGAAATAAAAACGGCTGTTTTTAAAACAGCCGTTAAAAAAACTAAGCAATTTGTCCTAGCTAAAATTTATCAAACCATAGTTTTGTTTCTTTTTCATCCCCGCCAATTGCATCAGCCGCAGCTTTGTAATTTGTGGTATTTACATTTTGCTCATTTACGGGATAGGGGTAACGTACAGGGATGACCTGGGGATCGGCATCAGCAGCAGGCAGCAGTTGCGGATAATCGAGCCGTCTCCATTCAATCCAGGCTTCAAAACCACGATTATAAAGGGCTATCCATTTTTGCACGCCGATGCTTTCTTTCCAGTTGGCGGGATTAAATATAACTGTGGGTTGTGCCAGGTAGGCGGTTGCCTGGGCCTCTGTACCACCCCAGTCAAGTATTGAAGCAGTAATAGCATTGTTATAATGGGTAACTGCGGTTCCTCCAACTGCAAACCCTCTTTGAATTGCTTCTGCCAACAAGAATTCAACTTCTGCGTAATCCAATAGTGTAGCGGGAAAATCTGGTGCTACAATAGCTTCGTCGGGTTTTGAAAAAGCTGAATAGCTACCTGCCACTCCCGGGTCAAGACCTGAATAAACACCAGATCCGTCCACGGTGAAATATAAAGGAATCCGGGGATCACTCCTGTCTTTCATTTCTTCGACGATAGTAGTGGCAGCGACAAAATCCTGACGCCCGCTTTGAACCAGGTCCACCCAGATCGGATTGGTATTGGGCGGGGCTCCCTGGTATGCAAATTTTGCGTTATCGTCATTTGAAGTAAATACACCCGATGTAACTGCTGACTCAACAACTGTTTTTGCTTTGGCCGCATCCACATCGGCAATGGTCATCCCCATTTTTAATTTCAGGGAATTCCCGAATTTTTTCCATAAAGCAACATCCCCTCCGTATATAATATCCGCTGAGCCGAAACTTTCGCCGGCTACATCCAGGTTGCCAACAGCAGCATCCAGTCTTGTCAACAAGTCGCTATAAGCTGTTGCTGCATCATCATAAACAGGGAATGGATTGTCTATATCCAGGGCCTGGCTGTAAGGAATATTTCCATAAGTAGTAACGAGGTAATAAAAAGCATATATCTGCATAATTTCGGTGATCGCCAATTGATTTTTCTGAAGCGTGGCATCAGGAACATCCGATGGTATTAAGTTTTTTGCTTCCTGGAAGTCACGCAATGCATCCCGGAACAAGGCGTTCCAAACTGCATCATTAATCTCCCTCGTAGCAAGGTCATAATTACTTTCATCAGTATAGGTGGTCTCTTGCCAATACTGTGTAATCAATCTGAATATGTTTAAATTAACATTTGACGAGGTCATTGTATTTGCGAATGCCCTTTGTGCATTGGTAAAAAATGCATAAGAGGGAGAAGTAGATGGATTTTTTGGATCGACATTCAAACTTGTCAGTTCCTTGGTGCAACCCGCTGCCATCAAAAAAATAACAGCAAGGTAGATGAGTATTTTTTTCATGGTCATTTTTTTAAAAATTCAGCTTTAAGTTTAGCGTAAAGGTTCTTATGGTTGGATAAGATCCACTTTGGTACCCTTGTAAATTGCCGGCACTTAAGTTATCTTCAGGGTCCGCATATGGAAGATCTTTATCAATGATCCAGAGATTTCTTCCGATCAAAGACACATCAATACCCTTAAACGGTTTGAGTTTTGATATTAAATCTTTTGGCAGCGAATAATTAATTGTTGCCTCCCGGAGTTTCACATAGCCTGCATCATAAACGAAAGCTTTTGCCGGCATCCTTCTTGGTCCATAACCGCCATAGGTTCCATAATTAGTATTACTAACACGGATATCATTGGGCTTGCCATCTTCTTTCACTCCGGGCAGGATAACACCTCCTCCATCTGCAAGAGGACTGCGTGAAGGATTACCTAAGTCATTTAAACCAGCCGTTTCGGGATAAAGTCCTGAGCCCATTCCGTAATACAAATCAAGAGAGAATACATCTCCGCCTTTTTTCATGTCGATTAGAAAACTCAATGACAAGTTTTTATAGCGAAGTGAATTGTTAATACCTCCTACCCAATCCGGGTTTGGATCTCCAATCACTTCATTGGAAGTAAGCGACTTCACATAACGTCCGTTTGCTCCCACCGTTTTTTGTCCATTTGTATAAACAAAATTTTCTCCACGAATTGTTCCAAAAGCTTCGTTAAGCGTAGCATTCAGCGATATACCACCCTGGAAATCCGCCAACACCAGGTTATCTGCTCCTTCAAAAAGCTCAGTCACTTTGTTTCTGTTCCTCGCCCAGTTAATATTTACATTCCAGGAAAAGTCTTTTGTTGAAACAGGCGATCCGTTCAAGGATACTTCTATCCCCTTATTTTCAATCGTTCCTGCGTTCAGGAATTTTGAGTTATAGCCTGTAGCTGTGGATACCACTACAGCGGTTAACAAGTCAACAGTTTCTGCGTTGTAATAGCTAACGTCAAACCCAACACGATTATTGATAAAAGCCATCTCTAAACCAGCTTCATAGCTATTTGTTCGCTCAGGCACCAGGGCTGCATTGTTTTTTGTTCCCACTACTGAAGACTGAGGGTTGCCGCTAAAAGGTGGTATAAATGCGTATACATCATGAACGGAATACACGGGAGCATCGTTACCTACCTCTGCGTAATTAGCCCGAAGCTTGCCATAGGAAAGCCACTTTGCTGCAGGCAGCAATTTTGAAAATACAAAGCCGATGGAGCCTGATGGATAGTAGTAGACATTATTCCCTTTAGGCAAAGTGGATGAAGCATCCCTTCTTATGGTTCCATCTAACGTGATCATGTCACGCCAGGTAAAAGTAGCGCCGGCAAATACGCCCTGCACTTCTCTCCTTAAGTCAAATTCTTCAGGGGCGTTCGGTGTATTTAATGAATTGGTTAAACTGTACACTTTTGGCACAATCAGTCCACCATTGGTTTCCACCCTGATTGTTGAGGTATGTTCTTTTCTGAGGGCAGCACCCAGCACCCCTTTGATGTTAATATCTGTTGTAATATCCTTGTCTACATTCGCCAACAAATTGTATAGTGCTTCTCTCACCGAACGGTTAAACCTTATATAGCCTGACGGAGCGTCAAGCCTGCTATCAGTAACACTTCCTACAGCCACCCTTTCTTCCTGTATTTCATCATACGCATCTAATGATGCTCTACCGGAAATAGCTAACCAATCGGTTATTTTATAATTGGCATTTACATTTCCAAAATACCGGTTTCGATCATCAGTTGGATAGTTTTCGTTTAGTGTAAAATAAACATTGTTCCAATATATCGGTGTAAGATTACCAGGATCCGACCAGTTCCAGGTTATATTTTTTCTTTCCCTGAAGTAGGCTGCTTTTTGTTCTTTTATGTCGACATTGGTTTGCCACCATTGGCGGAAACTCATCATCTGGTTTACACTTGATTCATAACCGGTACCATACCTGCCCTTTCCTTTGATATTTGAGAAATTTATAGTGGCGCCGGCGGTAAGTTTATCTGTGACTTTATAGGTGCCTCCTAAGTTTATAAGGTTTTTACTGATCTTGCTAAGAGGGATAATTCCCTGGTCGTCGTTTCGGGTGTAACCCAGCTTAAAAGTTCCTTTATCGGAAGCTCCATCTATAAAAATACTCTGGTTGGATGAAAAAGATTTTTCAAAAAACTCAACAGGATCATTGGCTGCTGCTACCCAGGGTCTTTGTTTTCCAAAATTAACAGAGGATGGATCAAAGGCATCCCATTGATATACCATTAAGTTGGGATCAAACCTCCCACCATAAGAGGCGTCTTCGCTTAACGGTGCCACAAGGTCTTCCGTACCATCACCGTCAATATCCCTGAATAAAAACTGGTGAGTAGGATCTTCATAAAACAGGCCATATCCTCCACCATATTCTTTCTGGTATTTTGGAAAAGTTTTTTTATCAACGGCACCTACGGAGAAACCAGAATTAACGGTAATACCCAATCCTCTTACTGCTTTTTTAGTGGTTATCAAAATTACGCCATTGGCACCCTGTGATCCATACAAGGCGCTGGCTGCGGCCCCTTTTAAAACAGTAATTGATTCTATGTCATCAGGATTAATATCCGCGGCGGCGCTACCAAAATCGTAGCCTCCCCTACCTGTACGCTGATTCCGGGTGTTTGTGATGGCATTATTGAAAGGAACACCATCGACTACGAATAAAGCCTGGCTGCTTTGCGTAATAGATTTGGTTCCCCTGATAACAACATTCGTAGATCCTCCCAGCGTATTGTTTTGCTTTACATCCAACCCTGCCACTTTACCGGAAAGATTTTGTACAAAGTTGTTTGTTCGGGTTTTTGATACCTCATCGCCCCTTATTTGCTGGGCGGCAAAGGGAACCTGGTTCCTGGTCCTCCTTAAACCCAATGCTGTTACTACTACTTCCTGTAAACTTCCCTGTGGTTGTAATGTAACCGTTAGCGTAGTAGAAGTTCCCAATTTTACCTCCTGTTCGGCAAAACTGGCAGAACTTACCAGGAGTGATTCACCCGGCTTAACGTCTATTGAAAAATTACCGTTGACATCTGCGGCCACGCCGGTATTGGTTCCTTTAACGGTAATGTTGGCAAATGGGACGGGGTCACCCTTACTATCCTTTACCTGCCCCGTAACTGTTCGTGTTTGAGCAAATGCCAATGCATTAAATAGCATCAACACTGCTATCAGCGATGCAATTTTTCTCATGTGAACTAAATTTTAGGTTTACAACAATTTTAAAAACTCTCATAGGTTACGGAGAGCGTAGTCGTGTGTACGGGTTGTTGTAATTCCAAGTGATGAGAAAGGCCAGTACTAAATAATATAATACCTTTTAATATGCTAATTGAAGGTGGACAATTAGGTCAGCGGAAAGCCGGTTATTGAATGATAAGACCGCTAATTAGACAGGAGCGAAACTGGGATTGCTGCATCAGAAATTGACGCATTTTTAACATCTGCCCAAAATTGCAGTTTCTAAAGCCTTTAAAATGAATTAAAACAGATACCTGGCCTGCACCTTAATTTCAGTTTTTCTGTTGCCGGAAATCTCATCCAGACCGGTTCCAATAGATTCTTTGTCAGGATAAATAGTTTGGGCGAAACGGAGCCAAAAGGATAGCTTTTTGGTCAGGTCATGGCTTAAGGCCAGGTAGTACCTGTAACCTTTGTCGTAAAAAACAGGAATAGAATAGCTATACAAAACATCATTTTCATAAGCGTATAATCTTGCGTTATAACTATCTGTTTCAAAGTATTGCAACCGAATTATTCCTGAAAAAGGTTTCATCATGGGCCTGTAAATAGCATCCAGGAATGTCAGAAACCCTCTTTCTTTCCCGCTTTTCTGATTGTACCAGATCACTTCAACCCTGCTCCTAAGTGCAAATGACGGGTTTAGCTTAAAACTCATTTGCGTTCGCCAATTCTTCTTCGGTATACTGACCAGGAAATTGGTTACAGTACTATTATCTGGTTGATTCAATTGGCGGGTTTCATTTCTAAATCTCGAATAGATTTCCAACTGTTTATTGGGCGTGTAAGTTATTTGCGCTAAAAAATCTTTTCCGGAACTAGATGCATCTACCAAATATTTAAGCCAGGGAAATTTATACAGGTCGGCGTAAGCATCCAGGCGCCAGGCCGAAGACGGCCGGATAGTAATGCCCATATATAATCCATTTTCATTTGTCGGATAAACATTTTCTGTAAATGCGTTAGCATTCACAGCCTGGTAGTCTTTTGCAATAAGCCTATGTACCAAAGAAAGATCAACCCGTGAATCAACGCTTATCAACGCCCCGTTCAAAAAAGCTTTATGAAAGTTTTTATCGACGGCCGCTTCCCCGAAAAAATGAATGTTGTGCCAGGTGTAACTATAATCGATACTTACGTTACTCCAGTTGTCGCCATTAATTGCATACAAATTGTACGGCTCATCTCTTTTTTGCAGAGGCAGAGAAAATTGATAACGAACAGCATTGACGCCAATATGCCAGCGATTACCAATATATTTTAAGTTACCCCCAAAGGAAGTTTGCCGTACGCTGTTTTTATCCGCCACTTCCGCCTCGGTCCGGTGATATCCTGACATTTGAAAAGACGAAATATAATTGCCAAAACCGACCGTGTCGTTAACAAAGTTGGCACTTAACTTTCGCATGGAAGCAAATACTGTTGCTTCGACATTATTTTTTCGAATGGTAACGCCGGCGCCACGTTGAAAATTAAATTCACCCGCCGAACTATAGGGTCGTAAAACAGCCGATTGCCGTTTCACGCCCATTACATCCACACTTTTTTTGAAAGCGAGGCTTTGCCATTGAATTAATCCTTGTCCCATATTAACGGTAAAATCTCCCAGCGCTAATGACTGTATAATTCCAATTTTTCGGGCAAATAAATGAATGGAATAAAAATCAAATCCTTTGTTTTGGGAACCTCTGAAAAATTGTTCACCAGCATCCTTATCACCGACAATACCATACTGCAAAAGATTTTTATAGTTGTAGCGATATCGAACGAATAGCCGGCTACGATCACCCTGGTATTTTGTTCCGGTGCCAGCTTCATCAAAGCCTTTTGCTTTCTCCATTGTTTGTGAATAGCGGAAAAGAAAACTATTTTTTCCATTTTTGAAGCGATCCTTAACATCATCCTTAAAGGGCACAATGGATGTCACCGTGACAAAAGGCAATAATTTCCGGATAGTATTTATATCCCAGGTGGGGATGGCTTGTAATTCATAAATATTCACGAACCTTCCAAATACTCTTCTATAGGAGAGCAGATTGTCGATTTGCAGATCCGTTAAAATTCTTAAATCTCTTAAGTCAATCATCCCCGCATCATTCAGGTTGAGCGGGTTTTTTCTAAAATGTTCCAATTGTTGCAGATAAGAATCATCTTCTGGTTCAGTTTGTTCGGCATCAGCCAGGTTTTCTAATTGTTGTTCGGCAGAAGGCGGAATATCCTGGGCAAGGCAAGTGAAAAGTGAAAAGTGAAAAGCAACCAGTATGACACAAACCTTTTTCAATTTTCATTCTTTTTAAAATTGAATAACAGTAATAAACCGGGAGAAATTCCCAATTGAGGATGATAAGCAGTTGTAACATCCACCCGAAATAGTTTCCATGATAATCCGACTCCCATCCACGCAGCAGATGTTGCCGTCGAAGCTCCTAATCTCGCTAGTAACTGCGGTATGAATTTATATTGCACTCCGGCATTGACATTGACAGGCTGGTCTTCTTCTTTTTCAATAGCTGCACTGAAAAAAAACTTATCAGATGCATCATAGCCGAAGCCAATGGTGTAAACCGACGCCAGTTTCTCCTGTTGATCCTTGCCGAACTTCCCACCAACAGGATTGTTGATATGAATGCCGGCATTCAGTCTTTCTGAGACATGCAGTATTGTTCCTATTTCAAAACTTATAGCTGAAGCATTGCCATAACCGGCGATGTTCAAGCCGTTATAATTAAACTGGGCGCCAATATCAATTTTACTTCCTAACTGCCTGGCATATGCTAAGCCAACTTGTGATTCATTATAGACAGTTGATCCAAAGTAGCTTGCTTTCACGCCAAAATTGCCCGATACAGTTGGCAAACCGGCCGCAGCGACATAATTACTCAATTCATTTAACAAAAATCTTTTTTCACCATATACTCCTGCCGCTCCCGATTTTAGTTGGGCTAGTGAAGCCTGGTTGGCTGTAAAAGAGAAAACATCATGATTATTTTGACTATAAGCGCCCAATCCAACATAGCTCGCAGCAACCGGACGCCGCAATGTTTGACTATTGCTCTTAAGTATGATAAACAACGAGAACAGGAACAGGCAGGTGGATGGAATTTTCATCTGTAAGATTTGGTATTAGAAAAATACTAAATCAAAATAATCCAAACAATCCTCAGGCATAATTTAAAGCCGGTGTTTATTTGAGTGAATTAAGGTTCGGACTGAAACTTTGTGTAGGTTTGCGCCATGCAAATTTTAGACGGGAAAAAAGCCGCCCAGGCCATAAAAAATGATCTCAAAATTGATGTCGCTCAACGGGCAAATGAAGGGAAAAAAGTCCCCCACCTTGCCGCAATTTTAGTAGGAAATAATGGCGCCAGTGAAACCTATGTAGCCGCCAAAGTGAAAGCCTGTGAAGAAACTGGTTTTAAATCAACTCTCATTCGGTTTGAAGACGGTATTTCTGAAAACAAACTGTTGGAAAAAATTGAAGAATTGAACTCAGACCCGGATATTGATGGCATATTGGTGCAACTTCCTTTACCAAAACATATTTCCGATGAAAATGTGATTAATGCAATCAATCCCGATAAGGACGTCGATGGTTTTCACCCGGCAAATGTTGGAAAAATGGTGCAGGGCTTGGCGTCATTTATACCTGCAACGCCCTATGGCATCATGCTGTTGCTGGACTACTACAAAATTCACACAAAGGGGAAACATGCTATTGTGATAGGCCGTAGCAACATCGTGGGGAGACCCATGAGTATTTTATTAAGTGGTAACAGCAATCCAGGAAATTGTACAGTTACAATTTGTCACTCTCAAACAAAAAATCTGCAGGAACTTTGCCTGCAAGGCGACATTATTGTAGCTGCGTTGGGAAGACCCGAATTTGTAAAAGCTGATATGGTGAAGGATGGTGCTGTCGTAATTGATGTGGGAATAACCCGGGTAGAAGACAGTTCCCGGAAGAGCGGGTTTAAGCTGAAAGGTGATGTGGACTATGAGGCAGTAGCACCCAAGTGCTCGTGGATTACTCCTGTACCCGGAGGTGTTGGTCCCATGACAATAGCGGCATTGATGAAGAATACCTACCAGTCCTGTATACGTAAGAACTAGTGCAAATGATGGAAGTGGTGGATAATATTAAAACAAAGACCCTATCGTTACCGGTAATGGAGCATTTCTATACCCTGCAGGGTGAGGGATATTACCAGGGCAGGGCAGCCTATTTTATCCGGCTGGGTGGATGTGATGTAGGTTGCGTATGGTGTGATGTAAAAGAAAGCTGGGATGCGGATAAGCATCCGGTTATTGAAATCGATTTTCTTATAAAGGAAATAAAAAAGACACCCGCACAAATAGTGGTAATAACAGGCGGGGAGCCGTTGTTGCATAACCTGGACGCATTAACCAGCGAATTAAAAAATGCAGGATTACAAACGAATATAGAAACCTCGGGGTCATCGCCATTGAGTGGAAAATGGGATTGGATCTGTTTATCTCCGAAAAAATTTAAGGGACCGTTATCCGAAGTCATAAATGTCGCCAGCGAATTGAAAATCATTGTCTATAACAAATCCGACTTTGCGTGGGCCGAAAAATATGCAGCAATAGTACCGGCTGCCTGTAAACTATACCTGCAACCCGAATGGACCAAAGCCGATCAAATGACTCCATTGATTGTCGATTACATTAAGGCGCATCCCCAATGGGAACTAAGTTTGCAGATACACAAGTATATTAATGTGCCGTAATATAGCCACAATCAAACGTCCCGCTGCAGCAACACTATTGATTCTCAATCCAATAATAATTGAGTAGATTCGTTATTCCTTTGAAGAATTCGACTATGCAAAAACTGATCACATTTATCTTCATCTCCTTTTTGTTTTTCACAGCGTCAGCTCAATACAATCCTGATAAAGTAAATAAAAAAGCCATTGTCCTTTATAACCAGGCGATGCAAAGAGCCCAGGATGGCAACCTGACCCATGCAGCAGGATTATTGTTACAATGCATAGAAATAGATAATAAATACCTGGATGCCTATTTATCCCTGGCAGGCGTATATGGCCAGCTAAGAAATTATAAAGCTAGTGTTGAATATTACGAGAAAGCCTTCCCCCAGGATACGAACTATACTATCGAATATAAACTCCCTTACTCTATTAATCTTGCGGGCCTCGGTGAATTTGAAAAGGCATTAAATGCCATCAACGAGTTATTAGAAAAAGATCCACCCAAAAATTCTACTTCCTTAAAAGCGGCAGAATACCGGAAGCGTTGCTTTCAATTTGCAGTTGACTATGCACGAAAAAATGCAAATAAAAACTATGTATTTGCTCCGCAAAATATGGGTACCTCTATTAATACTTCGGAATCCGAGTATTTTCCTTCGATGACCATTGATGGTAAAGAATTTGTTTTTACCAGGAGGCTGAATGGAGCCAATGAAGATTTTTTTACCAGTAAAAAGGATAGCGCCGACTGGCAAAAAGCGAAATCAATGGAAGGAAATGTCAACACAGGTCAGAATGAAGGCGCACAAAATATTTCGCAGGATGGACAATGGCTGGTGTTTACCGGTTGCAATCGCCCTGATGGTTTTGGCAGTTGCGATATCTATATTTCTTATCTCGAAAAAGGAGGTTGGAGCGAAGCGATCAACCTGGGTGGCTGGCTAAATTCCGATCAATGGGAATCACAACCCTGCTTATCCCCTGACAAACGTGATCTTTATTTTGCCAGTCGCAGGCAGGGCGGATTTGGCGGTAGCGATATTTATGTTTCGCATTTACAAGCCGATGGAAAATGGGGTGAACCCGAAAACCTGGGTGAAGGGATCAACACAAGCGGCGACGAACAATGTCCCTTCATGCATGCTGATAACCAAACTTTGTACTTCACTTCTAACTATTGGCCCGGCTATGGCGATGATGATCTTTTTTATGTACGGAAAGGACCAGGCGGTGACTGGAGCAAACCTATAAACCTTGGTTATCCCATTAATACTATCAGTCGTGAGGGAACATTGTTTATTGACGCCAATGGAAAAACTGCTTATTATGCCAGCGACCGGAACGACAGCAAAGGTGGCCTTGATATTTACAGTTTTGAATTGCGTGAAGATGTTCGTCCCCATAAAACGCTTTGGGTAAAGGGCAATGTCTTCGACAAAAAAACGACAAAAGGTTTGCCTTCGACAGTTGAACTGATTGATATCGCTACTAAACAGACCATTTCGAAAGTGCAAACAGATGAACAGGGAAATTATCTTGTTACCTTACCCGTAGGAAAAGATTATGCTTTTAACGTTAACCGGAAAGGTTATTTGTTTTACTCAGACAATTTCTTTTTAAGTCAACGACCGGTTGACTCCATTTATCAAAAAAATATTCCTCTTCAGCCAATTGAAGTAAATGCGTCAGTTGTGTTAAACAATATTTTCTTTGATGTAAACAAATTTGATCTTAAACCAGAATCCCAGGCTGAGCTGGACAAGATCATACAATTAATGAACGATAATCCAACACTAAAAATCCAGATTTCGGGGCATACTGATAATGTTGGAAAACCGGCTGAGAATATCACACTATCAAACAACCGGGCCAAAACAGTGGTCGCTTACCTCATTAACAAACGAATCAGCCCTCAGCGACTTACTTTCAAAGGTTTTGGAGAATCACAGCCAGTGGCTGATAATAAAACGGAAGAAGGAAGAGCAAAGAACAGGCGAACAGAAATGAAAGTAGTGGCTCAGTAATTTTTCAAATCAAAAGCAATTGTTTTGATTAATGATTATTGTCGCAAAAAATTATATTTGATGCAGACAATAACATTATGGCTGAATTGCTTTTCCAACTTGCATTAACACTTGTTCCAAATATCGGACCTGTACAGGCCAAGATCCTGTTGCAGCATTTTGATGTGCAGGAAATTTTCAAAGCAAAAAAATCCCAGTTAGAGAAACTGGAAGGTATCGGCTCCGTCAGAGCCGAATCCATCAAATCATTTGCTGATTTTTCGAAGGCGGAAGAAGAAATAGCTTTTATTGAAAAATACAAGATCAAAGCACTTTTTATTGCTGACAAAGGTTACCCGGAAAGATTGTTGAATTGTTACGACTCTCCCACTCTTTTATTCTATAAGGGCGAAGCCGATCTAAATCATAAAAAAATTATTTCCATTATCGGCACAAGAAACCATACTGATTATGGAAAGCAAATAACAGAAACATTAATCGAAGAATTGATCGAACAGGATGTGATGGTCATTAGTGGCCTTGCTTATGGCATTGATGCGATTGCGCATAAGGCAGCACTAAAAAATAATCTCCGAACCATCGGTGTGCTGGCGCATGGTTTAGACCAGGTTTATCCATTGCAACATACCGGTCTTGCGAAGGAAATGATTAAAGCTGGCGGCGGTTTGCTGACTGAATTCAGAAGTAAAACCAAACCTGACAAGCATAATTTTCCTACCCGCAATCGTATTGTAGCCGGGCTTAGTGATGCAACAATTGTAATTGAAACCGGGGCAAAAGGCGGAAGTATGATAACGGCTGAATTGGCGAATAATTATAACAAAGATGTGTTTGCATTTCCCGGCAAAGTAACCGATGCAAAGAGTGCTGGCTGTAACTATCTTATCAAAAATAACAAAGCTATCCTGCTTACCGATGCGCTGGAACTGATTGAATTGATGGGCTGGGATGAAGTATCATCCCGGTCTGCAAAGCCCAAAAAACAGAAGGAACTATTTATTGAGCTGAACGATGATGAAAAAGTAATCATTGGCATTTTGCGGGAAAAAGAACAAGTTCATATTGATGAAATAAACCTGAAAAGCGGCTTGAGCAGCAGTTCGGTCGCTGCCGCCATCCTCAATCTTGAATTGCAAAACGTGGTACTGTCTTTACCAGGCAAAGTGTATCAGATTGCCTGAAAGTTTTTCTGGAGGCAACGTAATTAGCTGTTTTATTGTCAATACATAAGCCCGATTTTTACTATTTTACGCCTCTCAATTATGCCAGTGAAGCCAGGACATGTACTGCTTACAATCATTATCCTTTGTCTCTATGGATCTACCGCCTTAGGACAAGATTGTACTACCCTGGGACAAACTCCCAAAACCGCTTTCCCGGTCTGCGGTACCACGACTTTTGAACAGAATAATGTGCCTATCTGCAGCACGGCCAGTTTATTTGTTCCGGGTTGCTCGGGAAGCGGAGGTGCCAATTATGCAAATAAAAATCCGTTCTGGTATAAATTTACTTGTTATGCATCCGGCACTTTGGGCTTTATCATAACTCCGAAAGACCTGGCAGACGACTACGACTGGCAACTTTATGATGTAACTGGTCTGGACCCTGACGAAGTTTTTAGCAATCAAACCATAATTGTTAGCGGTAACTGGGCTGGCAATCCCGGTACAACAGGTACTTCAACAAACGGCAGCGCCACCATTCAATGTGCATCATCTTATACAGGCAATGAACCGAGATTTGCCAAAATGCCAAACCTCATTGCGGGACATGAATATATTTTATTGGTAAGCCACTTTACAGATTCACAAAGTGGTTATTCATTATCATTTGGCGGTGGCACTGCGGTTATAACAGATCCCACAGAACCCCACTTACAAAAGGCAACACCTTCTTGTGATGGTAGCAAGATCGTTCTTAAGTTAAACAAAAAAATGCGCTGTAATAGCCTCACCGCTTCTGGCAGTGAATTCAGTATTGTACCTGCCGTGACCACGGTGGTTTCTGCTGTTGCAGCCAACTGTTCATCATCATTTGACTTTGATGAAATAACACTCACCCTGGCTGGGCCGCTCACCACCGGCGACTATAAACTCGTTATCAATGACGGGCCTGATGATAATACTCTCCTTGACAACTGTGAAAGAGCAATTCCTGTTGCCGAACCAACACCGTTTAGTTTTTTCATCCCACAACCGATCCCCATTGACAGCGTTGGTGCTGCAGGTTGTGCACCGAATTCCATCAAATTGCATTTCAGCAAAAAAATTGATTGCAGCACAATTGCAGCTGATGGAACAAACTTTTCAATAACCGGCCCAACCCCAGTCAATATTACTGGTGCTATGGGCAATAATTGCACAGACGGATTAAGTGATATTATCATCGTCACATTTGATCAACCCATTTACACACAAGGATCATATACAGTAATACCGAAACTAAGTGTTAATGGAGGCGCTGTAAGAGATGAATGCGGCAAGATCATTCAGCCACTTCCGGTTTCATTCACCACAGCTGATACAGTATCCGCTGCATTTACCTATATCAATGAAATGGGATGCAGGAAGGATACACTGACATTTTCACATGATGGCGCACATGGGGTAACAAAATGGAATTGGTTATTTAATGGCACCGAAACCGCCACTAGCCGTTCGCACAGTTTAATTTTTCCGGCTACCAGTACAAACACCATCCAACTGATTGTTACAAATAATATTTGCAGCGATACTTCTGCTATTACACTCACTTTAGACAATGAAGTGACAGCTAACTTTCAGATGCCTGACATCATTTGTCCTGAAGATCCGTTGATCATGGAAAATACAAGCACGGGGCTTATTGATACCTGGAGATGGAATTTTGGTCTGTTAAGAACAAGTAATTTGCAAACACCCGATCCATATTATTTTCCCAATACCAATATTGAAACTACATATATAATTAAACTAGTTGCATCCAATACCCCGATAGGATGCAGTGACAGTATCAGTAAACCGATCAGGGTACTTAACAATTGCTTCATAGCCGTTCCCACTGCCTTCACACCAAACGGTGATGGTTTGAATGACTTTCTTTATCCTACCAATGCCATCAAAGCAGATAATCTGCAGTTCAAAGTTTATAACCGGTGGGGACAATTGGTATTTTCTTCACGAAACTGGCAGGAAAAATGGAACGGAAAGATCGGAGGCCTGCTACAGGCTACCGGCGTATATGTTTGGTTTTTGGAATATACTCATCGCGACACGGGGAAAAAAGTTTTTCAGAAAGGAACAACAACACTCATCAGGTAAGGTGAGTAGTGTAATGCATTTACTATCTATTTCCAATTATTGATTGTAATTAATTTTCGGGAAGAAAAACGCTCCAATTGACTTTTGCTCATGGGATTTACAACCTCACAATTCAGTGCTTACTACAAAAATTTGGCATGTAATCGGCCACTGCCCTATCTTTGCACATGGCAACAAGAATTTCCCCCGCTCAGAAGAGCAAATCCCCTAAATTTTTTGGTGAAGGTCTAACGTTCGATGATGTATTGTTGATGCCCGGCTATAGCCAGGTACTACCCCGTGATGTAGAAATAAAAACCCGTCTGACAAAAGAGATCTCGTTAAATGTTCCTCTCTTATCCGCAGCAATGGATACAGTAACAGAGGCTTCCCTGGCTACTGCATTGGCCCGTGAAGGAGGTCTTGGAATTTTGCATAAAAACATGAGCATCGAGAAGCAGGCAGGCCAGGTGAGAAAAGTAAAGCGAAGCGAAAGTGGTTTGATATTGGATCCAATCACCTTACTGGAGAACGCAACGATCGGCGATGCCCTGAAGCTGATGCGTGAAAATAAAATCGGCGGTATCCCCATTATTGATGCAACAGGCAAACTCACGGGTATCTTAACCAACCGGGATCTGCGTTTTGAAACAGATGCGAAGATGAAGGTAAGCGAGGTAATGACCTCAGAAAATTTGATCACCGCTCCCGAAGGAACTGACCTGAAAAAAGCTGAAAAAATATTACGCCAATATAAAATTGAAAAGCTGCCTGTTGTTGATAAAACAGGAAAGCTCATTGGTCTTATTACCTATCGTGACATACTGCAACTTTATAGCTTTCCCAATGCATTAAAGGATCAGTTTGGAAGGTTGCTGGTTGGCGCCGGTGTAGGTATCACTAAAGACTTTTTAGATCGTGTGGCTGCATTACAGCAAGTGGGTGCTGACATCATCGCATTGGATAGTGCACACGGGCACAGTAAAGGGGTAATCGATGCATTAAAAATGGTAAAAAAGAATTTTAAAAAAATAAATGTAATAGCTGGAAATGTGGGAACTGCTGCCGGTGCAAAAGCATTAGCTGATGCTGGTGCAGATGCGGTGAAAGTTGGTATTGGACCCGGCTCAATTTGTACCACGCGGATCGTTGCCGGCGCAGGTGTGCCGCAGTTGACGGCTATCATGGAAGCACATTCTGTGCTCAAACAAAAAAACATTCCATTGATTGCAGACGGTGGTATTCGCTATACAGGTGATATGGTAAAAGCCCTGGCAGCAGGGGCCGATTGTATAATGATGGGAAGTATTTTTGCCGGTACGGAAGAAAGTCCGGGTGAAACAATTATCTACGAAGGAAGAAAATTCAAAGAATACCGTGGCATGGGTTCATTGGGCGCTATGGCAACCGGTAGCAGCGATCGTTACTTCCAGGATCCTGAAGATGATGTAAAAAAATTCGTACCGGAAGGTATAGAAGGACGTGTGGCTTATAAAGGAACGCTGAAGGAAGTAGTATATCAGTATGTAGGTGGTCTTCGGGCCGGTATGGGTTATTGCGGTGCTAATAGCATTACCGATTTAAAGAATGCAACCTTTGTAAAGATCACCAACGCCGGTATGCGTGAAAGTCATGCACACGATATAGAAATTACAAAAGAAGCTCCCAACTACAGCAGGAAATAAGTTTAAAGTTTAAAAGTTCACAAGTTCATGCAAAGAATAGCGGTCGACATGGATGGTGTTTTATCCGACACTGTTGAGCAATTTATCACATGGGAAGAAAGAGAAAGCGGCATCAGGAAGACGGTAGAAGAAATAATGGGTATTCCCGAACTCGCCGCTTTCCCCAATTCAAAAAAGCACCTGCATACCAGGGATTTTTTCCGTACCGCTTTAGTAATTAAAGACAGCCAGAATGTATTGACGCGGCTGAATGAAAAGTATGAAGTTTTTATAGTATCGGCTGCGACTGAATTTCCATTGAGCCTCACTGAAAAACAAGCCTGGTTAAATGAGCACTTTCCCTTTATCACCTGGCAGCAAATGGTTTTCTGCGGATCAAAAGAAATTGTGAAAGCTGATATAATGATCGATGATCATTTTAAGAATCTTGATTTTTTCAAAGGCCACACCAGCATACTATTTACACAGCCGCACAATGCACATGCAGACAATGGACGTCACAGACGGGTGTATAGCTGGCAGGAAATAGCGCAAATGTTATTATAAAGGCATAAGCCTTTGATTTATTTGCACTGCAAGTCACAAAAACTATTTTTACAGAAATAAACTTTTGTGAAACGTTTTTCCAATTCCCTTACCGCTCTTTCAGGAAGTCTTCTATTGTGGGCTGCATGGCCCACGTCGCCGGTGACAATTTTAATCTTCGTTGCGTGGGTGCCACTATTATGGATTGAAGATAATAGCGACAATTGGAAAAAATTCTTTGGTCTTACTTACCTTCAAATGCTCATCTGGAATATTACTACGACCTGGTGGATATGGTATGCCAGTCCAGCCGGCGCCATTGGAGCATTTATTGCCAATAGTCTTATCATGTGCGTGCCCTGGTTGCTATTCTATTTCAGCAAGAGACAATTTGGCCAATGGATAGGATATGGTTCATTAATTATTTTCTGGCTGACATTTGAGTATATTCATCACAACTGGGATTTAAGCTGGCCCTGGCTCACATTAGGTAATTCATTTTCTACTCATCCCGAATGGGTGCAATGGTATCAATACACCGGCACTACCGGTGGTAGTCTCTGGATATTGCTCACCAATATCATTGCCTACTCCATTCTTTCGCAATACAGTAAAGGAGGAAAAACAAAGGGCTATTATATCACCCTGGCATTTTGGATTGTCTTAATAACTGTACCTATACTATTTTCAAGAATTATTCTGAGCAAGGAGAAAAAAATTGCGGGCGAAGAAATAGCGTCCGCTAAAAAAAATGTGGTGATTGTCCAACCTAATATTGATCCTTATACTGAAAAATTCACGGGTTCCATCGAATCGCAGATCCAGAAACTGGTGGTCCTATCTGAAAAACAAATTGATAAAAATACTTCCCTGGTTGTTTGGCCCGAAACGGCGATCCCGGCACAAGTGTGGGAAGACCAGATAAAGACTAATTTCTTTTATTATCCTGTGTGGTCCTTTCTTCACCGGCATCCATTTGTAAGTTTACTAACGGGCATTGATAGTTATAAAAATTATGGCCCTGATAAAAAGAAAGCGCCAAAGACAGCAAGGTTTGAACCTACCAGCCAAACCTATTACGATGCCTTTAATACGGCTGCCTTCTTTGAAGAAGATACCAGTATCCAGTTATACCATAAAGCAAAACTGGTTCCGGGGGTAGAAACGCTGCCCTCCTTTCTAAATTTCATGGGCAAATGGTTTGAAGATTTTGGCGGCATAAGTGGTACGCTTGGCAGAGATTCAGAAAGAAAAGTTTTTGTGCCGTGGGATAATCATTTTAAAGCCGCACCTATTATTTGTTACGAAAGTATCTATAGCGATTACATCACAGAATATGTACGGAAGGGCGCTAATATTTTAACGATCATTACCAACGATGGATGGTGGCGCAACACACCGGGTTACAAACAACATATGAGTTACGCCAGGCTGCGTGCCATTGAAACAAGAAAATGGATAGCGAGAAGTGCCAATACCGGCATCAGTTGCTTTATTGACCCGCTGGGCAATGTTATCAACCCTCAGCCATGGGATACAGAAGCCTCCATAAAAATGACAATCCCTGTTGATAGCAGGCAAACATTTTTTGTAAGACATGGAGATATTCTTTCACGTGCGGCAACCGTTGTTGCAATTTTGTTATTGTTGTTGACGATAGCCGTACCCATTTTCAGCAGGATTAAAAAATAAGTGGCCATTACTTCAAATCATCTTTTATGAACAAAGAAATAATCGTCCGTGATAAAAAAGTCTTTTATAGATTATTTGGTAAAGGACAGCCAGTGGTGTTGATCCATGGCTTTGGTGAACACGGTGACGTATGGCAGCGCCAGGTTGATTTTTTAAAAGATGAATTTTTATTAATTGTTCCGGACCTGCCAGGCAGCGGCCAGTCAGGTATGCTTGAGGATATGAGTATGGAAGGACTGGCAGAAATTGTCAAACTTGTTATCGACGCAGAAGCGTTAGATCTGCCCCTGGTAATGATCGGCCATAGCATGGGTGGATACATTACTTTAGCGTTTGCAAAGAAGTTCCCCCAATACCTGAAAGCTTTTGGATTGTTTCATTCAACGGCCTATGCTGATAGCGAAGAAAAAAAGGCCACCCGCAAAAAAGGAATTGAGTTCATTAATAAAAATGGGGCATTTACTTTTCTCCAAAGCACCACACCTAATCTATTTTCGCCCTTTACCAAAGACCAAACACCGCAAATAGTCGACGAATTTATAGGTGGCCTGAACAACTTTTCTGCCCCTGCACTCGTTTCTTACTACGAAGCCATGATGGACAGACCGGACACAACAGACTTATTGAAAACCACATCATTGCCGGTGCTATTTGTCATCGGTGAGCACGACAATGCCATTCCCTTCCAGGATAGCCTGGCACTAACACACCTTCCCGAAAAATCGTATATTCATATTTTGCATCAATCGGGGCATATGGGCATGCTGGAAGAAACCACAAAAAGCAATATTATACTTAAGGAGTTCTTACATGATATGAACCGCCCCTGATCCAATCCATGAAACGTCTACTACTTATATTAGCCACCTTTTTTTTATCCAAAATTTCATGGGCGGAGCATATTACCGGTGGTGAAATGTATTACAGCTTTACCGGTATGACAGCAGATGGGCTGTATCGTTATCATGTTACTTTAAAGTTATACAGGGATTGCTTTTCAGCGGGAGCGCAACTTGATGATAATGCCGCTATCGGTATTTTCAACAGGACGACCAATACTCTTGTATATAATCAACGTATTCCGAAGGCCAAAACGGAAAGGCTTCAGCTTAAGACGCCCGGACCGTGTATTACCAATGCGCCAACAGTTTGTTATGAAGTTGGATATTATGAGTTTGACATTTCCCTCCCCGCATCCGAAAGAGGTTATACCATTGCTTATCAGCGTTGCTGCCGGATTAACGGCATCAGCAACCTGACTTCATCAGGGGGCCAGGGTGCTACTTATACGGCTGACATACCAGGTACAAATGTTGTAGTCGATGCCCCAAAAAATAATAGTGCAAAATTTATCGGAGAGGATACTGTTATTGTTTGCGGTGGCTATCCTTTCACCTATAGTTTTGCGGCGGTAGATGAAGATCCGAGTGATGTGCTTCGTTACGAATTTTGTAATGCTTACCTGGGTGGCGGCCAAACCGGAAATGATGGGGGTCCTAATACGCCAGCACCCAATCCACCGGTTGGACCTCCCTATTCATCAGTCAGGTATAGCTTTCCCTTTAGTAGTACGGCTCCGTTGGGGCAAAGTGTTACCATTGACCCTAACACTGGTCTGATCTCCGGAAAATCTCCCGTCGAAGGAATCTACGTTGTGACGGTTTGTGTAAGTGAAATAAGGGACGGAAAAGTTATAGCTGTTCAGCGAAAAGATCTGCAAATAAAAGCCGGTGGATGTGATATTGCCAAAGCACAATTGAATCCTGAATACATTTCCTGCGATGGCTTCACACTCACTTTTAATAATCTTAGCAGTAGTCCTATGATCAATTCGTATTACTGGGAATTTGGAGACCCTGGAAGCGGAGCAGCTAATAACTCATCAACTTTAAAAACCCCGACACATACTTACTCCACAGCTGGCGATTATACAATTAAATTAGTCACGAATCGTAACCAGGAATGTTCGGATTCCACTACGGCCATCGTGCGGGTATGGCCCGGCTTTTTCCCTGCATTTAATTCTGATGGGATCTGTCTTACTAACCCTGTGTTGTTTACTGACCGAACCACCACTAATTACGGTGTTGTAGACAAATGGAACTGGAATTTTGGTGACAATACAACCAATGCTGACACATCTACGACAAAAAATCCAAACTGGACTTTTGCGGACACCGGCACCAAGAATGTTCAACTGATAGTCGGTAATAGCAAAGGTTGTCTCGATACTTTAATAAAAACAATGCGGGTGATAACGAAGCCACCCATTACACTGGCTTTTCGCGATACACTGATATGCGTGCCTGATAATTTGCAGTTACAGGCATCCGGCACAGGTGTTTTTAGCTGGACACCGGCAACGTCAATGATTAATTCCAATACAGCTACGCCGACTGTTAACCCTACCACCACCACTACCTATACGGTAGAATTGAATGAACAGGGATGTATTAACACGGACACCGTCCGGGTACGTGTGGTAAGGTTCGTTACACTTAATCCTATGCCGGACACGGTTATCTGCCGAACTGATTCAGTGAAGCTAAATGTTATGAGCGACGGTCTTCAGTACCAATGGACGTCCACACCTGCATCTGGCATCAGTGATCCAACAACACAAAATCCAACTGTATTACCAGTTACCGCCTCAACAAGCTATGAAGTGTTGGCAAGAATTGGAAGCTGTTCCGAAACGGCAAATATTATTGTCAGAACGGTGCCATACCCGGTTGCTAATGCGGGGCCTGATTCAATTATCTGCTATAATACCCCGGCTTACCTCCACGGCTCGCATGATGGTACTTCATTCACGTGGTCTCCCGTCAACTCTTTATCTAATCCGAATAGTTTAAATCCGATTGCTTATCCTTTCGGTACAACAGCCTATATACTTTCTTCCCATGATAACAAAGGTTGTCCTAAACCCGGATATGATACCGTGTTGATAAATGTATTACCTAAAATAGTTCCTTTCGCAGGCAATGACACCATGGTGGTGATCGGCCAACCATTACAGTTAAATGCAGAGGGAGGTGCCCGGTATCTATGGTCACCGTCAACCGGACTTAACAGCAACTCTATAAAAAATCCTGTTGCCACCTATGAACAGGTTGATACAATCCGGTATACCGTCGAGGTTTTTAATGAAGCAGGCTGTTCCGATTCTGCGTTCGTAACAGTAAAAATTTTTAAAACAATCCCCTACGTTTTTGTTCCCACCGCCTTTACGCCTAACGGGGATGGATTAAATGACGTGATCCGGCCTATTGCAGTAGGTGTTCAGCAAATCAAATACTTCCGCATCTTCAATCGCTGGGGACAAATGATATTTAGTACTACTACCAATGAACAGGGATGGGATGGAAAAATTAGCGGCGTACTCCAGGGCAGCAATGTATTCGTATGGATGGTAAGTGCTATCGATTATCTCGGCAAACCCATATTTCTAAAAGGCACGGTTACACTTATCAGGTAAAGCTTTAAGAAGTTTCAGCAGTTCAATTGGTTTAAGACGTTCAATGTTCACTCCTGCTGCCCCATTAAACCCTTAAACTTTCTTAACTTGCCGCATGCCAAAGATTGTTTTTATCACGGGAGCTACCTCTGGTTTTGGAAAAGCCTGCGCTGAAAAATTTGCTGCAAATGGTTATGACCTGATACTAAACGGCCGGCGTGAAGATCGCTTGCAGGAGCTGTGCAATTCTCTCGAAAGAAAATATAATATCGCCGGGCTGCTTCTGCCTTTCGATGTCAGAAATGAAAAAGAAGTTTTCGATGCTATTGCGGGACTTCCCGTAGAATGGAAAAAAATTGACGTTTTGGTTAACAATGCCGGCCTGGCCCTTGGCCGCGATTATTTTGAAGAAGCTGATTTGGAAGATTGGAATACCATGGTAGATACCAACGTAAAAGGTTTCATGTATGTGGCAAAAGCGGTTTCCCAATTGATGGCGTCACACAAAGAGGGACATATCATCAACATGGGCTCTGTTGCCGGTAAACAGGTGTATGAAAAAGGAAATGTGTATTGTGCTACCAAATATGCGGTAGATGCACTCAACCAGGCGATGCGAATTGATTTGCTGCGGCATAACATAAAGGTAACTGCCATTCACCCGGGAGCTGCGGAAACAGAATTTGCGATGGTTCGTTTTAAAGGTGACCAGCCTACAGCAAAAAGTGTTTACGACGGAATAAAACCTTTATCTGCCAATGATGTGGCCGATGTAATTTACTATTGCACAACGCTGCCGCCGCATGTTTGTATAAACGACCTGGTGATCACCTGTACACAACAGGCCGACGCTCTTTATTTCTTCAGAAACAAACCTGTTTAGGGGAATCCACTGATTTAAGAATTTATTAGGAACATTACTACTGATCTTTCCGTCGCTGCCTGATTACTGGTCTCAAATTTGCCGTGGTTTTACGAGGAAAATGCCCTTAAATGAGATCATTTCTACTCACAAATTATTAACTCCTGAAATTGCATTGTATTTTTATTGCAATCCAATTTCCCTATGCATCCCACTATGATTAAGACATTTTCCTTAGCACTGATAGCCACCATTTGCAGCCTGTTTTCATTTGCCCAGGATATAAAACTGCAATCTTGTGAAGATGGCCTGATAAGCAAACAGGTTGATAGTCTCAAAACTCTTTATGGAAAAGATGGCTTTGTTTTATTGAAAGAAGCATCCATTGCTATGGAAAGTGAATTTGAAATGCCTGTTATTGTTCCCCTTACGCAAGGCAGCTGGTATCAATTTGTTTTTATTGGCGACTACACATCCAGGTTATATGAAGTGAGGATGTTTGACTGGGACGAAAAGCAGGTAGTGTTTCAACAAAAAAGATGGGGCGATGTAGATGGCAACGTTATATCTTACTCATATATCCCCAAGTTGTCTGAATTTCATATGATGAAACCGGTGCAGGTCAACAAGAAGAAAAAGAAAAATCTTTGTGGCTATGTTATGTTGTTTCGTAAAAATGTGCCGGCAAACGACAGCGCCAGCATAGGACAAAAACTTTAATAGTCCTTACGACTCATCCTATCATTAATGGCCTATTCCAAAATATAGGACCCCGGCATCTTCAACTTTCTTCTTATCGACTCTATTTCTGCCATCCACGAAAAATTTAGTCCCGGATTTTGACAACTTCGCAAAATTAATTTCTCTGTACGCGGCATGCATGGTGACCAGGAACACCACTTCCACATTGTTGTCGTAAATATCAACGGCAGGTCTTAAGCCTTTTGCTTTAATTTCTTCCGGTGAAAATTCAGTATCGTGTACCCAAACTTCGAAACCGTCTCTGAGCAAGGTTTCATGAAGGAGGTAGGTAGTACTCAATGCATCCTCTTTTACATTGGGCCGAAACCCCAGGCCGAGAATCAGCGCCTTTTTGCTCTGGACTTTCCCTTTGACCAATGAGACTGCATAGTCAGCCATCCCGTTATTAATCAAACGCGACTGCTTAGCCAGTGTAAAATCCAAACCGGTCTTACTAAAATTATCAATCAAAAAATAGGGATACACCGGTGTGCAATGACCACCTACTCCGATACCCGGTTGTAATAAATTTGCTTCGCCATCTGTATTGATCAATGGCAGCAGTTTTACAAAGTCAATGCCAGCTGCATCAGCAAATCCCGCCAGTTGATTAGATAAGGCAATATTGACGTCACGATAAATCATGCCGGCCAGTTTAAGCATTTCTGCGGATTCAACCGTCTCAAGCTTTTGGAGCAATGCTTTATCAAAAAAATGTAAGTACGCATTATAGGCGCCTTCAGTCGCCTCCTGGTTAACGCCCGCAATAACCTTGGGAACTCTTTTTAATTGTTCCATCATAGTGCCGCTTTTGATTCTTTCCGGGCTATGTGCCAATAAAAAATCCTCTCCGTGTTTTTTTCCTTTTGACTCTATAACGGGTAATACATTTTGACGGGTGAATCCTACAGGAACGGAGGTCTCAATAATTATTGGAAGTTTTTGTCCGGCGTAACTAGCTATTTTGCCAATGGCTTCCAAAAAAGGGGCATCCTGGATTTTTTGGCGTTCATCAATAAGAAGCGGAATGGTAATGATGATACAATCACTGCCTTTTATGATTGAATAATCATGACTAAGGATGAGATCATTTTTTTTATGCGCCGCTGTCAGAATATCTTTTAAACCCGGCTCCTTGGTTTCATAGGTGTTGTGTTGAAATGTTTCCAACAGCTCCGGGTTGATGTCTATGGCAATAACACGAATATGATGTTGCAGAATATTAGCCGCAATAGCCTGTCCTATTTTCCCAAATCCAATTACAGCGATTGTCTTCATTTTTCAGCAGCAGGATTTTTAAAATTGCCTTACAATTTTAGCAGGGTTACCTATGACCAATGTGTTGGCGGGCACATCTTTCGTAACCACCGATCCCGCACCAATCATAGCATTCTCACCAATAGTGATGCCGCAAAGAATGGTAGCATTGCTTCCAATGGATGCGCCTTTTTTCACAAAGGTGTCTATAACCTGCCAGTCAGCGGCAGCTTTTTGTTTTCCGTCTTCTGTAGTTGCCCGTGGATACCGATCGTTAACAAACATCACACCATGCCCGATAAAAACATTATCCCCAATATGAACACCTTCACACAAAAAACTATGACTTGAAATTTTACAATTCTTTCCGATGTCTACTCCTTTTTGAATCTCGACAAAAGCTCCAACCTTAGTTTGATCGCCGATAGTGCAACCATATGCATTTACAAAGTCAAATATCCGCACATTCTCACCTACTGTAATATCCACTAAACTTTGCTTATCATTATTTATTGTAATTTTTTTCATCTGTACATCTCCTATTGCTTTTCTGCTCGAAAATTTTTATGGCTCATTTCATTATTGGTTTATTTTAACTTCTTTTCCCTTTCCCTTTATGGACTGTTGCGACGCTTCTAAAATTTTTACTACTTCCAATCCCAGCATTGCATTTGAAACAGGTTCTTTTTTACTAACTATTGACTGAATGAAATCACGGGCAACACCTACTAACGCTTCTTCACCGGAAAGCTTCGGAATATAAATATCCCCGGCACGATAATCAACCAGGATTCTATTTTTATCTTCATCGGTTTTGTATTCATAGCCTGTGTCATATACTCTTACTTTTTCCGATGGTTCAATATCATTGTATAAAATCATTTTCTTATCTCCCCCAATCAATGTTTGTCGCACCTTAACAGGCGAGGTCCAGGAAGAATTGATGTGAGCAATAAAGTTGGAACTATAGTTGATAGTCATGTAGGCAATGTTCTCCACGCCGTTATGAGTATGAGAAATGCCCGTGGCGTTTACACTTTCCGGAGTTTCATTGATCAGGTAAAGAAGCATTGAAATATCATGTGCCGCAAGATCCCACAATACATTTATATCGAACTGAAATAATCCGAGGTTTATGCGGGATGAATCAAAATAACGGGGCTGCCCCAACACACCTGAATCAATCAACTCTTTTATTTTTTTAACGGCACCTGTATAAAGAAACGTGTGATCCACCATTATACTAAGATCCTTTTGCTTAGCAATGTCAATCAATTCATGCGCCTCTGCAGCTGTTGCTGTCATTGGCTTTTCTATCAGCACATGCTTACCACTCTGCAAAGCTTTTTTTGCCAGCTCAAAATGGGTAGAGACAGGGGTAGCAATTACTATTGCATTGATAGACGTGTCATTGATAATATCTTCAGACCGGCCTGTACAATGAACCGAGGGAAACATCTTCCTGGCAACACCTAATCTTTCAATACGGCTGTCGGCAATAGCCTTCACCATACAATCACTCAAAAAGAAATTTCTTACAATGTTAGGTCCCCAATAACCATATCCTATAACGCCAATATTTATACTTGCCATTGTATTGCTTACCAGAAGGTTAAAATTGGAGCTAAAAATAAGCCGAAACCTCTTATTCCGCCTTTAAAAATCACTGAAGATTATTGTGCCAACGATATCCTTACCTGCAAGCCGCCCCTGGTATTGGTGATCGGGAATGCATTACTGATCTTGGGAATGTTGCGGGTTTGATCAAAGTAGAACTTCAGACTTACCCGATTATTTAAAATATAGTCAATAGACGGTCTAATACTTATCACTTTCTGCCCGGCTGTTCCAAAAGAAGTTCCCTGGTCCAGCTTACTATTTGCAGTAGCATCATCACGCAAGCTGAAGTCGAAACGGAAGGTTACATCATTATCGAGCTTCATTCCTTTTTTACCAATCTTGACATTTTTCAGCAACGGTAAACCCTTCTTCCGATAGTTGAACCCGAAGGTCATTTCTGTCGAGCGATTTTCTGCTAATTGATAATCGATCAGGCTCAAACTCAATGTTCTTGATTTCCTGAATTCCGTACGGATGGATAACTGGTTGGTAAAAGTCAGGTCTACCTCGATCAATGGATCAAAGCTTTCCTGGATGGTAATATTAGGGACAAGGAAATAAGGCACATAACCCGTTAACGTATCAAAGAAATAAGGATAGCCAACTCTAAACGGATCCTGGAATAAAAGAGCCGTATTAAAGCTATTCATACTTAAAGTGCTATGATACCCGTGTTTAATATTAACGTTGGAAAATATCTTGTCAAGGCCCGCTATTCTTGATAAACCATTATAGCTTACTGTCCAGTTAGGTTTCGGCATCAGTGATTTAAATGGATTTGACCGGATATTCGGATTATTGTTTTTAAATAATGAAACTGTATTGGGATCTTTCTTTCCATAAGCAGCGAGGAAAGATGGGATCACTACTTCCTGCGCATAGCGGCCATAACCTTCGTAGTAACCATTAGCATCGGTATTACCACTTTGATAAGGATTGAGCTTCGCCAGGCGTTGTGAAAGCAACAGCCTGTTTGCCTCAAACTGTTTAAATGTTTCGGATGTTACGTTCGGATCAAACTTGGTAAACATCGTTTGGTAAGAAATATAGCTGATGCTAAAGCTTCCTAATGCATAAGGATTTAGCCTTGCCAGACCTGCACTGCCTGTTGTATCCTTATAAAGCTCAGAATAGTTCTTGCTGAATGATTTATCCAGGTTTAAATCGATATTAAGGTCACGGAATGGACTTACCTGGGCAGTTATGTTCAGTCGCTGGCTATAACGTTGCTGGATCATCGCTGATACCAACGAATCTCTTGACAACAATCCCTTCGCTCCAAAACGATTGATCCAGTTGGTATCGGGTTGGTATCCGAAAATAAATCCAAAACCAGGTTCGCCGCTCTTCAGATTTTGACCCAATACTTTGGTACTATCCATATAGCCCGGCAGCGTTGTTCCAAAATCTTCGTTGTATTGTATACCCACTCTCTTTAATGAAGTAGCGATTCCTCCCACTGCTCTGACAATTCCGTTTAATTCCGGAAGTTCATTTCTTCTTTGTTCTTTTAGCTTTCTTCTTTCTTCTCTTTCCTTTCTGCGGGCTTCACGTTTTGCCTTTCTCAATTCTTTAGCAGACATATTAGCCTTTAACGAATCCGGTATTTCGAATTTAGGTTTTACGGGCTTGTTATCGACCTTTTTTGTGTCCTTCAGACCTGCGGTATCCTTTGATTTTTTATTACCTGTTGGCGCTGTGTTCACGGCTCTTAAGAACCTTGACTTACTATACAATTGTTCAAAGTTCAGCTCACTGGCAATGGTTCTTGTTTGTGTATTGGCAAGTGTGTTACCAAGACTCTTGGCCAGCAATGACGCCGCTAACCAGTTATATTGAGTAGTGTAGGTAACTCTTAAAGTTGTCCAGTCAAGCAAAGGAATTTTTTGTGTAGGCACGGTATAAGATAAACTTGCCTGCTGCGCATATTGGGTATTACGACCGCCGTTGAATACATTTTTCCTAACAGAGTCTTTTTTCTCTTTTGTATCAATGCGACCAAAAGGTTCATCGATGCGGGCATAATTGGTAGCCGTAAAATCGAGAGTGATCGATTTGGTAAGACCCCATTGCAAAATATAGTACCGGTCGAAAGTGAAGTATTTGTCGTAAGTCTCAGGTATTTTATATGGACCACCACCTACATTACGCGGCCTTGTAGCACCAAACTGGCGGAAAATATCGGCCCTGAACGATAACTGTGAAGGCACATAGTTGAAGTTAATGTCTTTTACCAATGCCATCCATTTCGATCTTGATTTCAGATTTTTAAATGGCTCCAGGTACTTTGGCTGCGGTGCATAGTTATAACCCACTGCACCACGGGTGCGCCGCATTTCATAATTATCAATAAGTGGGTTTTGCTGCTGGGTTTCTATATAAGAATAGTTAAGATCAAAATTGGTGACACTCCAAATCTTAGGTTGTTTACCATCTGTCTTTACTTTTTTGACATTGGTGAAGTTCACTGTCTTGATAGTAGTGATATCCTGCGCATCCCTCCGGATAGAATCTTGATCAGCTTTGTCTGGCGTAGCATTGATTTTATCCTTGAGTTTTATATCCAGGTCATAGGGATCATACTCCGGTGTGCTGGTGATGCGGCTAATACCCGCATATACGGGTATCTGGATGCCTAATTGTTTAGGCAATAATTTACCAGCATCGATGTTAGCGGAAAGGTCAAAAGTATAAAGGTCTTCACGGCTGCGCTGATTCACTCTTTGTTCCAATGTACCAAATCCTCGACTGCGGGCTGTACCGGCTAATGTCAGGCTACCAAGATCAGCCAACTTTAAATCAACACGACCTAATGCCGCCCATCCACCTTTTTCGTCAAGATTGGAAAAACGAAGTTCATTAAACCAAACTTCAGCGCAGGCTGTCGGAAGATTGGTGTTTTCAACAGCCAGCATCATGCCTTTTACTTCACCCAGGTTGGGGTTGCCGATCACTGCATATGTTCTACCATCGGCCAAAACTTCACTATAATGAACTGAAGGGGGCGCACCTTGTTGATTGCGGCGTGATTTAAGCCGGCTCAATTCCTGCAGATCAAAATCAAGGTTATTTTGCTCGGGCCAAATTCTCAAGCTATCCGTTTCACCCCAGGCTGTTTTTTTCAATGGAATTCTTACTTCGTAATAGTTGCCCTGGAAATCATTTCCTATCCTGACGATTGCCGTCAATGAATTATCCTGTATAGCCGCGTCACTGCCACTTCCCTCAGCATGAACGAACATCCGCATTTTTCCATATTGGCGCATATCCATATTCATGGTCTTGAATACAGCACGGGATTCTTTATTAGGTAAGTTGCACAGTTGCATGCTTAGGGCCTGCTCATTCAAAAACAACTGAACATTGTTATTGCTCAACTGTTGCTGTCTTTCAATACCGGGCGGACTTACATATCTTATCGGTTCACGTTGATCATTCTCCTCCAGGTTAACAGCCAGGGTATTTACAACCACGGGATCGTTTGATGGAAGATTTACGTATTGACCCGTTGTATCAATTTTATACTGGAACTGACGCCATTGATTTCTTACCAATTCGATCTTTCCAAAACGCATAACCACCGAATCATCAAAATCAGTTAAGAACATTCGAATAAAGCGTATTGACTTGAAATCTGGAATATTACCAACCTTGGTTTCAAATTCAGAAACCGGGATACGGAACAGGTACCATCTTTCTGTTCTGCTGGACTGATCAGGCAGAGTCACCTGCACATTTCTTACATCGGTAATAAAATTAGTACCGGGTGTCATGAAAGGTTTGATGTCAACTTTATATTGGAAATATTCTTCTGCTTCATTCAATGTATTATCACGATTCAATTCCTCTGCATCGGGATACTGCGTAAAGGCATTTACAAACTGGCTATTGTTATTAGATATCGGCGAGTTGCCATTCGGATTGTTGATGTCTTTATACCTTGCAAGAATGCCCGCATTTGCTGCGTCATAGCTGGCATCACGATAAGGTTTGAAATTATCAGCCGATGGATCGTTCAATGCTTTGGCATAAGCCGTCGGTGCAGTCGCCTGCAGGTTGCTTAAATAAGTACTGAATTTTGTTTTTTCCTCATCATCGGTCAATCCATCAAACCCGACATCCTGGTATTGCCTGTCGCTGGGTTCATTGCTGAACGCATTGGTTATTTGCAAAGGATTGGAAGGCACTTTACCCCAAACTGTATTGTTATCTACCTGCGCATTGTTGGTAGGCGTTGGTAAGCCATTTTCATATTGACGCTTCCCATCTTTTAATACATCCTCAGAAATGGTACCGAGGTTGAAATATAGTTTACCACCACTGCTCGCTGTATTTAAAATATAAGGATCCTGCATCCAGAATTCGATATACTCGATGTTGCTGGTCTCAAAGTCCGTTTGATCTATATTACGCATGATACCACCCCAAGCTTGTTTAGGATTGACCAAACGGCCTTCCGCATTGATGCGGCCTCCCCTGTACTCATAGTTATAGGGACCTTTCTCTTTGGGGTAATAAGCGAGGTCAAAGGTGGTTAACAATCCTTGGCCAAAATCGGTAGTTCGTTGCGGAAAAATTTCTCTTTGCAAAACCTGTCTTGTTTCAGGCTTCGATAATTCAGCAGGATTGTTGCGTAGCGGATTATTGGTATTGTTCCTTTCCTGTAAAACAGGTTCAATATTATACCAGGCTAGTTTCGCCCGGTTGTAACCACTGGCCAAATCATTGGTCAATCCAGATTCCGGAAATAGCGGCGACACTCCACCTGGTCCATTATTACCCTGAGGTACCGATGCCAGGTTCCAACTGATGAGCGGAAAACGAAGATCAATGCCTGAACGGGTGCCTTCAAAGTCATCAATAAACACCTGCCCTGCACTTCCCTTTCCAATCTGTGGAGCATGCCCCGGTTGCAGCATTGCTGCTTCTGCATAGGCCGATACTGATGACGTTTCCTGTGAGTTGTAAAAAGGTAATTTATTCAACCATTTGGTAAGTCTTGGCCAATCACTTTTATAATCTACATCCAAACCATACATGGTGTTGCGAATCGGATCATCACCATACGATTGTTTTACAAAAAATGGTCTTTCACCTAATCTTGCAATCGTTCCACCGAGGGTTAATTTTTTATTGGCAAAATAATCAAGGCGCAGGCCCATATAATTTCGCTGCTGTATACCAAAGGCTGCCTGGTTTTCATATTGGATGTTAACCGGCACACCTGAACTAATGATAGATTGGTTGATAACCCTTAGCGTTCCAAGGTCATAGTTGATTTCATAATCAATATTTTCCTGTAGCAGCTGGCCGCCTGCTGTCACAGTAACGGAGCCACGCGGTATATTAAATCCTAACTGGAAGTCACCGGTCGAAGAAGTTTTTGATTTACCATTTATTTCAAAGCGATTTAGGTTAGCGTAGGTTTGGGCAATGGCTTTGATGGTATCGTATAGCGGGTAATACAAATATTTGCTGCGTTCTACCTGCGATGGATACACATAATCGAGATCGTGACCGAAAGGTTCCAGCACCGGGAAGATAATCCGGCTCATGGATGATAAAATGGTGAAGCCTTCTATAAAGTCGAATATACCATCGGGTTGGGGATCATTCTGATTGTTTAACCGATCAAGATTTACCTGCGAGATCAATGGCTGTCCCTGGTACTGCGGCAATACATCAGCTGGTGGCAAATATCTTTTTTCACCCAGGCTTGGCTCTTCATATAAAACGTCCAGTTTGAAATCCGTTCGTTCCAATTGGCCATAACCAACGGAATAAACGTTTTTCATCATCAGGTCCCAAATGGGAAGATTGGTACGTTGTGAAGTCGCTTTTAATAGTTTTAAGAATAATACTTTTTGTGTTGTTCCGGAGACATCAGGCGGAATATCCTGTGAAAACTCACCCACCTGGTACACTCTACCATTATAGGTGTACTGAAATGCCACACCCAATACCTCATCGGGTTGCAAAGGTTGTTGCAGAGAAAGAAAACCAATTTGCGGGTTGTAGTAATACTCGGATGGTGAGAGTTTACGGGCAAAGGTTTTTTCGAAATCCTGCACCGGCAAAAAGCCCATGCCTGTTAAAACACCCTGCACCAAAGTAGAGTTACGGGAGTTGGGATTAGAAAGGATGTTATCATAAATATTATTCGCCCGGTTCTGAGGCAGGGCATTCGGATTACCCGGAGGACCATGAAAGGGGTTGCCCTCACCTAAGTCCATTAAGGCAACAATATCTCTTACATTTGTATCGGCCCGGTTACGATTGGTCACCCACACTTCCATTCTTAATATTTGCACAGCTGAATTCACAACCGGCAAATTGCTCATGGCTTTGTTGTAATTATTGCGGAAATATTGAGCCAACAGGAAGTGCCGGTTTTCTTCGTATTCATCAGCCTTTAATGAAAATGCCTGCATAGCTGAACCGCCCTGCATATCCAGTGATTGGCGTTGTGCTCTTTGATTGGCCAACACACCGGTAACGAAAAGTTTTCCAAACTGCAATTGAGTTTTGATACCAAACAATGATTGTGCACCAGGGATCAATGTCCCTTTGGAGGTAAAGTTTACATTTCCCAACTGAAACTGCTTGATGATCTCATCGTCCTTACCCTGGTAGTTAAGGTTGAGCTGGTTTTCAAATTCAAAATTCGCCAGTGTGTTATAGTTAATCGGCAATTTTAATTTGTCCCCAATATTTGCATCCACCTGCAACTGAGCATTCATATTAAAATCAAGCCCGCCGTTTCTTCTTGCCCGCTCAGGCAGAGTGGGGTTTTTAATATTCTGTCCCTGGTAGCCTGCAAGCAGATCAACATAACCGGAAGGTTTAATATCGATCTTTCCAACACCGACTATCCGGTTAAACCATCCTTTCTGCGTAGTAAATTTTGGTTTGAAAAGGCGGCGGTTCATCTCGGAGAGCATATCCGCTCTTTTTCTGAAATAAGCATTTTCGTCTTTCTTGCCTTGCAAGCGCAAAAACTCGTCACGACCAAAAGAAACAGGTGTGCGATAGTTCTTACCACCGATTTTTTCAATGACATAATACTCCCCGGTCAACGGATCATATTCAACATTTCTTTTAATGAAGGCCGTGTCCTTTAAGTCGAAAGTATTGCGATTGGGATTAGTATACGGATCGCCATATCGATCCGTCAGCGGATAACGCAACGTGTCTTTACGGGATGTGTCCTGCACATTGGAAACAGGGTTTTGAAAATAACGGGCATTCGCATGACCCGATACAATCAATAGGATGATGGCAGACACTATCACCTTACGGAAGATATGAACAGTATTGGCGTTCAAGTTTTTCTCAGAATCAATTAGTCCAGAAAATAATAGGTTATCAGAGGTTACGCAACGCCTTTTTGATCAACTCCTCTACTGGCAAGCCTGGTTCAGATGCCAGCACTTTTTTTACAGCCTGTTCGGCAGCTGAACGGGTGATTCCCAAAGCCGTCAGTGCATTAAACGCATCCTGATGCAAAGTATTGCTTTTCAATGGTGAAATATTTGCTTCAATCGGATGCTTGGCTAGCTTATCTTTTAGTTCCAATACTATTCTTTCAGCGGATTTTTTGCCAATGCCTTTTATACTTTCCAGGGTCCTGATATCGGATTGTACAATGGCCGTGGCCAATTCATCTGGTTTCATGTACGACAGCATCATCCGGGCAGTAGAAGCACCAATGCCCGACACACTGGTGAGTTGCTGAAACATTTCCTTTTCAGCCATTTCAAAAAATCCGAATAATAAATGCGCATCCTCCCTAATAATAAGGATAGTATGCAATAAACCTTTTTCTAAATCCTGGATGCGGGTATAGGTGTTAAGGGTAACCTGCACTTCGTATCCAACGCCGTTTACTTCAATATAAACTTGGGAGGGAGTTTTGCGTACAAATTCACCTTTCAGGTAAGCTATCATGGCTGCGAAAATAAGAGAATTAACAATAAGCAATATGCAATTGGCAATCAACACTTGACGGCCGGGAAGCTAGACCTTTGCCTATTGCTAATTGCCTGTTGCCCCGTACCTTTGAGCACTTTTAGTTGAAAAACTCACTACATGACAAGCAAAAAGATTACTGCTGCAATTACCGCTGTCGGCGGCTATGTTCCCGAAGATAAACTCACCAATTTCGACCTGGAAAAAATGGTAGACACCAATGATGAATGGATACGTACAAGAACAGGCATTGTGGAACGAAGAATATTAAAAGGAGAAGGAAAAGCTACTTCTGATATGGTGGTGCCGGCTGTAAAACAACTTTTGGAAAAACGAGGCATCAGCCCGATGGAAATAGATTGCCTGATAGTGGCTACCGTTACACCTGATATGGTTTTTCCTGCCACGGCCAATATAGCCTGCGATAAATTGGGCGCTAAAAATGCATGGGGTTTTGACGTATCGGCAGCATGCTCCGGATTTTTATATGCACTTACACTGGGTGCATCATTAATCGAAAGTGGCCGATATAAAAAAGTGATAGTGGTAGGCGCCGATAAGATGAGTGCTATCATTGATTATACAGATCGAAATACCTGTGTTTTGTTTGGCGATGGCGCCGGCGCCGTATTGCTGGAACCCAACCATGAAGGTTACGGAATATTGGACAGTTTATTAAAAAGTGACGGTTCAGGTGCTGAGTTTTTACACATGAAAGCGGGGGGCTCTTTAAAACCTGCGAGCATTGAAACCGTAAATAACCGGGAACATTTTGCCTACCAGGACGGTCAACCCGTTTTCAAGGCGGCGGTAAAAGGAATGGCTGATGTAAGTGCTGAATTATTAGAAAGAAATAAACTTACCGGAGACGACATTGCCTGGCTGGTGCCACACCAGGCTAACCTGCGCATCATTGACGCTACAGCCAATCGGATTGGTTTATCCAGGGAAAAAGTAATGATCAACATACAGAAATACGGCAACACCACGGCCGCTACTATACCACTCTGCCTTTGGGACTGGAAACATGAAATAAATAAGGGCGACAATATTGTATTAGCTGCATTTGGTGGTGGGTTTACCTGGGGGGCAACGCTGGTGAAGTGGGAGTATTAATAACTTTCACATTCGACCATTTCATATTTTTAGTGTTGCATTAATTGATTTACAAGTATTAGTTATAAAATCAAAACAGCCGAAATTACTTCCGGCTGTTTTGATTCTTCCTTATAAAGTGTCGTGCCTATTTTGCCACAATCATCTTTTTGCTTATTACAAAAGGCTTACCATTTGCATCTATCGCCAGCAGGCGATATAGATAAATACCCGCCGCTAGTTTTGTCGCATCAACCCTTGCCTGGTGGTAACCGGCACTCATATTTCCTTCCGTTAGCTGTGCCACTTTTTGACCAAGTTGATTGTATACTGAAAGACTTACATGTGCATCCACAGGAAGCTCGTAACGGATGGTACTAATCGTACTGAAAGGGTTCGGATAATTTTGCGCCATTATGTACTCTTTTACCTCCGTATTTTTCGTTATCAGTTGAGAAGACGACGACCTGGTAGCAATCTGGCATGGGCCTGATTCAGTATATACCGGCCCGTTATCAACAGCTGTCACACCACTCTGGCTGATAGGCGCTACGGCTTTAACCGTCGCCGTGGCCGTATTACCATTAACATCTGTTACCTTCAAATGTATGGTATATACCCTGCCATTACCACCGTCCATTCGTTCACGTCGCAACTCAACAGACTTGCAATTGGATGCAATCTTCATATCATCTGTCGTATTGCCGTCCGCATTACCCGGCGCATTTTCGGCTTCATCACTGGTAACATGAGTGATGACCACATTCGCAACAAGGATGTTTCCGCAATTATCGGTTACCGAGCTAACACATTGCGATACCGTTATCTTCTGGTATTTATGATTAGGCGACCACAAAAGAACAATTGGGTTAGGATTAGTATTAATAACCGGCGCCTGGTCATCAGTAACAGTCACGGTAAATGAACAATTGTCGGTTCCTTCGCTATTTGTCGCTGTGCAATTCACCGTCGTTGTTCCAACCGGGAAGGTATAAGGAGAGGTAATTGTTGTTGATCCGATTTTGTATACAATTGTTGGTGATGGAATACCTGTTGCGGTTGCAGCAAACGAAACCGACGCATCACACTCACCTGACGCTGCTGCTGTCGTGATATTGGAAGGACAGGTTATAACCGGCGGCTCAGTGCATCCTGTTGCAGCAATGATGCTCACCGGGTTTGAGCTGTAAATGCTTACACAACTTGAATTTTGATACCTTACATAGATATTATAATCACCCGGGGCCAACAGGTCAAATGTATTGGATGTTCCCCACTCGCCGGCATTAAGCCTATACTCTAAAGTTCCCGAAGAACCTGTAGCATTTACCACGATAGTTCCGGTTGGTACGGCACAGGTTGGTTGTGTAACTGTTGGTGCGGTGACTACCGGGAAAGTGCTCACCGTTATCGAGCCAGTTGTTGATACATTTCCACAGCCCCCTGTAAGCGTTACCGTATAGTTAAACGTTCCTCCTACCGTTGGACTGCCGCTGATCGTTACCACATTGGCCAGCCATGAGCCGTTTACACCTGCTGGCAAACCAGTAACGCTGGCACCTGTGGCGCCGGTGGTAGCATAAGTAATATCGGTAATTGTAGCATTGTCACATACCGCCTGCGCATCGGTGCCTGCAGCAGAAGTAAGTGAAATGGAATTATTCGATGCGATGGATACCGTTACCTCTGCACAAGTGGTGGTGTTACAGGTGCCACTATACCGTACATAATAGGTGGTCGTACTTGTTGGAGAAACAGTGATGGCATCACCCGTTCCTGCCGGAGTGCCATCACATGAACCGGTGAACCATTCTGTTGTGGCGCCAGTTCCTTTGGTTCCGCCAGCTACAGTTAAAATAGTGCTGCCTCCATTACAGATGGTTGTAGTACCGGTGGCGCCGGTTGGTGCAACGGATAGTTGATTAACTGTCACAACCTGGGTTGGCCCATCAGTACTTGCGGGGCAAGGTGCAGTCGTATTCTCAATCCGCACCCAATAAGTGGTGGTGCTCGTTGGTGATACTGTAAGCGTTGAAGAAGTTTCTCCTGTTAATGGCGAAGTTCCCACTATACTGCCTGTGCCCCACTGGTAATTGGCACCGGCTCCTAAAGTACCTCCTATAGCTGTTAATATAGTGGAGCTTCCATTACATATTGTTGTTGTTCCGGCAATGCTGGTTGGTGCAACGGAAGGCTGGTTAACCGCTACCTCTTGTGTAACACCACCAGTGTTGGCAGTACAGGGTGCTGCCGTATTCTCAATCCGCACCCAATAAGTGGTAGTGCTGGTTGGTGACACTGTGAGCGTTGAAGAGGTTTCCCCAACTAATGGTGAAGTGCCCACTATGCTGCCTGTTCCCCATTGGTAGTTTGCTCCTGTACCTAAAGTGCCTCCTACAGCTGTTAAAGTAGTGGAGCTTCCATTACATATCGTGCTTGTTCCGGTAATACTGGTTGGTGCAACGGAAGGCTGGTTAACTGTTACCACCTGGGTAACTCCGCTGGTGTTTGGATCACAAGGAGCAGCCGTGTTTTCAATCCGCACCCAATAAGTGGTAGTGATGGTTGGTGACACTGTAAGCGTTGAAGAGGTTTCCCCCGCTAATGGCGAAGTTCCCACCACACTGCCTGTTCCCCACTGGTAATTTGCACCTGTGCCTAAAGTTCCTCCTACGGCTGTTAATGTGGTTGAGCCCGGATTACAATAAATTGTTGTCCCGGAAATGCTGGATGGTGCAATTGATGGAATATTCACTGTTAGCGTTGCACTACTGGAATTTGCTGTTCCGCAATGATTGCTGGCTTCTACATTATAGTTGGTCAAAGCATCGCCTAATTGAACATTAGTGATGGTTAAAGTGGCGGTATTAGCGCCTGAAACGGTAGAGCCGGAAGCCTGGAGACCATCCACCAATGCTGTTGTACCGATACGCCAATGAATAGTTGGCGGAGGCGTCCCTGTAATAGTTGACGTAAATGTAGCTGTACCGCCAACGCAAGCAGTCGTATTGACGGGGTTGGTAACTATTGGTAATGTATTGACGGTAATATTTGCCCTGGCGGGTGAGGTTTCTGATGCGGGCACATTGTCCACCTGGGTGTTTACTGTTGCAGTACCCCCTGTTCCGTTTGAAGTAAACAGAGCAGTTGCAGTTCCGCTCGCCTGAATAGTTGATTGTTGGGACGAAAGACTTCCCAGTGTTTGGCTCCAGGTAACAGGTAATCCAATTAACACCGGCAGGTTTGCCAATAGAATGGCTTCGCCTGCTGAATTGGAAAGGAAACTGGTGGTAACGGTCGTGGTATTACCCAGCCCGGCCGTTGTATTACAAATTGGATTAGGGGAGGCTGTGGTCTTCAATTGTAGCCATTTGGTGAGCGTCATTGTACCGCCTGCTGCCAGGGCTGTTGCATCATTCGTACCCGGGCCGGTATTTACACCCCACCAGTTATTATCTGCTATCGTTGTATTAACAGTAGATCCACCGGTTTGAGCAATAACATTCGCCAAAGGCGGATTGCTGGTATTAGCACAAGTATTACCAATAAACCGGTTGTATCGTAATGTTAAAGCACCGTTGGTATTAAGAACAGCCCCGGCATGGCTGGTGGGATTTAATGCCTGGTTATTTAAAAAGGTATTTTTCTCTACTGTATATGTTCCTCCGTTACCACCTCCTGTCGTGCTTAATGCTCCGCCATCACCACCGGTAATAGTAGTCTTGTTACTTGTAAAAATAGAGCCTGTAATTAAAACGATACCCAGCCCATTATAGCTAACAGCGCCGCCCGCACCACCTGCAGTATTATTGGTAAACGTGCAATTGGTAATCGTAAGATTATGGGAAGCGAGACCGGAACTTTGTGAAATGGCACCACCATTAGCAGTTGCGGAATTTAAATCAAACAAACAATTTGTTAATGTAGTTACATCGCTCGGTCTGCCCGCAAGAATAGCACCGCCGCTTACAGGTGCTGAGGCAACACCACCGGTTATTTTTACACCTGAAATGTTTAAGGTGATATTCCCCCCACCTGCAACAGTAGAATTCGGATGAGCATCTATAATTCTGTCCGCACCGGTTGTCTGGGAAATAATAGTACTAGCTGGTCCGGCGCCGTTTATACTTACAGTCTTGGTACCCGTTGCAGGAGCAAGCAGATCCAAATCGCCAATAGCAGCGTTAGGGGCACCAGCTGTTTCTCCGGTACCGGCAATACTCAGAATTAATATTGCAGCCGGAAGTGAAATGGTAATATTCGAACCGGATGGTTCCCCATTTGTAGCCATGACTGCTTCCCGTAAACTGATCAACCCATCCGCTCCAGGAGCACCTGTCAACGTCGCGATGTTGGTGGTATTTCCATCCACCACATCATTGGTAGTGGTAACAACAATGGTTTGCGAAAAAACGGTCTGGCTTATTATACAAAAAATTAAGCCAATTATATTTTTAACAGCCCACGATTTCTTTTGCCTGTTAGTTTTAGCGTTGTAAATCTGAAACATAATTTATACCTGTTTTAGTTCGGTGATGAATTGTTTTGTGTTGATTTCAGCAAAACGGCAATTAACAGATTTGGATTCCTATGCGTGAGAAGTATTGTTTCCATTTTTCCATTATGTTCTTGGCGGGAATACTCCCTGCAAAGCGATACAATAATAAAAGGTCAGGTACGGCATCATATTATTATGCGGTTGGAAGCTCCCGGTAATACCGGCAGCGCCGGGGTTCATGACAGCATTGGGAGTACCTGCCTTGTACCAAAATATATCCCTGTCTGCACCCGGGCCCGATGATACATTACTGGCAGGAGAAGCTAAAGAACCATCACCGTTATTTGCTCTCATGGTATGGCTATGGGAAGGAATCTCCGATTCAAGTAATGTTACCGTTTCCGATCCTCCCGTTTCACCAAGATCGTGCAAGGATAAACCAGGCCCCTGCCCGGGGTGCATAGGTGCGCTGCCCTGCAAGTTGGGAAGGGCAAAATTGCTTTTCCCGTCACCACCATACGTGGTACCCAGCAAAGAAAACAACGCCGTATTCTGTGATAGGGGCATTAACTGTCCATCACACCATGCCCAGCCCTTGGGAGGGAAGTTGAAAGGAAAGATTCTGATTTCTGCTACAAATGGATCCGCCATATGCTTAAAAATTTATTAGTTAGGAGAAGGAAATATTCCCTGCAGGGCAATACAAAAATTTAATGTTAAAAAAGGTTGCATGTTCAGGTGAGCTTGGCTACCCCCAACCGGTAACACAATTCCGGGGTCCATCGTTGTATTGGCACTTTGATGAAACCCGGCAAAGGAGCCGCCACTTGCCCAATAGTTGGTGGCAGAAACATATTGCTCATCTGCCGTTGTATTAGCTATTACGTTAACATTATGGGAATGAGAGGGCAGTTCCGCAATAGTTAAAGTATGTGCCTGTTCACCCGCCCGTTCACCAAGTGTATGACCGTTGCCAACATGAATAGGTACGCGGCCACGTAAATCTGGCAATGCAAAGTTTACCCTGCCATCCCCGCCAAAAGTTGTTCCGAGTAAGGAAAACAATGCCTGGTTCTGATTTATTGGTAATAACTGCCCATTACAGAATGCCCATCCTTTTGGTGGGAAATTGAAAGACATGATTCTTATTTCAGATAAAAAAGGTTCGGCCATTGTATGAAAATTTATTTTATAATAGTTGTGTATTCAATTTAGCTGGATCAGGTCTGTGATGGAAAAATTCCAAAGAGTGAAATGATAAAGTCCACACAGAGATAAGGCTGAAAATTTGTATGCGGCTGATTTCCCCCGGTTGCTGCCAGGGTATTTGCCGCTAAATTAGTATTGGCTGTTCCCGGACCTGAATATTGTAAAAGTGATGTTTGTGCAGCCCAAAAATTATTGGCGGGGTCTGTACTGCTGGCATTGCCGGAATTGGCCGCGGGCACATGGACATGTGAAGGGATCTGTTGAACGGTTAATGTAATTTCTTCAGCCCCTCCCGTTTCTGCTAGAATAAAACCATTGCCCTGGTGAATTGGCACCCTGCCTCTTAAATCAGGCAAAGCAAAAGTGGATTGCCCATCACCACCATAAGTAGTACCAATTAACTGGAAGAGAGTTTCATTTTCAGAAATAGCAAGCAATTGCCCGTCACAAAACATCCATCCTGCGGGCGCAAAATTGCCTGCAAACATTCTTATTTCACCAACGTAGGGTTGTGCCATAAAAATAAAGCGGTTATTTATTAATTAATAGAATGCACGTTCTATTGCTATACGTGTAAAATGATTCCAGGCGATGGCATAATATGCCCGCATGATCACAACTAAACTGTTAATCCCATCACTTGCCTAACAGAGGGGGTGCGGAAAAATACAAGCTGCACAGAATGCTGAAGATTTTTATTAGGTAACGGTTTGCAAAACCAGAGCTGTATAACCAAATAAGTTGAGTAACCAGAGAAGGAGTTTCTTAAAGGATAATTAACTATACTACTTAAAATAGTTTTTAAATCTACTTTTTCTATTTAATAATTACAAATTTTATTTTATCATTTTTTCTTTTTCATGCTTTATACATTTTTTGTCAAAAATATAAGCATGAAATGAATTAAAGGTTTTCACTTAAGCTATTTCAAAACGGTTACCAGGCAAAATGCCTAACTGATTCAAACGGCTGGCCATCAAAAAGCCTTCGACAGCATATATCATTTTTACAATAATTGCTTCGCCATGAAGAGTGGAAACAATCATCCCATTTTCTTCAAACGCAATAATATAACCAGGTTCCTTATAAAGAGATGGATTTGCCGTTAATTTTTCTGCTTCGAGCAATCGAATTACCTGGTTATTTATTTTGGTAACGGCGCCCTTATTCCAGGGGTTGCACGCATTGATCAATGCAATAATGGATGAGGCATCCATGTCTTCCCAGTCAATTGTGATATCTGCTTCAGTCTGTTTTTCAAAATACCTGACCTTTCCTTCATCCTGCTTTTTTGAATGGATGTTTACATCCATATTCATCATTTTTATCAAAATATCAATTTGTGCCACCGCAAGATGCGACAGTTTAGTGGTTAACATTCCATGTGTATCTGTTATAGCTAGTGGCACTCTTTCTTTCATCACGATGGGCCCGGTGTCTATGCCTTCATCCAATTGATGAATAGTTACACCTGCAAACTTTTCCTGGTTTTTTATTTGCTGAAAAATAGGATCTACTCCCCCGTACCCCGGCAGTAGTCCCGGATGAACATTGTAAAATCCTCTTCCCGCTAAAGAATATACAGATGCCGGAATTTTATAACTAAAAGTCATTACTAACCCAAGATTAATCCGATTTTGCCCGATGGCATCTTCCAGTTGCCCCGCAAACCTTTCTTTTGTCAATATTAAAATCGGAATCCCTGTATTTTTTAATACCTCCTGCGTTTGCTCAATCATTTCTTCGCAGTGGGCAGGGATAGCCACGGCTTTTAATTGGTTAAAAAAAAATAATTGCTGCATAACTGGTAATGCAAACCGGTTTGCGCAAAGGAGTATGACCCGTAGTTCATTCATTAATAACAGAGATAGGTATTAGTCCAGCCTGATGTAGCTCCTTCAATCGGCTCCTTTACAAATGTTTCCCACTCTGGCTGTGAATGTTCAACGCTTTGAATTTCTATTTTATCTGAATGTGGGTTGACAGAGCATTTAATAGCCGGTGCTACAAAATAATTTGTTTCATCATCGAGTCGCATCTCACCTCTTGGGCTATTTATTTTCATTTTTTTTAGTTCTCCGGCAATGGATGCGCCGTCGATAAAATTGTTTTGACAATGCTGAAAAACCTGTTGCAATATCAATGCAGTCTCCCAACCCAATAGAGAAAAGACAGTAGGGGATCTTTTTGTTTGCTGAAGGTAGCTTTCAATGAAAACCTGGTTGCCTTTATTTTCCAACAAGGGATGCCAGGGTATATATCCCTCTATAGCAAACTCAAACCCCTTCCCTATCCGCTCAAGAGCTTTTGATTCCAGCATCATGGGAGAAACCAAAAGATGTAAACTTCCGGCATCAGCAAAATTATTTAACAGGGAATAAAAAAGGGAAGCGGGCAATGAATCAAATACACAAAGCAAAATGTTTGTCGTTGTATCTGATGATAAATAATCTGTCAATTGTTTTATCTCAAATGAATCATCGTAGCGCTGGTTGTTGACATAGTTAAAAGTGATGTTGCCACCTGATTTTACGAAGCTCTTCACCATGGCTGTGGTATGAAGGTAACCACAATCATAAAATGCAGTAGCCATCAGCGCATTTCTTTTGTTTAATTGTTCAGTCCGTTTACCACTTAACCAGCATAAAAAACCATGTTGTAGTGTAAGGTTTATAATATTGGGCTGGGGCACCCAGTTCAGCGGATAATTGGCGCCCGGATTAACGATTATGACCAACCTACCCGACGTATATAACAAAGGTTTTAGTATTTCCAAAACCCGCAGGTCAACATAGGCTACCAGCACATCCGTCTCTTCCAGTATCAATAGCTTTTCCGCTTTTTCATAGACTTCTTTTTCATTGCCTCCAAACCCGATGCTTTCAGAAAAAAGCTGTATACCATCAGTCAATTGGTGTTGTTTCAGCGCTGTTTTTATCCCTTCCATAAAATCCTGCATCATACCGGGATGTGCTTTTGAACGCGGATACAGAATTCCAATTTTCATCAATAAAAAGTATTTAACGGAAAAATGATTTTGAACAGTAACCCGTATTTATCAAATGATACGGTCTTTAAAAAAAAGAATAATTTTTCATATTTAATAAAATACTTTTCGTACTATTATAGTAGCATCCGTCTTTCCCCGTGTTAATATCATACCTCACTTTCGTTCCCTCATAAGAATTATCTCTATTTTTTTAACGACTGAATTAAATCAGAAAACCTTTGATATGAAAAGCAGAAGATACTTTTTGAAACAGGGTACTTTAGCTACTACGGCTATGCTGGTGGCAAAACCATTTATGTCGTTTGGCGAGACAGGCTCGTTCCTTTTTTCTGAAAGAGGATCAGGCGGCAATGTGATGTTGTTGCATACCAATGACCTTCACAATCATCTGGCGCCGTTGAACCATGATGTCTATTCCGGTTTGGGCGGCTTTGAAAAAACAGCCAGTGTTATTTCCAGCATAAAGCAAGAGCATAAGAATGTCCTGCTGCTGGATGCCGGTGATATTTTTTGCGGCAACAGCCATCACCAAACCGAGCAGGAGACAACCTTGCAAATGATGGGGTCTGCGGGATATGATGCAGTATTACTTGGTAACCGGGATTATGAAACCGGCATAGATTATTTACAGGAAAAATTGGCTAAAAATAATATCCCTCTTGTTGCAAGCAATTATTCTTACAAGGCCGGCTGGTTAAAAAACACTCAGCAGCCTTATAAAATCGTTAGGAAAGGAAACATAAAAATTGGCATTGTTGGGGCAGGTATTGATATGAAAGGATTGGCCCCTGTAAGCGGTTCTGTACAATATAACGACCCGTTAAAAAAAGTTAGCGCCATTGCGACAATGCTTAAGCAGGAAGAAAAGTGTCAATTGGTCGTATGCCTTTCACATCTTGGTTATAAAAACAAAAATGCCGTTGATGATATTACGCTGGCAGCCCAATCAGAAAATATCGACATAATTATTGGTGGGCACTCCCACACTTTTATGCAGGCTCCTCAAATCGTTTTGAACAAGCAGCAGCAAGAGGTAATCATCAATCATGCGGGTTATGGAGGAACGGTATTGGGCACTATGACCATTTCTTTTGATGAACATGGAATTAAAAGCAAGGTCAGCTTTAATAACCTTATGGTTGGTACGGAAAATAATAAATGGATTCAAAAAATCCTCTTCCCTGTTGAGCTAAGAAAAGCCGATAAAAATATAAAAATATTTCACCCGTTGGCAGGTTTTGTTAACGGGCTTTTTTATCCAGCCGGTTTTCTTTCCATATAATAATGGCGGCCATTGGTTTTAATATGCACAAATCCTAAACGCCGGTAAAGTTGTAATGCGGGATTCCCTGGTTCTACGTGAAGGGATATCTTTTTTTGAACGGCTCCTGATCTTTTTATTAATTCATGCAACAGGTATGTTCCGATGCCTTTGTTCCTGAATGATGGGAGCACTATAATATCAATCAAGCGTATTTCATTCTCGTTTTCCCAAACAAAAAACCTGCCGGCGGGTTTTCTTTTCCAAATGATTATTTGATAGGACGCTCCCGGGTAGTTTTTTTTATATTCGGCTAGCTGAGCCGTTGACTGCATGCTGACAAATGCCTGCTTCTGGGATTCCGGCCAGTTGGTTAAATTCAACTCGTCTTCCCGTGTAGTTCGATAAATTGTTTCAATAAGCAATTTGTCCTTTTCTTCTACCAACTTTAATTGCAGCATTTATAAAAAATGTTCGTTCGAAAAGACGATAATTATATCTAAAATATATAAAAGAGTGTTGCTAAGTTCGTAATATTCTAAAGTTTCCCTTTCCCTAAAAAATTGTTGCTTTCATTCGCTACATTAAGTATCAAATCTTAAACTGCTTGCAACGCACAACCTTTTTCCAGTGACATTGTTAACGAGATTAGATTACTTATTTTTGAAATCCAATTTCATCTTTTAATACCGGGTCAAAAAATTATAATGAACAAAAAACCTCCGTTAACCGGCTTCAGCTCCCTCTCCATTCATGCTGGTCACCAACAAGATCCTACCTATTCTCATCTTGTCCCTATTTATGCAACCAGCACTTTTGTTTATGATGATGCGGAACAAGGCATGCGTCGTTTTAGCGGACAGGAAGAAGGTTATATTTACAGCCGATGGGGCAATCCTACGTTTACCGAAGCGGAACTTAAAATAGCCGCAATGGAAAGTTTTGGGATAAAGGATAAAAATGGAGAACCCCTACAGCTAAAAGCTTTGTTACACGCTTCGGGTATGGCAGCCATCTCCACCCTTTTTCTTATGAACCTAAAAGCGGGTGACAAAGTACTTACTCATTATTCTTTGTATGGCGGTACTGAAGAAATTCTCCGTAACGTTCTTCCTTCATTTGGAGTAGAACCGATAATCGCCGATTTGCGGGACAGCAATAAAGCCGCTGAAGCATTAAAAGCAGATCCTGCTATAAAAATGCTATACATTGAAACACCTGCTAATCCTACTATTCAATGCGTAGATATTGAAGTCCTTTCCAATATCGCAAAACAATACAACTGCATTGTGGCCTGCGATAATACATTTGCCACGCCTTACCTGCAACAACCTTTTCGTTATAATATAGATTTTGTCGTTCATTCTACTACTAAATTTTTAAACGGCCACGGCACTGCTATCGGTGGAGTATTACTAGGAAAAGATCTGGCATTGATGAAGTCAAAGGGTAATACAATGCGTAAAACACTGGGTGGCAGTAGCAATCCTTTTGATACATTTTTGCTTATTAATGGCATGAAAACGCTGGAAATACGAATGGATCGGCATTGCAGCAATGCGATGGAAGTAGCCAATTTTCTCGATAAACATCCGGCTGTTGCCAAAGTGAATTATAACGGATTAAAACATCACCCCGATCATGCCGTTGCCGTAAAACAGATGAAGCATCCCGGCGCCATGATGAGTTTCGAGCTAAAAAAAGGTTTCCAGGGCGGCGTGGACTTCATGAATAAATTACAAATGTGTACCCGCACGGTATCATTAGGTACCTGCGATACCTTGCTTTGTCATCCTGCTTCGATGACTCATTTCAGTGTGCCAAAAGAAGCAAGAGAGAAATATGGTATTACCGACGGATTGATACGGATGAGTGTTGGCATTGAAAACCTGGAGGATATTATAGCCGATCTTGATCAGGCATTCTGAGAACCACAGATTAGTTGGATTAAAAAGATTTTTAGGAAAAAAAGATTCTTATCATTAATAAATAAGACAAGAGTAAAATGGAAGTCACAATTCGAAGAGCAGTTAAACAGGATTGCCCGAGATTACTGGAATTGGTGCATGAACTAGCCGTGTATGAAAAAGCACCAAATGAAGTCACTGTAACACTGGAGCATTTTGAAGAAAGCGGATTTGGAAAAAATCCTGTATGGTGGGCTTTTGTAGCTGAAGAAGATGGGATCATCCAGGGCTTTGCACTTTATTATATTCGCTATTCTACCTGGAAGGGCCAGCGAATGTATTTGGAAGATATTTTGGTTACCGAAAAAATGCGTGGGAAGGGATTGGGCAAGTTGTTATTTGATCGGCTGATTGAAGAAGCGAAAGAAAAAAACCTATCAGCCATTGTTTGGCAGGTGCTGGAGTGGAATGAACCAGCGATCAATTTTTACAAAAAGTATAATGCGAGCTTTGATGCTGAATGGGTAAATTGCTCTATCAATGTCTGATTATCGATTTAATTGGGTGTAATCGCCCGATTAATCTCCAGGAGCATTATCTAACTCACCCCGTCAGTTGTCATTGTCTTATCTATTTTCATCACCAACCCCTGCAATACTTTTCCCGGCCCCGCTTCGGTGAATTTTGAAGCTCCGTCTGCAATCATTGATTGAACACTTTGCGTCCATCTGACAGGACCAGTGAGTTGATCGATCAGGTTTCGCTTTATTTCTTCTTTGTCAAATACAGCCCGAGCCGCCACATTTTGATAAACCGAACAGGTTGGGTTGTGAAAATCAGTTGATTCAATAGCTGCTTGTAATTCTTCTTTTGCAGGCTCCATCAACGAGGAATGAAACGCACCGCCAACAGGCAAAACCAATGCTCTTTTTGCTCCTGCTGTTTTCAATCTTTCGCAGGCTATTTCTACTCCCCTTATTGAACCGCTTATTACCAACTGACCAGGGCAATTATAATTTGCGGCAACAACCACCTCGCCAGTTTCTTTTTGAACTTCCGCACAAATCGTTTCTACTTTATCATCAGCAAGCCCGAGTATAGCGGCCATTGTAGAAGGATTTAACTCACAAGCCCTTTGCATGGCTTTAGCCCGGATAGCTACCAATTGTAAGGCGTTATCAAAACTTAAAACACCATTAGCCACCAACGCAGAAAACTCTCCCAACGAATGACCAGCTACCATGTCCGGCTTCGCATTATCAATACTTTTAAAAGCAATAATTGAATGTAAAAAAACTGCCGGCTGGGTTACGTTTGTTTGTTTCAGATCTTCCTCGCTACCATTAAACATGATATCAGAAATGCGAAAGCCCAACACTTCATTAGCCTGTTCAAACAATTTTTTAGCAAAAACACTGTTGTTATAATGCTCCCTGGCCATTCCTGGAAACTGTGAGCCCTGACCGGGAAAAACATATGCATGCTTCATATTAAGGTAGTTATTAAAACAAAAATGCCACAAAGGTTTTAAGAAAAAAAATCTTTGTAGCACAATAACCAAGTATTTCCAATAAAACTATTAAACCTGAAGTCATCCTTTTATCTGCGACTGAGATCGGATGAAATAAGCTTCAAAAATTCTGTTCGGGTTGAATTTTTTTGAAATTCCCCATCAAATGCCGAAGTAGTTGTCACAGAATTCTGTTTTTGAACTCCTCTCATCATCATGCACAAATGCTGGGCCTCAATAACAACGGCCACCCCCAACGGGTTAAGCGTTTCCTTGATCGCATTCATGACCTCAACCGTGAGCCGTTCCTGTACCTGCAACCGTCGTGCATATACATCCACTACCCTTGCCACCTTGCTCAGCCCCGTGATCCATCCATTGGGTATATAGGCCACATGCGCCCTTCCAAAAAAAGGAAGCATATGATGTTCGCACATGCTGTATATCTCAATATCCTTAACCACAATCATCTCGCTAATCTGCTCATGAAATTTAGCCGAGTTGAGAATAGCACGGGCATCGGACTGATAACCCTGGGTCATATACTGCATGGCCTTGGCCAATCGTTCGGGAGTTTTATGAAGACCTTCACGCTGGGGATCTTCACCAAGAAACCCTAAAACTTTGCGATAGCTATCTATCAAACCTGAAGTTGTTTCCTCATCGTAATGTTCTGTTCTTTTATATGCCATATTGCTGGTTTGAACTTATTTTATGAAAATACAGCAACATTATTTATACCGGGTATTCAACAAAATTCCTGGGAGTTTCGTATAACCTTACCTGCAAGTCCATTTTTTTATCAATATGCGGACGCAATAACCGGTAAATAATAATTACAATATTTTCAGCTGTTGGATTTAGATTTTTGAATTCTTCTGTATCGAGGTTAAGGTTTTTGTGATCAAAACGGGAATGTATTTCTCTTTTTATCAGGTCAGAAAGTGTTTTCATGTCCATCACATAGCCAGTATCAGTGTCCGGCTCCCCCACTACTTTTACTTCCAGTTCGTAGTTATGGCCATGATAATTGGGCAACGCACATTTTCCAAACACTTCGTCATTTTTCGCATCGTCCCAGCCGGGATTATATAGCCGATGCGCCGCATTAAAATGCTCCCTTCGGAAAACAGCTACCTTGTTGCTCATACTTTCAATTTACGAAATTACATATAGGGTAACGTTTCAACTATGCAAAGGTTGAGTTATTCATTAACCCCCGAAATACTCGACATAAATACGTGGGGTTTCATACAGCCGTATGCAATGAAGTTTTATTGTCTGTGGCAGATGCGGGGTTAATTGCTCCCAAATTGCAATGGCGAGGTTTTCAGTACTGCACATTTTTCCCTGCATAAACTCCACATCTACATTTAGGTTGCGATGATCCACTTTTTCTATCACATGTTCCTTAATGATATTGCTGAGTTTTTTTACATCAAACACGAAACCGGTATCCGGATCCGGATCGCCTTTAACCGTTACATGCAAATCATAATTGTGACCATGCCAGTTTTCGTTGGCACATTTGCCAAACACCTCCTCATTCTTCTCATAACTCCAGGTTGGATTATACAGTTTGTGTGCGGCGTTGAAATGTTCGTTTCTTGTTAAGTAAACCATGCTTCACTTATTATTTTCCTCTCAGCATTGGGCGGAGGAGTGGATGAGGCCATGCCATTTGGCAGGCAGGCGCAAAGGTAAGCGAATTTGACTTTCAGAAAGTTCGATTAGAAAGCTTGAGTTTATCCTAATTTGGCAGTATAAAAATACCTTGTATATGAAAAAGACCTGCTTACTGCTTATCCTGCTACTCATCATGGCAGGCATTACTACTGCTCAAAATATGGTGATGAAGATAGACGGTGTTCCCGGAGAAAGCCCGGCTGCTAAGTTCAAAGATAAAACAGAGCTATTAGCGTTTATACTGGAAGGCACTTCTCCGCAAGCAATCGCAACAGGTGGTGGAATGGCCGCAGGCAAACGCAGCTACAAACCTGTGATAATACTTAAGCAATCGGGAGCTGCCAGTCCTGTACTTTTTCAAAACTTCTATATGGGCCGGGTGATCAAAGATGTGGCTATTGAGTTTTATAAACAGGACAGAACAGGCGTTCAAACATTAGATTATGTTATTACTTTAAGGAACGTAAATATCAGCGGCTTCAAACAATTCTCAAGCCTCGTTAAGAATGAAAAATTTAATGTTCCTGGAAATGCCATACTCTATGATGAAATAGAATTTAGTTTCCGGGAAATCGTAGTTGACCATAAAAGATCGGGAGTAATCGTGCAGGATAATTTGCTACGCTAAGCATATTAATTTATCAATACCTTTGCCCTGCCAGTTGAATCAAACTGGCATTTTTGTTATCATGACCTGTCTATTGGTAGCCGCCACGAGTTTTGAGATTTCGCCTTTTATCGAATCTTACAGGAATTCAACCAATCAATTTCCCGGCAAACATGAACTGGACATTTTAATAACGGGTATAGGCTTGACTGCAAGTACCTACTCAACTACAAAACAAATAAACCTTAAAAGACCTGATCTTGTTATACAAGCAGGTATTGCCGGCTGTTTTGACAGAAACGTTCCTTTGGCTTCTGTTTTTATTGTCAGGCAAGACAGGATTGCTGATCTCGGGGTGGTGGAAAAAAATGAATTCAGAAGTTTGTTTGATTCAGGTCTTATACCCGCCAATCACTATCCATATACAAATGGGTGGCTCGTTAATAAAAGTGAGGCTTTAAAAAAAACAAAGCTGAAGAAAGTAAAAGCGATTTCAGTAAATGAAATAAGTACCCAAAAAAGGCGAATTAAATTTTTTGAAGAAAGTTTTGATCCGGTATTGGAATCTATGGAGGGAGCGGCTCTCCATCATGTGTGCTTGATGGAAAAAATTGAATTCGTTCAACTCAGGAGTGTGTCCAACTATGTCGGTGAAAGGAATAAAAAAAACTGGAAGTTTGAGGCCTCTATTAACACCCTCAACGTTGAATTAGCAGATCTATTAAAAATATCCGGTGTGCTCTGATTAACATTGATGAAAAATTACAACTTAGAATAACTATGAAACTGACGCTTGGTTTTTCTCCCTGTCCGAATGATACTTTTATTTTTGATGCCTTAGTTAATAACAAAATTGATACGGAAGGCCTGGAATTTGAAGTGGTATTGGAAGATGTTGAAACACTCAATCAATGGGCTTTAGAAGGAAAACTGGATATTACTAAATTGAGTTTCCCCGCTTTTTTTCAGTCGTTAGATAATTACACACTACTTAGTTCCGGTAGTGCGTTGGGAAAGGGAGTTGGCCCCCTTCTGATTTCAAAAAAACAAACGGAAATCGATAGCAAACAGGTTGCGACCAGTTCAATAGCCATACCTGGCTTAAATACTACGGCCAATTTACTATTGAGTTTCGCTTTCCCTGATGCTACAAATAAAAGGCCCATGATTTTCTCCGCTATTGAAAACGCTGTTCTGACGGGAGAGGCAGACCTCGGAGTTATAATTCATGAAAACAGGTTTACCTACCATGAAAAAGGCCTGCATAAAGTGCTGGATCTTGGAAATTATTGGGAAGAAAAAATTAAAATGCCAATTCCATTAGGTGGCATTGCCATTAGTCAATCTATAAAAAGGTCAATAGCCCTGCAAATAAATAAGCTGATCAGACAAAGCCTTGAATATGCCTTTTCAAATTATCCGTTTGTAAGTGATTTTGTAAAACAACATTCACAGGAGATGAGCGAAGAAGTCATGAGAAAACATATTGACTTGTATGTAAACAACTATTCATTGGACCTGGGTAATGATGGCAGGGAAGCGATCCGGACGCTTTTTAATGTTTACCAAAAAACAAATGGCATTGTCGGAAGCAGCGGTGAAGAAGTACTATTTCTTTGATGCCAGAATTATCTATTTCAAAATTGCTCCCAGGTGTTTCTGAAAAATACCGGAAGAAATTTTATTAGTATAGGTTTTATCTCTAAATCGCTTTACCCATTTGATCCCGGAAATAGCATTCGTTAAAAAAACTTCATCTGCCGAGGAAAGATCTTCAACTGACAGGCCGGCTTCTTCAATAACCAGGTTCACCCCGCTTCCCTTAAAATTATCAAGCAAAAATTTTCGCATCACACCGTTTACACATCCCTCACTTAATGAAGGTGTCTTTAATTTGTCACCTTTTACAATAAAGATGTTGGCGACAGAGCTATCAGCGATGCGGTCGTGTACATTCAAAACGATTGCATCATTCAACTGATTCTCTTTTGCATGCAGGGCCGCCATAACATAGGGCAAAAAATTGGCTGACTTAATAGTTGAAAACTTGTCACAACTCTTTCTAATATCAGGACATATATCGATGACCAATCCATTTTCATTTAAGTAATTGAACGAATTATTTAATGGCCAGCATTCAATAAGATACTGTAAATCGTCGAGGCTTTCGTTTATACCTCCATTTCCCCGAAAAACCGAAAATCTCACCCGGGCCAACTCATCACATCTGTTTTTTGCACACAGCGAAACTACCTCTTGCCTTATTTTATCCCGTGTAAACAATGATGGGATTTTAAAGTGCATCATTGCCAAACTTTGAAATAATCTTTCAAAGTGATAAGCCTCTAAGGAAATTTTTTTATTGACCACTTTGATTGTCTCAAATAAACCATCTCCATATCGGTAGCTTCTGTTATCAGCCAGCAGTAAAGGGTCTGAGCCTGTCACCATTTTCCCATTCAGGCATATATAGTTCATGGGCTGAAAGTAAAATAAAAATGGTCATCCCGCAAAAGAGATGACCTATAAGCAATTAGTCAGAGATGCAATTATGCTTGTTCTACCAAACCGGCTTTTACGGCATACATTACCAGACCTGCCATAGATTTTGTTCCGGTCTTTGTTTTTAATTTATCACGGATTGCTTCCACAGTGCGGGGACTCAGGTCTACTATATCAGCAATTTCTTTTGTACTTTTTTCGTCGCACATTAACTTCAAAATAGTTATTTCTTTGTCCGTCAGCTGCACGTCTTGTGGCATAGATGATTCGGCTGTACGTTTTGTACGAAGTCCGCTCAACAAAGCTTTATTAGTAAGATCATTGAAAAAGAAATCCTGTTCATATACGGCTCTGATGGCATCGTAGATCATTTCGGATCCTGATTCCTTTGTCAGGTAGGAATTGGCTCCGATTTCCATCATTCTTGAAATAACAGAATGATCATTATGCATCGAAAGCATAATTACTTTCACACCCGGATAAAGTTTCTTTATCTCCGGCAATGTTGTTAAACCATCCATAATTGGCATTTGGATGTCCAGCAAAACTACATCAGGTTGAATGTGCCGTAAAAGGTTAAGTAATTGCATGCCGTTCTCGGCTTCTGCGACCATTTGAATATCTTTCCTGCTTGACAGTGAAGTTTTTACACCAGTACGGAAAAGAGCATGATCATCAGCAATGGCTACTTTGATTAAAGAGTTAGATTCGGGGTTTTTCATGGATCAATTTAAATTTGTAAAGCTATAGGGTTTGGTACTTGTTCTATGAGTGCAAGTTGAAAAATTCCTGCAATATATACCATAGTAGAAGTACTTGATTTCAAATTTGTGGAAAGTACCAGTAGGACTTCTACCCGAATTGATACGAAAAACAACTATGCATTAATGTGGTCTATTTACTATTCTTACCGTAAAAGCCGACAAGATTAAATTGAGAAGTTGTGCTCTTGTCCACAGTACACTGTGGATATATTTTTGTCTAAGAAAGTTGATTATATCGGAAGATCGTTTCCTATCATCCAATGTCCAAACCGTCCAGAAAAGTCATTCCCGATCCTTTGAAAAACCCTGAACGATTCTCCCTTGCTAATCAACTTTCTGTTTTTATAATTATCAACCTGTTTTTTGATCCGTTCTTTTATGGAAAACTGTCAAACTAAAACCGGAAGCCATTGGCCTTTTCCTATTATTACTCAAACGCATAATAAATTTTTCTTTCATAACAGTAACGTTCAGAGCCCCTTCGAGAGAAGGGGTTTCTTTTTAAAATATCAGTCATATTATTGCGAAAAGTAATGGCCCCTGCTGTCCCAAGTCAGAGGGATCACCTATTTATTTATAAAGCTGGGTGTAAAATGCCGTATAGGCCTTGCAATGGTCGCTATACGAAATGGTGTTGTGGATTTTAAGTGAGAAACAACTACAGGTACACTTTACACTTCATATCTTCTCAGCCACGATATAAGCCCTAGAGTCACCTAAATTAAACTTTTTTCGCCCAGGTACACTATATATTTCTTTCAAACTGAAGCCGGCCTGCATTAACATCGCTTCCATTTCGGCAACTGAAAAAATATAATCGATTGCTGTTTTGGTTTCGGTATCGCCGTTTGGAGCAATGATGGTGGATTCTGTTTCTATACGGGTGGGGTGAAAAAGATATTTGGAAGCATTAAGAAATTTCAATTCATCAACAGTCGTCCACGAATTTTCTTTAAAATGCTTAATGGCGATTTCGGTCAATGACCATGTATTGATAAAAAGGTGGCCTTTCTTTTTCAGGTTTGCGGCAATGGAAGATAATAAACGGGAAGTATCATTGGCATTAAAAAAATTTAAGCTATTTCCCATACATAAGGCCAAATCAAAAATATCGTTGGTATAAAACCGAAGGACATCGGCTTGAATGGCTTTTATGGGAAGAGATTTTTTTTCAGCTATTTCCTTTATTTCATTTATATATTCTTGCAGGTTATCGACCGCTGTAACATTTACTCCTTTTTGTGCCAGGGCTATTGTATGCCTGCCATATCCGCACATTACATCCACCACTTTACTTTCATGGTTAAGATTGAAATATTGCTGAATAAACTCAGCTTCTTTTACTGAGAATTCCGGCGGAATGATTGCCCGCCAAATATCTTTATAGTAGCCGTCGAAATAGGTATTATTAATGTTTTCCATTAAGACTTTGTAAAAATATTCACGCCGGAGAAATTACACGCAAATGGATAGGATTATTCCAAAAGTTTATTTCTCATTGCATACATTACTAATCCTGCAATGGTTTTGGCCCCCACTTTTTGTTTCATGTTTTGCCGAATGGTTTCAATGGTCCGTGGACTAAGAAAAACTTCTTTAGAAATCTCATCAGTAGTCTTGTCCTCAGCAATGAGCTTTAAAATCCGTATCTCCTTTTCCGACATTTTTACCGGGTTGGGATAAAATTGACGAACCGTTTTTTTATGCTGCAGTTTCAGCAATACGGCTTTATTAACTAACTCATTAAAGTAAAAATCATCGTTCATGCAGGTAAGGATGGCCTGATATATTTCATCAGGATCTGTTGTTTTTGTAAGGTAGGCATTGGCACCCATCTCCATCATTTTCGTAATCATTTCCTGGTCGTCATACATGGTGAGCACAATTATCTTAAGTGCCTCATACTCTTTACGGATCATACTGATGGCATTGATGCCGTCAACTTCCGGCATCCGGATATCCATGAGTATTACATCGGGCAATTTGAGCTGTAGCTTATGCATAAGGTCCTTTCCGTCCTCCGCCTCCCATAATATCTTTAAATACTCCCGGTCTTTTAATGCCATTCTGATTCCATCACGGAAAATTTTATGATCATCGGCGATTGCAATTTTTATCTCCTGGCTATGCATTACAACTTTAATTTTAAGCAGTCAATTAATGGATGGTGATTTTTCGATTCCAAATGTAGTTTTTTTTGCATTTCTTATTTGTTTCGTTTTCAAATTTTTGGGCGATATAATTGAGTATAGGCATACATTATATTACATTTTAATATTGGTGCTTCATACGTTCAAATGAGTAGAATTTGTCGGAAGTCTACTACAATAACGGTAAAAAAACTGAGTTTTTAAAAGCAGCAATACTGCTCTTGTCCACACAGAAATGTGGATATAGCTTTGTTGTAAGTTGATTGACAAAGATTAGCCGCATCCAATATCCTGACCGGTAAAACCGGAAAACCGTCCATAACAAGATTTCCAATTATCCATTGAAAACCTAAAGCGAAATCCAATGTCAATCAACTTATTTTTACTTTTCCACTCCAGGTTTTAAATAGCCCCAATTTTTCTTTTTGCTTCTTTACTCTTCCTATAGGAAATTAACTTCGTTAAACTACTCATTAAAATAGTGAAAATACTGTTCTTGGTTCGAAAAAATACTCTATTTTCGAAAGTATGTTTACTTAGTAAATAGTCTATGATTCTTTACTGTAAAGGGTTTGATGAGTTTCTAAGAGTTTACCAACAAAAAACACCCCATGGAATTCCCCCCCTGCAATGTCAATTTTTACATCCAGAATCGATTCTTGAACTAAAAAAAACGTTACTGTTATGAAAAAGGCACTGAAAAATTCACGCATCCTTGTAGACGTTAAAGACCTTTCGGTTTTCGTTTGGGAAGACGCTGAATAAGCTAATTAGAAAGTTTCAATTTCTGAAAAGTTTTTCTATTTTTGGATAAAATCCATATAATAGAAAAGCTTTTTTTACATATACTTATCTACTCTTATTTGCTTCTTCCCGTTACCTTTCTTTTTTCCAAGAGTAAAAGAAAAGTTGACTTAGTCATCGGGATTTATGGAGTTATTTTTTTCATTTTTCTATTTCTACAGGATAAAAGCCTCATACCAAAAGAAATAATACGCTTGTATCAGTCATTTTATACTTTCTGCGAATATTCCTTCCTAACCTACTTGCTTTTTCAAAATATTACGATAAAAAAATTACGAATAACGATCTGGATTTTATCTTCCTTTTTTGTAGGCTTTTTGATATACGACTTTTTAAGCAACCAAATAGTTAAGCTGGATTCGATATCAGTAGGGATTGAAACAGTTTTAATTTTCATCTATATATCATTTTTCTTTTACCAAAGTTTTAAGAGTGTGAATAATGAATATATATTCAGTCAGCCAGGCTTTTGGTTATCCCTGGGCATTTTGATTTACCTTGGAGGTACTTTTTTCTTTAATATTCTCGTTAATGATATCGATGAAACACAAGCGTACAAATATTGGTTCCTGACTTATATAGCAGATACTATTAAAAATCTGTTTTTTTGTGTTTCTATTATCGTATATGCCCGCAACCGTCATAAGCAAAAGCTTCCACCTAAATCTGTACCATACTTAGACCTTGACATGAATTAACCTTACCCACCCAACAACGATATGTTTTTACTACAAGCCACTAGCCCATCTTCAGGAGTATCCTCCGTGCTGTTTATCGGCACCATGGGTATGCTTGTATTAACCGTCGGGCTGGTGTTATTTATAATTTTCCACCAGCGTAAGGTATCCCGCTACCAGCGTACGCTTCAAAAAATGGAGGAGGAGCAGCAAAAAATCCTTCTTGATGCATCAATAAGGCTGCAGGAGGAGGAAAGACAGCGTCTTGCTGCCGATCTGCATGATGATGCCGGCCCCTTGCTGGCGACCGCCCGTTTATACCTCAATGAAAACCTGGTAAACCAGGACAAGGCAACTCAATTACAAGCCATTTTCCAGGCGAGACAAATAATTGACGATACCATTCAGTTGGTACGGAATATCAGCCATAGCCTGATGCCGCCTACATTGAAGAATTTTGGGCTCGAATCCGCCATCAATGATGTTTTTCAAAAAATCAGTGGCTCAGGCAGCATGAATGCCAGCAGCCGCTTCCATGACTATAGAGACAGGTTAAAACCCGAAAAAGAGCTGATCATTTTTCGCATCGTCCAGGAGCTTATCAATAATATTTTAAAGCACAGCAGTTCAAGCTTTATTCATTTGACACAAAATGTGCATGGAGATAAGTTTTACCTCCGGATACACCATGATGGAAGAGGTATTATCCAAACTGACTTTGACAAGCTGAATAAAAGTAATATCGGGCTTGGCCTGAAAAATATCAGCAGCCGCCTGCGTGTAGCTAAAGGAAACATTTATTTCGAAAAGGATATTTCGCAAACGTATTATAAAGTAACCATTGAATTACCTAAGGACGATCCATACGAGTAGTTGCTAGTTAGTTGCTGATTATTTGCTAATTTCACCTCTTATCTGAAACTATGGGAATCATTAAGGTAGCTATTGCTGACGACCACAAAATTTTCCGAAAAGGAGTCATCCTTTCATTGCGTCCATTTACCAACATCAAATTTGTACAAGAGGCAGAAAACGGCGACGAATTGCTGAGTGGAATCGCACAATCTGAGCCCGATGTTGTGCTAATGGATCTTCGTATGCCCGGTAAAGACGGTATCGAGGCCACTAAATTTATCAGCAAGCAATACCCCAACATAAAAGTGCTGGTGCTGAGTATGTACGAGGATGAACGTTTCGTCTATCATCTTATGGAAAACGGGGCAAACGGTTATATGCTGAAAAATGCTGATCCGCAGGAAATACGGAGAGCAATAATGGAAGTGTATGAAAAAGGCTACTACCTCAACAACTTTGTTAACCGGATTCTTTTAAAGAAATCCCACTCCCGTCAAAAAGTGGTGCCATCTCTAAATAATGAGGTTACGCTGAGCGATAAGGAGAGAGATGTGCTCCGCTTTATCTGTATGGAATTTACCGCCCAGGAAATAGCTCAAAAAATGGAAATAAGTCCCCGAACAGTGGAGGCGATTAAAGATCGGCTCATGGAGCGATTTGGGAGCAAGAATACTGCGGGCCTTGTTTTTTTCGCCGTAAAGAATAACCTGATCGACTAAGCCTTGCCTTTAAACATGATTTAATTCACCGCGTCGGCTTAAAAACTCATCTCGGGAACTTCGCCTTCGATTACAAGCCTACCGGCTGTTTTTGCCTTTATTTCATCAATACTGACACCCGGCGCTCTTTCCAATAACTGAAACCCATTTGGCGTTACATCCAGGACCGCCAGCTCTGATACAATCCTCCTGACACATTTCAGCCCGGTTATAGGAAGAGTACACTTAGGCAAAAGTTTGGATTCACCTTTTGGATTGCTGTGCATCATGGCCACAATAATATTTTTGGCACTTGCGACCAAATCCATTGCTCCACCCATGCCCTTGACCATTTTCCCGGGAATTTTCCAATTAGCTATATCCCCTTCCTCACTTACTTCCATGGCTCCTAAAACAGTCAAATCCACTTTGCCGGCACGGATCATCCCAAAACTCATCCCCGAATCAAAGAATGCAGAACCGGGAATCGTCGTGATGGTTTGTTTGCCAGCGTTAATCAAATCCGGATCTTCCTCTCCCTCCCACGGAAATGGTCCCATGCCCAATAAACCATTTTCACTCTGAAATACCACGCTAATCCCCTCAGGAATGTAGTTAGCTACCAGGGTAGGTATTCCAATTCCCAGGTTCACATAATATCCATCTCTCAATTCCCTGGCAATGCGTTGGGCAATTTGTTCTTTGGTTAACGCCATGTCTTACAATTTTTTTCTTACGGTTCTTTGCTCTATTCTTTTTTCATAATTAACTCCCTGGAATATTCTATGAACGTAAATACCGGGAGTATGGATATTGTTAGGATCCAGCGAACCGGCTGGCACTATTTCTTCCACTTCAGCGATGGTAACCTTGCCTGCCATTGCCATAAGTGGATTAAAATTGCGGGCTGTCTCTTTATAAATCAAATTACCATGTGTATCACCTTTCCAGGCTTTTACAAGAGCAAAATCAGCCTCGAAAGCATATTCCATCAGGTAATCTTTTCCTTTAAAATTCCGCACCTCCTTGCCTTCGGCGACTTCTGTTCCTACACCGGCTGGAGTATAAATAGCCGGTATGCCGTAACCAGCCGCGAGACAGCGTGTGGCTAATGTACCTTGAGGAATCAACTCCACTTCCAACTCTCCACTTAGCAACTGGCGTTCAAATTCAGCGTTTTCGCCCACGTAAGAAGAAATCATTTTTTTTACCTGGTGTTGTTTCAGCATAAGCCCAATTCCAAAGTCATCGACACCGGCATTGTTGGAAATGCAGGTCAGTTGCTTAACTCTCTTTTTTACTAATGCTGAAATACAATTCTCAGGGATACCACACAACCCAAATCCTCCCAACATAATTACACTCCCATCGATTATATCAAAAATAGCCTCATCAGCATTTGCGATCACCTTTTTCATAGCAAAACTTAAGTATTAAACTGCCTTTATATCTTTCTTTTGTATTCTCCGCTTCCTGATCGAATCTATGATTCTGTTTTGACGTTCGTTCTTGAAAGGAGGTGGGATTCTTTTTTTAATAGAATCACTGAGAATGGTAGAATCTTTAGTTGGCTTAGGTGGCCCGATCGGCACTGTTTTCTTGCTTAATGAATCCAATAGCTCTCTCATTAAATCGGGATGAGCCTGGTAGTAAGAGTAGCTTTTTTCAAATTTCTCTTTTGTCGTTTTATGCAATTGATAAACTTTATTGTACCATTTTTCGCTTTCCGCTATCTTATCAATCGACGAATCTTTATTAAAAACAAAGCCATTCAGAAATTCTGCAGTACGGGTCATATCCCAAACTATTTCCTGCATTTTTTGCCTGGGCAAAATTCCTGCTGGCAATTTATCCTTATTGGAACAACCGAATAAAATTGAAAAGATTAAACCGAATAATAAAAACTTCCTCATTTTAATTCTTTATAGGCCATCGCGTTGGTAATATCCAGTTTGCTTAAAATCTCTCTTATCCTGGTTTTTGTATCTGGATTTGCGCGGCTAAAAACCTTCACCAATTCAGTACTCTTTCCCTGGAAAAAAAATTGCATGATCATGGAATTGGGGTTTTCGGTGTTGATAGTGTTTAAGAAATTTAGAGAATTGGAAATTCCACTTCTTGCCTGCTCTTCGTTTTCATAAAACAAATCCATGCCGGTTCGATAGTAAGCATAAATCGCATCATGCATTAAAGCAAATCGATTGTTATTGAGATTTTCAGCCAACCAATAACGGTTCCTGATATTTTCAAAAGATCGCCACCCGGTAATATCCCTGCTTTCGGGAGCGTTGTTTACAATATTCCATGCCTTTTTAAAATACGCATCGCCTCCCCGCAACGAAAAAGATCCATAATCAAATCCCAATATGATATTGATATAATAAGCAAAAATTGCAGGCAGATTTGCAGCTGAAGGATCACTCCCCTGCACCCGGTTTTCATTGAATTCAATGGGTTGAAACTCCTGGTAGCGAAAAACAACATCATCATCCAGGAAGTTAATAATTGGTGAATTATAGGAGCTGTTGAAAATAGGTCTTGCAGCCTGGACAGTAAGTTTTCCTTTATATAAATTATTGCCTAAATCCTGCTCAACGTTTAATAAAAAATTACATTGGATCTTTTCACCGGGTTGAAATGCGTCATTGGTCCATTTTCTGTTATTGACGAAATTGTTTAAAGCAGTCTGCAAAGTTTGAAAGATATTTTTATTTACCTGGGAACCGACCTTGCCCGATAAAACAGAAACCCGGGCCTGAAGTTCCTGCGCCCTTATCTCATTTCCAAGCACAATCGCAATAAGAAAAATAAACAATACTCTTTTAAGCATAGCATGAGTTTATAATGGTATCCACAATATCTTTCGCCACTTCACTTTTTGATTTGGTATCAAATGATATCTCCGTACCATTCTTTTGAAAGATGGTAATTTTATTAGTATCGTGTCCAAAGCCAGCACCAGCGTCATTCAACGAATTGAGAATGATCATGTCTGCATTTTTTTTATTCAGCTTTTCCCGGGCATAGTCTTTTTCATTCACAGTCTCTAATGCAAACCCGACCAGTATTTGATTTTCTCTCTTTATTTCACCAAGGCTTTTTAAGATGTCTTTGGTTTTTGTAAGTTCAACTACAAGGCCGTCGTCCTTCTTTTTAATTTTCTGATCCGCCTTTGTAACGGGAGTATAATCAGCTACTGCAGCTGCCATGACGGCAATATCTGTTTTTTCAAAAACCTCGTGACAGGCATGGTACATTTCATCAGCTGAAGTCACCTTAACAAGATGTATCCTATTTGAGGGAAATGATATTGAAGTAGGACCTAATACCAAAGTTACCTCTGCCCCCCTTTGGTGTAATTCCTCAGCGATAGCAATGCCCATTTTGCCGGATGAATGATTACCAATAAAACGAACCGGGTCAATGGCTTCGTATGTAGGACCAGCCGTTACCAGGGCTTTTTTACCTGCAAGTGGCTTGCTTGAAAAAAAAATGTCAGTAATAAGCTGCAGAATCTGATCTGGCTCCGCCATCCGACCTTCACCAAACAGGCCACTGGCCAGCTCACCCTTTGCAACCGGGAGTATCGTGTTGCCGTACGATTGTAATAACCGCAGATTATTCTGCGTGGAAGGATGACGCCACATGTCTTCATCCATTGCCGGAACTACAACTACGGGACAGGTTGCAGAAAAATAAGTAGCCATTAACAGATTATCACACTGGCCATGGGCCATTTTTGCAAGGGAGTTACAACTTAGCGGAGCTATCAACATAAGGTTGGCCCAGCGGCCAAGCATGACGTGGTTAGCCCAGGTTTGCTCATCAAACAAATCGATTAATACTGGATTTTTGCTTAGCGTAGATAAAGTCAGCGAAGACACGAAATCTTTAGCGGAGGGGGTCATAATTACCTTTACTTCCGCTCCCTCTTTGATCAATAATCTTACAAGATAAATAGCTTTATAGGCAGCGATGCTGCCGGATATACCCAATAATATCTTTTTTCCATGTAGCATCGTCTTCCAAAATTATCTATTTGCCCATAAAATACAAAAGCGATATAGCTGTCACCATATCGCCCAAAGTATTATTGTAATTACCTGGTTTAATCAAATAACTGGTCTTCTCCCTTACGGAAATAAATTTTATCATCCATAAACTCCTGTGTAGCCAATAAAGCAGGATTTGGCATTCTTTCGTAGGCACGGGAAATTTCTATTTGCTCTTTATTTTCATGGATTTCTTCAAGGCTATCCGTATGGCTGGCAAATTCATCCAGTTTGTTATGAAGCTCTTCCTTAAGAGATATATTTATCTGGTTTGCTCTTTTTGCAACAACGGCAATAGACTCATATAAATTGCCGGTCTTCTTCCTCAGATCATCAAGGCTTTTTGTTTCCACATTGTTGGCAATACCAGCACTAAGCTGACGTCTTAGCTTGCTCATTTTTTAAATTTTTAATATTTGTTTGAGATAAAGTCATGTAGTCTTGAACATCTTTGCGCAACTTACTTTCAGGAAAACGATCGACAAAATCCTCACACTCGTTAATCACTTTTTCAAATCGTTCCGTTTTCTTTTCCTCGATGCTCATTTCAGCGTACCGAAAATACGATTTTATGATCATAAGCTTATACTCATCGGCTTGTGGGGATTCGGGAAACCCGTTTAGTAAAGCCGTAAAGGCAACTCCTGCAGCTCTGAATTGCCCCATATCAAAGTATAGCTTCGCACTTTTATAGTCTTTGATCTCCAATTTTCCCCTGCATATATCGATTATTTCAGAAGCCTGTTTATTTCTTTCTGAGCCCGGGTGAGTATTGATAAAAACCTGCATCATTCCCATAGCCTTAATGGTATTGGTTTGATCCAATTCCGGCTTTGGAGATTGCTTATAAAAGCTATAGGCTCTCATGTAATCCATTTCCTCCGCCTTGGGGCTATTGGGGAAAATTTCGAGGAACGTTTTAAAGAGATTTTCTGCATTTAAATAATCAGCCTGGTTATAGGCGCAATATGCGTATTTGTAATAAATGTCCTGAAATTCAGGTCTTGTTTTATAAAAGGGCATTACATCTTCATATAAAACCTGTGCTTTGCTGTATTTTTTTTGAACGAAATACTTTTCAGCTACACGCAACTTGTATTCGGGATCAGGACTTTTAAGTACTTTATTAATACTTTTTCCTCCGCAACTTGCAAGTAAAACAGTTATCAGTAATACCGGTATAAAACGCATAAAGGTGTGCAAAGTTAATGGATGGCAACAAAACTTATATAAAAAAGATAAGTGGCCAAAATCGTGCAGTTAAGATTTTGATAAAGCAATGATAAGAAAAACCCTTCCACAGAAGTGGAAGGGTTTGTATATCAGCAAAAAGTAAATCGCTAAATTTTTATCTTTTGCGAAGATTCGGGTGTGGAGGAGCCACTGTGTTAGGTCCTTCTTCACCCTCAGCTGCGCCGCGCAGATCAACTGTATCGCAATCACCACCCTCCTGGCCATAGTTGAAGATAAAGCGGTCGGCACTTAGACCTTCTTTTTCAACCAGGTGAGTGATTACCTTATTCACGTGATCCCAGCTCAATTGCTGTTCTTTTTTGCTTGAAGAGCAATAACCGATCACGACTACTTTACACTCAGGAGCGTTACGCAATTTAGCAGCTACTGTAGCCAAAACAGCTTTATTATCATCGCTCAGCACATTTGATCCTTTTTTGAAGGAAATGCTTGGTAATGCACCTAACTTCTCTGCGCAATTATCTTTAGCAACCAATCCTTCGAAGCAAGATTTATCCGGGCATGGGCATTTACCTACACCGTCAGCATCTACTGGTTGGCAATGAGTTGGGGTGATCAATTCTTTATCTTTAGAATCAGGAACACCATCACCATCCGTATCACGGCTTACACCATGAGTATCAACCGGTACGCCGGCAGGAGTTTGCTCTTGGTCAAATTGGTCAGTAACACCATCACCATCTGCATCTGGTAAAACTGGTTTTGGCAGCCTCATCAGGCGAGGATTGCGGATTTCGCTGTAAGCGTAATCCAAAGGATTCAACCAGTAAAGAGGTTCAACAGATTTCGCGCCCAGGTTGAAGTTTAAACCAACAGTTGCATAATTATAAGAGTCAAAATCACCGGTAAGGTCACCTTGTTCAGACCAACGCTGACCATCTAGTAAATCGTCTTTAATAAAAGTCACACGATCTTCAATAGCCAGGTTGATACGATTGCTTAACTTGAAAGCCATACCTAAACCAACTGTACCAGAAGGTTTAAATGTATCGCCGAACAATTTGGGACGTGTTTCACCATGATTTTCAGCAGGTGATTCGTAAGAATCATCCAATATATCTTTCAACTCTTTACGAGTATCCTTGCGATCTTTATAAACGCCGCCATTTACTCCGCTAAAATCGGTTTGATAAGACGCTGTTCCATTAAGTGCATTTACTTTGGTATCATAAATTGTTCCTCCAATACCGCCAAACACATACATATTAAACCCTGTTTTGGCTTTATGAAAGCGAATATTATTAAGGGTTATAACTCCCTGGAGGGAAAGGTCATTTACACTTGTTTTATAGTTATTGTAATATAATCCGGTATACCCGTTCGCAGACCAGGGATTATCGGGTCTTGAAGGGATGTAACTAGAAGGTTTCCAATTCAAACCTTTACCAGTACCATGCAAATACTCAAGTCTCATAGAAAACACATAACCAAATGATTTCCTGATATGAGCACCAAACCCTAAAGTTGGAAAAACAGAAGGCATATCTCCACTAACTGTGAAGGCGCCCCCTTTAATACCTATTTCCCATTGATTACGAGGTTTGGCCGGAAAATTATTGGTTCCGTTCAAAAACTCAGTATGCTGAGGCATTCTTTTAGACGGAATTACAGAAGAATCTGACACATTATGGCCGCCAACTTGACCTTGGGCAAAGCTAAATGATGCCAGTAGACAGAATAAACCTGCCAGTAAAGTGTACTTTTTGCTTATCATAACTAAGGATTAAGATTGAGAAAACAATGTCCTAATAAAACGCAAAAATATGACTTGAACCACAATAACCAAATTTTTGTGAAAATTTTTCATGTAGTTTGTTCTTATTTTTCAATTACTTAGTCACAAAAAAAGTCAATTTCGTTGCATTCACCGCATTAATTTTTTGCAACGTAAATTGCCATTTTTTTTAACATATGAGCTTACCCGTAGGATTGATAGAAACAGAATTGAAGGTATTTGAAACCCGGTTCAGAGAGGCAGTTCGCAGTCAGACCCCCCTCCTGGATAGAATAATGAGATATATCGTAAAGCGGAAAGGCAAACAAATTCGCCCAATGTTCGTGCTACTTTCTGCAAAATTATGCGGTGAGATCACTGAACCGGCATACAGGGCGGCCTCACTGGTTGAACTTTTACATACTGCGACCCTTGTACATGATGATGTGGTGGACGATTCCCAGGAAAGAAGGGGGTTTTTCTCTGTGTATGCATTGTGGAAAAACAAAGTTTCCGTTTTGGTGGGCGACTATTTACTGGCAAAGGGACTATTAATGTCTTTGGATCACAATGATCATAAAATTCTTCACATCCTGTCCGATGCAGTCAGGAAAATGAGCGAAGGGGAGCTTTTACAAATAGAAAAAGCCAGGTCACTCAACCTGAGCGAAGAAATATATTTTGAAATTATTCGCAACAAAACTGCCTCTTTATTAGCATCGGCCTGTTCGGCAGGCGCCTGGTCAACCAGCAATAACGAGGAAATTGCTGAAAAAATGAGGCTCTTCGGTGAGAAAACCGGCATGGCCTTTCAGATCAAAGATGATCTGTTTGACTATTCAAGCGAGAATGTGGGCAAGCCAACCGGCAATGATATCAAAGAGAAAAAACTAACTCTTCCCCTGATCTACACATTAAACAATACTGATAAAAAAACAAGACGGGAAATTATTTATATTGTCAAAAATAAAAACCAGGATAAAGAAAAGGTAAGTTGGATAATCAAAAAAGTCAAAGAAACCGGCGGCATCGCATACGCCACTGAAAAAATGAACCAATTCAAGAAGGAGGCATTAGATATTCTTAATCAATTCCCGGAGAATGCCGCCAGGCAGGGATTAGAAAATCTTGTACTCTACGTAACTGACAGGAAGTATTGAGTGCCGGCTTGCTTAAAAAGATTTAGGAAGAATGAAGAAACGGTGGACAATATTACAAGACGACAGGGAGAATACTCTGCTTTTACAAAAGGCCCTTAATATTCATCCCACCCTTTGCAAAATTTTATCTCAACGGGGGATCTCAAATTTTGAAACTGCAAAAGACTTTTTCAGACCGCAGTTATCTCATTTGCATAGTCCGTGGCTAATGAAAGACATGGATAAAGCGGTTGAAAGAATATTGCGGGCAATTACAAATCATGAAAAAATTTTAGTGTTCGGGGATTACGATGTAGACGGAACAACTGCTGTTGCCTGCATGTATCAATTCCTTATAAAACAACATTTCAATGTTGACTTTTATATCCCGCACCGATACCGGGAAGGGTATGGAGTTAGCAAAGCTGGGATCGACTTCGCAAGAGAAAATGGCTTTGATCTGATCATTTCACTGGACTGTGGCATTAAATCAGTTGATCTGATCTACTATGCAAAAGAGCTAAATATCGATTTTGTCGTTTGTGATCACCATATGCCCGATGAAGTATTGCCGCCTGCTGTTGCTATTTTAAATCCCAAACAAAAAGACTGTAGCTATCCCTATAAGGAACTTTGCGGCTGCGGCGTTGGTTTTAAGTTGATAATGGCTTTGGCCGAGAAAATGAATCTTTCCGGGGATCATGTCTATGAATTTCTTGATCTTGTAGCAGTGGCCATCGCAGCCGATATTGTCCCAATGACTGGTGAAAACCGGGTTTTGGCTTTTCATGGTTTAAAAAAAGCCAACGAAAATCCCAATAATGGTATCAAGGCCTTGAGTTTCCTGAGTGGACTAAAAACCGAATTGCATATTCACAATCTAGTTTTCATAATTGCTCCAAGAGTGAATGCAGCAGGAAGAATGGATGATGCCAGGAAAGCAGTAGAGTTATTTATTTCAAAAACCTATGATGACGCTTTGGGATTTGCCGAAATGCTTCATAGCGATAACAGTGATAGAAAAGAGGCTGATATTAACACTACGCTTGAGGCACTGTCACTTATTGAGGCCAATGATCAATGGCAAAAAAACAAATCGACTGTTCTGTTCCAGCCTCATTGGCATAAAGGTGTAGTCGGAATTGTTGCGTCAAGAGTGATAGAACATTATTACCGTCCTACAATCATTTTAACCCAATCAGGAGAGTTTGCTGCTGGCAGTGCCAGGAGCGTTCCGGGCTTTAATCTTTACGAAGCTATTCATGCCTGTAAAGAACACTTACTCGGCTATGGAGGCCATTTTGCCGCAGCCGGAATGACCTTGGAAATAGATAAAATTGATGCGTTTAGAAACAAATTTGAGGAGATCGTCGCTTCGACCATCAATCCCGATTTTTTAGTTCCGGAAATTGTCATAGATGCTGAAATAGGCTTTGAAGATATTACCTGGCCTTTTTACAATATTATCTCCCAAATGGAACCATTTGGGCCTGAAAATCTTCGCCCGGTATTTCTCGTAAAAAATGTTACTGACAACGGCTATTCGAAAATAGTGAAAGAAGAACACCTTCGTTTTTGTTTAAAAAAGAATAATATTACTCTGACGGGAATCGGATTTAACATGGCATCCAAATACGAGTTTCTCAAATATAAACAGCCGGTTGACGTAGTTTTTAAAATTGATGTGAATGAGTGGAACGGAGAAAAAAATCTTCAGCTAAGGGTTATTGATTGCTTACCTTCAGATGAAATTAATTACAAATCAACGAATTAGACTTGATTTCCCTTTAGAGATTCTTATTAAACCGAAAGTCTAAAAAACTTTGACATCACCCTCCCTGTTCTACCTTCAAATACTTATCTTTGCCGCCCCGTAGCCAAAAGCATGGGGATAAACAAATTTTAAATCACAAACACAGGTAAATGAACAATTACGAATTGATGGTGATTTTTACCCCTGTTCTGAGCGATGATGAATTCAAAGCAGAACAAAAAAAGTTTGCAGCGCTGGTTACCGAAAACGGTGGCTCTATAGTTGCTGAAAACGCATGGGGACTAAAATCACTGGCGTATCCGATCCAGAAAAAGACCACCGGTCTTTATTGGGTTTTGGAATACACTGCGCCATCCGACTTCAATGAGAAGCTGAAGATCCAGCTTCTGCGTGACGAGGCTGTCCTGCGTCACCTTTGTACTAAACTCGATAAATACGCCGTCGAGTACAACGCTAAAAAGAGAAGTGGTGTAAAAACAGGAACTGAAAAAGTAGTGGAGGCTTAAGACATGGCAAAAAATGAAATTAAATACCTGACCGCCATCAAAAGCGACAAAAGGGTAAAAAAATTCTGCCGTTTCAAAAAGTACGGCATGCACTATATCGATTATAAGGATATAGAGTTCCTGAAAAAATTTCTGAACGAGCAGGGTAAATTATTGCCTCGTCGTTTGACTGGTAATAGCCTGAAATATCAGCGCAAAGTATCAGATGCGATTAAAAAAGCTCGCCAGATGGCATTATTGCCTTATGTAACAGACCTTTTAAAATAACCTCACCCTAACTTTCCGCTAACAACGGAAAAGACAGTCCGCCGCGGCGGACTGGGTAATGGTGAACAAAAAGAAAAAAATGGATGTAATATTAATTCAGGATGTTGACAACCTGGGCGCTGCCAATGAGGTAGTAAAAGTAAAGAATGGTTATGCCCGCAACTTCCTGTTCCCTCGTCAATTGGCTATTGAGAGCAGTCCGGGTAACCGCAAGCAACTGGAAGAAAAGCTGAAACAAGTAGCCAAAAAAGAAGCGAAAATGCTGGCTGAAATAAACAGTGTAATCGCAAAACTGAAAGAATCTCCACTTAAACTGGGCGCTAAAACCGGCACCAGTGGAAAGATTTTCGGTAGCGTAACATCATTGCAATTAAGCCGTGCAATTCGTGAACAAAAAGGTTACGAGATTGACCGCAGAAAAATCAGTATTGTTGACGAAGTAAAAGAACTTGGTTCTTATAAAGCATCAATCGATTTTGGCAACGGTCATTCAACAGAAGTGGATTTTGAAGTAGGAGCTGAATAAAGCTAAACTTAAGCTTTTCTCTTAGATAGAACTGTAAAGTCCTCCGGTTGGAGGACTTTTAATTTAGCGGATTGGCAGCTTTCATTACCAAAGCTTTAGGAAAAAGCTGAGGGTTATAAATAATATTTGCCAGAATGTCAAAAAAAATTCCGTTATTTTGTATAGTCTTGGTGTTCTTTACAGTTTTATAAGTCCTGAACGTTTCGAAATAAACGTAGAATGTTCATCGGTTACTGTTTACTGTTAGCACTTTTTTTATTTTTTAAATTTCTCAAAATGAACATTTACGTAGGAAACCTTAGTTGGAATTTGAAAGATCAGGATCTTTCTAACCTCTTTGCCGCACATGGTGAAGTAACTTCAGCCAAAATCGTTAACGACAAATTTACCAACCGCAGCAAAGGCTTTGGTTTCGTAGAAATGCCGAATGACGACCAGGCACAAGCTGCCATTGCAGCACTCAACGGCAGCGAAGTTGATGGCCGTAACATTGTAGTTAATGAAAGCCGTCCTAAACCAGAAGGCTCTGGCGGTGGCGGTGGTGGCTTCAAGAAAAGAAGCTTTGGCAACGGCGGCGGTGGCGGCGGCTTTAAAAAAGGCGGCAGCGGCGGTTATAACAAAGGCGGTGGCGGCGGTTACAATCGTGACCGTGGTGGATATGGTAACGACTATTAATGCAACCGAATTAGAGTATAGATCCTAAAGTCTGGCAGTGCCAGACTTTTTTATTTACTATCAGTTGGTTAGAAATTGTATCCAACTTTTTAAGCGGTAAATTGAATTCCTTTCTGATATTATCCCTACCTTCCGACATATCGCCTGGCAGTTCATTCAATCTGGGCCCGGCGATTTAGATTTCAGGCCTAATCTTTGGCTTATACCATAGTTGCATTTAATAAAATTTCCTGACGCACTATATCAGGCAATAGCATTTTTACATCAAAAAAAGGAATTAAACCATGCTATCTGTTATTATCCCCGCTTTAAATGAGGAAAAAACTATTGGGCAGGTGATAAGGTTTTGTTTTTCAGAGCCAGGGGTTTCCGAAGTAATAGTGGTAGATGACCGTTCTGAGGATGAAACAGTCTCCGTAGCTAAGGAGGCGGGAGCGAAAATTGTCATAAGTGCTGCAAGGGGAAAAGGCATTTCGATGAGGGAGGGAATTGAAGTGGCGACTAATGAGTTTATTATTTTCCTGGATGCCGATATAGACCCCTACCCCGATAAATCAATTTCTAAACTTGCTGCCCCACTTATCAACGACGAAGCTGATTTTGTGAAAGGTGCGTTTGCGAGAAATGCGGGCAGGGTGACAGAATTAGTTGCCAAACCCTTACTGGCCATAATTTTTCCTGGCTTATCGCATTTTTCACAGCCGTTGAGCGGAATGATCGCAGGTAAAAAAACGTTCTTCAAAAAAATTGAATTCTTCAACGATTATGGTGTTGATATAGGCATCCTAATTGATATGTACCTAATGAAAGCAAGGGTACAGGAGGTAAACATTGGATATATCGAGAATAAGAGCAAACCGTGGCAGGCACTCAGCAAGATGAGCGGTGAAGTTTCACGGGCGATTATAAGCAAAGCCCAACGCCATCACAATAATGAGTTGACTCATGAGAGTGTAAATTCGATGGAGGCCATTCAACGGGAAATGAACAATGTGATCCGGGAGAATCTTTCGGCGTTTAAAAAAATGATTGTCCTCGATATGGACGACACGATCCTGATAAAACGCTTTATTGATCAATGCTCCGAAGAGTTTGGCTTTAAAACAAAATTAGACGAGCTGCGTTTTAATGAAAAAGATCCGATTATCCTTACCAAGCGCATTGGGCTCTTATTGAAAAATAAAACAATGGATGATCTTCTTAATGTTATCAGTAACATGCAAATGGCCGATAACATAAAAGAAGTAGTAAGGGCTTACAAAGAGAAAGGTTATTTGGTTGGCATTCTGAGTCATAGCTACACCCTTATTACCAATTACATAAAACAACAGATCGGCGCTGATTTTTCCGTGGCACATCAACTGGAGTTTTTTGAAGGCAAAGCAACCGGTGAAGTAAATCTTCCTTCTTATTTCTTTGGATCACCGGAAAGTGTTTGTGGTCACGCATTTTGTAAAACCAATGCATTGCAACATTTATGCGAAAAATATAATGTGAGCATGAAAAACTGTATTGCAGTGGGCGATAGTAAGGACGACAGGTGCATGATTACTTATGCCGGAAAAGGCGTGGCGTTTTGTACCAGGGACGAATTGCTTGAAAAAATAGCGGATAGTAATATCAGGATAAGAGATTTTGAACCCTTGCTCGCATTCGCATAATAATTCTTAATTTAACGATTCAAATCCGGCTGCTTATGGCAAACAAACTTTATAACATACTTGTCCCCATCGATTTCACCACAAGGAATAAATGGGCTATTGCTAAAGCTATTGAATTAGCGAATAGCTTTGATTGTAACATACACCTGGTATATGTCAATAGATCGGCGAATTCACTCCTGGGAAGAAACATAAATAATGAAACTGTTTTCAGAAAACTGGAGCAGGTAAAGACATTATACAAAAATCAGCTTTGCGGGGAAGGCGATGTGGAAATAAGTGTGCTCCAGGGGAATGTTCAGAAGCAGCTTGTAAATTATATAGAACAATACGAAATGGACCTGGTGATAACTGGTTTATCAAAAATCAACTTTGTCCATCGAATTATTTCCTCTGTTTCTATCAGCCGGCTGGCAAAAAAAGCAAATATTCCCGTGTTGGCCATTCGTTCGGGCGGCCTGGTTTGTCATTTCAAAAAAATCGTATTGCCAGTATCCGGTGAAATACCTATACGCCAAATTCGATTCGCCGCTTTACTCGGAAGAGCTTTTAAATCTACCGTTTACTTCGTATCCCTTCGAAAAAATGCGGACGATATTACAAGAGGTGTACTTGACAAGGCCCTGGAAATGGTACAAAGTATTTCGACGATTCCAGTGCAGTGTGTTTTATTGGAAGGACAAAACCTGGCCAAAAGCACTTTGGAGTTCTCAAAAAAAATCAATGCTGATCTTATCATGGTGAACCCGATCAAAGATTTTCGTCTTCCAGGCCTGTGGAATAAATTAACTAATAAATTACTTTCTTACGGCTCTAAAATACCTGTAGTCACAGTAGCTTCAAACAATAAGAACTAACGAATAGATTTCACCAAAATAAAATGCCACTTAATGTGGCATTTTATTTTACATCATTATTTATTGCTCAATTCGAATTACACCTGCCCCATTATACGAATGATATTCGCCGTTATACATAGCATCTGCGCTAACCGGTCCCATTTTATACTGACCCGGTGACACCGCACGAACAGCATAGTAATAAACTTGTTTATTATAATCAGTATTGACAAAGAAATGGATCCGGTCATCCCGTACGTCTAATGCTGTCGGCGTAGCGGCGTCTTTAATCCAATCCATGCCGGGAATATCTTTTGTCCGCGGATTTTCAATTTCAAATCCTGCAGGTAACAGATCAGTGATCACAACATTCTCAATAGAAGTTGAAAAAGATCGTTCCAGCGTAATCCCAACAATGATAAGATCATTTTGCTTAAACGTGTTAGTGGTTATGGGTCTGCCGAAACGGTCAAAGAAACGCTTCCTCACTTTTAAATAATTGTCCTCTTCCTTATAGTCCCCGGTTGCGCTTATACCCTCGGTCTGCCAGAAATAATATAATCTTCCACTCCCTTTCGTGACAACTTCTATATTACTTCCCTTCAAAGCAGCTTTATCACCCCGCCATTGACCGCCATCTATTTTAGCAATAGTTTTTCCATCAACCTTTATATCAGCGGTAACGGTTGAATTATTTGAAGCTTTAGCCAATTTTCCCAATGCAAGAAAGGCAAATGCCCTTTCCTGTGTACTCAGCCATCTGCGGTTTTTTAACTTATCGGCCACATGTCTCGCCATGATCCCAATTTGATTATTTCCGGGGTCTACTTCGAGCAAAGCATTTAAAGCAATGGCCTCATCTCTCACATCGGAATAAAAACTACCTCCCGTTTGCGCCACTGATTCCTCCCCTGAGAAACTGGAAGGTAACATTGCAGTAAAAGCCTTTTTATCACCCGCAACAGCATAAGTGGCCGACAAAAGATACCTGCTATCGAGAGCCAGTATTTCGGGTTTTGCTTTGTAATAATTCATCGCAGGGACATTGCTTCGTCCTGCCAGCGCCAAAACATACAAACTATACGCAACTTCTTTAGGTGCAATTTTTTTATTCTGAGTGCGGTTGAAATAATAAGTAATCGTCTCCCTATTTTTAAGCTTGTTGCTGATATAACCCAACATGGTTTCCAATAAACTATTGTCAACATCAAAGCCAGCCTTTTTGGCTTCTAGTAAAAAGTGGGCTGAATAAATACTAGTCCACCAGTCCTCTCGTCCTTCGCCATCCCAGAGTGTAACCGCACCGCTATATAGTTGTCGCATCTTTATTTTCCGGATCGCTTCCAGGATATTGCTATTAGCATTCGTTTTGCCTGCCTGTCCGGTAGGCAGGTTCTGCTTATTTAATTGCATTAAGTCGGCCATATCGCTATAATACAATTGTGGAAATGCGGCCGACACGGTCTGCTCAGTACATCCATAAGGATATTGCACAAGATAACGCAGTTGCTCACCTAATTCCAGCATAGGTGAACGGCTGACGACTAAGCTATAATCTGCGCTTCCCGGTATATAGCGGCCCAGGTCTATATTCAACTTCTGTGAACGACCGCCTGTGATTGAACCACTACCGGTGGCTTTCTGCAAAGTGGACGGAGGACGAACAGCGATTTCTGTTACATCTTCAAACTTTTCACCTAATCCATTAACCCGGATCTTGATTTTAGAAATACCAATTGCAGGATTGGCTATTACGTTAAACAAAACTCTTCCTTCACTCTTTGCACTAATGTTGATGCTTTGACTATTACCAGCGCCAGGTTTCACCTGTCCTTCGGTGCTAATAGTAGCAGTGATACTTGCCGATTTATCAGTAGTGTTGCTCAATGTGACAGGGACACTAACAGTATCTCCCGGGCTTAAAAATCTCGGTAACGCTGTGCTGATCACCAGAGGGTCTGCCACAGTCATGGTATTATCCGTTGCACCAAAACTTTGCCCCTTATAGGAAACCGCCATTAATCTGATCTCGCCGCTGAACTGAGGTATATCAAATTCAAATTCTGCTTCACCACTTCCGTTCGCTTTTTTTATACCGCTCCAATAGCTCATTACTTTTATTCGTTTGGCCGGCATCGGGTTCACTCGTTTATCCATGCTTAACTCGCCGTCTCCACCAGTACTACTCAATTTGGCCCTAACCTCAGCAAACAGCAAGGGATACAAATCGTAGGCTGAAACCTGTAATGCTTTTTTTTGATAAAAATAGTTGTAGGGATCCGGAGTCTTAAAATCAGATACCTGCAATACTCCATTGTCAACAGCAGCCAATGTAATATAACTGCCTGGAGCAGCCTTCACCCTCACTTTCTGGTGAGTTCTGGAACGAACAGTCTTTTGCGCCTGGATACTTATCGGGATCTTCCGGCTCTTTTCTTCCACAATCACATTTTGAAATCCGTGAGCCACGGTTAAAGGAATATCCGAAACCTCATGCGGTTTAATAAGAGTAGCTGTAATATAAACATTCGGAACATGATCGCCGGAAAGTTTAAGATTAAGACTTGCGGAACGATTGCTGATATCCACATATTCATACGACAACACATGGTCCGTTTCCATCGTAACAAGCATTTTACCACTAAATGGCGTTTTAAATAATGCTGTTACCGTTTCGCCACTGAGATAGGACTTTTTATCCAGTTCGATATCAATATTTCCTTCGTTATTTACTTCGAACGAATTGTTATTGCCGCCCCAACTGCCGTAGCTATAAAAACTTCTGCTTACATAACTATTTGCGCCGGGTCTATAAATACGCAGCTCATAGTCACCCGGCGATCTTGGTATGTATGAATAAACCGTATTGCTGCCAACGGCAACCTGGCTTTCAGTCATGAGCTTATCTTCTTTTTGTGACTCATAACGAAAATAACTGCCGCTTTTTGTCAACACTGTTCTGTATTCATGTTTTATTACTTCAATCCTGGCTGTTGAACTAACTGCATTGCCATCTCTATTAACAGAAACGAGTTGAAATTTTACTGCCTGGTTCAACGGATAATAAAAATACCAGTCATACTTTATTCCATAGAAAACATCCTGGGTAAATATATCGGCGGACACGGCCCGGCTTACCGGTCTGCCGGTTTCATCAAAAACAGTTGTATAAAAATTAGTTTGCAACATACCAATGTTGGCATAACCCGCCGGCACTTCATACTTTTCATAGGCATTTCCTTCAGCATCGGTTTTACCTTGCTTTACCTGTTTGTCAAAAAAACTATTCTGATTGGCAAGACTAAATTCATACTCCCTGAATTTTTCCGGAGCAAAGGCTTTTTGTTTGACCTGGATCTCCGTTTCATAATTGCGATTGGCAGCAGGTGGGCCAAAGAAATTCTGCGCATTGATGGATAAGTCAGCCGACTCCCCTGGCTTCAGCGAACTTTTGTCAAGCTTTGTAGTCACACGGATACGATCCGGCACAAACTCTTCAACCGAAAAGTTTTTTGATGCCAACAGCACATCTGTTGAAGTATAAACCTCCAGCGTATATCCACCGGTAATAGCGGAAGTTGCAATATCAATACTTCCTTCCAGTGAGCCTTCTTCATTCAGGTTTTTCCGGAACGACTTTAACTCTTTCCCATTGGGTAACAGGAATTTCATTTTTAAAGGAATATCACCCGGTGCTTTCCATTGCCTGTCACGAATGATGACAGCAAAATTTATTTTTTCCCCCGGCCTGTAAATATCTCTTTCAGCGTAAACAAAAGCATCTAAACCGGAAGGATTTGTTCTCTTGCCTCCTACTTCAAACCGCGACGTGTTCACCCTGGTATTATTAAATGGCAGATAGTTAAAATCATCCGCCGTTTTTGCAATGATCATCGCAGCTCTGAATCCAGCATATTCTTTTCTTGCATAAGCAATTTCCGCTACTCCTTTTTCATTGGTCGCACCCGTTCCTATCAGTTGGTTATTGACCGCATATAATGAAATGTTCACGTTGCCAACCGGCAAAGCTGTTTTGATCGAATTACTAAAAATATAAATTTTATCCTGGCCTTCTTTAGCAATCAATCCCAGGTCTGACAGCGAAACAAAGCGACTGTCTCTAACCCAATAATCTTCTGAAGAGCGAATAACAATATGATACACCCCTTTAAAATCCGGCAACCGGTCTTCAAACTGCGAAAAATTAAGCAGCCTGCCTGCACCACTTTTGGGCAACGATCGGGTATCGATTTCCTTTTCATAAATTACATCACCAAGCAAAGCATCGCTACCACCATCTTCATAATAGTCGCCTTCATATTCCCTGTCATAACTCGCTACTGTTGCTTTCGTTTCCTGCGGGTAGTAGCCATATCGTTGTGAAAGCAAGAGATTGTTCTCGTATATCTTTGAAATAACCAATTTTACTTTTGGCACATTCGTAATCTGCACTTCTATATTTTTTCCACCCTTTTTTGAAAGGTAAACGGCTTTGCTATTTGTAAACCTGATATTAGCTTCCAATTCCCCGAAAGCTACGCTGCCTGAATAATCCTCTTTCAACACGCCGCCAATCTTTCCTCTTAATCCTTTTGCAATAGTCAGTATATAACTTTTTTCTACATCAAATTTGTCACTTCGGATGGTAAAGCCATTTTCAGCTTGTTCTACTGTATATGCCAGCGCCGGCTCAAACTTAATAAGCGACTTCAGGTTTTCGCCGGTCAGCTGCTGGCTTGTCGTTACCGCAACAGTACCTTCCATTCCATCGTGTTGTGATTCCATTCCCAGCACGGTCAACACATAAGGCGACGGAATGGATAATGACGCAATGATTGCATTATCGATACCATTCGTACCACTCTCCGGTTTTAGTCCTTTGTCGATCGTCACTTTTGCCGTATAATCTTTATCTTCTGTTTTCAATCCCCGGATGCGCAGCGATATTTTATTATCCGGCGAAGCCGTAATCATATTAAAATCGGCTGTCTTTCCGTCCACTTCCACTTTTAGCTTGTCTTTGATATCTGCAGGGTTTACCCGGTAATTAAAATACAAATCGACCTGCGGAATTGCGGAAGTATTTGTCTCTCCTATCCATACTATTTGAGAATTGTCAAGCAGCAGATCGGGAGTATGAAACTCGATTTTGTCGCCTTCCTTTACATCATTGTACTTACTGAAACGTAGCACAGCATTTCTGACCTTTGCCTTATAGCTTGTAGCCGGGCTTAATGGTTGCGAGGGAGAAAAAACCAGTTGATCAGGACTCTCCCATCTAAACCGGCCCTTAATAGCAGGCTCAAAAGAAATATAATCCGTCGAATCCCATGCATTCAGCATAGAATCTTTTACCATGCTTTGATTAAATCGAAATATCAAATTGCCCAATACCGGCACTTCCCCTTTTGCATTGGTATAAGAAAGGCTAACGGTGTTTTTACTACAGGCTAAAAAAAGAATTGTCCCGCATAACAACGAAATAAGTAATGACTGAATACGCATATAAGATTTGGTTAATGGTCTGGTTGGTTAATAAAGCAGGAAGCGGCATTATCCAATAGCTTCCATGAGATCCGTCGAACTACGAACCTGCTAAAACTAAATGGATTTTTTTACTGGCAAAAATATTTAGGGAGGAATATCTTTTGCTGGCTTGCGATGCTCGGAGTCCATAAAGAGAGGGGAGAATTTGAATGGAAAATTAATACAGTTGTCAGAGCCTTTGCAAATTTGATTCGATAAATATTTGTTAACTGCAGTAATTTGCTTTCGGTCAGCGGAAAGCAGCAAAAATTTTATTCATCTTTACAGCGCACCTGCCAAAAATGAACTCAAGGCTTACCAGCAAGAAAATCTTTCGCCTTTTAAAATATTCTTTTATTGGCTCATTGTTTTTGTTCATTTTATTCCTGTTGTTGAATTGGATATTTCCATTACCTGATAAAATAGAATACTCAACCGTTATTACTGACAACAAAGGCGAAGTCATTAACGCCTATCTTACCAGGGATGAAAAATGGCGGATGAAAACAGAGCTTGAGCAAATATCACCATTACTCCGGAAGACGATTGTCGCTAAAGAAGATAAATATTTTTATTCCCATCCCGGGGTAAATCCATTTGCCATTACCAGGGCATTCTTTAAAAATCTGCTCCGGATGAAAAGAACCTCGGGAGCCAGCACTATCACAATGCAGGTGGCCAGAGCATTGGAACCAGGCAAACGAAATATTTTAAATAAAATCAGGGAAAGCTTCCGGGCTTTTCAACTGGAATGGAAATATGACAAAACCGAAATATTACAACTCTATCTCAATCTTGTGCCCTACGGGGGTAATATTGAAGGAGTGAAAGCAGCAGCTTTTTTATATTTCAAAAAGAGCCCGGATCACCTTTCGCTGGCTGAGATCACAGCACTCAGTATAATTCCTAACAGACCTTCTTCGCTGGTAATTGGGAAAAACAATGATCATATTGTCGCCGAAAGAAACAAGTGGCTCCAAAAATTCACCAATGAAAAGATATTTACAAAAAAGGAGATTGAAGATGCGCTGGCAGAACCATTAACTGCAACCCGGGGAATGGTGCCACACTATGCACCTCATCTTTCCTATCAACTCAAACAGCAAGGAAATATTTTAAACAAAACCACTATTGACCTAAATACACAATTAAAAACTGAAAAGCTGGTTGAAGATTATGTAAGGGCTCAAAGACTCCGAAATATTAAAAATGCCGCCGTTGTTATTATCGACAATAAATCTCATAGAATAGTTTCTTACGTAGGTTCATCTGACTTTAATGATACCACAGATGGCGGGCAGGTCAACGGCGCCAAAGCCATCCGTCAGCCCGGAAGCACTTTAAAACCTTTGTTATATGCGATGTGCTTTGATGAAGGCCTGCTGACTCCTAAAACGGTGATGACCGATGTGCCTGTCAATTATGAAGGCTATGCCCCTGAGAATTATGATAGAAAATTTAATGGCTATATCACTACTGAATATGCATTGGAACATTCGTTGAATATCCCGGCTGTTAAAAGCTTAAAATTATTGGGACATGAAAAGCTGATTCAAAAACTATCAGACTGCAATTTCAGGCAGGTGCAAAAAGACAAACGGAAATTAGGTCTTTCCATGATATTGGGAGGATGCGGAACAACCCTTGAAGAACTAACGGGGCTGTTTGCCGCTTTTGCGAATGATGGCATTTATTATGTCCCTTCATTTCTGCAGGATGATAGCATTACCAGGAAGACAAGAGTTGTAAGCCCCGCAGCAGTTTATATGATCAATGAAATACTGTCCAAAGTAAACAGACCCGACTTCCCCCTTAATTGGACCGCCACGGAGCGAATGCCCAAAATAGCATGGAAAACGGGCACCAGTTATGGACGGAGAGATGCCTGGAGCATTGGTTATAATACAAACTATACTGTTGGCGTTTGGGTCGGTAATTTTTCAGGCGTGGGAATAGCTGACCTCAGCGGAGCCACTATCGCCACTCCACTACTATTTAAAATTTTCAATACACTTGATTATGATAATGACAAAGAATGGTTCAGCCAGCCCAAGGATTGCGAGATAAGACAAGTTTGCAGTGAAACGGGGTTCATCCCCTCTCCTCATTGTGCCAATTTGATTACCGATTATTTTATTCCGCTGGTTTCGTCTACAAAAGAATGTAATAATCGCCAGGAAATAATGATTAGCCCCGGCGAAGAAATATCCTATTGCAAAGCCTGTGTTCCGGCAACCGGCTACAAAAAGAAATCATATAAATCAATCGAACCTGAAATGCAGGCATGGTTGGAAGAACATCAAATTGCTTATCAAAAAATCCCGTTGCACAATCCCGATTGCGAAATGATCTTTAAAGGAAGTGCTCCCGTGATAAGTTCACCCGCAAATGGCCTGGAATATCTTATTAATAAAAAAGATCCTGAGCCATTGCAGCTTGTTTGTAAAACCGCGAATGATGTAAGCAAAGTGTACTGGTATATCGACAATAAATTTTACAAAAGTTCAAATACAGGGGAGAAGCAATTTTTTGTTCCCAATGAAGGTCCTGTAAAAATCTCCTGCACGGACGACAAAGGCAGAAACAGGGATATAAAGATCATAGTGAAATATGTGAACTTATAAAGCCACAGGCATAGCAGCTTTACGTAATTATGTTTTCCTTAATTCTTTCTTTTAAATGATCCGATAGTCTCAACGATAAAGCGACCAGCGTGAGTGTGGGGTTAACGGCGCCTCCCGTAGGAAAACAAGATGAACCTGCGGCAAATAAATTATCAATTCCATGTATTTTACAATTGGAATCAACCACTCCTTGTTTAGGATCATTATGCATTCGGGTAGTTCCCATATGGTGCCAGCCGCCACTGGTGAATGAAGGCATGCTGTTATCATTATTATCCAATAAAAACTCTGCTAATCTCACCCGGCCGATGCCTGCGGCGCCTACCTGCTGTCCAATCAATTCATTCAATTTCCGTATGGTCCATTTATCAAGTGACGTCATAGCCCAATGCAGATTGGCACGTGGCATACCTAATTCATCTTTTTCAGCGCTCAATACAACACGGGAAGAAGGATTGGGAGACTGCTCAATTCTTGTATATAAGCCATAGCAGTGTGTATTTCCTGAGCTGAAATATTGGTAAATGTTTTTTTTGTATGCTTTTCCATAATCTTCATTAAAGGAATGAAGGCTTTTCCGCGGATCTTTATCCTGCCAGGTTTTAACAGCGGGTTGCAGCTTCTTCGATATAGAGATTGGCATCAATGAAACGGTCCCGTTGAGCAGCCTGATGGCTTCCTGCATTTTTGCAGACACAGCCAGTTCAGCCCTTACTCTTAACTCTCCTCTTATATATAATTTTAACGGATTGGGCTCAGCAAGCCATAGCTCCCCGGTCTTCAATTCCGGGTGCTCCATGAAATACCGCCCCACTAAATCGTAGCCGTTACCAAGGCCGGCAGGTACCTGTTGGTTAGAGGCCAGTAACAAACGGGCATTTTGTATAGCGCAACAAGCAAGGATAAAATACTTTGCCTTAACCGTATGCTGTTTTCCTGAATAGTTTTTGACCACGACTTCTGTTATGGATGAAACGCTCCCATTGGCCTGGATGATGGTTACGTTTGCATATGTATATAGGTGAACGTTTGGCGCATTAACGATTGTACTTCTATATTTTTCACCAAATCTTGTAGGTGGAGAAAACTGCCACATTTTGCTCCAGATAATATTTTCATCTAAGGGCAGCGGCACAAAAGATTTATATTTTTGTTGCCAGAAAGCCAGGTCATATTCATAAGGTCCCAGGTCAAGCACCGGATGAGCTCTTTTGTAATAAGGATCAATTTCTGCCAGGTTGATAGGCCAACCGCTGTGATCTATCCAATCCCTTTTTTTAAAATCTATATCATCAAAAGTAGAACACATGCCGCCCCAATGACCGGAGGCGCCGCCAAAATAATGCAGCCGGCTCGACTTCATCGGATAATAAGGGTGGCCGGTAATCTTTCCATCGTATAAGTTTTGCACCCGCTCATCATATTCAAAACCTCCCCCTTCAAGCAATATAACTTTGTACGGACTATTGATCCATTCCAACGCCATAGTTATGCCCGCAGGCCCCGCCCCCACAATACAAATATCACCTTCAATCAGCGACTCATCTTCTAAATCTCTTGCGTCGATATGCATAAATTTCAACCTTGGTTCTATAAAAATGAAAACAATGCGCATTGACGGAACTCCGTGCTTGAAATCACCCAGCCATTAACCGTAATCGTGTTGAACGTCAAAAAATCATGGTGTATCTTTTTCCTCAACCACTCTCTCAACGCAAACTCATCTTTTGGCCCCGCCTTGTTGCCGCCAGAATCGGATAGTAACACCTGCCGTAATTTTTGCTGGTTGTATCTTGACGGAAGCAATTTTTTATAGTAAAGCCCTATTTCACGAATCGTGTCTTCATCCGTTAATTTTCCAAGATCCTCGGGCCATACCAATGGATCTTTCCCCGACCTATTTTTAGTCCTGGTATGTACTATTGGGCATGTAAAAGCTGCCGCAGCCGCCAGCGTTGTCAAGATAAAAGTACGTCGCTTCATAAGTAAAAAAGTTTATCACACTTTGCTACGCAAAGACAATGATACTGGAAGCAACATTTAAGGTAAGTATTTTTGAAAAAAAGTTGACTGCCTGCAATGTAAAACCAGGCGCAATAGGGTTTCATAGTATTTTCTAAAGCTGGATTTTTTAAAAAAATACCGACTAAATACTGTCCCGATGTGTGATTCAAAATTGTTTAAAAAAATAATTTCGTTGCATGACTAAACTTAGGCTGCAAACTGACTAAAGTCATAAATTTTCTATACAATTCATGCTATCAGTAGTGGCAAGTTTATTAAATGTGACATACTTAAAGGCTAATTTATCCCTGACTCTGTTTCAAATTTTCGCCGCCGCCGCTTCGCCGGTATTGATAGCACCTTCCATAAAGCCCTGCCAATCGGCCAGGTGCTCACCGGCAAAATGAGTATGTATGTGAGAACGCCTTAGTATCGGGCCCAACCTGAACCATTGTCCTTTACCATAAATAGCATAAGCTCCACGGGAGAATTCATCATTACCCCAATAATAATTAGCCTGTTTTTCCAGCAAGCTTTTTACATCGCCAAAGTGAGGCTGCAATGTTTGTTGTATCATTTCAGCTTTCCATTCGTCAGACTGGTTAGCAACAACAGCGGCTTTTTCACCAATGGTATAAGAAATCAAAACTCCTTTGCCTGAAGATTGATTTTTGGTGGCATGATAAAAATAATGAGGCGTTTGATCAGTGACCATATCGAAACTCTCGTCTCTCCAAAACCGCTCTTTAAATAGCAAAGGATTTTTATTAATACGTGCATATTGCAACTCATTCATTGCATCCACCTGCTCTGCAGGCAAACCCGGCTCCCATTTAATGCTCCTGGCCGAAAAAGTTGGAACTGTACAAATGATCCTGTCAGCTTTAAAAGATTCGCTACTTTCACAAAAAACCTCTACACCTCCTTTGGAGTCTTGCCTCACCCGCTTTACCCTATGTTGCAATTTTATTTTATCCATTCCTATCTTTTCAGCGATAGCTTTTGCAAGCTGGCTGTTGCCACCCTTGATTTTCAGATCCATTTCGTTTTTTTCACTGCTTTCCGCATACTCAGCTAAAGCCGCAAAAGCAGATACGCTCCGGATCGTTTCGCCAAAATCCGTGCTGTCCAGCAATTCACTTAATTCCAGGTCTCTTCCTTCACAACCGTTATTTACCAGGAACCGCCACCAATCCATCTTATCCAATTTTATCTTTTCTGCCTTAGTCAGCTTTTCATAGCCATTGATAATGGATTCGAACCTTTTCTTCCATTCATCACTGTAGCTCCACTCATTGTTTTTATAATACTTACCCTTGTAAATCAGGTGTGATTCAAATTGATTGTTTTGTAGCTCCAGTCCAAACTCATTACAGAGGTTTTGTAAACGGATATGCGAATTACCTACCCACTCTGCACCCAACTCAATTACAAGATTTTCTTGTGTGTCGATAGTATGAGAAAATACCCGGCCACCAATACGATTTCTTGCTTCCAGGATAATAAACCCGATATTTTTTTTATACAAATAGTAAGCGGCCGATAAACCGGCAAACCCCGCTCCTATAATGATAACTTTTGGCTTTTTACTGATATTGAAATTGCCGAATGAAGACGATGCAAGTAAAACGCCGCCAGTTGCCAGTGTTGATCTTTTGATAAACTCCCTGCGTGAAAGCATATAATTTGGTTGCAGCCTAAGTTCCTGATTTATTCCAATTGTAACAAACTTTATAAATAAAAAAAAGCCCCCATTAATGAGGGCAGAAGAACATAGGTTCACTATCCGTTAATCTACTTTTCTGATACTGCTTGCGCCGTTTATATCCTGTGTGATGGCTGGGTTGCCCCTATACTTTACTTCCGACGCCCCACTGGCCTGCGCATCTAATTTTACACTGGCAAAAACCTCGGCTGAACTGGCGCCAGAAATATCAACAGTAGTATTTTCTGTCATCAGGTCAAAGCATTTTGCACCACTTGCGCCGGAACCAACTACATTCAAATCCTTTGTTTCACCGGTCAACGTAATAGTTGAAGCACCTGTGACTTCTGTGTTGATGCGCGGGGTTTTTAAATCCACTTTTGCTTCTGATGCCCCGCTTAGATCAATGTCCAGGCTTTCGGAAGAAACCAATTTGTTTTCGCTGGTGATAGTGCTTGCTCCGGATACATCAATAACTCTGAAAGACGGTGCGGTTATAAATACTTTTATTTTATGAGATGGATCCAGGTTATAGTTGTTTTTCGGTGAAACTACCAACACTCCATTACTTTCATACACTTCAACATATTCCTGCAGGTTTTCATCAGTTTCGACTTTTACCGACTGGTTTGAGTCCTGCTTTACATACACATCAATAGCACCGCTGACATCGAGACTATTAAATTTACCGGTATTACGGCTTTGCGCAACATTATTGCCATTTCCACGAATACGCTTTCCCCCAATGTAGTCACAGGAGGAGACAATAACTAAAAGGCAGCAAAACAAGAACGTTGGTTTCATGTGTCTATATTTTTGGGTTTTGGTCATCCCGAAATTCACCGGGACATTTTATTTAACTTTTCGTGTTGACAAATTTGCGTCTTTTAAGCCGGTTTTAAAATTAATATGACGCCACATTGAGCTAACAGGTTACCATTATAAACCGGAAATTATGTCTTTGTATAATGGGGATAGTAAAAACCTCAGCCTTTTTGTAAAAAAACCTCATTAAGATTTTATTCTTCCTGCTTTTAAGACATATCTTTTTCTCTTACCTTCACACAAAATAGTTGTTTAACTAACTAATTTTAATCCTGGTTAATTCCAAAGCTTAATCATATGAATAATCGCACGATCAAAAAAATTGCCGTTTTAGGAAGTGGCGTGATGGGCTCACGTATTGCCTGTCATTTTGCAGGCGTGGGTGTACAGGTATTGTTGTTGGATATGGTTCCTAAAGAAGCCGCCGAAAGCACCAAACCTGCTGAAAGAAATAAGCTGGTAAATGATGCGTTGACGACAGCCGTAAAAAGCAACCCCTCTCCTGTTTTCACCAAAGACGTAGTAAAGAAAATAACCACCGGCAATTTTGATGACAATATGAAAGATATTGCCAGCTGCGATTGGATCATTGAAGTAGTAGTAGAACGTTTAGATATTAAGAAACTGATCTATGATAAGGTAGAACAGTTCCGCAAACCGGGGACATTGGTTACCTCCAATACTTCAGGTATTCCTATTCACCTGATGACAGAAGGCCGCGGTGACGATTTCAAAAAGAATTTTTGTGGCTCCCATTTTTTTAATCCGCCGCGTTATTTGCGCCTGCTTGAAATTATCCCAACACCCGATACCGATCCTGCCGTTGTTGATTTCCTGATGCACTATGGCGATTTGTATTTAGGCAAAACTACTGTGTTGTGCAAAGACACACCAGCGTTCATTGCCAATCGTATTGGTGTTTACGGCATCATGTCCATCTTTGGACTCGTTGATAAATTAGGATTAACCATTGATGAAGTAGATGCATTGACAGGCCCAATCATCGGCCGGCCAAAATCCGCCACGTTCAGGACTGCGGATGTGGTGGGCATTGATACGCTTGTTAAAGTAGCAAAGGGAGTTTATGATAATTGTCCCACTGATGAAGCGAAAGAATCATTCGTAATACCAGGATGGCTAAATAAGCTGGTTGACAATAACTGGCTCGGCGATAAAACCGGGCAGGGGTTTTTCAAAAAAACAAAAGGCGCCGGTGGCGAAAAGGAAATTCTTACCCTTGACCTGAAGACTTTGGAATATGGTCCAAGAATAAAACCCAAATTTCCAACAGTAGAAGCTGCCAAACCCATTGACGATTTGCATACCCGTTTAAAAATGCTGGTAGCCGGCCAAGATAAAGCCGGTGAGTTTTACCGTCATTTTCATTACGGCTTGTTTTCCTATATCTCTCATCGTATTCCTGAAATCAGTGATGAGCTGTATCGTGTAGATGACGCCATGATGGCGGGCTTTGGCTGGGAAATTGGTGCTTTTGAAAGTTGGGATGTGCTGGGTGTAGAGAAAACCGTGAAAGCTATGCAAGCCGCCGGATACAACGTTGCCGGTTGGGTAACCGAAATGTTAGAGGCAGGAAATAAATCATTTTATAAAGTAGAGTCAGGCAAAAGATATAGTTATGATCCTGCTTCAAAAACATATAAACCTTTACCGGGCGGCGAAGCATTCATCGTAATGAATAATTACCAGGATAAGCTGGTATGGAAAAATGCAAGTTGCCGGTTGTACAATCTGGGCGATGATGTATTAGGTCTTCAATGGTTCACAAAAATGGGAAGCATTGGCGGGGATGTGTTGAGTGGTATTCAAACAGCAATCGATAAAGCGGAAAAAGGTTACAAAGGTTTAGTGATAGCCAATGAAGGCTCTAATTTTAGTGCCGGCGCCAATGTAGGTATGATCTTTATGCTGGCGATAGACCAGGAATATGATGAACTGGATATGGCAATTCGCCTTTTCCAGAACACCATGATGCGAGCAAGATATTCTGCAATCCCTGTTGTTGTTGCGCCGCATGGACTGGCTCTCGGGGGCGCCTGCGAATTAAGCCTTCATGCTGATAAAGTTTGTCCGGCCGCTGAAACGTATACAGGCCTTGTGGAACTTGGCGTCGGGTTAATTCCCGGCGGTGGTGGTACCAAAGAATTTGTGCTAAGAGCTTCCGATGAAATGCACAACGACGAACCCGATACGATTACATTAAAAAATCGTTTTTTAACTATAGCTACTGCTAAAGTAGGGACCTCAGCTCATGAAGGTTTTGAGATTGGCGTATATAGAAAAGGATTGGATGAAGTAGTAATGAACCAGGGAAGACGTATTGCAGAAGCAAAACGATCCGTCATAGAAATATTTGACAGCGGTTATACAGCACCCGTACAACGGAAAGATATAAAGGTATTGGGACAGTCGGCATTAGGTGCTTTGTACGCCGGTGTTCATGCAATGAAAATTGCTAATTATGCAACAGAGCATGATGCGCTTGTAGCCAAAAAACTGGCCTATGTCATGTGCGGTGGCGACCTTAGCGAGCCAACCCTGGTTTCCGAACAATATTTGCTTGATCTGGAACGGGAGGCTTTCCTCTCTCTCTGCGGCGAAAAGAAAACGCTGGAAAGAATACAAAGCGTGTTGAAGAGTGGGAGACCAATTCGTAATTAGGAAACCGGAACTCTGTTCCGGCAACATCAAACAAAAGAAACCGGAACTCCGTTCCGGCAAGAATATCGCTTTTAATAATAATTACATAACAACCTAAGCTATCAGGCTGGGACTGAGCTCCGGCATCTTTATGGCCACACCGGTTTTCTATACAAGAAAACTGCCTCACTGGCAACCTTCAGAAGAAACTTTTTTCATTACGTACAGGCTTGCCGGCTCACTGCCATTATCAATTATTGCAACGCTTAGGGAAAACTATTTTAAAGAAAAACAACATCCCCGCAACCAAACTATTGAAAGAAAAGAAGCGCTTCGGCAGGATTATTTTTTCGCTTTCGAAAATGAACTGGATAAAACTTGAATGAGCCTCATTGGCTGAAGGACGAAGCTGTTGCCGCTTTGGTAATGGATTCTTTATTTTTCAATGATAACAAGCTTATATTTTATCGGCTGCCTGTATTATGAGTAATCATGTACACATACTGATCAGGCTTTTGCCAGGTGCTCCTTCTTTAAATGTAATTCTCCAAAATCATAAAAAATTTACCGCTGTTCAATCCAATAAACTTTTGAACCGCTCTGGTCCATTTTGGGCTGAAGAAAGTTTTGATACGATAATAAGAGATAATACACATTTCTATAACATTGTTCATTATATCATCCAAAATCCTGTAAAAGCCGGTTTAGTAAATAATTGGTGCGATTGGAAATGGAACTATCTTCATCCTGAATTGGATAAGGAATACCGGCTGGATAAAGGAACTCAGTTCCGCTAACTAAAACCAGGCTTGGACAACCCGATTTCATTCAGTTTCCTATGCAGATGATCAAAACAACCGGAAGTTATTAAATTACTTTAAAAACGGAACGGAGTTCCGCTATCCTTATGGGCACAGTAGAACAGGAAGCCAATCAACAACTCACCATCTCCTCCCATATTATTACATATGGCAATGCCGCCGATGCGGCCGTTACCGAAAATATCCGGGAAGAAATTGAAACCATGTGGAATGAAGCCAGGGGGATTGTGCAGATTGATGATTACTCTTATCATGTTGTATTCAGAATCACTGCAGCCTTTCAACCAGCCATCACTGATATCGAGATTTACCAAAACATTGACGCCCGCAATAATTATTTCCGTATTGAAGAGTTTGCCCATGGTAATATTTCCTTTGTAGATGGACTGGGTTGTAATACGGGTTATTTCAAACTGGATAATCTTTACAAGGGCTCCACAACAGCAGCACATGAATATGGTCACACGATCGGCTTACACCACCCAACTGATATCGATCTTCGCGGCAAAGGTGTTCCGGGTATTATGTATCCCAGGGGAACTTTAGTAGATGCACAATATCAATACAACCCCGCCGCAAAACCTGGTGATAATACCAATGGCGGCACCATGCATCCCATGTACCGAAAAGTGAAACAGGAAGACATTTCGTTGCTGAAGCTTCACAAGCTGAGTTTTGAAAATGGTAAGTCTATTATCGGTGAGTTTACCAGCATTTGGCATCCCGATCATGCAGCTATTTCAGCGAATGAATTTCCGGGCATTCATGGATAAAATCATATTTCCCCTCTCACATTACTCGCCGGCCGCAGGTAGAAATTATTTTTTTGCCATCCAAATCTTCCGTAGCTTATAAGAGCATTCCCTGCCTACCGGTCAGGCAGGCATTAAACCAAAAACATATTTGTATGGCAAAGAAATGGCTAACCATTTTGGTTATTGCAGCCACATTTGCTGCATCGGCACAGCCCCGACTTCCCAAAAATTATTACTGGCAAAAACTGGACAATGGTCTTGAAGTAGTGGTGATCGAAAACCACAAAGTTCCATTGGCCACCATCGAAATTGCTGTGAAAAATGGTGCCTATACCGAAGGGCCTGAGTATAGCGGTCTATCGCATTTGTTCGAACACATGTTCTTCAAAGCCAACAAAGATTATCCGGACCAGGAAAAGTTTATTGATCGGGCCAAAGAATTAGGAGCTATCTGGAACGGCACCACCGGCGAAGAAAGAGTCAACTACTTCTTTACTTTTTCAAGTGATAGCCTTGAAGCAGGCCTGAAATTTATGAACGCAGCCATCAGGTTTCCCATCTACCGGACAGAAGACATGCAAAAAGAAAGACCAGTAGTAGATGGCGAATTTCAACGCGCAGAAAGTAGTCCCTTCTTTCAATTGTGGATTGATGTAGCTAAAAGAACCTGGGGCGAAAATTTTACCCGCAAAAATCCAATTGGTGATCACGACATCATTAACACGGCCACGCCTGAAAAAATGATGATCATAAAAGACAAATATTATCATCCCAACAATTCTCTATTGGTGATTTGTGGCGATGTAAAACCGGATGAAGCATTTGCACTGGCCAAAAAAATTTATGGTGACTGGAAACACAGTGAATTTGACCCACATGAAAAATACCCTATCCCGGAATTTAAGCCCCTGGAGAAACCGGATTATAATATCAAAACATCCTCAATAGCCGAAACTCCTTTCATGATGTTTCAATGGATTGGCCCCGAATACCGCAGGGACTCAGCAGCTACATTGGCCGCTGATGTATTTTCAACTATACTGGGTCTCAATTCTTCAAAATGGCAACAAGCTTTAATCGATAAAGGCCTCGCCAGTTTTACCAATGTTACCTATCAAACCTGTCGTTTTGCAGGCCCTGTTTATGCGTTAGCCTTACCTACCCCATCCAAATTGAAAGATTGTTATGAAGAAATGCTGAAACAAGTGAGCAAGTGGGCCGACGATGATTATTTTACTGATGAACAATTGCAAACTGCAAAAGATATATTGATCAGGAACAAAATCAGGAACGAGGAAAAACCATCGCAACAGGCATCTGGCCTTACCTACTGGTGGTGCAGCACTTCCATTGATTATGCTACTGACTATGACGACAACATGCAGAAGGTAACAAGAAAAAATATACAGGATTATCTAAAAAAATACATTGTCTCTAAACCCTATGTAGCCGGTATGATCATTAATGATGCCATGAAGAAAGAATACAAACCTGAAGAATACTTCGCTTCCGGGAAATCTTTCTGATCCGCAGGTTTTATCGTAACCTGATCACTGGTAACGATTAAGATCAAAACAATGAAATAAGCCAAAAAATTTTCGACGTATTATACCAACGACCGATGAATCCCGACTTGTCGGGACCATGTTGCAAATAGAAAAAATAAAAAATATACACATGAAAAAGATACTGCAGTATATGGTTATCATCACCCTATTAATACCCTGCCTGGTTATGGCACAATCAGGTAAGCCATATGACATAAATATAAATGGGGTAAAAGTAATCGTTCAGCCCAGCGGCAATCAAATTGTGGTCATACAAACAATAATCAAAGGTGGTGTTCAAAATTATGCGGAAAACAAGGCTGGTATTGAAAACCTCGCTGTAAGAGCTCTTACAGAATGCGGCACCACCAATGATGATAAAAACAGTTTTAAAGATAAGCTGGATAAGGTAAGTGCACAAGTATCAGGATGGAGTGGTATGGATTATGCCAGCGTCAGCATGAATTGCATAAAAAATGATTTCGACAAAGTGTGGCCATTATATGCCGACGCTTTACGGACACCCCGTTTTGATGAAAAAGAATTTGATCGCATTAAACAAGATGCTATTACTTTTATTCGCACCAATGAGTCGTTTCCTGATAATGCTATCGACAAAATGGCGAAAGAAACCGCCTTCAAAGGGAAAAGCTATGCAAAAGATCCGCTCGGCACTATTGCGAGTATACAGCCGATCACAGCGGTTGAAGCAAAGAAATACTGGCAATCCATTTTCACCCGTTCACGCATGACCGTCGTTATCGTCGGTGATCTTGAGAAAAGCGAAATTGAAAAAAAACTGGCTGATTTTTTTACCAAAATTCCTGCAGGAAGTCCCTTTGTATCTAAAAAAGAAAATTATACACCGGCGGTCAATACTTTCACTTCAAAATCCAGGGACAACGCAACTAATTATATCAGGGGAATAACAGGAGGCCCTGCTGCCGGTTCGCAGGATTATAATGCTTTTATATTAGCGATGCGAATTTTTTCGACCCGGCATTTCATCGAGATCAGATCCAGGAATGGTTTATCCTATGCGCCATGGGCCTGGTTCAGCCAGGGCACTACACCCTACTCTACTATTTCCGTTTCAACCACTGAGCCGAATAAATATATCGCTACGGCCAGGGCACTTATCGACAAGGTGAAACAGGAAGGATTTAAAGATTCAGAACTAAAAAATGAAAAAACAGGTTACCTGACAGAAGTTTATTATCGCCAGGAAACAAATGAAGCCCAGGCATCAGCCCTTGCAAACGCCGAAGTATTATTTGGTGATTGGAGAAGGGCAGTAACCATCAAGGACGATATTAAAAAAGTGAGCCTGGATCAAATGAATAATGCGTTCAAAAAATATATCAATAATATTACCTGGGTATACCAGGGCGACACTAAAAAAGTGGATCCGAAAATGTACACGCAAAAACAAACGCCCAGTCTCCCAGAGGAAAAGAAAGCTTTCTAATGATCAGTAAGCCTCCTCAACCGGAGGCTTTTTTATTTTCAAGATCATTTAATGCAGCTTCAATCGCAGGAAATAAAAAGGTAAATCCGCAATAGTGAATTTTATCACAACTTACCGTGGTGCTCTTTAACACTTCAATACTCATTTCACCCAGCACAGCTTTTATAACAAAAGAGGGCACATACAATGGAATAAAAAATTTACCCTTTTTCGTTTGTGCCAGTTGAAGCATCAATTCTTTATTAGAAACAGGTTTCGGCGCCACCGCATTGAACACCCCTCTCATATCATCACTTTCAATAGCGGTGATGTACAATCTAACGAGGTCATCAATGTGTATCCAGCTTATTCTTTGCTTGCCCGATCCTAAAATTGCCGCTACACCAAACCGTACCGGCTTTTCAAATTCTTTAAATGCTCCGCCTTCATTACTTAAAACAATGCCTGTACGGTATTTAACCACCCGCTTGCCTAATTCAGCTATCGGGTCAATGCTTTTTTCCCATTCCAGGCAGGTCTGTCCCAGGAATCCTTTATCAGCAGGTGCCGTTTCGAGAAATGGATTTGAGTTAGGAACTGCGGGATCTTCGCCGTACCAACCAATGGCGGATGCGCTCACAACGGCCTTTACCTTATTGGGCATATCCCGCAAAGCTCTTGATAACAATTCACCAGCTTTTACCCGGCTGTCCCTGATCTCCTGCTTTCTTTTTTTTGACCATCGTTTGTCGGCAATACCTTCTCCTGCCAAATGAATGATATAATCTGCTTTGCCAATTGCCTCTTCACTGATCGTTTGGTCTTCTACGTTCCACAACGCATAAGATACATTTCCGCCATGCTCCTGTTTATTATCGCTGCTTCTTGATAAAATAATTACTTTATAATTCTTTTCCAGCAATGCCTTCGTAATAGCACTGCCAATCATTCCCGTACCGCCCGTTATCAATATTGTGGTCATATATAAAAGCTAAAATGTATCCAACAAAAATAAAACCAAGTTATAAGACAAAATGCTTTAGTAAATTGGGAAAAAATCTTGATGCGAATTTCATTATTGATCCTTTTCATCGTTTTCACTGCCACATCAATAGCGCAACAAGATAATGCATTGAAAAAAACCAACGCCGGTAATCCCGTGTTTCCGGGCTGGTATGCCGATCCTGAAGGTATAATTTATACGAAGCAGTATTGGATCTTTCCTACTTATTCGGCTCCCTATGATAAACAGGTTTTCTTTGATGCCTTCTCCTCTCCGGATCTTATTACCTGGACAAAGCACCCCACTATCCTGGACACCGCCGCTATCAAATGGGCTAAAAGAGCCATGTGGGCTCCATCCGTTATTGAAAACAAGGGGAAATATTTTCTCTTTTTTGGCGCTAATGATATTCAAAACAACAACGAATATGGGGGAATAGGAGTAGGTGTGGCGGATAAACCAGAAGGGCCTTATAAAGATCACCTGGGAAAACCGCTGATCGATAAATTTCACAACGGCGCACAGCCCATCGACCAGTTTGTTTTTCGTGATGCGAATGGTCAGCATTATTTGATATACGGCGGATGGAGACATTGCAATATTGCCAAACTCAACGATGATTTTACCGGCTTTATTCCATTTGAAGATGGTACAATCTTCCGTGAAATCACACCAACCGGTTATGTAGAAGGTCCTTTCATGTTTATACGAAATGGCAAATATTATTTTATGTGGTCAGAAGGTGGATGGACGGGGCCTGATTACAGTGTGGCTTACGCTATTGCTGATTCACCCTTTGGGCCTTTTGAACGGGTGGGAAAAATTCTTCAGCAGGACCCTGCTATTGCGACTGGTGCGGGTCATCACTCAGTAATAAAGATTCCCAACAAGGATGAGTGGTATATTGTTTATCATCGCCGCCCGCTTACTGAAAAAGATGGCAACTCCAGGGAGACCTGTATTGACAGAATGTATTTTGATGAAAAAGGAATGATCAAACCTGTTGTCATCACCAAAGAAGGTGTAAAGAAGAGAACGTTAAAATAAATACCAACTATGAAGCCGGTTCTTTCGATCCACAACCTCACTAAATTTTATGGCCGTATCCGTGCCCTAAATAAGGTGTCTTTTGAAGTGCCTGAAGGAAGTGTATTTGGCATACTCGGTCCTAATGGAAGCGGCAAGACAACGCTGCTCGGGATCGTTATGGATATCTTAAAGCAAACCGAAGGAAATTACCTCTGGAAAGGAGAACCGGCAACAGCTGCAATGCGGCAACAAATAGGGACGCTGCTGGAAACGCCTAATTTCTATCATTATTTAAGCGGTGAAAGAAACCTGCGCATAGCTGCCGAAATCAAACAAAGAGGAAAAGAAGATATCGAAAAGACGCTGCACCTTGTCAATCTCTATCAGCGTAAAGACTCCAAATTCAGCACCTATTCACTAGGTATGAAACAAAGGCTGGCCATTGCTTCTACATTGTTGGGAAGCCCCGACATTTTGGTTTTTGATGAACCGACCAACGGGCTCGATCCCGCCGGCATTGCAGAAATCAGGGAACTAATGAAACAACTGAACCGGCAGGGCAAAACCATTATTATGGCAAGCCATATATTAGATGAAGTAGAAAAAGTTTGCACCCATGTGGCCATCATTCAAAAAGGAGATTTAAAAGCTGTAGGAAGTGTAAAAGATATCCTTGATACAAAAACACTGGATGAAACGATCATTGAACTGGCGGCCGATGACCTGGATGCATTAGAATCCACCATTCAGCAAATGAGCGGTGTTCTGGAAACACAGGTAATAAACAACTACCTGCAGGCGGTTTTTAGCAACGGGATCACGGCACAGGATGTGAATCGTTTTTGTTTTGAAAAAGGAATTGTGCTGAGCAAACTGAATGTAAAAAGAAAATCGCTGGAATCAACCTTCCTGGAAATTACAGGAACAAAGAGTGAGCATTGACAGAAGTTTACTGGGTTATCCATTTACTTGTTTACTGGTTCAATATATAGACATCAAACTTCGAACACCAAACATCAAACAACACCATGTTACACCTTTTAAAGATCGAATGGCTGAAAATAAAAAATTACCGGGCCTTTTGGGTGTTTGCTGTACTTTACCTGGTAAGTATTTTTATCGTTACCTATATCAGTTGGTACATTGAACAACGCACCAAGGCGCAGGTGCCCGAAGCCTCCATGCTCCTCGGTGATTCCTTTGCCTTTCCCAAAGTATGGCAAACAGTAGGCTGGCTCAGCAGTTGGCTACTGTATTTCCCCGGGATGATCATCATCATGCTGATGGTAAATGAATTCAATTTTAAAACCCACCGCCAAAACATCATTGACGGCTGGAGCCGCAACCAGTTCATTGGCATTAAGATCGCTTTGGTGGTCATCTTTTCATTATTGATCACTCTAATCAATATTATTACCTGCGTTGTTTTTGGCTCTATTTCTTCCGGTAGTTTCTCCATGGATGGAACAGCCTATATATTCTACGTGTTCATACAAGCCCTGGCTTATTTATTCTTTGCATTGATGCTGGCCGTATTGTTCAGGCGAAGCGGGTTGGCCATCATTATCTTTTTTCTATACGGGATTATTTTTGAATGGCTGATCGCTGCTTTGACCAATTTCCAGTTTAAACTTTCCCCTGCCGGTTATTTTTTGCCGTTGCAGGCATCTGATGTATTGATTCCTATCCCTTTTGGTAAAAAAGTTTTTTATCCTGATAGTCCTGATACTAGCATTTTAATTATTGCCGTTCTTGCCTATATCACGGCATATGTTTTTTTTGCGAGGAAGAAATTTTTGGTGGATGATTTGTAAGGTTTAAGAACTGCACAACAATAAAAATAGCGAGTTTTGTAACAATTCTATTTATGGGACTATTTGGACTGTTTAAGAAACATTTTGACAAAATCAAAAAGGAAGAAAACCCGAAAATCATTCTAACAAAACAGAGCTGACAATCTCGGCTGACACTCTTTCTTTTGACCAACAGTTGAAAATATTCAACACTTTGGGTTATCAATTAAATTCAGGAATTACCAAAGAAATAATATTTAAAAACATGAAAGGTAATTATTTACCTGGCACCGACCTTGAAGCAGAGTTCAGAAAATCGCCATTTCAACTGTTGTACTATTATTTAGGTTGGAGACATTCTGGTCATCCAGTTCATTACACGGACAATTGTGTTTGGTACGACATTGAATTTATTGACCCAAGCAGTGATTATATAACTTTTATGAAACGCATGGGAACAATAACAAAGGGAGAATTGAATTATACTGACATTTCATTAAGAGTTGACGAAAACAACTACGAATGGATAAATTTCAAAGTTAACGGAGCAATTAAAAAATGGAAATTATCTAAAGTTGGCTACATAGATGATTCATTTTTTCAGCGTTTCTCATATTTACCAACAGAATTTAAAACCAAAGGACGTTACACATATTATGATGACGGTGGACAACAATTTGTAATTGATTATGCAACAGAAAACGAACAAAAGAAATTTATAGAAACAACAGGGCTAAAAAGAGAGTGGCTTGGAGAGGAAATCATTTTTCAGAACATGATGACAAAAAATAACTGCCACCCCCCTGCTCTTCGAAACCTCCGGTTTTGAAGTTCTTTTTTATCGCCTTTGGCGATCACATACGTTAAGCAGTTAATCCGCTCATCTCCCCGTTTGCATACTATTCAGTAACTTCTACCTCCAATTTTTTTATATGCAAACCTTACCTGTTGCCACAGCAAACCGCCAGGCAATATTAAATATGCCTGCTGAAGAATTCAGAGCCATTGGCCATTCACTCATCGATCAGCTCGCTGATTTTTTAGAACAATTACCCAATAAAAAAGTAACTGAAGGTTTGACGCCTTCGGAAGTCAGAAAACTGATCGGTGCCGATAATCATTTACCAGACAATGGAAGTGATGCAGCTACTCTTGCTCAACAAGCGACTTCTTTACTCACCGATCATTCCTTGTTTAACGGTCATCCAAAATTCCTTGGCTATATCACCTCCTCTCCTGCACCACTCGGCGCCATGGCTGATTTTATTGCTTCACTGACCAATCCTAATTGCGGCGCCTTTATTTTATCGCCCGTCGCAACAGAAATAGAATTACAATGTATCCGCTGGTTATCGGAACTGATCGGTTATCAAAAAGGTTGTGGTGGTGTACTGGTGAGTGGCGGCAACATGGCCAATATCGCAGGCATATGGGCGGCCCGGAAGAATAGGGCGCAGTGGAATATCCGCGAAGAAGGGTTGACGGAAAAAGGACTAAAGTTTACCTTGTACGCCACCCAACAGGTGCATACCTGGCTGCATAAAACAGCCGATTTGTTTGGCCTGGGATTACAGGCTATCCGCTGGATACCGATGGATGATTCACAACGTATGGATGTACAAGCGTTGGAAAAACAAATACAGGAAGATAAAGCCGCCGGGTTTATTCCATTGGCCGTTGTAGGCACAGCCGGTAGTGTTGGTTTCGGTACTACCGATCCGTTAGCTGGCATTGCGACCATTTGTAAAAAGCATAACACGTGGTTTCATATCGATGGTGCTTATGGCGGCCTGGCTGCAGCGTTGCCGGAATTGCAGGAAATGTTTGAAGGACTAAAAGATGCTGATTCCATTGCCATTGACCCGCATAAATGGTTGTATTGTCCGCTGGAAGCCGGCTGCACCCTGGTTCGTGATCCCAACCTGCTGGCCGATGCATTTTCTTTTCATCCTGCCTATTACCAGTTTGATAAAATGGGTGATGAAACGCCGGTTAACTTTTATGAATTCGGGCCACAAAACTCAAGAGGATTTCGTGCCCTTAAAGTTTGGATGGTCATGCAACAGGCAGGACGGCATGGCATCACCGAAATGATACGTGACGATATCACCTTATCAAAACAATTGTTCAATGAATTGAAGAAACAGAAAAATATTGAAGTATATACTGACGAGTTAAGCATTGTCACTTTTCGGTACACACCCGACAATGCGCCAGCAAATGAACAGGAAAAGGAAGAATGGCTAACCCGGTTAAATACTGCTTTGCTCACCAATCTTCAAAAAAATGGAGAGTTGTTTGTCAGCAATGCCATGCTGGAAGGAAAATATCTTTTGCGAAGTTGCATTGTTAACTTTCGTACTTCCTTGGAAGATATCATGGCTATCCCGGAGATTGTTATACGATATGGCAAAGAGGCGGAGAAGGAATTGAGAGGTTGAGTCAAATTCCAAATAATCATGTTATTTTGGTGCCAGTCGACCACATTTAAAATAGTTCTTTTGAAAAAAGTAGATTTGTATAAACTATGAATTATGTCGCCTTCTCCACTAGATATAGAGTTGAGTAAATACTGGTCGTTATTAACGCCGGCTCAAAAGGAATCTCTTTTAAACGTAATTAAATCTTTTATACAATCCCCCGAAAGAATTGCCAGGGAGCAATATAACCATGAATTGGAAGAAGCCGAGGCCGAGTTCCAGGCCGGAAACTATATCAGTTCTGAGGAAATGCTAAAGCTTATCCGGCAATGGTAGAAAGAAAATATGAGGTGGTATGGACAAAACGTTCACAGCAGCACATGAAAAAGGCTGTTGAAAAATTAATTGGCTGTCGTCAAGGGAGGAAAAGAATGGCTATCGGGGAATCCATTCAGGGGGGCGTCACGAACGGATTTCTATGAAACGAAAGGAATAGTTACTGGGTTGCCTGGTCCTGCAAAACCTTTTAAGGACTATTTCTCAAACCCAGCTATAATAAATTTGCCCAATAGCGAACCGAACCTTGAACGGTGCGACGCAACAGGTGATGCCATGAAATACAAATGTTGGCTACAAAATCAACTTCAAACAAGTTCACCCTTCGCCAGGCTACAAAAAAACCCCCGATGCAAACACCGGGGGAACAACTAAAAACTCAGCCACTTTATTGGCTTTTTATTGGGAACGTCCTTCGGCTCAGTCATAGGGTTATGTGCCGAAAGACAATTTATCAGTCGGGTTTTTTACCGTCTAAAAAAGTATTAATGGTGCTGATATGTGCCTGGTTATTTTGGTCGGACTTGACCTCGTAATTGCTATAGAAGCTTTCAATCTGGGAACTGCTGTTATACAGTTCCATATTGCGGCGGATATAGGCCGGCACTGTTTCAAACTCATTATTTGGGTCAGCTGAATTGACATTGAACGACAAGTTGCGCAACTTGTGCAGCCTTTCAGCAGCCCTACGTTTTTGATCTTCGGCTTCGTTCGCCATCGGCGAATCCTCAACCTCAGGATACAAAGGTGTGTGAGCATGGTGGGCTAACGGCATATCCGCCGCTGGAATGTCTTTTTCCACCAGCTGCATTTGCATGTCAGGTAGTTCGTCACCTGGTTTTGCGGCAGCATGGGAGGAGACTGGCTTCTCAACAGCAGGCATTGAGGCATTGGCCTCTGCTTTTGATTCTGCGTAGATATTGGAGGGTCTGGCCAGTTGATAACCTCCCGAAGCTGCAGGCATCGGGCTGTTAGTACTTGTACTTGTACTATCTTTACGTTCTTGTTCTTTTGATGAATTGGTGGATAAGGTAGTTGGTTCGGATACCGGAGTGCGTTCTGAGATCGAATATATATCTTCTTTTTTTTCCGGCGGTAACATTTTGCCAACAGTAATTTTACCATCTTCCACCGTGTTTTTACCTGGTATTTTTTCTTTTGTTTGTAAATGCCACAGCACGATCGGTTCTTCTTCTTTGATGTATTCCATTTCAATCGCATCATTTACCCCAGGCATGGGAGCATCCTGTATGTGAAATTCGTCAACCAATTTAGGAGCCAACAAATCTTCTCTTGTTTCTTCTTTTTTCTCTTCTTTCAATTCAGTTTTCTTAGCAATCGTTTCACCAAGAGTCATCACAATTTTTTCCTCCTTCTTTACTTCCACCTTCTTTGGTGCCTGTTTTGTAAAAGGATCTTTGTGTTGAAAACCGGTAGCGATTAATGTGATACCTAATTGATCGCCCAACGAATTATCATATCCCAATCCCATGATCACATCAGTACCCTCGCCAGCCTGTGACACCAGGTGATTTTGTATGATCTCAACTTCATCCATGGTAAACTCATGTTCTCCTTCCGCAGAGTTGATATTGATAAGTATCCACTTCGCACCACTGATCTCGTTATCATTCAACAATGGAGAATTCAATGCTTCCTCAATAGCCCTGTATGCACGGCCTTCGCCAGCAACAGCAGAACTTCCAAGGATGGCCACACCACCATTACGCATCACAGTGCATACATCCGCAAAGTCCACATTGATCTGGCCGGTGCTATTGATGACATCAGTTATACATTTTGCAGCAGTTGCCAGTACATTATCAGCTTTGGCAAATGCATCCCGCATTTTTAGATTACCAAATTGATGACGCAATTTGTCATTGCTGATCACCAGCAGTGTATCTACATATCCTTTCAATATTTTTATACCTTCTTCAGCCTGTAGTTGTCTTTTTCTTCCTTCATATGCAAAAGGTGTCGTAACGATACCCACTGTCAGGATGCCCAGGTCTTTACAAATTTTTGCAATGATAGGTGCACCACCGGTTCCTGTACCACCGCCCATACCGGCAGTGATAAAGGCCATTTTAGTATTTACTTCAAGTATGCGCTTTATTTCTTCCAGTGATTCTTCTGTTGCCTGGCGGCCGATCTCAGGATTAGCGCCGGCGCCTAAACCCTGTGTAAGGTGCGGTCCGAGTTGAATCCTGTTTGGAATGCCACTATTGGTCAATGCCTGCGCATCTGTATTGCAAATAATGAAGTTGACACCTTCAATGTCCTGGCTGAACATATGGTTTACCGCATTACCGCCGCCGCCGCCAACACCTATCACTTTGATGATAGATGATTTTTCTTTTGGCAAATCAAAATGTATCATAATTAACTGGTTTTAAAAAGCCCTGCACACCTGCTACCATAGATGAGTTTGGGCTGTTTAGAATTTGGGTTAGTAGTTGCAACGATCTATTTCTTTCACGTTGCATTTTTAGTTTAGTTATTAAAAAGAACTTGGTAATCCCTGCCCGGGATTGTATGTAAGGTTTATAAGTGCTTATCTTCTTCTTCTTTGAAAAGATCAATGATGCCGTCCTTGAATTTTCCCCAGAAATTGTTCAAACCTTTTCTTTGTTTCACTTTCTCCGCACTCACTTCTTCAATTTCAATCTCTTTCTCTTCTTTTTCGATGGCCTTTTTCAAAGTCTCCGGTACATTTACTTTTTTATATTCTTTTTCAAACTTCTTCCGGTTGTGCTCATAATCATCATAACCTTTTAATATAAGCCCGATGCAAGTTGAATAGGTTGGTTTCGCTAATTCTTCAATATGCCCGGCCGCTAAATGCTCGTTAGGAAAACCAATTCTTGCTGGCAAACCAGTAGCATATTCGGTAAGTTGAATCAGGTGTTTTAGTTGAGAACCGCCGCCGGTTAGTACTACACCACCATTCAATGCCTTGCTATCGAGCCCCACCTGCTTCAGGTGATAAGTAACAAAATCCATGATCTCACTCATTCTCGCCTGTATGATGTTGGCCAAACTTTTTACACTGATCTCTTTAGCCGGCATACCTCTTAAACCAGGAATGGTGATGTAGGCATTACCCTTTGCTTCATTCGCTAAAGCACTACCAAACTGCACTTTCATTTGTTCGGCCTGTGTTTTCAGCACACCCAAACCGGTTTTAATATCATTGGTAATATTTTCACCGGCAAAAGGAATAACTGCAGTATGTTTCAGGATACCTTCATAAAAAACAGCGAGGTCAGTAGTACCACCGCCAATATCAACGATGGCTACACCGGCTTCCAGATCTTCCTGTGCCATTACCGCTGAAGACGAAGCCAATGGCTGTAACACCAAATCCTTTGTATGCAAGCCGGATTTTTCAACACTGCGGTTGATATTACGAATTGCATTTTTATCACCCGTGATGATGTGAAAGTTTGCTCCCACTTTTACACCACCATAACCGATGGGATTAGGAATGTTTTGAAAATTATCTACGGTAAACTCCTGCGGGATCACATCAATGATCTGATCGCCGGCAGGTATATAAGTTTTGTACTGATCGCTGATCAACTGATCGATCTCCCGTTGAGAAATTTCTTCATCGTTTGCCTGGCGAACAATATCGCCACGGGTTTGCAAACTTTTAATATGATGGCCGGCAATACCAACATACACATCATTAATTTCCAAATTTGGATTGGAAGCAAAGCAGTTGTCTAAAGCAGTTCGTATAGCTTTGATCGTTTCATCGATGTTCAGCACCTGGCCGTGTTTTACACCATTTGAGTTAGACTTACCAAATCCAAGTATCTCCAGCTTGCCAAACTCATTCTTTCGCCCGGCAATCACTGCGATCTTGGTTGTCCCAATGTCAAGACCTACAATAATGGGTTGTTCGTGGTTCATAATGTTGTTTTTAGTTGTTGTTTTTATCGAAAGAGTTTTTATTCTGTTACCATCGTTCTGTTCCCTGATCATCGTCCCTTGCGTCGCACTCTTGTACTACATTAATTCTGCTCAGCAGGCCTCACCCTCTTATCCCTTCTCCGGGATGCTTCGACTTAGTTCAGCAGGAGGGTTCGGCGTTACAATATCAAACTTCATCACTACCACATCTATTTTAATCGCTCTACTCACCATTTTCGAAATGCATTATATAGTGAGCATCTTCGAAAAGCGGGGTCCGTGCCCTGGCGGCTTCCCCTATCGGGAGAAGTCGGATGGGGGCCTCTTCATTACAGCTTTAGGCTTTTTTTTCTCTTCAGCAGCTTTTGGATTTCGGTTTTCCCGGGTGGAATTAGGGGTTGGATTGTTGAGATCAGTATTCACTATTCCTGTTTTGACATCGGTTTGCTGTTGAGCTACAGTTGTCGCCATTGATTTTTCGATAGCTTCGTTTTCCAATTCTATTTTCTTAATCTGGTCTAATAGTTCCTGTACATTTTTACGCAACTGTACGGAGTCCACTTTGGGATTTTCACTTTTACCGCCAATCACCTGTCCGGCAAAACGAACATCAATGGTTTTGTATTTATCAAATCCTGTCCTGCTTAGTATCTCCTTATAAAAAATAAAAAGCCGGTTGAATTTTTGCTCGATATTCTCACCATCACCCAGCTTTACAATATGATTGCCGACGACAGGCACCATTTCAAATTGCCAGGAACCGTCCGCATCGGATCGTACCAGGTCAATCTGCGCTACCTGTGATTTCCAAAAGGGATTGCTGTTGATAAATTGCGCTGTAGTTCTTATATCATGAATCAACAAGCTATCTTTCTTTTCCCTGTCTTTTTTATCCGGCACATTGGTAAACACGGGTAGCTTTGTACTTAAATTCTCCGACAAGGGAATTCCTTTTTCATCCGCATCGATATAAAATGTTTTACCGCTGCCGGTAAATATTCTTGCTACTGGTTCTCTTTCCGTAACAGAAACGTGCAGCACATCTTTATTATCGAAATAAAGCTGTGCATCCTTTATCCAGACATTATCTTCCAGCAAGCTCTCCATTTCCAGCAGGTTGAACGACTCCTTCGCTTGTCCTTTGATATTTCCTTTAGCAGCCACTTTCAGCAATTTGACGATCTCCGTTTTATCCAGGAAGAAATTTTCTTCCTGGTTGCCTTTTATCGTCACCACATAATCCCTGCAGGTATTCTTTTTCTGCTTACCCATGGCGGCGATCAGCAATACCAGCATCCCGCTGCCAATCACCAACCACATGGCAATGAATAAAATTCTTCGTATCGCTTTTTTTGTATTCACTTTCTTTTGTTGGCTCTCTGTTATTTTTATATATCGCTCCTACGGAGCTTACTTGTAATTATTATTCTTTCTTCTTCTACCAATATGTCGCCCCTACGGGGCTCATTTCATTGTCAAACTCCTTCTACCAAAATGTCGCTCCTCCGGAGCTCATTTCAATTAAATTCTTCTGTTAACATATCGCCTTCCGCGGCACATTTTCCCAATAGTCCCCTCCATCTTACAAATCCCCGTTCAGACTTGCTCTTATCTTTTCCACCAGCGTGTCTATATCTCCTGCCCCTGCTGTTATCAACAAATTGCCAAACTCTTTATCCCTGCGTTTTGTAAAATCATTTTCTATCCAGTTGATCGTTTCTTCCTTTGTCTTTACTGACTTATTAGTGCCTTTCATTTTTTCCAGTAATAATTCACTGGTTATACCTTCTATCGGCAATTCTCTCGCAGGGTATATCGGCAGTAAAATCACTTCATCCGCCATCCCAAGCACTTCAGCAAACCCATCCGCAAAATCTCTTGTTCTTGTGTACAGGTGTGGTTGAAAAATGATAGTGACCTTTTTCCCTTTAAACAATGTTTTCGCCCCATTGATCAATGCCCGCAACTCTTCAGGGTGATGAGCATAATCGTCTACATAAACCAATTCATTCGTCTTGATTATATACTCAAACCTGCGCTTTACACCCCTGAAGGAAGCAACTGCTGCTTTTATCTTTTCATTTTCTATTCCCAAAGAACTCGCTGCAGTAATCGCCGCGATCACATTCTCCACATTATGCATACCGCCCATATTCAGCACTACATTCTCCAGCATCCTATCCTTCATCATTACATCAAACTCGTAGCTGCCGTTCATCATCCTGACATTCGCAACATATACATCGGCCGCATCATTTTGTAAACTATAGATCAACTGTCTGTCCCCACCCAATTCCTTTCCACGTTTCAAACCAAACTGTCGGATCAGCAAGCCACCGGGTTTTACTCTTTTGCTGAAATCGATAAAAGCCTGCTCGACTGACTCAGCCGTTCCATATATATCGAGATGATCTGCATCCATTGCTGAAATGATCGCTATATCCGGGCTCAGTTTCAAAAAACTCCTGTCATACTCATCTGCTTCAATCACACAAACATTTTTTGGATCACTCCAAAAGTTAGTCCCATAGTTTACTGATATCCCACCTAAAAAGGCATTGCATCCAAAACCGCTGTCACGCAACAAATGGGCAACCATGGTAGTGATTGTCGTTTTTCCATGAGTACCGGCAATGCAGATATTAAAAGAACTTTCAGATATCATTTGCAGCACATCACTTCGCTTCACAACTTTGCTTCCCTGCTGCTGATAAAACAACAATTCCTTATGATCTTTCGGCACTGCCGGTGTATACACCACCAGTTGCGCCCCCTTCGGTATCTTATCAATATTCTCCTCGTAGTGAATAGTGATACCACTTGCTTCTAATTCTTTTGTCAGCGTAGTGGGTGTTTTATCATACCCACTCACACTTATTCCTTTTGACTGAAAGAACCTGGCAAGAGCGCTCATCCCAATACCTCCAATGCCGATAAAATAAACTTCACGGATATTGTCACCCCCTAAAAAGGGAGTGTTCATAAGGACAGTATTTGAATCTTTTTTCATTCTTTACAGCTGTTTCAATATCTCAGCGGCTATTTATCTGACACTTTTTAAAATTTCATCAGCAATTCTTGTATCAGCATCTGTAATGGCCAATACAGAAATATTTTGTTTCATCTCCTGCTGACGGTTGACATCTTTTGCCAGCTGGATCGTCATTGGCACCAGCTTGTCCGGTGCCTCATCATCTTTGATCATCAAGGCGGCGTGTTTGTTCACCAACTGTTTTGCATTCACTGTTTGGTGATCTTCGGCTGCAAATGGGTAGGGTACGAATAAAACGGGCTTTTTAACAACACATAGTTCAGCTACTGTCATGGCACCCGCACGGGCCACCACTATATCAGCTGCAGCATACGCATATTCCATTTGTGTAATAAACTCATTTACCCAAACAGATGATTTTCCTGCTGTATGCTCTTTGGCTTTCGCAGCATAAGGTTTTCCGGTTTGCCAGATCAATTGTAACCCGGCATTTATTAATTCATCTATATGTTCGCCGATAGCTTCATTGATCGATTTTGCTCCAAGGCTTCCGCCAACAACAAGCACCGTTTTTTTATTTGCATCCAGCGAAAAGAATTTAATCCCTTCTGCTCTTGTTATCACTGTTTGTGCAATCGTGCTTCTTACAGGGTTACCTGTCACCATGATCTTGTCAGCAGGAAAAAATTTTTCCATTCCTTCTGTACCGGTAAACACTTTTGTAGCTTTTTTCCCCAATAACATATTTGACTTACCTGCAAAGGAGTTGGACTCATGAATAAATGTGGGTATTCCTTTTGCCTGTGCATAACGCAGTACAGGAAAACTGGAATAACCTCCCACGCCAACTACAGCGGCAGGCTTAAACTGGTTTACAATTTTCCTTACCTGGAAAAAACTCTTTACCAATTTAAATGGCAAGCCAATATTTTTTATCAAAGAACTTCGGTTGAATCCTGCTATATCCAGCCCTTCTATATTGTACCCCGCTTGTGGCACTTTTTCCATTTCCATTTTTCCCTTTGCGCCAATAAACAGGATCTCAATGTTCGCATCGATATTTTTCAATGCATTGGCAATCGCAATCGCCGGAAAAATATGCCCGCCGGTTCCGCCACCCGCTATGATAATGCGTCCTCCCCGTCCCCTAAACGGTGAGCCAGAAAAATCACTATTGCTAAACCTTTCGCTCATATCAGACTCTTTCTAAGCCTCTCCGCCAGCCGGCGGAAGGTTTGTGGATTTTCCCTCTAACTGCTCCACATTCCTCGCTACACTTAATATGATTCCAATTGCCAGGCAAGTGAAAATGAAACTTGATCCACCCATACTCACCAACGGCAAAGTCACACCTGTTACCGGGAACAAGTTCACCGTTACAGCCATATTGGCTATTGCCTGGATCGCCAGTGTAAAACTTAATCCCAATGCCAGGAATGCACCAAATGCATAGGGACAACGTTTAAAAATTCTTATACACCGGTATAGAAAAACCAGGTAGATAAACACAATGAAGACGCCACCAACAAAACCATACTCTTCAATTATGATCGCAAAAATGAAATCATTATACGCCTGTGGCAGGTAATCTCTTGTTGTACTGTTGCCGGGACCAACACCCAAAATTCCACCCTGAGCAATAGCGATCTTTGCCTGGTTCACCTGGTACATCTCATCATTATCCGCTTCTTTACCACCATAAATGAAATTTTCAACACGACCGATCCATGTCTCCACCCGGCCAAATAAACCTGATGAAGATTTTGCCACCGCAACTGTCTCTTCATTTTTTGATTTATGATTGGCAACGGCAGCAATGATGAGGAACAAAATGGGAATCATGGCTAATCCAATCACCAGTAATAAATGTTTTGCTCTTGCCCGGCCAATAAACAGCAGCATCATACAACTGGCTCCTAATAACAAAGCCGTTGATAAATTAGCAGGGGCAATCAACAGGCACACAATTCCGATAGGTATCATCACCGGCAAGAATCCTTTTTTAAAATCCTTGATCACATCCTGCTTCTTACTTAACAGGCGTGCCAGGTACATGAACAAAGCCAACTTGGCTAAATCAGAAGTTTGCATCGTCATATTGATCAGCGGCAACCTGATCCACCGGCTTCCTTCATTCATCCTAACTCCAAAAAACAATGTATAGATCAGTAAAGGAATAACCAGCAAAAACATGATGGTGGCTACTCTTGAGTACAATGTATAATTGACAAGATGCGCAAAGTATACAACCAATATGCCAATGATGATAAAAGCGATCTGTTTAAATAAATAAACTTCGGTGTTGCCTTTATAATTTTTATAGGCCAGCGAACCGGTAGCACTATATACTGCTAATAAGGACACTAACGCCAACAATACTACCAATGCCCAAATCACTTTATCACCTTTGGTTTTAGTCAGTAGTCTACGGGTATTGAAATTTCCCATTTCACTGAATCGTATGTCTCTTGATACTTCCATTTCTTTTGTTACTCGTTGGTCGTTGCTCGTTTCTGGCTGCTTATTATTAATTGCTGGTTGTCCTGTCAACTGTCTACCATCATCTGTCAACTTTTCTTACAACTCCTTTACCGCTTTCTTAAACTGATTTCCCCTATCCTCATAATTCTTGAACAAATCAAAACTGGCGCAGGCCGGGCTTAACAAAACCACATCACCCTTATCCGAAAAATGAAAAGACGCCTGCACTGCATCTATAGCATTGTCGGTATTTACAATCGTACTGACAATATTTCCAAATGCTTCGTGAATTTTCCGGTTGTCAACCCCCAGGCAAATGATCGCTTTTACTTTCTCTTTTACCAACTCCTCTATCAACGAATAATCATTTCCCTTATCCACCCCACCAAGGATTAAGATCGTTGGTTTCGTCATACTCTCCAGTGCATACCAGGTAGAGTTTACGTTAGTTGCTTTGCTGTCATTGATAAACTCCACACCACGAATTGTTGCCACAGGTTCCATGCGATGCTCCAAACCCTGGAAATCCTGCACCGCCTCCCTTATCTTTTCCTTGCGGATATCCATCGTTGATCCCGCTACACAGGCTGCCATCGTGTTGTATTGATTGTGTTTTCCTTTCAGGGCAAAATCATATACACTCATACTGGTAAATTCTTCGCCTGTTCTTACGTACATGTCCCCGTCTTTGATAAATGCTCCTTTTGATAGTTCTGTTTTCATACTGATTGGCAGTTGGTTTGAGTGAATATTTTGCTCATTAATATATTTCATCGTGACTTCGTCATCCGCGCAGTAAATGAAATAATCAGTTGACTGCTGATTCATAGCGATGCGAAATTTGCTCCTGATATAATTTTCAAAATTGTAATCGTAACGGTCCAGGTGATCTTCAGTAATATTTGTAAGAATTGCGATATCAGGTCTGAAAGTTTTGATATCATCCAGTTGAAAACTGCTGATCTCTGCTACGTATAGTGGCTTCGGATCTTCAGCGACCTGGCGGGCAAAAGAATAACCAATATTTCCCACAAGAGCGCAATCCAATCCCGCTTTCTTACAAATATGGTAGGTCAAAGCAGTAGTGGTTGTTTTCCCATTGCTGCCGGTAATGGCTATGATCTTGCTTTCACCTTTGAAGCGGTAGGCCAATTCAATTTCGCTGATGATCTCAATACCCCTGGCCCTGATTTTTTTAACCAACTCATTCTTTTCAGGAATGCCCGGGCTTTTCATTACTTCATTGGCCGAAAGGATGCGTGTCTCATCCTGTTGCCCCTCTTCAAATTCAATACCTGCCTGTACCAAATCGTTACGATAATTATCCTTCAAAGAGCTTTGGTCTGAAACGAATACATCATATCCTTTTTGCTTCGCAAGAATGGCGGCACCAACACCGCTTTCACCTCCACCCAATATGACGATACGTTTGCTCATAGGTCACTTGATCCGGCTTCGATCTCAGCCTTCATCCATTTTTGGTGCTGTCTCTTGCAACAGCACATGATTCAACTTATGTTAGTTTCTCAGCGGTTAGGAAAAAATGGTTCTTCACAAGTATCAACTTTGCAATAGCCTCACAATTACTTCACATCAGAGTACAATCTTCAAGGGGTTCGATAGCAGCCGGCGTGGTTTTTCAAAAAAATCCGTTCCTAAAAACTATATCCTTGTTTTTACCTTAATTTCAATGTTACAATACTCAACACCACACATAGCACCGTCACAATCCAAAACCTTGTCACAATCTTCGACTCATGATATCCCTTCTTTTGATAATGATGATGTAAAGGGCTCATCAAAAAGATCCTTCTTCCCTCACCAAATTTTTTCTTTGTGTATTTGAAATAACTGACCTGCAGTATCACACTTATATTTTCTACCAGGAACACTCCGCAGAAAATGGGTATCAGCAATTCTTTGTGAACGATGATAGCCAGCGCTGCAATGATTCCACCTAAGGTCAGGCTCCCCGTATCACCCATGAATACCTGTGCCGGATAAGAGTTGTACCAAAGAAATCCTATACAAGCCCCTATCATCGCAGCGATAAATATGGACAACTCTCCTAATCCCGGTATATACATGATATTGAGATAGTCGGCGAAAAAGAAGTTACCGCTTGCATACGCAAAAATTCCCAGCAAAACACCGATCAATGCCGATGTCCCTGTCGCTAATCCATCAAGACCATCTGTAATATTCGATCCGTTGGAAACTGCGGTGATGATGAATATCACTACCAAAATGTACAATACCCATGAATATTTTCTTATTGCTTCCGGCAATAATTTCGTGTAATTAAATTCATGGTTCTTTACAAAAGGGATAGTGGTAATCGGCTCTTTCGTTTCCACGAAATGTTTTGTCCGATTATTTACCTGCCTTGTTTTCACTGTCGTATCACCTGTCGGGGGAGTGCCCTGGTACTCCCGCCAAATTGTTACATCACTATTAAAATAAAGAACTGCGCCTACTGTAACTCCCAAACCAACCTGCCCCAATATTTTAAACCATCCCGCCAAGCCATCTTTATCCCCTTTCTTATAAGCCACACCTTGCTGCTGGGCAATTTTTTTGGCCCTTAATTTCAAATAATCATCCACAAAACCAATTATTCCTAACCACACTGTAGCAATCAACATCAGGACGATATACACAGTATCTAATCTTGCCAGTAAAAGCGTTGGTATCAATATCGCAAGGATGATAATGATGCCTCCCATAGTTGGTGTTCCTTTCTTTGTTTGTTCTCCTGCAAGCCCCAGGTCCCTTACACTTTCACCTATCTGCTTCTTTTGTAAAAAACGGATCAGTTTCTTACCATATACCATGGTGATGAATAAGGAAAGCAATACGGCCAGTAAAACCCGGAAAGTAATGAACCTGTAAAGCTCACTGCCCGGAAATTTTACTCCCTGTTCCCTTAGCCAATCAAATAAATGGTACAACATGCGTTGAGTTAGTTTATAAGTTTACCTGTTCAATAGTTCATAAGTTTTCAACCACTGACATTGAATTTGTGAACCCGTGAACTCTTTAACTTCTCCCTTATTTATCTAATATTTCAAAAATTTCTCTCACTACTTCTTTATCATCAAAGTGATTCTTCACACCTTTTATTTCCTGGTATTTCTCATGTCCCTTGCCTGCAATCAAAACGATATCCTCCTGCTTCGCTAAACTGATCGCCGTCTTAATTGCTTCCCTTCTATCCTCAATCGAGATATACTTTCTTTTTGCAGCTGCCGGCAGCCCTTCTTCCATATCCCTGATGATTTGCGCCGGATCCTCACTTCTTGGATTATCACTGGTGAAAATCACCCGGTCACTATGCTCGCAGGCCGCTTCACCCATAATAGGTCGTTTGGTTTTATCCCTATCGCCACCGCAACCCACTACCGTTATCACCTGCTCATATCCTTTTTTTAACTTCTTAATCGTTGCCAGCACATTCAACAAAGCGTCGGGAGTATGAGCATAATCAACAATAGCAATGATCCTTTCTTTAGGTGATACCATATAATCGAATCTTCCCTCAGCGCCGGTTAACAGGCTCAGGCATCTCAACACTTCCTGTTTCTCTTCACCCAGGCATATTGCCACCGCATAGGTGGCGAGCAAATTGTAGGCATTGAACTCACCGATCAACCTGAAGTGAACTTCCTGGTCATTTACCGTCATCACCAGCCCGGTCAAACTATTTTCAATGATCTTTCCTTTAAAATCAGTCAGCGTCTTCAAACTGTACAAATACTTTCGGGCATTTGTATTTTGCAACATCACAATTCCTCTTTTGTCGTCTGCATTGCTGATCGCAAATGCGGATGAAGGCAGCGAATCAAAAAAAGATTTTTTAACCCTGATGTATTCATCAAATGTCTGATGGTAATCCAGGTGATCATGCGTGATATTGCTAAAAACTCCGCCGGCAAAATTTAAACCCGTAATGCGATGCTGGTGCACTGCATGTGAACTGACTTCCATGAAAACATGTGAACATCCCTCATCCGCCATCTGCCTCATTAGTTGATTCAAACTGATAGCATCGGGAGTCGTATGCGTTGCCGGCACGATCTTATCACCGACATGATTTTCAACGGTACTCAACAAGCCACATTTATAACCCAATCCTGAAAAGAGCTTGAACAACAAGGTGGCAATCGTCGTCTTACCATTTGTGCCGGTTACACCAATCACTTTTAGGCTATCGGATGGCTGCCCAAAAAAATTGTGTGCTATCCATCCGGCTGCCACCGCACTGTTTTCCGCCTGTACATATACAATACCTTCTTTCAACGAAGAAGGTAACATTTCACACAGCACTGCTACAGCACCGTTTTCTATTGCCTTGTCAATGAACTGGTGACCATCTGCCCCTGATCCTTTTACCGCTATAAATAATGATCCTTGTTTTACTTTTCTTGAATCAACCTGCACATCATTCACCGTTATCGCAGTACTCCCTGCAACTGACCTGATCGAAACTTTATATAGAACATCCTGCAATAACACGGTCAACTTTTTAAACCTTTAACTTCAAACTTTTAATCAGCTCAATTCCAAAACCACAGTCATTCCCTTTGACAGGGCACTCCCAGCTTCAACAGATTGATTCGCTACTTTACCCTTTCCTTTCACCGAAACTTTTACTCCCATATTTTCCAACAGGTACAACGCATCTTTCAATCCCATTCCTTTCACATTGGGCATTACCTGCTTCCTGATCACACTTGTTTTTACCACCGGCTGGTAATCCACTGCAAACACGTTACTCCAATCGCCCTGCGTTGCCGAATCCCTGTACCCGATATTTAATGTTTGGAACACATTTTTTATGTCTGCATTATTCCCGGCATAGAAATAACCTGTACTATCTTTTTTCGCTGCATACATATGCGGTGCTTTTTTCTCCACATACATCGCATACAATTTTGTAGCTACTTCTTTAAACACCGGGCCTGCCAATGTCCCACCATAGTGCAAGGCTGCGTATGGCTTGGATCTGATTACTACTATACAGGTAAACTGGGGATCATTTGCCGGAAAATAGCCTACAAACGATGCCTGGTATACACCCGCACTGTATTTAATATTTCCATCTGCAACGTGTGCGGTTCCGGTTTTTCCTGCTACGGCAAAAGGCATGTCTTTAAAAGCAACTCTGCCGGTACCTTCGGTTACCACCGCTTCCATACTTTCTTTCGCCGCCTGTATTACTTCTGGCTTCGCAATACTTTCTTCCAACACAGTCGGCCCAAATTGTTTTATCACGATGCCATCCTGCTGAATGCTATTGACCAAATAAGGTTTCATCATTTTACCATTATTGGCGATAGCATTGTATAAGGTAAGGGTATGCATTGGGCTGACCTGGGCAGCATAACCAAAACTCATCGTGATCATATTCATTACGCCACCCTTATTTTTATCCAATGGCGCCAGTTGTGGCCTGGGGATATTTGAAAGATCGATGGGTGAACGAACATCCATGTGATACTTGTGTAAATAATCCCTATACTCCTTAGGGTTTTGAGCAAATGCTTTGTACGCCAATTTGCTCATTCCCACATTAGAACTATGTGCAAAACATTCCTTTACCGTCAATACGGGTTTGGGCGAACGTTCAGCATCATTTACATTTCGCGGGCCAACTACCATTTGTCCAGCACTGCCAACTTCTACCAGGTCATTCAATTTTGAAGTACCTTTTTCCAGCACTGCTAATAATGTCACCAGCTTAATCGTGGATCCGGGTTCTGTCACCCGTAGGGCATAGTTATCATCCTCCCAATAAGTTCCATCCGGCCTGCGGCCAAGATTGGCAATCGCTTTGATCTTACCGGTTTTTGTTTCCATCACTATACAGGTGCCATACAACGATTCGCTTGTGTCCATTTGTTTCAACAAAGCATTTTCTGCTATGTCCTGTATGTTCACATCCAGTGTAGTGAAAATATCTTTCCCGTTTTCAGGTTCTATTTGAAAACCTTCCACCGGGATAGCTCCGCCCGAAGCATATCTTACCAGCCGCTGGCCTTTTTGACCAGTCAGCAACGTATCATAACTTTTTTCAAGACCTACATTTTGCTTTTTCACTTTGCCATTGCTCGCAATATGTTCACGGGAAAGACCGATGGTCCTGTTAGCCAATAATCCAAATGGCGATAACCGTTTGCTGTTTTCCTCTACAATTACACCACTTTTATTTCTTCCTAATTTTACCAATGGAAACTGGCGGAAATTCTTATACTCTTCAAACGACAATTTCTTCTTCAGCAAATAATAGCGGCTTTTTTTCCTATACCCCTCCTGCAATTCTTTTTTATACTGTGCCGTGGTTTTATCACCAAAATATTTTGCCATGGCTATGGCAAATGAGTCTACGTTTTCTCTAAACACCTTTCCATTCTTATCACGTAAACCATCGGCCTGGAAATCAAGATAGATGTCAAATTCAGGCAAAGAGGTACTCAACATCTGGCCATCTTCACTATAGATGGTTCCCCTGTCGGCGTCTAGCTCAACAATGCGCTGGTGCATACTATCACTCATGTTCCGCCAGTGCTCACCCTGGAAACGCTGTATATAAAATGCTTTGCCAAGAATAAAGACACATAAGAGCACCATGCCGATAAAGCATAAATAAACCCGCCATAATATGTCACGCCTAACTTCCAACTCGCTATGATTGTTATTTATTTCTAATTGTCACTCTTACCCTCTGATTTTAGCACAATTGGTGACTCCATTAATTCCTTTAGGCCCAACGGCTCAACTGCTTTTACCAGTTCACTTTGCTTGCTCCGAAACATCACTTCACCCTTCACCGTTTTATATTCATGCTGCAACTCTCGTACCTCTCTTGTTGTCCTGCTGATATTCCGAACGGTTTTATCAGCTAAATGCCCATTATAGATATACAGCACCGCAAGAAAAGTCAGAAACGAAAAAAATGGGATCTGCCTTACTACCGACTGGTAATTAAGAAGCTTCTTCCAATTTGTTTTTGTTTCTTTTCCCTTATTTATTTCCTGCTCCTGCATTGTGTATAATAAACTTTAAACTTCAGTATCATTTATTTATCATTCATCATTCGCTACCCACCTCATTACACCATCATTATTTTTTCTGCCACCCTCAATCTTGCACTTCTTGATCTTGGGTTCTCTTTCATTTCCTTTTCAGTTGGCTGTATCGATTTTTTGGTGATAATTTTTAATTCATTCACCGGCTCGTCATTGATAAAAGGATTTGTTTCCGGTTCATCAAATGAACCACGACGAAAAAAAACTTTAACCAGCCTGTCTTCTAAAGAATGAAAAGTGATGATAGCCACCCGGCCACCGGGCTTCAGCAGTTTTGGGATTTGCTGCAGCATTTCTTTCAATGCTCCTATTTCATCATTCACTTCAATGCGCAACGCCTGGAAAACCTGGGCAAAATATTTATTGGGATTTCCTTTTACCACCTCACGGAGAGCATTTTTGAAAGCATTGATGGTTTTCAATGAAACGTGATTGCGAACATTGACAATCGTTCTCGCTAATGTTTTGGCATTCGTTACTTCGCCATACTGCTCAAACAGCTTGTGGAGTTGCTGCTCAGTGTAGGTATTCACAACATCAAAGGCAGTCAGGGTTTGGCGCTGGTCCATTCGCATATCCAGTGCTGCATCAAAGCGGGTCGAGAACCCTCTTGCTGCTTCATCAAACTGGTGACTGCTGACACCCAGGTCCGCCATGATGCCATCAACAGCGTTTATTTGGTGAAGCTTCAGGAACCGTTGCAGATGACGAAAATTATGCGGCACGAAAATGACACGATCATCGTCAGGCAGATTTCGTTTCGCATCCTCGTCCTGGTCGAAGGCAATCAGTTTTCCCTTGGTACTCAATTGCTCAAGAATAGCTCTCGAGTGACCGCCACCACCAAACGTACAATCGACATAGATGCCTTCCGGTTGAATAGCTAACCCTGCTATTGTCTCCTGTAGAAGAACAGGTATGTGATAGGCTTCAGTTGACGGCTTGGCTGGTTGATTAGTTAATAGCGGTTCTTCTTTTTTCAACTTTTTCTTCATGTCAACTATTTAACAATTTAACCTGCCAATCCGTTCCCTCCCCCTAATACTTTATGTACCATTTTGCTTAATGCTTCCGGTGAGATTGAATCAAAGAGCTGTTTGTACTTATTACTATCCCAGATTTCTAATTTATCGTCCGCCCAATGCATCACGAGGTCCTTTTGCAAACCGGCATGCTCCTTCAAATGTGGTGGTACCAGCAATCTTCCTGCACTATCCGGTTCTACGTAAGCGGCGCCATTTAAAAAAAATCGGCGGACCGGTCTTTCCTCCTCATTAAAATCATTCAAAGTCCTGATCTTCGCCGAAAAAGCTTCCCAATTTTTTAATGTGAATAACGTGACACAATTGTCCAAACCCCTGTTCATAACAAAGCGGGTACCCTCTTCTTCGGAGAGCTGCTTTTTGAAGGCAGCCGGCAGAAGAAAGCGACCTTTTGAGTCTAAAGTCGCCTGGTATTCGCCGAGAATATCTATCATTATCAGGTTCTTGGGTCAATTTTGTACTAATTAACACAAAATAACACTTTTTCCCACTTACCATCCAAATTTTGGTATTTTTATTTTGTCCACAGAGTCCTAATGCCTGAAAGGCCTTACTGTAGTGCATTTGCTCGGATTCTATCCGCTACTGATCAAAAAAGGCGTGGATTATTTGTGAATTGCGGTGGAAAAACGGTGAATGAAGCCATCACAATTGTGAATACGGATCGGCTACTGCGCATAATTTAAACCGGCATTCGTATTTTGGCACTATGGCAACTGCAGGCTATTCAGGCACACCCCTGACCAAAAAACTGGGTATCAAACCGGGCATGAAGATCCGGTTGATCAATACACCTTCGAACTATTTTGAATTGTTGGAAGCAGATATTAGTGATCAGCTATGCTCCAAAAATGAATTGCCGGACCTTATTCATTTATTTGCAGAAAGCTACAAAGTCTTTGAATCAGCAATAAAAAAACTACAGCCCTTGCTTTCAAAAAATCCTGCAATCGTTATCTGGGTCTCGTGGTATAAAAAATCGGCAAAAATTCCCACTGATATTACCGAAGACGCTATCAGAAATTATGCGTTGAAAAATGATCTCATAGATGTAAAAGTTTGTGCAGTGAGTGAGATCTGGAGCGGATTAAAACTCGTCGTGCCACTTGCGAAACGTTAGTATTTTTGCAACTCATCAAACTGCGACAGTTGGTCGCAATTGTTATGCACCCAAAGGATATTGCTATTGCTGATTTTACCTATTCACTTCCCGGGGATCGGATAGCCAGCTACCCCCTTCAAAAAAGAGATTCATCCAAATTACTTGTTTATAGAAACGGGGATATACAGGATGATATCTATGAAAATATTGCTTCGCATATTCCGACAGGTTCGTTGCTGATTTTTAATAACACCAAGGTTGTGGAAGCAAGGTTGTTGTTCCAAAAACCGACTGGCGGTGTAATAGAAATATTTTGTCTCGAGCCGCATGAGCAGTATGCGGATATTACGACTGCCATGCTACAACGCGGAAAAGTATATTGGCTATGCCTGGTTGGCGGCGCATCAAAATGGAAACATGGGCAGATACTTCAAAAAATAATTTATGCTTTCAATAAGGAGATAATTCTGGAGGCCATTTACCAGGAAAAGAGAATAGACTCTTTTGTAATCGAACTTTCCTGGAATGATCCTGAAATGAGTTTTGCGGAATTATTGCATCATGCAGGCGCTATTCCTCTGCCGCCATATATAAAACGAAAGGCAGAATCAAGTGACGCCGAAAGGTACCAAACTATTTATGCCCGTTACGATGGATCAGTGGCAGCGCCAACAGCGGGTCTTCATTTTACGGATTCTATCTTTAGAAGTCTGGATCGAAAAAATATTCAAAAAGAGTTTGTAACGCTTCATGTTGGCGCCGGAACATTTAAACCTGTGAAAAGTGAAACTATGCAACAGCATGAAATGCATGCGGAGTTTATCGATGTATCCGGTGAAGCAATTGAAAACATCATTCGACATCTTGACAAGACCATTATACCCGTAGGTACCACATCAATGCGAACAATTGAAAGTCTCTATTGGCTCGGAGTAAAGCTGTTAACAGCCAACGATCAATCATCTATTCCGGAACTAAATCAATGGGAGGCTTATGATATGCCTTCCCGGGATGTACAAGCGAAAGATGCATTAGCGTCTTTGCTAGGCTGGATGAAAAAAAATAAATTGAAAAAACTGGTCACCAGGACACGCATCATAATAGCACCGGGATACAAACTTCGGATTGCAAAAGGCTTGATCACCAATTTTCATCAACCACAATCTACCTTATTACTATTGATTGCTGCAATTATTGGTGAGGACTGGCGAAAAGTGTACGATCATGCCCTTCAAAATGGATTTAGATTTTTAAGCTACGGCGATGGTTGTCTTCTATACCCGCAGGTGCAGGAATAGGTGGAGAGGCATTTTAACCGTTTTTCTTCAATGGAAGATCTAGAATAAAGGTGCTGCCGCGACCCAACATACTGTCAATTTTAATTTCACCGCCCTGCGCCTGCACAATTGTTTTTACATAACTCAATCCTAACCCAAATCCTTTAACATTATGCAGGTTGCCGGTATGAGCCCTGTAAAAGCGTTCAAAAACCCGCTTCACTGTTTCTTTACTCATTCCAATGCCATTGTCTTCTACTTTCACTGTCAAATTTTTTCCATTGGATTGAGTAGTGACCCTGACAAGCAAGGGAACGTTATCTTTTGAATACTTGACAGCATTATCAATAAGGTTGTTAATCATATTGGAGAAATGAACCTCATCTGCCATCACAAGGTCATTGATTGCATTTAATACCAACTCAGCCCTTCCACCTTTTTCCTGTAATTGCAAAGCAAAATTATCTACCACGTCTTTAATCACTTCATGTACATGTAAGGGCTGCATATTCAATTCAATCTCCTGTTTTTCCAATTGAGATGCTTTAAGAATCGTTTCAACCTGGCGGTTCATGCGTTGGTTCTCTTCTTTGATGATAGCACTGAAATAACCCATCTTCTCCCTGTCCTGTAAAACTTTTTCGTTCTTCAGGGCATCAACAGCCAGTGAAATAGTAGCAATGGGGGTTTTAAATTCATGCGTCATATTATTGATGAAATCATTTTTGATCTCACCTAACTTCTTTTGACGAAGCATAGTACGAACTGTGAGATAGAAAGCTGTAATAATGATAATGGTAAAAAGAATAGAAGTAGCAATGCGTAAACGTAATTCTTTTAGTGCCGCAACCTTCCAGTCAAGAGCTACAATTATAAGACTTTCATCGGCAGCAAGGTTTTCTGCCGCCGAACCGCTCGGTGCAAACAAGGCGTAGCCTTTCGAGTAGTTGTTTATTGTGTCCTCATACTCTTCCGGAAAATTCTTTGACCGCTGTTCAATTGCGCCTATCGCTCCTGTCCTGGGACTTACAGTCGCCAGCATGAATTCAAATTTTAAATTATCGAGCTCCAGTGATTTAAAAGCTTTCTTTATTTTATCCTGTAATTCGGTAGCCGTAAACCGTTTGCCCACAGTAACAGGTCTTAGAAACTCCATCGTAAACTCATCCTGGAAAATTGTATTAGGTGAACTTATCTTGCTACTTAAATAATTTCCTTTGTATTGAGACAGCTCATTTCCCACCATTATTACCGCCTGCTCCACCTTTCCTTTAATTTGTTCTTCTTTCAGCAAGATCATATTCTTTAACCATGAAATCTGAATGATGATGATGCCGATTAAAGAAATTGTTATGAGTAAAGTAATTACGGTAAAAATGCGTTTCACAAAGAGAAAAATTATTTGTACTGAAAGATAAAGGGTTTTACCAACCCATCCTGCAAAAATACTACGTGTTGTTCTTTCATCTTTAATTTGACAGGTAAGACATGGATTTTTAACGCCTCTTTAAGGCCATTATTCTAACCAATTTTTTGGTGAAAGTATTTGAAACAAGATTTTTTTAAAAAAGATTTAATGTCCTAACTTGAAGTATGATTGAACCCGGACCAGGCATACTTTTAATAGCAGATCCTTTCCTGAAAGACCCTAACTTTCTGCGCACGGTAGTTTTTCTTTGCGAGCATAATGAAGATGGAAGTTTTGGTTTTGTGTTAAATCGAAAATATGAAAATACGCTGGATGAATTAATCCCTGATCTGGAGGGGTTTAAACTCCCGGTTTTTTATGGAGGTCCCGTACAAATGGATACTATTCATTTCCTGCATCAGTATCCTGAAGAAATTCCCGGCGGTGAAGAAGTGATGAAAGGCGTATTTTGGGGTGGCGATTTTAGTAAAACGGTTGAACTTATACAGAATGGCAAACTGGATGAAAACAAGATCCGCTTTTTTATCGGGTATTCCGGCTGGAGCAAAGACCAACTGGCCGAGGAAATAAAGGAGAAATCATGGCTCACTGTAAAGTCAAACCGAAAACTGATCTTCCAAACCAAACCGGAAGAAATATGGAAAGAGTCGCTTAAGCACCTTGGCGGCGATTATGAAATGATGATCCATTTTCCAACAGATCCCCAGCTTAATTAAATCGGAAAACTTCCTTTCTTTGCAACGCACTATGCCCAATTCTCATCCCTGAAAAAACAACACTATGAAACGTTTTTATCTTAGCTTAATTCTATGCAGTTCTATTTTTCTTTCTTCCTGTGATACATTGAAGCAAGTAGCATCACAACTAGGCATTACTGAATTTGAAATGGCAGCAGGTTTAAAAGATGCTTTGTCGCAGGGCCTTTTCAGGGGATTTGATGCTTTTGCAAATCCGGGCGGCAACCCGTTGGTTCGATTTGCGTTCCCCGGCGATGCGGCGAAAATTGAAAAAACTTTAAAGGATGTGGGAATGGATAAGGTGGTGGACCAGGTGACAGCAAAATTTACCCGGGCCATGTCTTCTGCTGTTGTTGCCGCTAAGCCCATTTTTTTAAATTCCGTCAAGCAAATGTCGATCAGGGATGCGGCAAGCATTTTAGTGACGGATGACATGCATGCTGCCACTGACTATTTCAAATCCACCATGTCGCCTGAATTGATGGTAGCCTTTCGGCCCATTGTAGACAGCACCATAAAAACGGAAGGAGCAAACAAAGAATGGAACAACCTTGTCACTATTTACAACAAGATCCCTTTTATCAATAAACCACTGGAAACTAATCTTACCGATTTTATTGCTGCCCGGGCTATCGATGCAATGTTTGTATCAGTCGCCAATGAAGAAGAAAATATCCGGACCAAATACGAATTTCGAAAAACAGATATGATGAAAAAGGCGTTTGCCTACGCAGACGAACAACTAAAGAAAAGAAAACAACAACAAAACTAGCTATGTAAAAGAGTAACAAAAAGAAGCCGGCTTAATTAAGCCGGTTTCTTTTTGCTTTAGCGTAGATTAAGTTTATAGACAATACAGCAATCAGTATAACCAATCCAAAAAACTCCCGGGTTTCTTCGATCCAGGGCTTGGTGGCTTTCATAGTAGCAGCTATATTTTCAGCATCATGTTTTTGAATCCAATCCAGGACGCCATCCCCGGTAAAAAAATAATACAATGCATAAGCGGCAAATGCGACGATTCCCAGAATATAAGCTTTAGGGTAAAACTTATTTCTAAATGCCAGCCAGCACAGGACTGCCCCATATAAATAAATGGGTATCCAAACATATGGATCGGGATCATTGTATTGCAGGCCGGCTGATACAAGGAAAAGAATACAAAATATGATATTGAAAATTTTCACCTGTTAAATCTTATGATTAAAAAATAATTGACCTTACTCTTTACTTCGTGGCAATATAACAATGTCTGGTGCTTGGGAAAAAACCGGGCACCATGGCCCCTGGCTGGCCGGTGGAAAATTCCTGGTAATAAGGCCAGTATTTGAAAGAAGAGAAATATCGGCTTACAAATCCATCCGTTTCTTTTTTAGTATAGCTATAGCAAAATCCGAACTCCGTTTTCATGATTCCGATTTGCTTTAACGGATTATGCCACCAGTTGTGAAAATCAAAAATGGCCTGGCCACCTTCCTTTAATGATTGTTGCATGCCATTCAGCAGCAAGCCTTCATGATAAGGCGAATAGATCAGCGTATCACCACAAATGATCAGGTCGAGAGTAGAATTAAACGGCGGCTTGGTATAATCAGCTCTTATAAAAATAAGATTGTCGATATGTTGAGCCTCCGCTCTTTTTTTTGCAAATAACAACGATTCAATACTGAGATCGCAATGAAAAACCCATTTGAACATTTTTCTCAGTTCGAATGTGTAATAGCCCGAACTTCCGGTGAAATCGCAAAGAACTTCTCTTCCGGGAATATTCTTTTCAATTATATTTTTTATAAACCCTACATGTTCATTTTTTTTCTTTAGCCATTTAGCCGGCACTTTGTCCGGGTTGGCCCAGGATGTCTCCGGGTCAACCTCCTCACGTTTAGCAGAAAAAAGCTGGTTGTAAACTTTCTCATGATAGCCGCTGCGTACATCAAAGGCATATTTGGAAGGTGTCTTTGGCAGTATTTCTAAAATGGCATTATCATAAAAAGGAAATTGACGTTGGCAATTATCACACCTAAAATGTGAGCCTTCGTACCTGATGCTTGTCTGGCAGTCAGGGCAGCAAACATGCTTTTTTATCAGTTCAATTTTATCGTTTGTATTTTCCATGAAGGATATTTTTATCCATAGTTTATTTTCTCTAAATGAGGTCGCCTGAAAACCTGGTCGTTCTGATCTGAAAACATACTCATTTTATTTTTTTTCTCAAAGCTTTTTGCTTGTTTGTTGGTCATCTAATATGAGCAGAAAAAAGGGAGAAAACAAAAGACTGGAATTGCCGGTTGCTCGTGTGTAATAAAAAACCCTCCCGAAATAAATCAGGAGGGCCAAGTAAGAACAGTTTTCACAATCCGGACAGGCTGGTTTTTCGCCAGTCTATTCTACCTCTCATGAATAAAGCCATTCAGTGGAGGAGGCGTCAGGTCTCAGGTAGTTTCCACCGGCACTGCCCCTTCAGCCAACACAGTCACTTTGTTGTTAAGCACTTCTACAAATCCACCTTGTATGTCGAAGTAAGCAAAATGATTTTGCCTGTCTTTTAATATTTTCATCCGGCCGGTTTTTAACGCACTCACCAGCGGAGCATGCTTGTCCAGCACTTCAAAACTCCCGCTGATACCCGGCATTTGCACGCCGTATACCTCGCCGCTGTATATTTTTTTTTCTGGTGTAAGTATTTCTAAGTTCATAAAACCCCGGCCTCCCTAAATCCCTTCGCCGCGGCGGAGGGACTTTGCCACTCACAGCCCTAAGAGCAGTAAGTGAACTATTTTTAATTGTTGAGTAAAGAACAGAACGTTGAAGAGTGCGATGCTTCGGCTTCGCTCAGCATAGGCTGCACGAAGATGGCATTAAAAACAAATGCTCGTTACATAGCAACCAACGAACTCGTATAAAGAACTACCAGTACAAATAATGACTAATCAACCTAAGTTCTCCGCCAACTGGCGGAGACAGAGGGTTCTATCCCTGCGCCTGCGCCGTTAGTTTCTTACCCTTTTCAATAGCATCATCAATAGTACCTACCAGGTTGAATGCTGCTTCCGGCAAATCATCAACTTCACCGTCCATGATCATGTTAAAACCACGGATCGTTTCTTCAATCGGAACCAACACCCCTTTCAATCCGGTAAAGGCTTCAGCCACATGGAAGGGCTGAGAAAGGAAACGTTGCACTTTCCGTGCACGGGCAACGATCATTTTATCTTCATCGCTCAACTCGTCCAAACCAAGGATGGCAATGATATCCTGTAATTCTTTATAACGCTGTAAGATCAGTTTCACACGGTTGGCACAATCATAATGCAGATCACCTACGATTTTCGGTGTAAGGATACGAGAGGTTGAATCAAGAGGATCTACAGCCGGATAAATACCAAGGTCGGCAATTTTACGACTCAAAACGGTGGTTGCATCCAGGTGTGCAAAAGTTGTGGCCGGAGCGGGGTCAGTCAGGTCATCCGCAGGTACATATACTGCCTGAACGGAAGTGATTGAACCATTTTTAGTAGACGTGATACGCTCCTGCATCAATCCCATCTCTGTTGCCAGGGTAGGCTGGTAACCTACGGCCGAAGGCATACGACCCAACAGGGCTGATACTTCGGAACCTGCCTGGGTGAAACGGAAGATATTGTCAACGAAGAAAAGGATATCACGACCCTTGCCCTCGCCATCACCATCACGATAATACTCAGCGATTGTTAAACCAGACAGCGCCACCCTTGCACGGGCGCCGGGAGGTTCATTCATCTGGCCGAATACGAAAGTCGCTTTGGATTCAGCCAATTCTTTCATATCTACTTTGCTCAGGTCCCATCCGCCTTCTTCCATGCTATGTTTAAAGGCATCACCATATTTCATGATGCCGGCTTCGATCATCTCACGCATCAGGTCATTTCCTTCACGGGTTCTCTCTCCTACTCCCGCAAATACGGATAAACCAGAATACGCTTTCGCAATATTATTAATCAGTTCCTGGATCAATACAGTTTTACCCACACCGGCGCCACCAAACAAACCGATCTTACCACCTTTTGCATAAGGCTCGATAAGGTCAATTACCTTGATACCGGTAAAAAGCACTTCAGAAGCTGTGCTCAGATTTTCGAACATGGGTGGTTTGGCGTGAATAGGACGTCCACCCTGCTTTGATACGGCTGGCAATCCATCGATAGGATCACCTGTTACATTAAATAAACGACCTTTTATAGCCTCACCGGTTGGCATGGCTATCCCTTTTCCTGTGTCAACTACTTCAGTACCACGAACTAAACCTTCTGTTCCATCCATGGCAATGGCACGAATACTATCCTCACCAAGATGCTGCTGTACTTCCAAAACCAGCGTTTCACCGTTTTCTCTTTTCAGTTCCAGGGCGTTATAGATATCGGGAAGGGTGCCATCGAATTGTACATCGATGACCGCACCAATGACTTGCTTTACTTTACCAACGTTAGCCATATATAAGGAGGGGTTTATTTCGGCCGCAAAGGTAAGGGAGCGGGGTGAATGTGCAAATACGAAAATCGGCAATTTTGAAAATGGATAAAAACTCACCCTCAACAGCCTGGCCAATGGTTTAAAGCCTAATCGTCAGAAATTTATAAGTCGTGCCTACGGGTATATATATTTAGTCATTCAACCTAATAAATGACCACTCCTCCATTAAAAAACCTTTTAGTCACCTCGTTTCAATTGCTTTGACCAATAACCTTTACCTTTCATATCAACCAAATAAGCCATTTATGAAACGATTTCTTCCGGCCTTACCGGTCATTTTCCTTTTTTCCTGTGCCAATAGCGATACCAAAGAGGAGACGCCAAAAGAAGTAAAGCAATACACCATTGAGCAATTTTACAAAAGTACCCAGGTAGGTGGCGGCGCCATTTCCTCAGATGATACCAAACTGCTGGTGAGCAGCAATGAAAGTGGTATCTACAACGCCTATGAAATAGATATTGCCAGCGACCAGAAAAAAGCACTGACCAATTCGACCAAGGAATCTGTTTTTGCCAACGACTATGTACCCGGCTCGGCAAATTTTATTTACAATGCTGATAAAGGAGGAAATGAAAACGATCACCTGTTTTTGCAAAAAACGGATGGAACGGTGAAAGACCTTACTCCCGGCGAAAAAGAGAAAGCCGGTTTTTGGGGATGGAGCAGGGACAACAAATTTCTTTATTATACCTCCAATAAAAGGGATCCACGTTTTTTTGATCTCTATAAAATGGATACCAGCACCTGGACACCCGTTATCGTATATAAAAACGAAAGTGGTTTCGATGTCGGCGCTATCTCTGATAATGAACAATATCTTGCCCTGGTGCAACCGGTAACAACGTCTTCCTCCAATCTTTTCCTGCTTGATCAGCAAACCAGGCAAATGAAAAAAATTAACGCTGACAGCATTGAGAGCAATAACGGTCCTTTGCAGTTTTCCATGGACAATAAAACACTTTTTTATACCACCGATGAGGGCAGCGAATACCAGCACGTAATGAAATATAATATACCCTCGGGCAATAAAGAAAAATTTTATGCCACCAATTGGGATGTCATGTATATGTACACCTCGCTGAATGAAAAATACAGGGTAGTAGGCGTGAACGAAGACGGCAGAAATAAACTTTACATCTTTGATCACAAAACCGGGGCGGCTATCGACTTTCCCAAAATTGAAAATGGCGACGTGCAGGCAGTAAACATTTCCCGCAGCGAAAACAAAATGCGCCTCACAATTGGTGATGGCAAATCTCCCACCAATATTTATGTATATGATTTTGGTACCAAAGAATTGAAAAAACTAACCAAAACACTTAATCCTGAAATCAATGGTGATGAATTGGTATCGGCGGAAGTAGTACGGTATAAATCCTTTGACGGTCTTGAGATTCCCGCCATTTATTACAAGCCCCATCAGGCTGGTAAAAAAAATAAAGTGCCTGCTTTGGTTTGGGTGCATGGCGGTCCTGGCGGTCAATCGAGAGTAGGTTATTTTTCACTGATTCAATACCTGGTTAATCATGGTTATGCAATCCTGGCCGTCAATAATCGTGGAAGCAGCGGCTATGGAAAAACATTTCATAAAATGGATAACCGCAATCATGGTGATAAAGATCTCAACGATTGTGTATGGGGTAAAAAATGGCTGGCCAACCAGGATTATATCGACTCGACCAAAATTGGGATTATCGGCGGATCATATGGAGGATATATGACATTGGCCGCTCTTGCTTTTAAGCCAGATGAATTCAATGTAGGCGTAGACATTTTCGGTGTAGCCAATTGGCTGCGTACGTTAAAAGAAATCCCTCCATATTGGGAGTCATTTAAGAAAGCACTATATGAGGAAATCGGCGACCCCAACACTACAGATACCATTCGGCTCAAACAATATTCGCCTTTATTGCATGCATCTAATATCAAAAAACCATTGATGGTATTACAGGGCGCCAATGATCCCAGGGTATTGCAGGTAGAGAGTGATGAAGTGGTAGCTGCTGTAAAGAAAAATAACGTCCCGGTAGAATATACGATCTTCCCCGATGAGGGGCATGGGTTTGTAAAGAAAGAAAATGAAATAAAAGGTTATGGCCAAATTCTGCAGTTTTTAGATAAACATTTGAAAGGCCAGCCTGGCAACCCTAAAAAGGATTAACAACTATTTTTTGTCTTGCAGAAAGGTGCTTTTCCAGGCACCTTTTTTTTATAGATGGCGCATAATTTCCACAGGCATAATCTTTGCAAAATAATAAGTATGAAAAAAATATTGATAGCCGTACCCTTTATTTTTATTGCCTGCAATAACGCAGCTGACACTACTGGAGAAAGCAGTAAAAAAAATAAAAAGCTATCATCCCGCAACTACGGTATTAACCGTTCTAATTCATACAGCGATCTTTTTTTTGACAGTGCTGCTGTAGAAAAAATCATTGGTGAGAAAAAAATTCCCGATTCCATCGCATGGCGTATCCGTAGTTTTTATAATACCCGTAACTACCAGTTTGCCTGGTTTTCCAGCGACGGTCTTACCGAACAGGCCCGTGGCTTTTGGAATTTACATAACAACTACACCAGTTCAACCAACGACACAACGCTCACTAACAAATCGCTAAAAAAAAGAATGGATAAGCTTATCTCAGAAGAAAACTTGTCGCCTTCGTCAACCAACAAAACTTATATCAATACAGAAGTTGAACTTACTTCTCAATTCATCCGCCATACTCTGCAAACCTATGACCGTGATTATGTAAAAAGGAAGGAGATGGAACGTTTTGTCCCCTTTCAAAAAAGAGATGCTCTTGAATATGCCGACTCCCTGGTTTCAAAAAAACATAAGGATGACAAATATTATGAAGACGTAAATCCAACGTATGGATTATTAAAAGAGCAATTAGCTAAATACACCGATATTCAGAAAAAAGGTGGGTGGCCGATCATCCAGGCAAAAAAGAAATTGTATAAAAAAGGAACTACGGCTCCGGAAATAGCTTCTGTTAAAAAGCGGTTACAACTCACCGGGGACATTGCTACCGCAGATACGACACAGGTTTTTGACAATACATTAGAAAATGGAGTCAGGCAGTTTCAGCAAAGACATGGCCTGAAGACAGACGGCGTTATCAACGAAACAACGTTGAAGGCAATGAATGTGCCGGTAATGCACCGGATACAACAGCTATTAATTAATATGGACAGAATGCGCTGGTTGCCTTCCCAGCCGAACGGCAACCTGATCGTCGTCAACATTCCAGAGTTCATGTTACATGTGATGGAAGGAAAACAAAAGGTTTTTGACATGAATGTAGTGGTAGGAAAGGATGGTCATGACACCCGAATTTTTACCGGTAATCTCAACCAGGTTGTCTTTAGTCCTTATTGGAATGTGCCACCAAGTATCGTGGAAAAAGAAATTATCCCGGCGATGGAAAAAAATCCCCATTACCTGGAAAAGGAAAATATGGAGATTACCGGGGAAGAAGACGGATTGCCTGTTGTTCGCCAATTGCCGGGAGAAAAAAATGCGTTGGGAAAAGTGAAATTTCTTTTTCCAAACAGCTTCAACATCTATTTTCATGATACGCCATCCAAAAGTTTATTCGCCAGCGATAAGAGAGCCTTTAGTCATGGATGTATACGGCTCAGCGATCCGAAAAAAATGGCTGAGTACCTGTTGCGCGACGATCCGAAATGGACGAAATCAAAAATTGAAGAAGCAATGAACAGTGGTGAAGAAAAGTTTGTGAAACTAAAAAAATCCGTGCCGGTGATCATTGCCTATTACACTGCCTGGGTTGATGAAAACGGATTGCTCAACTTCCGGGAAGATATCTATGGGCACGATGCAAGTCTGTATCAAAAGATGTTTACCAAAGTCTATTAAAATATCTCTACAACATTTGGTGAGTGGTAAGTTGTGCGTATACAAGACACCTTACGTCTTATTTCCCTCTGTTTTACTTTTCACTTTTCACTTTTCACGTTTTTCACCTCTCACTACTCACTTCTCCCTTTTCACAATTCTCACTTTCAGTTACTTTTGCCGTTCAAAGAATTATTTATGCAGTTGTTCGAGGTAAAAGATGAGCAGGCAGCAAAGGAATTTTTGGAGGTAAACAAGATCATAAACGGTAGCGATCCAAACTATATTCAACCGCTTGACAAGGACATCAATGATGTTTTTGACGAAAAAAAGAACAAAGCGTTTCGACATGGCGAAGCCATTCGCTGGATATTAAAAAGCGACGATGGAAAACCCGTTGGACGTATAGCCGCTTTTGTCAATAAAAAATACAAGAACAAAGGTGATGATGGCCCGGTCGGAGGAATAGGCTTTTTTGACTGCATCAACGATCAGCAGGCAGCAGACATGCTTTTTGACGTTGCCAGGCATTGGTTGCTGCAAAGAGGTATGCAGGCTATGGATGGCCCTATTAATTTTGGTGAACGTGACCGCTGGTGGGGTCTATTGGTAAAAGGATTTGAACCACCGGTTTATTGCTTGAATTATAATCCTCCCTATTATCAGCCGCTTTTTGAAAACTATGGTTTTAAAAATTATTTTAACCAGGTGTGCTTCGCATTAAAAGTGGGCAACCGCCTGCAGGAAAAATTTTATACCCGTCATGCTGAATGCGCAAAAAACCCCGATTTTAGTTCACAACATATAAAAAAGAACCAACTGGATAAATATGCGAAGGATTTTACCATCGTATATAATAAGGCGTGGGCAGGACACGGCGGCCTGAAACAACTGGAGGAAAAGGTGGTTCGCAAAATGTTCAATTCAATGAAACCGGTCATGGACGAACGCCTTAGCTGGTTTATCTATCACAAAGACGAGCCAATAGGGTTGTGGATCAACCTGCCGGATCTTAATCAATGGTTCAAATATCTGCACGGCAAATTCGGGCTATTGGATAAGCTGAAATTTTTGTGGGTGAAAAAAACAAAAAAATGCAACAAGTTCGTTGGGCTCGTATTTGGTATTGTTCCCGAATGGCAGGGCAAAGGACTCGATAGCTATATGATCGTTGAAGGCGCCCGGGTGATACAAAAACTAACCATTGAAAACGGTGTTTATTCAATCGGCAAGCCTATATACGAGAATTACGAGATGCAATGGATCGGTGAGTTCAATCCCAAAATGATCAATGTGGCCGAAAACCTGGGTACTTATCGCAGCCGGATATTAACAACCTACCGTTATTTATTCGATCAGTCAAAGGAATTTAAGCCGCATCCGATATTATTTTAATTTCCCGGGACAGGCATGGAATTTATTAACAGCAAAATCATCGTATGCCCGGAAATAATTCCCTTTCTTATCTTGCAGGTTCTGCTAAAGGGATTATAACTCCCCTTTAGGGTTTGGGGCTTATGGACAAATTCATCGTTTCAGCCAGGAAATACAGGCCGCAGCTTTTCGATACAGTTGTCGGGCAGTCGCATATCACTACGACATTAAAAAATGCGATTAAGCATAACCAACTGGCCCATGCCTTTTTATTTTGTGGTCCGCGGGGTGTAGGCAAAACCACCTGTGCCCGTATATTGGCGAAAACGATCAATTGCGAAAATAAAACCAAAGACGGGGAAGCCTGCAATCAATGCAACTCCTGCATTTCGTTTAACGAAGGCACTTCACTGAATATTCATGAGCTGGATGCCGCCAGTAACAACTCGGTGGATGATATCCGCACCCTGGTGGAGCAGGTACGGTTTGCACCACAGGCCGGCAATTATAAAGTGTATATCATCGACGAGGTGCACATGCTCAGCTCTTCAGCGTTTAATGCTTTTCTAAAAACATTGGAAGAGCCTCCTCCCTACGCCATTTTCATTTTGGCAACCACGGAAAAACATAAAATTTTACCAACGATCCTAAGCCGTTGCCAGATATTCGACTTCAAACGCATCACCACCAATGATACGGTTGAACACTTGCAGGAAATATGTGATAAGGAAGAAGTAAAAGCCGAAAAAGCGGCGCTGCAACTGATAGCTCAAAAAAGCGAAGGTTGTATGCGGGATGCCCTCAGCATCATGGATAAGATCGTCAGCTTTACCGGTGGAGAGCTTAACTATGCAAACACTCTTGAACATCTAAACATCCTTGATGCAGATTACTATTTCAAATTGCTCGATTGCATGCTGCAGCAGGATTTGGCCGGTGCCATGCTTTTATACGATGATATCAATCGCAAAGGATTTGAAGGTGATCTTGTGATTAATGGATTTGCCGAGTTTATCCGTAACCTCCTCGTTTGCAAAGATGGCAAAGCCGCTATCTTACTTGAGGTAGTAGAAAGCTTTAAAGACAAGTATACCGATACGGCCCGTAATGTCTCCACGGCAGTTCTCATCAGCTCATTAAATATTTTGAACGAAGCCGAGATCAATTATAAAGCAGCCCGCAATAAGCGATTGCATGTGGAGTTGGTTTTAATAAAACTCTGTTACCTGCAACAAGCAATTGAACTGAGTGCAGACGGAGCTTCGGTAAGTAAAAAAAAACTGGTTGAGTCAGCAAGACCCATTGCTTTCCGGCAAATAACACCGTTTGAAGTAAAAGGTCCGAAGCAGGAAACCGGGAGTCATCCTTCGGCAAGCTCAGGATCAGAAGTGAACCCTTCGACGTCGCCCGGGACGAATGAAAAGTCAGAACCCAAACTGATAATTGAAAGTACGGGAATCGAAAAAATGAAACTGGCGGAAGAAAAACCAGTTTACCCACAACCATCCACTAGTCCTGAACGACAGTCGAAGGACCAACAACAGGTACCGGGTAACCTGCCTACCGGACAGGCAGGGAGGCAACCGGCAACAAAGTTATCGGCCCTGGAAAGCATCCGGAAGCAATATAAAGGAAACGGAAAGAATGCGGATAGCCTGTTGAATCTTCCTTTACAGAAAGATGCTTTGCAAAAAGCCTGGGCCGGTTATGTAGAAAAACTAAAAGCTGCTAAAAATCCGGCTGCCCAGCCTTTTGAACTGGCTCAATTACAGATCAACGATGAAAACTCGTTTGAAGTCATTACGGCCAATAATATTGAACAAAAATTTATCGAGCAGGAACGGAATGAACTATTCTTCTTTTTGCAGCAGGAATTGAAGAACCGGTTGCTACAATTTATTGTAGTGGTCAACGAAAACCAGGAAGAAAGAGCTATCCCGGATGCACCACTTTCATCCAAGGAGCAGTTTATGAAGCTGGCCGAGCAGTATCCCCTCCTGATCGAACTCAAGGACCGGTTACGACTTGACCTCGATTGGGGTTAATATTATTACTTTCTTTCTGACGGCGTTCTTTAACCTACAAGTGGAATTGATGTATTTTATCAATATTCATCTGTAAAGCATCACCAAAATCAACAAGGCCCTGGGTATGAAATATTTCTACTCCAATTAACGAGTGTTATTGCCCGAATTCTCATTGGCCTATCATTCATCATTTTACCTTAATTTCGGCGAAAATTTAAAGCTACATGGCTGAAGTGATATTGATGCCCCGCCTAAGCGACACGATGACAGAAGGTGTGATCGCTGCATGGCATAAAAAAGTGGGTGATACAGTAAAAAAAGGTGACTTGCTGGCTGAGGTGGAAACTGACAAAGCTACAATGGAACTGGAAAGTTATAAGGATGGTACTCTTTTACATGTGGGTGCTGACAAAGGAAGCAAATTACAGGTAAATGACTTGCTGGCCATCATTGGGACAGCAGGAGAAGATATTTCAGGACTCTTGTCAGGAGGCAGCCAGAAGACTGAAGTCAGAAGTCAAAAGTCAGAAGTCAAAAGTGAAAACTCAAATAAAGCAATTCAAACCTCTGACATCAAACCTCAGACCTCTTCTCTTGATATTTCCAAAATGGAGGAAGTCGTGCTGATGCCCCGCCTGAGCGATACTATGACAGAGGGTGTAATTGCCGGCTGGTTGAAAAATGTTGGTGATACAGTGAAAAAAGGCGAAGTGCTGGCAGAGATAGAAACTGACAAAGCTACCATGGAGCTGGAAAGCTATAAAAATGGAAAGCTCTTATACCAGGGTGCTAAAAAAGGAGAAAAGATCGCTGTCAATGATTTGCTTTGTATCATTGGTGAAGAAGGAAAAGTAGATGTTGATGCTATCGTAGCTGCTGCCAAAGGTGGAACTGCAGCCCCTGCATCCAAACAAGAATCAGCCGATCAACCCCAACAACATGCTGCCGCAGCTGTCCAACCGGTTGAAGAAAATGGCCATGAAGTCAGCAGCTCTGTTGAAAATGGCCGGGTAAAAGCATCCCCGCTTGCAAAAAAACTGGCCGCTGAAAAAGGAATTGATATCAGCAAAGTGAGTGGCTCCGGCGATGGAGGCCGCATTATCAAAGCCGACATTGATAATTATCAGCCAGCAGCTAAAGCGGCGGCGGCCGAAGCTCCAAAACCAACAGCTGCGCCTGCCGCGCCAGCAGGACAAGTGAGCTTTACCGAAGTAGCGGTATCGCAAATGCGGAAAGTGATTGCTAAGCGTTTGGCTGAAAGTAAATTCTCCGCTCCCCATTTCTATTTGACCATGTCGATCGATATGGATGCAGCGGTTGCCAGCCGGGCAAAATTGAATGAAGTAAGCAAAGTAAAAATATCGTTCAACGATCTCGTATTAAAAGCTTGCGCCGTTGCATTGAAACAACACCCTGCTGTCAACAGTAGCTGGTTAGGTGATAAGATAAGAACCAATTATCATGTCAACATCGGCGTTGCAGTGGCGGTGGAAGATGGCTTGCTGGTACCGGTCGTTCGCTTTGCAGATACTAAATCGCTTTCACAAATCGCTACGGAAGTAAAAGATTTTGCGCAGAAAGCAAAAGATAAAAAACTACAGCCTGCCGATTGGGAAGGAAATACATTTACGATTTCTAACCTGGGGATGTTTGGCATTGAAGAATTTACTGCTATCATCAATCCGCCGGATGCCTGTATACTGGCAGTGGGCGGAATCAGCCAGGTGCCCGTGGTGAAAAATGGCGCAATTGTTCCGGGTAATGTGATGAAGGTAACGCTGAGTTGTGACCACCGTGTCGTAGATGGCGCTACCGGCTCTGCCTTCCTGCAAACATTAAAAGGACTGCTGGAAGAACCATTGAGGATGCTTGTCTGAACCGGGATTGCTGAGGTTTTTGAGATTTGAATAGATAATCCGTAAGCAACTCAGGGAGACCAACAATCTTTTTTGAATAATTTAAAAATTCCGTCTTGTTTATAGCGAGACGGTTTTTTTATAGCTTAAAGAGAAAAAGCAGGGAAGCTCTTTTGAATAATAAGCCCGCCAGTTAGACACTCTCATTGATATAGAATTAACCCTGTTCCTCCGCAATCCAAAAAGAAAAGGAAGGATAAACACGTTTCGTTATTTCTCCTTTCTTTCATCTCAGCCTGCATTTTTAGCAATTCGAACATCTTCTTGTTTTGGCTGCAATATCGCACCGATAGTTTTGATATACTTTAAAACTATTGATATGAACAGGAAGATCATCATTACATTATTAATTGCAGCCCTGCCCTTTGCCGCTGACGCCCAATTTTCAGGCATCCTGAATAAAGTAAAAACAAAAGCTAAACAAAGAGCTGATAATAAAGTTGACCGGGAGATAGATAAATCATTAGATGAGATAGAAGGAAAGAAAACAACAGCTCCTGCTTCATCACCAGCAAGTCCTGCATCCACCACCGAAACAAAAGAGGGAGCCGCAGAGGAAGCAGGGCCAAAGAGTTTTACCAAATATGATTTTATTCCCGGCGAGCAAATTTTATACTATGATAATTTTGAAGGTGAAGCATTGGCAGAACTACCTACCAACTGGAATACCAGCGGCACGGGGGAAGTAACTACGCTGGATAAATTTCCCGGCAACTGGCTTCGCCTGCACAAGCCTTTCACTTATCTCAGCAGCAATCAAAAACAGTTTGGCGAAAACTATACGATCGAATTTGACGTGATCCTCCAGCTAAAAAATACAGGCTGGATGTATCCTGAATTTTATTTCGGCTTATTCTCCTCCAAGGATGAATCCAATGGCGGCAACAATTTCTTAAAGGATCAAAAAAAGTATGCATCGGTTGTGACTACGATCTATCCTGCTGAATTTAAAAATTCGAAAGTAAGAGTGAACTCATACCTGGAAAGCAGATCTTATTTCACCGGCGACAACAAAATGTATGAGCGACTGGAAAAATCATATGGCAAACCGGTACATGTGGCCATCCAGGTGCAAAAGGAAAGATTGCGGATGTGGATCAATGAAGACAAACTGTTCGATGTACCTAAGGCAATACCTGTTGGTGTGCTCATGAACCAACTCTATTTTGAAGTGGGTCATACCAATTACAGCGAAGAACAATATGCCGTGTATGTAAGCAATATCAAAGTCGCTACCGGCAAGCCGGATACAAGACATAAGCTGATTGAAGAAGGCAAATTCTCCACTACGGGCATCCTGTTCGATTTTCAAAGTGCGGTGATCAAACCTGAATCTTATGCAGTAGTAAAAGATATTGCCGGCGTATTAAAAGAAAACGGATCGATCCGCGTAAAAGTGGTGGGGCATACCAGCAGTGACGGCGACGATAAGGCCAACATGGAACTCTCGGAAAAAAGAGCCGAAGCCGTAAAAGAATTACTGGTAAATGAATTTGGTCTTGATACAAGCCGTTTGGAAACGGAAGGAAAAGGCGAAACCCAACCCGTTGGTGACAACAAAACAAAAGAAGGCAAAGTGGCAAACCGAAGAGTAGAATTCATCAAACTATAAAAAAAGTTTCCTGTTACCAGTTACCGGTAACAGGAAACCTGCAACCAGCAACCAACACTTCATGCAACGCAGGCCATCCCTATTTCTTATTCTTGCGTTTACCGTTTTATCGGCTGCCAGCAACAGCAGCAAAATCAAGATGCCGGTACCCCCGAATACTGTTGTACCAAACATCGACCTACCCGGTTTTTTATACCCGGAAGAACTCAAAAGAATTTTGTTGGATCACAAAGCTGCACAATTCACTGTAGGCAAATCAAAACAGGGCAGGTCGATCAATGCATTCTTTTTTCCCGGTACAAGTGATAAAAGGGCATTGGTGATCGGGGGTATGCATGGATCCGAGTTATCATCTATTGAAATAGCCAATGAATTGCTTGATCAATTAAAAAAAGGTGACAGCATTTATTATAATGTCATCATCATCCCTTCTTTATTTCCCGACAATGCAGAACAGGCTAAACAAAATCCTTTATTGATCGGCAGTGTCGACAATATTGGCCGTTACAGTCATCCAGGCGCTGTTGATCCCAACCGGCAAATGCCAACACCCGGTAAACCTTTTGATGAAGATGACAGCCTTGATCACTTGGGAAGAAAAACAGAAAATGAAAATGCGATCCTGCTGGAACTGATCGATCAATACCGGCCTCAGCGCATTGTTAACCTGCATGCGATCCGCACTACGGAAAATGCCGGTGTGTATGCCGACCCAAGAACTGATCAAAATGGTATCGCATTAGGTTATGCATCAGACAGCAGCTTAGCAATCAGCATTGCCAAACATATTTATGAAAAAGGTGGTTATGTGCCGGGCAATCGTATCAGCAGCAAACCGACCGCCTTGTATTACAAAGATCCCGTGCCGGTAGCAAAAGGGCTTTTTCAAAAAAGAAACTTCAGTGGCTCACCCATGCCCGGTCATAAAAGTGGCGGAGTATCGATGGGTACCTGGGCCTCAACAGCCGTAATGGATGAAAACAATCCTGATAAGAACAGGGATGCCATTCGCCTGGTCACCATGGAATTTCCCGGCAGCAAAAGACCGGTTGACTACTTACAACGCCAACAAAGACAATATAGCCAGCAGCAAATTGAATGGTATGCAGCCGCCCTTAAAACAATTTTCCTTGGTGATTATTTTGTAGAGGACTCTTCTTCAACTATGGCCCGCCGTTAATTCTTCCACTTTGTTTTGCCTGTTAAACCCTGTCAATGATTTTGAAATCAAAGGCGCAATATTGTTAACCGCACCTATTGGCAAAATGGCTTCTCTTACTTCATCTGATAAGTCACCAAATATTTCCCAACGGTTAATCGGTGCATTGGCAAATAAAGCTGGCAATGAGGGTCCTGCATGTATCAAATGAGCTAGCAAAACTTCGGCGTTGCTGAATCCCTCTAGGATACCCTCTTCACCCTAAAAGAAAAAAGGAACTCTACAAATAACAAAAGCCTTATTATTTAAGTGTTACTGCTTACAATTCATCCCGCATTTGACGCAATCCAATCATGCTGCCGTTGACCCCGTCTTATTACCGGTCTATTTTGCATCACCATTTAAACTTTTAATCATGGAAATCAAAATCACCTTATTCATAACGCTGCTCCTCTATGCGTTTGTCATCAGCCAAAGCTTTTTCTATATCCTGGCTATGTCGGGCACATTGAAAAAAATGCAGGCTGAAACCTATATAGAAACCAGGAACCTGCTCACACAAAAACTGGAAACACCCTTGCAGGTTGTTTACTACTTAGCATTGGGTTCATCACTGTTGTTAGTCGCCTTTTGTGTGGTAAATCCATCCGGCTGGCTTTTTATCAGCTCCGTGACCGCTTTAATTACGCTTGTGGCTGATGCTTTGCTGGCAGTAAAGGGAAATATCCCGTTGAACAAATACATCAATAGCTGGACAACGGCTAACTACCCGGCCAACTGGCAGCAATACCGGTCCAAATGGTTTTCGCATTATCATACCCGCCAGGCCATCAACATCACCGGTTTTATCTGCCTGCTGGCAGGATGGATATTCGGCGCCTGATTTTTCAAACAACAAACTCAGCTTAGACAATAAACAATAAATATCAAGATGAAAAAGATCAGCCTTATCATGTTTTTCATGGCAGCTACTGTAGCAGTAGCCATCATTGCCTGCAATAACAAACCAACAGAAGCAACCGCCAAAGTAGAGATCTCGCAAGACAGCCTTATCAGCCGTGGCAGTTACCTGGTAAACAGTATGGGATGCGATGATTGTCATTCACCCAAAGCATTTGGACCGAACGGACCCGAATTAATTCCCGACCAGCGTTTCTCCGGTCACCATGCCGATGCACCTTTACCCAAAGCCGATACAGCCACCGCAAAAAAAGGATGGATACTGTTTGCACCTGACCTGACAGCAGCGGTGGGCCCATGGGGTATGTCATTTGCAGCCAACATCAGTTCTGATCAAACCGGAATTGGCAATTGGACCGAAGAACAATTTTTCCGGGCCATCCGCGAAGGCAAATCAAAAGGATTGAAAGAGACTCGTCCTTTACTGCCACCCATGCCATGGACGCAATACCGTAATTTAAAAGACGATGACCTGAGAGCCATCTTTGCTTTTCTGAAATCAACAAAACCTGTTGAGAACCGTGTGCCCGAATGGAAAAAATGGAATGAGTTGTAATTGTAAAAACACTAACTCTCATCATACATAACCTTAAACCTTATCACAAATGAAACAGAAATTGGAGATCGCCGGCTTTGTAGCTGTATGTCTTATCGTGATCACGTTTGCCATACAGGCAGGACGCCATCATGATCAATGCAGGGAATGTAACCTGGCAGTAAAAACAAAATAAAACTTGTTTGGGTAGGGCCGATGTAAAACCAGGATCAACGCAGAGCACAATGAAAGTTGTGCTCTTTTTAGACCTCACCCCAACCCCTCTCCGGGGGAAAGGGGCTAAAAACCCTACTGCAGAAAAAGTCTATATTATTTGAGGAAATCAATTAGACTTTTCATAAAACTTTCCACACAAACAATCATTCACCCTTCATCTCAACGATGCATAATTTTCCATTGATCTCCGCTTTGACCAGGGCGAAATGCTTTTCCGATTTCTTTTGTGTGGGATACCAGTTTCGTTGATCATTCACTACAATGAAGAGACCATTGTCATCACCCAGCGCTACAAAATCATCCGCAGGCGCCTGGCGGGAAAAATAAGAAAGGCCGTAATCAGTCATTAGTTGCTCACTGTATGTTTTAGCACTATCGCCCACCAGACCGATCTCACTGATGGACACAACAGATGAACCATCAAATGTTTTATCAGAACGATGCGACAGATCGAACCGGGCGATAAACTCGACAATGTTATTGTTATTATCAAAAAAATAAAAAGCCTTTGCGTTCCAGCTGCGAAAGTCGGCAACAGGATTGCCACTGGTAACAGGCAGCAATGAAACGGTCGTGCGGGCCCATTCAAATGCTTCCTCAAATTTATGCGGCGGAATATTGAATGCGAAATGATAAAAAGGATGGTTCTTATTGGCTTTTGTAAAGATCAGTGTCGAAAGCCCTGCGGATATTTTTAGTTCGTTGTTATTTGAGGACATCAGGTCCATACCCAACCTGCTATGATAGAACTGTTTTGTTTCTTCCAGGTTAGCGGTCTGGAGTTGTACTTCAAAAATGTTCATGCGTCTTGTTTAAATTATTGCCGGCATTATTCCCATCAAAATTAACTGAATCAGCGCCGCTTACTCGCTTGACGCCAGAAAATAACTCTGTAATTCCCGCTAGCGATCATGGCAGTTCACGCCATGCTTTATTCATAAAAATATTTTGCAAAGAGCAGTTTGCCGAAATTTTCCTTCCCATAAAGCTCCAATTTTCTCTTGTCCGGATCAAAAGTATGGAATGACTCACCGGCATCACGGTGTAAAATAAACTGCTTGCTTTTGGTATCATAGCGAAAGGTAATGATCCTGGTCCAGCGCCAGTTGCTGCCACCATAATGTTCGATCGAAAAGAAATTATTCTTAATGGTGATGCCGGCATAAGGATCGCCAAATACGCCACCACAACTTTTGCAGAGCACCACGCTGTCATTCCGGGCAAGAAGCTGGTATTGATCCCTGGCTGTTCCCATCAGCAACAACAATGGCCGGGTAGTATCGGCATGCTCCTCTTCTTCATCTGCCTTGAGTATAAGAACATAATCTTTCAATCTGTCCTTGTTGAGATCGCCGGAAGCACTATCCAGGATGGAATAGCCTGCCGGAATAAAGGATGTTATACCAGTAGATTGGCCAAATGTTTGACTCGAAAAATAAAACAATCCAATAACGATAAGAAAAAGTTTGGTCATGCAATAAAGTTAGCTGAACAATTTTAAGTAAAAGCCCAAGGACGATAGATTGAGGATTTAGATTCCTGATGTGCGGTGATGCACTATTTGAATAATTAGTATTTTAGCGTTGTAGCATGTAATAACAGCAATACAACACCGTCAGAGTGTGAAAAAACCTATTTTTCTTGTAAAAACAGTCTGTAGAACTTTTTTTAGTTCATTGTGCTGTTAATGGTTTTGCCCGTCAAAAAAAAGATCCGCAATGAGGGTAAAAAATTGATTGGCTCATTTTGGAGATAAATCCTTTTTATAAACAGGTTTTTTAAAGCGCAGATTACTCTTTTGTAATCTGGTTTCCAGTTTGCAATCGCTTTGATCAATTTTTCAAATCCAAGAATGGATAAAGTTCTTTTCATGTTATATACCAGCATGATCAGGTTCATTTCTCCATTTACCTTCTTTAATCCTTTCATCAGTGTGTAAGTGTATCCCCATTGTCGCTTGATGGTGCCAAAGGGATGTTCGCAGATGCTTTGCCTGCGTTTATAGTAAGCAGGGTTTTCCCTGATGTTTTTGTTATTGCGGTCAACTGCATCCTGATACTCGCTGCGGTGAATGATGCGCTTATTCAGTTTGGTGCAGTGTTTTTTTAATGAACAGGTTTTGCAACCATCGGTTCGATAAGTTTTAAACCGATAACTTGTTTCACCGGCGTCTCCTTTTTTATAATGCCATGTGTTTAGCGATGTCAATGTATGACCCGCCGGACAAGTGTAACTGTCGGTTTCATTATTATAAATAAAATGTGTGCTCAAAAATTCTTTTTTCAAATGTTTTACTGATGACTGTTCTTTAAAAGCTACATAGGTTTCAATGTTTTCATCATGACAGCTCTGGAGCTCTGCCCCGGTATGATAACCTTTATCGGACAACACATCAATGCTGTTTTGTTTTTTTAAGCCCATATTTTCTTTAGCCTGCACGGCGGCACGGTGCAGCGCCTTACCATCATTGGTATTGGTAGCTTCGGCATGAACAATTAAATTATGCTTTGCATCCACAGCGGCCTGTGTGTTATAGCTTACTTCTACAATGTTTTTATTGATGATGAGTGCACGGCTGGCGGCGTCTGTAGTGCTGATTTTTTTTCTTCGGTGTTATCCAACTGTTGCTGCAGGTCATCGTATTTTATTTTTCGTTCAGTCAGTCTTTGCAAAGCTGCTTCTACTTCTTCTTTGCGATAGGAAGAGCCGCTATCATCTGTATCATCTTTGTCAAATTCATCAAGCTCTTTTAAATACTGATCTGCTTTTTGCTTAATCATGGCCTGGTGCTTTTCTATCTTTCGCTGGTTGTAATTGTTCTTGCTGCTATTGACCGCTCTGAACTTGCTGCCATCTATGCCAATGGTTTGCTTACCTAATAAATCCAACTCATCTAAAAATTGCACATACAGTTTAACAAGATTTTTTAATGCATCGCTGTTGTTTTTTCTGAAGTCGGCGATGGTATGATAGTTGGGCGCCAGCTCGTGCATCAGCCAGCGCAACTCTATATTTCGCTGGCATTCCTGTTGCAGTTTGCGGCTGCTGCGGATCTTATTGAGATAGCCATAGAGGTATAGCTTTAACAGCAGTTGTGGTGCAAAGGGTGGGCGGCCCTCGCTTTTATGAACAGTATTGATTAAGCCCAGCTTTTGTAAGTCGAGCTTATCAACAAAGGCATCAATGATGCGTACAGCATTATTAGCTGTTACTTGCTGATCCAGCGTGGTGAAGCTGGTTTGATTGCGGTTGGTTCCTTGTTTGAATTGCATGACAACTGTGGAAGCAAAAAACATACGGAGTTTAGTCTATTCACAGGATGTGTATATTTGTTTGTAAACAACGGTTTTTTCACAGACTGCCGTTGGTGGCAATTATTTCAAACTCTCGTCGATAACTAAACAAATGGACAGATACTTGGACAACTTCAAACCGTCCATACAGGAAGTAAAGGAATGGGCTTATGACGATAGCCTTTATTTCACCCAACAAGATGAGGATTTAGCTCTTCATTCTACCGAATACATTTCTACTTTAATGGAGCTCGCCTCAGACCAGGAATGTCCCAAAAACGGCTATTGCCTTTCTATATTGACTTATTATTCGCAAATTCTATTAGCAAACAGAATGCTTAAAGAGATAAAAGAAGTCAAGCGACAAATAGCGAAGTATGATCTTCCTTTAAATGATAGTGTTGAGAATTGGAAGTCTGATTTCCTGTATTTGACTGATTTAATATACAATCCAAGACCAATTACAGAGAGCGAAGCTGATAAAGTTGCATGGCGGCTTACAGTCGGCGACTATTGTATTCGTGACTTTAAAAAGCTTGGTTTGTTATATTCTGACATTTTGGAATACAGTGCTTCAACCACCAGCTACATCGAATACTTTTACATCAATCCGAGAACGGCCAATTGGAAGTTATCTAAGTACTTTAGGCTATCCGATACTTTAAACTTATAACTGCCACCAACAACAGCAGGTTTGTCCAAAGGTCATGGTTCAATAGATTGTATCGAGAAATAGGTAATGAATAGCTGCTTGCTAATAATTCGTAGTTTTAATGACTTTAACATCTCTTACATTAGCACAGGCGTTAGTCGCTATTTTTCGTCCTATGTTCCAACATATCTTCAACACCGAACTCGCCGCTATTACCAGCGATAAAGACCTTATCGAAAATCTCTGGGAGGAAATCAAAAGATCCTATTCAAAACCGGGACGATACTATCACTCCTTATCTCACCTGGACAACCTGGTTTCAGAACTTATCCCGGTCAAAGACCAAATTGCCGATTGGCAGACACTGGTTTTTTCTATCGCCTATCATGATATCATTTATAACACAGTAAAAAACGATAACGAAGAACAAAGTGCAAAAATCGCCTATGACAGGTTATCAAAATTGTCAATACCAGCTTCCCAGAAAGAAAAATGCTTTAACCAGATTATGGCGACAAAGCGACATGCTATTTCTGATGACGATGATACCAACTTTTTCATCGACGCAGACCTGACAATTTTAGGTGCAGATTACGGCGTATATCATCAGTATTCGACGATGATAAGAAAGGAATATAAACTGTACCCTGACTTTGTTTATAAATCCGGCCGACAAAAAGTATTGCGGCACTTTCTCCAAATGAAAAACATTTACAAGACAGCATACTTTCGCAATAAATATGAAATGCAGGCAAGAAAAAATCTTACTGACGAACTGAAAGAACTTTCTTCCACGTAAACCGCTGCAATGGCTGAACTTTACAACCCATGCTAAACGGATAATTCATAATATCCATGCCAACTAATAAGCCAACAACGGTTACCGGATACATCAATGCTGCTCCCAAAGAAGCTCAAAAGAAATTGCGTGAGATGCGTGAAATTCTGAAGAAGGTTGCGCCAAATGCAAAAGAGTCGCTGAAGTGGGGATCGCCGGTATTTGAAGAAAAGAGAATACTTTTCGCATACACTGCATTCAAATCACATCTTAATTTCATGCCGACTCATTCCGCCATGGAACCCTTCAAAGAGGAATTGGCAAAGTACACAACAGGCAAAGACACCATTCAATTCCATTATGACAAACCACTTCCGAAATTGCTTATTCGTAAGATCGCTGCTTTTCGGGCTAAAGAAGTGAGGGAAAAAGATGCACGATGGATGTAGTTCTTTACCAACAAAACCTGATCATTAAAGTGTTTCCGTTTAAGCAGGCATGTACAAAGGTTATAGCCAATAGTTTGTATTGCTGCTATAAAAAATACAAAATGTATAATATTACTTTGCTCATTCTTAATAATTTGTATTTTTAGTACAATAGCATCTATTACATCAATACAGGTTTGTCGGCTATTAAGGACAGACTTGAATTGAACCAAGATTACGAACAAAATGAGCAATAAGAAGAATTGGATTAAAGACAATTGGACAGATCCGGTCTGGAGTAAAGTATTTGCTGGAATTATTTTGACAATATTGGGTGGCATTGGAACCTTATTAGTTTCTTTAGCTAAGAAAATTCCTATAGCCGATTTGTATCAAAAGTCCGTTAGCTCCTATATTCAAATCAACTACTTCACTATAGCTATAGTAGTTATAATTCTTCTTGCTTTATTAATTCCGGCTTTTCTTATGGATATAGTGCGTATTCAACTCAAAGACGTAATAAATAGGAAAAGGGGCATGATGGAAATTTTAAAAGAAAGGCAAATTGAAGCATTGTTTCCAGGAAAGTGGTTAAATGAGTATGAATTTAAAGACGGTCGTAAAGGGAAAGAAGTTGTTGAAATAAAAAACGGAAATGAATATCATACACTGGGACGACATCTTTTCACTTTAGATTCCGTGACAATTGACGAAAAAAATGGGATTATAAAATTCAACAAAAACGGAGTTGGCGACGACCATAGGCAAGCGTTTAACACTTTGCGCATTATTAATGAAAAACGTTATGAGGGCGATGAGGCCGACGGAACTAAAATTGTTTATACTCGAATCGAATAAAAACAGCCTACAACATGGGCCGTTACCTGCAAGCTATCTTAACTACATATGAAACAGCTATATGTTATAGGTTTCCTTTTTTCTTTTTTTTTTGTTCGTCATGTTCAAATGATGAAACGTCTCAAAGAAAACATGTAATAGTAGATATCCAACCCTTTGCTGGTTTTCCAAATGAGATGACTCAAAAAGTAGCAATTCAAATAAAGAATATTTATCCTCACATTTCTATTAAACCTGAAATCCCATTACCTTCTTCCTCCTTCTATTCTCCCCGAAATAGGTATAGGGCCGATTCCCCCATCCGATTCTTGAAACGAAGGACTGCCCCAGGACATGTAACAATCGGTTTGACAAATAAAGACATCAGTACCACGGATGGAAAAATCAAAGATTGGGGTATTATGGGACTTGGATTTCGACCAGGCAATTCATGTGTTGTATCTTCTTTTCGCTTAAATAAAGGGAAGGTAAGTAGCCAGTTTTATAAAGTTTGCATTCATGAGCTTGGTCATACATCTGGTTTAGATCACTGCCCGGAAAAGAATGTTTTATGAGAGATGCAGAGGGCGGCAATCCGACTGATGAAGAAAGAGAATTTTGCGGTAAATGTCGAAAGTATCTTGTCAAAAAAGGATGGACTTTAAATGATGCCGCCAGCAGGTGACAACGGTTTTGCCCAAGGGGAACTTAACTCAAATCTTCGGCGGCAATCTGGGCTACAGTTGATTAAATCGGTAAGCATGTTAAAACCGCTCCCAACATTAACTCCGCAAGTTCCGGGTTGCCGTCCCACTCTCCCCCATCGACCTTTGGTAAAAAATTATATGGCGGACTTTATCATTCAATCATTACCAAAGAAAGAATTTGAAAATTTGTTTTCACTCAATGACACCGAATTAAAAAAACAGGGCATCGTTAGAATGACCGCTGATACAAAACCCGGTTTCCCCTGCCGGGTTAGTTTGCAGGACGCTGATATTGGCGATGAAGTAATGCTATTGCCTTATGCCTTTCATCAAACCCAATCTCCTTACCGGGCCAGCGGGCCGGTCTTTGTGCGAAAAGATGCGGAGACTGCTCAATTGGAAAGCAATCAAATTCCGCTAATGCTGCAACACCGTCTGCTTTCCGTCCGCAGCTATGATGCCGATGGCATGATGAAAGGGTCAACCGTTATTGAAGGTAAAGAGCTGGCAGAACATCTCTCCACAATCTTTGATAACATCAATATTTCGTATATCCATATTCACAATGCAAAAGCCGGCTGTTATAATTGTGTTGCCAAAAGAGCGGTTATCGGATAATCCGGACTACATCAAAAAAATAAAAAAGTGATGGCTCTGATAGCGGCACCGCTGCAATGCCTGCTACTGCCATCACTACCCCGTTGCCCTGAGATTTTTTTTACAGCACCGGTCTGATGCTATTGAACATAGCTTTTCTTGCGTCTTCGTTTTTGACAGCGAGGTGAACGACTATAAAAGCGAGTTCAAAAAAGTGGATAATCCGTTGCATGGTATAAGGTTTAATAGGTTACCAGGTAGTGGGTTTAAATGAGCGTTGAGCATGGAGTATTGAACATTGAACATTTATTTCAACAACGGGAAATTCTCAATGCTCAATATTCAATGTTCAATTTTCAATGACTGCTAAACCACCATCGTTCCTTCCGTCAGGTTTTCCAGCAATTTGCGGAAACGATCATGCGGCAATTCTTTTTCCGCAATGCTGAAGAGGTTATTGAAAACAACTTCCGGCGCACTTTTCTCCACGGCTTTCAGCCAACCACTGATCTCAGTGTTGCTCAACCCACGCATCATCCACGCACTGCTTAGCGCCATTTCTTCGGCAGGAATAGAAGCAATAATTTTTTGATTGATCGCCAGCAACTCTTCGTCTGAATAATACCGCCACAACACTTTGTTCAACACGGCTTCTTCCTTGGCCATATGCTGCAGGTTGAAGATCATAAACTCCTGGAAGGCTAAGACAATGGCCTGGCTGGTTTCCATTTTTACCTGGCTTCTTTGTGCCATGCTATAAACGGTCAATAACCCACGGAGACGTTCAGTCAGCTCATGGTCTTTGATATGCTCGAGTTCGAAGGTATCAACCAACGATGGTTCATATTGCTGGATGGCAGGCAATACATAATTGTCTTCATGCTGGGCATGCTTGTCAAAAATGTCGACCACCATTTTCACTTTATCCAATGAAATTTCTGCTTCTTCGGCGTCACCAAACCATGTTTGCTGCAATGCCAGTGATGTATCATATAAAAGAGCCCTTAACGCTTTATGGATCTGGTTGAACATATTAAATCGTGTCATAAAATAGAATTTATAATTGCTGTTGCAATTGTTTGATTTGAATAGAATACTCTTATTAGTTAAAAGCGAGAAGTGAAAGGCGTTTCCTTTTTTGACTTTTAACTTTTCACTTTTGACATGCCTCTACGCCACTGCTTCGTTCGATAAAAACCTGGTCCTTGTGTTTGCTGGCTGCTCGAGTAAATACGCCGTATAGCTGGCACACAGTTCATTGGGATTGTATTGTTGAAATTCTTTGCTAAGCTTTTCTACATTACTTCGATACAGCGATGAAGCCATCAGTTGATTGACTGCCTGCTTTATTTGCCCGGCTTTTGGCTTTTCTGTTTTTAAATTGATACCAAGTTTGAAATAACCTACCCTGGCGCAGATCTCAATTTTTCCTTCATGCACACCGGCTACTACCATAGGTAATTTATTTTCTATACCGAGCATGACACCGCCATAACCGCCATTGGTGATATACACATTAGCATAAGGCATCACGCAGGCAAAGGGTATAAAATCTTCGATGATCAGGTTATTTTGCGGGAACCGCTGGCGCAATTCTGCTGTTTGTGACCCACCGGTGGTACAAATCACCAGGGTATCCGTATTCTTAAACGCTTCCAGCGTTGGCGCCAACAATTTTTCTACATCTTTCTCTACAGTGCCCTGTGTCACCAGTACGATGCGGTTATATTGTGTCAACCGGGCATCATGCCATGGTTTGAATTCTTTTTTGTTTGAATAAGGAAGCAGTGCGCCGATATAGCGAATATTTTTTCCCAGGTCACTCCGCTTGTATTCAAATCCAGGCGTACCGCTTTGCAAAAAGATGGTCGCTTTTTTTACCATCAGGTCAAAGATGTTGGAACCACCATGTTCCACTCCATGATTTTCCATGATCTGGTGCGTCAGCTTATTGGGTTTGCTAAACAAAATTTTGTCAGCCACATATCGCAGTATGCTATGCTTGATTTTACCAGCAATGCCGGGGATAGGTGTAATACCCAGGCCTGCGGGCGCCAGGTCTTTGGATGTTTCAACCAATGGTACGATACCGATACCGATCACCGGCAGGTTCATTGTTTTTTCGATCAGCGGGATGGCGGTAAAAGTAGATTCCGCTATTATTAAATCAAAAGGAAATTCCTGTCTTATTTCTTTCAGATCTTCTAAAAACCGGGGTGCCTGGCCGATAAAAAAGTGGATCATATCAAATACCAGCTTTTTAACCTGGCTTTTGATCTTCTCCCGGCCGGGAAACACTTCTTCCAAATTGGCTGCATTCACGTCGACGGCCCTGCGATAACCATAAAGAGGAATACCAAGTTTATCCATCTTCTCCTGGTAAGAAGAGCCGGTGTACCAGCGAACATCCGCACCGAGGGATTGAAGATGTTTCGCAAGACCTGTTAGCGGATTCACATGGCCTTCGGCAGGCATGCTGGCAAAAAGAATTTTTCTTCCGGCTAATGCATCAATGTTGGTACTACTTTGCATGATTGATAAGGTTTAAAGCCTGCCTGTCGGCAGAAAGGTTAATGATCTTGATCCGTTGTGCCTGCTTCTTGTCATGTTGAGCTTGTCGAAACATGACAAGAAGCATTCGAAAAATTATTCTACAGCACAAACATTTTATTTATTAGTCTCTATGAAGCCTGGCGATAAACAAATCCCTCCAGTACAATATTGGTTACACCATTTATTTTCTCTATACGCATCTTCGTTGGATAGTAGCCGGATTTTTTAAATTTAGCAGGCGCCGGGAAATCCCTGGTAAACGATGGGTTGGCATCTAAAAATGCTTTGGTGATCATGGGCTCGTAAAAAGTAACCTCGCTATTGTAAGTTCCATATATGAAGGTCTGTGTGAACGTTCCGCCATTTATTTCGGGAGTGGTCACATCTATCCAATGCGTACCCATTTGTGGCACACCACCCGGCGTAGGAACATAGATCGCAGGCATATATCCTTCTGCAGGAAACTTGAGGAAACCGGTATTATCAACATCAAAGGGTGGGATTGCTTTTCTGTCCGCTTCGCTTGTCATATAAAAATGAAAATCGAAATGGGGCAATGTGTAAACACCTGCTGGTTCGTGACCATGGGGATTCCAGTCTAACAGGGCATGCACAAAGGGTGTCACATTTGCTTTTGGATGAAAGGTCAGTGAGAGAGCATTGGCATGATTATGTCCGCCATTGTGTTCATCACCGGGATCAAGGCTGTTCATCGCTTCCGCATCAATTGAAATGCCGATACGTTCTGGTTTATTATCCTTGTCTATTTGAACCCATGTCCAGGCTTTACCATGTTGAAACTCCTGGACCGGTCCTTTAAAAATGCCTCCATTTTCGTCTCTATCTTTTTTACAGGATGTCAAACTAATGCCAGCTACAAGGGCAAGGAATAAAAATCTTCTCATTGTTAATGTTTAAAAGGTTTAATGATTAATGGTTTGATGGCATAAAGTTGATATAAGAACCTTCCGTTGGCAACCGACTCTTGTATGAATTGAAAATTCGGCAGGATGAAACCGTCACTACACAAACGTTTTCTTCACAATTCATACCCTGTTTTATACAATTCATCTTCACTGCATCTAATCCATCTTTACAAATACTCAATTTGTAGCATCATTGGCTATATTTGGGAATATCAAATTCCTGCTGTTGAAAAAGTATTGGCTGCATATTTTTTGTTTGTTAGGGCTGGCTATCACTGCCGGTGCTCAACAGGAGAGGCAATACTCCTTCACTCACTACGGTGTATCATCAGGTTTAGCTTCCAATGAAGCTACTGCCAGCTTACAGGATGAGCAGGGCTTTATCTGGGTAGGTACCAACCGGGGATTACAACGTTTCGATGGACAACGATATTTAAATTTTATTCATCAGAAAGACGATCCAACTTCCATTCCCAACAATTATATTGTACAGTTGCTCCTTGACAAAAAAAAGAATTTGTGGGTATTGACCGGCGATGGTAAAGCAGGCATATTTAACACCAAAACATTTAGGTATGAAGAGATACCGGTCCGGGTAAAAGATAAAAACATCCTGTTTGCTGACCGGGTATTGACCATGGATGAAGAGGGCCATTTATATATTATCTATGCTCATCTTGCCTTTCTTACCTGGAGCGAAACACATCGTGAATTTTCCTCGGCTCATAACTTCATCCCTTTACCACCCGATTGGCAAACGTCATGGTGCGTACAACAACAGGGTACTAAAAAATATTGGATCGCTGGCCCCAAAGGATTAGCCGTATACGATGCGCAGGCAAAACAATTAAGCTATAAAGGGCACAATGTTGCCAAAGAAGCTATCATCGATTCACTGGGTGATGTACAGGGCGCCACCCGGATCATGATCGATAAACAGGAACGGCTTTGGTTTGATGCCTGGTTGGGCGCAGCCTGCCTGTATGCATTTGACCTTAAAAAAAAAGAAGTTATTCTGAATAAGTACAGCTTTGTTCCGATCATTGATGGATATCACGAACTCCGGGGATTACTACAACAAAAAGATGGCACCATCTGGATAAAGGGACTAAATGTTTTTGCCCGTTATATTGAAAAGGAAAGAAAATTTCAACAGGTCTATAATGGCTATCAAAATGAGCAAAGTATCGATTATGACCGGGTCAATGATATTTTCGAGGACCGTGACCGTAATATTTGGGTTTGCACCAACAACAATGGCCTGTATTCTTTCAATCCTGCAGAGCAATTTTTTTCCAATATCCGTCATATCAACCGCTCTACCAGGTTACCGGGTAAAGGTGCGATGATGTCGTTTATTTTGACAAAGCAACGAACCCTATTAGCAGGAGCCTGGGGTGATGGACTTTATCGCTTTGATAGTAACTACAGGATGTTGCCGTTAAATATCCGTGGCATTGATGAGAAAGGCACGCCATGGGTGTGGAGCATGTGTCTATCGCCCGACAGTAGTACCATTTGGATGGGAGCGCAGCCCGGCATTTATGCGTTGAACCAGGCCACACAAACTGTTACAGGTCACAACCCGCCAATCATGAAAAACAGGACGGTAAGGCAAGTGGCAGCAGACAGGTTTGGCAACCTGTGGATGGGAACACAAAGCTTGGGTGTTTTTAAATGGACCGCAGCCAACGGTCAAAAAAGATTTGATAATGGTGTGGAGGCATATAATGCCATCCCCGTCAACCAGATCTTGAAAATATTTGTCTGCAGCAAGGGATTTGTGTGGGTAGGTACTTCCAATTTTGGTGTTTATGTCATTGACCCTGTCACCGATAAAATAGTTTTTCATTTAAGCACGACAGAACCTCCCGAAAGAAGATTGTTAGGCGATTGGGCGCCGGGTATTACACAATATGATGATTCGACCATCGTCATTGCGGCTAAAGGTGTTCATCTTTTTAATACCAAAAGAGGAAAGATTACCAAAACCATACAATTACCCCAATCCAGTACGGGTAATCTTGCCGCCGTAGAAAAAGATAAGAATGGTTATATCTGGCTGTCGTTGAGTGATGGGCTTTTCCGTCTCAACCCGCGCAATGAAATATTTGTTCATTTTGACCGCATGGATGGCATGATGAATGATCATTTCGTGACGGCTGCATCTTACAAGTTACCCAGCGGACGATTGGTGTTTGGCGCCGATAACCAGCTTATCCTTTTTGATCCCTTGAAGGTGATGCTGAATGACCCCGCACCCAATATTGTGATCACTGGTTTTAAATTGCGCAATAAACCGCTACTGGTAGACTCACTGATAAAAAACGACCAGGTAACCCTGGGGCCGGAAGAGAATTCTATTACCGTTGAGTTCTCGGGATTGGGTTATGGCCGTGCATATATCATCAAATACATGTTGCAGGGTCTTGATAAGGATTGGATCGTGGCCGATAATAATAACCAGGCTGTCTATTCTTATTTACCGGCGGGCAATTACACTTTTTTAGTAAAAGCAGAAGATGCGGAAGGAAATCCTTCGAAAAACATTACCCGGTTGGTAATGAAAATAAAACCTCCATTTTGGCGTACCTGGTGGTTTCTTGGCCTGGCGGTCTTTGCCACAGTAGGCTTATTTTATTGGATCGATAAACAACGAACACAAAAGATAAGAGCCACAGAAAGTATCCGCACCCGGATTGCTACCAGCCTTACCGAAGACATGAGTAATTCATTAAGCAGCATTAACATCTCCAGTGAGCTGGCTAAAAACAAAATTGACACCGACACCGCCCGTACCAAAGAGTATATCGCCCAGATCAGTGATGCCAGCAACCGGATGGTACAAGCGATGTATGATATGGTGTGGAGCATTAATCCCGGCAATGATAATCTGCCCGATACCATTGCCCGCATGCGGGAGTTCGCCGCAGAGATCGAAAATTCATATGATGTAACAGTTGTTTTTGATATTGAACAACAGGTGATGAAACTGAAGCTGGATATGGAATACCGTTATGAATTGCTAGGCATTTTCAAAGAAGCAGTTACCAACGCTGCCCGTCATTCACTGGCAAAACATATTCAACTTAGTCTTCGGTTACGAAATAACAAACTGATCATGCTGGTAGAAGATGATGGAAAAGGGTTCGACCTGGAAACCGGCGTATTGGGCCGCGGCATCAGCGACATGCGTCGCCGTGCATCAGCCATCGACGCTTCTTTCTACATTGAGTCGAATGTGAATACAGGAAGTATTGTAAAGTTGGAGATGAGTGTTTAAAGAAGTATGAGGTATGAAGTAAGACGTACGATGTCAGAACTTCCGCTTCATCCGGGTTCCCGTAATTCACGTCATTAACCTCCGGCATCGGGCCTCCGATCTCTTTGCTATTTCCCCATCCATTTTTTAAAGTCGGCTACTTTTTCGCGACTTACGATCGATTCTTTATCCACTGCTGGTTTGAGATTTAATAAAAGCCGGTTGCCAAAATAATCATGTATCTGGTCGATGCTGCCAATAGAGACATAGAAGGAACGGCTGATGCGGAAATACCGGTCCGGATCCAGCATATCTTCCAGCTCATCCATGGTATAATCCACTACATATTTTTTATTGTCGTTGGTCTTGAAAAAGTTTAGGCGCCCGTCGCTATAGAAGTAAGCGATGTCCTGCACTTCAATACTAATGAGCTTTTGGGCATGTTTTACTAAAAACCGTTTGCGGAATTCTTTGGGTTGCAATTTTTGCCTTAATTCCTTCACCAGGCTGTCTACATTCAGCGGATCAGCAGACGTATTATTGCCGCCATACATGGATTGGAGGTTTTTAAGCTTATTCAACGCTATCTGCAGGTCCTCTTTTTGTACAGGCTTCAGCAGGTAGTCCACGCTGTTTACTTTAAACGCCTTTAATGCATATTCGTCGTAGGAAGTAGTGAAGATAACAGTGCTTTTCACTTCAATTTTATCAAATATCTCGAAGCTCTGTCCATCGGCCAGCTCGATATCCATCAGGATCAGGTCGGGAGTCGGATTTTGCTCCAACCAGCTTACAGAGGAACGGATGCTGTCGGCAACACCGACTACTTCAGCAGAACTATCAACGCTTTCCAACGTCTTACGCAGCTTTTTTACCGCCAATTCCTCATCTTCGATGATTAGTACCTTCATAGCTCAGTTTTTTTGTGTGTTTAAGCAAGATACTTCAACCAAGCTTATTACAAAACAGCAAGGCTTTTTATTTGCCATATTCTGAGGATGAACTGATCTTTTCAGGTATGAGTTGTAAAGAAATGTTACCAGTTTCCAGTTACCGGTAACAGGAAACCGCTAACGGAAACAATTTATGCTAAGGCTGTATAAGCGGGACCACAACAGCGAACTCCTTTCCGTCATCTCTTACACTGATCTCTTCCTTTTTCATCAGGCGGTATTTTTTTACAATGTTGGTTAACCCCACTTTATTGGAAGACACCATGCGGTCTTTTCGCTGCAGGTTATTCGTAACCACCAGTTTCCCGCTATTGGTGGTCATGATGAGGATATGGAGAGGGCTGTCTTTTAAGATCATATTATGCTTCACGGCATTTTCTACCAGCATTTGCAGGGTAAGTGGCGGTAACTGGTAGCCACTGTATTTATCATTGATGCGGATCTCCATCTCCAGCCCATCGCCGTACCTTGTTTTTAGCAGGTGAAAATAAGAATGGATGAATTGCATTTCGGCTTCGAGGGTTGTCAAGCCCTCTTCGTTGGTGCGCAGCAGGTAACGGTACACTTTACTCATCTCATCCAAAAACTTTTCTGCCTGTTCGGGATCCACACTGATCAGTGAAGAAAGAGAGTTCAAACTATTAAAAAGAAAATGCGGGTTCACCTGTCCCTTCAATCCTTCCAACTGGCTTTGCAGGTTTTCTCTTTTTAACTGGTCCGACTCATCCACCACTTCCCGCCATTTTTCAAAAAAGGCAGCGCCTTCGTTAAAGCTGGTAGCAAGCAGGTTGCAGGTAGCGCCGACGAGCAATACCCACCAATAGTTTTCCATTTTTACGGGCATGCCCTGTATGTCGATATACTCGTAGCCGAAAAACAAAATAGTGATGGCGGCTACCGTTATACCTACAAAGCATAATAGTTCAATACCTATTCGTTTAAATGTCTGGTGATATTCGGGAAAACGATTCAGCAGTATCGTGGCGATCATCCCACAGAGTATATAAATGATCAACACTACGATGCTGGTGACTAAAGTGGGAACCAGGAAATAACCCCATTCCTCAAAATAGATCGTCCCAAATACAAAATAGTTGATCACAATGGCTACCGGCGGTATGATCAAAACACCGATTAGCTTTTCTTTACTACTGTAGCTCAATGCCTTCATATTGTAAAATAACTCACTCATGCGCTGTATATCTAAATTATCTTTTTGAACCCCGCAGAGGCCTCAGGCGCAGCATGAATTGTTATTATTGAGGATGAATTGTTATTTTTTAGGATGAACTGTAGAAAGCAAATTATTAATTAAGATCGGATTTGCGGGCAGAAAAAAGCAAGGTTTTCCTGATTTTTTTGCCCCTTCAATAAACATTTGTTTGTTCCAATCATTGTCGTATTCTCTCCCTTCACCGCTTTCAGTGACAAATCACACAGGATCGGTGATTGTCCGGCCTTCGTTTTTGAAACATTTTTACAGTGTCAATTAACAAACAAACCATTAAAACTTTATTTATGAAACAGAAACTTTTTTCAACACTGGTGGCTGTCGCCATTGGCATTTTATCAGTCGCTGCGGGTGAGCCCGAAAAATTGAATTTGAATGTCGGCAACATTGAAAACATCCATATCGTGGACGGTATCGATGTCGTATTGATCCAGGCCCCCTATGAAGACAATGCCATCGTGCTTGATCAGTTAACATCAGAAAAGCTGAATGTAGAGTTGAGCAACAAAACACTTTATATCGGCAAAAGAGCCGGTAAGTCAAAGGAGAAACCCGTTGTTCACATCTATGTCAACAACCTGAAAAACCTGACCGTCAATGGCGGCAGCGATGTAAAAACCTTTGGCACATTGAAAACCGGCTTGCTGGATGTATTTGTTGAGGGCAATAGCAAAGTGCATATTAAAACAACGGGTATTGTAAGACCTCATTCATTGAATGACGCCGAGTTAAAAGTAACCTACTTATCGAAAGCAGAACCTGCTAAAAAACCTTATTAGTTGGTTTAAATAATCTGCAGGTTAACGTGGTGGTCTCAAGATGCTTAAATATATATTGACAGCTTGAGACCACCTTTTCATTCTATCATTCAACCGCCGCGGTATAATAACACTACCGAACGCTGAATATCTTTCTCCTCCCATCATTTTGGTGTAAACCCCGCTCTCCGAAAAGATCAACTAACAGTGACGATTCATAACAGCCAGGAAAAACCATGCAGAAAGGCAGTTTGGGTTGAATGGTGGTGCTTTTAGATGATCCCGGTCCAGGCCGGGATTTTTTATCCCCGGATTCGGGGATACCCTGGCACATAGATGGGGGTGGTTTGATTGACTATGGCCAGTGACATTTGCCTTCGATTTTTCAAAAACCTCCAATCATTAAACCTTCGTTATGAAAATCAGAAATTCAATCAAGGGTGGCATCGTTGCCGCAGTGCTATCAATCCTTTTGCTGATCGCCTGTTCTAAACACGACGAAACCAGTAAAGAAGAGGATGTAGTGGTAATGACTGCAACCGGAGACATTAATCCCCGTCTCAACGAATTCAGGCAATTACTAGGTGATCAATTAAACACAACACCCGGTGTGGTTGGTGGCCGCCGGGAGATCAATTGGGATGGCGTGCCGGATGAATTATTGAATCAAAGCCTTCCGGTTGACTTTTTTAATCCTACTCATGCGCAGGCATCCGTTTCCAATCAACGTGGCCTCGTGTACACTACCGCGGGTAATTTCCAGGTAAGCAAAACCAATTTTTTGGAAGTAAATCCAAATGCATCCAGCCAGTTCAGCAATTTTAGTGGCAGTAAAAGTTTTGCAAACATCAGCAGTTCGTTGTGGGATGTAGAGTTCCGTATAGCGGGAAAATCTATACCAGCCGGCGTAAAAGGATTCGGAATCGTTTTTTCAGATGTAGACCTGGCCAATAGTACCTCACTTGAATTTTTTAATAAGGAAAAAAGCCTGGGCAAATTTTTTGTACCTGCCAAAGCGGGAAGCAATTTTTCTTTTCTCGGTGTTTATTTCAAAAATAAACAGGTAAGTCGTGTTCGTATTTCGCATGATGGGCATCTCGACAGTCAGCAAAAAGATATCAGCGATAATGGTCAATCGGACCTGGTAACCATGGATAATTTCTTATACAATGAACCGGCAAAAGCCATCGATTAATAAAGTTGTTATCCAAATAACAGCCAACAAAGACCTATATTTAATACATGGTATTACTATCGTCCCGCCGCAACGGGACGACTTTTTTTAAGACCTTTGTAAACTCACTATTCAACCAGCTACGGATTAAAGCCGGCAGATGAAAGCTTTTTTTTCATACCTGTTTTGCATTCTCTCCTGCATGGCCGGTGCGCAACCGGCAACATTATATTTCCGCAATCTTACAGCGGCTAACGGGCTTTCACACAATAAAGTGAATTGCATTATCCAGGATAAAAGAGGCTTTACCTGGATCGGGACCGACGATGGACTGAACCGTTATGATGGCTATCGCTTCCAGGTATTTCGTCACGATCCGGCCAATGCTACGTCTGTGTCCGGCAATATCATTACCGATTTGCTGGAGGACAACAAGGGTATATTATGGATCGCAACAGCTGATGGCGGTTTGACAAAATATGATTATCGCCTCGCACCGCAACAACAATTTAGACAATATAAACACTCCTCTACCGACACTACCTCCATCCCGTTAAACATCATCAATGCCTTGGTGGAAGATCCGGCTGGTTACTTGTGGCTGGCAACAAGCGGACATGGTGTATTGCGCTTTGACAAGCAAAAAGAAATTTTCTCAGAACCTGTGAGCCGCAGATCCAGAACCTATCTCGACCTGGCCATTGATCCGAACGGAAAAATTTGGGCGGGGCGCCAGGGCGGCGGATTAATAAAGATTGATCCGAAGACCTTGTCGTTTGAAGAAGATCAACGGTATTTTAATGTGTATGCGCAACTACCGCACATGACGGTGGCTTCTATTTTCAAAGACAGTAAAAAAAATATGTGGCTGGGATCCTGGGACAAAGTAGTGTACCGGGTAAACACGCTACAAAAAAAAGAAGATGTGTTTTCCAACACGGCCGATCCTTTTTCTTTTCCTGGCGATGATCCGCTTGCCTTTGCGGAAGATCAGCATGGACATATCTGGATCGGCGGCCGTTACAATGGTCTTTATTTTTTTCATCCTGCCACACAAAAATTCTTTCACTACAAACATGATCCAACAAAAGAAGGATCATTGGCCGATAACCAGGTCAACTGCATTTATATTGACCGGTCCGGCATTGTCTGGGCAGGAACAACAAGAGGGCTCAGTATCTATAACCCACTACAACAAAAATTTGCACAAACTTTTTTGCCATCAGTCAATGCGGCTGGTCACACCATATATGATTTTTATAGAGAAGGTGACGGTGAGCTTTATATTGGCAGCAATAGGGGCATTTATATAAAAAACAAAAGTGGCATACAGCATTATCCCATCTCTTATAAAGAAGATCCATTGGCGATTACCAAATTCTTCAAAGATGCTTCCGGCGTTCTGTATGCTGGAAGCAATATTTCTCTTTTTCGGTTCAATAAAAACAATTTCACGGTAGAGCCATTGCCCAATACGGAAAAGGATATCGTCATGAACCGAATCATTGAGTCGAGGGTGGTGTCGATGATAACCGATACTATCGAAGGGCATCCGGTCTTGCTGGTTTCGCCGTACGGTCATTATATCGCCTATTATGATTTCACCCTGCAACAATGGGTGTCAAGACAGGATAGCGTAAGGCAGATCATAAAAAATTTCAACATAAAGGATAATCTCGTCCGGAAATTTTTCAAAGCCAGTGACGGAAAAATATGGATCGCTAATGCCAAGGCTGGCTTGGGTGAATGGGTGCGATATTCTTCACCGGTTATCAACTACTACTATAATATTCCGGGCAACGGGCAATCGATCTCTAATAATCATGTATATGATATTGCCGAAGATTCCAAAGGAAATTTTTGGGTAAGCACATACGGCGGTGGCCTGAATTATTTTGATACCCATAAGAAAACATTTCAGCACATCACTGCCTCGCACAACCTGACCGAGGGTATTCAAACCGATAGTAAGGGAAATGTGTGGATGATCGCTAATGGCGACCTCCACAAATATGATCCCTATCATAAATCTTATACCACCTATCAACTACCCGATCTTGAAAAAACAGGGGGTGTGAAAGGTTATATTTTCAAAGATGAAACCGGAAAGTTGTATGTGGCCGGGTCCAACTATTTCATAGCCTTTGATCCCAATGCAATCAGGGATATGAATACAAAAACAAAAGTCTTCCTGACTGATTTTAAAATTTTCAATGTCTCCTACAGTCATTTGCTGTTTAATAAAGAAATCAGGTTAAAATACAATCAAAACTTTTTCTCACTCGATTATGCCGCACCCGCTTACCAGACTGGTTATCCCGTGCAATATGCACACAAACTGGAAGGGGTTGATAAAGCTTGGGTACTGGATGGTACCAACAATTCCATCAACTACACCAACCTCGATAATGGCGAATATGTTTTTAAAGTAAGGGCCACGATAAGGCCGGGTGAGTGGAGCGATGACATAGCCAGCATTGTTATCCGGATAAATCCGCCGTTTTGGAAAACATGGTGGTTCTACAGCTTGTCGGCCTTGATTATTTCGCTGATCGTATATGCCATTTATCGCTATCGTATCAATGAACTGCTGAAACGCCAGGCCATCCGCAATAAGATCGCACAGGACCTGCACGACAATGTCGGTTCTACCTTAAGTAGTATTTCTGTTTATAGCCAGGTGGCCAAAATCTATAAAGAACAAAACCGGATGGAACCGCTGCAGGAAACATTGGAAAAAATCAGTACGACTTCCAGCGAAATGATATCAGAGATGAATGACATTGTGTGGGCCATCAATCCGCGTAATGATAACATGGCCACCATCCTGCAACGCATGGAGTCGTATGCCCGGCCGCTGCTTACATCACAGGAAATAAAATTTCATTTCAGTTATGAATTAAGTGTGCAACACCAACACCTGGAAATGAACAAGCGGAAAAATTTCTACCTCATTTTTAAAGAAGCAGTGAACAATGCGCTGAAATATTCCAATTGTAAAAATATATGGGTGGAAATTGTACTGAAACATCATCATCTTGAATTATCCGTAAAAGATGACGGGAAAGGTTTTGATCCCCTAAAGGCAAAATCTGCGGCTACGCTGTCGGGCAACGGCGTTCAAAATATGAAAATGCGGGCCAGGGAAATGAAAGGCGCCTGCAAAGTAGAAAGTGAACCGGGAAAAGGCACGACGATCGTGTTGAGTTTCCCGATCCCGTGATTCTCATCCTCTCTCCCCGTATTCGGGGATTGCCGGTCCTAAAATTTAACGGACATTTGTATAAACATCATTACATGAGTCTGCGTATAGCCATTTTTGACGATAATAAAAACATCCGTGAAAGCATCGGCCTGTTACTGGCAACAGTGCCGCAGTTTGAAGTAGTGGGTTCGTTTAGTCATGTATTGGATTGCATTGAAGATATCAGGGAATGCAAACCAGATATTGTATTGATGGATATTGAAATGCCGGGGATGACCGGTATCGAGGCCGTGTCGCAGATCAAAAAAGAATTTCCGCATATACAGGTACTGATGCAAACTGTTTTTGAAGATGATGACCGGGTTTTTGATTCGATTTGTGCAGGCGCATCAGGGTATATTCTCAAAAATTTTCTCAACACCAAACTGGTTGACTCGATCAATGAACTGCAATATGGCGGTTCACCCATGAGCCCTTCCATTGCGAGAAAAGTGTTGAACAAAATGCAGTCGGTTGCAACCATTATCAAACCTGAAGAAGCGCCGGACTATCATCTTACTGCAAGAGAAAAAGAAGTACTAAGCTGCCTGGTAAATGGGTTAAGCTACAAGATGATCGGCGCCGATTTGAATATCAGTTATGAAACGGTACGATCTCATGTAAAAAAGATCTATGAAAAATTGCATGTAGCTTCTTTAACCGAAGTAGTAGCTAAAGCCATCAACCAAAAGATTGTGTAATGGTTAACTCCGCCCTTTCATCAGGAAAAAAATTATTTATATCTCTTCTGCTTTTCACTTTTGCATTTTCACTTTTCACTACACAACTCCGGTCCTCACCTATCTACAATCATTCCAAAAAAGATACAATCATCGTAAAAGATGGTTTTGAAAAAGAAAGATTATCTGCGATCTGGAAAAATGCATTGGTTACAAGGATAAGCAAAGAGCAGTTGGACTCCTTCTCGCAGTTACGAAGAGAAATAGTTGCCGGCGAAATCGCCTGGAAAAAATTGATTGAATCAAAAAGCAGGTATTGGAATAGTTTCAGGGATTCGTTGGCCATTCCGTTCTCCAACCTGAAACTACCTGACACTATCCCGGTGCTGCTGGGACTGTTCGGCAGCGATGATGGATTCACCTACGGTTCGCAAACAGTTTGTCTTGACCTGACGGCCTTACAAACTGCTTATGGTTCTGCTTCTCTACCTGAAAACAACAACAGGATCGACAGGATATTTGCCCACGAATACACTCACCTGCTGCATAAAGCATGGAAACAGCAACATAATTTATCACTCGCAAATTTCAGGGACAGCATACTATGGGAATGCTTGTACGAAGGCATTGGCATGTACCGGTCTTTGAATCCAAAGTGGATTCCCATTCATGGCGAGTTGCCGGAGCTGTCAAAAAAATCGTTGGATAATCTTTACCCTGTCTTCGTGGACCGACTCATAACCATTGAGCAAAATTCATTGCTTACCACGGAGGAAAAAGAGCAATTAAATAAAAATCTTTCCCGGGGAAACGTGAATCAAAAATGGGGAGCTTTCCCCGTAGCCATTTGGCTTTCACTGGTAGCTGATAGTGATGATGAAAAATTACAGAACTGGGTCAATAAAGGCCCTGTTGCTGTTATCGAACTGGCAAAAAAATACCTACCGGCAGAATTGAATCAAAAATTCAGTGCAGTGTTTAAATAAATGCATCTCTTCTTCTCCCCTTATTTGGGTATGCTGCTTACCATTTCGGTTATTGATAAAACTTTTGATGAATCGCAAGTTTGCATCCTAAATTTTATTTTATGAAGTCAAACAAGTTCATCGTTATGATCATCGCCGTAATGGCAACAACCGGGATTATATCCTTTACCAATCCCGACAAAACGGGGAAATCAATTGAAAAGCTTTCAGGTTCCGTCGTATTACAATGGAATGAGATTGCCTTCAAGGCCTTTGATGGCCCTGCTTACCAACATTCACTAATGGCTGCCCGTATCAATGCCATGACGCATCTCGCTATGCATGATGCAGTCAATGCTATCTATCCAAAGTACGCCACTTACAAATTCAAAGAGAGAGATGCGGCGGCAGACCCCATTGCCGCAGTGGCAACCGCTGCTTATGCCGTATTAGTTCATGAAATACCGGCGAAAAGAAGTTTCCTCGACTCGGCCTGGCAAATTTCATTGTCGTTGATAAAAAAGACTGAAGCAAAAACACGTGGCATTGCACTGGGGAAAAAAGCAGCACAAGCCATCCTTGATGATAGAGCTGATGATGGTGCTGCCGGTAATCCACTTGGTGAAATCCCTGCCTCTGCCGTCCCTGGGGTTTACCAGGCGGTACCACCCTTCAATATTGTGTTTGCACCGCATTGGGAAAATGTAAAACTATTCAGCCTGCAATCTAAGAGCCAGTTTCGTCCCGGTCCGCATCCATCGTTAAGCAGTGCCGAATATGCAGCCGGTTTTAATGAGGTGAAGGAAAAAGGAAAGTTAAATAGTTCAGTTCGCCAGGCCGATCAAACAGCTTATGCAAAATTCTGGTATGAATTTTCTGAAGCAGGCTGGAACCGTGTAGCAAGAACTGCGATCATTAACAAGAAATTGAATTTGCCAGATGCGGCCCGTGTGTTGGCCCTGGTAGATATGGCGATGGCTGATGCATATACCGCAGGCTGGGATGCGAAATTTTATTATAACTTCTGGCGGCCCTATACGGCTATCAGAAACGCAGAGTCAGATAATAATCCAGCCACTGCGCCTGAAAAAAATTGGGAACCTGCAGAGCCAACACCGCCGGTGCATGATTATCCATCTACGCACAGTGCATTAGGAAATGCCGGAGCCACAGTGCTGGCAAGATTGTTAGGGGACAATACTTCTTTTACGATGACATCCTTTACAGCTGTTCCATCCGGCAGCACCCGAACATTTACAAGTTTTAGCCAGGCTGCCAATGAAAATGCCGATTCAAGAGTAATGGCGGGCATACATTTTCGTTTCTCGTGTGAAGCGGGACAGGAATTAGGAAATAAAATTGGCAACTGGACGGTGGATAATTATTTAAAACCCCTGAAGTAATTCTTTTCGTAAAATAACAAGAGCCTTTCAATGAAGGCTCTTGTTTATTAATATCAGAATGTAAAACTGGTTTTTATTTTTTACTGATCCTGTACAACCTCCCACCATCCGTAATCGCATATAAAGCACCGTCTTTTCCTTGCGTTACATCACGGAAACGCTGTCCTTCTTCGGATAATAATCTTTCTTCGCCCACGACTTTATTATTTTCAATTACCAACCGGGCAATATGGGTACTACTTAAACCGCCAATGAATAAATTATTTTTCCATTCAGGAATGCTATCACTGCTATAAAAAGTGATACCGCTGGGTGATAACACCGGGTCCCAATAATATACGGGCTGTTCCATGCCTTCTTTCTGCTGAATAGCGTCACCAATCTTTTCACCACTATACTCAATTCCATAAGTAATGGTAGGCCAGCCATAATTTTTGCCTGGCTCAATACGATTTAATTCATCACCACCCCGGGGTCCAAATTCAGTTTCCCATAAGTCCCCGGTAACCGGATGAAATGCCAGCCCCTGCACATTACGATGACCATATGAATACAATTCAGGTCTCGCCGACGAGTTATTCAAAAATGGATTGCCGGGCGCAGGTTGCCCATCTTTTGTAATGCGAATGATTTTGCCCAAGCCTGACTTAAGATCCTGTGCCTGGGGTCTTGTTTCTTTATCAGATCGTTCGCCGGTACTGATGACCAGGTTACCTGTTTTATCAACAAGTATTCTGCCACCGTAGTGCAAACTGCCATCATACGCCGGCTCTGCCCGGTAAATGACCGTGGCATTTTCTATTTTCTTCTCATCGGCTGATAATTTTCCTTTGGCTATCGCTGTAAGATTCTTACCGGCTTTCTTTTCAGAAAAAGACCAATATACCATTCTATTGTTAGAAAAATCAGGATCAATGGTCAATCCTAACAAGCCACCCTGTCCGCTGGCATCAACGGCAGGTATACCTGTAATTGGTGCACTGGTAGTACCATCGGCGCTGGCAATACGCATTGTTCCCTCCTTTTCTGTTATCAAAAACCGGCCGTCCGGAAGTGAAGTGATTCCCCAGGGCATTTTCAATTCCCTGGTAATTATTTTAGCTTCAAAAGCGGATTTTGTTTTTACCGCTGCAATTCTTGTCTGCCCGGCAAATGCGGGTTTATAATCCGTATTCCCTTTTTTTGTTTCAACAGATGCGGAAGCAGAGTCGGTTGTAGTTTGTTTATTTTCCTGCTGGCCTTGATTGCCGCAGGCAGTTAAAAAAAAACTGGTCGCGATTGCAAGACCTGGCAATATTTTATTCACGATTGACATATTTTGATGAATTAATTTGGCAAATTTAAAGATAATGAGTCTTGGGCTGTACATCTTTCCTTTTACCACAATTCGGTACCTGTCTTTGCCACCACAATCATGCCTAATCATTTTTTGCTTTTAAAAGCATTTGCTGCATTAAAAGATTCGTCACCCAATTCGGTGACCGGTTTAACAGCTTTGGTTATTTTTTCAGCCATCACTCAATAAGAAATTTGACTTCTTCTTTAATTATTAAAACGCTTAACATGAAAAACAGGGTTGTTCATTTTCTTTTATTGCTTATGTGTGGCATTAGCACTACAACAATGGCCCAATCATCATTTCACAGAATGGGCGCCAGTTCAAACGCTGTCGTCGTAAAAACAATAAAGCTTTCCACCGGTGTCACATTGGAATATGCAGAACAGGGAGACCCGGACGGTGAACCCGTAATTTTTTTACACGGTATTACTGATTCATGGCATTCCTTTGAATCCACCTTCAAACATTTACCCGCTTCCATACATGCCTTTGCTGTTTCTCAACGCGGACACGGTGATTCAGAACGTCCGGCCGATGGCTACACGCCGAAAGATTTTGCGGCCGACATCGCTGATTTCATCAAACAAAACAAACTGGGTCCCGTCATCATTGCCGGTCACTCGATGGGCGGAGTGAATGCCCAACAGTTTGCCCTGGATTATCCGCAATTGACAAAGGGACTCGTCATCATCGATTCAGATCCTGCCATGAAAGAAAATCCGGGTATGCCTGAATTTTACCATCAGGTGATGCAATTGAAAGATCCTGTTATTGATAAGCAGTTTATGGATGAATTCCAGAAGTCAACACTTGTCAAACCTATTGATCCGGCCTATTATGAATTATTAGTGGAGGAAGGATTAAAAGTTCCTACCCGGGTTTTCAAAGCTGCATTAACAGGATTGATCAATGTTGATTATACTAAAGACCTGGAAAAAATCACAGTGCCTGCTCTTATCTTCTGGGGAGATAAGGATGCCTTTTGTTTAGAAAAAGATCAACAGGTATTTATTGACAATATCCGGAACGCAAAATTGATTACTTACGAAAACACAGGTCATGCATTGCATTGGGAAGAACCGGTTCGTTTTGCCACTGATCTGGTCAATTTCATCAACAAGTTCTTTTAAAAGGCTCATCATGGTTTCCAAAATACTGATGATCATTTTGCTTGCATTATTTATTAATTGCAGGAAAAAAGACAACTTTCCGAACAGGTCAGAATTACTGACCCGTGCTCCACGGGTGTTATACTCACTGCTCCACTGCTCCGGGTACCTCATTTTATCCCATTGTCGCTAAAGTGACAATTTGAATCAATCCTTGTTGCTACATTTCCACATTCATTAACTTTATAAGGCAATCTTTTTTGAAACCCTGATCTATGGCCAAAGCCGCCGCCAACAAGAAGCCTGATATCTTACATACAATTTCCGAAGCCACATCCGGACTGGTAGGGAAGGATTTGCTGGAAGAGCTTTGTCGCAATTTTACCCGTGCATTGCATATGCAGTTTGCGCTGATCGCGGAATGTAGTGAGGAAGACAGCACCCAGGTGAGGACCCTGTGCATGGTCAACGGCGATTCCGTCATGGATAATATCGAATATGACACTACTGGCCGCCCCTGTGAACTCATCCTGCAGGGAAAAGAAATTTTTGTACCAAGGGATGTCTATAAAAAATTCCCGGAAGCCCGGGGCATTGAAGCAGCTACTGGTGTACCCATCCATAGCTCCGTGACGGGCAAGATTATCGGCCACATCATTATCTCCAATTTACAACCGATTACCGAAGAAAGTAATCAAACTACGATTCTCAAAATTTTCGCTTCCCGCATCGGCGCCGAAATTGAGAGGATGAAAGCCGAAAAAAAACTGGAGAAAAAAAATGCGGAACTCCACCAGCGATTATACGAAATTGAATTGTATGATACCACGTTAAAAAATCTCCGGGAACAAGTGTACTGGTTGGACAGCGATGGAAAGTTTATCCGGGTAAATGCTGCCGTCTCCAAAGAAACAGGATACAATGAAGGCGAACTGCATACAATGACCGTATTTGATATCAACCCTGCATTAACCCGGGAAGAATGGGATGCGCATTGGAAAGAAACAAAGCAGCTTGGCCACCAGGTGCTGGAAACAGAACACCAATCAAAAGATGGCCGGCGCTACCCGGTTGAAGTGACCAATAATTTTTTGGAGCATGATGGCCATGAGTACTTCTGCAGCACGGTAAGAGACATTCGTCAAAGAAAAATGGAAGAGGAGCTGCTGCGCACTGTTTCAGAAGCCACTTCCGGATTGACCGGTGAAGATTTTTTAGTAGAACTGGCCAGGCATATCACCATCACGCTAAAGATGCGTTATGCATTAATTACCGAGTGTGCCAACGAAGAAAAAACAAGACTGCGAACTCTATGCTATGTTGATGGCGAAAAAATCCTGGATAATATAGAGTACGATACGGCCGGCATTCCCTGCGAAATCATTATGACGGGAAAAGAATTTTTTATGGCCCGTGATGTGCAATTGAATTATCCCAAAGAAAAAGGAATTGAGTCAGCTGTTGGCGTACCGATCTACAGTAGCAAAAGCGGCGAGATCATAGGGCATATTCTTGCACTGGATCCCCAACCGGTAACCACCGAAAAAAACCAAACTTCCATTCTGAAAATATTTGCAGCCCGTATCGGCGCCGAAATGGAAAGAATGAAAGCCGAAGAAAAATTAAAAATCGCTAATGCCGAATTACAGATATTGCTGAAAGAAAGTGATCAACGCTACCGTGATCTTTTTGAAGAAGCACCTATTGCCTATGTTCATGAAGGGCTCGATTCAAAATTTATCAAAGCTAATCGTGCCGCTTTGCGCATATTGGGTGTAAGACCGGACGAGGTCCCTTATACATATGGAAAGACATTGGCGCCCGATACGCCGGATGCACAGCGAAGATTGAAAGAAGCTTTCGACTCTATCGGCAGAGGCACCGATACGAGTGGCGTTGTTCTCGAACTGAGACGAAAAGACAATGGCAAGCCAATCTGGATACAGTGGTGGTCAAACCCTGATGCAGGCGGACAATTTACCCGCACCATGTTTGTCGATATCACCGACAAGGTGTTGATGGAACAGGAACAGGCCAGGCTGCAGGCGCAGAATAAATACCTGCAGGAAGAAATAAAGCTTACGTACAATTTTGAAGAGATCATCAGCAAGAGCAACAACTTTCAAAAAGTATTACAACAGATCGAGCAGGTGGCATCCACCGATGCCACGGTTTTGATCTTGGGTGAATCGGGAACCGGCAAAGAATTAATTGCAAGAGCTGTTCATAATGTGAGCAACCGGAGCAAGCGGCCATTGGTAAAAGTAAATTGTGCTACGTTGCCGGCTAACCTGATCGAAAGTGAATTGTTTGGTCATGAAAAAGGCGCTTTTACCGGCGCCATGGAAAGAAAGATCGGCCGTTTTGAACTGGCTGATGGTGGTTCTATTTTTTTAGATGAAATAGGTGAATTGCCGGTTGAATTACAGGCCAAACTGCTCCGGGTATTGCAGGAAGGAGAGTTTGAAAGATTAGGTAATCCAAAAACAATGAAGGTGAATGTACGGGTGATCGCCGCCACCAATCGCAACCTGCAACAAGCCATTGAAAAAAAAGAATTCCGGGAAGACCTTTATTATCGCCTGAATGTTTTTCCGATCATTTGTCCTCCGCTACGAAAAAGAAAAGAAGATATTCCATTATTGATAAAACATTTTTGCCAAAAACATGAAGGCAAGATCGGCAAGAAGGTTACCAATGTACCTGCCGATGTCATTGAAGCGCTGATGACTTACGATTGGCCGGGCAATATCCGTGAGTTGGAAAACATCATTGAACGGGCCATGATACTAAGCCGCAATGGTTCGCTGGAGTATGGCGATTGGATACCCACAGAAAAAATAGACGACTCAACCAACGGCGTCACTGCTACCACCGCAAGATTGGAGGATGTAGAGAAGGAACATATTATCGAAATACTCAAAAAAACAGGCTGGAAAGTAAGTGGTGAAAAAGGCGCGGCAAAAATATTAGGTCTCAATGCCACCACCTTGGAAGCAAGAATGAAAAAGCTGGGAATAAAACGAGAGACACATAATCTTTAACGGGCAATATACCCCGACATCACTCATATTATTGAACATTGAAAATTGAGCATCGACCATTGAAAATTTTCTTTATCTCTACATTTCAAATTGGTTCGAGGCTTAGTGATTACCGATGCCAAATGCAAGCAGGATAAAAATAATGATCCCCACAAATCGGAGGGTGTATATCGGTGTCATAAAAAAAATTTGAACCCTGTTCCCTTTTCTCAGGCCCTTTGTCGTTCATGGCCGTTGATCAGTTTTACATAGCGTTTATTCGCCTTCAGCATTTCAAGACCATCTGTCATTTTCATATAGGGCTTTTCCAGGAGACGGTGATTGATACGGCTGATCCGGGATAAGATGTTCCAATGTCGGATAATTTCTTTCCAGGCAAAAAAGATGCTATGCCCCGGGTCATACATATGTGTAGGTTCGCTACCGGCGCCGTTTAGTTCTATGATTGAAAAATTTTTTCCTTCCCTCAATTCTTCCAGGGTATTGTAACGAATATCCAGGCGACCAAAATAAAAGCCCTCTACCTGTTGACAAACTTCGTCAATCACTCCGCGGAGTTTCTCGTCTGCCAGGTGACTTGAATCCAAAAATTTAGCACCCCGAACGTGGTTGCCATAGGGCACCAGCAGGAATTTTTCGCCATGTGGCAACACCTCATTTAATTTTCCACCATAGGTTTTTCGCAGCACATCCAGTTGGAGCACATATCGTTTTTCTTTTCGTAGTAATGTTTCAATACTCGAAATGCCGTCACCGGTAACAGATAAAAATTCTTTTTCTACAATGCCGGAAATATGACCCCGGGTTTGGTCCGGATACCGATAATAAAAAATCCCCAACTCATTTTCATACGGTACAAACTCCTGAACCAAAAAATCAACTTTTGAATACGATGCATAAGCAAAGAGTTCGCTGGCATTGTGCAACTTTTTGACGGCCTTACCCTGCATGCCAATATCGGGTTTACCTACCAGTGGAAACCGGAGCTGCTGTTCGCTGATCGTAAGTAAAATATTTTCTTCGCTGGCACCAGCCTTAAACAATATGGTTTTAGGATAATAATTCCCTGGTATCAGATCGTAGATCGCCTTTTTAGATTCCATCAGGAAGCCCCCATTGATGATCGATGGATTTGCCGTATTGAAAAAAAAGAAAGAGCGGGACCTGGCGCAAAGCATCAGCCAGTAAACATAAATGGGTCCATACACCACATGAAAGGGCCAATATTCCCAATGCATCAGGCGTATAAAAAAAGGCCGGTGTAAAATTTTTCGGATCATACCATTTCCATTGTGTTGAGAAGTTCAATCTTGCGTTCTGTTGTACGATTGTTTTTTATGTCAATATATTTCATGCTGGCCCGGTCGCTTGTTAATAAAATATTGGTGATACTTACTGTTGAAAACATACCATCTCTTTCCATCAGCAGGTTATTATCCGAATCTCCATCACCGGCAAAATGATGAAACTCCAGGATATCTTTCTGTGTTGGCTCTCTATGACGTTTTAAAAAATCAGCGAACCATTTTTCTCTTTTCCTTATTGTATCACCGTCGTATAAAGTCACAGAAGACCAGATATAGGGCCGGTGTTTTTTTAACTGCTTGCTGTACTTGTCAGTGCCATCCCACCTGCATTCGTGTAAATGATGCTTGTCGAGAATAATAATAGTAAACGGCTCGATTCCTGATAAATCAACCTCCTGGAAATGTAAAACCGGTTTTTGGGCAGCAACAATGGTCAAAAAAGCCTGGCCACGACTCTGCCTGTAGGGCGGAGCTGGCTCATGCTTCTCAAATGCACCGTTCAATAAAACGGCGGTACTACCATTTTCATCCAGAGCAATCCAGCTTCCACCGGCATCCGCATCTTTGGGAAAGATGAGTTTTCGCTGGTTGATCTCATAAACCACTGGTGCTATCGCGGTGCTGCGGCTATATTTCTCATCCCGGTTAGAAGTGATGAAATATGTTTCCCTGCACGGTATATAGGTCACTGTGCACATTGTTTCCTGAATTTTATAGTCGAGTAAGCAACACCAAAATCCTGTGGCAGTTGAATCGCTGAAACTTCGTTGATGCCTACCCGGATCAGTGCCATGTGATGGATGGTATGTTCCAGGTTATAGGCTATTTCCCTGTAATAGTTGCTGGGGATAGCAATCACTGTTTCGCTATCCTCATAGTCTTCCGCTTCCATCACCAGGTCAATATTCGGTCTGTCGATCCGGTGATAAATGTCTTTCAGCAATTCGGCCGCGATACCCTTATTCGTTTCGATCTGGTAATCTCTTTTCCTTTTTTCATAATTCACCACGCCGGTTTCGTAACCTTTTTCCAGGCAAAGAAACAGTTCAATAATGTGCCGCACATGTTGCCCGATGCTGGCATTAAATAATATTTTGCTCGGTTGTGAATATTCGGCATCCGATAATTGGTGCAGCGATTCTGACAACTGGACAAATACATTTTGGATGGGTTGTTTTAGCAGCATACCAGGAAGTTTTTGGTTTAAGTTTTTTTGTTTGCCTCTCGCAAAACTGATTTTTTTATTTGTCGATTCTTCATCTTTGCTACTTCAACTCTGCACTGCCGAACAGATGATTATATCGTTTGCAATGAATCAATGCATATTTAAACTGAGTAAAATCGGGACTTCCCGGAATGAGGTACAATTGATTGCCCCTGGTGGATTGCAAACCTCCCAGGTCAATGAAATTTACCGGTTGCACTTCTTTTGAGATATAAACATGAAGGTCGGGTCCATTGGAGATAGACATATTGGTTAAAGCAAGCACCAGGGAATCATTCTTTCTATAGACAGTTGCCATACCCGATACAGAACCATACGGCCCGTTCATGAAGTTACCGTTATTCTGTGGTATTGCAATCGTAGTGTCCACGTTATTATCCAAAGGAATCTCGGGTGTATTTTCTTTTACACAGGCACCTAAAAAAAGGACTGTACACAGTATCGTCATTAAAATCCACTTCATATATTCATATATTAATTGTCCTATTAAAAACTATTTTCAAAATATTATTCAGCTCTTTTTTGTAAATGATCATTAAAGCAATACAGCTTATAAAAACCAGCAATGCATAAATAAATAACTGGCCGCCGTCGCCTCGTACCGCAATACCCAACTTTGCCAGGTGAAAGAACAGGGCGCCTGCCATCAGTCCTGCGCCCAGGGCCGCTCCAATAAAAGTTGTCCTGGGATACAAAATGAGCACGGAAGCTATCAGCTCCAGTACGCCCGTGCCAATTCGGCCCCATGGTTCCATGCCCAGCGTAGAAAAAATATATATTGATTCTTCAGCACCGGAAAACTTAAAAAATAATGTTTGTAAAAGGATCAGGGAGGCAAGTATTCGCAAAGCCCATATCCCGGCGATAGTCCAGTTCATTGATTGTGGTATTGAATGATTAATGATAGATTTTTTTCCAGTTCTTATCCGCTTCGGTCTTCAGGTGTGCTTCATCCTTATTCCAGCTCTTCAGCGTATTGTTGAGAAAGCTATTGTAAAAAAGATAAAGCTTACCGTTGACGATCTTATATGTGGCGGGGTCTACACTTACTTTTTCTCCCTTTGCACCCATAGCATAGGCGCACCAGCCGCCATATTCCGGTTCGTAACGTCCTGGTATTTTTTTAAACTCCTCTTTGTTTTCAGCGGAAGCAAAATAATAGATCACTCCCTGGTGGCTGACCGCAAATTCTTTTTTGCCTTTAACAGCCTTGTTGTTTTTGAAATAAGCTACAGGATCATAACCCTCTATTGCAATGTTATCCTCCAGGTTAAACTGCTTTTTACGCAGCGCAGAGGGATCCTGGCCAAAAATGGAAGAAAAAATGGCTGCCAGGATCAGTGTGAAATAAATTCGTTTGTTCATGTCTGATTTTTATTTCTCAAAACTAGCAATCGTTGTTCCCGTCTGCTGTCGGCTGATTGACAAGCCCCGGATTTTTAGTTGTTAAATGAATTAAGAGCTGAAAGACAAATCATATATCTAATACGATTTTTTTAGTCCCCGGGATTTCCGGTTGTAGAACTAAAAAAAATCCTCCCAACAGGGGCTCCCAATATTTCAGGACAAATCCCAAAATGTTGGGAAAAACAGGGCGTAGTTGGCCTGGATAAATTTTCCGGAAAAAATCCTGAAATCATTTGCAGTAAAGGATTTCAGGAAATCTGTCGAAGCATACATTTTTTTCTGGCACGCCGGTTGGCTAATAGCCATAGTCAAAACAAAAACGCATGAATAAAATGATCACCAGGAAAGCCTTCAAACAGGAAGTAGTCAACAGCACCGGATTAACATTGGTACAATTTAAAATAGAATGGAACGGCGCCTGCCAAATCATTTCCCCGATCTATGAAGAGCTGGCAAAATCTTATAAGGGACAAGCTGATTTTTATACCGTGGATGTAGAAAAAGAAACCGGTATCGATCGTGAATATGGTGTAATGGAATTTCCCACCATTCTTTTTTTCCGCCGTGGCGAAGTAATCGACCATGTAACGGGTCTTACACCCAAAAATGTAATGATCTCTAAAATTGAAAATGCATTAACCACTTACTAAATATTTATTGAAAATCTTAAAACCACTTTACCATGTCTGACGAATTGAAATATTTTTATCTGAAGAATCATCCATTACTGGCTTCTTTACCAGAACAAAAATTACAGGCTGCCGCCTCGCTGGCAAAAATGAAAATCGTGTACCGCGGTGAGGTCATCGGCTATGGCGAAACAGGTTTTACCAAAATACATTTCCTCGTAAAGGGAAAAGTCAAGATCACTGATAGCGGCGCTATGGAAAATGAATTGATAAAAGATATCCTTACTGAGCCGGACATCTTTGGTGATCTTGGACTGGAAGGTCATCTTAGCAGCGATGAGTGTGCTGAAGCATTAACTGCTAATACAGTCATTTGCACGTTTCATGTCAGCGACTTCAGGCGCATACTGGAAGACAACCCACAGATGGTACTGAACTATGCTAAAAAAGTAACCAGTAAATTACAACGCCTGGAAACCCGTCATGCCGACCTGGTTTTCCTTGATACAAAAGACAGGCTGATACGCTTTATAAAAAACTGGGCCCGCACCGATGGCAACCGCAAGGGCGATAAGATCATCCTCAACAATTATCTTACACATAGCGATATCGCCGGCTTTATTGCTACTTCCCGACAAAGCGTAAATATGCTGTTGAATGAACTCCGCAGTTCCGGTCTTTTGTGCTACAATCGCAAATCAATTGAATTGAATAACCCTGTTGCGTGGAACTAAAAGGGAGATGTGAATAGTGAGAAGTGAGAAAAATTAGCAAGCAATATTGTTAGGAATGTAAATAACACGACAGCGGATCTGTTCATATGGTATTAGTTTTACGTTGACAAGTGATGAGAAAAAAGAAGGTAGTAAGTAACATCCCTGCCCCAAAAATTACACCCCGTGATCCCGTTTACTACACTATCGAATGAGTGAGCAGATTTTCAGGTAAAGAACTTCCCTGTTCTCAGCATTCACTACTCAACACTCACAATTCCTATTTCGTAGTTAAAATAAATCGAATGACCCCGGTATGCTTATACTTCAAAGTGCATCAACCTTATCGTCTTAAAAAATACGAGGCGAAGGATATTGATGCCTGTCATTGCTATGAAGACGCCGCCGCAGACGAGGAAAACATCAACCGGCTGGCTGATGAATGTTGGCTGCCGGCCAATGAAATTATCTATGATCAAATCATAAATCACAATGGCAGGTTTCGCTGCAGCTTTTCAATCAGCGGTACGGTGCTGGAACTTACTCATAAGTACAGACCCGATGTAATAGACTCGTTTAAGCAACTTGCCACTACCCGGTGCGTGGAATTTACTGCAGAAACCTATTATCATTCTTTAAGTTCGCTTTATTCCATGGCTGAGTTTCAACGCCAGGTTCAAAAACACTGTAACCTTATCAATGAACTGTTTGATATCGACCCAATAATTTTCAGAAACACAGAGTTGATCCATAATAACCGGATCGCCGCTTTGGTAGCCAGCATGGGATTCAAGGCTATTTTATGTGAGGGAGTGGAAAGAATATTGAAGGGTCGTGACTGCAACCAGGTATATGCAGCTCCGGGTAGTGAAGACCTGTACCTGTTGTTGCGCAATGCAACATTATCCGATGATATTGCTTTTCGTTTTGGCGATCCAAACTGGTCAGAACATCCACTGACCGCCGATAAATTTGCTGAATGGCTGCATCATCATCCTGAGGATACCCGTGTGATCAATCTTTTTATGGATTATGAAACGTTTGGCATTCATAAAAAAAAGGAAACGGGCATATTTGATTTCCTGGCTTCATTGCCGGCCGCGGTATTAGCAAACGACAATTTTATTTTCTCCACTCCTGCCGGGATAGTCGAAGAAAAATTCCCCGGGGGATTGTATGATGTTCCGCAAACCATATCCTGGGAAGATCGTGCGGATAACAGTTGCATATGGTGCGAGAATGTGATGCAAAATAATACACTGAAGAAAATTTACAGTATCGAAAACCTGGTACTGCAGTCAACCGATAAACAGGCGGCTGACACCTGGGGCCGTTTGCAATCGGCAGACTATTTCTATTATATGGCTGATGACAGCCGCAAGGAAGGTGCTGCCAAATATGTTACCGACTGCAGTGCCAAAGAAGTATTTCAACATTATACCAACCTGGTAGCAGATTTTGAAATCTCATTGATCAAAAAAGTAATCGAAGGAAAAAAGAATTCCTCCAGGCATATTCCTTTCAACATTCTAAGCAATTAAAGTCAATAAAAATAAAATGAAACAAAAACTAGACGGACAGGTAGCGATCGTAACAGGCGCCAGCAGCGGCATTGGTGCGGGCTGTGCCAAAGAGTTGGCAAAAGCCGGCGCTACAGTCGTAGTAAACTACCCGGTTGCTTCTACCAAAGCAATGGCGCAACAGGTGGTGGATGAGATAGCCGCCAATGGCGGAGTGGCTATCAGCTACCAGGCAGATGTGAGTAAAGAAGCAGATGTTCAACAAATGTTTGCCGATGTGATCGGCCAGTTTGGAACGGTAGATATACTGGTGAACAATGCCGGCTTACAAAAAGATGCGCCATTTACGGAAATGACATTGGATCAATGGAACTTTGTGCTGGGCGTTAACCTTACGGGGCAATTCTTATGTGCGAGGGAAGCCATCAAAGAATTTTTGCGCCGCGGGGTCAATGGTAAATCAAAAAGCGCCGGAAAAATTATTTGTATGAGCAGTGTGCACGAAGTAATTCCCTGGGCGGGTCATGCCAACTACGCCGCCAGCAAAGGCGGTGTAAACCTGATGATGAAAACCATTGCACAGGAATTTGCCCCGAAGAAAATCCGTATCAATTCCATTGCTCCGGGTGCTATCGCAACACCCATCAATCATGATGCATGGGATACCGCGGAGCATTTACAAAATTTGCTAAAGCTGATCCCGCAAAAAAGAGTGGGGCAAGTGGAAGATATTGGTAAAGCGGCCGTGTGGCTGGCCAGTGATGATGCTGATTATGTAAATGGCACTACGTTGTTTGTTGATGGTGGTATGACATTGTATCCGGGGTTTGAGGATAATGGGTGAAGCGGCCCCTCTAAATCTCTCCGCCGCGGCGGAAGACTTGCAAAACACAGCCCCTGCCTACCGGACAGGCAGGCTTGCTTTTCGGCGACTTAAAAAATTATCCGGGTCTTCGAAAATGTTGAATAGAGAGATAATGATGATGTGGTAGCTATAAAGTTTGGATTAGTAATGAAGTTCCGCTCCCTCTCTTTGGGAGAGGGAGAAGGAGGGTGAGGCCGAATAGCGAACAGGAAGTACAAGTGTGCGACCCCGAGTTCCGTCGCTTCGCTCCTCGTCGGCAGGCGCAACTAAACTGAATAGAATAACTGAAGCCGGCTCCATAAAAATAAAAAATCATTTATCATGAATGCCGAAGAAAAAAGATTGAGCGAGGTTTACTCCTCCCACACTGGGGGAGGTCGGGAGGGGGCCTGGAAAAAATGGGGACCCTATCTCAGCGAACGTCAATGGGGTACCGTACGGGAAGATTATAGTGAATATGGAAATGCATGGGGCCATTTTCCGCATGACCATGCAAGGTCGAGAGTATATCGCTGGGGCGAAGACGGCATTGCCGGTATCAGCGATGAAATGCAGCGCATTTGTTTTGCACTGACCTTGTGGAATGGAAAAGATCCCATATTGAAAGAAAGATTGTTTGGACTGACGGGCAATGAAGGTAATCACGGCGAGGATGTGAAAGAGCTCTATTATTATTTGGATAGCACACCGACCCATTCCTATATGAAGCACCTGTACAAATATCCGCAGGCTGAATATCCCTATGCAGACCTGGTAAACACCAACCGCAACCGGTCACGGTATGAACCGGAATATGAATTGTTGGATACCGGCGTTTTTAACGGAGGCAAATACTTTGATGTATTTACAGAATATGCAAAAAATAATGCAGAAGATATTGGCATCCGCATTACTGTTCACAACCGCGGTAGCGAAGATGCTTATATAGCTTTGTTGCCCACTTTGTGGCTGCGCAACCTGTGGAGTTTTGGGTTGATGAAAAAGAAACCATCAATCCGGTTAGCTGAGTTAACGAATGAACATGGTACAGTAACTATTACGCATGAACAAAGTGGTCACTACCACTTTTATTTTGAAAAGACTGATCATTGCCTGTTTACGGATAATGAAACCAACACGGAGCGATTATACGGTCAGCCCAATCCGTCTCCTTTTGTAAAAGATGCTTTTCATCATGCTGTCATCCATAAAAATTTCGATTGGTTGCAGGAAAGAAAAGAAGGCACCAAATTTTCTCCTGTTTATGAATTCAATATTCCCGGCCACTCATCCGCTTCTATTCATTTGCGTTTGACAAAAGAAGAATTAAAAGAATCACCGTTTGGAAAAAAATTTGATGAGCTGTTTCAACAACGAATGGAGGAAGCGGATGAGTTTTATGCAGGCATTACGACAGCGAGCGACAAAGACCTCATCAATATCCAGCGGCAGGCTTTTGCCGGTATGCTTTGGAGCAAACAGTATTTTAATATTGATATACCCCGATGGTTAAATGGCGATCCCGGCCAGCCAGCACCACCGGAGTCAAGAAAGACAGGTCGCAATCATCACTGGCACACCCTCAATAATGAAGACATTATTTCAATGCCCGACAAATGGGAATATCCCTGGTACGCGGCATGGGACCTGGCTTTTCATTGCGTGCCACTCAGCATGATCGATCCGCAATTTGCCAAAGAACAGTTGATTCTTTTTTTGCGGGAATGGTATATGCATCCCAATGGTCAACTACCCGCTTACGAATGGGCCTTTAGTGATGTGAATCCGCCGGTACATGCCTGGAGTTGTTTGCAGGTGTATAAAATGGATAAGACAAAAACAGGAAAGCCCGATATTGAATTTTTAGAAAGAGTATTTCAAAAACTGCTGATCAATTTTACCTGGTGGGTGAATCGAAAGGATCATAAGGGCAATAATGTTTTTGAAGGCGGATTTTTAGGCCTGGATAATATTGGTGTGTTTGACCGCAGCAATATGATACCCGGTGGTGGCACACTGGAGCAGGCAGACGGAACCAGTTGGATGGCGATGTACTGCCTGAATATGCTGGAGATGGCGTTGGAAATTGCGCAGCACAATCCCAGCTATGAAGACGTGACCACCAAATTCTTTGAGCACTTCGTTTACATTGCAGAATCGCTTAACCGCATTGGAGAGAATTGGACCGGCGCCTGGGATGAAGACGAAGGATTTTTCTATGATGTGCTTTCATTACCGAATGGACGGTATGTTCCATTAAAAGTGCGAAGCCTGGTAGGCCTGTCAACTTTGTTTGCTGGAATGGTGCTCAAAAAAGATTTGCTGGAAAAACTACCCGATTTTCATCGCCGGTTGAAATGGTTTCAACGTTACCGGCGGGACAATGACCAATATCTCGTCATTGAAGAATTAAAAAATCATGATGACATCTTGTTATCCCTGGTACCAAGGCAAAGACTGGAAAAATTATTGAAAGCATTATTAGATGAGCAGGAGTTTTTGAGCAAAGCAGGCATTCGCTCCATTTCCAAACTGCATGAAACACCCTACTCCATAGATATCGATGGACAACAGTTTGGCCTGAATTACCAGCCGGCTGAAGGCAACAGCAATTTATTTGGTGGCAACAGCAACTGGCGCGGCCCTGTATGGATGCCCATGAATTATCTACTAGTCAACGCTATTAACCATTATGCTGAGTATTACAAAGATGAGCTGACAGTTGAGTTGCCAACCGGGTCAGGCAATCAAATGAATTTGCAAAAAGTGGCGGACGACATTTCAAAACGCCTGGTTTCTATTTTCCGTCAAGATGAAACAGGACACCGACCGGTTAATGACTATTTCACTATTTATCGTGATGATCCGCATTTCAAGGACCTCGTCCTTTTCTATGAATATTTCCATGGTGACACGGCAAGGGGTGTGGGAGCTTCGCATCAAACAGGATGGACCGGTGTGGTAGCTGAGTTAATCAATAGGATCAGTGAACCTCTCCCTCGTTCTTTGTCCGAAGGAGAGGGAGGCCAGGCAGCGGTTAAACAATCATCTGTTGTCCTAACACATCAACTGTAGTTCTCTTCTCATCGTTAAAATTTAAAAAATGAAATCCTTTGGTGATTTTCAAAAAGGTTTGGAGGCGGCCGAGTGGCTGGAAACAAACGGGCTTGGTGGCTGGTCGGGATCATCCATTACCGGCTGCAATACCCGCCGCTATCATGGCTTACTGGTAGCTGCCATCGTGCCGCCCACAGAAAGGATGGTTTTACTTTCCAAACTGGATGAAACTATTGTTACCGGTGACAACAGAATTGAATTAGGAACAAATCTTTACGCCGGTGATATTATTCATCCAAACGGTCATCATTATCTCGTCAGCTTCAGCAAAGAAATTTTTCCCGAATGGATGTACGAGGTAAATGGTATTCGTTTGAAAAAGACAATCGGGATGATACGCGACGAGAATACTATCGTTATTCGTTATGAAGTGTTGGAAGCAACAGATCCGTTCACCATGGAACTCTTACCGCTTGTTGCAGCAAGAGGATACCATTCACTGCAGCAAGCCGGTCCCCAAATGCATTGGGATGCTGACTTTAATAATGGATTGTTGCATGTAATGCCCGATGGCAAAACAAATTTATATCTTCAATTATCCGGTTCTGTTTACCAGCATTCACCACGATGGTTCAACCATTTTCAATACAGCGTAGAGCAATACCGCGGACTGGATTACACCGAAGATCTTTTCAATCATGGAATTCTTTCCGTCTCATTACAGCAGGGTGATTCGGTGAGTATTATTGTATCAACTGAAAATCCAACAGATCGTAATGCAGATGAAATGATGGAAAAAGAAAAGCAGCGAAGAGAATTACTACTCACTAATCAACCGCATGACGAAACAATAAAGCAACTGGTCCTTGCTGCTGATCAATTCATTGTAAGACGCAAAATACAAATAGCGGAGTCTTCGCAAGTCCCCTCCACGGGAGGGGATTTAGAGGAGGCCGCCACCATCATCGCCGGTTATCATTGGTTTACTGATTGGGGACGTGATACCATGATCAGCCTGCCAGGCCTTTGCCTCAGTACCGGACGTTATGAAGATGCCAGGAAAATTTTATTGGCCTTTGCCAGGAATACAAGCCGTGGCATGCTGCCCAACCGCTTCCAGGATAATGGTGAAGAGCCGGAATACAACAACGTAGATGGAACGCTGTGGTATTTTGTAGCCATCTACAAATACCTGCAGGCTGCCGGGGACAAGGAGTTTATCTTAAAAGAAATATTACCGGTACTAAAAGAGATCATTGACTGGCATTTCAAAGGCACGAGGTATAATATTAAAGTGGACACCGATGGTTTGTTGTATGCAGGAGAAGAGGGACAACAATTAACCTGGATGGATGCGAGGATCGGCGACTGGGTAGTGACCCCAAGAATGGGCAAAGCCGTGGAGATACAGGCCCTCTGGTACAATGCCTTAAAAATATTTGCGGAATTATTACGACTCAATCAACAGGAGCATGACGCCTTTGTGGTAAACGGTAGCGCTGAAAAAGCCAAAGACAGTTTTATCCGTCAATTCTGGAACGAAACAGGAAATTACTTGTACGATGTCATTGATGAAAACGGTGAAGCAGATGCAACTTTAAGACCCAATCAACTATTGGCGATCAGCCTGCCCTTTGCTTTGATCGAAGGAGAAAAAGCCAGGTCAGTACTACAGGTGGTGGAAGAAAAATTGTACACGCCTGTTGGTTTAAGAAGTTTACCGGCTGAAGATATTCATTACGTACCGAAATATGGCGGCGACCAATGGCACAGGGATTCAGCGTATCACCAGGGTACTGTGTGGAGCTGGTTGCTGGGGCCTTACGTAGATGCATTGATGTCTGAACCGGGATTTGTGGGATTAGATGGATTGATGGGAAAAAGCAAGGCCAAAAAAATAATCGCAGACTTTAGTCATCACCTGGCGGAAGGATGTATTGGTTCCGTGTCTGAAATATTTGATGCTGAACCGCCGCATCATCCAAGGGGCTGTGTGGCCCAGGCCTGGGGTGTGGCAGAAGTGCTGAGAGTGATAAAGGAATATGGATTGTATAAAATGGAAGAAATAAAAAAGAAAATGGAATTGGAGGGAGCATAAAAGTAAACTATTGCCATACATAAAGTTGCATAAATAATCGTTGTTACTGGGTTAGCGAGCAATTATTTTACTTTTGTCCACCATTCACCATTCACGTACTGATAGGCAACAATACCTTGATCGTCGGTCATGAAAATTTTTGCAATAGAGTTAGAATCTTCTTGCTCTGCATAATTATAAGGTCGAAACGAGTAATAATTTGAAAATGAAAAGTCGTTAACAATCACCGTATCCTTGTTATGGCGAAAGGGTTCACCTGGGTTTATCCCGTAAAAGTCTTTTAGTCTTAAATTGAAATATATTGAATCTTCATCAGGATATTTCGTTATCAAAATCAGGTTATAGTCATCATATCCTCTTCTTGAATTTGTTATTTCATGACAAGCGATTGAAATGTCTTTATACTCTCTTGCATTCATAAAGAAGCCTCGCTCATTATGTAATGAAGAATCGATCCGCAAAATCAGGTAGAGAGCAAGATTTCTTTTGCTGTCCTTGAATTTCAATGTATCGCCCGCTTTGTAAGAAGCTATTAAATCTCTGTGGAGTTTGGGAATTGCGTACCTCTCTGCTGGATATTTCCTCCAACCGCATGAGCACAAGAAACAGATAACTGAAATTATGATGGCTGATCGCATATCCAAACTTAACAATTATCGAATATCATTCATAAAGAAACAAACTCATTCCGTCCACAATGTTCCCATCGAATACGTTCTCGCATGCCCGGCAATCAATACCCGGTCTCCCTTATCCTCACAAAATAATTTGCCGCCCCGCTCAGAGAGCTGGCGGGCTATCATTTTTGTCTTGCCCAATCTCTTGCTCCAATAAGGTATCAGGCTACAATGCGACGAACCCGTAACCGGGTCTTCAAAAATGGAAGCCTGTGGTGTAAAAAAACGGGATACAAAATCGCATTGCTCACCTTTGGCCGTAATGATGATTCCACCAGGATCGAGGTTAACCTGGTCCAACACCTGCCTGTTTATTTGAATCTCCCGGATCGCCTGTTCGCTTTCATATACGAGCATATAATCCCTCGACAACCAGGTTTCCGTAGGTTGTATACTCAACGAAGCTTGAATGATAGCCGGCAATGCTACCCGCGCCGGCATCCGCGACGGAAAATCCATCGTGTACAGTTCATTTGCTATCGTCACCTGCAATTCACCGCTTTTCGACTGAAAAATAATATTGTCACTCTCCGGCGAAAGATGTTGTTTTAAAACATGAGCGGTCGCCAGTGTGGCATGGCCGCAGAGATCCATTTCGATCTCCGGGGTAAACCATCTTAATTCAAATGCATCGCCAGAAGGTATAAAAAAAGCGGTTTCCGGAACAGCGTTTTCTTTTGCAATCTTTAGCAGCAGTTCATCAGGCAACCATTCATCCAGCGGTACGACGCAAGCTGGATTACCGCCAAAGATGGCATCCGTAAAAGCGTCAACCTGGTAGTAATTTAGTTTCACGTTCTATTTGTTTATCGTTCCTTTTTGATTGCTCAAACAATATTATTCAACTTCGCATATTGTAAAAGCATAATCGTTTTCCCGTCTTTGATCTCACCGTTACCGATCATGTCAAAGGCCTCGTCCATCGGCAGCTCCAGCACTTCAATATCTTCCTGCTCATGTCCCATCCCGCCGCCATCATGCACTTTCATCTGCGGTGAATATTCCGCGATGAAAAAATAGATCAGCTCCGTTACCGAACCCGGCGACATATAGGCTTCAAATATTTTGCGGACGTCCGATACTTTATAACCTGTTTCCTCTTCGGTTTCCCGGCGGATGCAATCTTCCGGGTTATCCTGGTCCAGCAAACCGGCACAGGCTTCGATCAGCATGCCGGTTTCATTGCCATTGATAAAAGTAGGCAGGCGAAACTGGCGGGTCAGTATCACCGTTTTCTTTTCTTTATTATAAAGCAGGATGGTGGCGCCATTGCCACGGTCATAAGCTTCCCGTTGCTGTGTTTGCAGGTCGCCATTGGTTTTTTGAATTTGATAAGTGAGTTTTTTGAGCGTATACCAGTTGCTGGAAAGAATTTCAGTGCTAATGATCTTTACTTTTTCATTCATCAGGAAGGTTTATTTATAGTTGCAGGGTTAAGCAGTGCATTTAAAAGTTTCACTAACTGCCAATCTATGTTTTCTCTATGCCTATGTGGCAACAAATTTGAACCACAATAGAAACACAGGCACATAGATATAAACACATAGCTATTCTTATAACGAAAATTGGAAATGCGTCAATCAAAATTTACAACCATGTAATTTATGATTTTGTTCTAACCTTTCACGCTATAAACCCGCCATCCGGGAAAATTAAATTGACAGTTGCTTTTAAGCCTATCCCTTATCCTTTTTATCCTTTACACCCGGCCAGTTCCTGTCAGCCTTTTCAATTCTTTGTTGCCGGTCCTTGTTCCACTCCTCTCTTACTTTTAAATTATAATTGAGATAAAGTTTTCCCTTCTCAATAGTCCATGCATCAGCAGAAGTAGGCGCCTTATAGCCATTCGATAAACCATAGGCGCAATAACCACCGTATTGCGGCGCATATTTTCCAGGATCTGCTTTAAACAACTCCAGGTTTTCCGCCGAAGAAAAATACCAGTTGGCATTGTTCCATTGGTAAACGAGTTTATCATTTCCTTTCACGGCTTTGCTTTGGGTAAAATAAGCAACAGGATCATAACCGCGGATCGCTTTTCCGGATTCAATAAACGTAGCAGATGTCTGGGCTTTCAATGAAAGATTAGACATAAGGGCAAGGATGAGTAACCATTTAATCTTCTTCATACAAACGAATTTTGGTCAAAGTTGTCACCCGCTCCCGGCGCTAACTGTAAAGCCACCGACAGATTTTCTATTTTCTATTATTAAAAAAACCGCAAGTAATAGCTTGCGTCATTTTCCCGACAAAGATTTTCTTGTTTTCACCTTCTCTTTGTATCACAAACATTGAACATGGTCAATCATTATGATATCATCATCATCGGTACCGGCAGCGGTGGCAGCACCATGGCTTATAAACTGGCGCCGACCGGCAAAAAAATATTAATACTGGAAAGAGGTGGCTTTATTCCCAAAGAAAAACAAAACTGGGATCCGCATGAAGTGGTAACACTCGGCCGCTATCGTCCCAAAGAAGATTGGTATGACAAAGATGGAAAGCCTTTCAAACCCTATATCCATTATAATGTTGGTGGCAACAGCAAAATGTATGGCGCTGCTTTATTCCGCTTCCGTGAATCCGACTTTGAAGAAGTACAACATTATGGCGGCTCTTCACCGGCCTGGCCATTCGGTTATCCTACTCTGGAAAATTATTATACCCAGGCCGAGCAGTTATACAGTGTTCATGGCAAAAGAGGTGTTGATCCCAGCGAGCCACCTGCCAATAGTGAATATCCCTTGCCGCCGCTGCCCTATGAGCCATTGATCATGGACCTGGAAGAAAAAATGAAAACCCTGGGATTAAAACCATTTCCCCTGCCAATGGGTGTGCGGTTACCACAGGACTATACCGAAACGGAAGCGCCATTGGTATTGGAAAATTTTGATGGCTTTCCTGATCTCACCGACAGCAAAGCCGATGGACAGGTAAGATGCCTGCGTCCCGCACTGATGAATAAAAATGTTACGCTGCTTACGCATGCCTATGTAGAAAAACTGGATACGAATGAGGAGGGAACTAAAATAACCAGGGTGATTGCCGATGTAAAAGGCGAACGCATTGTATTTAATGCCGGCATGGTGATCGTGGCTTGCGGCGCAGTAAACTCAGCTGCATTGTTATTGCGTAGTGCCAATGCAAAACATCCAACGGGACTGGCCAATTCATCTGACCAGGTGGGAAGAAACCTGATGTTGCATCACAATGGCTGCCTCGTGGCTTTTACCAAAAAGAAAAATGATTGTGTCTTTCAAAAAAGTTTAGGGCTCGCCGATTTTTATCACGGCGCTGATGACAGCGAGTATCCGCTGGGCGAAATACAATTGATGGGAAGAAACGATCCCGATACTATTTTATGGATGGGTGAAACATTATTCCCGGGAAAAACTTATGAGGAACTCAAAGAGATGAGTATTGATTTTTGGTTAACTGCGGAAGATCTTCCCAACAGGGATAATCGTGTCACTCTTCGGGATGATGGAAGCATCCAGGTGAATTACGCCCGGAATAACTACACCGCTTATGAACGATTAAAAGAAAAATTGAAAATCATTTTTGAAAAACTGGGTGAAAAAGATGCGGATTATAAAGATGTCAAATGGGGTGGCTATGACCTGGACATTAGCGGCATGAGCCATCAGAATGGAACACTTCGCTTCGGCACCGACCCCTCGTCATCTGTATTGGATATAAATTGCAAAGCGCATGACCTGGAAAATCTCTATGTCGTAGATGCGAGTTTTTTCCCAAGCTGCGGTGCTTTTAACCCGGCCCTCACGATTGCGGCCAATGCACTAAGAGTCGGTGATCATATCATCAACAATGTACTTAACAAACATGCAAACAAAACAGAAAAGCAGACGGCCTTTAAACGAGTCCTTTCTTAACGCTCTCTCATAACAGTTGGTTTGGTTTGGTTAATCGCCCCTGTCCCACCGAGGGATATGGGGCTTTCTTAAAAAATGATGGAAGAAATTGCAAAAACAATAACGGTTTGTATCAGTCATGGACTGGAAATAATGGCAGCGGCAATAATTGGCATCGCTGTTTTAAAATTATTATACCATTATGTGGGTTTTAATTTTAAAAAAAAGTTTTTCAATAATCCTCCTCAGCGGGCAGGTTTAGAGGGGCTTAGAGTAAGATTTGGCAGTGCAGTGGCTGTATCCCTGGAATTGTTGTTGGGCGCTGACGTATTAGCCACTGCTATTGCACCAAGCTGGGATGATATCGGCAAATTGGCGGCCATCGCTATATTGAGAACCGCATTGAATTATTTTTTGGGGAAAGAATTAAAAGAGATCGGGATAGCAGGTAGTGAACAGCGAGTGCTAAGTGGACAGAAATAGTCCCGAAATAATCTTCACTTTTGAATTTTCACTTTTCACTAATTCGACATTTACAACGCTCCTCTCACAACTTCCTTTAACCAGATTCAAGTACAAAGAACATAGTCTTAAAAGCTTCAATGCTAAAATTGTCTATCTTTTCAAGGCCATGCGTTTATTTGAATTTGAAGACCTCGATTGGTTTCCCAATTTTTTAAGGGAGAGCATGACCGACTACTTACGGTTCATTCTTAATGCTGTTAATTTTTATTATCCTGCCACAACGCTTATCAAAGAAGGCCTTGAAAATGCCGAACATTTTACAATTATTGATTTATGTTCCGGGGGTGGCGGCGCAATTAAAAAAGTTCAAGAAAATTTCTACAACACTTATTCCCTCAGTTTACCGGTAATCTTAACCGATAAATTTCCAAACGTTGAAGCATTCTATTTGCTTAAAAAAGAAAGTAACGGAGATATTGGCTTTGCCGATCACCCCGTTGACGCCATGAACGTGCCACCGGAGTTAAAAGGATTAAGGACCATTTTCTCAGCTTTCCATCATTTCGATAGAGACCAGGCAGGGTTGGTGTTGCAGGATGCTGTAAAAGCCCGCCAACCCATTGCTGTTTTTGACGGTGGTGATAAAAATATTTTTGCGGCATTGGGGATTATCATTTTTCACCCGGTTATTTTTTTTCTTTTTACTCCATTTTTCAGGCCATTCAGATTTTCCAGGATCATATTCACTTACCTGGTTCCGCTTATCCCACTTTGCACCATTTGGGATGGAGTAGTTTCTATCATGCGGTTATACAAACCGGCTGAGCTGTTAAGGATTGCCAATTCTGTCAATAATCATTCTTTTACATGGAAGGCGGGGAACCTCAAAAACAAATTTGGAATGAAAGTGACTTATTTGTTGGGCTATCCCAAAATGAGAACTTAAGTCAATTACCCGACAGCATCGCCCTTTACTATTTCTTCTCTTTGCATCATGAGAGCAATGCCCATACAGGTGTTGACCGGCACAACCGGCATGAAGCAGCTAAAAGCCGCTTTCCGGAAAAACCGGAAGCATTACCTGCAGGAGGCATTAGGCCTCGCCATCTTTATGGTCTTGGCTTGCTTTTTTAATGCGATGATCTTTTCAGAAAAAAGTAAATGGCATAATGCTATCCCTGGTGAAATGGCGAAGAATGTGTTGATGGGATTGATCATGGGATGTACGGCACTGTTTATTTTTTATTCTCCCTGGACAGCGCCAAGCGGTTCGCAGATCAATCCTGCCGTTACGCTTACTTTTTTACGACTGGATAAAATGTGCCGCTACGATGCCATGTTCTTTGTCATCTTTCAATTCATTGGTGGCTTGGCAGCAGTTTTTATCATGCAGGCATTGATGGGAACTATTTTAACCGATCCGCCGGTGAATTCATCCGTTACCATTCCGGGCAAATGGGGACCAGGCTATGCATTGCTCACAGAATACATCATTGCCTTTATCACGATGAGCATGGTACTATTCACTTCGCATCATGAAAAGTTGAAAAGATATACCCGGATCGTTTCCGCTATCCTGGTTTGCTGCTGGGTAATAATTGCCGGACCCATCAGCGGCTTTGGTATGAACCCGGCCCGCAGTTTTGCAACGGCACTGCCTTCCGGCATTTGGACATCTTTTTGGATCTATCTCTTTATTCCTTTTGCAGGCATGTTAGCAGCCGCCGAAGTTTTTCTCTTCATCCGGCGAAGAAAGAACCCTACAAAACCTTCCGCCGCCGAGGAAAGGCTTAACAAGAGTCATTACGAAATGAGTCACTAAATAATATTGAAATGAACCGAAGAATATTATGCGTCTTTGCTTTAATCAAAGCTATTCTTATTTCCATTGTTTCTCTTTCACAGGTGAGCAAAGTGGAAGCGATTGGAATGACGGTAAAGGACATGGATCGTTCTGTGCAATTTTATACTGAAGTATTGGGTTTTAAAAAAATCAGTGATACGGAGCGGAGTGGCGAAAAAGTTGAAAAGCTAAATGGCCTGTTTGGGTTAAATGCAAGAGTGGTTCGCCTGCAGTTGGGAGATGAATTCCTTGAGCTGACAGATTACCTGACCACCGGTGGCCGCAGCATTCCCGAAGATGCCAAAAGCAATGATCTTTTTTTTCAGCATATCGCTATCGTGGTAAGTGATATGGAAAAAGCATATCAGCAATTAAAGAAATATAAGGTGGAACATGTATCCACTTCGCCGCAAACATTACCCAAATCTATACCTGCGGCTGAGGGCATCAAAGCATTTTACTTTCATGACCCCGATAAGCACAATCTGGAACTGATATTTTTTCCAAAAGGAAAAGGTCTTGCAAAATGGCAACAAAGAAACGGTAAACTATTTCTCGGCATCGACCATACTGCCATCGGGGTAAGCAATACCGAAAACAGTCATGTCTTTTACAGGGACATCCTGGGCATTGAACGAAAAGGTGATAGCTGGAACAAGGGTGTAGAACAGGAGCACCTCAACAATGTAGAAGGAGCATCATTGCATATTACCGGTTACCGTGCCGCACAAGGACCGGGCATTGAGTTTTTGCAATACCTCGTGCCTGGACCCGGCAAGCCTTATCCCGCAGATTCAAGAACCGATGATGCCTGGCATTGGCAAACTGAGCTGATCGTGATGGATGCAGAAGCATTGTACAATAAATTCAAAACCATCCATGCAAAATTTGTTTCAGAAGAATTGATACAACAGCATGTCAATGGTGTACAAAGCAAATCCTTTATTGTCCGTGATCCGGATGGACACGCCATTCAAATAAAGGAATATTTCTCTAACAATTGAACATTGAAAATTGAACATTGAGCATTCATTTAGTAGAAAAAGAAATGTTCTCCCGATAGCTATCGGGATCAATGCTCAACGCTCAATGTCCAATTAAAAAAACGACAACAATGAAAAGAATATTCTCGCTACTGACTCTTGTAACCATCATTTCAATCCAATCAAATGCCCAGGGCTGCAGCGATGCCGGTGTTTGTACACTGCATTCTATCAAAAACAATGCGGAAGCCCATAAATCAAAAGAGGGAAAGAAAAATGATATTTCAATTGGCTTTGCCTTTGGCAAGGGTGAACGGTCAACCGATAACTATACCGGCTACGTTGAGTATACCAGGAGTATAACCGACCAAACATCCGTAACGGGAAAACTGGGCTATTCATTTATCAATGGAGAATTAGCCAATACCAATGGCTGGACCGACTTGTTTCTTTCCGTGAACCATGCTTTTGACCAGCAGGCCGGCAAGAAAGACGCCAATAAAAAATGGCAGAAATCTTTTGTAGTAGGTTTGAAATTGCCCTTAGATGGCGCTGATATGGTAAAGAATGGTATTCACTTACCCATGCCCTATCAAACCAGCCTGGGTACGATTGACCTGGTGCTGGCGTTGAATTATAACCGGAAAAATTTTGGCGCCACCCTGGCATTGCAACAGCCGCTGAAAGCAAGCAATGAAAATAAATTCCTGCCGGGTGATTACCCGGCTACACCACTCACCTTAAAGTATTGGCCAACCAATGAATTTGAACGAAGAGGAGATATTGTTGGAAGAGTTTCTTATAGCTTTGAAATAAACGAACGATTTTCGATACGGCCAAGCCTGTTGGGCATTTATCATTTGGGCAATGACAGCTATGCGGATGACAATAAAACCAGGCGGAAGATTTATAATTCTCTCGGGCTTACGCTGAATGGAAATGTATTCGTTGATTACCACCTGAAAAATGGAAATGGTTTTGAACTTTCAATTGGTGCGCCATTTGTCATAAGAGATCAACGCCCTGATGGGTTGACAAGATCGTTTGTGGCAAGTTTGGAGTACCAGTTTAGCTTTTGAAATCAATCAGGCGACATCGTCTTTCAAGGTCTTTATTGAATTGACTAGAAATGCTTTTGCTTTTTGCTCCTCTTATATGTCAAAATCGTCCTGAAGACCCGGTCAGAATTTGGCAGTTTCTGCTAACGAACAGGTATTGCTGTACTTCTGCTGTATCGCCAAATAAAATACCATGTAATTAAAATTTGAAAAAGAACAATTGATGGAAGGATAAAAGGATATTGTTCAAAAGGCTTCAGCATATCGCCATGAGCTAACATTATGGGCAAGTCACTAATATTAAACACAACAATGACTGTGAGTAATGCTTTGCTGCCTCTAAAATACCACCAACAAAATATTCCATACATAAACTCAATCGTAAAATTCAAAAGCGGATAATCAATAATTCCCAAACCCCAAACGGGTGTATCTGAAAATGGTGAAAGGCGAATGTCCTTTTCGTGAAATATCATGTCAATGATGATATGCGATAAGACACCAATTGAAAAAGCAATTGCAAGTTTTTGGTTTTTGTAGGCCCAATTGATAATGGCAAATGAAATGAATGCTGCCACTACACCTGAAAATACAGAGTGGGAATAAGGCAGAAAATCAAGATGCAGTTTTCCGTTTGAAACGGAAAAATGCTCCCAACCGAGGTAATTAAAAATTACCCAAAATATTTCTACCAACTGAACAGAAACCAGCAATAGTAATACAGGGGCTGTTGGCTGCTTTTTCTTAATTAACAAGGCTGTTGCCGCATGATTTATTGCATACATAAAGTGTGATTTTTTATGTGCAAAGATGCAACGGCTATTTTCTGTATGCTTGTATGATTTGGCTATTCTTTAAAAGTGTGGAAGGGTTGAGACCAAACATTCTCTTGAAAGTTCTGTTAAAGTGGGGTGCGTCGGAGAAACCTCCTTCTAATGCCGCCTGTGTAATATTTTTTGTAGTAATCATTTCTTGCAATGCAATTAAAAGCTTTCTCCACAAAATATATTTCCGGATTGGTATTCCAACCTGGTCAGTAAATAAATGAATGAGACGGTTGGGTGAAATAAACACTTTGCTTGCAAGGTCATTAATTTTTATGGGAACATCATTTTGCTGATTCAATAGTTTGAGGACATCTAAAATACGGTCATCAAAAATTCTTGTTTCTTCTGTGTAAGAAAGTGCATGAAGAAATTGCTGTGTGATTGAAAAAATTTCATTGCTGTGTTGTGTCCCTTTCAATTCATTTTTTAATTTGCCAATAAATTCAGAAGCTTTTTCAGCTGACAATTCTGCAATTTTTTGATTTGCGAGATAAATTTTTTTTAAAGCGATTCCAATTTTAGTTTCAGGAGCAATGTTTAAGAGCAGAAATGTATTGTCATAAGTTCTGCACTCATGCGGTTGGTCTGAATCAATAATTGCAGCTTTGAATTTGAATGATGAATCAGGCAGGTTTATTTCAATTGCTTCATCAAAACTAATAGTAATTTGAACTGCATGGTGGTCGTGTATGGAAGTATCAACGGCTTTACCAATGTACATAAACTGTCCTGTCCAGAAGAAAAGGGAAGCATTTTTTTGATTTCTGCCCGTAATAGTTGCTCTATCAATACTCACTTTTGTAAAGTTAGTTTTTTGCTAAGGAGTACGGATTCGGTTTTGCTCAAATTGTTCAGTCGCCTCATTGTATGTCTGTTAGCTCGGATTAACACTGTCGCCAATAAGGTCGCCGATAATGTCCAGAAAACTTGGCGAAGTGCCGGTAGTCCGTGTTACTTCTACTCGGCCTGATGTTGAATAAAGATATAAAGCTGAAGTTATATTCCAAAGCTCATCCGTGATTCTAAAGCCGGAACTAAAGCCGAGCAGCGATATGACCCGAGCATTTATTCTGAAGCCGGCATTTCGCCAAACTCAATGTTAGCGGTTCGGCATTTGCTGCTTACGTGTTTGAACTGTGTCGTCCTATTCTATTGTGTCGCCAAACAGCAATGACCTTTGTGTCTGCATGATGTTCTCCTGGATTATTTTCGAACAGTCTCTTCTTAACATCGTAGGCATAATCATAGTCATCTATAAGCCCAAATTTGTTAAGGTTTGTAGGCAAAAAGGTTTCATCAAACCCGCCGCAATTAACCAAGGCACTTATAGAGTAATCTCTATCCAACAGGTCATATCCAATAAAGTCAAATTCATCAAGTATGATATTTTTACAGTTCTCTGTTGGTTCAATAGTAACTGCGAGAAGATTGAACCTCGTTGTGAGATTTACTCTATTTAAAACATATTCAAGAGTCCGAAAGAAACCAGTTTCATATTGATCATCTGTTATTATTTCGTACCAGTCGTCCGCGTTTGTACGATCTGGTTCGATTAGAACTTCGTTTAGCATGCCGTCGAGCGATACAAGTTCTATCAATTGTTTTAGTCTACTCCAATCAATGTAGCTGTCCCAAGACATTACCTCAGACTGATAGTTCTTATCAAATGGCCTTCTTGGAGTGTAATAAAACGTCATTTGAAATGGATAACTGTTGCTGTGCTGACCGCTAACGTGTGTATTGTCGAATATACGAACTAAATGATTTTCGCAAATACAACCCATAAAGACTGATTTGCGAAGTCTTGTACTTCTTTTCACCCCATCCGTCACCCACCCGACACCCAAAATTTTCAATCCATCGTTGCTTTGCATTAGCATGAGCCAAACTGCTACCATACGATGCCCGCTTTGCAACGACCAGGTCGATAAATTGCTCTACCGTTATCATTTCGATAATGAAAGAGCAGTGCTGGAAAAGATCAAAGCGAATAATCCCGGCTGGACGGTGAACGATGGCGCTTGCAGCCGCTGCGTAGATTATTATCATGCAGAGCTGGTGATGCAGCAAAGAATACTGCCGGAGATCGGCCCGCATTTCCCCATTAAATCGGCCGATGATTTTATCATCCTGCCAACAGGTTTGCGCTTGAATGCTGATCCCCGTTTTACCGGCAAAGGCGTCACCATCTGTTTTATCGACAGCGGCTTCTACCCGCACCCTGATTTGACTGCACATAAAAACCGCATCAAAGCAATCATAGACATCCCCAACAATAAGACTCTTTCTCAAGTCTCTCCGCCAACTGGCGGAGGAGGTTTGGAGGGGGCCGCCTGGCACGGCACCATGACCTCTGTCGTTTGCGCCGGCGATGGTTATCTCAGCAAAGGTTTATACAAAGGCATTGCCAGCGATGCAGAACTTGTATTGCTGAAGGTATCTGAAGCCTCTCCGCCAGCCGGCGGAGGAGGTTTGGAGGGAGCTATCACAACAGAAAATATGGTAAAGGCTTTTCGATGGGTTCTGCAGCATCACCGCGAATATGATATCCGCATTGTCAATATCAGCCTTGGCGATGATGAAGCCCTCTCCTACAAGCAAAGCCCGGTGGATCAGCTGGCGGAACAACTCATTGAAGAAGGCATCGTGGTAGTAGCAGCCGTGGGCAATGATGAAAACGGCCAGGTCAAAGCACCGGCCAACTCACCCAATGTTATCGCCGTGGGTGGTATGGATGATGACAATCAACTGGCCGTTCCCGCCGGCAAGCTCTATCATTCTACGTTTGGAAAAACTGCCGACGACATCATGAAACCCGAGCTGGTAGCGCCGGCCATCTGGATAGCAGCGCCGATACTACCCGAAACAAGGGAGCAACGGGAAGCTGAAGCGCTGCATTGCATCCTGCAAACAGGCGACATATACACAGCCTTTGAAAAATTATCCGGCGATATACAAATCAATCCGGCAATTTTGCAATCAGGTGATGCAGGTTTAATAAAAGACTCCGTACTGCAGCGCATCCAAACGGGCAAGTATATTTCTCCGCATTATATGCATGTTGACGGAACATCCTTTGCCGCACCCATTGTCAGTTCCATCATTGCTCAATTGCTGGAGACCGATCCAACGCTAACGCCGGTTATGATCCGTCACCTTCTATTCAGTACCGCGAAACGGATACATAATTTTCCTGCCGAACGGCAGGGATTTGGAACAGTGCAGCCGAAAAAAGCAATCCTGAAAATCGTAAACAAACCAGTCATGATCAAGCCGGAAATTTCGCCGCTTATCAACAGCCAGCAAAAGACGATCGGTTTCTATGTGCAGCATAGCTGTGCCTCACAGATCTCGCTGGCAGGTTCGTTTAATCATTGGGAGCAGGATTCACTGCTGCTCGAACCCGGCACTAATGGCGTCTGGAAAATTGAGATTCCCATGCTGCCGGCTGGCCGCTATCTCTACAAATTTTTTGTAGACGACCGGTCGTGGATGGAAGACATTAACAACCCGTACCGCGAGCCTGATGGCTTCAGCGGTTTCAACAGCATCTTAATCGTCGACAATCAATGACCATTGTTTATATCATATTGATCATCGTCGCCATTTATCTTTTTGCGGGCCTGGTATTTGCCATTCCGTTTGTGATAAAAGGTGTTACGCAAATTGATGAAGGCGCCATCGGTTCCAAATGGGGTTTCAGGGTGATCATCATACCGGGAGTGATTGTGTTCTGGCCGGTATTATTAAAGAAGTGGAGAGAAGAGATATCACGCAAAAGCACAAGGGAGCAGTGAACGCAAAGTATCGTTGCATCTTTGCCTCTTAGCATTCTTTGCGTGAAATGACCTGGATCTAAAAAAATAACAGGCTGTCAAAATGATCAAACCATTACGAAAAAGACATTTACAAATCTGGACGACACTCGCTGTAGTGTTGCCATTAGGAATTATTTTCTCCTGGCTGGTAATATCCAATCCTGTACCGGTAAAAATAATAGAAACAGAAGGGCCTGCGCTATTACCGGTTATCCAGGCAAAGAAAGAAACACTTTCTTATTGCATTAATATCCGAACCGATGAAACAAAAACCAACTGGCAACTGGAATGGAAAAATAAACTGGCCTTAACGGTACCGTCCGCCGTTATTTATAAAGCCCTCCTAAATCCCCCCGGTGCGGGAACTTTTGGGTCATTTACCCCAGGTAGTTCAGAATTGGTTGGCAGAATAGAAGCAAGAGGTGATTATATATTTCCATTGAAACATGATACATCAGAAAATAAAGAATTGAATCTTGTAGTATACGATTTCATTCATGATAAGATAATTGATTCTCTAAACTTTAAAATTCTCCGCCTTTCGGCGGATTAGGGTATGAGTGCATCTTATTCGGCCGTAGGCTGGAACCGGCAAAAGAAAATATATGACTGGCTGATCGCAGGATTTTGTACCAGCTACCTGGCTTTGTTCATTTCATTGACATTATTGTTCAATGAAGAAGTAACGTTTGAAACATTGCTGATTCGCAGCACTTCTACCTTAGCGATACTCATCCTGCATGTGATATTAGCCATCGGGCCCTTATGCCGGTTGAATAAAAAATTCCTTCCGCTTTTATACAATCGTCGTCATCTGGGAGTAACGATGTTTTGCTTTGCAGCAATCCATGGGATATTCAGCATCATCCAGTTTCATTCGTTGAGTAATACCAATCCCATTGTATCGCTATTTACCTCCAATACCAACTTCGGTTCATTGCCGGCCTTTCCGTTCCAGGCACTGGGATTTTTTGCGTTGATTATTTTTTTCCTGATGGCTATTACCAGTCATGATTTCTGGCTGCATAACCTGTCGCCGGGGGTTTGGAAAACGCTGCACATGTTTGTTTACCTCGCTTATTTGCTGGTGGTAATGCATGTGATGCTGGGCGTGATACAATATGAAAAAAATCCTGTTTTTGTCATCATTCTTTTTGCCGGCACTACGACACTCGTCACTCTTCATCTATTAGCCGCTTTTAAAGAAAGAAAGGTTGATAATGCAAATTTCAATTTGACAAAAGATGGTTTTGTGATCGTATGCGATGTGAATGAGATGGAAGAAAACCGGGCGAAAATATTTTGTATAGATAAAGAAAGAATTGCTGTGTACCGGCATGAGAACAAACTCTATGCAATCCATAATGTCTGCAAGCACCAGGGCGGACCGCTGGGCGAAGGGAAAATTATTGATGGTTGTATCACCTGCCCCTGGCATGGTTATCAATACCTGCCGCATAACGGCCAATCTCCCCCACCCTTCAAAGAAAAAGTAAGTACCTACGATGTAAAAGTAATAGACAATAAAGTGTGGCTGAATCCAACACCGTACCCGGAGGGAACAGTGAGAACCCCTCCAAACCTAACCTGAAGGGAAGGCTTACCAGCTCACAAACCAGATGATTGAAAAATATATAATTGATATGTCAGAACAGAAGATGAATACAAACGAGTTTTATATAGGCTGGATGCCAAATGCACCGGATGGTTTTGTAAAACATATCCGCAAAGCGATCATTGCATTGATCATTCTTGTCATCGTGGGGGGAGTTGTATTGTCATTGCAACAAAAAAAATTCTCCACCTCCAATTTTGAATTTGGCCAATCAACAGAAGTAAAAGGAATTTATCAACAGTTCCCTGTTCCTTCGTTGAAAGTAATGACAAAACAGGATGCATCTGGAAACGCATCCTATATCACTATGCCATTGGTGGGCTATGGAAAATTCGGCGCCGAAGGAGTGATAGCTGACCTGGAAAAAGAAAAAAATATTGTCCTGGATAAAAAAGAAATAATGCTGAAGGGAAGCCTCATTTATAACGACGGAAAAACATTGTTGCAAATTGATAAAAATGATCAGCCGTTGTTGGCTATTGGATCCGCTACCGCTGTAAAAAACGAGATAAAAGAATTAGGTACGGTTCAATTAACCGGCGAAATACTCGATCCCAAATGTTATTTCGGTGTCATGAAACCCGGTCATGGTAAACCACATCGTGATTGCGCCATTCGTTGTATTGCCGGAGGCATGAGCCCTGTTTTTTGGGTACGCAATGAAAATGGGGAAACAAATTATTACCTGCTGCTGGATGAAAATGGCAGCAAAATGAATGAAGCCATAAAAGATCATATTGCCGAACCGGTATCACTCACCGCCAGGGCTGTACAGCATGATGACTGGATCGTGTTATACGTTAATAAAACAAGTATCAAAAGAACCGGCGGCTTAAGCTGGTTTAAGCAGCAGGACAAAACTATTTCCTGCGGGACTTCCGCCCGATAACTTCGAATTTTAAAAAAATGAGAGTAGTACTTGCCAATAGAAAGTCTGATAAACTTAAAACTACTAGATAGACATATAGAACACATAGAAAAAACATTGATAAATAGGAATAATTTCTATATGCCGCCGTCGCTATGATCCTATATGGTGAAAAAACAAACGGGCAACCATTATTGCCCGCCGTTCTTTAGTCACCGTCCAGTTATTATTTTGTATGCAATAAACTAAACACATTTTGTCCCACTTTTTTTCCCTGCACATTTCCTGTCTCCGTGGAGAGCTTAAAGTGTATTCCTCCATACACCCGGAAAATACCCGCTTCTTTTCCTGCAGCATCAAAACTTGCAAAGGTTCTCGGGCTCATCCCAATTGCATCATACGTGTGATCGGTAAAAGAATAGTTTTTGCCAAATACCGATTCCAGTGCAAAAGCCGCTGAAGAAGAAATGGTCGCATGAGCGGCAGAATATTCCGGGTGTGGCGGAGTGGTGATGAATGAATTCCATTCCGGGTGCCCCATGTATTTACGGATATAAGTTATGGGGCGCAACTGGTGATAATTGTACTTTGCTTTCCAGCAACTGATCGTAGCATCATTCATGGTAATGCCCAGGAGCAGGTAAGCTTCTGCTGCATCCATCAACTTTGTTTTTTCTTTCAGCAACACCTGCCGGAGTATATTGAACCAATGCCCGAAGACAGTAACGTACTTTCCATTGGGGGCATCGTCCCAAAAATTGGCGATTGCTTTTTGTTCATCCGTGAGTGCCTGCGACACGTCATACAGCTCTTTTGCCATGGCATAAAATGGAGAGCCGGCCTCTTTCGAAAAACTTAACGGCGCAATGGGCATAGTACCTTCTGTACTACCTGCAAAAAAAGTCCTGTTGTTTTTCCATCCCGGAACATTGGCAGCAGCCAATGCAGGAGGTGTCGGCTCCCAATAGCCTTCACCCAAGGGGGTATAAGCAATGGCAGCATCGGCGGCGCCATCCAGTTTGCTCCATTCAATAACAGCTGAGGCCATTTGTTTGCCATAAGCAATGGCAGCATCCAAATCCGTTTTGCTTTTGATCGCCAGTTCAAATTTTGTTTCATAAATTCTTTCCAGCGAATCAATACTGGCAATACCCGCAGGCTTATTGTAAAAGAAGCGTAGCATGGCTGCAATGGCTGCATTAGCTGATGCAGGATAAAAAACCTTGTTGCCTTTGTTTAATACCGGCAATTGAGGACTACCGTTCAAATGTGTCGCTATGCTTCTATACTTCGAATCGCCGCTGGCAAGCGTTTCATACAATGCCACACCCGTATACGAGAAGTGACGTGAAAAAGCTACATGTGTCACCCCGGTTGTGCTCCTGATGAGTTGTAGTTGCAGGTTTATCCAGTCAGTGATCAACCGGCTGTCCTGTTGGTCGGAATGAATAAATGAATCATTTTTTTTACAGGACATTGACACCAATGCAATAAGGATTATACTATGAAATATACTTTTCATTTTGATTAAGGTTTAACAGTTAATAATTTAATTGATTATTTCTCTGCAATAAAGAGAAGGAACTGGTTTTGCAGGTGGTAAAAGTCGTCCGCCACATGAAAGGCCTGGATGGCTTCGGCAATAACTTCTCTTACCGTTATTTCATCGGCATAGTTGCAGGCGGCTGCGGCGGGACCGGTACCCATAAAGCTCTTAATGCCTTCAGACAAATTGTGATAAAGGATCGGGCATCCTATAGTTGTTTTATAAACCAGGTTTAATCCGACCTTTTGAAGAATAGCTTCTATAGCACCATCTTCTGATAGGGCAAACGGACCTGGCGTACCCGGCGGCGGCGGTGGCAGCAGGCTGCTGATCGCTTTGAGAACGGTAGTGGCTTCACTCCATTCTGGTTTATCCCAAATACCAATGACGAGCCGGCCATCTTTCTTTAATACTCTTTTGGCTTCACGGATTGCATTTTCAAAATTGCCGGCATACTGAAAGGAATTAAAACCTGTCACGATATCAAAACTTTCACCCGTGAAGGGCAATGCCTCCAGGTCTTCTTCCAAAAAATTGTTGGCAGGGTTTCTCTGGCGGGCCACTTTCAATAATCCCGGCGCTGCATCAACACCAATAACCTGCGCTCCGCTACGAATCGCCATGGAACTGAAGAGGCCGGCGCCACAACCGGCGTCCAGCAACATGGTAGTTTCTGAAAGCTTCAACTGCTCCAATGTTTTTTTATACATCGGCAGAAAATAGGGTTCGAAATGTTGCGACCAATAGGTTGGTGCTACGCTCCATAATTTACCCTGGATTTGTTTTGTACTCATTTGAATTAAGGTTTGAAATGATTAAATGATTAACAACACAAATCTATTCGTGCCTTTCAAAAGAGCTTTTGCTGAAACGTCCAGAGATATGACTAAAAAGTTCAGACAGCAGATTGCAGCCTGGCGGAACCGGGAGCCACGCCAAAATGCTGGCGAAATGCCCGGCTGAAATGAGAAGGATTTTCAAAGCCACTTTCAAAGGCGGCTTCGCTTACAGTTTTATTCATATTGGAAAGAAGGTGCATGGCATGATTGAGTCTTTTTTCCAACAGCCATTTACCCGGTGTGGTATCAAATTGTTTTTGAAAATCTCTTTTGAAAGCAGAGAGACTCCGGTTGGTCAATTGCGCATACTCCTCCAACCGCAAGTTGTAACAATAATTATCATTCATGATTTGTTGGAGCGATACTGCCTGTGGCTGATTGAGCAGGGAACTAAAAAATGATTGCAGCTCTGAATTGCCGGGATTGTCGGCTATTGTAAGGATGATCTCACGAAATTTCAATTCAAGCAGTGAAGGATCAGGATGTTTGGCACTCCCGAAATAAGGCATCATGGAATAAAAGAAAGCATCGATAGCTTCATTCCTTTCCACTGGCATAATGGTTTCAAATTTCCTGCCTGCTTTGGTTAAAGGTGTGGCTTTACTTTTAAGCACATCGCACACAAATTCATCGGAAACAAAAAATAAAACAATACAGAAAACCGACTCAAAAAATTGTTCAACAATACAGGCTCCTTTCCGGACAAAAACACAGGACCCTTTTCGCAAATCATAAGAACCATGTGCCGTGTGCCAGATCTTTCTGCCCTCCATTACGTATGCAATGTAATTGTGCTGGCTCCAAATACCCTGCATTTTATTATCCAGCGGACAATTATACTTTGTGATCAACCGATCACCACAGCTTAGCTGCCGATGATAAATAGGGTCGCTTACTATTTTTTCATAAAAGTTGAACATGGCTGCAATTTTCAGGCGTTCAAGCTAACAAAAACAGACCCGTCTAAAATAGGCAACCTCGCGAAGTATATGAGATCTTGATTTAACAGGCGGTTTTCTTGAGTAGGACCAAATACCTCCCACCCACTGATCAGGCATTGCCGTACACCTTGATTATTGGTTCGCGGAGTGCTTTTGCTTCGGCTGAACAATGGTAGCTGATAATATTAGCGATATCTTCCGCTTTTACCCAGTTATCAAAATTGGCATCGGGCATTGACTTACGATTTTGTGGTGTATCAATCGTGCTGGGAACAATCACATTGGTAACCACGTTATGACCCTTTGCTTCGTCATTCATTAATTCAGCTAATCGGAAAATTAGAGACTTGGCCAAGCCATAGGCAACCATTCCTTTACCACTCTTTGCATCCAAACCGGGACGGGAACCTATCAAAAAAATGCGGCCATACCCCTGCTGTAACATTTGGGTAAATACGGGCCGGGCAATATTATAAGCCGTTTCAAAATTGAGTTGATATTGTTTTAAAATATCAGCCGTTGGTGTATCGACGATCTTACCTGCCGCAAAACCACCGACCGTCAAAACAGCCGCATCAACCGATTTATTTTTTTCCAGTACGGACTGCACAAAAGTAGCAGCACCAGCTTCACTGGACAGGTCAACTACTTTCGCTTCAAAACGGCCGGCTGGAAAGTCCATTACCGAAGCATCATTATGCAAAATCGTACCTGTCACATAGAAACCATTTTCAATAAATTTTTTCACCACGGCTTGTCCTAAATTACCCGAGGCTCCGGTCACGATAGCTGTTTGCATACTTATGATTTTATTATCAATTTACGTAAATAGAATTTGCTGAAACTGCCGGAGCTCATTTCATGGTCATACGAAGCCCCAGGAACAATGACACACCACTCAATTTTGATCCCTGTACAGTTAATGGTGAACGCCAATATGATCCGTCAAAATAGATTGTTTGCAACAATTTCAATTTTGTTTTGTAAGCGATCCTCGTTCCTGCCTTACCAAAAACTGATCCTTTGCGGCTCACTTCCTGCCGGATGGTGGTCTCATTATCCTGCAATAATCTTGGCTCACCAATATTTAAATAGCCGGCGCCGGTATACAGGGAGGCAAACCATTTTCTCTCGTTCCAATAGAAGTTTTTGCCACCATTTATTGCCAGCATGATCAATGAGCTGCTCGTATTTTTAAACAAGTAGGGTGATCCATCTTCCTTAATGCGCTGATTATACTTTAGCGAATTAAAATCAACGGTGCCCTGCACAAACCAACCTCCTTTATTCACGAGCTCCAAACCGGAATTGAAAGCAATGGAAGGATGTAGAACATGACTCAAAGCCCCGGGGGATTTTATTATTCCTGCCCCGGTTGTAACAAAAACTTTGGTACTATCCTGGGCATTGACCGAATGTACAGCTGCACTAACTGTGACCAGTAACAAATATTTTACTATCTGCATGATACTATTTTTTGTAAGAATTATAGATAAGTATTACTGCCATGAAAATTTACCGCCCGTATTAATCCTGATTTTGTATAAGCTGGTGTGAGCAGTCATATACAATGTTTTTCCATCTTTATCACCCCAGGCCATATTGGCCGGCCGCTCCGGCGTTACAATCTTACCCACTATTTTTCCTTCGCTGCTTAATATCCACAACCCACCCGGCGCTGATACAAAAAGATTTCCTTCTTTGTCCACTTTTATTCCGTCTAATGCTTCATCGTCTTCTGTAAAATTGAAATCGAAGAATATTTTTCCATTCTTTAGTGTGCCATCAGCCTGCACTTCATAACGCCATAATGTTTTTGTATGATGGATATCACGGATGTCCCAGTTGGTAACGTAGAGATATTTTTCGTCGGGAGAAAAAGCCAGCCCGTTGGGCCCGCCCAAATCTTTTGATACAACCTGTGTCTTTCCCTGCCCGTCCGGCAGGCGGGCATTTTTTATCATAAACACTCCCTGGTAATCCAATTCTTTTTTCGGATCATTAAAAAAGCCGGGCAGACCATAAGGCGGGTCGGTAAAATAAATCGTGCCATCACTTTTCAGCACAAGATCATTGGGACTATTGAATCGCTTACCATCAATTTTATCAGCAAGTACGGTAACAGGCCCTTTCTTCTCAATACGAACCACCCGCCTGTTACCATGCTGATCAATGATCAATCTACCCTCGTTATCGATCACTAAGCCATTACTGCCCGGCTGTCCATATTCACCAATGTCAGCACCGGTGTACCCACTATGACTCATGTACACTGTTACATTATGACTGGCGGGATTGTAGCGATAAATAGTATTGGTATTCGGGTCGCTGAACAGTAAATACCCATCGGGATGCCACACAGGACCTTCGGTAAAAGAAAAACCGTCGGCTACTTTTTCAACCGTTGTACCGGGAGCAATGATGGCGTTTAATTTTTCATCGAGTGTATAGATCTTGCCGATATTCTTCCAGGAAGCATTAACGGGTAATCCATTTTTATAAAAATCAACTACAGCATTTCTTACCCAGATATAATTATCAGGCAACTTGCCGACCGGACCATTTATTCCCAATATATAAACCAGGAATTTTTCACCGGCTTTGGCATGATCAGTAAGTATAACACGATTTCTTGTGTTGTACCCGCTGATCAATCCATTGCCAGTTTGTCCAAAACCTGACTGTTGTTTACCATTTACCCATATCTCGCTGTAATCATCTACGACTATTTCAAAAACGGCCGTTGTCCCATCCGTCTTCAATTTTCCTATTGCTTCCGGAATAGTGAGTTCAACTTTGTACCAAACGAAGGAAAGCAAACCAGTGCCCTGGCGGCTCTCCAGTTCGTTTGGATTTAATGATACAAATCCTTTTTCAAAATCGGCGGCGCCGGGTTGCGGATACAGGTTTTGTGTTTGAATCGTCTTTCCGGTCGGATACAATAACAAAGCATCGCCACCACCTTTTTCAGGACCCGGCCGGTAAAATTCTTTATCCCTGATATGCGCGGGTTGCACATACCATTTTGCATTCACAAGGGTCGCTCCTTCTATTGTTTTCAAATCGGCGATGGCCTGTGGTTTATCAACTGCCAGTTGTCTTGTTTCCTGGCTGAAGACCGCTACTGCCAACAGCAATGCCAGCAATACCAGTAAATACAGTTTCAAAAAATCATATATCCTGCTCATGACTTCTATTTTTATGTCCGCTTTTATAACTTCCCTTTAGGGGTTGGGGGTTTCAAATTTTGCCTTACTGCCGGCGATGGCAATTTCTTCATCTTGCTGTGCACTTGACGCACCGCTCACACCAATAGCACCAATCACCTGTCCGTCTACTATGATGGGAATACCGCCTTGCAAAAAAGTATGGCCCACGGTAATCAAAGCCTGTCGCCCACCATTGATAGAATTTTCGAGTTTCACCGAAGGTGCTTTGAATAAGGCAGCCGTATTGGCTTTTTTAATGGACACTTCGGCTGAGGCTGCGAAGGTGCCATCCAGTCTTTCGAGATAAACCAGGTTGCCGCCATTGTCTACTACTGCTATGGCGCCGCCCGGGGCATTATTTTCTTTTGCATACTTAAGAGCAGCACCCACTACTTTTTTGGCGCCCTCGAGTGAAATACTTTTGGTTGCGATGGTCTGTGATTTAGCACACGTGGCCATCATGATCATAGCGGCAACTGATAAGGCAGCGGCTATTTTATTTGTTTGCATATTTTTTGTTTTTATTGTGTCAGCTTCAGTAATTCTGTTCGGCTTAGTTGCGCCTGCCCCGACGAGGAGCGAAGCGACGGAACCCGGGTCGCACTCTTGTACTTCCTGTTCGCTGTTCGGCCTCACCCTCCGACGCTTCGGTCGGAGTCAGACATTTATCGTCTGACCTCCTGCTACCTCTCCGATCCTTCGACAAGCTCAGGACGAGGGAGCGGTGCTGCATCTCTTTACTCAACTTCCGATCTACCACATCTGCATCATACCTCTATTTAGCATTTTCGGAGTTACTGATTGCTATCAACGTTTCCGAAAAGCGAGCCTGCCTGTCCGGTAGGCAGGGGCTGTGCTCTGATGGCCCCGACATTTCGTCGGGATCGGGAGGAGGTCTTACTCTGCATTTTCGAAGACTCCGAATTATTTGCGAGACTACAAAAGTCAAGGCTTGTGTGTTGGCGGTCCCGACATTTTCGTCGGGATCGGGAGGAGGCCGGCTTTTTAATTAGCAGCAACCGTCTCCATTGGCTTCGCCGGTTTATCAAACTTTACTCTCTTGCCCGCATGTTTCTTTACCTGGCCCGGCCAATTGCGATCAGCCCTGGCAGTTAAACCCGCAACATCTTTGTGAAATCTGTCATAAGCATCTTTTGAATGTTGTAATATCAACCGGCCATCTATTACATCAAATATTTCGGGGTCGATCGGCCGGAGTTTATTCAAAGCCATGGCATAGCCACAGAAAGCGCCATATTGTGGTGCAAACATTTCGGGATGATCTTTAAACATACCGGCATTGTCCCCGGAAGAAAACCAATACGTAGCACCATTGTAGCGGGCAGCATATTTAGGATCTCCTTTTACCGCTTTCATTTGGGTGAAATAAGCTACTGCGTCATATCCCTGCAAAGTGACACCATCCGGATCGGTGTTATTTAGAAATGATTTTTCTGCATCGGTAGTTATTTGTTTGCCTCCTTTCTCTGCCACCTTTGGCCAATACTTATCGGCTAAAGCCAGGTTGCCCTGTACATCCTTTTTCCAGCCATTCACTGCCCTTTGATTATGTTGAATTACCAACCGGTCATTCACAATTGAAAATGTATTGACATCAATCGGCGCCACTCGTCCCAACGATACCGCATAAGCACACCAGGCGCCAAATTGCGGCTTGTATTTCTCCGGCATTGCCTTGAAAAGATCGAGATGTTCCTGCGATGCAAACTGGTAGATAGCATCTTCATACTTATACTGAAACTTCGCATCACCTTTTACCGGCTTATTATCGGTGAAGAATGCCACCGCATCATAACCATCGAGTATTACACCGTTTGCATCTACATTATTAAAAACTATTTTTCCATTTCCCTGTGCAAAAGATCCCGTTGTCATCAGCATTGCAAAAAACAACAGCATGGCGGCAAATGTGCAGATGAATAATCTTTTCTCACCGGCTTTCCTTTTTTTAATTTGCTCTATCCGCAGAGCTTTTATTCTTGTATCCATTTTTATTTTTTTTTGAATAACAAAGAAACCCATGCTCATGACGACCAGGTGTCTGGTTTTTTACAAATACAGGCATATCAAAATAAAAAAGAGGGCCATGTGTCGGGCTGTTTACAAAAAGCCGGGCTGTGTATGCCGGGCGCATACAAATTGATGGAATCAGTAATTGAGTGGTACCAGCTATAGTGTTGCTTTCTTCCTCTCCTGGCATGTTATTATCGTCAGGGAGTCGAAGGGTCCTTGCTCCTGGCTTAATAATGAATATAACCGCACAGCCTTGTAAACAGTTCAGGTGAATTTCATTCTGCTACCTGCTGTTTATTTTGTTCATACTCATGGACCAAAAGTGTTTAACACCTATTCACCCGTGCAGCAGCGATCAGTATGTATGCTCTAAAGAAGTATTGATGAAATGAGCCGTAAAAATTATCGGGCAATTTATGCCAACCGCGATGATAATTTTTATGGCGAACCTGTCGGCCGACAGCTAATCGTTACCCAAATTTTTATCCATGCTTATTACATTATAGTTTGATCATGTATCTGTTTCTCGATTATTTCTTTCGGATAAGCAGACTCCGTTTACTTTCTTTTTCTTAAAAAAAAGAAAGTAACAAAGAAAATTCAAGGCCAATTCCCTGTCTGCCGTCAGGCAGGTATGCGGTACATTTCCTTATGTCAAAATTTCCGCTGCAGAATTGGCCGATGAGAACAACATGAAATTTGAAAAACCTACAGAAACAAGACTCCGCTGCGTGCTATAAGTAGCCGCTGGAGGCGGCTGTGTTTTTCGCTTGCAGTCTTTTGAAATTAGGTGACCAATAAATCGGCGAAAAACAAGGCGCTGGAATATTCCCTATACCGGTCTATTAAAGCAAAAACCTAAGGGAGAGATTTGGGTAACGATTAGCTGCCGACAGGCAAGATTCCATTGGGTCCAAAAAAACAGAAAACATACAAATGAAAATAATAAGATGTTCTTATTGTAAATGATTTACCTTGCCGGAGCTGTATGCTTTTTTCGTTTAGAATTTTAGACCTGCTCAATTGAACTCACTTTTAATGAACACAAAATATTCCAACTATTACACTAAGCATGAGCAGAAATCATTTCCTGACTCAAAACAAATGATTACGTACAGTTTCAACGAAGAGGAACGAACCATCATTGGAATAATGGAAGAAAAAGAAGGCCTTATTTACCTTTATGAATACCGTGGAAAATTTGTTGGAATTGAATTTTTTATATCCTTTTCAAAACAATCTATTTCTTATAAACTCCTGAAAGTGAACGACGAAAATTCAGACGTATAAATGGTGGTTTTTTTTATTCCATTTTTATATCTCAACCATTTTCTCTGCCCCTCCTATGTCATCTGCCATTATGTAACTGTTATATTTCTACCACCACAGAGTCCCCTCCTACTCCCAAGTCAGATAGAATCTTTTGCACGGCATCCATCATAGGCGGAGGACCACAGAGATAATATTTCCGACCAGCAGCCGGAAGATGTTGCTTTATAAAATCTTCCGTGATAAATCCGTGGGCATAACCTTCCACCGCTTCATCGGATAGAATATTGACAAACCGGTCACCTAACATTTTTTTAAATTCATCTTCATGGATGATATCGGCCTTTCTTTTATTGGCAAAAACCAGTTTGTTGTTCCCAACCCGGCCGGTGGAATTCAAATAACGGAAAATAGAAAGAAAAGGAGTAATGCCGGCACCGCCTGCGATAAATAGTCCTTCACCTTTATAGGAAATGGCGCCCCACACATCGTGCAATATTAATTCATCACCTGGTACCAAAGACAATAACTCGTTGGTAACTCCATGGCGTGATGGATATGTTTTGATCGTAAACTCGAGATAATCATCAGTAGGTAAACAGGTAAAAGTAAACGGTCTTCTTTCCTCCTTCCATTTTTCTTTGTTAATCGCTACCTCGGTTGCCTGCCCGGGAACAAAATTATAGTTATCCGGCTTTGGCAAAACTATCCTTACTACATCATGTGTTACTTTACCAATTGATTCTATCTTCAATATATGCGATTCCATTTTTCAATCTTGAAAAAGTGAAGATGATGTTTATTGCTTATTAAAGCTACTAAGGCTGCATAAGATGGCAAAAAGCTTATTGCCATTCCTTGTTTATAAACTTCTGCTTATCGCATATTCCACACCACGCAATTCGGCAAGTCCACGCAGCCTTCCAATAGCCGAATAACCGGGGTAAGTTGTTTTCTTCAGATCATCCAGCATTTGATGACCATGATCGGGACGCATGGGTATGGAAATATTTCTGCGTCTCATTAACAAAACAATTTCTTTGATCACAGCGTACATATCTACATCGCCATCGAGATGATCGGCTTCAAAGAAGTTACCTTCCGCATCACGTTTGGTACTTCTTAAATGAATAAAATGAATATGATCACCCAACCTTTTGACCATGCCCGGCAAATCATTATCAGGCCTCACACCATATGAACCGGTGCAGTAACATAACCCATTAGCAAGTGACGGAGCAGCCGCCAGCAATTCATTCGCATCCTGCTCGGTGCTGACAATTCTCGGCAACCCTAACAATGGGAATGGAGGATCATCGGGGTGAATGGCCATCTTTAACCCACATTCTTCAGCCACCGGTACTACCTGCTGTAAAAAATAAAACAAATGTTGCTTCAGTCTAGCTGCATCAATATTTTCATAAGTCTTTAATGCGGCCAATATCTGCTCGGGTGTAAATCTTTCTTCGCTTCCCGGTAAGCCTAATAAGGCATTGCGGTAAAGAATTTCCTCTTCTTCATCCGTCATTGACTTTAAGCGTTGTTGCGCTTTTTTTATTTCTTCAGCGGTATAATCTTTTTCAGCGCCGGGACGCTTCAATAAATAAAGATCGAAGGCGATAAAAGCAGATTTCTCAAATCGCAGTGCTTTGCTTCCATCCGCCACCGTATAATAAATATCCGTTCTCATCCAATCGAGAATGGGCATAAAGTTATACGTCACCACCTTTAATCCACAGGCGGCAACATTGCGCAGGCTTTGCTTATAATTTTCGATGTATTCAGGATATTTCCCGGTTTGCTTTTTTATGTCTTCATGAACGGGTAAACTTTCGATCACGGTCCATGTCATACCGGCTTCCTCTACCACCGCCTTCCTCTTATTGATTTCATCGACAGTCCATACCTCACCTACCGGAACATGATGGAGAGCGGTCACTACACCCTCACAGCCTGCCTGGCGTATATCTGATAAACTAACGGGGTCATTGGGTCCGAACCATCGCATAGTTTGATGCATCAACATAGATCTTCGCTATTTTTTTGTAAATGAATTAATAAGGCCACCCATCGTGACGACATATCTCACTGATCGGATCGCTCCACCAGGACTGTTAGCCGGCAAAACTAATCATTACAAAGGCTACTATTGCAATAACAGCCAATGAAAGAATAATGTCCCAAACATTATAGCTGGCCCGGTTGGCAGCTTTTTGCTCCGGAGATAGTGTTGCGTAGGTAAGACCGTTAACATGCTCAGGTGATGGCGGTTTTGTGAAAAGGCTCACAGATACGCATAACCCCACGCAAAACAGGAAGAACCAGGCAGCAAAAGTGAGAAAGTTGGTCGTTGCAATACTGTGTAATGCAGTCCCCGGCTCCAATGAATTGCGGCTCAGCTCCAACGCTATCCTCACTATTGCCATGATTAATCCTACTATCAAGGTAGTGATAGCACCTTTGCTGTTAATTCGTTTACTAAAGATCCCCAATAGGAAAACCGCTGTAATCGGTGGCGCAATATAGGCCTGTACAGATTGCAGGTACTCATACAAGACCCCGGAAATATTCTGCATGATCGGTATCCATAAAATGCCAAGGATCACGACCACCGTTGTGGCCACCCGACCTATTCTCAACAGTTTTTCTTCGGGATCATTCGGCCGGAGCTTTTTATAAATATCTACCGTAAACAAAGTAGAACAGGAATTGAATACGGAGGCAAGCGAACTCATTAATGCCGCTAATAAACCCGCAGCTACCAAACCCCTGAGACCAGCAGGCATTTTATTCATCAACAAAGAAGCAAATGCCTGGTCAGCGGTATCCCAGCTTAATTCACCCTTATTTTTTAAGGCCAACGCTACGACACCGGGTATTAAAAAAAGAAATACAGGTAATAATTTCAGCAAGCCGCCGAAGATGGTTCCCCTTCTTCCCTCTTTAATATTTTTTGCAGCCAGCACTCTCTGTACGATATACTGGTCAGTGCACCAGTACCAGGTGCCGACGATAGAACTTGTAATCACCAGTGGTAACCAGGGAAAATCTGGATCACTGTTGGGCCGCCACATATTTAAATACCCCGGTGCAAGATTTGCTTTTACTTCACTCCACCCACCTGCTGCATCAATTCCAACAAAGGTCAACGTAGCAGCACCCAGTACTAATATTACCGTTTGAATGGCTTCGGTATAGGCGACAGCTCTCATTCCACCCAATACGGTATATACACCTGTTATTACCACCGTAACCAAGGCACCTGTCCAGAAATCAATATGCAATAAAGATGAAATAACAATGCCTCCCGCATATACAGTAACAGACACTTTTGTTAATATATAAGCCAATAAAGAAAACACACTTAAAAACCAACGTGTACCCGAGCTGAAGCGTTTTTCTAAAAATTCTGGCATCGTAAATACACCGCTTCGTAAATAAAATGGAAGAAACACCCAACCGAGGGTAATCACCAGCCAGGCATGTAATTCATAAATCAATAAAGGCATCTTTCCCCCGGCCCCGGCACCTGCCAGGCCGACGACATGTTCTGACCCAATGTTAGAAGCAAAAATCGATGCCCCGATTACAAACCAGCCCAGGCTACGACCTGCAAGGAAATAATCTTCGGTATTCTTTTGTTTGCGGGTAACAACCCAGATGGCTACACCTATCAATACTGCGAAATAGCAGGCGATCACTACCCAGTCGAGCGTTGCAAATCTTTCCATTTATATAAATTTTAATCAGCTTAGATATATCTGTTAACAATATTCTCCAGGTATTCCTGCCTGCCACTTTTCGTTGCAGGTTCACCATTGTCAATAGCAAACGAACGCAAATCTTCCAATGATAATTTTCCTTCTTCAAACTCTTTGCCCTTACCACTGTCATAAGACGCATATCGCTCCTTCCTGATTTTTTTGTAGTCAGATTTCTGCAAAATATTATCGGCAGTGATCAACGCCCTGGCAAATGTATCCATGCCGCCGATATGTGCGTGGAACAGATCTTCGGGATCAGTAGAGTTGCGGCGAATCTTTGCATCGAAATTGATACCACCTCCTTTGAAACCACCTGCCTCCAATATTATCAGCATAGCTTCTGTCAGTTCATTGATATCATTGGGAAATTGGTCAGTGTCCCAGCCATTCTGGTAATCACCCCTGTTAGCATCGATGCTTCCAAGCAAACCTGCATCAGCTGCCACCTGCAACTCATGGGTGAATGTATGACCGGCCAGCGTAGCATGATTGACTTCAATATTCAAACTAAAATCATTCAGCAGGTCATGTTGTCTCAGAAAGCCCATCACTGTTTCGCAATCATAATCATATTGATGCTTGGATGGTTCGCAAGGTTTTGGTTCAATAAAGAATTTTCCTTTAAAGCCATTCTTTCTTGCATAATCTTTTGCAGCATGTAAAAATTTAGCAAGATGCTCTTTTTCTCTTTTCATGTTGGTGTTGAGCAAACTCATATACCCTTCACGGCCGCCCCAGAAAACATAATTTTCTCCGCCTAAAGCTATCGTGGCGTCCAATGCAGCTTTTACCTGGGCCGCACCATGTGCCAATACATGAAAATCAGGATTAGTGGCCGCCCCATTCATATAGCGGCGATTGGAGAAAAGATTCGCTGTTCCCCACAACAATTTTACACCACTCTCTTTTTGCTTATCAGCGAGATAAGACGTCATAGCATGCAAGCGACTGTCATTCTCTGTGACATTATTGGAGTAATCCACTACATCCACATCATGAAAACAATAGTACGGCAGCCCAAGCTTTGTAATAAATTCGAAAGCGGCATCGGCCTTATCTTTTGCCCGTTCTACCGCATCACCTTTATCATTCCATGCAAATAAATGCGTTGATTCGCCAAAAGGATCAGCACCGCTGCCACAGAAGGAATGCCAGTAAGCACACGCAAAACGCAAATATTCTTTCATCGTTTTACCGGCAACCATTTTATTTTCATCGTACCATTTAAATGCAAGCGGGTTATCACTTTCTCTTCCCTCAAATTTTATTTGAGAGATCCCTTTAAAAAACTCTTTTTGACCTGTTGTAACTGGCATTTTTTTCGTTGTTAGGTTAAATAATTAAGATAAACTCAAGGACAAACTGTTCGGTTGATTTATTTTTCGCAACTGATCATTCAGTCGTTCTTTCCATTGTTGATAGAACTCCTCGTATTGACTGGAGCTTTCAGGTGAAACTACGCCGACGGGCTTCCTGTTCTGCAACGCCGTTTCTGCCGATTGATAAATACCGGCTCCAATACCGGCACCGATCGCCGCCCCAAAACTTCCATCGCCCTCATAAAATTCAAGCGACACATCATTCACATTGGTAAATGTCCGGGCGAATACGTCACTTAAAAAAAGATTGGCCCGGCCGGCACGTACTACTGTTGGGTTGATACCATTTTCCCGCATGATGTCCAATCCATACCGGAAGGAGAAAGCAATACCTTCCTGCACCGCTCTTACCATATGTGCTGCACCATGAATATTAAAATCCAAATTGTGAAAATGGGCACCGATAATTTTATTATTGAGCATCCGCTCTGCACCATTGCCAAAAGGCAAGCTTAAAAGGCCGGCAGACCCAACCGGGACTTTAGCAGCGGCTTCATTCAAGGCCTGGTAGGATTGATTGGGTCCGACCATGTTTTTTATCCACCGGTTAAAAATGCCCGTGCCATTTATACAAAGCAAGATTCCAATCCTTCTTTTATGGCTATCATGATTGAGATGAGCGAAGCTATTGATGCGGGATTGCTGATCATACGATAATTCATCACTCACTCCATAAATGACACCGGATGTGCCAGCTGTAGTAGCTACTTCACCGGGGTTCAGCACATTTAATGATAAGGCATTGTTGAGCTGGTCACCAGCTTTGTAGGCAACAGGAATCCCTTTCTTTAATGATAAAGCTGATGCTACATCTTCTTTCAACTCACCGTGTGGTGAAAACAAAGAATGTATTGCCGGAAACAAGTCACTGTGAAATCCAAACTGATTGATGATATCATCAGAAATTTTATCCTGGCCAAAATCCCAAAATACACCTTCTGATAAAGCAGAGCTTGTTGTTGTAATACTGCCTGTCATTTTCATGGCGATAAAATCGCCGGGCAGCATCACCTTATCTATTTTTTCATACAAGGCCGGTTCATTTTCTTTTACCCAGGCTAGTTTGCTTGCTGTGAAATTACCGGGTGAGTTTAACAAGCATGACAGGCATCTCTCCTCACCAATAGCATGAAATGCTTTTTCACCGATTTCTACCGCACGGCTGTCACACCAGATAATAGAATGACGAAGAACCTGTTGTTGCCGGTCAACCAGTACCAATCCATGCATCTGGTAAGCAATACCAATAGCAGCAATCTCCTTTGGATTATACTTGCCGGTTGCATTACATTTTAATATGGCTTGTTGCACATATTCCCACCAGCCATTAGGATCCTGCTCTGCCCAGCCGGGTTGTAGGGAAATAATATCGGCTTCCGTTTCGGGATAGGCAGCGGAAGCAATGCACTGTTGAGATTGTGCATCGAGAATGGAAATCTTTATCGAGGAAGTGCCAAGATCAATACCCATCAAAAGCATACGGCAAAAAATTTTCGTTAGTTAAAAACTGCACCGAAGGTATTAGTGATTTAAACAAAAAACTTCCACTTTATTTTCAAAAACATAAACTATTTTAATAAAAACAGTAATTTGAACCCTCCTAAAAGGTTAAAATAGTATTTTATGAAGCCCATGATTGAAAAACTGCCCCGCAACCGGAATAACTCTTTCCTGGCCTGCACCTTCCGTACCCCTGACTTTGAAGTGCCCTGGCACCAGCACGAGGAGTACGAACTCATACTTTTTAAGGAGGGTGAAGGAAGTAGTTTCATTGGGAATTACGTGGGTGACTTTAAAACCGATGATATATTTTTCCTGGGCGCCAACCTGCCGCATACATTTCAGAAAGCCGGGAAAAACATGATGACCAGTGCCGTGGTAGTCCAGTTCAAAGAAGATTTCTGGGGTAACGATTTTCTCGGGATGCCTGAATGCCGGTCTATCTGCCGCTTGTTCGATAGGTCCGTAAAGGGACTTAAACTACTCGGTAACACCAAAAAAAAATTAGCTCCCCTGATCTGCCGGCTGGAAACATTAACGGGCCTTCGCCGTATTACCTGCCTGTGCGATTGCCTGCAGCTCATAGCTGATAGTAAAGAATTTGAAACTCTTTCGACACACGAGGTAAAATCATTCACACCCAAAACACAGGAACGCATTGATAAAATCTTTCGCTACACCATTGATCATTTCCAGGATACCATTTCATTGAACACCATCGCTGACTATGCTGGCATGAGTGTGCCGGCTTTTTGCAATTACTTTCGAAAGAGTACAAAAAAAACCTATATCGATTTTTTAAACGAAATCCGTATCAGCCATGCCTGCCAGTTGTTAATTGACACACAAAAAACAATCCTGGATATTTGCTTTGAAAGCGGATTTAATACCGTGGCTAATTTTAATAAGCAATTTTTAAAATTGAAAAACACAACTCCCTCTTCCTTCCGCAAAAATTTTACTGCCGAGCTTTGGAAACCGGTAAAAGTTTAGTCGTTTGGTACTATCTATCTATTTGCTTTTTATTTCCATTGTCGCCATTTTCAAACCCTCTGATGATGCGCTGATTTTTATTGTACCAGGCTTGCCTTTTTGGGATCGAACAATCGCCAATACCAGTCCGAAATAAGCCTCACGTTGTTTTGATGCAAAAGATTCCAGGTTCGCAGGGTCGCCATTATCGGTGGCTACAATTTCTCCCGGACCTTCAATAGTAAAGCTTACTTTATTGTTTGCTTCCGGTACTGTTAACCCATTTTTATCTGTGACACCAACTGTTATAAAGGAAAGGTCTTCGCCATCTGCATTAATCACATTTCGGTCTGCACTTATTTTTAATTGTGCGGCATTATCGGTAGTTCGTACAATTTGCTCTGCCCATCGTTTCCCCCGTCCGACCAGGTCGTCCGGGCGGGCGTTTTTGTAAGCAATAACTTTCAATTCGCCGGGTTCATATTTCACGTCATCCCAACGCAGCCTGTATTCAAATGCTGCTTTTTTCTTTTTGCCCAATGAACGGCCATTTAAAAAAAGCTCCGCTTCATCACCCGAGGTGAAAACATGTACGGGTGTAATTTTCCCAATACGATCAGGCCAGTTCCATTGCGGCAGAATATGCACCATTGGAAAACCAGGTCGCCAACGTGATTGATACAGGTAAAAACGATCTTTCCTAAACCCGGCCAAATCGATAATGCCAGAATAGGAACTACGTGCAGAATAATACGGGGTAGGCTCACCCAAATAATCCCATCCCGACCAAACAAATTCCCCTGCTACATAAGGATGCTTGTCCTGTGAAGCAAATACTTTATCAGCGGATGATCCGAACGCAGCCGTATACAATTCATAGGCACTGACATATTTTTTTTGCGGATCACCTCCGGTACTGTCGCTTACAGGAGCACTTATACCATCATATACCGGGAAGATATAACTGCCACGGGTGCTCAGTGCTGATGCTGTTTCGCTGCTAACAATTAATTTACCAGGAAATGCTTTTTGAAATGCCGGATACAGCGGCGATGTTCTGATTCCTTTGAGATGTGCATAAGCCGGTGCATCACGTATGCCTTCGCCCTGGTAATTCAAATTTAAAATATCCATCACTTTCGGAAAAGGCATATCCGGTTTAGCAAAATTCATAGATGCGGTAGCGGGTCTGCTATTGTCTTCTTCGTCAACAATATCTTTTAGTCTTTTTGCGAGTACTGCACCCGTGTCAGCCGTATATTGTTCTCCTACTTCATTACCAAAACTCCAGGCGATGATAGATGGATGATTTCTATCCCTTCTGATAAAAGATCTTGTATCCGCTTCATGCCAATCGGGAAAAATCAAATGAAAATCAAGCGGCGTTTTTTTTCTTTCCCAGTTGTCAAATATTTCATCAATTACGAGGAAGCCCATGCGATCAGTTAAATCCAGCAATTCAGGCGCAGGCGGATTGTGCGCCATACGAATGGCATTGCATCCCATTTCAGCTAAAATTTCGAGTTGTCTTTCCGCAGCCCTGGTATTAAATGCAGCGCCTAATGCTCCCAGATCATGATGCTGATTCACGCCCTGCATACGCACAGGCTCACCATTAACCAATAAGCCTTTCAAAGGATCAAATTGCAATGAACGGATTCCGAAGCGGGTTTCATATTCATCAATAGGTTTTCCATCTGCATACAACCGGGTAACAGCTACATAGAGATTGGGTTTTTGAGAAGGCGGCGGTCCCCAGAGCAATGGATTTTTTATAATCATTGAGTCTTCAAGTTTCATTTTTTTTCCGGCCTGTATAGTTGAAACTGATTTAGGGAAAGTCGCTACATTTTTTCCTGTTCTATTGGGTTGATCATCTAAAGCAAAAACTTCAGTAACAACTTCAATGTTCTGATCAGTCTTTGATTTGTTTTCAATATTAACCTTAATATCAATGGTGGCTGATGATGCGGATACATTTTTCGTGGTAATAAATGTTCCCCACTGTGCTACATGGACGGGATTTACTTTTGTAAGCCATACATTCCGGTAAATACCACCACCCGGATACCAACGTGATGAATTAGTTGGATTGTCCAGTCTTATAGCTAATTGATTATCGCCGCCAGGTTTTATATAAGGAGTAAGATCAAGACGAAAAGAATTATAACCATATGGCCATCCGCCAACGAGATTACCATTCAGCCAAACCATAGCGTATGACATAGCGCCATCTATATCGAGATAAATTTGTCTATCCTTATCAGCAGGAGCTATATCCAGTTTCCTTCGATACCATGCCACGCCATGAACGGGAAGTCGTCCCATTCCGCCGCCAACTATTGCATTGTCTTCTTTATAAAACGGGCCTTGGATGGCCCAGTCATGCGGCAGGTTCACTTGCTCCCATGCCTTGTCATTGAAATTGTTTTGTACAAAAGGAAAATCACTCCCGGGATTGCCAACAGGGCGTTGATGATGCTTTGGCGGATCTTTGATAAAATCATTGGCTGTTGGTAAAATCCATTTCTTTAAAACTTTCTCTGAAGAACCTACGACTACAGCTTCCGTAGGCTTGGTATCTGCCACAACGTTATCATTTCGGTCAGTAACCTCGGGTCGTATATCGTACATCAATTTGTCCGGCTCCGAATTATATCGCATAAACTTCCAGCCTTCATTGATGCTGATACGCTGCCTGTAGGACAATCCTGTTTGTTTTATATTTCCGGAGTTTGCAGACGATTTGGAACTCTTACAACCCATCTGCATGAATGAACTCAGCAGGGTCAGTAAACATATACTCCCGTATGAAAAACGAGTCACTGAGTTAAATAAACAAACAGGCATGTATCTCATCACTATCGGTTTCTAAATTTTTTTGACACAAAAAGTCATTAAATGTTGTATTATTCTTTAAAAATAAGGAGAGATGATTGCATCTCTCCTTTTGTCTGCCTAACTGCTGGTGTAACTGCCTTGCTATGTCAAAAAGAAATTATTCGAATTTATTTTACCCGGATCAATAACCCGGATTTTGGTCAAGTACTGCGCCCCGGTTTCTTTCAATTTCTGACTGAGGTATTGGCCAAAGATTATATTTGGGATCTGCCGATGATGCATAAAAAGGATTGCATTTTATAATCCTGTCATACCATTTTCCTAAGCGCATTAGTGTCAATAGCCTTTTTTCCTCTGTACCCAGTTCCCTGATTCTTTCATCGAGAATATAATCAATATTAACATCACCTGCAGAAACCGGTGCTGCGCCAGACCTTGATCTCACTGCATTAATATCGTCAGCCGCAGCGGCTGCATTTCCGGCACCTAATTGAGCCTCTGCCCTCAGCAAATAAGTTTCAGCCAGTCTAAACATGTACTGATCCTGGTAGGTAAATCCTGCACCGCCCTTTAACGCCATTGGATAAGCACCTGAATAAAGATTTGCAGGATGATTTCCAGGGTCAGTGCATTTTGTCTGGTAGGGGTAAAGCGCCCTGCTTGGTACACCCGAGGTTAAAACAGCTCCGCTTGTACCCTTTGTTCCGGCAGGCAGATTATGAAAATCAATCTCCGTATTGTAATAAGGGCTTGCAGGGTTACTAGCCTTGAATTTCCTTACAAAATTGTGATTAGCATTCCTGATATCATTAACCGGATCAGATGCATAAACGCTGTCAATAAAGTATTTTGAAGGAGCAAAAAATCCTACTCCTCTTCCACCTGTATAATCACTGGTTGGCCACCGGAACGCAGCTATATTATCAATAGTTAAATCGCGTACAAGAGGTGCATGCACCCTTTCCAGCGAGAAACCATCGCCGCTTGCAAAACTGGTTGCTGTAGTTGCTGCTCCACCAGGTACATCAGCCTCAATCTGGACTACCCAGATAGCTTCCGTATTACCAGCTTTCCTGTTCTGATTGCCCCGGCGGAATAAATCCCAATAAACATCACCAGGGTTTTCATTCTTACGGGTACCGAACCTTGCTTTCATAAGATCTGTAGCAGGGTCATCAATGACAGCGGATGCGGCAGTTATCGCATTCTGAAATTGTCCGTCGGCCAGGTAAACTTCCGCCAGCAGATGTTGTGCAGCAAGGTTGGAAATTTCTCCGTCGAGTTTTACTGTTGTAATGCCTGGTAAATTGGCTACAGCGAAAGTCAGGTCTTCAATCACCTGTGTATATACGTCCTTACGGCTTGCTCTTACATAATCAACTTTTGGCTCTGTTACCTCTTCGGTTACCAATGGAACGCCGCCCCATATATAGGCCAGGCTTCTATAGGCAAAAGCCCTGAAGAAACGTCCCCTTGCTTCAAACAATGTTTTGTCTGCATCTGACATTTCTGATGCCGGAATACGACTTATAACTGTATTAGCTTCTGACACTATTTTATAAAGTGCCCGCCAATGCCGCTCCATGATACCTGAGGTTGGGCTGATTTCGCCGGAAAGATTCGCCGGAAAAGCAGCCGGAACATAAAATGCGATATCTGTTCTGTACTGGTATTCCATCGGATCATTATCATTTACTGTATAGAATTCGGCACGCACTAACCGGTACAGGTTATTAACTGACGCATTAAAATCGGCGGCTGTTTTAAAAGCATTTGTTGAACTTAAAAAGTCAAGCGGCGTTTCATCTAAAAATTCTTTCTTACACGAAAATGTTCCGGTAAGGAGTAAAGACAGTATTAAAAATGATTTTATTTTTTCCATATAGTAATTTTTACCGGTGTTTTAATTAAAAGGTTATATGAGCTCCGACCGTAATTGCCCTTAGCGCCGGCCTTCCGTCTAATAAAAGCCCGTCTGGAACATCAATAGTCCTGCCATCCCTGAAAACAGGAACAAGGGATTCCGGATCCCAACCTTCCCAATCGGTCCATGTCGCAAGGTTTTTTCCGCTCACATAAATATTGATCGCCTGTGCTTTGATTTTGTCAAGAATTTTAGGAGATAAGCTATAAGAAAGAGAAACATCCTGTAATCTTACAAAGCTTCTGCTTTCATAATTATTACCAGCTACTTTAGTCCGGCCGCCTGAGATGTTCCTGGGATATTTGCCGCCAGGATTCCGGGGTGACCAGAAATCAACTCCATTCAGTTCATTATTACGAACCGAATTGTCTTCACGAAAATACTCCCGTGTATTATCACCCAGGTATCCATCTTTTCCTCCCTGTATTGAGTTGAAGAAAAAGCTTAAAGAAAAATTCTTATAGGAAAGTGTATTGTACCAGCTCATCCGGTAAGCAGGCTCCTGCCGGCCAAGAAACATCCGGTCGGCAGCAGTAATGTCATTGTTTTTATCAAGATCAACGATCCTGTTACTACCAACCGGGAAGCCTGGTAATCTCGTATCATTTAGCTGGTAAATGTCATCAACCTTGTAATTAAAAATAGTTTGGATGGACTTACCAATGAACAGACCAGTTGACACAAGATCATCTTCTATGCCATCACCGTTTGCATCCACGCCGGTAAGTTTTTTGATTTTGTTTGTATTGGTCCAGAAATTAAATGTGGAAGACCATGTAAAATCTTTTTTGTCTATTATTTTATAAGTGAGTCCGGCCTCAAACCCCTGGTTATTAATTTTTCCAACGTTTGAAGCTATAAGGAGAAAACCTGTAACGGAAGGAATAGACACATCAAATAATAAGTCTTTGGTGTTATTATTATAATAATCCAGGGTACCTGTTACGCGGTTGTTCAAAAGGGTAAAGTCCAGGCCAAAATTCATACCTTCTGTTTTTTCCCATTTTAGGTTCGGGTTCTCAAGGGAATTTACTTGTTGACCAAATGCTGTACCACCACCATCACCAAAAACATAGGAAGAATTTGTACCAACACGGGAAAGTGACTGATACCTTTGGGTTTGGTTGCCAATTGCTCCATAACCGGCTCTTAACTTAAGAAAGTTCACAGCATTTACATTGGCCATAAACTTCTCACTTGAAATAATCCAGCCAAGAGCCACAGTAGGAAAAACCGCACTCTTAAAGTTTTCGGCAAAGCCAGAATATCCGTCCCTGCGTACCGTGGCTGTTAACAGGTACTTGTCATTATATTTATAGTTCACCCTTCCCATTTGATAGTTCAGGGATTCAGTATTTGCATTGGTAGTTATATTCTTGGTGGTGGCGCTTGAAAGATCGTTATAACTAAGGTTAAGCCGTGAAAAGCCTATCCCTTCAGCAAAAGTTCTGCTGTATTTTCTTTCAATGGCACCGTATAAGGCTGTAGCAGTTATATCGTGCCTGCCAAAACTTTTGGTATAAGTAAGGATGTTATCAAATGTATAATCATAATAACTCTGGTTTTCTTTATAGGCACGGCCCTGCAATCCGCCATCAAATTTGCTGGCGAAATAATGCTGGTCAGTCCTGTAGTTGTTTCCAAAATTCATTCTATAGTTTAACCCCTTAATAAAAGGAATATCCAGGTCAGAATAAATATTGGCAAAATAGTATTGGTGCCTGTCGTAATCATCCACATAATAAGTATTAAAGGGATTGGGCACTACGGTATTGGTTGGAAATGGTATTACATTGCCTGCTGAATCAAATGGCACCAGTACCGGCGATGCAATAGTCAAATTACCTAACGAAGGCTCTGCCCCATCCTGGTTAACGAAAGAACCGGATGATACCAACCCCACTTTCCACCAGTTCACCGGCCTCACTTCCAGGTTGGCCCGGATTGATTTTCTTTTAAACTTATCATTGATTATATGGCCTTTCTGATCTACCAGGCCACCAGAAAGGAGATAGGTAACCTTATCACCACCGCCTGAAAAGCTAAGGGTGTTTTCAAAAATAGATCCAGTATTAACTCCGGCATCCCACCAATCAAAATCATTGGGCAGTACTTCTGTTCTTGTTGCATTAACCATTGTTGGATCCATTACGGAAGCAACATTAAAGCCTGGATTGGGTGTTGTATAATCGGGACCCTGAAAAGCCTGGGTATAAAATGCATCTTTAAATTGTTCCAAATACTCGTCATGGTTTAACGGTCTCAGATCAACAGTTGGGTTTTGAGTAGTATAAGCAGTTGAAAAAGCTATACGCGGTTTTTGATTATACTTGCCTTTTCTGGAAGTAATAAGAATAACCCCGTTTGCCGCCTGTGCGCCATATACGGCTGTTGAACTGGCGTCTTTCAGCACATCAATTGATGCAATATCATCGGGGTTGATGGAAGATAATGAACCGGTGTATTGAACACCGTCAATGATGATTAAAACATTCTGACTGCCATTAATTGTAACCCGGCCACGAATGGAAATAGGAGGAGTGCCGCCTGCAAACGTTGATAACCCTACATTGAGACCAGGTACCGTTCCCTGGAGAAACTGGCCGATATTAGTATTAGGTGCATTGCCCATTGCTTCAAGATTAACTCTTGTAACGGAACCAGTAACATCTATTTTCTTCTGGGTTCCATAACCGACAACGATTACTTCAGTTTCTGTTTTTGCCAGGCTTACGAGGCTTACATCCAACGTTTGCCTGTTATTAATTCCGATCTCTTGTGGGGTATAATTAATAGCGGTAATTATTAATGTACCATTGGAAGGTACCGTGATCTCATAGTTACCATTCTCATTGGTTGTGGTGCCGGTCTTACTTCCTTTAACAGTAACAGAAGTATTTGGTACAGACTCACCACTCTCATTGGTAATCCGGCCCTTAACACGAATGTTGCTTTGGGCTGACAGAGGCATCGACTCAAAAGCAAAAAGGATACATAATAACCAAGTTATTGTTCTTTCGAATAACCGGCTTTTCTGCAGGCAGATTTGTTTTAAATTCTCTTTGAATAAAACTTTCATAAACAGCAATTTTTTTTGAGTTTAAGTTTGGAAAGTTGGTAACCAACTTGTCAAAATTTTTACTGGTAGCTCTTTTTCATCGGGATGGAATCATTTCAGCCAACCATTAGCGGCCTAAGCCGTCGCAGCGGGTAACTGAGCTGTAGCCGCTCAAGTCCGGCGATTGCGCTAAAAACAAGTAAGAAAAAAAGGAAAAGACCCCGGATGAAAATGGGGAGAGGAACGAAACCCTGTTTCGGAAAGGGTTTCAGCTCATTCAACAGATTTCTCTTTGTAGTTATGGCAAGCATGAAATTGAATTGGCAATCCGAATGTAAAGACATTTTTTTAAAAATTGCAACCGATTGCAATTTTTTTTTCAAATAATGCTTCCGTTATTTGTAAAACAATGGACTAAGCATGGCGGATGAAAGAGAAATAACGATCTATGATATTGCAAAACACCTGAACATTTCGGCTACCACCGTTAGTCGTGGTCTAAAAGATCATCCTGCCATTAATAAGCATACAAGAAAGAAAATAGCCGATGCCGCCAGCTTTTTAGGCTATCGCTCCAATACATTTGCCAGCAGTTTGCGTAGCAAGAAAACCCACACTATCGGGGTAATAGTACCGAGGCTAAACAGTTATTTCATGTCGTCTGTATTGGCGGGTATGGAAAATGCAGCAAGCCAGGAAAACTATAACCTCATCATCAGCCAGTCGCTTGAAAAACTGGAAAAAGAAGTATCAAATGTGCAGACCATGTTCAACAACCGGGTGGATGGATTGCTGGCATCATTGGCTTATGACACAAAGAATATCGATCATTTTGAGCCTTTCTTTAAGAAAGGCATCCCGGTTGTTTTCTTCGACCGGGTCTACCCACACAATGACAGTACCAGCGTAGTAATTGACAACTATAAAGCGGCCTACGATGTCACGAAACACCTGATAGATCAGGGTTGCAGCCGACTAATGCATCTTGGCGGCAATACGTTGCGCAATGTGTATGCCGACAGGCTTCGTGGCTTTAAACAAGCCCTGGCTGATCACCACCTGCCCTTCGATGAAAAGAAATCGGTTTTTATCAGTACCCTGAGTGAGGATGCCGGTAATAAAGCGGCGGAACTGATTTTGAAAATGGCGAAGAAACCCGATGCTGTTTTCTCTGCCAATGATACGGCTGCTGTTTTTTGTATGAAGAGATTGAAGGAAGCTGGTATAAAAATACCGGCTGATATCGCTTTTGCCGGCTTTAACAATGACCCCATCAGCAAAATCATCGAACCCAACCTTACTACGGTTAATTACTCCGGTTATGATATAGGCCAGGCAGCTGTTACCAGTTTGATAGGTCATCTTGCCGGCATCTCCAATGTAAAAACAACTAATACCATCATCCTCCGTGCGGATCTTATCATCCGTGCCTCATCATTAAAAAATAAAAATTTGTAATTGATCATTTTTTTTCGATTTTTATGCAACCGATTGCAAAATGAAACCAAAGAAAGACGTTACTATTTATGATATTGCCCAACAGCTCGACCTTTCATCAGCAACCGTAAGCCGTGCTTTACAGGATCATCCCGCTATTAATAAAAACACCCGCAAAAAAATAAAAGACACCGCTAAGGAGCTGGGTTACCGGCATAATAATTTTGCCAGCAACCTGCGCAAACAAAAAACAAACACCATCGGTGTTATTGTACACGAATTGAACAGTAACTTCATTACCTCTGTACTCGCCGGTATTGAAAAAGTGACAACAGATGCAGGTTATGATTTGATCATCGCCCATTCATCAGAAAGCTATGAGAAAGAAGCCGCCAACGCATTGAATCTTTTTCATAAACGGGTTGATGGGGTGATCGCTTCGCTGGCATTTGATACAACCGGACTTGATCATTTCAAGCCGCTTGAAGACAAAGGCATTCCCGTTATCTTTTTTGACCGCGTGGAAGAAAGCAGTGAAACAACCAAAGTCGTCATTGACAATTATAAATGCGGCTATGAAGCCACACAGCATTTAATTGATCAGGGTTGTAAAAGAATAATATTGGTCACTGCAAACCTGAAGCGAAATGTGTATGCGCAGCGGCACAGGGGATATATGGAAGCTCTGCTTGATAATGGCATCAGCTATGAAAAAGACCTGGTGCTGATAAAAGACCTTAGCGAACAATGCGGCGTTGAGGCAGCCCTGCAAATTTTAAAAATGAAACCAATGCCCGACGGAGCTTTTATCACCAACGACTTTTCAGCAGCGGTTTGCATGCAGACATTGAAAGATCATGGTGTACGCATCCCGGGGGATATAGCAATAGCAGGCTTTAACAATGATGCGATCAGCAAAATCGTGGAACCGCAGCTTACCACCATTCACTATCCGGGTATGGATATGGGAGAAATAGCGGCCCGCAATTTAATTAGTCACTTAACAGGACGATCCAATATCAGGCATACACAAACCATCGTGGTGAGATCGGAACTGATCATCCGGAAGTCATCGTTAAAAAAGCAAAACCATTTTAAACATAGCTGTTCACTATGAAAAAAACATTTCTTTTCATATGGTTGCTTTGTACTATCACTGTCAATGCAGAGGATGGTTACCGGCTATGGCTTCGCTATGATAAAATAGATAATGCTGCACTGCTTCAACAATACCGGAATACGATTTCAGGAGTTTTGATCAATGCCACTACTGCTACTTTAAAAGCGGCCAAAGAAGAATTATACAATGGCTTGAGTGGCTTGCTGGCAAAAAAAACGATTGGCTTGTCATCAATAACAGATAAATGCATTCTAGCCGGAACGCCGGCCTCATCTCCTGCCCTTCAATCACTCGTATCCGCTAATGACTTACAAAAACTCACTGGTGAAGGATTTCTTGTTCAAACTAAACTAGCAGGCAGGAAAAAAATAATTGTTATCGCGGGGAATACTGATAAAGCCGTTTTATACGGCATATTTCATTTTCTACGCCTTCTACAAACACAACAGTCAATCACCCAACTTGCTATTGTAAGCATACCTAAAATAAAAAACAGGATATTAAATCACTGGGACAATCTGGATCGCACCGTAGAAAGAGGTTATGCCGGTTTTTCCATTTGGAACTGGCATACCTTACCAGGGTATATTGATCAACGCTATATTGATTATGCAAGAGCTAATGCATCCATCGGCATCAATGGAACAGTGCTTACCAATGTAAATGCCAATGCCTATCTATTAAAAAAACCATGGCTCGAAAAAGTGAAAGCACTGGCGGATGTGTTCCGGGTATATGGTATCAAAGTTTATCTCACTGCCCGCTTTAGTGCACCGATAGAAATAGGCGGCTTAAAAACAGCTGATCCATTAAATGATACGGTGCAGCAATGGTGGAACAATAAGGTGAAAGAAATTTATGAACTCATCCCCGACTTCGGTGGTTTCCTGGTAAAGGCAAATTCCGAAGGACAACCAGGCCCGCAAAACTATCACCGCACACATGCTGACGGCGCCAATATGCTGGCCGATGCTTTGGAGCCATTTAACGGTATCGTGATGTGGCGTGCATTTGTGTATGGAGAACAATCGGATGATCGTTTCAAACAGGCTTACGAAGAGTTTCAACCCCTGGATGGAAAGTTTAAACAAAACGTATTGGTGCAGGTAAAAAATGGCCCGATAGATTTTCAACCTCGGGAACCTTTCTCTCCATTATTCGGCGCGATGAAAAAGACACCCGTGATGATGGAATTCCAAATCACGCAGGAATATCTAGGGCAGGGAACGCACCTGGTGTATGAAGCACCGATGTTTAAAGAAGTGCTGGATGCCGATACCTGGTCAAAGGGCAAAGGTTCACTGGTTTCACGGATAGTAGATGGAAGTTTATATACCTTCTCGTTGAATGGAATAGCAGGGGTTGCTAATATTGGCAACGACAGGAATTGGACCGGTCACCTGTTTGGTCAGTCTAACTGGTATACCTTTGGCCGGCTTGCCTGGGATTATACACTCAGCGGCGAAACAATAGCGGATGAATGGATACGACAGACTTTCAATAACAATGCAGATTTCATTGCAGCAACAAAAAAAATCATGTTAGCCTCGCATGAAACCATGGTAAACTATATGACGCCATTGGGCCTCCATCATATCATGGGTAACGGCCATCATTATGGGCCGGCACCCTGGAGCAATAATTTACCCAGGCCCGACTGGAATCCTGTTTATTATCATAAAGCAGATTCCACCGGAATAGGCTTTGATCGTACGGCTAAAGGTTCTAATGCTTTAGCGCAATATGCCCCGGAAGTAAGAAAACAATTCGAAGACCTTAACACCTGTGATGAAAAATACCTGTTATGGTTTCATCATGTGAGCTGGAAACATCCGATGAAATCCGGCAGGTCGCTGTGGGAAGAACTCTGCTATCATTATTATAAAGGAGTTAACGATATCCGAAACATGCAGCAGCAATGGAACTTATTGGAAAAATATCTTGACGCCGAACGATTCCGCCAGGTGAAAATGTTACTGGCTATACAGGAACAGGAAGCAGTATGGTGGCGAAATGCCTGCCTGCTTTACTTTCAATCATTCAGCGGCATGCCAATACCTGGCAAATATGAACAACCTGGCAAAACATTAGAGTATTATAAAAAATTGAAATTTCCTTATGCACCGGGAAACTGATTCTATCCAGAACAGTCCGGCTACAATTAGAAATGTATGAGTACAGAAAATAACAAGGTCGCTGTTATTACCGGGGGTGGCTCCGGGCTTGGTTTTGCTATGACGAAAAAGTTTGTTGAAGAAAACATTCATACCATCATCATTGGCCGCGATGAAAAAAAATTGAACGCCGCAAAAAATGAGTTGGGAAATAAGTGTTACCCGATGATATGTGATATCACTGATCTAAAATCCATTCCAGGTTTGGTCGCGGATATTATTAAGAATTTTGGCCATATCGACATTCTCGTTAACAATGCGGGCATCAACATGAAAAAGGCTTTTACAGAAGTAAGCGATGAAGAATTTCAACGAGTGCTTACCACCAATCTTTGTTCCGTGTTTGCTATTTCCAGAGAAGTGAGTAAGCACATGCTGACCAAAGGAAAAGGTTCTATCATCAATATCAGTTCTATGGCGGCACAGTACGGCATACCACTGGTAGTAGCTTATAGTGCCAGCAAAACAGCCATCGAAGGAATGACAAGAGCCATGGCAGTGGAACTTTCGCCGAAAGGTATTCGGGTTAATGCCATTGCTCCGGGCTTTATCGTAACGGCAATGACGGATGCAGCCCTAAACGCGGACCCGGAAAGAAAAGCAAAAGTATTCAGCCGGACACCGATGGGCCATATGGGCCAGCCAGCTGATATAGCAGAAACAGCTTTTTTCCTGGCCAGCGACTCGGCAAAATATATCACCGGCGTGGTATTGCCCGTAGATGGCGGCAATAGTATCGGGTTTTAAAAAAAACCCGCCCCTAAAGGGGAGTCATGGAAACAATACTTAATTGAAAAACGCTTAATAAAACAACAAAAATGAAACCAACATTCCGATTGCTGTCAATTATCGTCGCTGCCTCGCTGGCAAGCTGCAATAACGAATCAAAAGAAAATAAGGAACAAACTGCTGCTGATACAACAAAGCAGCAAACGAAGAAAGAATATCTTTCTCAGCCATTGGTATCGCATATCTATACTGCTGATCCATCAGCCCATGTATTCAATGGCCGCATTTATATTTACCCTTCGCATGATACGGCTACCGGCACCAAAGAAGATGATTTAGGAAGTCATTTTGATATGCGGGATTATCATGTGTTGTCAATGGACTCAATTGGCGGGTCGATAACGGATCATGGCGTAGCGTTGGATATTAAAGATGTTTCCTGGGCGGGCCGGCAAATGTGGGCTCCTGACGCAGCTTTTGCCAACGGAAAATATTATTTGTATTTCCCGGTAAAAAACAAACAGGATGTTTTTCAAATTGGCGTGGCTGTCGGCGACAAACCCGAAGGGCCATTTACTGCAGAGAAGGAGCCTATCAAAAATAGTTACAGTATCGACCCAACCGTGTTTAAAGATGACAACGGAAAATATTATATGTACTTCGGCGGCATCTGGGGCGGCCAACTGCAACGCTGGAACAATAATAAATATGATTCAGCTGCCGGCAACCGGAAACCAGAAGAGCCAGCCATCTTACCAAGAATAGCAAGGCTGAATACAGATATGAAAAGTTTTGCTGAACCCGTAAAAGAAATCAAGATCGTTGATAAAGATGGCAAACCTTTTACAGAGAAAGATAATGATAAACGTTTCTTTGAAGCAGCCTGGATGCATAAGTATAACGGCAAATATTATTTATCATATTCAACCGGTGATACACATTTTCTTTGTTATGCCACCGGTGACAATCCTTACGGACCTTTCACTTACCAGGGTGTGATTTTAAATCCTGTAGAAGGATGGACCAATCACCATTCCATTATTGAGTTCAACGGCAAATGGTATTTGTTTTATCATGACACGCAATTATCAGGCAAGACTCATCTGCGAAATGTGAAGGTAACTGAATTAAGATATAATGCAGACGGAAGCATACAGCCATTGACAGCACAGAAATAGTTTCTACCGCAAAAATTAAAGCAAATGAAAAAGGTTTTTTCAACATCCCTTTTGATTACGCAATTCATTTTCTGCTTCGCACAGCAGCAGGAAAAAGGATTAAAAGATTATTACAAAGACTATTTCACCACAGGTGTGGCGGTATCTCCCCGGGCCTTGCAAACGGATGAAGCTTCGCTGATTGTGCAGCAATTCGGGAGCATGACTCCTGAAAATGCGATGAAGATGGGCCCGATTCACCCCGAGGAAAATAAATATAACTGGGCAGGCGGCGATTCGATCGCTGCCTTTGCCAAAAGAAACAACATGAAGTTGCGTGGACATACTCTGTGCTGGCACAACCAAACACCACGCTGGTTTTTCACCACTGCAACTGGCGATACCGTTACCAAAGAAGTTTTGTTGCAGCGGCTTAAAGAGCATATTACTACTGTTGTAACAAGGTACAAAGATGTGATCTACGCCTGGGATGTAGTAAATGAAGTTATCTCTGATAACCCCAATGAGTTTTACAGAAATTCTGCCTTGTACCGGATATGCGGTGAAGAGTTTATTGCCAAAGCATTCGAATATGCACATACAGCTGATCCAAAAGCTTTGCTTTTCTACAATGATTACAATGAAATCAACCCCGTAAAACGAGACAAGATTTTTAAACTGGTAAAAGGTCTGAAGGATAAAGGTGTCCCTATTCATGGCGTCGGGTTGCAGGGACATTGGTCCATCTATGAACCAACGGAAGAAGTGCTGACAGCCACGCTGGAAAAATTCAAAGGACTCGGCTTACAGGCACAGGTAACAGAGCTCGATATTTCTGTTTACCCCAAAGAGCATAGCCGCAGGGAAAGAAAGTCGGAGGATGCCGATGCAAACTATACTGCAGAGCGGGAAGCCAAACAGGTGGAAATGTATAAGATGTTATTCCGCGTATTCAGGAATTATAAAAATGTATTGACCAGTGTTACGTTCTGGAATATCAGCGACCGTACCAGTTGGCTGGATAATTTTCCCGTGCCGCAAAGAAAGGATTATCCATTATTGTTTGATAAAGAGTTGAAACCGAAGAAAGCTTTTTGGGAAGTAGTGAAGTTTTGAGTGCATTGAAATAAAATTATTCAACTAATAAGAAGTGTCAATTGCCAGGCTTAAAAAATACTTTGATGAAAAAAAACCTTTTTCTTTTTTTGTTTAGTTTTTCGCTGCTCATTGCAAGATCACAGTCATTCCAAAATCCAATACTGGCAGGCTACTACCCCGACCCCAGTATATGCCGTGCCGGCGAAGACTATTATATTGTCAATTCTTCCTTTGCCTATTACCCGGGTTTACCGATTTTCCACAGTAACGACTTATTGAATTGGAAACAGGTTGGCTATGCCATGGACCGGCCGGAGCAATTGAATCTTGATGGCGCAGGTGTATCAAGAGGTTTGTTTGCCCCTGCTATTACCTATCACAACGGCACCTTTTATATTGTTTGTACCGAAGTGAGCAAGCTGGGCAATTTTGTCATTACAGCAAAAGATCCCAAAGGACCATGGAGTAACCCGGTAAAACTGCCACAGGTAAATGGCATCGATCCCTCCATTTTTTTTGATGATAACGGCAAAACCTACATCGTATTCAACAGTATTCCGCCGAATAACATTTCACTGCACAATGGGCACCGTACTATCCGCATGTTTGAATTTGACCCTGTAAACCTCAAAACAATTGGTGAAGAAAAGTTATTGATAAACGGCGGCACAGATATGGCCAAAAAACCGGTATGGATAGAAGCACCGCATATCATAAAAAAAGATGATTGGTATTACCTGATCTGCGCAGAAGGCGGCACCGGTTACAATCACTCTGAAGTAGTATTCAGAAGTAAGTCGCCGGAAGGCCCATTTGTTTCTTATGAAAATAATCCAATACTTACCCAACGCCAGCTTGATCCTAACAGAAAAAATCTGGTGACCACAGCCGGGCATGCCGATTTTGTGGAAGGAAAAGATGGCAAATGGTGGGCCGTGTTTTTAGCTTGTCGTCCCTATGAAGGGGATTATTATAATACAGGCAGGGAAACATTTATGGCGCCAGTTATATGGAAAGATGGCTGGCCAGTATTTGACCTTGGCGGTGAAGAGGTAAAATACTCTTACCCCATCAATGCTGTTGCAGACCCTAAAGGAGAACTATTCAATGGCAATTATCTTTTCCATGATGAGTTCAATAGCAATAACCTCAACATCCGCTACCAGTTTTTAAGAACAGTGCGGGAACAATGGTATAACCTCACCGACAAACCAGGTTCCCTGACGTTGAAGCTTCGTCCCGAAACCTGCGATGGAAAAGACAATCCTTCCTTCGTCGGCTTTCACCAACCGCATCTGAAAGGTTATGCTGCCACCTCGTTGAGCTTTGTTCCGAAAGCGGAAAACGAAAAGGCGGGCCTGTTACTTTTTCAAAATGAACAAACCTATTACTACCTGTGCAAATCAATAAGAGATGGAAAGCCGGCAGTGGAGCTATATAAAGGAACAGAACTGGTAAGCAGCAAAATTCTTGATGAGAAGGATAAGGATATTGATTTTAAGATAGAGGCAAAAGGACACCAGTATGCCTTTTATTATGCACTGAAAAAAGATAAATGGCAATTACTGTTGGATAATGTCGATGCAAAATACCTGAGTACGAAATCGGCTGGAGGTTTTGTAGGCTGCCTTTACAGTATGTATACAACATCCAATGGCAAAACTTCCGATAATGTTGCCGCGTACAATTGGTTTGAAATTAAAAATGATGATGACGTTTATAAATAATTTTCACTTCTGCATATGAAAAAAATTATAACGATTGCACTATTGCTGGTCTTTACCAAGGCCCGTACGCAGGATTACAAATCGTTCCCGATGTGGAATCACCGGCTGCCTGTTGAACAGCGGGTGAATGATTTGGTCGGCAGGCTAACCTTAGAAGAAAAGGTGGCGCAAATGATGAACCATGCACCGGCCATTGAAAAACTTGGCATACCGGCATACGACTGGTGGAATGAAGTATTGCACGGGGTGGCCAGAACACCGTACCGGGTCACTGTCTTTCCGCAGGCCATTGGCATGGCTGCAACCTGGGATACAACATCCTTTTTTAAGATGGCTGATTACGCAGCATTGGAAGGAAGAGCCGTTTATAATAAAGCCGTACAACAGGGCCGTGCAGGTGAACGTTACCTTGGATTGACTTACTGGACTCCGAACATCAATATATTCCGTGACCCCCGCTGGGGCCGCGGACAGGAAACATATGGAGAAGATCCTTTTTTAACAGCTAAGCTCGGTGCAGCATTTGTTCGTGGATTGCAGGGCGATGATCCGAAATACTTAAAAGCGGCTGCCTGCGCCAAACACTATGCTGTGCATAGCGGGCCGGAGCCCTTACGGCATGTGTTCAATGCAGATGTGAGTGATTATGACCTGTGGGATACTTACCTGCCTGCGTTCAAGGAATTGGTAACAAAGGCAAATGTGGCGGGTGTAATGTGTGCTTATAATGCATGGAAAAAACAACCCTGCTGCGGAAGTGACCAGTTAATGGTTGATATCCTCCGCAAACAATGGAAGTTTACCGGCTATGTTACATCTGACTGCTGGGCAATAGATGATTTTTATAAAAATCATAAAACACATCCCGATGCCGCAACAGCAAGTGCAGATGCGGTGATGCATGGCACCGACGTGGATTGCGGCACTGCTTCATTCCTTGCTCTGGTGGATGCAGTAAAAAAAGGTTTGATAAAAGAAGAACAGATAGATATCAGCATCAAACGACTTTTTATTATTCGTTATCGCCTTGGTTTGTTTGATCCTGTCAGCGAAGTGAAGTATGCGCAAACACCACAACGTGTATTAGAGAGTGCGCCACACAAAGCACATGCACTGAAGATGGCGCGGCAAAGTATTGTACTCCTGAAGAATTCAAACAATACTTTACCATTGTCAAAGAAAATAAAAAAGATAGCCATCATTGGGCCGAACGCCGACAATAAGATAGCGGTACTGGGAAATTACAATGGTATCCCTTCTGAAATAACAACCGTGCTCGAGGGGATAAAACAGAAGTTGGGGAATGAAGTCGAAATCGTTTATGAAAAGGCACTCAATTTTACCAATGATACGCTATTGGCTTATGCGGATGTCAACAACCAATACTCCATCGATGGCAAAAAAGGTTTTAAAGCAGAATACTACAATAATGTCAACCTGCAGGGCGAAGCCATCACGACGATGGAAAACAATCTAGATAAATCCTGGCAGGAAGGTGAAGCAGTAACCGGCAATATAAGAGCCAATAATTTTTCTGCAAGATATACTTCGCATTACACCGCTGATAAAGACGGTGAAATTAGTTTTGAGATAGAAGCCGATGATGGTTACAGAGTTTTTATTGATGATAAAGAAGTATTGAATGCCTGGCTGCGTAATCGCTGGGGTGCCCGTACACATCGCCAGCCTATACAAAAAGGAAAACAATACAAAATTGTAGTAGAATACTGGCAGGGCGAGGGCAAAGGCAATGTAAGATTGAGCGCAGGGAATTTTGAACGTTTTGATCTAAGCAGCTTCATCAACCGCATTAACGATGCAGATGCGATCATCTATGTCGGCGGCATCAGCCCGCAACTGGAAGGCGAAGAAATGCAGGTAAATTATCCGGGTTTTAATGGTGGCGACAGAACTTCTATTTTATTGCCGCAGATACAAACCGATGTGATGAAGGCATTGCATGCAACAGGTCGTCCAGTTGTATTTGTGATGATGACCGGCAGTGCAATAGCGATCCCTTGGGAGAATGAAAATATTCCCGCCATTATCAATGCATGGTACGGCGGGCAAAGTGCCGGCACTGCCGTTGCCGATGTATTGTTTGGCGATTATAATCCTGCAGGACGTTTGTCGGTGACATTTTATAAAAGCGACAGCGACCTTCCTGATTTCAACAGCTACAATATGGCCAATCGCACCTATCGTTATTTTAAAGGTGAAGCATTGTATCCGTTTGGTTACGGATTGAGTTATACAAATTTTACCTACAGTAATCTAACGGTTCCTTCGACAAGTAAAACAGGAAAAAATATTACAGTCAGTGTCAGGGTTACCAATACCGGCAAACTAAACGGAGAAGAAGTAATACAACTTTATGTTTCCAACCAACCCAATACTATTCAGGCACCCCTGAAAGCACTCAAAGGATTTAAAAGAATTTCATTGCAAGCCGGCGAAAGCAGGATAGTTCAATTTCAACTAACGCCTGAAGACATTTCCGTCACGGATGGCAAAGGCGGATTGAAACCATTAAAGGGAAAAATTTCTATCAGCGTTGGTGGCGGGCAACCGGGAGTAAAAAATAAAACAACCAGCAATGTACTTGTCAAAACCATTTCAGTTTTATAACCATGATGAACCGAATTACCTTACTATCACTAATTATTACCTGCTTTTTAACCCCAAAAAGCCTGGCTCAAAAAATGGAGCTGAATGATAACAATGGCACCCTCACCTTTCGTACAGGCAATAAAGATCTGCTGAGCTACCAGTATAAAACTGTGTATCCGCCTGCGGGCCAGGATACCAATTATAAGCGAAGTGGTTTTATCCATCCGCTTTATACGCCGCATGGCCAGGTGCTGACAAGAATACAGCCACCAGATCATTATCACCACTATGGTATATGGAATCCCTGGACACATACCCTGTTTGAAAATGACACCGTTGATTTCTGGAACATAAAAGGCCGGCAAGGAACTGTTCGCTTTGCAAAATTTATTTCGAAAACGAGGGCATTGGAATTTTCTGAGTTTACGGCTTTACATGAACATGTGGTATTTAAAAAAGATGGTTCCGAAAAAGTTGCTTTAAATGAATTGCAAACAGTACGGGTTTATAATCCGAAACCCGACAGTAATTATTATATCGTTGATATTACTTCTAAAATGAGTTGCGCTTCACAAAGTCCTTTGTTGATCCTTGCTTACCGTTATGCCGGTTTGGGATGGAGAGCCACGGAATATTGGGATAAAAACAATTCGGAAATGCTCACGTCTGAAGGAAAAACGAGAGACAGTACGGATAACACAAAAGGGAGATGGATCGTAGTGTATGGCGCCTTACCGGGTAACGATGAAGGTGGTATCGTAATGGTATCGCATCCTTCGAATTATAATCATCCCGAGCCCTTGCGTATCTGGGACAAGAAAGCAAATGGCGGAAGGGGCGATGTGTTTGCCAATTTTGCACCGACAAAAGATAAGGATTGGTTATTGGAACCGGGAAAGACTTATACGTTGAAATATAGATTGATTGTATTTAATGGAAAGATGACAAAAGAAAAAGCGGAAAATGCATGGAGGAGTTTTGCAAACCCCCAAACCCCCTAAAAGGGGCTTGCTGTGCACAGGCCTCGCTTTTCGACGATTCAAAACGTCATCAGAGTCTTTGAAAACGTTGAGTGGCGACCTCACCTAACCTCTCCAAAGGAGAGGAACAACGCACAAACCTCGCTTTTCGAAAACTTCGAAATTAATCGGAGTTTTCAAAAGTGTTGAGTAGAAAGATAAAGTTGATGTGGTAGTTATGAAGATTGGATTAGTAATGCAGCACCGTCCCTTCTCTTTGGGAGAAGGGATAAGAGGGATGAGGCCGAATAGCGAATAGGAAGTACAAGTGTGCGACCCCGAGTTCCGTCGCTTCGCCCCTCGTCGGGGCAGGCGCAACGAACGATGAGCAGAATTACTGACGCTGGCTACATAAAATAATTCATCACATAAAATAACAGGATGAAAAAAAGCAAACAAACCCGCAGGCAATTTCTTAGTAATACGGCAAAGACTGCTTTAGGCACTTCCATTGCCATGAGTCTTCCATCAATTGTTCCCGCCAGCGTATTTGGCAAAAATGCACCAAGCAATCGCATCAATATAGCAGCAATCGGTACTGGTCGCATATCCCGCGGCCATGACATGCCGGGTGTATGGCGGCATGATTATGCACAGTTGATGGCTGTATGCGACGTTGATTCCAAAAGAGCTGAAGAAGGCAAAATTTTAGTGAATGAATATTACAGCAAAAGAGATGGCAAATCCTACGATGGTGTAAAGGTGTATACCGACTACCGTGAACTGCTGCGCAATAAAGACATCGATGCCGTGCTCATCAGTACACCGGATCATACGCATGCCCTGATTGGTGTGGCAGCGGCCAATGCCAAAAAACATATCTATCTGCAAAAGCCTGCGTCATTAACGATCCAGGAAGGAAGAGTGATCAGTGATGTAGTGCAGCGCAGCGGAGTGAAATTCCAGATCGGGAGTCAGCAACGTTCCGCAGAACAATTTCGCTATGGTGCAGAACTGGTGCGCAACGGACGAATTGGTAAATTGAAAACGGTGTATGTTGGTTTACCCGGTGATCCGCCCGGCGGCAAAACAGCAGAGATGCCTGTGCCGAAAAATCTGAACTATGATATGTGGCTGGCGGGCACACCGATGGTATATTACACCGAAGATAGGGTGCATCCGCAAGAGGGATATGGACGGCCCGGTTGGTTGCGTTGCGAACAGTTTGGAGCAGGTATGATCACGGGCTGGGGTGCTCATCATATCGACTCGGCGCATTGGGGCATGGGGATGGAACGCAGCGGCCCTGTGGAAATATGGTGTGATAAAGCCGAGTTTGCAACCGGTGGTTTATGGGATGTGCATGGTATCTTTAAAACCCAGGCTTTATATGCCGATGGTGTAAAGATGATTGTAAGTAATGAATTTCCAAACGGGATAAAGTTTGAAGGCACGGATGGCTGGATCTTTGTTTCGAGAGGTGACTACCAGGCAACGAGCAGCGATCCCGGTGCCGGTGCTGCGCAGGCAAAAAAGATTGACACCAGCGACCCGAAGATTCTTACTTCGGTGATTGGTGAGAAAGAATTTCATCTTCCTGTTAGCAAAGATCATCATGGCAATTGGCTGGAAGCTATTCGTGATAATAAAGCAACGATCGCACCAGCCGAGGAAGCCCATCGTTCCTGTTCGGCCTGCCTGTTACATCACATATCGATGAAGCTGAAAAGAAAAATATATTGGGACCCGGTAAAAGAGCAATTTAAAAATGATGAGGAGGCAAATAAAATGCTGAGCCGTACGCAACGAAAGGGATATGAAGTGAAGAGTTAGAATTCTTATGTTGCCAGCGAAAGTGCTGCTATCATCACCTGTTGTTAAGCGCAGCGAAATCCCGCAGAATTGCGGGACGACGCTCTTTCATCGTACTGTTCGTTATTGAGCTTTTATAATGCAGGGACTAAAAATTGTGAGGAGTTGAATAAGCTAATAAGGTTGATTTCTTTTAATAATTGTTGTTACTAAGGTAATAAGGTTTTAAATCGATCGTAATCAACCTTATTACCTTAGTAAATGGAACGAAAAGCAACACTAACCTTATTACCTTAAATGAACTATACCCGTTTTCAAATTATCGTGGAGTGATTTCTATAAGTCACAATTTTATCGCTTGCCCCAAAGAAAAATTCTTCAAACGCTTAAAAAATAATTAATCCCAAAATGAAAGCTTTAAAAAAAATCATTGTTCCCGTACCCTTCCGTATTATAAGCTGTGTCATAAGCATTCTATTTTTAGCTTCCTGTACAAATAACAAAATGACCACAACCAAACCTGTTCAGCTCATCACACTCGATCCCGGGCATTTTCATGCGGCGTTGGTTCAAAAGACAATGTATACAGATGTAGATTCCGTTGTCCAGGTGTATGCCCCGGAAGGCAACGACCTGAAACTGCATCTTGACAGGATCAACGCTTACAATACAAGAAGCGAATCACCCACCCGCTGGAAGGAAAAAGTGAATACCGGCAATGATTTTTTTGAAAAGATGATTGCGGAAAAGAAAGGGAATGTGGTAGTCTTATCAGGCAATAATCAAAAAAAGACCGATTATATTTTAAAATCTTTGCAAAATGGGTTGAATGTATTTGCCGACAAACCTATGGTGATCGATGGTAAAGGCTTTGACCAATTGAAAGAAGCATTCAACGTGGCAAAGAAAAACAATTTGCTGCTCTATGATATCATGACCGAACGGTTCGAGATCACGACCCTGTTGCAGCGGGAACTTTCCATGGTACCGGAAATATTTGGCCAGCTTGAAAAAGGATCACCGGACAATCCTGCTATCACCAAAGAAAGTGTGCATCATTTTTACAAATATGTTTCCGGCAATGTATTGACACGGCCAGGCTGGTTCATGGATGTATCGCAGCAGGGCGAAGGTATCGTGGATGTAATGACGCATTTGGTGGACCTGGTACAATGGGAATGTTTCCCCGAAGAGGCCATCGATTACATAAAAGATATTTCCATCAGTACAGCTAAGAGATGGACAACAGCAATGAACCTTTCCGAATTTAACGCCATCACAAAACTGGATAGCTTTCCCTCCTACCTGGCTAAAAATATTTCCAGCGATTCAATATTACAAGTGTATTGTAACGGCGAGATTGACTATACCATCAAAGGCGTGCACGCAAAAACATCTGTTATCTGGAACTATAAAGCTCCGGAAGGAACCGGCGACACCCATTACTCCATCATGCGGGGAACCAAATCCAATTTGGTGATACGACAAGGCAAAGAGGAAAATTACAAACCTGTACTCTACATTGAACCCGTAAGCAGCGATGGATCGTATGCAGCAATACTGGAAGAACATTTCAAAAAAATAAGTGCAAAATATCCCGGCGTTGAATTATACAAGACTGCGAAAGGATGGAGTATTAAATTGCCGGCACAATTGATAGAAGGACACGAGGCGCATTTTGCCAGAGTGACTGAAAAGTACCTGGATTATCTTAAGAACAAAAACATGCCGGCCTGGGAAGTGCCGAATATGCTGGCGAAATATTATACGACGACGAAAGCTTTGGAGCTTGCTTTAAAAAATAAATAATGAAATATTCCCTTCCGGCTGTATTGTTACTGACTGTCTTTTCAACAGAGGCGCAGCAAAAAGACTCTTTAACCCCAGCCGTATATCAATGGAACGATTTAATATTGCAGAAAGAGGGTGATGATCTGAAACGTTCAATATTTAAAGGGAGTACAACCACACTTAGTAATTTCGAAGTAGCATCTTATATATTACCACCCGATAAAGGCTTAGCTTCTTATTTCAAACATGATGACCTGGAAGAATTGATGATCCTTAAAGAGGGAAACTTTAGGATTACGATCAATGGAAAGAGCAGAACGCTTGGTCCGGGCAGCGTTGCATTTGTAATGCCAGGCGATGAACATGCCATCGAGAATATAGGAAATACAGATGCTGTTTATTATATTTTGAAATATAAAGGCAAATCGCCTGATCATGAGAGAGGAAAAAATAAGGGTGGCTCCTTTATGCTCGACTGGAATGACCTAAAAACAAACAATACCGGTAAAGGCTATCGCAGGGACTTTTTCAATCGGGCCACATCGCAACTGGCGCAGTTTGAAATGCACAGCACGGCATTGAATGCCGATTCGGTAAGTCATTCGCCGCATACCCATGTGCAGGAAGAAATTATTTTGATACTGCGGGGTAATGTAACCATGCATATTGATGGAAAATTATTTCCTGCATCACCGGGTGATTTGGTATTTCTTCCTTCCCGCATTCCGCATGCTTTGCTGAATACAGGGAAAGAACAATGCGAATATTTCGCTTTTCAATGGAGAAACTAATTGCCAGACTTTAATATAGATGGTATGAAAAAAACAGTTTTACTTTTTATCACAGTTATCTGCATGTTGCATTGCTTTGCACAAAAGATGGGCGTTTTCGAAAACCATGAAGATGTAGGCAATCCCAAAAATCCGGGCAGTGTCGTATACAACACCTACACACAGGAATACATCATGCGTGGCGCCGGAATCAACATGTGGGCCGCGGCAGACCAGTTTCATTTCTTATGGAAAAAGGTCAAAGGTGATTTTATTATCTCGGCCACCATTCGCTTTATCGGCAAAGGCACTGATGCGCATCGCAAGATTGGCATCATTGCAAGAGATAAACTCACAACCGATTCACGCTATGCAGATGCCTGTGTACATGGCGACGGGTTGACATCATTGCAATACAGGCAAGCCGATGGAGCAGAGACAGAGCAGGTCACCCTAACATCCAACAATCCTGTTCATATCGAATTACAGCGTACTGGAAATGTATTTAACTTTTCCGCAGCCACGCCCGGAGAAAATTATAAGTCTGCTTCCAAAGAAATTGAATTGAATGAAGAAGTGTATGCTGGCCTGTTTATCTGTTCTCATAATGAAGATATAACCGAAGAAGCCGTTTTCAGCAATGTCCGCATCATCATACCTGCTCCAAAAGACTTCAAGCCTTACAGTGATTATATCGGCAGTCATATGGAAGTAATGGAGGTGTTTACCGGTCTCCGGAAAATTTTGTACAGCGCATCCAATTCATTACAGGCGCCCAACTGGACAAAAGATGGCAAGCATCTCATTTATAACTCCGAAGGCTTGTTGTACAAACTCGATCTTTCCACCAATACGGTAAGTAAACTAAATACCGGTTTTGCCAACCAGAATAACAATGATCATGTTCTTTCATTCGACGGAAAGCAATTGGCCATCAGTCACCATGTCGGTGAAAAAAGAACTTCAACCTTATTTACATTACCCGTAACCGGTTCAGATAATCCCGCACAAATTACTTCACCTGAGTCGGGTCATTCCTATTTGCATAGCTGGTCACCGGATGGAAAAAAACTAATTTTTACTGGACAAAGAAAAAATCAATTCGATATCTGGGCCGTTGATATTGCAACCAAAAAGGAAACACAATTGACCAATACACCCACACTGGATGATTCGCCGGAGTATGGCCCTGATGGCAAGTGGATTTATTTTAATTCAGCCAGAACAGGAACGATGAAACTCTGGCGTATGAAACCGGATGGCAGCAACCAGGAACAGGTAACTTTTGATGAATACAACGATTGGTTCCCGCATTTCTCACCGGATGGCAAATGGATTGTTTATCTGTCTTATCCGAAGGATGTCAGTGCAACGGACCATCCCTGGTACCAGAAAGTTTATTTGCGGCTAATGCCTGCCAGTGGTGGTGTTCCAAAAACCATTGCTTATGTCTATGGCGGGCAGGGTACCATCAATGTACCATCCTGGTCACCGGACAGTAAGCGAATTGCATTTGTAAGTAATAGCCAATATCCCTAACCCAAAAGAAGGTGCGTTTAGATAGATAACATTATAGCCACGTAGTGGCGTCCTGTTTATTAGGAAAACATTGTTTCATTTCTAAGAGACTCCGTAAGAGTCACCTAAAATAAAACAGGAGGCTCCGATGGAGCCTATGCCGGCTAAATAAAATATTTTTTTCTAATAAACAGGAAGCTCCTGGTGGAGCTTAACTAAATGACATTACCTAAAAGAGAATAATTAATTCCACTTTATGAAGCTTGTCATAATAAATACAACTATTGTCTTCTTCCTGCTCAACTCCTCTTTAACTTTTTCGCAGGCAAGGCTGCCGCAAATCGTAAGGGATAGCATGATCCTGCAAAGGGATACCAAAGTAAATATCTGGGGCTGGGCTGCTGTCAATGAAAAAGTAAATGTTAAGTTCAATGGCAAAACTTATAAAACAAAGGCGGGTGCAGATGGTAAATGGTCAGTGATACTTCCACCAACAAAAGCAGGCGGCCCTTATACCATTGATATTGCTGCCAGCAACAAGATCACATTAAAAGAAATTCTTTTCGGCGATGTATGGTTTTGCAGTGGCCAGTCGAATATGGTGCACCAGCTGAATATTCATGATGTGACCTATGCAAAGGATATAGCCGAAGCGAACTATCCGCAAATAAGACATTTTTGGATTCCCACATTGACCAACCTGCAAACACCGCAAAATGATTTGCCTTTTGGCTATTGGAAGCCTGCAGTGGGTGAAGATGTAAGACCATTCTCAGCCGTTGCCTATTTTTTTGCAAAGTACCTTTATGATAAATACAAAGTGCCTATTGGCCTCATCAATGCCAGCGTAGGCGGCACACCCATTGAAGCATGGACCAGTGAAGAAGGATTGAAAGATTTTTCTTCGTTGATCAATACGATTCAAAAAAATAAAGACACCTCTTATGTTAATAGCACAACCAGAGCCGCGGCTGCCTATAATGCCGGCCGCCCTAAAGAAAATGACTTGGGAATGACCAGCGATAAAAAATGGTTTGATGGTTCTTATATTCCGCCGGCGGGCGGATGGAAAACAATAAATATTCCGGGTTATTGGGAAGACCAGGGAATAAAAGATCTGAATGGGATCGTTTGGTATAGACGAGAAATAGATATTCCGGCATCAATGGTTGGTAAACCGGCAAAAGTTTTTTTAGGAAGAATTGTTGACGCTGATGTTTTATACATCAACGGAAAAGAAGTTGGCAACACAACTTATCAATATCCGCAAAGAAGATACAATATACCGGCAGATGTGTTGAAAGCTGGCAAAAATCTTTTTGTCATACGTGTCATCAATACTGCAAACAAAGGCGGTTTTGTTCCTGATAAACCTTATTGCATTTTTTCAGGCAATGATACAATTGACTTAAAAGGGGCATGGAAGTATAGGGTTGGCGATGTTTTTGTTCCACGTTCACCGGGACCATTTGCTATTTCTGCACAAAATCAACCAGCAGCTTTATACAATGCAATGGTAGCACCTATTATCAATTATACTATCAAAGGAATATTATGGTACCAGGGCGAAAGCAATGCGGGCCGGCCGGACGAGTATGCAAAGTTGTTGCCGGCGCTGATACATGACTGGCGCAGCAAATGGAAACAGGGAGAGTTGCCTTTTCTCTATGTGCAGCTTCCGGGTTTTATGGATTACAACTATCTGCCTTCGGACAGTAAATGGGCTGTATTGAGAGAAGCACAACTGAAAGCATTATCTGTTCCCAATACAGCAATGGCTGTTGCCATTGATCTTGGCGAATGGAATGACATTCATCCCGACAATAAAAAAGATGTAGGTGAACGATTAGCATTGACTGCTTTGAAAATTGCTTATGGGGAAAACATTGTTCATTCCGGTCCCGTTCACCAGTCATCAGTCATCGAAGGAAATAAAATCATCATCAGCTTTACCAATACCGGGAGCGGACTGATTACAAATGACGGCGAAGACCTAAGCGAGTTTGCCATTGCAGGGGCAGATAAAAAATTTGTTTGGGCCAAAGCAACAATCGAAGGAGACAAAGTCATCGTATGGAATGATGACGTGCCCGATCCATTATATGTTCGTTATGCATGGGCTGATAATCCTGTGAATCCGAATTTGTATAATAAAGAAGGATTACCGGCATCGCCATTCAGGACAGATGACTAACAATTACTACCTATCATAAAACAAAAAAATGAAGCGACTTTCTTCACAAATTTTGTATATGTCAATAAGTGTTAAGTTGACAAGTATTCCAAATTTAGAAATGGATGCTTGTCCACTTTTTATATCCCATTATAAACTTTTAAAAGAACAGCTAAGATGAAACCGATTGCCTCCCTATTTTTAATTACATTATCCTTATCTGCCAACTCACAAAATTCTACCAAAACAGCCCCGAGCGGTTTTGACTCGCTGCGGGCAGACATACCACATGGCAAAGTTGATACAATCACTTATGCATCAAAAACAGTTGGTACCAATCGGAGGGCAATAATTTATACGCCGCCGGGTTTTTCAAAAAAGAAAAAATATCCCGTTTTATATCTATTGCATGGGATCGGTGGAGATGAAAAGGAATGGCTCAATGGTGGTAAACCGCAGGTGATTCTTGATAATTTGTATGCACAGAATAAAATAGCGCCGATGATTGTGGTAATGCCCAATGGCAGAGCCATGAAAGATGACCGGGCTGTCGGAAATATTTTTGACAGCGTTAAAGTAAAGGCATTTGCCACTTTTGAACAGGACTTACTGAATGACCTGGTACCTCATATCGAAAAAAAATTTCCTGTTTTAAAAGACCGTGAGAGCCGTGCCATTGCAGGTTTATCTATGGGTGGCGGGCAATCCCTGAATTTCGGTCTGGGCAATCTAGACAAGTTTGCATGGGTAGGCGGCTTCTCCTCTGCGCCTAATACCAAAAGACCGGAAGAATTGGTTCCTGATCCTGAAGCAGCAAAAAACAAATTGAAATTGCTTTGGATTTCCTGTGGTGATAACGATGGGTTGATCAGATTTAGCCAACGCACCCATGATTATCTCTACGAAAAAAATGTTCCGCATATTTATTATATCGAACCCGGAGTACATGATTTTAAAGTTTGGAAAAACGGGTTATATATGTTCTCTCAACTCCTATTTAAGCCGGTTGATGTTTCGTCGTTTTCCAAATACACGATCCTGGGCGCACCTGCATCTACCAACGTAAGACCGGCTAAGTATCCTCAAATTCTGCCTGATCACCGGGTGATATTTCGTGTGAAAGCACCCGATGCACAAAAGCTGCAGATTGATTTAGTCAAAAAATATGACATGGCAAGAGACACGGGCGGATATTGGACAGTGACCACCGATTCAATAGGTGAAGGGTTTCATTATTATTCGCTGCTGATAGATGGTGTTGCTGTTGCAGACCCTGCCAGCGAAACATTTTATGGTATGGGCCGGATGGCAAGCGGTATCGAAATACCATTTGCCGGTGGCGGCTACTATGCGCTTAAAGATATTCCGCATGGAGAGATAAGAATAAAAAGATATTATTCATCGGTCACCAACTCGTGGCGAAGGTTTTATATCTATACGCCTCCGGGTTACGACATAAATACAAATGAAAAATATCCGGTACTGTACATATTGCATGGCGGCGGCGAAGATGAACGGGGCTGGGCCACGCAGGGCAAAACAGATCTGATTCTTGACAATCTTATTGCAGAAAAAAAAGCGAAACCCATGCTTGTCGTCATGCCTGATGGAAATATGGGCACCGGCGGTCTCGCTGGATTTAATGAAAATGTTCTAAGGTCTTTTGAAAATGAGTTGAAGCAAGCTGTTATCCCTTTTGTTGAAAATAATTACCGGGTAGAAACGGATGCAAAACACAGGGCACTTGCCGGGCTGTCAATGGGCGGTTTACAAACATTGTATGCAGGAATAAAGAATACAAATATGTTTTCTTATCTCGGTGTATTTAGTTCGGGTTGGTTTGCCAACCGGGTCGAACTTTCCAACCCTCAGTATGAATTTATGAAAGTCAATGCGGCAATGATTAACAGCAATCTGAAATCCCTCTGGATTGCCATGGGTGGCAAAGAAGACATAGCATATCCCAATTGTAAAGCCATGCTTGCAAAATTTGATGAAATGGGAATAAAATACACTTATAGCGAGTATCCCGGTGGTCATACCTGGCCGGTATGGAGGAACAACCTTTACAATTTTGCCGGTTTGATTTTTAAAGACTAAAAAAGACTAACATGAAAAAAATATTACAGGCAATTACATTACTGTTTTCAATCGGTACAACGTGTCTTGCTCAAACTCCTGACACAGCCGGAACAATACGTCCTTTCTCCAACACACCGGGATATGATTTTCCCCGGATTGATAAAGAGAACAGGGCTATCTTTTTGTTAAAAGCGCCTAACGCTCAAAACGTGCAGGCTGACCTGGGCAAGCGGTACGACATGACTAAATTAAATGACAGTATGTGGACAGTGACCACCCAACCACTGATGCCCGGCTTTCATTATTATTTCTTGTTTATTGATGGTGTGAGAGTGGCAGATCCTGCCAGCGAATCATATTTCGGAACTGGCAAATGGACCAGCGGAATTGAAGTACCAACTCCCGGGGAAGATTTTTATATGCCAAAGCAGGTACCACATGGGGAAGTGAGGGGAGTTTATTATTACTCTAATACGATGAAAGAAACACGTCGTTGTTTTGTTTATACACCTCCCGGGTACGATGCTGATACAAAAAAAAGATACCCGGTTCTTTATTTACAACATGGCATGGCCGAAGATGAAACAGGCTGGTCAAACCAGGGACACATGAATTATATTCTTGACAACTTGGTTGCCGAAGGAAAAGCAAAGCCAATGATTGTAGTAATGGAAAGCGGAAACATTGAAGTGGCATTCAGGCCGAAACCGGGTGAAGATGTAGCAAAGGCCCGAAGTGAATATGGTTCTTCGTTTACGCCAATGCTGTTGAATGATGTGATACCCATGATTGATTCCAAATTCCGCACACTTACTAACCGCGAAGGCAGGGCGATGGCCGGATTGTCGTGGGGCGGATTTCAAACCTTTACTATTACACTCAACAACCTGGATAAATTCGCCTATATCGGCGGGTTTAGCGGAGCAGGTATGTTTAATCCTCAAACAGATTTGAAAACAGTATATAACGGTGTGTTCAGCGACAGCGCAGCTTTCAATAAAAAAGTAAAAGCATTTTTTTTAGGTATTGGTACAGCTGAAGGCCAACGGATGAAAGGATTGAGCGATGCATTAAATGGAGCAGGAATCAAACATGTGTATTATGAGTCGCCGGGTACTGCACATGAATGGCATACCTGGCGCAGATGCCTTTACCAGTTTGCACCATTGCTTTTCAAATAACTCTTTACTCCGTTAAAGACATTGGTCAAGGCAAAAACACAATTAACGGAAAGACCCATGCTTTTAAAACGAAATAGAAATATCATCATTCACCATAAAAAATATGAAAGTAAAAAATCAGTTATGCAGAAAAAACTTCTGACAGGCTTTGCAACATTTTCCTTCACGTTTTTTGTCATTCAAATTTCTGCCCAAGTAAACCAGGCACATAACCCGGTTATTTACGCAGATGTTCCGGATATGGCTATGATCCGTGTGGGTGATACTTATTATATGAGCAGCACCACTATGCACATGAGCCCCGGTGTTCCTATCATGAAATCAAAAGACCTGGTGAACTGGCAACTGGTTAACTATTGTTACGATACTTTGGTCAGCAATGATGAAATGAACCTTGAGAACGGAAAATCTACCTACGGAAGAGGCTCGTGGGCCAGCAGCATTCGTTACCATAATGGCATCTATTATGTAACCACATTTGCTTCAACAACTGGCAAAACTCATATCTATACCACAAAAAATATTGAGAAAGGCCCATGGAAAGCAATTTCCTTCCGTCCCAGTCTGCACGACCATTCTCTTTTTTTTGATGATGACGGAAAAGTGTACATGCTTTATGGCAACCGGAAATTAACTCTTGTTGAATTGAATGCAGATCTGTCCGGTATAAAAGAAGGCGGCATCAACCAGGTGGTCGTTGAAAATTCAACACTGCCTACACAGCATGTTGGCAACAGCGGTTTAGGCGAAGGTTCGCAACTGTTTAAAGTAAATGGCAGGTATTATCTTTTTAATATCACATGGCCGAAAGATGGCATGCGTACTGTTGTTATTCATCGTGCTGATAAAATAACAGGCCCCTACGAAGGAAGAATTGGGTTGCAGGATTTAGGCGTGGCACAGGGCGGATTGATTGATACACCCGATGGCAAATGGTATGCATACCTGTTTCGTGATTTTGGCGCTGTTGGCCGCATTCCTTACCTGGTTCCTGTTAAGTGGGAAGATGGCTGGCCTGTTTTAGGCGTTAACGGTAAAGTTCCAGAAACACTGAATCTTCCTGTAAACAAAAGCCTGCTTACCGGTATTGTTGCATCAGATGAATTTAATCGAAAGAGAAATGAAGCTGCATTACCATTGGTTTGGCAATGGAATCACAATCCGGATAATAAACTTTGGTCTGTTACTGAAAGAAAGGGCTATCTCCGTCTTAAAACCGGGAGAATTGATACATCTGTTTTACTAGCAAAAAATACATTGACACAACGAACCATCGGTCCTGTATGTACAGGCAGCACTTCACTTGATGTGTCGAACATGAAAGATGGTGACTTTGCAGGCTTATGTTTGTTGCAAAAAAATTATGGATTGATTGGCGTGAAGGTGAACGGTAGCAATAAAACTATCGTCATGATCAATGCAAGCACAGGAAAACCGGAAGAAGTGCAATCTGTTCCGCTGGATCAAAATGTGGTTTACTTTAAAGCTGAATGTGATTTTACAGATAAAAAAGATATTGCTAATTTCTTTTACAGCCTTGATGGTAAAAATTGGAATGCCATCGGCACACAGCTTAGGATGGCATATACCCTACCTCATTTTATGGGTTACCGGTTTGGCCTATTCAATTATGCCATTAAAACAATTGGCGGTTACACTGACTTTGATTTTTTTCATATAGAAGACAAAATACCCAAATAAAATAAGTAACGGACGGATTAAATGAAAGATCATTTTAAAAGCAAGCTAGTAAACAACGCTCCCGTAGAAACTATTTTTAATCTGTTCCTTCAGAGAACCAACTCCTGTAAAAAAACAGGAGTTGGTTGAATAATCTTATTTTACTTCAGAGAGGTCGCTATGGATCAGGTTAAATGAATTCAACTTTTAATACTAATGATGTCCTCCGTGACCATGTCCATGTCCATGCCAGCCGGCATAACCATTAAATTTTTCTACACCTCTTACATTCATCTTCAGCGAAAATATTTTGTCTATTGCCGTAATAAATAATGTTTTTTCATTGGGGCCTCCAAATACAACATTGGTGGCGCCACTGCCGGTAGGAACATTGAATATCTTATTGCCCTCCGGATCAAAGGCAGTTATCCCTAATCCATTGGCTATATAAACATTTCCGCGTTCATCCATTGCCATCCCATCGCCGCCCATATCGGAAAACTTTTTCATGTTATGAAGCGTTCCGTCATGTTTAACATCAAACACCCAGGTACCGCCCATGTTGTCATAATACCATTTATTTACATAGAGTTTTTTCCCATCCGGAGTACCGACCACACCATTTGGCCATGAATCGGCATCCCACTCAGGCATCGTTGTCACTCTCACCAGTTGTTGACTTCCGGGAGCAAGATAATATACATGCCCGCCTTTACCGGTTGCCGCCTGTTCGGACCGTGTTGGTTCCCACGGTTGCTGCCGGGGATCGCCGGGATCCCAATATCCTCTTGGAAATATCGGATCAGTAATATACATGCCGCCATTCTTTGGATTGATCCATACGTCATTGGGCCCATTCAAAAGTTTTCCGTTGTAATTATTGATAAGTACTTCGTGACTGCCATCCGGGAATATTTTTCTGAGTTCACCATACATATCAGCACAGGCGATAAGGTTTCCCTTTTTGTCAAAAAACGTTCCGTTGGCCCGACCCGTTCCCGTTAAAAAGGTAGTGATGGCCCCCGTGTTTGCCGACCATTTATATATCTTATCATTAGGCTGATCTGTAAAAAAAACATTGCCGCGTTTATCAACAGCGGGACCCTCTGTGAAACTAAAGCCCTCTCCTAATGTTTTCAATTGCGCATGAGGCGCAACAAGGTAAGTGGGATCAAAAATAGAAGTGCCACCCTGCTTTGCACCCCTTAATGCAAAAACACATTGTTCACCGGATTCAACAACTGATTGGTCTGAATTCTTAGCTATATCTTTTTTGCAGGAATAATACAAGAAAGTACATAGCATTGCCCAAAGAAATGGTAAAACTCTTTTTTTCATGACAAGCGGTTTTAGATTTTTTAAAATAAAATGCAAACACCATTCGTTCCGTCAGGCAAAAAAATGCCCACGGAAGTTTTCCTGCTATAGCAATATTTTATCAGTTTAAGTTAATTCCTGCGGGTAAGAGACTTTTTAAAAAGGCTGTCGAAAGTATTTTAAATTCTCAACCAAAACTTCCAAAAAAACAAACCGTAGAATATTATACAAATTCCTGAACCTTCCTTAGTAATATAGCCGAAAGAAAAGTTGAGATCCGCAATGAGTGTATCCACGAAGCTCCTGTGTTGAACGGCAGATTAAAGATCTCAGCCTCTCCGTAAATCATGGCGCTGCCTATTTTGTATTTCGTTTTATATTGCGACAGCTTTTTGGACGTGTTTGCAAATGGAAATAGACTTAACACAGAAAGTATAAGTGAATTTTCAAAAGAAATAATGAAAAATAAAATCATACTCACCTGGGGCCTTTAGCTTGCATTGCTGACAAACGCCACCAGGCTAAATGTACAGGCCAAAATAAATGAAAATGAAAAATGCATTTCTTTTCTTCGCCTTGTTTGTTTCTCAGTTTAGCTACGCTCAATTCAATGCTGCATGGCGTGGAAAAAAAGCCGCGGTTGTCCTTACTTACGATGATGCATTGAATGTTCATCTCGATAATGCTATTCCCCTGCTCGATTCGTTGGGTTTGAAAGGAACTTTTTATCTCACCGCTTTTGCGCCCGGAAGTAAAAACAGGATCATTGACTGGAGAAAAGCAGCAGCTAACGGCCATGAACTGGGCAATCACACTTTGTTTCATCCCTGCATTGGCGGCAAAGGAAGAGAATGGGTTAATGCTGAAAACGATATGAACAATTACTCTCTACCCCGAATGATGAATGAAGTAAGAATGACAAATGTTTTTCTAAATGCTATTGATGGAAAAACCAAAAGAACATTTGCCTTTACCTGTGGTGACATGAAGATCGGCGATTCATTATTTATTAATGGAATGAAAAATGATTTTATAGCAGCAAGAGCGGTAAGGCATGAGATGCATAAGATCGGAGAAATTAATTTATACAATGTGGACTGTTATGCTGTAAATGGCCAAACTGGTGAACAAATGATTGAATGGGCAAAGAAAGCAGTTGAAACAAATTCATTACTGGTTATATTATTTCACGGAGTTGGTGGTGAGCACAATATTGATGTTTCCCTGCAGGCACACAGGGAGCTATTGCAATACCTGAAGAAAAATGAAAATGATTTAATGATTGCCACTATGCTGGATATAGCAGAGCATATCAATGAGTGGAAAACAAGAGACAAACAGGCAAGAGTTATACAACAAGCCACGCAGGCAGATTATTAAAATATGTTTGCCCGGTTAAGATTGATTCTATACGAAGAGGGCCCTTCTGGAAATCCATCGGCACCCAATGCAGCCAATACAGATGAATCAAAACACCAAGCGTCCGCCGCGGCGGACGCATCCTGCTTGTTTACATTGATTTTTACCCACGAATCATCCGCTGCGGCGGATGTTAGAATGTTAGAACATCCAAAACTCATGTTAAGCAAATTACATCTTCATCAGTTTGCACATTGACTGATGCGACAAAGAATTTGCATCGCAAAAAGAATCAAGAATAGAAAAATGATTCAGCCCCGGCAATACCATTAGTTGGGTAGAACTGTTTTTATTTTTCCATTTATTATCGAGTTCCATGCTTTGATCTAAAAACTCATTCGTTTCTTCGCCGCCCACTGCAATTAGTAACGGACATTGTTCAACAGGTTCTTTGAAAACCGGGCTGTTTCTGGTCGCAGTCTCCTTATCCATCTTCAACACTTCATTAATATTGGAAAGCTGAACAGGTGTCAAATTAAACAAACCGCTAAGGGCGCAGACTCCTTTAATAGATGTTTTGTGGTTTTGCTTTTCTTCAACTGTCATTAACATAGCGGCAAGATGTGCCCCGGCACTATGCCCGGCAATGTAAATCTGGTCAGCATCTCCATTGAATGATGCAATGTTTTTGTTTATCCAACCAATGGCTTCAGAGCATGATGTTACTATCTGATCTATAGTAACATCAGGGGCCAAAGGATAATTTATCAGCACCGTTGTAATTCCGTAACCCGCAAAAGCCCCGGCAATAAAATGAAATAAAGTTTTATCGAACCTTTGCCAATATCCACCATGAATAAAGACCAATGTTTTTGAAAACGGCTTGGGTGAAGAAAAAATATCCAAACACTCACGGGGTTTATCGCCATAAGGAATGTTCTGAATAACCTTATACTTTTCCAAAACATCACTGCTTAGCTTTTCCCATCGCTGCAGGTAATCTTCAAAATCGGGAACATGAAACCGGTTATTGTATTGAAGGTCCAGCTCCTGCCGATTGTATTTCTTGTAAACAATCATTTAATAAAAGCGGGCCGGGCTATGCTTTCATTGGATTCCTGCAGGCAGCTAAAAACAATTTTGTAAAATTCCGGGTGCGACTGCCAGGTTTTTCCTGTAACAATTTTACCATCTTTTACCGCTTCATCAGGCGTTATATATTGCCCGCCGCATGATTCCACTTCAAACTTTACATGCTCATAGCAAGCGATCTTTCTTTTGTTAACCAATCCGGCAGTTACCAATAGTTGTACTCCATGGCAAATAGCAAATACGTATTTATCACTTGCTGAAAACTCCTGCACGATTTTTATGGCTCTTATATCATTACGCAAATATTCCGGCGCCCTGCCTCCCGGTATTAACACTGCTTCGTAATCTGCCGGGTCTACATCATCAAATGAAATATCTGATTCCACCAGGTAACCCTTTCTTTCTACATAGGTATCCCATCCCGGTTCAAAATCATGCATCACCAGGTTCAATTTTTTTACAGCAGGTGCAGCTATCACAGGAACAAAACCTGCTTCTTTTAACCGGTGCGATGCATAAAGAATTTCAAAACTTTCACCTGCATCACCGGTAATGATTAATATTTTCTTTTCTGATCTCATAACAATAATTCTATTAAAGTTTAAAATATAAAAGACAATCTCAACTATGCTTTACGTTTCTTTGAAAATTCTATGTCACAATTTTAAACCAACCTTTTTGCCCGACTTAACCGCTTCATAGATCGCATCAATAATTTTCAGATCCTTTAGTCCTTCTTCACCATCTACAGGCACGACAGGTTGTTTATTATTTAAAATGATCTCCGCCATCTCATCCATCTGTACGGTTTGATGTGTTTTATGTTCCTGTGTCAGTTCTCCCTTATTTGTTCTTCCCTTAATCGGCCCGTATCCGGTTGACGGCTGCATTTCAGCAAAGCCTTTTTCTCCATTCAAATAAAATTTATCAAGACCATTCATGTTGTAAGTAGATAAACAGGATGATATGGCACCGCTCGGAAAGCCCAGTTGAAATGTTATTGTTTCATCCACTCCTTCTTTGAATTTTACTGTATCCGTTTTGACCTCTTGTGCTGTTACCCAAACAGGTTCTTCCCCTACCATGTATCTTGCACCATTTACTGAATAAATTCCGATGTCCATCATGGCGCCTCCACCAGCTAATGCTTTATTCAGCCGCCATTGAGTAGGATCGCCGATCCTGAAACCAGTCAGGCCCTGGAAAAACATGATTTTCCCCAGCTCACCATCTTTTCTCATACGAATTACTTCCAGTGTTTTCGCTTCAAAGTGCATACGATAACCTACCAGCAATTTCACATTTGCTTTTTTACAGGCAGCTACCATCTCTTCCCCTTCTTTGGCGTTCAGCGCCATCGGCTTTTCACAGATCACATGTTTGCCCGCCTTTGCTACCCGTATAGATTGATCCTTGTGCAGTGCATTGGGAGTAATAACATAAACGGCATCAATGTCAGGATTGTCCTTTATCGCATCAAAGTTTTCATAATTGTAACAATTCTTTTCCGGAATGCCATATTTACTTTGCCAGGCTGTAATCTTGGATGGTGTACCGCTAATCACTCCTACCAGTTTTGCTTTGGTGCAATCTTTCATGGCCTCAGCCACACGGGTACCATAGCTGCCCAATCCCATAATAGCCACTCTTAATACGGGCCTATCATAGGCTTTGGTTTTGTCATCGTTACTGCAAAGAACATTCTCCACTGATAAAACAGGTAAGGCGATCAAAGAACCAGTAATCTTTTGTAAAAAATCACGACGAGTATTCATAACAATAGGCTTTTAAAAATGATATGATCAAAATTTATTCAAAAAATGGAATACCGGGAATCGCATATTTTTTCATTCCCTCCTCATTTATTTCAACACCAATACCCGGCTTTTCGGAAAGCGTAATAAAACTGTTCTTTACCCATTCTCCGTCATAATTTACTATTTCTTTAAACATGGGTTGTGTATGAAAATAAGATTGCCATTCTAAAATTAAAAAGTTGGGGACGGATGCGCATACATGTGCTGCTGCCATTGCACCCAAAAACGAAGCCACCATATGCGGAGCAAAAGGCGTGTAATACAAATTGGCCAGGTTAGCGATACGCTGCCCCTCGCCCAACCCACCGGCTTTCTGCAGATCAGGCATCACAATATCAACAGCGCCGATCTCGAGCAATCGCCGGAATCCATAAGCGAGATAATGATTCTCGCCAGCGCATATCGGTGTGCTGGTTGATTCAGTAATGAGTTTATATGCTTCCACATTTTCTGCAGGTATCGGCTCTTCCAGCCACATCAGGTTCAATGGTTCTAATCTTTTGGCAACTGCCTGCCCTGTAACCGCATCATATCTTCCATGCATGTCCACACATATATCAATATTGGGACCAACGGCTTCCCTTGCTGCTGCCACCTGGTCATACATTCGTTGTAATTCCGCAGGGCTTGCCGTCCAGTTATAAAAATCATATTTATTCGGATCATTGGCCTGGTCAAGATCAAACTTGATTGCATTAAAGCCCATATCTTTTGCTTTTTTTGCCGCTTCAGCAAAATCTTTCGGCTGCGGCAGGTTGCGTTGATACAATGCCGTATCGCAATACACTCTTATTTTATCTCTGAACTTTCCGCCCAGCAATTGATAAACAGGAACATTCAACGCCTTACCTGCAATATCCCACAGCGCTGATTCAATAGCCGACAATACAGCGACATACATTCCAGATTGTGCTCCCTGGAAAAATCCCGATTTACGGATGTTTTCAAAAAGCCGATGAACGTTTAAAGGGTTTTGATTCTTTATCCTGTTGCCAAAATTTTTTACCAAATGATAAGTGCCGGGCACAGCATCCACTCCTTCGCCGCAACCCCATATATCCTGGTTGGTAAAAATTTTCACAAATACACTTCCCCTGATGTATCCGCATTTTACATCCGTAATTTTTAAATCAGATGGTGCGGATGGCTTGGATGTTTTATCAATTGCTTCCTCATATCCTTTTCCAAAACTGGCTAATGGTGCCAGGGGGCTCATTGCTGCTGCAATGGCTGCTTTCGTTATAAATGATCTTCGTGAATTTGTCATTATAGTAGTTATTTTAGGTTTAAAAGGTTTAAAGGGTTCAGGAAGTTTAAGAAGCTGAGCAACCTTTTAAACTTCTTAAATTTTTAAACTTCCTGAACTACCACCTACCACGTTCTTCCTTTCAGCAATTCCTGTATCTGCGAACGGGGCACAGGCAACTTATCTATATGCTCATTAAGCCACCTTGAAAAATCTTTTTCAATTTCATCGCTCCATCTTGTATCAATTTGTCCCGGCGTATATTTTCCTTCCCGTAAACGCTGATGACCAAACATATCTCTCAGCCTTACGATCTCTGCCGTCTTCACAACTCTTTCTAAAAGATGCGGAGGAATAAACAGCACACCACCGTCTCTTCCCAATACAACATCGCCCGGCATTACGGTTGCATTCCCAATTCTTGTCGGCTGATTAATGGCCACAAGCGTTGTGTTGAGTTGCCCTGCAGGATTATTCAAATGATGCGATGGATGATAACTGCGGAAAAATGAAGTGAATGATCCTAATTCTTTTAATCCGTTAATATCCCTGACAGCACCATTGTACACGATGCCATTACCTGTTTTTGCAAAAATGGAATTACCAAGATTATCACCGATAGTGGGTCCGTCGTTATGAGCGCCAAACTGATCCGCTACATAAACATCACGTTTCACCAACAGATCAAGCGGCCATGAGTTTTGCGATTTTATTCTGCCGCCTTTTGAATGCCCAAAGCTGTCAATAACACGATGTATATCCGGCCGGCCGGGCATGAACATGGCTGTAACGGCACGGCCTACCAATACACTATCAGGATTGATAGTTTGCCATCCATCTTCATATTGAAACTTATAATTTTCATTGCGCAACACGGCCCATGCTTCTTCCAGCGTTACCTGCTTCAGCCGGTCAAGCAAACTATCAGCAACTTTTGGTCGTCCATCTGCAAAGCGTTCACCTTTCCATTCGGGTGTTAATGCAATGAGCTGCTCTTTTGAAATTTGTATCTGCTGCCCTGTAGACTGGCAGTAAAAAACAATCAGCGATAAAAAAGAAAATAAATATTTCAGGCAACGCATGAGAATTAAGTTTATTGATGAAACATTTTAATTAGCTTCCAGAACCTGGTTTTCTTCCGTCTCCTTCACTTCATCTTCAGGCTGGCGGTTATGCCACCAGCTTGCCAATGCAGAACCGGTAATATTCATTAATGGCCCAAACACTGCTGGCGCCAAACCAACTGTTGCGATCTTGCCCATTTCTTTGGCAATACCGGATGCAAGACCACCGTTTTGCATACCTACTTCAATGGCAATAGTGCGGCAATCCCTTTCCGGCATTTTAAACAATCTTGCCGACCAGTAACCCAAAAAATATCCAAACAAATTATGAATGGCCACAACACCAATCAGTGCAGGGCCGATGGTTAAAAGACTTTCTCTTCCTGCGGCCGTAATAATGGTGATGATAAATGCAATACCAAACATGGACACAAGCGGCATGGCCTTATCGAGCCATTGTGATTTTCCACTGAGCAGTTTATTAAAAATCAATCCGGCTCCGATGGGAATGATGATCATCTTCATAATATCCCACATCATCTTCAGCACGTCAATTTCCACCAATGCGCCTGCCAGCAGTTTCATCAGCAGCGGTGTTACAAACGGAGCGAGCAAGGTGGTGATGGAGGTTACTGTAATGGATAAAGCAAGATTGGCTTTTGCGAGATACGACATAACGTTAGAAGCAAGACCACTGGGCGAACAACCGATCAATACAATTCCGGCAGCTATTTCAGGAGAGAAATTGGTTATGGATGCAAGCGTAAATCCCATCATTGGCATAATGACAAACTGGCTCAATACTCCTATTACTACGCCTTTGGGGGTTTTGATCACGCCGGCGAAATCATTTACACTCATCGAAGTGCCCATGCCAAACATGATCAGTTGAATTAATGGAATGATCAGGCCGCTTAACTTAAATCCGCCCCATTGCTGAAAGTATTCCGGATGATATAAGGCTAACGTAACAGCAGCAAAAATGATCAGCGTAAATGAAAGGCCTTTTAATAATTTCTTACTGCGAAATGCTATGGCAAGACCCGCGAAGAATAACATCAGCAACCAACCAGCCACTTCATGTTTATCCAATACAGTAAGGATAATATACAAGACCAAACAAACCGCTGCAAGGCTGTAAAAAATAATAGCGTTTCTTTTTGGAGCCATAAAACAGGTTAAAGGTTCAATACAGTTTTTTTATTCATCAACAGGAAGAAGCATCTCACTAGCTGAATATCCTGTCGTGCGAACGTCTTTCATCCCATTGCGTGGTTGGTTCAAAATAACTTTTATCGGAAGGATGAAGATGTTGTTTTATTACCTCCTCATTCAACTCAATACCCAGGCCAGGTGCAGTGAGCGGAAGATTTGCAAAACCCTTTGTGATCAATTTTCTTCCATCGGTAGTTTTTACCAGGCTATCCCACCAGGGCACATCTACTGAGTGATGTTCCAGCGCCAAAAAATTTTGCGTGGCAGCAGCGCTGTGTACACAAGCCATAAACGAAACAGGTGTACCTGCCTGGTGAATAGCCATCGCTATACCGGCTTCTTCGGCATAATCGCCTATTCTTTTTGTTTCTAACAAACCACCGGCAGAGGCCAGGTCAGGATGAACAATGTCCACGGCACGGGCATCTATTAATGGCTTAAAATATTTCAACAAATAAATGTCTTCGCCGGTAAGTACGGGTGTTTCCAATGCGTCGGACATTTTTTTGTACTGGTCTGTATATTCCCAGGATACAATATCTTCCAGCCAGGCCAGCCTGTATTTTTCCAAAGCCCTTCCGAGGCGGATACCATTGTTATAATCAAAATGCCCGTAGTGATCTGTTGAAAGTGGAACTTCATAGCCAACCATGCTGCGTACATTATGCACAAGCTCTTGCAATTTCTCTAAACCTTTATCGGTGATTTGTATTTGTGTAAACGGATGCAGCGTATTACCATAAGACATATAGTTACTCTGATCACCCCATTGTGCCAGGTTCCCTTGTGCATTTTCCCAGAATTTATTATTGACCATCGTATCGGGTATGCCTTTTAACTTAGCTATAGAAACGTCCATCTTCAGCCAGGTATAACCCTGCTCCTCCATACGGTATTTGATTAATTTTTTTTGTTCTTCAGGAGAAGAGGATTCAGGCGTATCGGCATAAATTCTTACTTTATCACGATACCTGCCACCCAGCAATTGCCAACAGGGAACATTATAAGCTTTGCCACATATATCCCAAAGCGCCGTTTCAACAGCACATACACCACCCGCCTGTCTCGCCTGTCCGCCAAACTGTTTTATTGATTTAAATATTTGTTCCACATTGCAGGGATTCTTTCCCAGTATCCTGCTTTTTAAAAACAATGCATACCGAACATCGGCTGCATCTCTCACTTCGCCCAATCCATAAATACCCTGGTTTGTATGAATGCGAATGATGGCTGTTCCACCCATAACTGCTGTAAGACAGTAGCGCATATCCGTTATTTTTAAATCGGAGGGTGCGCCGTAACGATTTACTTTTTGAGTGCTTTGTGCAATTAGATCTTCAATGGGCGAAAACATAAAGGCGCCACCCAATGCAATACCGCCCAGGGTTGATTTTTTTAAAAAAGAACGACGGCTGTTTTCACTCATTTGAGTACTATCCTTCAGACTCGCATCTGTATCAACCGGGTTTCTTAATCCAAGTTTCTTTTCGATTTGTTGTGAGGGAGTCATGTCAGTAAGTTTTAATTGTTATAATAATTTTTGTTGCCAGTTACCGGTTACCTGTAACTTGTAACCGGCAACCTGTAACCCTTTACCAGGTACGATCTTTCATAAATTTATCCAGCTCTGCTCTCGACATGGGCAGCCTGGCTGGATTTTCATCAATCCATTTCAGGAAATCTTTTTTGATCTCATCGGTCCATTGCGTATCAATTTGTCCCGGCGTATATTTTCCTTCTTTCAACCGCTGATGACCGAAAGCATCCCGCAATGAAATAAACTCGGCATTCAGCACCACCTCTTCCACCAGGTGAGCAGGTATAAAAACAACACCGCCTTTTTTTGCCAGCACCACATCACCGGGCAACACCGTAGCACGGCCAATACGAATAGGAACATTGATACCACCGAGCATCATCTGTTGTATATAAGAAGGATCGTAACCTTTTATCCATGCATTGAAACCATCGATCTCTTCCAACCCTTCGGCATCACGCACCGCACCATAAAAGATCACTCCTCTGTGTGACTTGGCATAGATCGCATTACCCAGGTTATCGCCAATCAGTGTTCCGTCAACCACCTTTCCATAACTATCGGCTACATATACATCGCCATCTTTCAGCACATCAATCGGCCATGAATTGGTAGCGCCAATTCTTTTTTCTGTTTTACCTATGTCCTTTATTATTTTATCCATATCCGGCCGCAGCGGCAGGTATTGTGCCGTTACCACCCTGCCTGTCATAGCTGAGTCCGGCTCCAGTACCATCCAATCGCCTTCAAACTGGTTATGATATCCTTTGTTGCGTAAGATGCCCCAGCCCTCTTCAAGACGTATCTTCTTCAAGCGTTCCAAAAATTTATCTGGTACTTTTGGCCGGCCATCAGGAAAGCGTTCACCTTTCCATTCCGGCGAATAACCTTTTATTTGATCCGGTGTCAGTGTTACCTGTTGTGCAGGGAGTGCTGTCGCAATGAACCAGATGTTCATTAAGAGGAAGAAAAATCTTTTCATACCGCTGAATAGTTTTATCGTTTTAAAATCAGGTGACGGGTTTATTTTTTAATTGGCGTTTTGTTTTTCCGTTGTGCCGCCACATCCTTATGCTGCAGGTTGGCAATGGCTTCAAACTCATCAGAGAGACTGTTGCTTAATTTTTCGAATACGCTGAAGTAGCCAGCATACACGGCATGATTTTGTTTTTGCGGTTTAAATGTATCCGGCATCTCCACTCTTGTTGCCGCCTCATCCAGTGATTGATAAATTCCCATTTCAATCGCACTTAAAAGAAATGCACCAAAACTTACGCTGTGAAAATTTTGCCGCAGTCTCACCGGCTTATTGAACATATCTGCAATCATCTGCGAACAAAAAGGAATGGTTGCAAAACTGCCGTTGATGGAAAGGCTTTTAATAGTACGGTGTTCTTCCAATATTTTCCCGATGCTGTATATCTCGTATAATATTCCTTCAATAGTAGCTCTTACAAAATGTTTTTTCTCATGTTTGATATTTAAACCGAAATAAGCTCCTCTTGCATTGGCATTCCAGATAGGAGCTCTTTCCCCTAACAGGTAAGGAAGAAACAATAAACCGTCAGAGCCAACGGCAACTTTCGAAGCTTCGGCAATGAGTTCCTGCATGCTTTGCTCTACATCAAACGGATTTTTAAAATCACCAAACTGGCGGGCAAACCATTCAAAAATCACACCGCCATTATTGGTAGGTCCACCCGATACATAACAGTTTTCCGTAAGCAGGTAATTGAAGAAACGCTGTTTCTCATCCTGCAACACCCTATTGCCCATCACTCTTACCGCACCGCTGTCTTCAATGGTAATGGTCGCTTTGCCCTCCCCTTTTACACCATCACCCAGCGTTGCCATGCATCCATCACTGGAGCCAACAATAATTTTTGTATCGACGGTAAGACCGAGAGAATTCTGATAAGCCTTTTTCAATTTTCCCGCTGGTGTATAAACACTCACTAACTCGGGTAGCATAGCTTCGGATATACCAGCAAATTTCAAAGCATCAGGTTCCCATTTTATTGTATGAATATTGAGCAGGCCGGTAGCTGAAGCAATGCTGTAATCTATAATATATTCACCCGTCAGTTGATGAATGATATAACTTTTTATAGATAAAAATTTAGCGGTTTGACGGAATCTTTCTTTGTCACTATTTTTTATCCACGATATTTTAACCAAAGGTGACATGGGATGTAGCGGCGTTCCGGTGGCATTATAAATAGCCTTTCCGGCAGCGGAGCTTTTCAATTCCTGCGCCTCTTTGTTCGCCCTGTTATCGGCCCAGGTGATGGCATTGCCGATCGGGTTACCGTTTTTATCCACCGCCAGCACACTGTGCATGGAGGAACTAAAGCAGATGGTAGCCACCTTGTATTTTTTTGGATGAATTTTTTCATTCAGCAAATTTTTCAGCACATATAACATGGTAATAAAAATTTGCTCGGGGTCCTGCTCACTATGATCCGGCTCGGTATGAAAAGTTGGGCAATAACCTTTTGAAGAACCGATCACATTACCTTTCAGGTCAAAAGCAAATACCCGCACGGCATTTGTTCCTAATTCTATTGTGATTATACTCTTCATGCTGTTAAAAATTATTTTTCATTTAAATGATTTTTTCTGAATTCACTGGGTGTGTAGCCAGTTAGTTTTTTAAAGGTGGTGGAGAAATGTTGTGACGAATAAAACCCTGTATCGAGTGCGATATCGGTAAGGCTGATATCGGGACGCTTTAATAATTTGATGGCTTCCGAAATACGGATATTGATCAGGTAATTGATCGGCGAAAAGCCAGAATAATTTTTTACTTTTTCATTGAACAGTGTTGTACCCAATCCCACCATTGCCGCCATTTCCTCCACTGTCCACTGGTGCGAAAGATTTTGACGCAGTGCCTGCTCCAGGTTCATAAAGGTTTTAGGAAAGTCACGACCAGGATTGCTTTGGCGGGTAAGATGTCTTGTCAGCTGTATAAACAATTCATCCAGCTGGTGATTGACACTGGCATGGAAACCGATCTCCTGGCTAAACAATTCTGTTTGAATAGACTTCAAAATTCTCCCCGCTTCATTACATTTCAACAACACGGGTGAATTATTTAACTGCAACATTTTCCCGATGGCCAGCCCTTCGCTTTCGGACAGGCTGCTCCACTTGCCGGCGATCATTTCGCCTGTTTCTAATTTTTGTACGCTGAGATGTATCCAGCCAAAAGAACCAATCTCCAGCACAGCATTGTCACTCCCGAATGGCTGATCGGGCAACACCAATGCGACATCGCCGGGATAAAGTGTAAATGATTGTTGTTGAATGGTCCATTCAAATTTCCCTTCCATCACGTAGTAGATCCTGATACCGCCTGTTGCTGTTACCGGAAATGAGTTAAGCTGGATAGAGATATTTTTTTTAATACCCAATTCGAGAATATGCGGAAACAACCGCAACTCTTTGCAACTTCCCTGCTGAAGTACAAATTGGTTCATGCAAGCTTCGCTGATTAGTAATTGTATAACCTCTGAACAGTCAATACCATTTTATCAGTATAAAGAAAGGGAATTTATTTTACCGGCGAGTACAAAATTCACCGCTGTATTTTTTTGGAAGTTTTTATTTGAGACTATAAATACTTTGGACGAGGATTGCGAACCCTGGAACGATAAAAAAAGTTCCAGAACGCTACTATTCCATCACTAAACAACTTGCGATATGAAAGAACATGCAAAGCCTGTTGCAACAGGTTTTATCAAACTACTGCTTTCTTTTTCCCTTTTACTTTGTTTATCTGCCGCCAATGCGCAGACCGTCACAGGAACGGTATCCGATGAAAGTGGGAAAAAACTTTCTTCAATCTCAGTAACAGTAAAAGGAACTACTACTGGTACTACTACTGACGCCAACGGGCAATATTCGGTCAATGCCCCCTCCAATGCTACACTGACAATTAGTTCAGTTGGCTATGCTACAATGGATGTGCCTGTTGGTGGACGAAGCGTTGTAGATGTAACATTACTGACAAATGCACAGAGCCTCGATGCGGTGGTGATCACTGCGCTCGGTATCAGCAAACAGGCAAGGGGCATTGGTTACTCTGCGACCAATGTAAAACCGGAAGAGCTTACTGTTAACAGAACATCTAATCCATTGAATGCACTGCAGGGCAAAGTTGCCGGAGTTAATATTTCTACACTGGGTACAGGTCCTGCCGGTAGCTCTAAAATCCGTATCCGCGGACAATCGGCTATTACAGGTGGTGGCAACCCGCTTGTGGTGATCAACGGCGTTCCGATTGATAACACGAATTTTAATGGTAACACTGTCGGCGTTACAGGCGGTGGTGTATTTGCAGATGGTGGCGATGGATTGTCAAGCATCAATCCCGATGATATAGAAAGCATGACTGTTTTAAAAGGAGCTCCTGCCGCAGCTCTTTATGGCAACCGGGCTTCAAATGGAGTTATCATGATCACCACAAAAACAAAAGGTAAAGGCCGTGGTATTGGTGTAAGTATCAATTCTAACTATACCAATGAAACACCTTTGGATTTTACAGATTATCAAAAGGAATACGGACAGGGCGAAGGTGGTGTGAGACCGACAGCGCCTAATCCCACATCCGGGCAATGGTCATTTGGCGAAAAAATACAGCCGGGTATGACGCATATTTTATTCAATAACCTCACTGTTCCGTATGTAGCGCAAGGCAGCCGCATAAAAGAGTTTTATAGAAATGGACAAAACTTTTCCAATACAGTAACAATGGAAAGTTTGAATGATAAAGGCGGAATACACCTTTCCCTGAATAACACAGACAACTTAGGAATTACACCTAACAATAAGTTCAATCGCAAGATCATGAACCTGGGATTCAATTATGATCTTTCCGAAAAGTTCAGTTTTGCCGGCAATGTTAACTACTCACGGGAGTATATCAAAAATCCGCCGAACATCGCCAACCAGGATAATTCAATGCCTACAACCTTAATGGCGTTGGCTAATACCATGCCGCTGCAGGTGATGAATGAAAACAAATACAATGCACAGGGAAATGAATACATCTATTCCCGGTTTATGAACCGTACCAATCCTTATTGGGTGTTGGCAGAACAGTTTTATAACATAAAAAAAGACCGCATTTTTGGAAATATATCTGTCAAGTATGACATCCTTCCGTGGTGGTGGATACAGGGACGTTTCGGACAGGACTACTGGAGCCGCGACGAAGATGTAAACAACTTTCCTACAGGGCATGCGTCAAGAGGTCCGGCGCAAGCAGGATTTGTAAACGGTGTTTATACACAGGAATCCCGACGCAACAGGGAAACCAATCTCGACTTCTTAACGGTCGCTACTAAATCGTTTGGAGATTTTGAAGCTACGCTTACAGCAGGCGGCAACCAAAGACGCAATCGTACTGATATCAACAATGTACAGGTCACTGACTTTGTGGTAAGAGGTCTCTATACGGTACAAAACGGAAGAGCAAAAAATCCGACTTATAATCTTTTTGAATTTGGTGTTAATTCACTGTATGGTTCTGCGGAAGTAGGATGGCAAAGGACACTTTATTTGAATGGAACGGTAAGAAAAGACTGGTTCTCCACCCTTTCTAAGGAAAATATGGGTATTATTTATCCGTCGGTTTCCGGATCCTATGTTTTTTCCGAAACCATAAAAGGCGCAATCCCATGGTTGACCTTTGGAAAAGTCAGGGTAGGATATGCCGAGGTAGGTAGCGATGGCGACGTAGGTCCTTATGCCGACCAGTTGTTTTACTCTATTAATTCCAACACAATTAATAACCCATCAGGTACGGCAGTCACTGTTGGAACCAGCGGCACTACGTTGCCCAATCCTAATTTGAAACCCATGAGGGTGAAAGAAGTGGAAGCAGGTTTAGAATTAAGGTTATTTAAAAACAAAGTTGGTTTAGATGTAGCAGTTTATAAGAAAACAACAATTGATCAAATCTTCTCTGTGCAAATATCCGACGCATCAGGCTTTTTGAATACACGTATCAACAGCGGCGAAAGTTATAATAAGGGATTTGAAGGTTTGCTGACTGTATCACCGATAGAAACAAAAAATTTCAAATGGGATTTTACAGCCAATACTTCTTACAACATCACAAAAGTCATCAGTATAAGCACCAAGACGCCGGGTGAGAGAGCTACTATTGGCAGCCACCCGTTTAATGGTGAAGTGAGAGTAGTTGTAGGTGAAGAAATGGGACAAATAGCCGGGTTTGGTTATTCAAGAGATGCTAAAGGGCAAATGATTTTTCAAAGCAGTGGCTTACCCTTGCGTACTCCAAGTTTTGTTTTATTCGGCAGTGGTTTACCTAAATGGACCGGTGGCTTCCTCAATACTTTTAATTACAAAGGAATCAACTTGTCGGTACTTATTGATTATAAGTTAGGCAATAAGATGCTGTCAGGAACTAACTTCAATGCTATTCGTCATGGTTTGCATAAAATGACGCTTGAAGGTCGTGAAACAGGCTTTGTTACCGGCAAAGGCGTAGATCAATCGGGAGGAAACAATACGGCACAGGCCGCAGTACAAACCTATTGGGAACATTTGCGTACACAACAAATTGTTGAATCTGTCATCTACAATGCCGGTTATTGGAAACTGCGCCAGATCACCCTCGGCTATGACTTTACAAAATTCGTTCCTGCCAAATGGCCCATTAAAGGAGTTAAACTTGATTTTGTAGCAAACAATGTAGCGATCATCAAAAAATGGGTGGATAATATAGATCCGGAAACGGTGGGCTATGGCGGTGATAACATGATTGGTTTGGAATCGCCTGGAGTGCCCAGCACAAGAGGATTAGGTGTGAATTTAAACATCAAATTTTAATGCTATAACTCATGAAAAAGATACTTAACTATTTTTTATTAATACTATCACTGGGCGTTATTGCTTCATGTGATAAAGGATTAGAAGATCTCAATGTAAATAAGGTAAACCCTACTACATTGGATCCGGTGCTTCTTTTAAATAATGCCGTCATCAATACTTCTTATCCTACAAAGACACAGATCTACGAAATGGCTATTGTTCAACAAATGGTGACACCTAATGGCGGTGTATTGGCCGGTGGCAATTTTAACCAGGACAGCCGTGATGTCGTCGGCGCTCCCACATGGGCAGTGTATTATCAGAATGTGATTAAATATACCCACGATGCCATAGACAAAACAAAAGATGAACCGGCACGGTCTAATCTTCACAATATGGCCCGCATCTGGCAGGCGTACACATTCATGATATTGACAGATACCTACGGAGCTATTCCCTACACAGAAGGCGGCGCCGGCAGGACCGACCTCATCAATTTTCCAAAATATGATCAGCAGGAGGATATTTATCCAAAGCTCATACAGGAATTAACGGAGGCATCGGCTGCATTGGATGCTGCCGGCACGGTGGAAGGTTCGGATGTTTTATACGCCGGCAATATTGCTAAATGGAAAAAACTTGGGTACTCTTTATTGCTGAGAGCTGGCATGCGTCTTAGTAAAATAGATGCATCAAAAGCACAAGCAACCGTGCAGGCTGCTTTTGCAGGCGGTGTGATCACTGATAACGCAGACAATGCATATTTGCGACACGATGCCAACTATCTGAATCCTGCGGGAAATATGCTTAACAGTACCGAGGCTAACAATTTTTATCTTGCAAAACCTTTTGTTGATGAATTGAAGAATAATGACGATCCCCGTTTATCTTCTATCGCCATTCGTTATAAAGGTGCAAAGAGCGGAGGTGATTTATCAAGTGCAAATGCTAATCCTCCGGCTCCTCCCGCATATGTAACAGTAACAACCAATCCTGCTGACCAGGTCGGGATGCCAATGGGCTACGATAATGGGACTATCGTTGGCCGGGCTACCGCAGATGGACTTGCCAGTTTTTATGATTATAGCCAGGCCGATCGTAAGAGAATTGTAAAGCCATCTTCGCCTATGTTTTTTGTTACTGCCGCCCAAACAAATCTGCTACTGGCAGAAGCTGCATTCAGGGGATGGATAACCGGGGGCAACAGCGCGGCTCAATATTTCTCCGATGGCATAAAAGCTCACATGGATCAAATGGCTACTTATGATGCTGGTTGTGCTGTACCAGCCGCTGCCAGGGATGCTTACGTTGCTGCCAATCCATTGGGTGCAGGTACTGAATTGGAACAAATAAACACACAATACTGGATAGCATCTTTCCTAAATGGCCCCGAGGCTTTCGCTAACTTCCGGCGTTCAGGTTATCCGGCATTAACGCCTAACCCTTACGGACAGCCGAACAACCCGGATGTGCCCAATGGAACATTTATCAGGCGGATCGGTTATCCAACATCAGAATTATCAGTAAATGCTGAAAATGTAAATGCTGCTATTGCAATCATGGGACCTGACAAACTAAGCACCCCTCTATGGTGGGACAAACAGTAAAAAAATAAATGTTATTGGCTATAGATAAAAGAAGTTTAAAAGGTTCAATAAGTTTAAGAGGTTTCAAAGGTTTATACATGCGAACCGTTTGTAACAATGTTCTCAAAAAGATAGCTGTACTGATAGTTTGAGATGAATCACAAATTTTCGCAATGTTAGGTTCTTAACCCCGGCGATTATTGAACTTTGCATCCCTTCGCCGGTCCGAAGGACTCCGGACTCTTTCGGAGAGGGGCCGAAGTGATTTCGCATAGAGAAAATTCAATTGGGCCTGACGATAAATGTCAGGCTCCGACCCAAATGCCGGCGGTAGGTTTTGGATTAGCGAAAATTTGGAATTCACCAATAGTATGTTATCAAAAGTTTTTTTCCTGCTATTGCCTTACCTTGAGACCCGTTATTTAAGAATATAAATTAGACCACCGTGTTACACTTTTCGTCCCGGCAAGGGCGGTAATATTATAGCAATTATGCAATGAAAGAACAAAGAAAACTACGCAGCCACGATTGGTTTGGCCGCAAGGATAAAGATGGTATCATTTACCGAAGCTGGATGAAAAACCAGGGCATGCCTACCGATCTGTTTGATGGCCGCCCGGTCATTGGCATTTGTAATACATTCAGTGAACTGACACCCTGCAATGCGCATTTCCGCGACATGGCTGAAATGGTAAAGCGGGGCGTATTGGAAGCCGGTGGATTTCCACTGGAATTTCCCATCATGAGCCTGGGTGAAACATTGTTGAAACCAACAGCCATGTTGTTCCGCAATCTCGCCAGCATGGATGCAGAGGAATCGATAAGAGGCAATCCTATTGATGGTGTTGTATTGCTTACCGGTTGTGATAAAACAACACCTTCTACGGTAATGGGTGCAGCCAGTGTAGGCCTTCCAACAATTGTAGTCCCCGGAGGCCCCATGCTTAACGGAAGATACAAAGGACAGACCATCGGCTCCGGCACACATGTCTGGAAGTTTGATGAGGACATGAAGACGGGAAAAATGACGCAGGAAGATTGCGAGTATGCGGAGAGTTGTATGAGCCGCAGCATTGGTCATTGTATGACGATGGGCACTGCGAGTACCATGGCCTGCATGGTGGAATCATTGGGACTTACTTTATCAGGAGCCGCTGCTATACCTGCTGCCGATTCAAGAAAAAAAGTAATGGCACAACTGAGCGGCAGAAGAATTGTGGAAATGGTAAAAGAAAATTTAACCATTGATAAGATATTAACGAGAGAGGCATTTGAAAATGCCATCATGGTCAATGCCGCGGTTGGAGGCTCTTCCAATTTCATTATTCACTTAACAGCTATTGCCGGAAGGATCGGTGTTGATCTGAAACTGGATGATTTTGATACGGTAGGAAGCAAAATACCATTACTATTAAACCTTATGCCTTCCGGCAAATACCTGATGGAAGATTTCTTCTATGCAGGCGGACTGCCCGTTGTATTGAATGAATTAAAAGAGCATTTACATAAAAAAGCTGTTACGGTAACAGGCAAAAATCATCAGGATAATATTGTTGGTAGTACTGATTGTTATAATGACGATGTAATTGCCAGTGTCAAAAAACCTTTTATACCGGAAGCCGGCTGCGTTGTGGTAAAAGGAAATCTTGCATTAAATGGTGCTGTGATGAAACCGTCTGCTGCTACGCCGGCATTGATGAAGCACACCGGCCGGGCCGTTGTATTCGAAAATATAGAAGACTATCATGCACGGATTGACGACCCCAATTTGGATATCGATGAAAACTGTGTGATGGTGTTAAAGTATGTCGGCCCCGTTGGTTATCCCGGCATGCCCGAGGTAGGCAACATGGCATTGCCCAAAAAGATTTTGGAAAAAGGAATAAAAGATATGGTTCGTATCAGTGACGGCCGAATGAGCGGCACAGCTTACGGTACCGTGGTGTTACATGTGTCACCCGAATCCGCTATTGGTGGCAATCTTGCCCTGGTACAAAACGGCGATATGATCGAACTGGATGTTGAAAAAAGAAAATTGCATTTGCATGTTTCAGACGAAGAGCTGGCAAAACGCCGTGCAGCATGGGTAGCCCCACAACTTGCGGTCAGGCGGGGTTATGTAAGCATGTATGTAAAACATGTGCTGGGTGCAGATAAAGGCGCCGATCTTGATTTCTTACAGGGAGGCTCAGGCTCGGTGGTGACAAGAGATTCACATTAGAGACCCTGGAAACTTAAGTTGAATAAATGTCGCAGTTTGAATTTAAACCACAAAGGCACCAAGACACAAAGGCACGAAGATCAATTCCCCCTTTTGTGACTTCGTGCCTCCGTGTCTTGGCGGTTCAAAATATTAAATTGACCACTATTCAAGTTTCAAACTGATGTACTACCTAAGGCTGATATACAAAAGTCGTTTGGAATATTTTCCTGAAATTTTTATTTATGTGTCCAGCCGTTGTACTACTATCATCACCTGTTGCATCGCACTCCCGATAGCTATAGGAATCATCGTTCTGTAATTCTATTGAGCAAAATAAAAAACCAAAGAAACCTGCATGCCAATGAAACCAGCTCTGCTAATTTTTACTTCATTGATCCTTTTTGCCTGTAATAATAACCCGCAAAACAAAAAACAAGAATCAACTTTGAAAACGATGGGAACAGTTGAACGCATCGATGCTTCGCTGGACAATATTATTCCGGCCGGCGCACAGCCTGAAATTATTGCGGATGGTTTTGAATGGAGCGAAGGTCCCTTATGGATAGAGCAACACAATATGCTTTTATTCTCGGATGTGCCCACCAACACTGTGTACAAATGGACCGAAGAAAAAGGAAAAGAAATTTACCTCAATCCTTCCGGCTATACTGATTCCGTAAAACGTGGCGGCGAAATGGGATCAAACGGTTTGACATTGGATACAAAAGGCAACCTGGTTTTATGCCAGCATGGCAACCGGCAAATGGCAAGGATGGATGCGCCATTGAATCAACCCGCCGCTAAGTTTGTAACGCTTGCTGATAGATATAAGGGCAAAAGATTCAGCAGTCCGAATGACGCCGTCTATAACTCCGCGGGTGAATTATTTTTTACCGATCCACCCTATGGTTTGGAATCGCAAAGTGATGATGATCCCAAAAAAGAAATTAGCTGGAACGGCGTGTACAAACTAAAAACAAATGGTGAAGTGATCTTGCTGGTAGATAGTATTACCCGTCCCAACGGCCTTGCCTTTTTACCTGGTGAAAAGCAATTGATCGTCGCCTGTTCTGATCCCGAAAAACCAAACTGGTACATCTATGATATCAGCGGCGATTCACTGATCAATGGAAAAATATTTTACAGCACGGCTAACGAAAGACAAGGAGTAAAAGGACTGCCTGATGGATTAAAAATAGATAAGGCCGGAAACATCTTTGCAACAGGTCCCGGCGGCGTTTGGATATTCAATAGCAACGGAAAAGTGGCGGGTAAAATAAAATTAGAAGAATCCGCTTCGAATGTGGCGTTATCCGCTGACGAAAAAGCTTTATACATCACTAATGATATGTATGTGCTGCGATTGAAAATGAAAGCTCCCTGACATTCAGATCCTTTATAATTTGGCTCTATAAAAGACTTACTAATGAAACTATACAAAACCAACAGCGGCATTGTCATTGAATCGGCAGAAAAATTTTTTCTTGTCAACGAAGACTGGGAATCGTTTATCAACGACGATAAGCTTTATGAAAAACTGCAACAACTTATCTCCGTATTACAGCCAACCGATAAAAGGGTATTGAATGGGATACTGGCGCCAATCGGCAATAACCAGGAGCTATGGGCATGTGGTGTCACTTACCTGCGCAGCAAAGTAGGCAGGCAGGAAGAATCAAAAGCAACGGGTGGCGCTGATTTTTATGCAAGAGTATACGAAGCCGAAAGACCGGAGGTTTTTTTTAAATCCACCCCACATCGGGTAGTTGGACATTTGGGAAAAGTTGCCATACGCAAAGATTCAACCTGGGATGTACCCGAACCGGAATTGACATTGGTCGTTACTTCATCCGGGAAAATAATTGGCTATACCATCGGCAATGATATGAGCAGCCGTAGTATTGAAGGTGAAAATCCATTGTACCTGCCGCAGGCCAAGACCTATGATGCCTGCGCTGCGCTGGGCCCCTGCGTCTATGTACCCGGCAAATCCATTGATAGTAATTCGATGATCCATTTGCTGATCAACCGGCAAAATCAAAAAGTATTTGAAGGAAGCATTGCGATCAATCAAATGCGGAGGTCATTGGAAGAGCTGGTGTCATTTGTATACAGGGAATGTTCTTTTCCAAAAGGATGCCTGGTAATGACCGGTACAGGTATTGTACCCGGTCATGATTTCACCTTGCAAAGCGGTGATGAAATTCAAATCAGCATTGACAATATCGGCACACTCATCAACACGGTGCGTTAAACGATGACTTTTTTAATAATCTTGTTTGCCATCGCTCTGCAGGTGTTTCTAACTGTCAAAAAGGTCAGCCCTTTCCTGTCATTGTTGATTGTTGCCATCATTGCCGGTTTACTGTTGGGGATGCAACCGGCCGCCCTGCTTAAATCAGTAGAGCAAGGAGTAGGCAGCACACTCGGTGGCCTGGCACTTATCATTTGCCTCGGGGCTATACTGGGAAAAATATTAGAAGAAGGCGGCGCTGCTGAAAAGATCTCTGCCACACTCATCAAGAGCTTTGGAGAAAAAAACATTCAATGGGCTGTATTGCTGACAGGCTTTTTGATCGGTATTCCATTGTATTATAACGCAGGATTTGTCATACTCGTTCCGCTGGTATTTTCGATTGCAAGAAAAACAGGTTTACCACTATTATATATCGCCATACCGATGGCAGCGGCTTTATCTACCACGCATTGTTTTCTGCCACCGCATCCCGGACCCGTGGTGCTTGTCAACGCCTTTAAAGCTGATATGGGAAAAACATTGATCTATGGACTCATCATCACCATCCCGGTAGTGATATTGGCGGGGCCGGTATTAGGACGACTGTTGAAGGGAGTTAACGTAGATGTCAAAACTATTTTCTCAAAAAATGATACAACGGATAAAAAATTACCTCCTGCCCTGCCAAGTTTTTTAATTGCGCTGTTACCGGTCATACTGATCACACTGGCGGTGATCGGCAATGCTTTTTTACCAGAAGGAAACGTATTGAGAAAAATAGTATCGTTTATTGGCGACTCTACCATCGCCTTATTACTAGCCGTATTACTGGCAAGCTGGCAATTTGGTTTAAGGGCCGGCAAATCTATCGACACCACGATGAAATGGCTGGGTGATGCGATAGCGGGTATTGCCATGATACTGCTGATCATTACAGCAGGCGGTGTGTTCAAACAAGTATTGACTGATAGCGGCACGGGGCAATACATTGCTTCATTCAGCAGCGAGTGGAAAATGCCACCACTATTATTTGCCTGGATCATCACGGCCTTGCTGCGGGTGACGATAGGGTCGGCCACGGTAGCGGGCATTACAGCCGCGGGTGTGGTAGCACCCCTGGTTATATCAGGATCGGCTTCACCAGAATTGATGGTACTGGCCGTAGGCACCGGAAGTGTCTTTGGTTCACATGTCAACGATACCGGTTTCTGGATGTTTAAAGAGTTTTTCAAACTTTCATTGCCACAAACATTTTTATCCTGGACAGTGATGGAAACAACCATTTCTATTTTGGGATTGGCTGGGGTGTTGATCCTTGATGCGTTTGTTTAAGTAAATCCGCAGCTGATGAAGCGCTTACTGGTTGTTTATCAAATACAAAACCATATTACCTCCGTTACTTTCTGGCAGTTGGCTGGATAATTTCCCGGTGCAGGGAAGAAAGATTATCCTTTGTTGTTTGATAAGGAGCTTAAGCCGAAGAAGGCTTATTGGGAGGTGGTGAGGTTTTAAGTGGAAGCAATCGAGATTCAAACCATATCTCTGACCTTCACGGTAAACTCTTTTCCTATTCAATTCTACAATTTGTTTGTGTTTCTTACTTGATTATTTGGGCCCTTAGCTTCAGTACAAATCCCAGCCTCAGTTCCGACCGTTCGCTTTACTCTAGCCCAAAGCCAACATACAAATATTCGCCGGGGTAATTGCTTCTGTCCGGCAGCCTTCAGGGAGCCAACTTCTATTATTTTGAAAAAGTTTACAAAAAATACAAAGTATTACTTTTTATTTTCGTAACACTTTACTACTTTTAAGCCACTAAACTAAAAACGTATGGAAACTTCAGTTTTAACATCCAAAGGCCAATTATTAATCCCAAAACGGCTACGCAATAAATATGGCATTAAGTCAGGTGTAAAAGTGCTTTTCGAAGAAACGGAAGGAGGAGTTATAATACGGCCTATCAATGAGCAATATTTTAAATCCTTCCGCGGTATGTTATCGACAGGAAAGCTTAAGGAAGAAATGAAGGCACACAAAATCGAGGAGAAAAAAATGGAAGAAAGAAAAGTAAATCTCCATAGAAGCAAATAATCAATATGGCAAAATTTGTATTAGACAGCTACGCCTTACTTGCTTTTTTCCGTGATGAGCCTGGTGCCGATGATGTAGAAAAATTATTAAATGAAGCGGCAGAGGATAAACATGAATTATATATTACCGTTGTTAATGCGGGTGAAGTATATTATATGAGTTGTCGAAAAGACAGTGTTTCAAAGGCAAATCAAGTTTGGGAGGCGATGAAGAAATTCCCTTTACATTTTATAGCGGCCGATATGGATCTTTCTCTTGCTGCTGCGAAAATTAAAGCTAACTATAAGTTATCATACGCAGATGCGTTTGCCGCAGCACTTACTATTCAGAAAAAAGCAACATTAGTCACTGGGGACGATGAATACCAAAATTTAGTTGGCGAAACTGGATTTAAAGTAAAGTATATTTAAAATGCATGAGGAACTCAAAGAGAAATTCCTGCGCAGAGTAGGTCACCTGAGTACAAGGGCAAAGTTTGTTTTGGCCTATCTTACTGTACAGAGAACCATCTGTTAATTGTATTAGTGGAAGCCAGGCATGATTTGTGAAAGTGATAAAATATATACCTGGTTGGATTATTTTCTGATGTATGGACATGAAAGGAAGATAAAGCATTCCGACGAGTCCCTCCGCTGATTTTCCTATATCCCGAAGTTTCTGCCGGAGGAGACTCCTCGGGAAAGAAGCCTGATTGCGTGTCACCAATCAATCAAACAAATAGACAATGGAATCCTATCAGGCTTCAGAAACCTTGTAGTTTAAATTCTACAATGCCTCTCCATTCTTTTATTACAGCAAAAGCATAACCTGTACTATTGTCTTCACTTACGGGAGGTTTTACCTTCAGGTAGTCATTATAATTCATCAACCATTAAAGCCTTTACAATGAAAAAGCCAAACACCAATCAACCCGGTCAACGTAAATCATCATTTGTTGCTGTTACTGCCTCGCTTTGTGATTTTGCCCCGTTGCAAAGGCTTGTGGAAAGATTAGCTTTTCGTCCAACCGATAACAATCGTTTAGAAGAAATCCAGCCGGGCTGGGCGCCGTTTCATATTTCGTCTATTGAGGTATTGACAGGTGGCCAGCTTCAACTCGCCAATGAAAAGGAAACAGTGGATATCACATTTACCAGCAATTTTATGTTTACTTGTACACAGTGCAATGATAATTACAAGCTAACCTGGGTCAATTCGCTTTCATAAGCTACGCTTTGCATTCTTCAACTTTATCACTTTTCTCATATTCACCGCTGTGGTTCCCCCTGGTTCGTGCCCATAACCCCGACCCTGCGAATGTGATACATCCCGTATTCTTCCATCTGATACATCTTCTGTTTGCCAGCTTTGGGTATTTTGCGTTACTGTATTTTAAACATGATTGACATAACTACATACAGGGATAAATATTTATCTCAGATTATCGAACTGATACTGACCATTCAGCAAAAAGAATTCAATATACCCGTAACCCTGGAAGCGCAGCCTGACCTTCAGCAAATCCCGGAAATATATCAAACAGGAAAAGGAAATTTCTGGGTAGCCTTGCACGATGATCAGCCTGTGGGTACGATAGGACTGATAGATATCGGCGACAATACAGGCGTAATAAGGAAAATGTTTGTGCAGGCTGAGTACAGGGGAAAAGTTTATAAAGTAGCTTACCAGCTTCTGCAGGCTTTGATGGAATGGGCAACACGAAACGAAATGAAAAACCTCTTTCTCGGAACAGTTGAACAACTGCAGGCATCACACCGCTTCTATGAAAAAAATGGCTTTACCCGGATCCCAATGGAAGAACTGCCCGGACAATTTCCCCGGATGAAAGTGGATACCATTTTTTATCAATACGCAATCAATTAATCTTATGATGATTCAAATATTGTATGGCAGCTTTCCTAAGCAGTGTTAACTACACACCCGGGCAATGGATTAGATTCTTTGTTTCGTCTGCAGGCAAAAAAGACAAACTGAAAAAAATTATCGGAGTGTTTGCCAGATATGAAAGATGCCGAAGTAAGTAATAAAACGGTTTATAATAATTACCGATTTTGTCTTGATGGTATTAAGTAAACCGGCAGAATATTAATTATTGAACTGAAATGGAAACAATGCTATTAAAAGATCCAACGATTTCTCCAACTAAAGATGTTTTGGAGAATGCTCTTGGAAGAAGTTTTAAAGCTTACGAAGATTTGATGGATACAATTGCCGGCAAAAACTATGGGCTTTTACCCGACTGGAATTATTATAATGACGGCAAAGCCTGGCTTTGCAAGGTTCAACACAAAAAGAAAACGGTTTTCTGGCTCTCCGTTTGGGATAAGTATTTTAAACTAAGCTTTTATTTTACCGTGAAAACTTCCAAAGGCATCAATGCATTGGCTATTGATAGCAGTATTAAAAATAGTTTCAAAGCCAGTAAACCGGTTGGGCGCCTGCTTCCTCTTGTGATTAACGTAAGTAAAAAGGGACAATTGAAAGATGTATTGAAAATTATCGAATATAAAATAAGCCTGTTATAGCTATAATCACAACCTGTTCCTTCAAAATGCATCGGCGCTTAACCTTCCCCAATTTTTACAAGGTTCATTGTTCATTTCATTGCCCTGGTCGCCTGGGTAGCGATGGAATTTTTTTTACCGGCATTGTACCTTTTTGCGACGGGACTATGGGTTTATACACCGGCAACTTATCAATATTTTTCTTTTGCTCAACTTTTGGCAGTGCGGGTCGTTGATGATCATTGCGAATAGGACTGATCCTTTCATTTTCCACCCGTTTATATTCTCTTGGCGTTGGATACTGCCTTATCACGGGTCTGAACACTTTCTTTTCGTCTTTCATTTCGACAGCAGGGTTTACTTTCCGGACTGTCTTCAGCGACACTACTTCCACTTTGCGGTTGGTGTATTTTTCTACTTCAACCGGCTCGGGTCCTTTTGAATAAAATTGTTTGTTGGTGCGGGTCGGGTTGAAATTTTCAATAACGGAAACACGGCGATCAAAATCCTGAAAGCGGTCGGGCCGTTCTATCCTCGCTGGCAAATCCCGGTCATAAATATGTCTTCGCGGACATACATTCCAGTAAAAATTATTAGGTCTCCATAAGTGAAAATGTATATACACATCCACATCTGGCATTAGTGGTGCCCAGGCAAAATAATCATCAATGTATCCCCAGGTAACCCACGCCGGCGACCATTCATAGCCCGGTATCCATAACCAGCCGTACAAATCATCATAGAGCCAGCGGCCGTAGTGAAAAGGCCCCCATCCCCAGCTGTAACCAGACACCCATGTCCATCCTTCCGAAGAATAGATCCAGTAGCCGTTGGTAGCATACGGCCTGAAATCATCAACCCTTGGATGCCATACCTGCCCATACCCCGGGTAATCTATCCATATGCCAAATTCCAGCAAGTCATCATAAAAGGATTGAAATGTTACGTTCGCTGATACCGTAGTCAATGTGGAATAAGGTCGCGGCGCACAGCCGGAAAATGTTATCATCATTACAACTGCTACACAACCGGAAATTGTTACCTTTTTCATCTTTGTTCACTTTAGTATTTGCGAAGTTTTATCAACTTCATTTATATACAGATGATTGCAATCAGCACAAAGGATGATTATCATTGACATCAACTTGTCTGTGACAATTATGCTCCAGGGATCAGATGTATTTGGGAGGTACAAGTATGACAAACGATAGCAAAAAAAATTAAGAAAATGGAATTGCGCCTTTTTTGCAACCGGGCCTGTGGATTGATGTTGTGTGCAGGCAGCGATTCGGCATTCAACCAGGTATGGGTTTTCGTTACCACAAACTTTTCCATTCCAATCTAACTTACCTCCTGAATCTGCGGGATGGAACTGGTCGCTTTTAAATCAAACGTCTTTATTCGTTACTCCGGCGACCTTTTAAACAAAGCCGGCTGATTGTATTTGATTCGATTTTTACCCCAACAAAAACAAAATAAAATGGGACAAAACAATTACCAGGGAGTCTTACAGAAGCCGAAAGGTTCCGGCTTTAACGCAACATCAACAGCCAGTGAAGTAATCAACGGCATTTTTTCAGCACCCCTAAGATGAATTAACCTCATTCACTTTGTCTTTGTTTTATTTTTACTTCGCCGCTGTTGCTAATGACTGTTCCAAACGGTGAGGATAATTGCTGCACCCGCTTCATACTCCACTCATAACTTTCTTTTTCAGCCAGGTTTACCTGGTAATTGCTTATCAGCACGGGGATCAGCGCCAGGTTTTCAATACCCTCACTGCTTATTTCTACTTTGTAAAAAAATGAATGGTTGTTTTTCAATACCGGGTGCACGACGTAATCATCAACAAAATCTCCCGTATCATACAATATCAGTTTGTTTTTATAAACTTCTATTGCCTGGAAAATATGGGCGCTGTGCCCGTGAATAATATCGGCTCCATGTTCAATCATTTCATGTGCAAAGGCAACAAATGGTTTGGATGGCGCTTCCCGAATATTCGGTCCCCAGTGAAGGCTTACAATCACTATATCCACCTGCTTTCTCAGTTTCTCAACGGCCTCAAGTGCTCTTTGCCTGTGCGTTTCGTTTGATATGTTTATATAATTGATACCGCTCTTGTCAGTGCCTGCTTCCCATCCCGGTTCATTATCCGTAAAACCCAGCAATCCTATCCTGAATTTCTTTTTCTCCAGTATTACGGGCTTCGCGGCTTCGTCGCTATTCATGCCGGCGCCTGCATACAGGATGCCTGCTTTTTTCAGCGTCTGTATGGTTTCTATCATCCCTTCTTCCGAGTAATCGAGAATATGATTATTGGCGAGATTAGCAACAGTGATGCGTGCCTCAGTGAGTGATTTCACTTTATCAGGAGCGGCTTTAAAATTAAAAACCTTCGGTACTTTCTTTTTGTTTGTAGTTAAGGTGGTTTCCAGGTTGATGATGTTCACATCGGTGCTGCGCAATACAGGCAATACATCACCCCATACATATAAATAACCTTCACGGGAAATGACAGGGTCCACCGTTCTGCCGATCATCACATCTCCTGCAAATCCTATAACCACTTTTTCTTTTTCCATCCTGAAGTTTATAAAATTTAACGCCAAAATCAATAAAAGAATGTAAATGACAGGACGGTTCCGGCGCAAGCTTGAATAATTGATAACTATCCGAAACATATTTACTTAAGTTACGAATATTAATTGTGTTGCCCCCGTCCTTGCCGGTGTCACCGTCCTTTCACAGGTGATGTCTCAGAACATAGTTAAGTGTATGCTGTCGATACGCTTGAAAGCATTGCTACACCTTATTCAGTAAAAGCCATAGGTTTATATCTTGTACCGCCCCAACTTGAGGTGACAACCTGGCTCCTCACGTTTTAAACTCTCCTTCCCCGCGGCAACTCTTTACTTCCTTCCCTCTCATTTTACTAATTTCATACTGCCATGAATGTCATGTTCGAAACCTTGTTTGAATACCTGGAAAAGGTTTTGCCGTTATCGCCAGCCGATAAGGAGATCATACACGCTGTCTTTATTCCAAAACAAATAATGAAAGGAGAAGTTTTGCTACGTGAAGGTGACCTGTTAAAGTATGGCGCTTTCGTATGCAAAGGCTTTTTGCGCAGCTATGTAATAGATAATAAAGGCAGGGAGCATATCATCCAGTTTGCACCTGAAAACTGGTGGATCTCCGATAAAGGCGCCGGGGCAGAAGGCAGCAAAGCATCTTGTTTTATAGATGCTATTGAAGATTCAGCTATACTGCTGATAGACCAGGCAGGGCATTTTAAAATGCTGGAGAAAGTGGCTGCTTACAACAAATCGTTCCAGGCGGGCATGCAAAAAAGATCCGAAGCAAAAGATAAGCGCATTGTTCACTCGCTTGTTGCCGACGCTGAAGAACGCTATACTGATTTTATACAGACTTATCCATCTATTGCACAACGGGTGCCGCAACATATGCTGGCTTCCTACCTCGGCATTGCTCCCGAAACACTGAGTCGTGTTCGCAGAAAGTCTATGCGCAAAAAATAACAGCTTAGTTTTTTGATTTTGACTTATGTCAACGTGCAGGCCGAAACCGCCTGATAGTTTTGCTTTATCAAAAACCTTAAAAATGAAAAGTAAAACAAACAAAATCCTTAAGTGGACACCTTCCATCCTTGTAGCATTGATCATTGCCTTAGGTGCATTTATGAAATTGACGGCTCAGCCCCAACTGGTTGAACTGTTTTCAAAAACCGGCCTCCTTCCCTATATGAAACTGCTGGGAATAGCAGAGCTGCTATTTGTCTCCTTATTTCTTTGGCCCCGCAGTATAAGAATCGGCCTCTTTTTACTCACCGGGTATTTTGGCGGCGCTATGGCGGTTGAATTATCACAACATGCTTTTTTCATCATGCCTGCTGCAATCCTTGCATTGATATGGCTGGCTGCCTGGCTGCGTGACAACTCCCTGTTTAGTGCTGTACAGCCACAACAGGAAACCGCGGCTGCATTATAAATTATCATCCTCCTTTTTATTTATTAAACCTCTTTTATGAAAAATACAATAGAATTGAAAATTGAAAACGAAGCTCCCTGGTATAAACAATGGTTTGATTCCGTTTTTTATCACCAACTTTATTCGAACCGGAGCGAAAAAGAAGCCACGGAGTTTATTGATGCCTTAATCGATGAATTAACACCGGCCGCCAATTCAACAATGCTTGACCTGGGTTGCGGTGCAGGGCGGCATGCAAAACACCTGGCTTCAAAAGGATTTGATGTAACAGGCTTAGATCTCGCCGCTTCCAGTATAAGGAATGCAAAGAAATACGGGAAAGAAAACCTTCGCTTTGCAAAACATGATATGCGGGATCCGTTTGGCAAAAACCGTTTTGATTATGTTTTTAACTTCTTTACCAGTTTTGGTTACTTTCAAAATGATGAAGAGAATCACCAGGTGGTCCGCAATATTTATCATGCTTTAAAACCCGGCGGATTGTTGATACTGGATTATTTGAATGCGGCATGGTGTGAAGAACGGCTGGTTGCTGAAGAGTCAAAAGAAATCGATGGCATTGTTTATCATATTTCGCGATGGACGAATGATCGGTTTTTTTATAAAAAAATAGCAATTGAAAACATGCCTGGGGAGCAGGCTGAGTTTATTGAGCAGGTTGCTAAGTTTAACCTGGGTGATTTTGACTGCCTGTTTGAACGGAATGGATTACAGATCAAAAAGGTTTACGGTGATTATGATTTAGGGGAGTATAACAGTAGAACATCACCAAGAATGATCCTGGTAGCTGGAAAAGCCAGGGCAAAATGATCAATATACCGTCAACTGACGGTTAAGCTTTTTTGAACCACCAAGCACAAAGACAAGTGACACAAAGATTAATTGCTTTGGGATCCTTCGTGCCTCTGTGCCTTTGTGGTTCAACTATTCTATGCGCTGGATTTGCCACGTATGCCTTGCGTTACTTCGCGGTTAAGCTTTTTTGAACCACCGAGCCACAAAGACAAGTGATACACAAAGATTAATTGCTTTGGGATCCTCCGTGCCTGTGTGGTTCAATTATTTTATTGCGCTGAATTTTTACCTGAAAATATCTTTTGTTGGTAGAAGGCTCATAAATGCCTGCAGGCTTTTCGAATATTTTTTTTTGTCCAGCTTATAATAAAAAGCTCCTTTTTTGGAAGTATGTTTCTCTTTGTCTTTTTGCCGGATCAATATGCCGGTGGCAGCCAGCTTGCGGACAAAATTTCTTTTATCCAACTCTTTTTCATACACGGCCTTATAAAGCGTCAGCAAATTGGGGATCGTAAACTTTGTTGACAGCAATTCAAACAAGATAGGATGCAAAGCAGCTTTGTACTTTAACCGCTCATGCGCTGTCTCTACCATTTCAGCATGATCGAATATGAGATGGGGCAGTTCCTTTAAATAAAACCATTCGGGCTTATAATTATCGCTTAATTGTTTTTCGTATTGATGAATGTCAATTAAAGCAAAGTAGACGATTGATATTGTTCTTTCCACCGGGTCCCGTTTTGGATCACCGAAGGCATGCAGTTGTTCCATGTATACTCCTTCCAGTCCTGTTAGTTGTTTTAATACCCGTGAAGCGGCATCATCCAGGCTTTCGTCCTTTTGTACAAAGCCTCCCATCAGGCTCCATTTACCTTTTTGCGGTTCAAATCCGCGATGAATGAGTAATAATTTTATATCCTGTCCATCAAATCCGAAGATGACACAGTCAACGGCGACAAGCGAAGGCGTTTCGTTATATTTTTTTAAAGGCATAGCGAGCAAAATTGGAAGTTAGATACTCACTATCTTTCTCAATTCAGCATACCGTTCAATCCTTTTTCATACGAACTAATAAACTTAATGATGTTAGCCGTGTTAAAATCCCCCGGCTCATGCATGGTCGTGATAGCCACACATTTCATTCCTGCATGCAGCGCTGCTTCGGCTCCTTTGGGTGAATCTTCAAACACAAGACATTCTTCGGGCAACACTCCCAACTGCACTGCACCTTTTAAAAAAGTTTCCGGGTCAGGTTTACTGTTGATGACATCATCAGCCGTAACAATTGAATCAAAATAATGATGCAGTCGCAACCCATCCAGCACAAAATCCACATTGAACCGTATAGCAGCGGTACCGATTCCCATCTTTATACCGGTATCTTTATTTTCCTGCAAAAATTCATCCAGACCCGCTATGAGTTTTAAATGAGGCCGGAAAGTTTGCTGGTATTTTCTTTCCTTTTCCATGCTCATCGTTTCCATTTCCTTTTCAGAAAACCGGCCAGGAAAAATTCTCTCCAGCAACTCCTGGTTTTTGCCATAACACTGCAGCTTTGTTTCTTCCATACTGAGCCCGGCACCCAGTTCATTCAACAGGTTATACCATGCTTTGATATGGTATTCCATATCATTGATCATCGTTCCATTCAGGTCGAATAAAATTGCTTTGAACATATTCTGGCAAAATTAAGCGCCGGCAGCAGGTTTACCAACCAAACCTCACACCCGTTTGTTTGAAAGAGCTTATTTGAACACACAAAGATTAATTGCTTCGTGTTTGCATCCTTCGGTTAGGCTTTTTTGAACCACGAGGACACAAAGACACAGTGATACACAAAGATTAATCCTTCGTGACCCTTTCTGCCTTTGTGCCTTTGCGGTTCAACGATTCCATGACGCCGAACTTTGCCACCTGTGCTTTGCGTTACATCCTGTCTTTACTATCAGTTGATTTTAATTGGCAGCAACGGCATGTTTTGCCTGGTAATTGCCCGGTACCGTGCCAAACGACCTGGTCAATCGGTTCCAGGAATTGATTTGTGCAATGGCAAGGGTGAGATTGGCGATCTCTTCTTTGGTGAAATGTTTTTCCAGCTCATCATGAATGTCATCACTATGTTGCTCTTCGGGTAATCTTGTTAAAACTTCTGCAAATGCCAGGGCAGCTTGTTCCTTCAATGAATAGTATGGTGTTTCCCGCCATGCTGAAACGGATACCAAACGAAGTGGCGTTTCACCGGCTGCGATACCTTCTTTAAAATGCATATCCAAACAATAAGCGCAGCTATTAATTTGTGATACCCGCATCCGGACAAGCTCCAATAATTTGAAATCCAGGCCAGCGTTGTCGATATAATGTTGTACCTGCAACATTGATTGCATCAGCTCTTTGGGTAAATCCCTGTGAGAAATTCTTTCCATGATTAAAAAATTTTGATTTGTATAAAAACAACCGAAGGCAACAAAACGTGACAGGTTTCAGGAAATATTTTCCAGCGCCTTCAATTTATCGGGATTACGCATGAAGTATATCTTATCTATATGCCCATCGGTAATGGAAAATACCTGGCAGTTGACAAGTTTATCTTTGTCATAATAAAACAATGCCGGCTGATGATTGATCCATTTTTGTTCCAGCCGGATCCCGGAGTAGAATTTTTTATTAATGCCCATTAACAGGGCCACAACAGATTCCCTGCCCCTGACAGGTTTCATAAATGCGGCCACCTTACCACCGCCATCGGAAACAATCGTTATTTCATCTGTCAGCAAACGTTCCAGACCCTGCATATCTCCGGCATGAATGACCTGCATGTATTTATTCAAATAATCCAGTGAAACGGTTTTTTCTTCGGTGGGTTGAGCCTGTTGCAGCAGTGCTTTAGACCGGCTCAATAATTTCCTGGAATTTTCGACCGATATATCCAGTACATCGGCGATCTCTTCATGGTCATAATTAAACCCCTCTTTTAAAATAAATACGGCTCTTTGTTTCGGGTTTAATTTTTCCAGCAACACCATTAATGAGTACGACAGAATTTCCTTCCTGTTGAGGTTGGTATCGGCATAGTCTGTAGCCACGGGTTCGGGCAACCATTGACCGGGATATTCAGCTACCAGTTTGCGTTGACGTTTTTTCTGGTTGATGGAAAGATTGATAACCGTGCGGATAAGGTAGGCTCTTTCATTCTCAATTTTACTGGAGTCAATTTCCATAAATTTCAGAAAGGCATCCTGCACTATATCCCTGGCTTCATCGAGTGAACCAAGGATGTTATAAGCATAAGTAGTAAGCAAGGGACGCAGCGATTCCATACAAACAGTAATAACAATGCTACAGCAAGATGGATTAAAAAATGGAAAATAAAAAAAGTGCAAAAAGCATAATCATAATTATACTTTTTGCACTTCCGGATCGTAATCCTTATTAAAGCTATAACTACCTCGTCTTACCAGAACCTGATATAGAGGGCAGCCAATATCAACAAGGTCACTACTATCATTACAATATGTGCAGGACTAACCTTAAACATTTGCTTATCCAATATGAAAGCGTGAGGGTTAACCTTTGGTCCGCGAAGACTGATCGCAATCATGGTCAATACGGTAAAAAAGAATGACCAGCCCATGTTGATAAGGAAGGGTATTCTCCAAACCTCTTTACCCCCTTCAACTGTTTTATAGGCTGTATACAACCATGTTTCGTGTCCCAGTACGGTAGGTGCATAGTTGTTGAAGAAAATCGCCAGCACGAGGCCAAGGATAACGCCGACCACAGCAGCCGTACCCGTTGTTCTTTTCCAAAACATACCTAAGATAAACATCGCAAATACACCCGGGCTGATAAAGCCGGTATATTTTTGAATGAACGTGAAACCACCTTCACCGCCAATTCCCAACAGATCTTCCCATGTAAATATTAATGCAATAATCATCGCCACCCACACAGTGATCCTTCCGGTCCAAACCTGTCTCGTTTCATCTGCGCCTTTGCTAATATATTTTTTATGAATGTCCAGGGTGTAAATAGTTGAAATACTATTTAGCTTGCCTGCCAGTGATGCCACAATAGCTGCGGTTAAAGCCGCTATCGACAAACCTTTTAATCCACTTGGCAGAAACGTCAGGATGGCTGAGTAAGCAGTATCTTTTGAGCCACTGAAATTTTCCAGGTGATTCCCTTTGTGCAACACATAGGCTGCAATTCCCGGCAACATTACGATCACCGGCATCATCAATTTCAAAAAGCCGGCAAAGAGAATACCGGTACGGGCTGTCTTCAGGTCAGCACCCAGGGCTCTTTGCGTGATGTACTGGTTACATCCCCAATAGTTGAGGTTAACGATCCATTGCCCTGCAAAATACATCGCAATACCCGGCAACACGAGATAACGGTCAATTTGTATTTGAGGCGCATCCTGTGCCGGCTTATTAAAGATCATATGAAAATGATCCGGGGCTTCCTTTAATAATACATTAAAACCGGCCAGCGCATCTTTACCAAAACCAAATCTCTCACTCACAATGGTCAGCGCCAAATAAGTTGTAGCTAATCCACCAATGATCAATACGGCTACTTGTATTACGTCGGTATAACCAATTACTTTCATCCCTCCCAATGTGATGATCAAAGCAAATAGAGCCAATACAATCATGATAGTATGCAGGTGACCACCGCCGAGTAATCCGTCAATGGCTACGGCACCCAGGTACAGAATGGATGTAAGGTTAACAAATACATACAGGAACAGCCAGAACACCGTCATGATCATAGCTACTGTACCGTTATAACGTTGTTTGAGAAACTGCGGCATCGTGAAGATCTTATTCTTCAGGTATACCGGCATGAACCAAACGGCGATAATAATTAAAGCGACCGCCGCAATCCATTCATAGGCCGCCACGGCTATACCGGCAAAAAAACCTTCGCCACTCATACCAATAAACTGCTCGGCAGAAATATTGGAAGCAATGAGTGAAGCACCGATAGCCCACCATGTCAATGAGCCTTCGGCTAAAAAAAAGTCGTGTGTGTCAGTAACTGCTTTTTTCTTTTTCCGATAGATCCAGTAACCATAACCTGCTACTATAAAAAAGTAAGTGACAAAAACCAGGATGTCCGCCGTTGAGAGATTCTTCATACGTATTGATCGTTATGTTTTGATGATTGTGTGGGTTTTATTTTTTTGTTTTGGTATTAGCCGTTAACCTTGTAATATACTTCACTCCATTTTAATTCATTCTTAAACCGGCTCAAATCGGTTTTTTTATCGATCAACACACATTCAATCTTTGCCATGGCTGCAAAATCCTGTAAATATTCTGCAGTCAGGTTTTGACTATAACAAGTGTGATGAGCGCCACCTGCATAGATCCAGGCAGCTAATCCATCAAGCATGTCAGGATGTGGCTTCCACAATACTCTTGCCACCGGTAGCTTTGGAAGATCGTATTTGGGTGAAACAGCCGTTACATCATTTACTAATAAACGGAAACGATTGCCCATATCAATAATAGAAGCATTCAATGCGGCACCACCTGCTACATTGAAAACAAGTCGTACAGGATCGGCTTTGCCGCCAATGCCTAATGGATGTATTTCGCAGGAAGGTTTTCCTTCTGCTATGCTTTCACAGATTTCCAGCATGTGTGAACCGAGTACCATATTATTATTTGGCTCGAAGTGATACGTATAATCTTCCATGAAGGAATTACCGCCGGGCAAACCAGTACCCATCACTTTCATCGCTCTTACCAATGCTGATGTTTTCCAGTCACCTTCACCTCCAAATCCATAACCCTCACCCATCAATCGCTGGGAAGCAATGCCCGGCAACTGTACCATGCCATGCAGGTCTTCAAATGTATCGGTAAAACCTTTGTAGTTACCGGCTACTAAAAAATTGCGCAGGCCAATCTCAATCTTAGCGGCTTCCCGTAATGAAGCATGCTTCTCGCCTGCTTTACGCAATGAAGTAACGACATTGTATTTCTCTTCATATTCCTTAACAAGCTGATCAGTTTCCGCATCCGTTGTTTCATTGATCACTTTTACCAAATCACCAACACCATGCGTGTTGACGGAGTAGCCAAACTTTAATTCTGCTTCTACTTTATCGCCATCCGTAACGGCCACGTAACGCATGTTATCACCAAAACGGACAAACTTCGCTCCCTGCCAATCGTGCCATGCCGCAGCTGCACGACACCAAACGCTGATTTCATGTGCTACTTTCTCATTCTTCCAATGACCCACTACCACTTTTCGCTCCAACCGCATTCTCGTCATGATAAATCCAAACTCCCTGTCACCATGCGCCGATTGGTTCAGGTTCATAAAGTCCATGTCAATTTCTTTCCAGGGAATATCGCGGTTGAATTGGGTATGTAAATGCAATAAAGGCTTTTGTAAAATTTTTAACCCGGTGATCCACATTTTAGCCGGGGAAAATGTATGCATCCAGGTGATAATGCCAATACAATTCTTTGCATTGTTGGCTTCTGCACACAAGGCATAAACTTCTTCGGTTGATTTAACCGTTGGTTTGAAAACAACGGTGACAGGGATCACCTCCGTATTATTCAGTGACGAGGCTATTTCTTGTGAATGTTGCGCCACTTGCTTTAATGTTTCTTCACCATATAAATGCTGGCTGCCCGTAACAAACCAAACCTCGAGTGATTGTAAACTTTTCATTATTATAAGCTGTTGTAAATTGTTTTGTAGTAAGTGTGAAAAAAAATATTACCGCGTTGAAAATTTATAGACGGCTGTTTGCCGGTATGTTTCGCCTGGTTTCAATATTGTGGTAGGAAATGAAGGCTGATTGGGGCTGTCAGGAAAATGTTGTGTTTCCAAACAAAGTGCGGCATGCTTCACGTACTTAGCACCGCCTTTTGTATTGGTTAATGTGCCGTCTAAAAAATTGCCGGAATAAAACTGCAAGCCTGGTTCTGTGGTCCACACTTCCATCAGGCGGCCACTGCCAGCATGATAGAGTGTTGCCACCTTTTCTAAATCACTTCCTTTTTTATTTAATACCCAGTTATGATCATATCCGCCACTTACCTGCTGAATATCTTTGCCAATCACTTTTTCGGTATTAAAATCCATTGGCCCACCCTTTACTTCCGGTAATTTGCCCGTTGGAATTAATTTGTCGTTTACTTCGGTAAACTTGTCTGCGCTGATCATCAACTGGTGATCCAGTATGGTTGAATCTTTGCCGGCTGATAAATTGTAATAAGCATGATTGGTAAGATTGACAGGCGTTGCTTTATCTGTAGTGGCGGTGTAATCGATTTTCAGTGCATTGTCTGACGTTAATGTGTACACAACTTTTATCGAAAGATTGCCTGGATAACCCTCTTCGCCGTCTTTACTGGTGTAGTTTAATTGCAAACTGCTGTCACCGGGTAATTTTTCTGCTTGCCAAACTACTTTATCAAAACCCTTATTTCCGCCATGCAGCGAGTTGCCATTATTATTACCAGCTAACGTGTATGGCTTACCATCCAATGTAAACTTTCCATTAGCAATACGATTACCGTAACGACCGATCAAAGAACCGAAATAGGGATTACCTTTTTGTAAATAACCGCTGAGGGAGTCAAATCCTAAGATTACATCTCCCTTGTTTCCTTCTTTATCCGGTGTGATGATATCGGTAAGCGTTCCCCCGTAATTGAGTATGCTAACCTGCATACCCGCCGGGTTTGTAATCGTGTACCTGGTAATAGCCTGGCCTTCGTAAGAACCAAAGGCAGTTTCCTGGCTGCTGAATTGCATGGAGTCTTTTGTTTGCTGTTCTTCTTCCTTTTTGGTTTGGCTTTCGTTATTACAAGCTGCCAAAAATAGGACGAATAAGGCTGATAATAACTGGATTTGTTTTTTCATATAGCTCTTTTATTTGCTGAGAAATTTATTGGCCGTAGTAAGAATCGGGTCCGTGTTTGCGTTCAAAATGCTTTTTGATCAGGGCTTCTTTCAGGCGTGGTGCGGAGGGATTGATTTGTTCGGTGAGTAAAGCCATATGCGCCACCTGCTCCAGCACAGCACTGTTGTAAACAGCTTTGTCGGCCGTTTTTCCCCAGGTAAATGGTGCATGGTTACCTACCAGTATCATTTCCACCTCTTCGTAACTCAAGCCCTTTTCTTTAAAACAATTCATGATCTGGAAACCGGTCTCGTATTCATAATTTCCCCTGATCATTTCATCACTCATCGACGGCGCACAGGGAATATCAACCGTATTATGATCTGCATGGGTGGTCCCAAAAATGGGTATATCCCGCTGCGATTGGGCCCAGGCCGTGGCATAAGTAGAATGTGTGTGTACGATGCCGCCGATCTTTTCCCAGTGCTTGTACAAAACGGCATGCGTTTTTGTATCCGATGACGGACGCAACGATCCTTCCACCGTGTTGCCATCAAAATCTACGATCACCATTTTTTCCGGTGATAACTCTTCGTATGGAACACCACTGGGTTTGATAGCAAAAACACCGAGACTCCTGTCTGCTGCGCTGACATTGCCAAACGTAAATAAAACAAGACCTAATTTGGGCAATTGCATATTTGCTGCAAATGCCTCCTGTTGTATATGACTGTATCGACTCATGATGTTTGTAGTTCTACTGCTGATTTTTCAGCGTTGGACATTTTATTTACCTGTTGTTCCATAAAATAGCCCAGCTCTTTATAATGCCCGTATCTTTTTTGATATACTGCTGCCTTCTGCTCATCGGGATAATATTCTGTATCGAAACCGGGGCCCATGGCATTCATCGCATCTTCTACTTTGGCATAAATACCAGCGGCTGTTGCAGCGAACATAGCAGCACCCAGGGCACAGGTTTGTTCGGAGCGATGTATGCGAATCGGCATATTGATGACATCGGCCATCATCTGCATGATGAATGGCGATTTCTTTGCTACACCACCCAAACCAATCAATCCTTTTACCGGCACTCCCTGTTCAACAAAACGTTCGACGATGGCTTTGGCGCCGAAACAAGTAGCTTCAACGATTGACCGGAACACTTTTACCGCATCACTTCCTAAATCAAGACCGGTAATTGAACCAGTGAGTAACTGGTTGGCATCAGGTGTGCGGCGGCCATTGAACCAATCAAGTGCCAGCTCATTGTGTTCATCAAGCGGTAATAATGCAGCCTGCCTGCTTAATTCGGGGATGATTTTATCAGCAGTTTCTTCTATTAATTGCTTTGCCGTTACAGCATTGACCACCGATGATTTGGAAAGAATAGAATACAAAGGCCAGGTCAGTAATTTTTTAAACCAGGCATAGCAGTCACCAAAAGCTGACTGGCCGGCTTCCATTCCCAGCATGCCCGGAATAATTGAACCAGGCACCTGGCCACAAATTCCTTTTACCAATTTATCTCCCACTTCCTCTGTCGGGGCTACCAACATATCACAAGTAGAGGTACCCATTACCTTACTTAAGTGATAAGGCTCGATCTGGCCGCCTACTGCTCCCATGTGGGCATCAAAAGCTCCAACGCCTATTACCACGTCTTCCGGCAACCCGAGCCGTGTGGCCCATTCTTTACTGATGATTCCCGCTTGTTGATCGGACGCACAAGTTTCCTTAAAAAGTCTTGCAGTAAATCCCTTCAACAATGGATCGAGAGAACTAAAGAAATCATCCGGTGGAAGGCCGCCCCATTCTTTTGCCCATAATATTTTATGACCTGCTGAGCAAACTCCTCTTTTCATTTGGTGCACATCATTTCCGCCGGTCAATAAAAACGGGATCCAGTCGCAATGTTCAACGAATGAATAAATGGACTGGCGAACCTGCTCATCTTCTCTCAAAACATGTAACAGTTTTGCCCAAAACCATTCCGAAGAATAAATACCGCCTACAAATTGCAGGTAGTTGGTTTCAAACTTTTCTGCGTGTGCGTTGATCTCCGCAGCTTCGCCTACCCCCGTGTGATCTTTCCACAATACGAACATCGCATTGGGATTATTTTCAAAACCCGGCAACAAAGCCAGCGGTGTTCCTGCTTTGTCAACTGCTACAGGCGTAGAACCTGTGGTGTCAACCGCAATTGCTTTTACATTGGCAGCTACAGATGGACCCGCCTGTAATAAACAGCGCCTGATAGTATCTTCCAGACCCTCCACATAATCAAGCGGGTGTTGACGAAACTGGTTTTCTCCCGCATCACAATACAATTGGTCTCTCCAACGGGGATAATAAAAAACGGCGGAGGCAACTTCCTTACCATTTGACGCATCAGCGATAATGGTTCGCACCGAATCAGAACCATAGTCCACCCCAATTACATATGCACCGGCAGCACTCATAAAAATTGTTTTATACTTGTTAAGCAGACAAATTATTGCATTTTTTTGGCGTCCTCTAAAAACTTAACGAGCCCAAGATCGGTCAAAGGATGTTTTAATAAACCGAGAATGGAGTCAAGCGGGCAAGTGCAAACATGAGCTCCTGATTCTGCCGCCCGGATAATATGATTGGCATTGCGGATAGACGCAGCGAGAATTTCTGTTTTAAATCCCTGGATAGAGTAGATGGCCGATATCTGTTGTATTAACTCCATTCCATCCCAACCACTGTCATCAATTCTACCAATAAACGGAGAAACATAAGCCGCCCCGGCTTTTGCCGCCAAAATAGCCTGGCCCGCAGAAAAAACTAATGTACAATTGGTACGGATCCCGTTATCTGTAAACCATTTTATCGCCTTCACTCCTTCGCGGATCATAGGAACTTTCACGACGATATTGGGATGAATAGCAGCAAGGGCCTTCCCCTCTTTTACAATGCCATCAAAGTCAGTTGCCAAAACTTCCGCACTGATGTCGCCATCTACCAACTCGCAGATAGTTTGATAATGTTTAAAAATAGCGGTGCCGCCTGCAATACCCTCTTTAGCCATCAGGGAGGGATTGGTAGTAACGCCGTCCAATATGCCTAATTCATTTGCTTCTTTGATTTGCGCAAGATTGGCGGTATCAATAAAAAATTTCATGCTGATTTTAATTTATAAAGTCTTTATTGTGTGATGAAATGATAAAAAATAGCTTGCCTGCTGGGGATTACGAACTGACTGGTTTGTTTGAGCACAAACAGGATTGATATTGGTAACTATTTTGAGCGGGATATTCATACCGGCAAGACAATTAGTGTCAAATTAACACTTATAATTTGACATAAAAAAATTTTTTGGTCAAAAGAATTACAAAAGGTGCGAATTCGGAATGATGTTCAGGAAGGCCTGGAAGTTTTGTTTGTAATTTTTGGTGTTGAGTTTATAATAAAATGCCCCTTTCCTGGAACTCCCCTTGTCTTTCTCTCCCAGCTTGATTAACAGCGAGGTGGAGAGCACTTTGCGGCTGAAATTTCGCTTATCAAATTCTGTATCATATACCGATTCATAAAGGCTTTGCAACTGCGGAAGTGTAAACTTTTTGGGCAGCAATTCAAATAACAACGGATGAAGTGCCGCTTTATAACGCAGCTTCTCCCGGGCCATTTTCACCATTTGTTTATGGTCAAATATCAGATCGGGTATTTTGTTCAGGGGAAACCATTCGGCATGGTATTCTTCGCTCAGCTGCTTTTCATACTGATGAATATCGATTAGCGCAAAATAGGCTATCGATAAAGTTCTTTCCATAGGATCCCTTGATGGGTCGCCGAATGTAAACAGTTGTTCAAGATACACTCCCTCCAACCCCGTCAATGCTTTCAAAATACGGGTTGCGGCATTATCCGGACTTTCGTTTGGCTGGATAAATCCGCCCATCAGGCTCCACTTACCTCTCTCCGGTTCAAAGTCACGTTGTATAAGCAATAATTTAAGAGCTTCCCCATCAAATCCGAAAATGATACAATCCACAGCCGCCAGTATTCTGGTTTGCTTTTGATATTTCGTCATAGTCTTGGTTTATTTGTTGGTTTATTATTTTTCTTTGCCTCTTACATGTTTAAATAATCTGACGGCGTCATGCCAAACTGTTTTAAAAATTTCTACCAAAATTGGTTTGTTATGCATAACCTACCAAATCGGCCACCTTATATATTTTTATTCCCCTCTACTAACAGTTCCGCTGCTTTCTTCTAATCTCGTTATATTAATCAATTCATTAGGCGAAAGATCAGGCAGGGATTTGATTTTAGGGTATAAAGTTGGCTTCATAATCATGTGATGACGGAAATAGCTGGATTGCGCCATTGCAGCGCTACCGATAGAGCACGATAGGACAACAAAGGTTGTTTTAAAAGTCACTATGGCAACAATTCTGTTAGTTAAATAAACGAATTATTCATTTACCCGGCCGGCAATTATCAAAATTGAGCTTATTGGATGAAAAACTGAGACGATTTGATGAAACCTTGAAAAAAAATTGTCCCAATTTCACATTACCTATTTTTACGGTTGCTAAAACGAAATATTGTATGCTTTCTATTTGCCATTACAACAGCCCGGCTGGCTATACATTGTTGCCAATTTTATCTTTTTCCTGTAACAGCAAACGCCACCTCTTCTTCCCAATCACCTATTCATTATTAACCGCTCCTGACAAGCCAAATTTTTTTGGACCTTTTTAATATTTGTAAAATTGACACTTATTTGCTAAAAACCAAAATGACGTTATATGAAAAAATCAAAACAACGATTTTCTGGTAACTGGTTTGCCCACTTATTCACGCTGCCACATGCTATACTGATGGCTACTATTGCCTTTGGCCAGAGGCCATGCGAAATTGACCTGGATCCGGGTTATGATTGATCAATCTATTCCGGCGGACCGGGTTAACAAGCATTCGTTGAAAACCGGGCTTGCCGGATCTTTAAAAAAATTCCGGTATCACTTATTTCAATAAAAGAGTAAGTTGCTCCTCTAAAAAAATATTTCATGAAAAAATTTGCGATTGGTTGTTTTATTCTACTGACAGGTTCTGGCTTATTAGCCCAGAACAAAATTATTTTGCAGGCTGATCTTGGTAAAGACAAAATAAGCAAGCATATCTATGGTCATTTTGCCGAGCATTTAGGCAATTGTATTTATAATGGATTCTATGTTGGCGACACCAATAAGGTCATACCCAATACGGATGGTGTCCGCAATGATATCATTGCAGCCTTAAAAAAATTAAAAGTGCCGAATCTTCGCTGGCCCGGCGGCTGTTTTGCGGATACCTATCATTGGAAAGATGGCGTAGGTCCCAAAGCCAACAGGCCATCCATTGTTAACCGCTGGTGGGGCGGCGTCACAGAAGACAATAGTTTTGGCACCCATGATTTTTTAAACATGTGCGAAGCTATCGGTTCAGAGCCATATCTCGCCGGTAATGTTGGAAGTGGAACAGTGCAGGAACTTACCGATTGGGTTCAATACGTAAACTTCGATGGCAAAGCAAGCCCGATGAGTAAATGGCGGGTACAAAACGGAAGAGAAAAACCATGGAACGTAAAGATCTGGGGTGTGGGCAATGAAGCATGGGGCTGCGGTGGAAATATGAAACCCGAGTATTATGCTAATATATATCGGTTGTACGCCACCTTCATGCCCGATGGGGGCAACAATGACAAAATGTTCCGGGTGGCATCAGGCGCCAATGGTGATGATTACAACTGGACAGAAGTATTGATGCGTGACATTCCCCGCAATATGGTGGAAGGAGTAGCACTACATCACTATTCCGTTATCAATTGGAACCAAAAGGGTCCGGCGAAGGATTTTAGCGAACAGCAATATTTCGCCACCATGAAGTCGGCCCTTAAAATGGAAGAGCTGGTGACAAGACATTCCAATATCATGGATAAATACGACCCGGCAAAAAAAACTGCATTGGTTGTGGATGAATGGGGAGGTTGGTATGAAGTAGAACCTGGTACTAATCCCGGGTTTCTTTTCCAGCAAAACACTATTCGTGATGCGATGATCGCAGGCGCTACCCTGAATATTTTTAATAATCACTGTGAAAGAGTAAGAATGGCTAACCTGGCTCAAACGGTGAATGTGTTGCAAGCTGTCATCCTGACGAATAAAGAAAAGATGATCCTCACTCCCACTTATCATGTGATGGAAATGTACAATGTTCACCAGGATGCAACCTTACTACCGGTGGATGTAAAATCGAATGACTATGTAGTGGGCACTGAAAAATTACCAGCCGTTTCCGCTTCCGCTTCCAGGGACCAGGCAGGCGTCACCCATATTTCATTGGTAAATATTGACGCTGCTAAACAACAGGAAATTTCGATAGACATAAGAGGTTCTAAATACAATTCGGTTTCCGGCAGAATTCTAACATCAAAAAAACTGCAGGATTATAATTCATTTGAAAATCCCGGTAAAATTCAGCCTGCAACTTTTAATGAGGCAAAACTGACTGGCAATTCGTTACAGGTAAAGCTTCCTCCTGCTTCGGTAGTAGTGCTGGCCCTTAAATAATAAAGATGACGAAACGATTTCTATTGAAAGAAACAGGATTAGTACACAAAATGACCTGGTGGGTGAATGGGAACAAATTGTATTGGGCTATAACATAGTTCCGGGTTACTCCGCCGAACAACCCCGGCTGATTTTCAAAATTCCATTTCATTAAATATGGCTACGAATGGAACATTGAATGGAAGCAGGCGCCGGAGCGATTTCGCATAAGGAAATTTTCGACAGAGGTGGGTTTAAGGATGCAAGAATCCCAGATATGCGCACAAGTAAAAAGAGAAAGACTAAAACAATAAAAACTAATAGTGCAATGAACTTTAAGAACATTCTATTTGCTGCATTTGCAGGTTGTGTATTCTCAACTTCTGCAATTGCCCAGAAGAAAGATAAATGCATCATCAGCATCAAAGCTGATAAGCCCACGGCGGAAATACAACCGACGATGTGGGGTGTTTTTTTTGAAGACATCAATATGGGAGCTGATGGTGGCATCTATGCGGAACTGGTGAAGAACCGTTCCTTTGAATTTTACAAACCGCTGATGGGCTGGAAAGTGGAACAAACCAAATTTGAAGAAGGAACGGTGACGGTGCTAAACAGGAATGAAAAAAATACAGCCAATCCAAGATTTATCCGGGTAAAGGTCAACCATACTGGCAAAAATTTGGGATTGACCAATGAAGGTTTCAGGGGAATGGGAATTAAAAAAGGATTGCGCTATGATTTTTCAATAATGTATCGCCAGCCTGCTGCCGGTATACAAATGCATATTGAACTGATCAATGATAAAAACGAAATCATTGGCAGTGCTTCATTGAGCCCTTCGTCTGCCGGCAATGATTGGAAAAAAGAGGCCGTAAGTTTTAATGCTACCGCTACCGAACCAAAAGCCAAAATGAATATTTGGTTTGAAGGCAATGGTGTGATCGATCTCGATATGATCTCATTGTTTCCTGAAGATACCTGGAAAAAAAGACCAGGTGGCATGCGGGCCGATATGGTTCAAATGCTGGCTGATTTAAAACCCGGGTTTATTCGCTTTCCCGGCGGCTGCATCGTAGAAGGACATGAACTGGAAACCCGTTATCAATGGAAGAAAACAATTGGCCCCATTGAAGAACGTCAACTCATCGTCAACCGGTGGAACACAGAATTTGCCCACCGCTCCACACCTGATTATTTTCAGACATTCGGCCTTGGCTTCTTTGAATATTTTCAATTGGCTGAAGATATCGGCGCATCACCATTGCCTATACTGAATTGCGGCATGGCCTGTCAATTTAATACTGCTGAATTAGTCCCGGTAGATCAGCTCGATCCTTATGTACAGGATGCGTTGGACCTGATTGAATTTGCCAATGGAGATGTCAATACCAAATGGGGCAAGGTTCGGGCAGAAATGGGCCATCCTGCTCCCTTTAATCTAAAAATGATGGGTGTTGGCAATGAAAACTGGGGACCGCAATATGTGGAACGACTAAAAGTTTTTCAAAAAGCTATTAAGGAAAAATATCCCACTATCAAATTGATAGCAAGTTCCGGTACCGATCCCAATGGAGAAAGATTTGACTATCTAAATAGCGAACTCAGAAAAATGCAAGCAGACCTGATTGACGAACACTATTACCGTCGTCCCGAATGGTTTTTACAAAATGCTTCTCGGTATGATAATTATGACAGAAACGGAGCTAAAATATTTGCCGGCGAATATGCCGCACACAGTGACAGAACAACAGATGCAAAAAAGAAAAATAACCTGCAATCAGCAATTGCAGAGGCAGCTTTTCTTACCGGACTGGAGCGTAATGCTGATGTGGTAAATATGGCGTCTTATGCACCTTTATTCGCCAATGTGGACGGCTGGCAATGGTCGCCTGACCTGATATGGGTTGACAACCTTCATATTTATGGCACGCCCAATTACTATGTACAGAAATTGTATTCTACCAACAAAGGCACACATGTTGTTCCTGCATTATGGAATAATAAGCCGGTAACCGGCCAGGACAGTTTATACGCCTCAGCCGTGACTGATAAAAACAACAATGACCTTATCATTAAAGTCGTTAACAGTTCATCCGTCGAAAAGACAACCTGTTTTGCATTGGAAGGAGTAAAAAAGATTGTTGCAACTGCTACCGTTACAGTGCTGACAGGCGGCTCCCCTGATGACATCAATACTGTTGATAGTCCGCTCACTGTTGGTCCCGTTTCGCAAACAATCAATTTAAAAGGGAAAAAAATCGACCTTACTCTTAAACCAAATTCTTTAACCGTGCTACGGGTATCAATGAAATAATTGCAATTAAAGAATAAAATTCAACGAACAACGAATCCTGATGGCGATCCTGTTTATCGGATCGTCACCAGTGATGGATTGTATAATTTTTGGTGTAACTCCTTTAGTTTTTCTACCGGCATTTTGATTTGTTTCCGGTCGTATGTCATCAGGCCATTGGTTTCCACTTCTACATCTGTTGTTTGCGTGTACACTGCCGCCGACAATCCCATGGAAATAAGATGGGGTATTTGATCGATAAACTCTGAATACCTGTTGAGCAGTTCCGTATTATTTTTAAAACTTTGATAGCCCCAATTATTTTTTTCCTGCCATGTATGATCTTCAACCGGCAATCCCAGTCCACCAAACTCACCCAATACCAATACACGTTTTTGACCAAACAAATCCGGTTGTGGCATCAATGGCTCAGGATAGTTGTGTAAGTCAATGATATGACCTACATCTTCAAAGTTTCCGCCGCTTGCTGTATTCACCAGTCTTGATGGATCTTTTTGCATGGTCCATTCTACAATTTCTTTTGTCTTAAACTGGCCCCATGCTTCATTGAACGGCACCCAAACAATGATACTTGGAAAATTGTGTAAGTCCTGCATGATCTCTTTCCATTCTGTGCGGAACATAGATTCCGATTCCTGTGTTCTGTCCTTGTCAGTCGCACGACCATAAATACCGGGACGTGATTCCCAATGATTGCCCAGGTCACCACTCGGCATATCCTGCCAAACTAACATTCCCAATACATCACAGTAATAATACCAGCGGGCCGGCTCCACTTTCACATGTTTACGAATCATGTTGAAGCCCATGTCCTTTGTTTTCTCAATATCAAACTTCAACGCTTCGTCTGTGGGAGCGGTGTACAAACCATCGGGCCACCAGCCCTGGTCAAGCGGACCGTATTGAAACACAAACTGATCATTCAGCAACATCCGTTGAATGCCTTTACTATCCGGCTTCATGGATATTTTGCGCATAGCAAAATAACTTTTCACTTCATCGATCGTTTTTCCCTTGCGCTGAACAGTATATTTCAAATCGTATAAAAACGGATTTTCAGTGGACCATATTTTCGGGTTCGCAATAGTCAATGAAGTTTCATTATTACCACTAACACTCTGTTCTGCTACTTTTGTTTCACCATCCCAGGCAGTGGCTATAACCTGGTCACCCGGCTGGAGGTTTTCAATCCTGGCATTGACAAGAACCCGCTTATTATCCAGGTCGGGAGTTTGTTTTGTTTCAGCGATACAGGTTTTGGGCACTGCTTCTACCCAAACTGTTTGCCAGATGCCGGTTACCGGTGTGTACCAGATGCCATGAGGATTTTTGATTTGTTTTCCTCTTGGTTGAGGTCCGTCGTCTGAAGGGTCCCATACACGGATAGCAATATCCTGTTTCGTTCCTTTTTTCAGTGCGTTGGTAATGTCGACGGAAAATGGATCATACCCGCCCTCATGGCTCCCCACTTCTTTTCCATTTACAAATACAGTGCATTGCCAATCCACGGCGCCAAAGTGGAGCAATACAGTCTTGTTTTTTGCAGCGGGAACATTTACTGTTTTTTTGTACCAAAGTATGCTGTCCTTACCAACCGTTTTTCCAACACCGGACAAAGCCGATTCTACTGCGAATGGTACCAGTATCGATCCCTGGGTGTTAGCAGGAATGGATTGTTGATCTTTTGGCTGAATTGCATACTGCCAAAGCCCGTTCAGGTTTGTCCAGTCTTTTCTTACCATTTGTGGTCTTGGGTAATCAGGCAGTGCATTATCGGGGTTCAATTTCTCAGCCCACGGTGATGTGATCTTGCCTTTTACCATTTGCCAATCCTGAGCTTGCGACGCTGAGTGAAAAAGAATGAAGGAAAAAAACAAGTAACGAAGCTGTTTCATATGCCGGTAATTTTTATACGATAAAGGTTAAGTTTTTTTCTTGAAAAAAGCCGCTCCCAAATTACAACCGGAGCGGCCTGTCTGACTGCTTAAATAAGAGGGTGCTTATTTGTTTTCGGAACATTATTCATTTAAAATCGTCTATAGCTATTTCTTCAAAAGCAATTCCTTCATAGGGACGTTGAATTCCTGCTTCGTAAAATAAGCCCAGGTTGCCATTGGGCAAAACCGTTAAACATGAATAGGCAGAAGGTCCTTCATAGATCAGCTTTTTGAATGGCCAGGTTTTCCCGTCATCCTCGCTTACCCTCACGGTCATTCTTGTACGGGAAGTTGTACTCGCAGGATTTGAAAAAACAAGAAGGTGCTTTTTTCCCGGGAACTTGTACTGAATCAGGTTGGCTTCACAAACGGGTTCAATCAATACTGTATCAGGATGTATGGCTGACCATTTCTTCCCGGCATTCTTACTGATGGCAATTTGCCGATGTCTCGATTTGCCTGCATTGCGCATATTTAATAAAAGTCGCCCATTTGAAAGTTCGGCAACAGTAGATTCATTCACACCTTCCTGCCGGATCACACCGCCCAATTTCCATGCATTGCCGCCATTGTCGGAATAAATCACATGCGAATAATTCTCTTTTGTTTTTGTTACGATATGATTCGAGGGAATAACCAGGCGACCTTTATGCTTTCCTTTACTCAATTGTATTCCCCGCCCGGGGCCCGTTGCATACCAGGTCCAGTTGTTCTTCTTCACATTGTTTGTTATCTCTGTCGCTTGCGACCATGTTTTACCATCATCCGTTGATCTCAGCACAAACACCCGCCTTGTATCCTTGCTTGAACTATTAATGATTTCTTTCTCATGATCAGCACCCAAATTCCAGGTGCCTAGTAATATAATGTTACCTGTTCTTTCATCCACAACCGGAGCGGGATTGCCACAAGTATTGGTTGAATCATTCCAAATCACCTGCAACGGGCCCCAGGTTTTGCCGCCATCTTCCGAACGTTTTACCACCATGTCAATATCTCCCGCATCACCACAATTGATTTTCCTTGCTTCAGCAAAAGCCAGTACTGTGCCTTTGCTGGTAGTAACCAGGGATGGAATCCGGAAACAGTTGTATCCCTCCTCCCCTCCTTTGTAAATATGATTGAGTTGCTGCGCCAATAAATTATTCCCGGTTGTTAGCGTACAGATCAACATGGCAAATATCAAAGACAAATTGTTTCGGGAGACTATCATTATTGCTTCAGTTTTCTAACTATTTAAATTATTTGTTGACGGTATCAAAATCATTTACCCTTGGCCGGAGAAATGATAATTGAATGATCAATGCAGCCAAAACAATAGCAGCAAGCATCGCAAAACTCTTTCCCAGGTTACCCGCATCCGTTGATTTGCCCAGCCAATCCGTAACAAATGCACCGGCGAATACACCTACCATATTCATCAGGCCATAGGCTGTGGCTCTGTATTTGGAAGAAACAAATTGGCAAAGGATCGGCATATTGTTGGCATCGAACATACCAAAGCCAAAACCAAAACAAAACGCTGAACCGATGACGTGAAACAACGAATGACCATAGCCAATCAATAATAAAGCAGGTATAGTCAGGCCAAGACCGATAGCACTGGTATAAATTCTACCTTTTATATTTTTCTGAACCCATCTGTCGGATAAGACTCCACCGAATAGTACTCCTAAGAATGAAGAAGCAGCAATCGTGATGGTTGATAAAGGTCCCGCTTTGCTCATATCAATATCCAGATTATCAGCAAACAGCGTCGGCAACCAGTTTTTAATTCCCCACCCGGGCAAACTTGGCACGGCAAAATAAAATACGATGATCCAAAACGCGATATTACTAAACAGCAAACCCAGCCCTTTGAAAAACCCGGGTTTTTCAATAGTTATTTTATCAGTTACTTCGACAGAAGATTTTTTTTCCCGCAGAAAAAGAATTAAGACTACTGAATAAATAATACCGATGATACCAAATGAATGAAAGGCTGACTGCCACGAAAAGCTGGCAGCAATGGTAGCGCCAAAGCCGCCCAATGCCTGTCCCATGTATAAGCCCGTCATGTGAATACCAATAGCCAGTGATCGGGTTTTGGAAGAATGAAAATCGGCGATCAATGATAAGCCTGCCGGTATATATAACGCTTCACTTACTCCCATCAATGCACGAAGCCAGTACAACTGCTCAAAATTCTGCGCATAGCCCATAGCCAGTGTAACAGCACTCCAAACAAACAAACTTCCAACGATCAGCCATTTGCGGTTTACCCTGTCACCAATCATTCCAGCCAATGGACTCATGAATCCGTATATCCATAAAAAAATAGCCATCAACCTTCCAAAGTTGGTGGCTGTTTGTAGTTCAGCAATATCGATCATCATGGAAGGTCTCATGGTGCTGAGCATTTGCCTGTCCATATAATTAAGCAATGCCACCACCCACAACAAGCTAACTAAAATCCAGGGATAATATTTTGACTGTTTCATTGATTGTTCTCCATAAAATGTTGCAATATTTTTTTTGTTCCCAGCTATTGAATTTCTATTAAACGCCCGTTGCGTCGCACTATTCATCGCTTTGTCCGCTACCAGGCAACCCACCCAGTCGTTTAAATTTTATATAGTCTTTAATTCGCCCCTCCAAGGAGGAGATGGTTACCTTATAGCCTGTTTCTTTTATCTTCAACTTTTAGAAACTCATTTATGCTAAGTATCTCCGAAAAGCGAGCCTGCCTGTCCGGTAGGCAGGGGCTGTGCTCAGCATCCCCTCCTTGGAGGGGCCGGGGTGGGTTACTCCCGCTTTCCTGATCCTGGATTATATATCTCCTATCTCTTTCTCTTCGCAAAATCTATCTTTCAATTTCATTTATAGCATATCGAATAATTTTTCCTATCAATATTTGAGGCGTTCTCACCCCCGCTTTTATTTCACCACTTGGAATAATAATATCAGCTCCCCATTTTATAGCTGTTGTAGTAACAGGATTACCCGCAGGTAAAGAATTTAATTTTTCCCATTCGTCGCTGATCGTATTGTACAATAACACATCACCTGCAAAACCGGGATGTGCTTCTAACAACGCAATTCTTTCTTTCGTAAGTTGTTTTATCTTCTGTTCATTGGTTTCTGATTTTATCGCTGCATTTAGTTTCTCTTCTTTACCGAAGGTTTCGCCTTTATCACCACCCAATATCAATATTTGATCCGAATCATCAGCAATGCCCGTTCCGGCAGAAACAGCAAATGGCATAGATTTTTTTTGTGACCAATGATTGTTTTTCATATCAAACTGGTACACCGTACTAAAAATATCACTGATGCCATTACCGTTTTTTCTCCGACCGCCTACCAGGTAGATGCAATCATGATCGCCATTGGATTGAACTACCATTACTGCAAAAGAAATTTTTACGGGGATATCAGGCAACGACTCCCATTTTGCACCGGGCATTGCAAGATTGAGACAAAAAAATTTATCGGAAGGCCCGTTTTTGGAATTACCGCCTGCTACATAAATTGTATGATTATAAAAGGTAGCAGAAAGATTGGTAAGCGAAAAAGGCAAAGCAGGAAGATCAGAAAATACAAGTTCATTGGCTATTGGATTGTATTCGACCAAAATAACTTTATCGGACAAGCCCTGTTCATTTTCCCCACCTATATAGACAAGGCCTTTTGGCGTCGTCACGTTGGCACAATAAGCAACGGGATTTAGTAACTTTTGTTTACTTACAGATGCATTTACAATTTTGCCCTCCTTTTTTTCAAAAAGATATATTTCATCGTGGTACTGTTTTTTATTTCCATACCATGGAAGTCCATCGGGAAAGTTGGCGCCACCACCTACGAGTAAATAATCATTAATAATTCCAGCTACCGGTCCCGCCAAACCGGGTTGTTTTTCTCCATTGACTGATGGCAGAACGGCTGCTACCGACCAGTCAATTTGCTTTATCTTCTCTTCTCCCCCAACCGCTTTGCTGTTTACACAGTTTAATCCTGTCATTACGATCATTATTATGAAAACAATTCTTTTCACTTGTACAAAAAACTTTTTTCTACTAATTACTCCTCTCTTCAACGCTTAACTGCTTCTAATGTAACAGAAGAAACTTTTTCAAAGAAAGCCAGATCATCCAACTCTTTATAAAACTTCTCAAAGTTTTCCGTACTGAGAGTCGTAAGCGGAAGACGGCAAGGGCCGAGATCCCAACCCAGCATTTTCATGATAGCTTTTTGACCAGGAATAGGTGGATATTTCAATAATACCCGGATCACTTCTACCATGTAAGCATGCTGTTCCCTGGCCGTTAAGAGGTCGCCCCGTTTAAAAGCATCAACAATTTTTAAATAGAGCGGCGCTGCAAATGTGTATGTGCTGCCAATAGCTCCTTTGGCGCCTACGGAAAGCGCAGGCACCAACAATTCATCCAATCCATACAAAATGTCAAACCTTCCATTGTCAAAAGTCACGCAAGCCTGGTATTCCTGTATAGTAGACGAAGTATATTTTATTCCCGCCAGATTGGGAATGCGGTCTCCGGCTAATTGAAGAAATTCGATCATATCCATGCCCACTCCCGTGAGATGAGGTATATGATAATAATAAAAAGGAAGAGTCGGCGCGGCGCTGGCAATATCCGTCATGCAGTCCACCAGGTTCTGAACGGATACGGGTTTGAAATAAAACGCAGCGACAGAGGAAAAAGCATCTGCTCCAATCGCCGCTGCATGCGCAGACAAAATTTTTGATTCTGCGATACTGCTGTGTCCCACATGTACAATTATCAATAAACGACCCCTGGCAGCCTTTACAAATTCTTCCGCTACTTTCATTCTTTCTTCCGTGGTCATATTGGGTCCTTCGCCATTACTGCCGCAAACGAATATCCCCTTCAATCCATCGTTAACAAGTTTGTCAACGAGAGAAGGGATCAAATCCAAATTTAATGAACCATCTTCCTGAAAAGGTGTAAATGCCGCTGCTATTAGTCCTTCAATTTTTTGCATTTTTTTTATTTTACTTATTTTATTCTACTATTATTAATAACCCTGCGTTTGTACAAGTAAATTATTATTGGCCAGTACAGTTGTATTCAATGGCCAGAACAATGGAGTTGTTTTACCGATTAATTGCGGAACATAGTTATACACATCAATTGTTCCTCCTTTATGAAAACGAACGAGATCATACCAGCGTTTATTTTCAAAGAACAATTCTCTTCCCCTTTCGTCAAGAATTTCTTTTTCCACCGAAACTTTATCAGCTGCGCCTGCATAGTCACCAATACCGGCACGGTTTCTAACTTTATTTAAATTTTCAATGGCCATTGTAATATTATCCAAAGCGGCATAGGCCTCCGCTTTCATTAACAACAAATCGGCCAAACGATAAATAATAATATCATTATCAGAAATTCTGTCGTCGGAATATTTGGTACCGGGGTATTTGGTAATCCATGAAATCTTTGACCCTGAATTCTGCCTTTCTGTTACCCAGGTAAAAGGGATGCGTTTATCGCTGCTGTTGGTAAACAATCCTTTTGACAAAGCACTGATCTGGTAAGCTCCCTGGCCATTGCCGGATGTTTGTGCATAGGGTAAGCTATCCAGATTTAATGCTCCCTGCACGATAGATAAGAAAGGTAACGCATTCAAACCATAGTTGGCCCCGGTTTCATCTCTTTGGTAATACGCAGCGAGAATAATTTCTTTGTTAGTAGCTGCTCTTGTAGTAGTCACTGTTTTGAAATCAGTATTCAATGTAACGCCAGACAATTCAACTTCATCAATAGCAGCAATAGCCACCGTAAGATCAGCATCGCCACCTTCCAATACTTTTGCACTCCAAAGCTTGGCATCGGCCTTTAACGCTTGTGCTGCGCCATAGGAAAAACGGTACCGGGAAGGATAACTGGTGGCAACAAAATTGCTCATGGATTTGAAGCCGTTAATTGCTTCATCCAGGTCGGCCTGTATTTGTTTCATTACATCTGCAGCAGAAGAACGGGGTAGTAATGGAACATTTTCGTCCATAATAGCCTGCAACATCAGTGGTGCATCGCCAATGATGCGGGTGAGATGAAAATAAAAATAGGCACGGAGGCAATGCGTTTCAGCAATGATTCTTTTTTTATTGTCTTCCGAAGAAAAAGGAAAATCAGCGATCCGGGCCAGCAATAAATTACAATGACCAATTGCCTTGTACCAGTCGTTATAATTAATAGCCCCTGATGAAGGTGTGATGATCTGCGACCAGGCCACTCCAAATCTTGAGTTGGAGCCGGCTATCAACTCTTCACTACGTTCTGTGCCATAAGTAATATTATTGGCAAAGCTGCGCATGAAAGTATAAATACCGGTAACATAAGGTTCAAAATCACCTTCATTTTTAAAATAGTTTTCTTCGGTAATGCTCGATTCAGTTTTTACCTCCAGTATCTTTTTACAACCGGGTAAAATTGAAATAAAAAAAAGGGATGCGATTAATGATACTATTATCTTTTGCATAGTATAAATCTTTTAGTGTTCACAGATCATTTAAAATTTCAACGTAGCGCCCAATGAGAATTGTCTTGGCCGGGGATAACCACCGGGATCAAAACCGCTGTAGATCTCGGGGTTCAATCCTTTGTATTTTGTGAGATAACCCAGGTTATATACGCTGGCAAAAACATTCAGGCCGGTAGAATGAATTTTGCGAAGCAGGTTTTGAGGAAGATCATATGAAATGGATACTTCACGGAAAGCAAGAAAATCTCCTTTTTCGATCATAGCTGATACATCAGAAGAATAGCCGCCACCATTACCCAATGTAGCGCCACGCAAATAATTCCGTTGGCCAAAATCAAAATCGGCAAATGAGAAGCGGGCATATTTTTTATTCATATCGCCTTCTTTCTGCCAGATGTCTGATCCCAACGCTTCGGTAGGTGCACCTTCATTGAAAGCTCTTCCCTGTCCCAATGATCTGGCCAATGCACCATTGCTAATGATATGACCCATTGCATAGTCCATCGTGAATCTTACTGAAATACCTTTATAAGTAAATGTGTTTTGCATGCCTCCGATCTTATCAGGATTCCTGTAGCCCATAAACACCTGGTCCTTGGTATCGATGACGCCATCATTGTTTACATCATCAAAAATGAAATCACCTGCATGTTTTTTGGCGATAATTCCTTGTGGCGAAGCAAGATTATCTTTCTTAGTGGCATTCCATGCTGCGGCTTCAGATTCGGTGGCAAATACACCGATTACATTATAGGCCCAGAGTCCATAAGGACGTTCACCTTCGGCAAATCCACCAGCTTCCACTAATTCTTTTTTAGAAAGATCATATACCAGGTCACCACCCTGCCTATTTTTTTCACGGCCGTTTTCAGGAAGTTCGGTGATCACTGTTCTGTTGAAGGCAAAAGAGAAATTGGTTCTCCAGGTAAACGATTTTGTATTGACGACGGTAGCTCCCAGTTCAACTTCCACGCCACGATTACGCAATACACCATTATTAAATGTAATGGAAGAAAAAGGCGATTCAGAGGGTAATGGTTTTGAAGCAAGCCTGTCTTTTGTCAACTTATTATAAAAGTCAACTGTCAAATTGACCCTGTCTTTAAAAAATGATGCATCAAACGCAACATCCATTGTTTCGGTTGATTCCCATCTCAGGTTGGGATTTGAAAGATTGGCACGAAGGATGCCCGAACCCAACGCATATTGTGTGGAAGAATAACCGCCATAAGTATCCGTAATGCTCAGATCACTGGAACCCGCCGTACCCCAGCTGGCCCTTAATTTCAATGCATTTACAAAACTTACATTCCAGAAATTTTCCCGGTGGATATTCCAGCCGACAGACGCTGAAGGGAACATCGCATATTTGTTCTCAGGGGCAAAATTGGAAAAGCCATCATAACGCAAAGCGCCGCTAACTAAATACTTCGCCTTATAATCGTAGTTAAGCTGTCCAAAATAGCTGGCCGATCTTGACTCGCCTAATGAAGTGCTGAAATTGGTAACATTGGTCGTTACCACTCCATTGATAACTGTGGTAGAAGGTTCATTGATGGTATAGATATAATCGTTGGTAGCTCTTTGCGATCCAATACTGATAATATTATTCGTGTTCCTGGTAAAATTGAACCCTGCCAGGGTAGTGAAATGATGATCGGCAGCTACATTGAAATCATATTGCAATACCTGGTCAATCATTAACTGGCGTGAGTTATTGGTATATTCTGTTTTTTGACGTTTGGTAGAAGGTTGCACCTCATTAGCAGGTGTACCCTTTCTCATGAACAGTTCCGTGTAATCGTTTATGACATACGAAAAGGAAGGCTTGAAGTGTAATCCTTTTATAATTGCAAGATCCCCCGCTACTCTTGACACCAATCGTTCTGTGTTTGTTCGTGTATCATCATACTTCAATGTATGAAAGCGGTTACGGACAGTATATAATTCACCGGGTGTTGGATTTCCATCATCTTTAAAAGTGCGGATCAGCGGCGTGATGCGTACGCCTCTGACCAACTCATTCTGGTAAGCATCTACATAGTTTGGTTTTACATTCTGGTAATTGAGCATTACATCGATCTTGAAATTATCAGTGGCTTTGAAGCTGAAATTGCCCAGCGCATCATATCGTTTATAACGAGTGCCAACAAAGACACCTTTTTGATCCGTGTAACCAACTGCTACATTATAATTGGCTCTTTCACTTCCGCCGCTAATGGCCACATTTTCATTTTGACTGATGCCGGTGTTCCAGAGCATGTCCTGGTAATGATTATCGGCAAACAATAATTTGGTACCGGGATTGATTGGATCATCCATCGTTTGCCAGCCTCTTGCAATCAGGTTGTCGACATAAGCCTGTCCTTCTATAGCAACAATATTATCATACAAAGCTGTGAGGTTTATATTATTTCCATATTGCCCCTTGGTAGTATACACTCTTGTTCCGGCAGAGAAGCCACCATTGTTTAATAAATTATTTTTATCAATTCGGTCAAATGTGTTTTGAACTGTCGTTCTCGCCAGCCGCAGGTATTGTTCGGCATTCAAATAATCATAATCTCTCGCTTGTGTTTCCCAGGTAGTACGATGGTTCAGCGTAATGTTCATTTTGCTGTTGAACTTTCCACCTTTTGTTTTAATGACAATAACACCATTGGCGCCACGGGCACCATAAATAGCAGTAGACGCCGCATCTTTCATCACCTGCAGCGATTCAATATTATCAGGATTGATATCATTCATCGACCGAAACACACCGTCAATAATTACCAACGGGCTGCTTCCATCAGCAGATCCCACTGCACTCCCATTGTTATTACCCAGGCCCGAACCATATACATTCAGCTTGGTACCGCCACGAATAATGATGTTGGTAGCGCCGCCGCCAGGTTGACCAGCCGTAATAGGAATGGAAACACCTGCAATCTTTCCCTGCAATGCCTGCACCGGGTTGGGGTTGGAGGTATTCTTCAACTCGTCAGGATTGAGTTTTGAAACAGCAGCCGTAATTTTTGTTTTTGACTGCTGCGTATAACCAATCACTACAATATCACTTAATGTTTCGCTGACCCGTTGTAATGAAATGCTGAGGTTAGTTTGTGAACCGGCTTTTACTTCCTGTGGAATAAAGCCTACACTGGAAAATACAAGTGTAGCTTTTGCAGAAGGCACTGCGATGGCGAAACTGCCATCGGCTGAAGTAGTAGTGCCGGTTGAAGTTCCTTTTACGTTTACACTCACTTTTTCAATGCCTGCACCGGTGCTGTCGGTTACTTTTCCATTGACCGTATAGGTTTGTGCTATTGCAAAAAGTGGTAAAAGAAATACAGTTGCAGAAACGAGTGGTATCCGCAGTTTCCGCCAGAAGATCATTTTTTTCATAAGCAAATAATCGTTTTAAAACAGTAAACAAAAAAGTTGATTAGGGTTCTGTTGCTCCATTCAATATCCAGGGAAGATTGAATTTGTGAAACTCAATCGATTTATGACTGGAATCGCTGTTATGTACATCTTCGTTTATCTCGATCAAAGCAGCCACGGCATAATCAGCTGTCTTGATCATGCTGGAGTATCCGCCTTTAGCAATAGTAATGGCTGCATAATCACAAGTATTCCAATCAAAGATTGGCCGGCTGATGGGCCATGTATTACCATCGTCATAACTGATCCGCACCGTCATATTGCAGCGCTTCGATTCATGATTGGGATTGAGAAAAATGATCCGTGCCGGGTCATCGGTATTGTAGCGAATGATGGAGGCTTCACATTTTGGATCTAATAAAGTATTATCCGATGTCCATGCTGTAAAACCATTTTCGATGGAACCGGTAGATTTTCTTCTTCGTTTCGAAAGATTCCACTCGCCAGTTTGTGGCCGGTCATTGCGTAGTAAGCTACCGTCCATTCTTTCCACGATAGTGCCCTCATCAGTGCCCGAAGGAATAAGCTGGTAATGCCAGGTGGTTCCGTTATCGTCGCTGTAAATATTTCTGCCTTTGGCAGGAATGATGAGCCTGCCGGGATGATCATATTTTGTTTGAATGCCAATGCCCGGGCCCATGGCATCCCAGGTATAATTGGGAGGAAGCAGTGTGTTGGTAAGATCCTGTGGAGTCGACCATGTTACCCCATGATCATCACTATAAGAGGCATACACTTTTCTTTCACCCCAGGTATCAATCGTACTCATGGAAGTGTGGTCGCCACTATTCCATGACATAAAAAGCCAAACTCTTCCATTGGTTCCTTTGTTCCAGTCATACACAGCAGTGGGATTACCCCAGGTGCCATTGCCTGAGCCAACTACTTCACCCAATGCGGACCAGGTCGAGCCGTTGTTGGTGGAGCGTTTATAGACAAGATTGATATCACCCCAATCACCGGGGTTCCATCGTCTGCCTTCGGCAAATGCGATCAATGTTCCATTGTTGGTTTTGATAATAGAGGGGATACGAAAAGAATGATAAATACTTTCATTACCGCCATTGAAAATAACAGCACTGGTATGGTAAGGAGCAGCGGCTCTTGTTTCAATGGCTTCTTCTTTCTCAGTGGAGGCAAGAGGCTGGGTTTTCTTGGCGCAACTGCCGACGCAAAGAAGCAAGACACTTACTGTAAAAAGTTTCAGGAAGACACCGAGAAATTGGCGACCCGGTTTGGCAAGCAGGCAAGTCATTTCGTTAAGTTTGTTGTTTTGTCCTTTTGTAGGACATATCAAATGTAGGAATAAATGCTTTTTGCTGCCAAATTTTTTTTAACCCTTTTTATTTTATTGTTTTAGGAGAAGAGATTAATTGCCTCTACTAAAACGTCATTAAAAAATATTCTGAGGCAGAATCCGAGGGCTTGTTTGGCAAGGAGAATGGACACAAAAAATTTCGTATCCCTTTGTGTAAGGTTCATTCCTTGGAGGTGGGTATTCCATGTATCATCCAGCCCGAACGAACAATGTAAATACATAGATGATATTTTGCAATCAGTTGGAGCTTTATTTTGTTGGTGGAACTAAAGTTCATCTGGTTAATACGCATGATAATTTATTCGTCATCTTGTAATATTGCCAATGTGCTGCTGGCTGCAGTATTATTTAGGACGATTGTTCAGCAAAATGTTTTGAAGTTCCGATAAATACATTCCGCTTTGATATGACATTTTAAAGCTCACCGGTTTATCTTCAGTATAAAAATAATAAGCCGGGCATTGGGGATCCAGGCTAAAATCTATTACAAATCCGTCTTCAGAACTATTTAGAAAAGTGATTGTTCCCGATAAATGATAGCATGTGTCTCTTTCACCAGTCTGTACAATAAAGTTTTTGATCTTTTCAACTTCAGACATTTTGGAAATTGTCGTATCGATAATAATTTGACTAGTATCTAGCCTATTTCCATATGCAATATTTACCTTGGTGCTGTTACTTATAAAAGCAGAAAACATCTCAATCATTCGATCTTTCCTTTTACAAGAAAAGTGGATCACTAAAAAAAGTACAGCTGCTGTTAAGAAATTTATTTTCCCGGTCAAATTCATTTATTCCAAAAAAGTACTTTACTAAATAGAATCTTTTTAAAACTGAGGCAACTCAAATTGCCGCTAACGATTTGCTAAAGTTATTTTTTAAGTTTATCGAAATGATGTTGTAAGTGCTGCAACATTCCCTGCCGAAACTCTTCCTTGGTCCCGGTTTTTAAAATATTCACCAGGTCCATATGGGTGACCTTGCCGACGATGGGAACTTTCTCCAATGAAACAAGATAACCGAAAACAGGAAGTAACATATTTTGAAACCGCATGAGTGTTTCATTACCGGTCATCTGGTATATTTTGCTATGGAAGGCAATTTCGTTTTTAACCCGGAAGGCCTGTTTGCCAGTGTCCACTTTTTGATTTTTAGCGATCTGCTCCAGTTCTTCCACGTCTTTTTTGGTCTTGCGCAGGTACAGGAGATCTGCCAATCCCAACTCGAGTGTAAGTCTTATTTCAAAAATATCCTGCAGCGTATTGTCATCAATGATCAGTGGATCGAGTACCCGTTCAAAAGAACCTAAAATATCCGGCCGGGATAAAATCATTCCCCTTTTCTTCTTTGTCTCTACCATGCCTAACATCCGCAAACGGCTCAATGCCTCCCGAACTACATTGCGGCTTACACCCAATGATTCCGCCAACTGCATTTCATTAGGAAGTGGATCGCCGGGCTTAAACGATTTTTTCTTCAGGTATTCACGCAATCTCACCTCCACGATGTCTGCCATAGTTTTTTGTGTGATCCGGCCAATTCCTAATTCATCGGGGTGGGTGTTGCGCATACATTAAAAGGATTACGTTCTGTTTAAATGTAGTACAAATATCAGCGTTATTTTTAGATTCTACTGCTGTAATATCTTCAACTGCCCGCGGATCAACGCTTCATCTGCGTCCTTGTATTGCGTCTGATCATTCAAGCCAAGAACAGGAAGAGCCTGCCTATATAATTTTTGCAACTCACCGCTTCCAACAATGGTAACAGGAACAGGTTTCATTGCAATGTCTTTTAACTCATACCCTATTAACAAGCCGCTGAGATAATAATAATTTTCTTCTTTCGATAGCTTATCAAACAGGTTGTTCACTCTCACCTGGAAAATACTGTTTAACAGGTTTGCTGCTTTTCCTTTGTTTACACCTGCCGCAAAAGATTCAGCATACTTTTCCACAAAACTATGTTGCTGAACAGAACCTGAAAGAACGCTGTGCCGTGCCAGTAAACTGAACAGTTCACCTGTCAGGTAAGTGCTTACCGAATGTGCTTGTCCGTTGTTTATCCTGACATGTTTGGAATGTGTACCCGGGAAAATAAACAGGTCTTCCCTATTTGCTTTTTTAATATCACAACCTACCAGGATTGTTTCCTCGCCCCGCATTACATCCAACCCTGAGCTTACACCCGAAATCATTACCAAATTCGAAGAAAAAGCCGGCACAACCCAAGGAATTATTTTCACCAAAAGATCCGATCCATCCGAATGAACCGGCAATTGTTTATAGGGAAGTTCCTGCATGCCAATACTGGAAGAGGCCATACCCGATAGCACAACAGGAATATTGCCTACATCCTTATTAAGCTGCTTTGATATTGTTTGTATTTGATCAAAAAGATAAGACTGGTAAAATGCCAATCTTTCTGCATCGTTACCTCCGGCTTCTTTCCATAACTTATAGGTTGCCGCGATTCCCTGGCCTGTTTTTCGTTCTGCCAATGTCCTGATATTCCCTGGTGACGACTCGATCAATCTTAACCTGAATGCCGAGGTACCCCAATCGCAGCTAAAAAAAATCATATACTAGATTGTCGCTTGTTAATGGATTCATGGTTCAACTGCCCGCATAAATTTTTGCGCATTGGACACTATCTCCTGCAAATATTTATCATTGACCTTTTGACTGGTATCTACCAGTGATTTTCCAATGCCAAATGCAACAGCTCCCGCTTTTTTGAATGTTTCAATATTATCAATGCTGATACCGCCGGTTGGCATCAAAGGAATATGCGGTAATGGAGCCAATACTTCTTTTATAAATCCTGGTCCTGCGGAACCTGGAAAAACCTTGATGATATCGCCACCACTTGTAAAAGCATTGAATATTTCAGTAGGGGTATATGCACCGGGAATACTTACAGCACCGGCCTGCCTCGTTGCTTCAATCACTTCAGCACTTAAAATGGGAGAAATAATAAACTTGGCACCGGCGTTGATAGCTGCGTGGGCCTCTACTGCCGTTAACACAGTGCCGGCGCCTACTAATAAACGACCTTCCATTTTTTTAGCAATACTTTCAATAGCATACAGGGCATTCGGAGAATTCAGGGTTACCTCCAGACATTTAACGCCTCCTTCATAAAGCGCATTTGCAATTTTCACCACATCTTCCGGCAATGCTCCCCTAATGATCGCTACAATTTTACCGGAAAGAATTTGCGACAGTACCGCATCCTTATTCATCAAAAAAAAATTTTACTGGTTTTATCAAATGATCTAATCTTTATTGTCTCACCTTTTTATATATTGGTCGTCGCTGGCTGTTAATACTGAGTGTATTAAATTTTCATGTGTCAATTTTTATGGCTCATTTCATCTTAACTTCAATTGTTAGTGCTAAACGACAGAGATATATAAAGATCGTTTTGGTGCGTCCGAAGATAAACAGAATTGCTTAAGCTCAACCACCCTCAAATGAAGAAGATTTCCAGACTATCATGGCATACCAATTGTGTTATTTAATAAACTTGATGCATGAAAAATAAGGTAATTGAATACGGTTTGGCAGGTGCCGTAGCAGGCATTACCATTTACGTGTTACTGTGGTGGTGGAACGATCATAAAAGAAAGTCAGCAAGGGAAGAGGAGGAGTTAGCAAAACTTTACCGAAAAAAATACCCGCATGAATTTGGCGAGTATACTTTATAATCGTTCGTTTACCAGGCCCCATTCATCTTTTATAATAAAATAAAACATTCATTATGCGTTGGAAAGGAAGAAGAGGAAGTTCAAACGTTGACGACCGCCGGGGAATTTCCGGTGGCGGTATTGCCGCTGGCGGCGGCATCATAGGCGTCATCGTTTATTTATTGTATACCTTTTTAGGTGGCAGCAGTGATACGGCGCCTCCACCGCCAAATTTTCCGGGAAGCGCAACTACTACTGAAATGACGGCGGAAGAAAAAGCCGCCGATGACGAGCGGGCAGAATTTGTAAAAGTTGTGCTTGCCGAAACCGAAGACGTCTGGAACAAATTGTATGCAGAGCAGGGATCTGACTATCCTGAACCTACCCTTGTCTTATTCAGGGATGGTATCGAATCAGCCTGCGGTATGGCAAGCGCCGCAATGGGACCGTTTTATTGTCCGACCGATCAAAAAGTATATATCGATCTTTCGTTTTACGAGGATTTACAAACCAAACTTAATGCGCCGGGTGATTTTGCAATGGCCTATGTTGTGGCACATGAAGTAGGCCATCATATCCAAAATTTAAATGGCACGGCAGGCAAGGTAAGCCAGCTTCGCCGACAGGTGAGCGAGGCCGAATACAATCGTTATTCAGTGATGCTGGAGTTGCAGGCCGATTTTTTAGCCGGCGTTTGGGCTCATTATACACAAAAGAAAAATATCCTGGAAAGCGGCGATATTGAAGAAGCATTGAATGCTGCTAATGCTATTGGCGATGACCGCCTGCAAAAAAGATCGCAAGGCTATGTTGTTCCCGATGCATTTACCCACGGCACCTCTGCACAACGCATGTACTGGTTTAAAAAAGGCTATGAAACGGGTGATCCGAACCAGGGAGATACGTTTAAATCGAGTGATCTTTAAATAGGAACAATCTTATCTGGCTTATGCGCTGAAGTTGTGAGTAAAAATTGCCCCTTCATTCTTCCTAAAATGCGGTAAAAGGCAAATTTCACTAACAAGTCAAACAGTAACTGGCAAAGCTTTTGGAAAAAAAGAAAAGCGGGAGAAACCATTCTAAAATGGTTTCTCCCGCTTCTGTGGAGGTTACCGGAGTCGAACCGGTGACCTTTTACATGCCCTGCGCTTTTATAATAAAAGTAATCAACACTAACAACGATTCTATCAATTTGATTCAGTTAGGATTTGCTTACAATTCAGGTCTGTAGTTTTAAATAAGTTTTAAAAAGTAAAAAAAATTGCATCTGTATGCAAGTGGTCTTTGGAAGTAGATTCTAATATATTGCCAGTAGCAACGGAATGCCTAAAAACTATGTGTTGAAGTTGTGCTTTTGTCTCCATTACCGCCCCGTTAACTTCTCATGATCTGCCCATCCTTTAAAATGGAATTTTAATATCACTTGCTGCCAAATTGGAACTGGCCTGAGCAACTAATCTCTGTTTGTTATTAAAAACATCTGCTTTAATGTTGATAATTGATTTTCCTTGCTTAATTACTTGTGTGCGGACAATAACTATTTCACTTTCTTTAGCGGCAGTAAAAAAATCAACATTTAAATTAATGCTTGGAAAAATGCATTCTAACCCTAAGTAAAAAAAATTAATACCCATACATTCATCAATCATTCCACAGATTACCCCACCATGAAGCATTCCGACAGGATTCGTCATTTCTTTCCTTACCGTAAACTCTAACTCAACCGATTTTTCATCTACAGAAACGACCTTTCCAGAAAGCCAATGCCCATATGGCGAGGGGCTACCTGAAAATTGTTTCCCTATAAAACCCTGAACAAATTTCAGTCTTTGGTTTTCCATTCTCATATCTTCGTTTTGTTTACACTTTTCAGAATTGCACCTTCAAATGCATTATATGCAAACCGTTGTAGCGTTAGGAAAAGCGATGTTCCTTTTCCAATTGGATAACTGAACCTGGGCTTTTTTTCATTTACAATTTTTATCACCGTATCTATCACTGCGCCAGGCTCTGGTGAATTTTTAATTGCATTGCTGGTATAAACATCTACCTTTTGCCGGAATGTATCGTATTCTGCGATTTCTTCATTGGATACTGTTGCATGATCACCAAGATTGGTTTTAAAATATGTAGGTTCAATCATACTAACCCTGATGTTAAATTGGTTTAACTCAAATCGAAGAGATTTAAAATATCCTTCCAACGCATGTTTTGAGGCTGAATAATAGGAAACATTCGGGTGACCGATTAAACCCAAAAAAGAACCCGTAGTAATTATTTTTCCCTGTTTTTGTTTTCTGAAATACGGTAATAATTCCTTTGTGAGTTTTACAGTTCCCCAAAAGTTTGTTTCAAATTGCTCTTTACCCAAATCAACAGGAGTTTCCTCGGCAAGCCCAGCCAGCAAGTAGCCTGCGTTATTTATCAACACATCTAATTGTGAGATTTGATTGAATAGTTGTCTAACAAAAGATTCAACAGAGTTGTCATCGACAATATCCAGGGCTAGTAATTTGAATGGTAATGTAGTTTGATACTTCCCTGGATTTCGGCTTGTTCCAATTACGGTATGACCAGCTTCGTGAAGCTTGCTGGCAATTAAGAGTCCGAAACCTGAAGAAGCTCCGGTCACTAAGATTGTTTGTTTCATTTCTGTTTTTTAAATTATTTGTTTGCACACAACATGAACGACTTCATGTTTTAAAGTGCATGAAAGGTTATTTATCTTGAATGGAAGGCGGAATAAGTTTATACATTACCGGTGTCACAATTCTGGCAAGTATTGTAGAGCTTATTAGTCCTCCAATTAATACAATTGCCAATGGCGCTATAAGTGGATTGGGGTTCCAGGCAAGAGGAATTAATCCGCAGATGGCGGTTATGGACGTAAGCACAACCGGCAAAAAGCGGGTTTCACCTGCTATATTAATTGCCTCATCTATGCTATATCCGTCAGCCCGCAACTGGTTGGTAAAATCAACAAGTAATAGCGAATTCTTGACTTGTATGCCGGACAAGCCGATGAAGCCAATAATAGAAACCAATGACATCGGATGACCAGTGATCAATAGCATTACCACACCACCCAGAATTCCCAATGGAATAATAGACAGCACAATAATGATTCCCTTAAAGGTTTTAAATTGCAATAATAACACTCCAACAAAAAGGAATGCACTTAACAGAATAACCGAAAGGAAGTTTCCACCCAATGTATCACCTTCCGATTCCGCTTCCCCGGATAGCTTATAATAGCAGCCTGGCGGCATTTCAAGTTTGTTCAGTTGCGGAACAATGTCCTTTAATATATCGTTCGCATATACATTTTCTTTGGTCAAGGAGGTAACCTTTGCGAAACGGGATTTATTAAAATGATTTATGGTTGTAGGCGATGTTTCAAAAGAAATGGTTGCAATTTGACTAACCAATACTGGAACACCTTGTATGTTGTTTACGTATAAGTTTTTGAATGCATCTAAATTTGAAAATTTATCTCTGGCAAGTGTTATAACGACATTGCGTGAATCGCCTCTGTCATCTATATAATCACCAACGGTTAATCCCGCTACCGCCATTCGAATTACTTTATCAATATCGCTTGTAAGCACACCCAATGTGCGGGCTTTTTCTTTATTTATTTCTACTTTAACATCCGATTTGTAGGTGTTCAATTCGTTATTAATGTAAACAGTTCCTGGATGTTTGCGTAACAGATCTTCCACCTTAAAGGAAAGTTCACGCAACTTATTTGGGTCATCACCAAACACCCTGACTACTATGTTGGCCTCTATAGGCGTACCCTGTTCAAAATCTTTTACCTCGATTTTGGCATATGGAAAATCTTTAAACCTTTGCCGTAGCTGCTTGATCAGATCTATTTTTGAGTCCGGACTAGCCTCATCATCCATCTGTACAAAAACCTGGGCAAAGTCGGGTTTAACATCCTGTTGATGTACGTTATAATATATCTGTGGGTTTCCTTTACCTACATTGCTTGTATAATATACAATCTCTTTGTGTTGCTTTAATTCATTTTCTACTAGTTTAGTCACACGATCACTTTCAGGAATATCAGCCTGCAAGGGCATTTTTATATTGACCAGGAACATCGGCTTTTCGGAGGTGGGAAAAAGTTTAAATCCCGCTTTTGTAAATAAGAAAAAAGCCAGAACACTAAGTATTAATGATATCCCAATGGTCGTTTTTGGCCATTTTAAAGCGAGAGGCATAATACCCCGATAACAGTAGGTCAGGAATTTTTGCAAATACTTAAGGAAAACATTGCCTTCCCCATGTGTGTGCGTTTTCAATATCCGGCTGCCTATGAATGGAACAAGCGTCAAAGCCACGATCATTGATGCCAATACACTGGTTATAACAGCCATAGGTAAGCTGCGTATAAATTCACCAGCTGTATCCGGCAGGAAGGCGAGTGGTAAAAACGCAATTACTAAAGTGGCTGTACATCCTATTACTGCTATACCGATTTGTTTTGTGCCTTTTAGAATAGCGTCCATTCGTGAATGTCCTTCCCTAAGCCATCGTTCTATATTTTCTACAACTACAATACTGTCATCCACCAACAATCCCAAAGCCACAACGAGTCCGACAATACTTAGTTGGTTCAATGAATACCCTAATAAATTCAATGCTATAAGACCTAATGCTAAAGAAAGTGGAATAGAAATCATTACGATGAGTGATGCCCTGAATCCTAGAGGCAATAAGGTAATGACTACCAAAAGAATGGCTAATGCAAAATCAAAACCCAGATGTCCCAAACGTTGTGAAACCATAGTAGCCTGGTCAAAAGTTTTGACAAGCTGGATATTAGAAGGCAGTCCTTTGGAAAACTCCTCCAATACCGGAAGAAACTCCTCCTGCACATTCGCTATATTGACATTTTCTTTCATTGCTGCCGTAACCAGTACACAGCGATGTCTATTTACACGGGTAATATGGTTGACCATTTCGTCTTTATAACTTACTTCAGCCACATCCTTCAGATAGATAATTTTTCCACTGGCATTATAGATGACGGTATTGGCAACGTCTTCAATATTTTTAAACTTACCACTGGTCTTTACATTAAAAATCTTACTCTCAAGGTTGATGCTTCCTCCTGGAATGTCTGCCGCTTCACTTTGTAAACTACCTGTAACTATGTTGAGCGGGATTTTCAGTTGAGCCAGTTTATCCAATTGTACATCGATACGGATCTCCTGTTCCGGCATTCCGAAATATTTGACTTCTTTAAGGTTTGTTATTTTCTCCAGGTGGGTTTTAAGTATATCAGCTTCATCTCGCAACAATTTACCGGAAGCATTATCCGAAACCAATGCAACCTGTAAAATTTTAACATCGGAAGAAGAAATTTTTTCTGTTTTGATCAGATAGATATCCTTAGGAAGTTCACTGTTTTTTAAAGCATTTATTTCTGTAGATATTTCCTGATATTTATTATCTACATCAACACCATATTTGAATTTTGGCTGGATGACCGCCACACCATCCTCAACTGTGGTAAGTATTTTGTCAATGCTTTCCAAACCATAAATTTTGTTTTCAATGGGCTTTACCACTTGCTCTTCCATATCTTTAGGACTTGTGCCCGGATATATGACAGTTATGACATATTCCGGTGGATGTATGGTCGGGTCTTCAGAACGGGGCATTGTAAACAAGGTAAGCACACCAACTACTGCAAACAGCAGGAATATAACAAGCGTGAACTGATAGTTCTTAACGGCAAAGTTTGTAATTTTCATGTCTGCTATTATTACCTGATGATTTTTATTGTAGATTTTTCGTTGAGATAGGCACTATTCGATATCACAATTTCTTTCACTCCATCAAGTCCTTGCTTTAGATAAACCTGTTGATTGTCGAACCTTGAAATAGTTACCGGAATTTTCCTGACCTTATTGGCTCCGTCAGGGCTAAATACGAATGCCTTATCGCCATCCGCCTCCACCAAAGATCCATATGGAATGACCTTGACATTTTCGTCCTGGTTTGTAGATATTTCCGCTTTACCAAACATACCTACCGCCGGTTTTATATCGTCTAATTTCAATTTCAATTCTATCTGAAAGGAGCCAAGTGTTCGATCTGCTGCCTGCGACTTACGAAACACGAAAGCATCAATTTTTTTATCAGCATATCCATCCAGCGTCACTGTTGCCGTTTGCCCTGGATTAACAATAGCCCATTCACGGTCTGTTACACCGACTTTAAGTAAGTAGTTATTATTTTGCTGTGTTTCGTTAATAGCAAGGACGGGCATTCCTGGTCCGATTACTTCCCCTTCATTGGCGATTTTCTGACTTACAAAACCATCAGAGGCTGCATATATTTTTGAATAATGAGCATTAAAGGCAACAGCCTCTTTTGCTTTGTGAGCAATATCCAGGGCGGTCTTTGTGTTTTGCAACTGCTCTAATGTAAAAACGCTGTCCTTGTAAAGATTAGCCGCTCGTTCATAATCACGCTGCGCTTTGTCTGCATTTAAACTGGATTGAGTTAAGCCAGCGGAAATTTCAGTTGAATTGAGTGTAGCGAGCAACTGGCCTTTTCGAAAGAACTGTCCTTCATTTACTAGTATCCGACTAATGACTCCGCCTATCTTAAATGAATAATTTGCTTCGTTTTCAGTACTGACCAGGCCGGTAGCCTGTATTATGTTGGGCACTTGCAATGCTGAGACAGGAGCAATCTTAACAGATATAATGTCTGGCTCGCCAAGGGGATTTGTGTTGTTGTGCTTTTCTTTGCAAGACAGCAACAAAAGTGTACATGTAACGATTGTTAATTGAATTTTTTTCATCTGTATATTTTTTATTTGATTTTGGCCAGATGGAACTTACCATGATAAAATTTTCATTCCCCTGTGTGATATAATGAAAATTTTATCATGGACGTTTCATGTTATTTTATTTGCAGATTAAAGCTGGCATTAGCACGTTCAATAGCTGTAAATGATATCCACGTGTCGAATAATGCAATATTGGCCTGGAGTTGAGCATCTATCCACTGATTCTGGGCATCTAATAGTTCGATGTAGATAGCCATTCCTTCTTTATACAGGCGGAACATATCATTGTAATATTTTTGAGAAGAACCTACCTGGGATTGGGCTGCATTGTATTGGGCAATAGCAGCTTTGAACGAATTAGTGGAGGTAGTTAACTGCAATCTTAGTTGCTGTTCTACATAACTTGTTTGCGATTGCAGAACTTTCCCATCTGTTTCAGCCTGCCGTATTTTGTATTTATTTTTATTACCGGAAAAAATATTCCACTCCAGGGATATTCCAGCCAGGTAGTAGAATGATTTGTTGTTCACTTTAAAATCAAATGCTTGTGTGCCGAGGTCAACAAACGAATTTAGTTTTGGACGTTTGTACGATTTAGCAAGGGCTGTGATGTTTTGATTGATGGCAATAGCCTCCTTTAATTTTCCAAGCTCTTCTCTTTTAGTAACGGAGGTATCAGTTAAAAGCAAATCAGCAGGAACAGTGATAATGCTGTCTGTGATTATTTCAGTATTCAAATCAGTATTCAACAGAAAGTTGAAATATGCCTTTGCATTATTTTGTGTTTGTATTGAAGACTCAAGCAGGGCATTGTATTTGCTCACTTCATTATCGCTTCTTACTACTGCTGTCCGGTTTACTTTTTGATTATTGAAAAGAGAAGTATTTACCCGCAGGTTTTCCTTTACAAGAGATAAAGCTGTTTGATAAATATCAACCGCTGCACCAGCCTGTAAATATTTGTAATAGGCTTGTTTTACCTCTTTTACCAATTCTCTTTTATACAGGTTGATCTCAATTTTCTGCAGGCCGTATTGCTGTTTTTTTATTTTACGATTGTATTCAATTTCTGCATTCAAAATGGGGTATGTTGTTCTTATTTTGACATCATAGAAATTGTCGGGGTTAAGCAATATGCTTTGGTTTTGTACTTGCGGAAAATTATTGGCGCCGGTCATTTGATTGAGCGTTTTGTAAACAGGGTTTAATAAATCCCCAACCGGAAAGTCCACGGTACGCCCACCACCTGCAACTGTGTAGGTGGCGTTAAATCCAACTGTCGGAAGGAACAATGACTTCGCCTCCTTTAAAGCATACAAACTTTTGGTAAGTAAGAATTGCTGTTGTTTGATTGTTTCATTGTTGTTTAATGCAATTTTGATATAGGCATCTAAATTGGTTTGTGCGTATGCCCCAATAACACGAAACAACAACAATGTGATAAAAACTTTTTTCATTTTAGCGATTTTTGAACTACAATATTTTAATGAACAATGTTCATTATTAGAGAAAAAAATTTACTTTTTCTCTAGCAATTTTAAAAACTCGTTATAAGCATCCGAAACGATAGTATCTGGATTCTTTAAAAGAACTCCTTTTGTACGAGCCCGTATTTCAAGACTGCATATGCCATGCATACAGCTCCATATCAGATATGAAAGCGGCTCCAGATTATGTCCTTTGAAATACCCGGCACTAATACATTCCTTCACTGTAGTTAGCAATACATCAAACGTTGCTGCACCCTCATCCCATTCTTTTGCCTGGATGTCATTCAGAAATGCCATTGGTTCCTTTAAACTGAACATCAGGTCGTATTTATCGGGATTGTCCATTGCATACTGGATATAAACCTTGCCCATCGCTTTTAACCGCTCCATTGGGTCTTTTACATTATACAGCACCCTGAATTGCCCACCCAGTTCAGTAAAGCATTGTGTGTGCAGGGCATGAAGAATGGCATTCTTATCTCTAAAATAAACATATACAGTACCGATACTGTAATCAATGGCATCGGCAATATTGCGGATGGTGGTCTGCTCTATACCTTTTTCCACAAACAACTTCATGGATGCTTTTAATATCAGGGCCTTCAGTTCTTCCTTTTCCCTTGCCTTGCGTTCTGCACTGCTCATTGTTTAATAATTAGAGTGCAAAGAAAATGAACATTGTTCAATTTTCAAAATAAATTTGTTATCATTTAATCATCTGTTATCAGTCAAACTTTTGGGGTTATTTATTGCCCCAATACATCAGAATAAAGTATATAAACAGTAAATAACATAAAAAAGGCTCTGAATTATCAAAACCTTTTGTGGAGGTTACCGGACAAAAGTCGAACCACCATATTGAAGATATTAATGTACTGGCAGATCCTCCATGTGTTTCAAATTTATCCGGACAAATTTTTCTCCGGCAAGCATGCCGCTGAAAAAGGTTACAGTAAAAAAACCATACCAGGCTTATTGAACCTCATACCTGATTGCACACTGATTGCAAATCTCATTAACGACTCTCGCCATCATAAGGCTGAAATCTAATGGCATCAATGTACTTTCTGTCGTGCCTTGTTCCAGGCAGCTCATTACCTCATTAATTTCAAACTCAAACCCGTTATCTCCATAAGGCATAGAAATATTCTTTTCTGTTCCATCCGGTTTACGAAGTACAATAGCCGAAGCTTTGTACCAGGGCTGTTGAATCGTGATAGATCCTTTAGTACCTGTTATCTCCGCTGTAGTGGGTGTGGTTGCCAATATTGTTGAATAGAGCGAAGCCATTTCCCCATTTTTATAAGATAGCATTATGTTCATTGATTCATCTGCACCAGTTGTAGATAAGTGAGCAAACGTCTTTACCGAATCAGGCTCTCCCAGCAAAGACAACGCAAGAAATAAAGGATAAACGCCAATGTCAAGCAAAGCCCCCCCTCCCAACTTCATATTGAAAATCCGGCTCTCTGTGTCATAGGGAAAAGAATATCCAAAATCAGCTTTTATGAATATTATTCCCCCGATCTCACCTTGTTTTATCAATCGAAAAACCTCCTGAATTACCGGAAGAAACCTCGTCCACATGGCTTCCATCAAGAAGACATTTTTTTCTTTTGCCAATGTTATCATTTCAAAGGCACTCTGGTAATTGACCGAAAGCGGCTTTTCACATAAAACAGGCTTTTTGTTGTTCAGGCAAAGTAATACATGCCTGTAATGAAAGGTATGAGGTGTGGCAACATATACCACATCTATCTCTTCGTCATTAATGAGAGCTTCGTATTGATCATAATATTTTGCCGCTCTATATCTTTTTCCAAATGATTCCGCCCGTTCTTTATCCCTGGAAGCGACTGCCCATAATTCCGCATTTGGGCAATTTAGCAGAGCTTCTGCAAATTTCTCTGCTATTTTCCCGGGACCTATTATTCCCCATTTGAATATTTTCATTATTAGAAAATTGAAACCCAGCTGAATATTGATCTTTTCTATACTTAAGATCTATGTTTCATTATTTGCTTATGATTGGAGTTATATTTTCATTGGAAAGCAGATCAACATCCTTCACAGCTACAGGGAACCAAAGCATCATCTCGCCTTTTCCCCTATTGGCCCATGCATAGTAAGGTATGGCAGTAAATATTTTTCTTACAGTAGTGATGTTCTCTCCTTTGTTGTCGATTGACACAGCCGGAACCTGAGATTGTAAAATGGTTACGCCATTCAGTAAACCAGCTTTATATTCTTTTGAAAATACCGCATCCGCAGTCAGTATAAAATTGCTTGCCCTTCCCCCGTTGTCGATCCACTCCGCACAATACATGAGGGGACCAACCTGCAGCGCTGTTTTACCAATATCGTCCCTTACTTTTTCGTTTGCAATAACTCTTCTTACTTCCATCGGGAGATTCATTTCAATTACATCTCCTTTTTTCCATTTCCTGTTCAACACAGCATAACCTTTTTCAATTGTATAATCAACCGGTTCGCCATTGATTTTAATCGATATTTTTTGTCCGCTTGAAGATGAAAAAGAATAAAGATCAGAAGGCATAGCCTGGTTTTGTGCCCAGCCCGGAATACGCATCAACATTTTAAATGACTCAGCTGATTTTGGTGAGACAGTAAATTTCAAATTACCATCCCAGGGATAATTATTCTCCTGCACGATAGTCACCGGCTTTTGGTGAACCTTGATAAAAGCACTGCTGCTTACAAAAAGATTGACATACACATTATCGTCTTTCTGTGCATATACATAGCCGGGAATAGAAGGAATTAATCTTGCGACATTGGTTGGGCAACAGGAACAATCAAACCAGCCTGCCCGCTCAGGCTCCATGGCGGAGTGAGAAAAACTATTTTTGATCTGCATGGCATTGGTATAAAAAAATGATTTGCCATCCAGACCTACACCGGAGATCAGCCCGTTGTATAAACTTTTTTCCAGCACATCAATATATTTTGATTCGCCGTGCAACTGAAACATACGCTGGTTCCAGTAAACATTTGCTATGGCAGCGCAGGTCTCATTGTAAGCGGTGGCGTTGGGCAGTTCATAATTTTCGCCAAACCGTTCTCCATGCGGAATAGCGCCAAGGCCGCCTTGTACGTAAAACTTTTTGCTTACCATATTTTCCCAGATCCTGTCAACAGCTTGCAGGTATTTTTCATCACCTGTCAACGCTGCTATATCAGCCACCCCAGCATATAAATAACAAGCTCTCACGGCATGACCGATAGCTTCGTCCTGGTCAACGACAGGCTTATGATCCTGCCAGTATGAACCGTTTTTCCAGGGATCTTTATTTGCCGCGTCATATCCTTTAAAATGGCCTCTTTCATCAATAAAATATTTGGCCGTTTGCAGGTACTCTTTTTTACCTGTAATGCGATATAGTTTTACCAACCCCATCTCCACGATTTCGTGACCCGGAGCTACATGCATTTTATCAGGACCAAATACGGAGCAAATAAGATCTGCATTTTTCAACGCGATATTGAGCAACGATTTTTTTCCTGTAGCATAATAATGCGCTGCGGCGGCTTCATACAAATGACCGGCATTATAAAGTTCATGGCTAAGCTCTCTTTCTTTTACCCATCTTTCTGTACCAGCCCATTTATGCGGATCGGCAGGATTGATTGTTCTTGCCGTATACAAATAACCATCAGGTTCCTGCGCCTTTGCTACTTTTTCAATCAGGGTGTCGATGTATAAATCCAGTTTTTTATCGGGGAAAAGGCTCATTGAAAAGGAAGCACCTTCAATTGTCTTATAAATATCTGTGTCGTCAAAAGGAAAAATGGTACAGAACTTACCGCTTTTTGCAGCGGCCATTTCAAAGTTTTTTACACGTCCTGTTCGTTCACAACGCTCAAAGGATGCAGGAATAGTAACTGTATGATTCGTACGCATCCTGGGCATCCAGAAATTGTCCATAAATTTCACCGACGTAAAATTGATAGCCTGGATGGCATAATCAGCATTTTGCCCGTATGATATTGTTGATGCTAAAACAAAACTGGCAAAGCAAATCTTTTTCATGGCTCAAATTTTAAACAAAACTATCAATTCAGAAAATGAAATGTAGCTTACAAAATTCTTACCCAAATATTGCGAAAACTAATTGGCTCGCTGGGATCTCCATGTGATTGTAGCTTGATAGGTAGTGGCCCATGTTTATGATATTCCGGTGTACCTATCCAACGGGTGTCGCCTTTTACTTCCACATTATTCTGAACCAATGCACCATTTAACAAGGCAGTTACCCTGGCGGGTGACTTCAGTGATCCATTTTCATTGAAACGCGGCGCCGTCCATATAATATCATATGCATTCCACTCACCCGGCGGTCTGTTTATATTTACCAATGGAATATGTTGCTTATAGATACTTCCTGCCTGGCCATTTACATAGGTTTCATTTTTATAAGAATCCAACACCTGTATTTCATAACCTGCATCACCGCCACCCCAGCCGGCGAGAAACACGCCACTGTTTCCTCTCGCTTGTCCTGACCCGGTTATATTTTTTGGAATACGCCATTCTATATGAAGCTGGTAGTCGGTAAATGATCTTTTGGTCTGAATACTTCCGGCAGGTTTGTTAACGGTAAAGATATCACCAGCAACCATCCATCCTGCAGGTTTGCTGGTATCCCTGGAAGATACCCATTCCGAAAGCGAATCGCCGCTGAATAAGATCAACGCATCCGAAGGAGCACCACCTGGTTTTTCAGACGCTGTTATTATTGGCGGAACAGGTTTCCATACCTCCGTTTTTTTAGCTTGTTGCTCTCGTGTTTCGGTTTGCGCAATAGAAATATGTACTGTTAAAAATAGACTGACAAAACAGAAGATATTTTTTTTCATTACAGGATTGATTAATACTTGTTAAAGATTTTGTATTGCTGAAATGGCGCAACGCTGCGTTTATTTTTTTTCAAGAGATTTTATCCAGGCAACTATTTTCCGGGCTTCACTCCGCGGTAATTGCGTCATGGGTGGCATAGACACCGCATAACCCGGCCAGTTTTGTGGCTGTGGATTATAAATGAGCTGTACCATTTTTTCGGTCGAATACCTGCGTTTTGCGATCTCTGAGAACGAGGGACCGACCTGCTTTTTATTTGGATCATGACATGAAATACAGGTGTACTGGGTAAGTAACGGTTTTATCCCGCTATAAGTTAACAGCTTGCCTGTAGTAGCAGTAGCTGATTTAGCCGCAGTTAATGCAGAGTTTTTAGTACTCAATTCGGCTAACGCAAGTTTTTTCCCCTCGGGAATATTGTTCAATGTATAATAAACTGTCGGATGAATTAATGAGTAGGCATTTTCTTTATCCCTTATTCCTTCGAGGCTTATCACATGAATATAATGCTGGCGCAAATTCTCGACCACGATGCGTGCATGCATACCATCAGCCGACACTTTTACTCCCTTTATTTTATGTTTCAGCCTGTTTACTTCCGGGCTGCCATACACGGCATGATATTTATAGGTAAAACTATTGACGGAGTAGGATGCAATATCGTTTGCAAATTTCTTGTCTACTGGCTTGGTAAACTCTATTTCAAATCCATCGGGCATTGCTTTAACTGTGCGCATTTCAAAAGGCAGACGTTTGTTCCATACGAGTCGTTGCAGTCCCTGGTTAGCATCACCCACGGATCCCCAGCCTCTATTGGTTTCGCCTACGAAAAGCGATCCGTCTTTGCCCCAGCTAAGTCTTACCGTGCCGGACTGAAAACCGCTTCTAAACAACCAGGCAGCACCCTGCCATTCGCCATTTACTTTTTCTAAAAACACTCTGCTGAGATTACTTTGACCCTGGTCGCCTACCAATAGCTGCCCTTCAAAAGGCCCAAATACTCCTTCAGGTATCTTAACAATCTCCGAAGTAGAAATGCCCAGCACACCATGCGGTAGCCAAACCAACGGCAATTGTAATTCAGGAATACTTTTTTTCATGTCGGCCAGCGTAAAAAATTTTTCATTTACAATATTCTGCGGTTTTACAGGCCTCCCATCCCGGTCAAACTCGATTCTTTGACTGATTTTAGAAAATATCTGGTCCTGTTTAACTTTCAAGGGAGAATTAGCTGCTGTATCCCATACAAGACTTGCAGGGTGCCCGGCAAATGTTCCTTTCTTCAATGGAACGATGCTTCCTGATGCCATCCAGTCGCCCTGGTTATCGGTGTAGTACAATTCGCCATCAATCATGCTGATACCACAAGGCGATCGTAATCCTGCAGCCCATGGTTCCATCGTGCCATCTTCCTGGATGCGCAAGGCCCAACCACGCCAGGGAACCATGCTTTTGGGATGCCACCAGGCATCAGGGAAACCCAAATTCAATGTCACAAAAAAAGAGCCATCCGGTGCGATCTTCGGTCCAAAACTATATTCATGATAGTTGCCGGATAAAGGCCATTGGTAAATGGTTTCATACACATCGGCTTTGCCATCCATGTTCTTATCAACTAATTTGGTCAACTCACCCCGCTGCACACAATACAAAGCACCATTCTTATAAGCCACGCCTAAAACTTCGTGAAGACCGGTGGCAAATTTTCTAAAATAGGGACGCTGGCTCGTCGGATTTTCAACGATGAATACATCACCTCTTCTTGTAGTCACGGCCAAATCACCATTTGGTAATGTACAAAGTCCACCTACTTCAAGCAATGTGCCTTCAGGAGAACTAACACGCATGATCCTGAAAAAGTCTTCTTCCTTTGCCGACTCCTGGCCCTGCACAGCATGGCTGCCAATCAGCAACGCAGCCGCGAGGCAAACTTTTGCGATCCAGTTAATATTATGGTTTCTTCGTTTTATCATCAGAACAGGATTATATATTTTATTTTATTTTTTATTGGTACCACTAACTCTTTCTTTTCCCCGGCATCACGAATCATCGGTTTTGCTTCACTCCCATCATCTATCTTCAAATAGTATGATTTATCATCCAGCAGGTATAAGCCATTACCCAAATCTTCAATGTTCTTACTTGCAGCCAGCCTGACGTATAGATTCTCTGACGGGTTCAAAACGGATATTTCACGGCTGACACCCTGCCGGTTTTCCAATACCTGTGAAGCGTCTTTTACTGCGGCGCCATAAATGAAATATTGAAAAATGGGGCGATCTTTTTCATCCAGTTCATATCCTTTTGGCCGAAACCCCGTTCCTGAGGTATCTGTTTTCCACGGTGAATTAGCTGATGGAAGCTTGCCAATATTCAATACAGGTTTTCCAAAAAGTTGTTTGCTACCGGTTGCTCTTGAAGAACCATCTCCCCGCTCATGCCACATAGGTGTTGCATCTAAAAAACCACCGCGCCACACCTGCACGATGGCACCATTATCCATATCATAAGTGTAGTGCAATCCTTCCGGGCTTCCCACGGACACCGCATGAACAACTCTTGTTGTGGGGATATCAATAAAACTTCTCAGCACCGTGTTGACAGGAGCATCCACCAGGATTGGATCAGTTTGCTCACTACTTAAATTATTCATATCACTCAACGTGTAGTCCCTAATGCCTGGTCCGGCCACAGTCAGGCCCAACGCAGGCTGTCCCCAATCCATCGTTTTGAAATAAGATAATTCAAAAGGCAACTCAGCTGCCGGCAATGAAATTTTGACCGGGCTTCTTCCTCTTGCAATGGAAAGTTGCTGATTGTTGATCACCAATGACCCTCTGCCAGCCACCGTGAAAAGACTGAAATTATACTCCCCTGCTTCATCCACTGTTAATTTTCCTGTATACCTTAAAATAAAACTATCGGGCAGATTATTAATATTGGTAGTAAGCGTTTCCGATGATCCTTTTATAACGGGTTTCAATTTTGCGTAGTCAGGCTGTTTATTAAATGGACCTTTATATACCGCATATTGCAGATTCGATAACCGAGGCTTGGGTTTATCGAAAGCTGTTATTTTAATATTGCGAAAAGCGACGGCCCCATGATCGCCCTGGAAACGCAACGGCCCTTTTGGTTTTTCATCGTTTAATCCATTGCGGGTGGGTCCAAAGAGTTCGACATTTTCGTGTATGACCACGCCATTCAATTCTACCCGAAGCATTTTAGCATTTTCCGTTTTTACAGCATTTGTAAAGCGGGGAGCTTGAAACGATATCTTGAGATGCTGCCACAGGCCTGGTGCTTTACTTACATTTTGCCGGGGCGCATGGCCCTCAAATCCTTTTTGTGCGGCAGCGCTGCTATCATCCCATCTTTCATAAATACCACCATTGTCACTTGACTTTGGCATCAGAATACCCCAGCTATCCAACAACTGAATTTCATACCGGCCTGATAAATAAATTCCGGAATTAGATCCCTTCGCCATCATATAGTCCAGCTCGATATCAACATCGCCGTAATCTTCCGCAGAAAATAAATCCGCCCGGGCACTTTCATCAGTAAATGTGTTAACCAAAATTCCCGTGCCGTTTGTGTAAGTTAAACGACCAGCGCTATTCAGATCAGCATTCACATCACCGCCGATGCGCCAATTGGCCGAAGGTGATTTGAAGAAAGAAAGATCCGTGAGTGGCAAGGCTGTTTGCGCAAATGCCACAGACAGTATCAATAAAAGCGGCACGGCACAAATAAACTTTTTATGCCGGGCTGAAAGTTCAGCAGGTTTTGTAATCATTCTTTGATAAAATTGTAAAATCATTTAGTATATGAACTGTTCCAGGGGTGCAAAGTGTAAGATCAACTTAATCGTTAAACCCGTATCTCAAAATTCACCTCACAAGCAACCATCCCCAAAAAGGAAAAATCGGTTAAAAGTCAGGAAAAATTCTTTTTTACCTCCTCTCATCTGTATCATTCTTTGGGTTAATCGTCTCAAAAAAACTTACGAAGAGCCGGGGATTAATTTCCGTAAAAAAGAAGGCTGTCATTATTTCTGGCTATAATAAGAAAATCCTTTCCGCGGATCTTAATTTTTTTTATATCCCTCACCTGGCCATCCAGTTGCAAACCTGATTGCAGTGAAGGCAACGAAATAAATGAAGATGATTGATTGAGTAAAAGATTACCGTAACTGGCATCATATCTGCCTTCGAAAGGTAATACGCCAAAAAAATTGCCGGCGGTAATAATATCGTCAGCGCCATCCCTATTGAAGTCGCCGGTCACAAATGCAAAAACAGGCGACCACTGCACAGGGAAAGGAAGTTTAGTCACCTGTAAATTTCCTTTATTGTTTTTTACCAGGACGGATGAAAGGTTGCTTACGGTTAGTTTAGACATTTCATTAAGCTTATCGCCCAGAATTCCGTCCACAGTTAAGCCGGCCATAGTTTTGTAATCGAGGAATTTCTTTTTGATCATGCCGGGCAATACCCTTTCAATCTCTTCCTTTCCCAAAAAAAAGTAATATCGCCCGTCTTTTTCAATTGACATCAACTGGTCCAGATCACCGTTTTTATCAAGGTCACCGGTATATAGTTGCAAAGGAAAACCATTTTTTACCTGCAGCTTCGAATTCTCTCCCCAATTACCAACTAAAAGATCTTCATAACCATCTTTGTCTATATCCGAGGCATACACAGACGTCCATAGACCTGTTGCCTCCTGCAAACCAAGTTGGCTTGTAGCATTCTGCAGTTTGCCGGAAGTATTTTTATAAACCACTATCGGCATCCATTCTCCCACTATCACAAGGTCCTTCCAGCCGTCTTTATCCAAATCCGCCCAGGCTGCATCAGTAACCATACCGATCTTCTGCAAGCCCGGAGCCAACCGCTCATCTGCAACCGTAAAAGAAGCTTTGCCATTGTTTACTAAAATGTAGGATTGCGGCGTCTCACCATAACGATTTGTCACGACTCTTCCGCCTACAAATAAATCGAGATCGCCATCATGATCTATATCCGCCGGGATAGCCACCGACTTGTTTCCATAAACCAACGGCAAACTGTCTTTTGTAAAACGGCCCTTGCCATTATTAATATAAAGCCGGTCTAACAGGGCCGGGTTATTACCTGACATTTCATTACCACCGCTTACAACATAGAGATCTTCATCTCTGTCACCATCGGCATCAAAGAAAACTGCGTTTATATCTTCACACAAAGAGTCGGGTCTGAACAAATCTTCATTGGTGCTGATAAATTTCCCCTGGACAGTTTGCTGAAATAATTTGCATACCTGCCCTTTAGCACCGCCAACAAAGAAATCGTCTAAGCCATCGCCATTCACATCGGCCACCGCTAGTTTAGGTCCCATAGCAGAAACCCCGTGAGGTATCAATTGCTGGCTATTAAAATCAAAAAAAAGATTCTCCTGGTGCCTGTAGTCAACCTGAAACGAATCAGTAACATTTTTAAAAAAGCTATTTGCTGTAACTGCAGGTTGTAAAATTCTATTTGCTACTTCCGACGATTTTTGTTCTATGATTAACAATTGCCCGCCTTTGATATTTGTCATCGTCTGCAGGCTACCATCCGGCCATGTGATCTGAAGTGAATCTACCTTATCGGTTTTTCCAAGACCAAAGTGCAATACAGGAGATGAGGAGCTTTCGAATCCTCTTGTAGCCGTTAAATAGTTTAGTTGTATGCCCTCCTTTGTTTTAATAACAACTTTACTACCATATGCCAGTTTATTATTACCTGCGGACCGCAATTGAATATCCAAATAATGATTCTCAGATTGCTGGTTTGAATTGTTACGGTAGATACCTGCCGGTGAATTGATATTATTTACCACCAAGTCAAGGTTGCCGTCATTGTCGAGATCGCCGTAAGCAGCGCCATTTGACAAGTTGGGCATATCTATTCCCCAGTTTCGTGTCTGATCGGTAAATTTCAATTCAGCCGTGCCTCTAAAAATATAATTACTGACCTTGCCTTCCGGCATTTTACTAATTGCTAACCTATCTGCTGATTTATCTTTTTGTATCTGCGCCGCAATATCAGCCGCGGAAATAAACTTTAAAAAGTCAAGGTCGTTTGGCCTCCTCAATATTCCGTTCGTTACAAAAAGATCTTTTATCCCGTCATTATCGAAATCGGCCAAAAGTGGTGACCAGCTCCAATCGGTAGCTGCTATCCCGGCATACAAACCGATGTCGCTAAACTTTTTTCCTCCCGCTACATTTAACTGCAGGCAATTTCTTGCATTCTGGTGATGATATCCCTTACTCATTTTAAAATCATAAACATCGGGATTATCATCACTTACCGAAGATTTTAACACTTTCTCATCAGCAGGCAGCATGTCCAGGGTTATAATGTCGAGCCAACCATCATTGTTTACATCGCCGGCATCACTACCCATCGAAAACCGGCTTTCGTGCCCAAAAGCTTTGCGGTTTATTTCAGAGAAAGTGCCGTTTTGATTGTTGAGATAGTAATAATCATTTTCATGAAAATCATTACTTACATAAATATCATCCCAATTATCATTGTTAAAATCAGCGATAACGACATTTAAACCATAACCGATGATACTGCTGTAAATGCCGGCCTGTTCTGTTACCTCATGGTATACAATTTTGTCACCTTCTTTATCACATCTAAATAGTTTGTCACCACTTACCTCATTCCTTCTTCTGCGTGCAGCCGTATCTACATAAGTATCTGTTGAATGAACAGAATGATTAACAAGAAACATATCCAGGTCGCCATCCTTGTCGTAGTCAAAAAAGGAAGCCTGGGTATTAAAGCCTTCTATATCCAGTCCATATTCAGCTGCACGTTCTGTGAAGGAAACTTTACTGTTTTTTCCATCTGAGGAGCCATTGTTTATGAAAAGCTCATTCCGGCCCTGAAGGCTTTTGTACTTTCCCACCTCGCAAACATAAATATCCAATAAGCCATCATTGTTGACATCAGCCATTGTAACACCGGTCTTCCAATTTCCTTTTCCAGCTATACCGGCTGCATCAGTAATATCTTCGAACCCGAAATTGCCTTTATTAAGATAAAGCCTGTTGCTCTCCCGGTTTGATGTAAAATAAATATCCTGCAGGCCGTCATTATTCACATCACCTATTGCCACGCCGCCGCCATTGTAGAAGTAGAGATAGTCAAGTATATTGAAGCTGTCGGCTTCACTGATCGTATTCTGAAAATAAATACCTGTTACATCCGGAGATAAAACAGTAAAAAACTTCTCTTCACGATTACAGGAGAAGAAAACAAGTAACCCTGTTGCAATCAACGCCAAAGAAAACCTTTTGTTAAAAAAACAATGCATATAGTAATGAAGTCGACAGGGCTTCTACTTAAAATTCAGCTATTTCTATTTTCCGGTAATAAATTTCAGCGCCTTCGGACTGAACAAGAATTTTTCCCTTTTGCTCACTCGGATCTTCAAATTCATTTACTACTTTACCATTTACAATATAAGTAACCTTTCCCCTGTTGGCGATAATTTCTACCCTGTTCCATTCACCCGTCGGATTTTCGGCATCTTCTTTCTTATATACTCTTGTATAATCATTGGGTTTTGTTCGTTCACCGTTAATTTTTACGGTAGTGCTGTCAATCAGCCATAGATCCCCCACATCTCCTTCCTGTATCTGGCACTCGATTGATTTTGGCCAAACGGTATCTCTTTCCGCTGCCGGAAAATAGAAACAAATACCATTGTCACGTTTAACATCAGCGCCATCTCTTGGCGGATATTTTTTTACACCCCATTTAAATTCTGCAACCAAATGAAAATTTGTATAGATTTTTTCTGTGGCCATATACCCGAATTCCTTACCTGAGATGTGCAGTATATTGTCTTCAACCAGGAATATTTTTTCGGGATCATTATTTCTTCGTTTCCTGTTCAGGAAGGTATACCAGCCATCTAAATTTTTTCCGTTAAACAATTTTGTTTTTTTCACAGCCGGAGACGAGTTCTTTTTAGTGTCATTCTGCGCATCAGCACACACAAAAAGAAAGAAGCATCCGGCTGTTAGTAAAAATTTCATGATTATATTTTTATTTAATAATAAATCATCATTCAATTCTTTTTCAATTCTTTTGTTTCCGCCTGCGCATTATTCCTGGCAGCAAGCAGCAGCGTTTTGTTGTTTGTCCTTACCAGCGTCATATCTCTTACCGCACCCCGAATATGCAAACCACTGTCTGTTCCCTTTATTACTTTGAAGTTTCCCTTTCCATCGCCTTTCAGCATCACGCCATATGATGCATCATAGATTCCCACCTCGGGTTTGGATTCATAAAAATTGCCCCCCATCACTATATCCATATTTCCATCTCCATCCACATCGCCGGTTGCTATTCCATACACCGGTGATAGCTGCGCTTCACTGCTTAATGCCTGCTTGATAAAACCTCCTTTCTTATCATTGATAAATACACAGCTCCGCAGCTCATATGCCTCCAGTTTCACTGCCTTACTTAGCTGTGCTTCTGTAAAAATATCTTCCACTCCCTGCAATTTATAGTCTTCATACTTCAGGTATTTTTTCTTCAGATAGGGAAGCACCGATACCAGATCATGCCGCAACGACATCGGGTATGCATTATCTCCATTATAACAGCTCACCACCTGTTCTGTCGATCCGTTCTCATCAAAATCACTCACATACATACTCACCGGTTTGGTGTCACTGGCTTTAAATCTTGAGTTCAATCCATGATTGCCGCCTACCATGTCCGGATATCCATCGCCGTTTATATCTGCTATTATCAGTCTGTTCCACCAGCCATTGCTTTTTTGTAGTCCCGCCGCTGCTGTCACTTCTTTAAACTTTCCATTTTCATTGTGATACAATCTTACCGGCATGTATTCGCCTGTCACCGCCAAATCCATTTTCCCATCTTTATCATAGTCCAGCCACTGCGCATCGGTAATCATCCCGGCTTTTACAAGTGACAGTGCTACCTGGCCGGTTATATCTTTAAAAATTCCTTGGCCATTGTTTTGAAGTATATAGCCTTTGCAGGGGTAGCCATATTGCATTGGTTTTAGTCTGGTTCCCACAAACAGGTCCATATCGCCATCACCATCATAGTCTGCTGCTCTTACACAGGAGGAGCCTTCAAAATTATAAGAGGGAAGTACCGGTGCTGATCTTGTGAGTTTCCCTTTGCCATCATTGATATATAGCCGGTCGATCAGTTCCAGTGATTTGGCCGGAAATTCATTGCCGCCACTGCATACATACAAATCCTGGTCACCATCTCCGTCGCAATCAAAGAATAGGGCATCGGTGTCTTCACTTCCTTTATCTGCTGCCAGCAACGATTCATTGGTTTTGATAAATCTTCCTTCATTTGTTTGCTGATATAAAACTCCCGGCTGGTCTTTGGCGCCGCAGATGTAAATATCTTCCAGCCCGTCTTTATTGATATCGCCTTTAGCTATTCGCGGGCCCTGTGTGGACAGCATATGGAATGTCAATTTATCCCGGTTAAAATCTACAAACGGATTCTCCGTATGTACAAAGTCAAGCCCATAGTTATTATCGCTTGTTGTAAACAATTTATTCTTCTCCAAAGCCGGCGTATTATCCATTGCTGGTGATAATGATTCACTTTGCTTGACAACAAGGTGCTGGTTGGGCTTTACATTTTTTATTACACTCATTTTCCCATCATTCCATTCCACTACCACCGAATCGATCATCGTGCATTTTCCCAATCCAAAGTTCAGGCAACAGTCCACCGTTGATTCAAAGCCCCGCATCGGCATCTGCTCCTGGTAGGCTAACGTGTTGTTATACCAAACCGTTACTTTGCTGCCAACACCATAACGGTTCTTTCCTTCTCCCTGCAATGACACTTTTAAATATTTATTCTCGGGGTGCTGCTGTACACTCTCATTGCGGTATACAAAGCAAGGCATGTTTACATTATTGACTACTAAATCCAAATCACCATCGCCATCCAGGTCACCATAAGCCGAGCCATTGGAAAATGATGGCTCGTCCAGGCCCCATTCTTTCGCTTTATTACTAAATGTCAGATCGCCATTATTGGCAAAGGCATAATTAGGAATCGCATGAGAAGGTATTAAATCTATCAGCTTACTATAGTCAGCTTTGCCGGAAACAACCTCATTAAAAAAATTTTCGTTGGCTATATATTGAATATAATCCTGGTTGATGAGGTCCTGGTAAATGCCATTGGCTACAAAAATATCTTTGAAGCCATCGTTATCCAGGTCTGCAATTAACGCACCCCAACTCCAGTCAGTGGCAGCTACGCCTGAAAAACGTCCTATTTCGCTAAAGCTGTTATCACCATTGTTCAACTGCAGCATGTTGCGGGTAAACTGGTGATAATAATCATACTGCAAATTCAGTTGATATTTATCCCAGTTTTCAAATGTGATATTGGTTTTGATCCTTGTTTCATCTTCAGGAAGCATTTCAGTAACAAAAATATCCGGGTGTGCATCATTGTTTATATCCGCCATGTCGGCCCCCATCGATGCATTGCTGATACTCATCATTTCATCTTCCAGTGTTTCTTTAAATGTGCCGTCATGATTATTGATGTACAAATAATCTCTTTCAAAAAAATCATTGGATACATATATATCCTGCCAGCCGTCATGGTTGATATCGCCCACAGTAACACCTAAACCAAAACCAATTACACTTCCGTATATACCCGCCTGCTCACTGATGTCGGTAAAGTGATTTCCATCATTTCTGAAAAACTTATGTCCTCCAATTGAATCACGGATATTTCTTTCGTTGTGCTGAAGATTAAAACTCCCGATTGCTTTAAAGGAATTATTCAGCAAAAACATATCCAGATCACCATCCTTATCATAATCAAAGAAAGCTGCATGGGTTGAAAGGCCCCGGTCATCTAATCCATATTCATGGGCTTTTTCTGTAAAAGTTACATGGCCACCCGGCGCCCCGTTATTGATGTATAATTCATTTTCCTTCTTATCGCCTTTTATATCGCCACTGTTGCATACATAAATATCCAACAGGCCATCGCCGTTTACATCTGCCATGCTTACGCCTGTTGACCATTTTCCTTTTTTTCCTATGCCCGCCTTCTCCGTAACATCTTCAAACTGAAAATTGCCTTTGTTCAAAAATAATTTACTTGATTCCATGTTGGCTGTAAAGAACAGATCAGGAAGGCTGTCATTATTTACATCACCAATAGCTACACCGCCTCCATTATAAAAGTTCCGGTAAGTATAAATATTAAAATTACGGTCGTAGGAAAGTGTATTGCTGAAATGAATATTTGTTTGTTCCGGTGTCATCTTTTGGAATAAAACCTTTTGTCTGGAATTACTTCCGCATGAACAGAACAGCAATAACAGGAGCAAACAGGCAATCCCGGAAATTTCTTTTATACAATAATTTCTGATAAGCATATTACTTTTTTACTTCTTCCACACTCAAATCAGTATATTCCGCCTTAACATCTGTGTCATCAAAGATGCCAATGATGATCAGGCGGTTACCATCAATTTTTACATAAGTTCTTCCCCGCTTTGCATCCTGAACCGTGATAAAAGGATTCCCTCCCGGATACCATTTCTTATAAAGATTTACGACATCAGGCAGGAGTTTATCGGAACCAAGTTCTTTATTCCACGGCATCCACCCTTTATACCTGAATTTTGTCCACAGTTTATGAATTTTGCCATTTTTAAATTCCGGGTAAAAATTCATCTCGGCAGGATGATTCAATTCTTTATTTTCCAATTCATGTAAAACACTTGTATTGCCCGGCCCATCCCTGAACATTCCTTTTTTATTCAGATTCCAGCAATGCACATAAAAATCTTTATTGGCCATTCCCAAATTAATTCCCCAAAAAATTTCATTTACCTTTTTATTACTGCTTAACTCTTTTTTGACAAGTGAATCATATTCATCCACTGTTGAATGCTGACAAGCATACAGTCCTATCGCCAAAAACAGTAAATAATATTTCAACTCACTCCTCATTTGTAAACCGTGTTTAGCTATTTTAAATAATCTATTACCTGCAATGATGCATTGTTCTTAGCAACCAACAGCAGTTTTTTATTTCCTGCCTTTAACCAAACCGCATCTCTCACTGCTCCCTGTATTTGCAAACCACTGTCTGTTCCCTTTATTACTTTGAAGTTTCCCTTTCCATCGCCTTTCAGCATCACGCCATATGATGCATCATAGATTCCCACCTCGGGTTTGGATTCATAAAAATTGCCCCCCATCACTATATCCATATTTCCATCTCCATCCACATCGCCGGTTGCTATTCCATACACCGGTGATAGCTGCGCTTCACTGCTTAATGCCTGCTTGATAAAACCTCCTTTCTTATCATTGATAAATACACAGCTCCGCAGCTCATATGCCTCCAGTTTCACTGCCTTACTTAGCTGTGCTTCTGTAAAAATATCTTCCACTCCCTGCAATTTATAGTCTTCATACTTCAGGTATTTTTTCTTCAGATAGGGAAGCACCGATACCAGATCATGCCGCAACGACATCGGGTATGCATTATCTCCATTATAACAGCTCACCACCTGTTCTGTCGATCCGTTCTCATCAAAATCACTCACATACATACTCACCGGTTTGGTGTCACTGGCTTTAAATCTTGAGTTCAATCCATGATTGCCGCCTACCATGTCCGGATATCCATCGCCGTTTATATCTGCTATTATCAGTCTGTTCCACCAGCCATTGCTTTTTTGTAGTCCCGCCGCTGCTGTCACTTCTTTAAACTTTCCATTTTCATTGTGATACAATCTTACCGGCATGTATTCGCCTGTCACCGCCAAATCCATTTTCCCATCTTTATCATAGTCCAGCCACTGCGCATCGGTAATCATCCCGGCTTTTACAAGTGACAGTGCTACCTGGCCGGTTATATCTTTAAAAATTCCTTGGCCATTGTTTTGAAGTATATAGCCTTTGCAGGGGTAGCCATATTGCATTGGTTTTAGTCTGGTTCCCACAAACAGGTCCATATCGCCATCACCATCATAGTCTGCTGCTCTTACACAGGAGGAGCCTTCAAAATTATAAGAGGGAAGTACCGGTGCTGATCTTGTGAGTTTCCCTTTGCCATCATTGATATATAGCCGGTCGATCAGTTCCAGTGATTTGGCCGGAAATTCATTGCCGCCACTGCATACATACAAATCCTGGTCACCATCTCCGTCGCAATCAAAGAATAGGGCATCGGTGTCTTCACTTCCTTTATCTGCTGCCAGCAACGATTCATTGGTTTTGATAAATCTTCCTTCATTTGTTTGCTGATATAAAACTCCCGGCTGGTCTTTGGCGCCGCAGATGTAAATATCTTCCAGCCCGTCTTTATTGATATCGCCTTTAGCTATTCGCGGGCCCTGTGTGGACAGCATATGGAATGTCAATTTATCCCGGTTAAAATCTACAAACGGATTCTCCGTATGTACAAAGTCAAGCCCATAGTTATTATCGCTTGTTGTAAACAATTTATTCTTCTCCAAAGCCGGCGTATTATCCATTGCTGGTGATAATGATTCACTTTGCTTGACAACAAGGTGCTGGTTGGGCTTTACATTTTTTATTACACTCATTTTCCCATCATTCCATTCCACTACCACCGAATCGATCATCGTGCATTTTCCCAATCCAAAGTTCAGGCAACAGTCCACCGTTGATTCAAAGCCCCGCATCGGCATCTGCTCCTGGTAGGCTAACGTGTTGTTATACCAAACCGTTACTTTGCTGCCAACACCATAACGGTTCTTTCCTTCTCCCTGCAATGACACTTTTAAATATTTATTCTCGGGGTGCTGCTGTACACTCTCATTGCGGTATACAAAGCAAGGCATGTTTACATTATTGACTACTAAATCCAAATCACCATCGCCATCCAGGTCACCATAAGCCGAGCCATTGGAAAATGATGGCTCGTCCAGGCCCCATTCTTTCGCTTTATTACTAAATGTCAGATCGCCATTATTGGCAAAGGCATAATTAGGAATCGCATGAGAAGGTATTAAATCTATGAGGCGGGTAATTACATTTTTCTCTTTATTGAGTATTTGCTGTCTTATTTCGTTATACGCACCGCTGGTATATTGAATATAATCCTGGTCAGTGATATCTTTAGCAATACCATTTGCTACAAAAATATCTTTGAAGCCATCGTTATCAAAGTCCGTTATTAAAGCTCCCCAGCTCCAGTCAGTGGCTGATACGTTGGCAAAACGGCTGATCTCGCTGAAATATGTTTCCTTCCTGTTTTCTTTGTTTACAATGCTTCCCTGGTTTAACTGCAGCGAATTCCGAACAAATTGCCTGTAGTACCCGCTGGTAAGATTAGCCTGGTACTTATCCCAATTTTCAAAAACAGTTTTTGTTTTTACTCTTTCTTCGTTTTCCGGAAACATATCCGTCACATAAATATCAGCATAGCCGTCATTATTTATATCCGCAATATCAGCTCCCATCGAGTTCATACTAAGCTCACGGATATATTTTTCAGCAGCTTCCTGAAATTTCCCGTTTTGCTGATTGATATAGAAATAATCTCTCTCAAAAAAATCATTGGATACATAAATGTCTTGCCAGCCGTCTTTATTAATGTCTGTAATAGTAACTCCCAGGCCAAATCCTATTTTACTGCTAAAGATGCCTGACGCCGATGTAACATCGGTAAAATGATCGTCATCATTTCTATACAATTTATTTCCGCCCAATGAATCCACATATGCTCTCTCATCTTTTACTAAATCATAATTACCGACAGACCGAAAAGAATTATTAAGCAGGTAACAATCCAAATCGCCATCCCTGTCATAATCAAAGAAAGCAGCATGGGTAGATAAGCCACGATTATCCAAACCGTATTCTTTGGCTTTTGGCACAAACTTTAAATTTCCCTGGTTAATAAATAACTCATTGCTCCTGTTGCGGCTTGTTATGTCACCGGATTTACAAACATAAATATCCAGCAAGCCGTCGCCGTTCACATCAGCCATCGTAACACCTGTTGACCAAACACCATCCGAAACAATACCGGCTTGACTGGTAATATCTTCAAACTGAAAATTGCCTTTGTTCAGGTAAAGCTTATTGGAGTGTTGGTTGGAGCAGAAAAACAGATCAGGTAGTCCGTCATTATTAATATCACCAACGGCTACACCACCACCGTTAAAAAAATTTCTGAATGTATAAGGATTGAATTCTTCGGTATAAGAAACTGAGTTGGTAAAATTGATACCGGTATGTCCGGATGATAACTTTGTAAAAAGAGGATCAGCGTTTTTCTTAGCCGTGCAGGAAATGATAAGCAACACCATGCTATACCAAAAAAAATGTAAGCTCCTAACCCGCATTATACATTGTTCACAATTCATAATACACTGATTCAAACTTTTCCATTAGCACTCTTAACAAGCAATCATTTCGAAAAATAAATAGACCTTAATGTTAAACAGCAAAGTAATGTTTTTCCAAAAACAATCCATTTCTCTATTAATTGAAGAAACAGGCGAAAAAATTCGCCTGTTTTGATTGCTAAACTTACTGCTTATGGAATGAGAAAAATTAATATCCGGGGTTCTGTGTTAAATTTTTATTTGCGTTTAATACACTTTCGGGTATCGGGAAAATGTTCACATGTGTGCTGCCATCAGCAGGATGGAATCTGAAAGCGGCATTATATGTTCCAAAACGTATCATATCCTGTCTTCTCGTTGTTTCAAAAAACATTTCTCTGCCTCTTTCTGCCAAAAATGTGCCTGCCGTCATGGTTACATAAGGATCAACACCGCCATGCATTGTTCTTATCTCATTAACGATCGCCAGGGCGGCAGGATCATTCCAGTTAGTAGCTTTTCTCGCCACAGCTTCCGCCTTAGTCAGGAGTATATCAGCATAGCGGAATAAAACCCAATCATTGCTTAACTGACCTGTCATTCCCCTATAAAATTCGTATTTCCCGATACGAGCACCGGATTGCCGCCAGGCTCCGGGGAATAATTCATTGATATAGGGAGTATAGGTAACAGGAGTACCATTAGGGTCTGTAACATCAGCGGCATTATCTGTAAGGAGTGTAACGCCATCAGACTTATATTGTGGTCCTACGATAAAATTGCTTAACCTTTTATCCACTGTACCTAACACTTTTGAACCTTTGGGATCCACACCGATAACGGAGTCTTGTGGGCCTGGATTTTGTACAGGATCAATGTAGGAATTATAAAATTCCTGAACCGATGCCCAGCCATTCCATGGTTGTGCCGTCATTTTATATGTTTCCTGGCTTTCCATGTGTAAAGTCATATGTGGAAGCTGAAAGCCTCTTGCCTGCACTTCATCATAGGGTATTACCCAGATAAATTCTGTAGATCCTTTATTGTCTTTCTTGAAATTATCTCTATAGTTGGGCATTAAAGCATACTTGCCGGAATTAATAATATCATCGCATGCTGCAATACATTTATCCCATTGAGCTGTACCCGTATAGATTTCAGCATTCAAGTATAACTTAGCAAGCACAGCCTTAGCGGTATAATAATTTACCCTTCCGTAAGTGGCATTATCATTAGGTCCTGTTTGTTGTAAATCCGGCAGTGCATCGGTTAGTTCCTTTTCCACAAAATCATACACTTCTTTACGGGTATTATTTGGTGGCGGATCTGTTTTTGTAAAATCGGTACTGATCGGAACATTGCCAAATAAATCAAGCAGCCAATAATAATAAATGGCCCTTAACGCTTTTATTTCTGATATAAACTTTTCAGAAGAAGGAGTACCTATTGGCTCCAGTATTGTCAACACCCGGTTGCAGGTATTTACTCCTTTGAAAAGAAAACCCCATGTGTTTTCAGGTCCACCATCATTAGGTCTATAGGTATGCAATTTTAAACGTACCCAGTGACCACCATCTCCCCAGTCTGGCCCTCTTGTCGGTACCACTACTTCATCAGAAGGTACTTCCTGCAAACGCATAATGTTGCCATCGCTGCCAAAGCTGCCATAAAGATTTGTATAAGCTGCCGCCAAAAGAGAGACTACTTCTGCGTCGGTCTGACCAAAGTTCTGGTTAGTAGCCAAACCATAAACCAGTTCTTTTTCATCAAGCTTGGTACAGGAAGCAGATATCAGAAACAAGCCTATGAACGAATATTTTGCAACAGATAAAATTTTCATATCAAAGTAATTTTGACAAAATGATTCAAAAAGTTAAAATTTCAGATTCACACCGAGGGTATATGACCGGGTACGCACCCATGTATCTCTTGCATCAACACCCGGAGCCAGGATATTACCGCCATAAGCATATCTCACCTCAGGATCAACACCGGTATAATCAGTTATCACAAATAAATTTTGTCCGTTAATATATGCTCTTAATCCCTTGATAGCACCATCTCCTTTAAAATTAAAGGTATATCCAAGGGTGGCATTATCCAGTTTAACAAAAGAAGCATTTTCTACAAAGAGGTCGCTGAATGTTTGAGAATCGTTCAATTTAGGATTAAAGTACTTTGTTTTTACAACGTTATAACTGGCAATAATGGTAGGTGCTGAACTTTCAAAGAAGGCACGATAGGTATTTACCATGTCATGTCCAAATGAACCTCTCAGGAAGAAGTTTAAATCCCAATTGTTATAGCGGAATGTGTTGGTCCAACCTAATTCAAACTTAGGCAGACCATTACCAATTTTTGTTTTGAACGTGTCAAGCGGTGTCGTCTTTCCGGCTCCATCGTCAAACAAAAATTTTCCATTATCGTCAACTCCTCTAAAAATGGACCCCCAAAGAATGCCAATTTTTTCACCTTCTACAGCACGGGTAATTTGAGTTTGTTCCTGGCCGGGAGAACCAAGGTTACTTGCTCCAATTATGTTACCAGCAAGTTCTTTATTCAGTTTGGTAAGTTCAACACTAAAAGTTGAAAAATTTACTGAAGTATTCCAGTTAAAGATTTTATTTTTAAATACATCATATGCCAACAAGACTTCTATTCCTTTATTCTCCATTGTCCCGATGTTCATCCACCTCCTGTTAGTTGGAAAGGGTGGTACTGGTACATTAGCGTTAAACAACAAATCAGAGGTTTTACGATTGTAGTAGTCAACAGTACCTGTTAAACGACTATTAAATAATGCAAAGTCAAGCCCGATATCAAATTCCGCTTTTCTTTCCCATTTTAAGTCTGGATTGGCGTTTTGCGTTGGCTCATAAGAAGGAATATAAGTGCCATTGTACAAAAAGTTATTGGCTGTTGGGCCATACAAAAAGAGCGAAAGATAAGAGTTTGGAGGTAAGGCACCAGTTATACCATAGCTTGCTCTGAGTTTAAGAGAGTTTACACGGGCTATATCTGTAAGCTTACTAATGTCAAGACCGGCACTAACGGCAGGAAAATTACCCCACTTGTTATTTTCACCGAATGTTGTCGAACCTTCCCTTCTCAAACTAGCGGATAAGAACGCCAAATCTCTATAGTTAAGGTTCACTCTACCGAAAAATGCAATTAATCTTGAAGCGTTTTTATAACTGGTGGCTTCGGCTTTATTATTTTTGAAATCAGCAGCACTGCTAAAGTTTTCTGATGTAATATCTGTAAGAAAATCGCCGGCACGCACCAGAAAGCCATTATTCACAAAGTCCTGATAAGAATAACCTACTACAGCCGCAAGGTTAAAGTCATTAAATACTCTTTTATCATAAGAAAGAGTTGTTTCAAATAGCTTATTGTAATTTTCATCATCTTGCTTTTGGGCCAACCCGTTACGGGTATAGCCACTACCACCAGAAATTAAACGTGTGTCAAATGAGGTCTTTGGAAGATATACCCACCTAAAATTGCTGGTGTTCTCCTGAGCGTAACGTCCAAGGAGTTTTAATCCCTTAATAATCTCGAAGCTTGCGGAGGCATTAATGTTCATTCTTTTAAGAACGCCTTCGTTAGTATTTTGCTCGAGCACAGCCAATGGATTTGCATATTCCACAAAGTTTTGTTCTACATATCCACTACCTGTATAGTTGAGGCCGGTGGTAGCAGAATCAGTAGTGCGACGCGGAGCTGTTGGATTAAAAATCGTTGCATATTGAAATGCTCTGTCAAAACCAAACTTAGAAGTACGTCTTGTAGCGTTTGCATCCAACGTAAAAGTAACCCTGTCCTTCAAAGCCTTTTGCGTAAGACCAAAATGACCATTGATCTGATCGAAGCCCGTTCTTATAGCAACACCCTGCACATCACGATAGTTAAATGAGGCAATGTAATTTGTTCCATTACCTCCGCTACCAGCAAGAGACAGATTGTGAACATGTGAATATGCAGTTCTTGTGATTTCTTTATTCCAGTCGGTTTCTGCACCAAGGTCCCGACCGCCGGCGGCTTTAAACTCCGCAGCTGTCATATGAGGAGTAAACTTACCGGGCACCTCTGCAGTTACTGTTCCATTATATGTTACAGTTGGTATTCTCCCCCCTCTTTTTGTAGTAATAATAATTACGCCAGATGAACCCCGCGTACCATAGATAGCTGCTGATGCTGCATCTTTTAACACGTCTATACTTTGAATATCATTTGGATCTACCGTGTTGATATCAGCACCAACCTGACCATCCACTACGATTAATGGAGAGCTATTGGCGCCTAAAGTAGATAAACCTCTTAAACGCATGGTAAATCCACCATTAGGATTGCCTCCGGGCCTTGAGATAGACAAGCCTGCAACTTTACCTTGCAGCAATTGAGCAACATTGCCGATGTTTCCCTTATTAAATTGCTCAGCGTTTACTGTAGCAACAGCACTGGTTACCTCTTTTCTTCTTTGTGTACCATAACCCACCACAACCACTTCATTTAAAGTGCCGGCCTGGGGAGTCAGTTGAAGATCGATAGTCGTTCTATTACCGACCGGCACTTCCTGTGTCATGTAACCTACGGATGAAAAAACAAGGACAGTTTGTTGATTCGGTACAGAAATGGTGAAATTACCCTCAGCATTGGTACTGGTACCGCTGGCGGTTCCCTTGACGGTGACAGTGGCACCAGGCAGGGGAACATTATTGTTATCAGTTACTTTTCCCTGTACCGAAACCTGTGCAAAAATTGTAGTACTCAAAAAAAGCAGAACAACAAATACAGCAGCCCGTATAAGCCGGGCAGGCGAAAGTTCAATAAAACAGTAACTCATAAGTTTAGTTGAAGTTGTTAGAAAAACAATTAGCAAACTGGAAGGAAAATGGTTTTAAGGCAATTGAAAATGTCTTTGCGCTGCTTAAACAAGCTAGCCGCTATTAAAACTTCTGCCCGGCGCGGAAAAAAAATAAAAAAAAGATTTTTTTTGGCGGGCCCTTTCCAAAGGAATCCCGGATAAGAGTGGGGTTACTTTCATCATACAGCATTCATTATAGATAAACAACAATCGCGGCAATTAAGTGTCACACAAACACTTATGTGAAGTAACTATTTATCCTTCGTTTTTCAAGCTTTATTTGTCTCGCAATTTGTCCAAATCGTCTCAAATTCATTTTCCCATATGCTCAAACCAACCCGCCATCATCCCGGCTTGCCCGCTTAGAAATTTCAGTTACTTTTAGGTAACCAAACTTGCCATACTTGTCAATCAGGCTATTACTATCGCTGCTACTGTTTTCATTGGTCCTTTTACCAGCTACTGCAGGCGGACAGTCTCCTTATTATTTCAGGCATTACGAGGTAGAACATGGTCTTTCGAATAATACCGTGCTTTGCAGTGTCATGGATAAAAAAGGCTTTATGTGGTTTGGAACGATCGATGGCTTAAACCGGTTTGATGGCTATACATTTAAAGTCTTTAGAAATGATCCTGCCAACCCCAAAAGCCTTGGCAATAATTCTGTCTTTTCGCTGCTTACTACTGACGATGGCAAAATCCTGGCTGGAACTGCAAAAGGGCTATACTACTACGATCCGGTGGATCAAAGCTTTGAGCTTATACCCTTTACTTCAAACAAAGAGGTCGGCGACCTTTGTAAAGACAACAGTGGAAATATTTGGTTTACTATTGACAAAACACTTAACTCCTATAGTGAGCATAGCAAAACGGTTCGTTCTTATCCACCGGAAGTCCTGGCGACATCTATTTGCAAGGATCAGGATGGGAACGTTTGGGTTGGGACGGCCAATGGTTTTATCAATAAATATGACAAAGCCACTGACCGTTTTACATCCTATGATCTTTTTTCAAAATCCCGGGCAACTTCCGGCAAGTACATAACAAAGATTTTCAATACCAATAAAGGTTCATTACTGGTAGGTACATTAAACCAGGGAATAAAACTTTTTGATATTAAAACAAAAGACTACAAAGACCTTCTCATCTACAATCACGACAAAACTGAAATATTCGCTAAAGATTTTATCCAGTATTCGGAAGATGAATATTGGGTGGCTACTGAATACGGGCTGTTTATCTATAACATCAATGGTGGAAAATTTACCACTCTCCGTATGCAGTATAACAATAGCTATTCCATTTCTGATAACGCAATTAATACGTTATACAGGGATCGGGAAGGAGGCATATGGGCCGGCACAAGATTCGGAGGTATCAGTTATTACCCTTATCCGTACACTTCTTTCGAAAAATATTTTTCACAAAATGGTATCAACTCCATTAAAGGGAATGGTGTACATGAAATTTGTCCCGATGGCCGGGGTAATCTATGGATTGGTACCGAAGATGCCGGGTTGAATAAGCTCAACGTAAAAACAAAGGTATTTGAGCATTTTGTTCCTGACGGAAAAAAAGGAAGCATTTCCTACTCAAACATACATGGTCTTCTTATAGTGGACAATGAGCTGTGGATAGGAACTTATCAATATGGCCTTGACCGGATGAACCTGAAAACAGGCAAAATAATAAAGCATTATACTGCAGGTAAAAATTCGTTTGCCAGCAATTTCATCGTTCACCTCTATAAAACAAAATCAGGAAATATACTGGTGGGCACCTGGGAAGGGCTTTTCCAATATAACAAACTGACTGATTCATTTTCACCCGTTGCCGGATTTCCATTCCAGACCCAATCAATTTTAGAAGATGAAAATGGATTGCTGTGGATCTGTACGCTCGGCAATGGTGTTTTTACACTCAATCAAAAAACCGGATTGATCAGCAATTTCAGGGCAAATTTTAAAAGCACGGACTCACTGGCTAATAATATGGTGAATGGACAATTCAGGGACAGCCGTGGCAATTTATGGTTTGCTACCGAAGGGGGGCTGAGCAAGTATGATCCCCGGGTAAGAAAATTTAAAACCTACAGCATTACAAACGGGCTGCCCAGTAATTTTCTTTTTAAAATACTGGAAGACAAAAAAAATAATTTATGGATCAGCTCTACTAAAGGGCTTATATGTTTTAACCCGATTTCAGAATCGATAAAAATTTATACCGTTGCTGACGGATTATTGAATGACCAGTTCAACTGGAATTCTGCATATAAGGATTCAACCGGAAGAATGTATTTTGGAAGCGTAAAAGGCATGATCAGTTTTGTTCCGGAGAAATTTACCATCAACACTATAACACCACCCGTTTACATCACAGGGATACAGTTATACGATAAGGAGTTGGTTGTAAACGGGAAAAAATCACCACTCAAAAAGTCAATTACTTACACGGACCAAATTACGTTAAGACATGATCAGTCAACGCTCAGTATTGATTTTGCCGCCTTAAGTTACACATCTCCCGAAATGAATGAATATGCCTATAAGATGGAAGGGCTTGACGCCGATTGGACACCACTGAAGACATACCGAAAGGCTTATTTCACCGAATTACCGCCCGGAGTTTATACGTTCAAAGTAAAAGCCGCAAACAGTAGCGGTATATGGAATAAAGAAGAAACAAGTTTAAGAATAGAAATATTGCCTCCTTTTTGGAAAAGCAAACTGGCCTATTTACTATATTCAGTTTTGGCCATCGCCATCGTGTATGTTGTTTTTCGTATTTATCACAACAGGATTAATGAAAAGCATGAGCGAAAAATTGAACTTCTTGCACACGAGAATGAAAAAGCGTTATATCAAAATAAGATTGACTTTTTTACCAATATTGCCCATGAGATAAGAACGCCACTAACATTAATTCAGGGGCCAATGGAAAATATCATGAACCATGCAGATAAGGTTCCGGAAATAAAGAACAACCTCAGGATTATGGAGCGGAACACCAACCGTTTGCTTGATATCTCTAACCAGTTACTGGATTTTAGAAAAATAGAAGCAAAAGGGTTCAGCCTGAATTTTGAAAAAATCAATATCCCTGAATTAGTAGAGGACATGCACGCAAGTTTTCAGCCATTAGCTGACCACCGGTACCTGTCCTACTCTCTCCAGACACCCTCCAACGATTTTTATGCGATGGTTGACAATGATTCTTTTCAGAAGATCTTAAGTAATTTATACAGCAATGCTATTAAATATGCAGAGAATACTGTCCAGGTAAGGTTAGCCTGGCTGGAAAAGGAAAATGAATTTCTTATTGAATTTAAAAATGATGGTCTATTAATCCCTGCCGACAGTAAAGAGAAGATTTTTGAACCTTTTTTCAGAATAAAAGAAACCAATTATCAAAACGGTACAGGTATAGGGTTGGCTATTTCCCGTGCTCTTACTGAATTACACAAAGGCACTCTGGAATTAAAAGAACCACGGGATGGCTTTAACATTTTTGTTCTTACACTCCCGATAAATACCAGTAATGAGCCGGATTATAAAATACCCATTTTAGAACTTAACGACGAAAATTTTAACTAATGGAATCAGTAGTTTTAATTGTGGATGATAACGCGGAGATCATTGAATTTCTTGCAGACAGCCTAAGACCAAAGTACGCGGTTTTAACTGCTCTTAATGGACAGAAAGCCATGCAGATTGTTGAAAACGAAACAGTGCACCTGATTATCAGTGATATCATGATGCCGGTAATGGATGGTTTTGAAATTTGTAACAGGATTAAATCCAGTATTAACTATTGTCATATTCCTGTTATTTTGCTGACCGCCAGGAAAACATTGGATTCGCGTATCGAGGGATTGGAAAAAGGAGCAGACGCCTATATTGAAAAACCTTTTTCACCTAAACATTTGATGGCACAGATCGACAACCTTCTAACAAACCGTAATAAGCTAAAGGATTTTTTTGCAAGCTCTCCGCTTACTCATATTAAGAGCATAGCGTATTCAAAAGCAGATGAAGAATTCCTGGAAAAGATTACTGATATCATTTCGAACAATCTCAAAAACCCGGATCTCGATGTTGAGTTTCTTGCCCGTGAAATGTTTATGAGTCGTGCCACGCTTTATAGAAAAATCAATGATATCTGTAACCTGCCGCCTAATGAATTAATAAAAGTTAACCGGCTCAAACAAGCTGCCAAACTTTTAACAGAAGGTAAGTTTAAACTGTATGAGATTTCGGATATGGTGGGCTTCACCTCGCAACATCATTTCGGAAGGTGTTTTTTCAAACAATTCAATATGACTCCTTCAGAATTCCAGGCAAAAAGTCATAACTGAAACGTGAAATAAGCAGCCCAATTATTTTGACGCGGCACCTACTCTGAATACCCGTAGTGAATCATTATTGACTGCAGCAAGGACTATTTTTTCCCCATTTGATAAGCGAATAAGTGACATGTCTTTTACATCACCGGTCAGCATAAAACCGCTTTGAACTGCCGGAACCGGTGTAAAAGATTTATTACTTCCGCCCCGGAGAAAACAACCATAGGATGCATCATATCTTCCCGTTGTCACTTCTGCCTGGTATTCATTGCCTGCGAGCAACAGATCTTTAAAACCATCGTTGTCCAGGTCATCGCAAATGATCGCATTTACCGGTGCAAACTGCGCCTCCACAGGCAATGGATGTTTGATAAATTTCCCATTGCCTGTATTTTCAAAATAACAGGTTCTTGTTTCGTCACACTGCAGTTGTAACATATTTTCCCTGGCCTTGCCTTTGAAAATTTCATTATAGGTTGCCCGGGAATAATCCTTGTACAACAGGAATTGTTTTTTGATGGCAGGTACCTGGTCCGAAAAACGATTTCGGCTGATAGCAGGAAACGAATGGTTCCGTCCATCCGCAGCTTTTATATAATAGAAAAAAACGGGGTCGATACTTCCGTTGCCATCCAGGTCGGTAGCGTATAGTTGCATAGGCCCTGCCTCATTGACTTTGTATTCACAATTCAAACCGAGGTTGCCGGCTACCAGGTCAATATCTCCATCATTATCCATATCGTTTGCAACCAAACTTCGCCACATTCCATTCATCCGGGTTAACCCGGTGGATGAAGTTGCTTCCATTAAATTGCCATGATTATTCTTAAAAAATTGTACTGGCATCCATTCCCCTGCGATGATGAGGTCGGTTTGTTTATCATTATCAAAATCGGTCCATACCGCCGACGTAACCATACCAACCTTTTGCAAAGCGGGACAAACTTTTGCGGTAACATCTGTGAACACGCCGTTATTATTCTGCAATAAAAAACTGCGGGGAGGCAGCGGATACTTTTTTGACACCCTTCCACCAACGAATAAATCAGCGTCACCATCGCCATCATAATCACCGGCGCTTACACATCCGGCAATTGTTTTTACCGAATCGGGAATCGCATTTGCCTGCAAACTGAAATGAGCTTTCCCGTCATTGATGTACAAACGGGGTTTATAATAGGTTGAACTTTCATCGTACTGCATATCACCGCCGGTAACGAGCAGATCGGAATCGCCATCTTTATCAGCATCAAATAAAATACAATCCATGTCTTCCTCAAACTTAATGCTGTCTATAAGATCTTTTGAAGTAAATACCTGATCTTGCCGCTGCGTGAAAATTTTACCGGAAAAATTAAATCCGCCGCCAACGAAAAAATCAGTGGTCCCATCATTATTGATATCGCCGGAAGTAATAAAGGGCCCTAGCTGCGAATACTTTTGCGGCAACAACCGCTGAATGGTGTAATCATTAAATGGATTATCCCGGTGCCTGTATGAAAGACCGGCCAATGAGGTAATATCCGAAAAAAGAAACGAAGGCTTCGCTGTCTCAACTATTCGACCGGCAGTAGCATTATTCCATGAAAGAACCAACGTAGTATCGGCAACAACATTTTTTATTACTTGTCTTTTACCATCCGGCCAAACAATTTCCAACGAATCCGCATGATCACTTTTTCCCAATCCAAAAATCATTTGCTGATCTACCGAAGAAAAATAACCCCTCACGGGGTTTTGTTCCTGTAGTTGTGCTTTACCATCATTATACACAAAAACTTTTGCACCGAAACCATGATTGTTCAGGCTATCCCCTTTCAATTGAAGGCTTAAAAAATGAGTAGTGACCGGTTTGTTTTTTTGATTGGTGTTATTGATAAAAACAAATGCTCCCTTGTTGATATTATTGACCACCATGTCCAGATCGCCATCATTATCCAGGTCGGCGTAGGCGGCACCATTGGACATAGAAGGTTCGTTGATCCCACCGGCGTCCGAGTGATCGGCAAACGTTAAATCACGTTGGTTGAGGTATAAATAATTCGGAAGGTTAACATGATCCAACGAAGCAAGTTTTTGCCTAATGGCTTTTTCCTGTTCTTCCCTGCTGCGGCCACTATTGAAGATATTGCTACTGAATTCCAGGAAATCGGCATCAATAAAATCTCTTCCGATACCATTGGTTACATGAATATCCTTCCATCCATCGTTATTAAAATCAGCCAACAGCACACTCCAACTCCAATCGGTTGCCTGTATGCCGCTCAACTGCCCTATCTCACTGAAAAAAGGCAGGCTGGTATCTCCCCGCCGTTGGCTGCCAATATTTAATTGAAGCGTGTTGCGCATAAATTCCGGCTCATATCCCATGGCCCGTTCCGCTTCATATCGTTCATAATTCATAAAAGAGAAAGAGGTCTTCTTTCGATCATTGTATTCAGGCAACATATCCAATGTAAGAATGTCCGGCAACGCATCATTATTAATATCTGCGGCATCCGTGCCCATACTTGAATAACTCTGGTGTTGAATCGATTTTGCGATACAATTGGCAAATGTGCCGTTGCGGTTGTTCAGCCATAATTCATCATTAGATACAAAATCATTAGCGACATAAATATCCGGCCATCCATCATTATTAAAATCACTTGCCACTACGCCCAGACCATACCCATCTTCCGTAATACCCGCCTGCATTGAAACATCGATAAAAACAGGATGTCCTGCCTGCGCACTGTCGCCATCATTCCGATAAAGTTTATCATTGGCAGCGGACCGGCCACTTTTGTCACGGGGAAAAATGGTATTGGTATTTCTTGCACTTAATAAATAATTAGCGAGATACATATCAAGGTCGCCGTCTTTATCATAATCAAAAAACACAGCTTGGGTTGAATACCCGGTATCTGCAAGACCATATGCTTCCGCTTCTTCTTTGAAAGAAAGATCATGTTGATTAATGAATAAAAGATTTTTTGCAGGCTGCAATAGATCCTTTCCAAAAACGCAAACATAAATATCATCGTACCCGTCATGATTGATATCGACAATGCTAACACCCGTACACCAAACATCGGTGCCAATCCCTGCTTTTTCCGTTATATCATCAAATTGATTATCCCCTTTATTAATATACAGGCGACTACTTACCTGGTTGCCGGTAAAAAAAATATCCTTCAGGCCATCATTATTAAAATCGCCAATCCCTACTCCACCACCCATATAACCAAACTCGTTGATAAAAGAATGCGAAGAGTCATTGTCGTGAATATCGTTACTAAAAAAAACACCTGATTCTGTTGGACTGAGCTGCGTGAACAACCTGTCTTGTTGTTTATGACTACACGAATTCAAAAAAAGGATAGCCACAATAAAAAAATAAGAACTCCGATGGATAAATCTTTTTTTCATACTGGTTGCAAGTTACTTCGGGAGAGAGATTCAGTATCCCTAATAAAGGAATTTGGAATATATACTAAAAAATTGGGGCCGTCAATAATGACAGCCCCTGATTACTGCTTAACGAGAGAAAAGAACTAAAACTTAAACTATTGTACAACTATTAGTAAAGAGCGATAGCGATGATTATTTTATCAAGGGGTTTGTTGAAGTTTCACTCGCCGGAATCGGCAATAAATCAACTTGTCCCGGTACCCGGTCAGGAATAATAGAAGGAAAATATCCTTTTTTCCTCCAACGCAGGATATCGATATTGCTAACCTGCTCAGCGCTCAATTCAACGGATCTTTCATGCATCACCGCTTTTAATGCGTCGTTCTTTGATGTCAATGTAACGTCAGGCATATTTACACCCGGCCGGCTACGAACTTCATTGATATAACTGGCGGCCTGTGCTGGTGTTCCTACTTCAGCTTCACATTCAGCCAGCATCAGCAATACATCAGCATAACGAATTAAACGATGATTGAGACCGCCGGGATGAAAACCGGAATTAACCCAATCGTAAATGCCATACTTGCGGAAAAATCTTTTCTTGGTAACACCATTCTTTGTGCTGGTGCCAACATTCATATCAGCAGCGGTCAATGTTTTTGGCCCAAGAGGAGATTGAGTTAATATCTGATCTCCTTCCTCGAAAACGGTGAATTTATACCTCGGGTCATTGGCCTCAAATTCATTTAGCAACCGATCAGATGGAATGATATTTCCCCAGGTAATACCATACTCCTGGTTGCGAACCGTACTCAATGGACTTGTTGAACCTTCACCATTGTAACCCCAGTTAAAATTGTTATCTCCCCTGTCAACAAATACCACTTCAAAAATAGACTCCGCATTAAACTCATGCCCTGATGTAATCAAAGTACCACCGTCATCTCTTACATCGCCATCAAAATTCCATAAGTAATTCACCAGCGAATATTTGCCATACACTTCCAGCAGAGCCGTTTTTGCCGCAGCATAGTCGCCTTTCTGCATTTGCACTCTTCCCAACAAAGCATTGGCGGCGCCTTTTGTCGCTCTTCCATTATCAGAAGCGCCATAGGTTGCCGGTAATTTTTGAACGGCGTCGGCCAAATCAGCGATGATAAAGGCATAAATATCTGCAGCAGGTGATTTTCCCTGGAAGCCAGTAGCGGAAGTGACTGTTTCTGTATAAAGCGGAACATCACCCCACTGCGATACTAATTCAAAATAGGCCCAGGCTCTCAAGAACTTAGCTTCCCCAACCAGCCGATCTCTAAGTGCTGTATCATCGCTGACATCCGGTGCTTTCGAAAGAACCAGGTTTGCCCGGTTGATCATTTGATAAGAACCCGTCCACACATTCGACATGACTGAATTAGATGGTGCTGGTGAAGGCTGTTTAAGCAACTCTGCTCTTGGCGCTTCCAATTGTGCACCGCCGGGAGAGCATTCACCACTTCTCATATCATGCGTAAAGAACCATTCCCGGCCGACCAATTGTGCTGAACGCAAAGTAGAATAGATTGCATTTACACCATTCTGCAATTCCAAAGCAGTTTTAAAATAACTTTCGGTTGTCGGATTGTTTTCATCGAGAACATCCAGTTTATCGGTACAGGCAGCTATTCCGGTAAATACCAGGAAAACAGCCAAACACCATTTACTTATATTTTGTTTCATACTATTTTATTTTATAAGAGTTGACTTAATCGTTGCTGTTAAAAACCTACCTGGATACCCAGCAGGTAAGCTTTTGGCTGGGGATAAACAGCGAAGTCAATTCCATTGGTTAATGATGAATTAGGTGTTCTGTTACCCACTTCCGGATCATATCCACTGTAGTCCGTAAAGGTCAGGAGATTTTGAGCCGATACATAAATACGGAAGTTCTTCACCACTCCTTTTGTCAGCGATTGCAATGAAGCAGCCGGAAGATTGTAACCGAGCATTATATTTTTCAAACGCAGATAAGACCCATCTTCCAGGAAACGGGTAGAAGGGCGGGCGTTCTGATTGGGATCAGAAGAAATAGCCCGGGGAATATTGGTATTGGTGTTCGACGGTGTCCACGCATTTAATACCTGCGTACCTGCATTAAAGAAACGAACCATTCCTTCGCTTATAACCCGTGTAGCGTTGTATATTTTGTTGCCTTGCACACCCTGGAAGAAAATAGATAAATCAAAATTCTTATAGTTGACTCCCGCGGTTAAAGCATACGTTGCCTTGGGAATAAAGCTGCCCAAAAATACCCGGTCATCAATGTCAATGACACCATCCTTGTTTTGATCCCGGAATTTAAGATCCCCGGCCGCAGTTCCGGCCGTTTGGGTCGCATGATCCGCAACCTCTGCAGCATTCTGAAAAATACCTTCCACTTCCCAGCCATAAAAAGACTGGATAGCTTCGCCAACGGCTGTATTGGTAATATTGTAAGCACCAAAATCCTGGTCTCCGCCTGCCTCAATATTCTTAACCCCCTCAGCTAATCTTGTTACTTCATTTGTCACAAAACTCAAATTACCAGTAGCGTTCCATTTCAACTCCCCCTCTCTGTCGTTATACCCTAATTGCAGTTCAAAGCCGCTGTTTTTCATTTCACCAACGTTTTGCGGCACCGTACTACTTATAAAACCAAACGAAGGAGGAAGAGGTACGTTTAGAATAAGGTTATCAGTTTTCCGTTGATAATATTCAGCCGATAAGGTGAATTTGTTTTTCAAAAATCCCAGGTCCAAACCGATATTTAGTTGTTTTGTGGTTTCCCATTCCAGTTCCGTATTTCCTAAACGCTGAATAGAAGATGCGGGACCATTGGCGGCTGTACCCCCGAAAGGGTAATAAGCACTGTTAGAATTTACACTAACCAGCCAGGGTGTATTGCCCAAAACCAGGGCATTAAGACCAGTAACACCATAGCCGGCTCTTAATTTTAGCTCAGAAATCTTTTCCTGTCCTTTCATAAATTCTTCTTCGTCTATTCTCCAGCCAATAGAAGCTGAAGGAAAAGTAGCCCATTTCTTACCCGGTGCCCACACTGAAAGACCATCACGACGAACCGCAACACTCGCCAGGTACTTACCTTTAAAATCATAATTCAACCGGCCGAGGTAGGAGAGCAATGTATTCTCACCAACCAGCGTTTGCACGCCTACATTGGTAGCATTATTTAACGTTCTAAGGTCATTAGATGACTGGTTGCCAGTTGCATTTTCCTGTCGTGTTTTTTGACTCTGCCGCTCATACACCGCAATCGCATTGATATGATGGTCGCCAAAAGTTTTGTCGAATGACAGTTGCTCCGTAAATAATAATACAGTAGAAACATTGCGATTATTTGTAATAGTAGCCTGGGTAGCACTAGAACCCGCAATGGTTCCATTGTCATTAAAAATAGGTGAAAAGCGATAGTCCAGTCCATTGGCATAATCCACACCAAAAGTGGAACGGAATTTCAACCATTTTGTAAAACTAACCTCAAGGAATGCAGTTCCTAAAATCTTCGCCGTTGTCCTGGTACCCGGATTTTTTAACGTTGCATCCTCTACAGGATTGGTCGGGTCGCCGCCATCTAACACGGAGTTTACACCTCTAAACCCGCCATTCGAAGTTGGATCGTATACAGGAATATGCGGCATCATCCTGATCACATTTACCAAGTTTGTTCTGGAACCGGTTTCATTATTATCATAGTCCTGCTCGCCGGAAGCCACATATAAATTCTCACCGAAAGTGAAGATTTTACTAATGACATGATCTGAATTGAGACGGAAATTATAACGGCGATAACCAACACTTGGAGCAATACCTTCCTGGTCCATAAAACCAGCAGATGCATAAAAACGGGATACATCATTTCCCCCGCTTAAACCGACGTTATGCTGGGTCATGTTCCCTTTTTTGAAATAAGCATCCTGCCAGTCGGTATTGGTTTGTCCGTAGGTTTGTGTAGCCCCGGCATGAGTAGGCTGATCCACCATTGGTGCAGTTAATCTTTCTACCTGGCTACCCCTGTATGCAAGCGCATATTGTTTAAATCCTTCTGTATCTAACAAGTCAAGCCTCTCTGTAACCTCCTGTGTACCGTAATAGGAATCAAGAGTCACCCGTATTTTGTTGTCTCTTCTACCCTTTTTAGTGGTAATCATGATTACACCATTCGTAGCTCTTGAACCATAGATAGCAGCAGCAGAGGCGTCTTTCAATACATCGACAGACTCGATATCTCTTGTATCAATAGTTGACAGGTTGCCTGTTGGAAATCCATCAACAACATACAAAGGATCGGAAGCAAAGCTGATCGAACTGATACCCCTGATCCGTACAATGGGCTCTGCCCCCGGGCTTCCATTATTAGTAACCGTCAACCCGGCAACACGACCTTGTAATGCCTGGGAAACGCTTAGCACCGGCAGTTCGTTCAACGTTTTACTGTTTACACTAGAGACAGCTCCGGTAACTGAAGCTCTTCTTTGTGTACCATAACCTACTACGACCACTTCATCCATTGCCCTGTTATTGGATTGAAGAACTACCTGTACCGAGGTTTTCCCTTCAATACTCACTTCCCTGGTTATCATACCCACAAAAGAAAACACCAGGATTTTGGCATTATCGTCCACATCAAGGGAGAAAAAACCTTTGGCATTGGTTGTAGTAGCAGTAGTCGTGCCTTTTATCTGCACCGACACATCGGCAAGTGGCTCGCCGGTCTCATCGGTCACCGTACCGGTAATAGTACGTAACACGGGCGCCTCTGGCTCGTCAAAAGCGCCATCACTTTTTTCGGAAATAATAAAAATGCCGGATTCTTCAACAAACCGGTATTTAAGTTTTGTTGCCGACATTATTTCATTCATCACCCGGGATACTGGCGTCGCCCGTACATTGACTGTAAAGACCCGGCCTTCCGGAATAATATCGTTGCAAAACGTAAATCGGTACTTTGTTTCTTTTTCGATCTCCTTAAAGACCTTCGTCAGTTTTACCCCGGTAAGCGAAAGATTGACCTTCACATCCTGGGAGTACCCGCCTGCGTTCACCGACATAGCGCAGACAAATAGCAGAATTGAAGTTAGTTTCATGATTTTAAGCAGCTTCGTTAGTGATAGGTTTGTAAAACTCCACCTACAAGCATGATTTTTTTTCATACCTTTATTTTGGTTTTTTTTAAAAAATAGAAACAACTTTTTTTAGAAAAAGTGTTTCAAAATTTTACTACAGGGGGAATGTTGCCGCATTCTTCCCTGTATTTTTATTTAGACAAGTTTATTTGTAAAGGCTCCCCCTCTTCTATTCTATACTTAAAACTCCTGGATTCTTTTAAAAAGTCAAGCACTGTATTTATATCCTCTTTTTCAAAAACTCCGGTAAACCGGTAATTGCGAATTGCCTCATCATTGAATTTAATTTCTACACCGTACCACCTTTCCAGTAATGCCGCTATATCACCAAACAACTCATCTTCAAACATCAGCTTGTTGTCTTTCCAGGCTACCTCTTTTATATTGCCGTAATCCGTTACCTGCAGTTTTTTTACGAGGCTGTCTGTGGCAGTTAAATTATCTCCGCTTTTTACTACGGTCGGACTAACATCACCAAAGGGGTGTTCCCATTTTATTTTCTGATTAGGATGAAGCAACATGGTAAGATTATTATTTTCTTTAAGTGTCACTTCTATCAATCCCCTTATTAGTGAAGTTTCAGTGATCCTTTCATCCAGGTAAGCCTTTACATTGAAAGCGGTGCCTAATGCCTTTACATCCATGGCAGGGGTATGAACAATAAAAGGAAGTTTTTCATTATGCTTTACATCAAAAAATGCCTCCCCTTCCAAATAAACATCACGGGTGGAAACGCCAAAATTTTCATTGATTTCTATTTTACTTCCGGCATTTAACGTAACATCCGAACCATCGGGCAGTTGAATATTCTTTCTTTCACCGTATGCCGCCAGGAATGTTTTACTGTTTTTGCTCCGGTCATTGTTATAGTAATTAATGGTAAGAAAGAGTCCTATCAACAATACGGCGGCAGCCGAGAGTTTAACCAGCAATGAAATGTTGCTGGATTTTTTCTTTTCAAATCTCTCCATCTGAACAACGGGTGCAGGCTCCGTTAAATCCAGTAGATCTAACCTGCTTTTTAAGCGGGCTGCCTGTTCTTCCATATCTGCTTCTCCCAAAGCATTGAATAGTTGAATAAATTTTTCATTTGCATATTCCACCACCAGCCGGCGATCAGGATTTTCCCTGACATGATTTTCCCAAAATGCCACATCCTCCGGTGAAGACCTCTTGCAATAATTAATAAACGACTCATCCGCCAATAAATCCGTAACATCCATTTTATCAGGCTCCATAATGTGTTTTAATAACCATTTTTAAAACAGAGTATCCTATGGGCATTTTTTACCCGTTAATTGAAAAAAAATGTCTTTTTTGTAAAAATTGTAAGAGTAGTACTAAAAAAATGGCCGGTAGCGGGCAGATTAGTGATAGTTTTCAATGATAGAAGAGGAAGAAGCCAAAACTGAAACTAATAACATTAGTGCGGCGTCATGAACATGTTGGCTGGTAGCCATATCCAATTTTAGCTTCTTTAGTGCTTCATGGATTTTATTATAGACCGTGCGATGGGATAAGCCTGTTTTTTGCACAATTTCCTCGTAGGTGAGACCTTCATAAAACTTAAGAACAATGAGCTCCCGCTGCCGGTTGGGGAGATCACTAATATGATGCATCAGTAGTTTAAACAGGTGATGTTGCTCGTCCTTCCTTATCAGGTTTTCTTCGGGGTTAGGCTGCGGATCTTCGGAGTAATGGTTCCAAACCACTTGTAAACTGCCTGTCTTTTCGGATTTTTTCCAATCGCCGGTAAGCTTTCTTAAAAAGGAAGTAATGATATAGGTTTTAACATTTTTTGCTTCGTCTATCGTACTCCTTTTTTCCCACAGGTATAAAAACAATTGCTGAATGGTGTCTTTCACCAATTGGGCATCTTTGATCTCCTTTAGCCCAATAAATAAAAGACTATGGTAATACTTTTTGTATAAGGCCAAAAACATTTCCTTATCTCCTTGTTTAAGCCCTTTCCACAATGTTTCATCGTTGTTCATCATAAGCAATCGTAAACCAATATTAGCAAAATATCCGGTAACAACTTAAAATTAAAAATACAGCCGGCAAGCGGTTGGCTGGCAGTTATTTGTTAAAACGTTATAAATGGATTGTCGCCAAATAATATACCCGGTTTGGGACTCCCGTGCCTGGTCCGGCACTTGTAGCCATGTATAGTGGAGACTTGGGACCAATGTTGTTCCCGCCCGTTAAACGAGGTTTATATGTCGTTGTTATGCTACAAAAAGATTGTTAATACGCTTACGAAAAATCGATACAAGAGTCTATTTTTTTCGGCTGCCGGGTGTCTTTACTTTGACAGTAAATCAACAGCTCATGAAAAACAAAAAAAGAGTGATTGAAGTGATCACAGAATTTCCCGTGATCCTCTACACGCTGAAGACCCAACGGCAGGAAGAACTTGCCGATTACATCCTGGATGCCTCCAATTATGGTCAGCCCACCAACCTGCTGACTGTTGCCAACCCGGATAGTTTGTTGTTGAACCTTAAGCTCCCTTTTACAGCCGCCATTGAACTGGTAAATTCTGCCATGGAACAAAGTGACCGCCTGAAAGTAGGTATGATCACCCGTGAACCCAGTACCTTTTATGCACGACTTTGCGCCAGTTTTGCCGAGGAATATCTGGTTCATCCTTTAGTAGATATGAAACAAATGCCGGATGCGATCGCCTTTCGACAGTTGAACTGATTGCAGAACCCTATGCACTCAAAAGCGATCAGCTTACCTTATTCCTGTATTCGCCATTTCTAACGCCCGGCTTAATTGTGCATTTAAAATTCCCTGCGCCTTTTCGTGCAAGCCGTAGTTATAGTTACCACTTTCAACAATGATATTTACGCCTGTTACCTTTTCTTTTTTTAAAAGCGGAAGATCATCCGGATGAAGCTTAAAATGCAGAATTGATTCCTGGCCGGTTGGTGCTTCCAAAAAATCAGTCATTGTCCCGCTGACGATCTGTAGTGTTATTCTTTTCCCGCCGGTTGTTTTTAATATGGCCTTGCTTTCTTCATCTGCGGTCACTGATTTTTCCCTGCTCATGGTAATACCAAAGGAAACGATGGTGCCGGGCTTACCTGTTGAAACAGCAGAACGTAATTGCGTTGTTACCTTGTTGCCAATGGTTTGGCTGGAAAAAAGTGTTTGCAACCCGGTGGTCCAGATAGTGTCGTTCAAACGTTGATTGACGACCCGCCTTTGGTCTACCTGCGAAAACAACATCACGGGTAACAGTAGAAAGAACAGATTGAAATATTTTAGAACTATGTTCACGCAATTGAATTGTGCACATTTCTATGTGCCAATCCAGTGCCAAAAATTTCATGCTATTGTCAAAGCCCGGAAATAGGGTGAGCACCAGAGCTTTAAGTCGTTGTATTGTTGCCGACCAACCGGAAATTATCAACCGACTTTCCATTCAGTTGCTTTTGCCATCGTTCCAATAAAGGTTGTTCCAATTTAAATTCACGATATTCATCAGGACTCATAATAGGTATTCCTTTTACAATAGGGTATACACGTTTACATTCATCACAGATCAGCAATCCTTCGATTATATTTTCATTGAGATCCTTTGCAATGGTTGTTAACGCCAATTCAGACTTATCAAAAGGGCAACAAAGTTTTTTTATCGTTTCAATTCTCATGTTCTATTTTTTAATTTTTCGCGGTATTCTTTTATTGACTCATCCGGCCTGTTTGTATTCATGATGCCGGAGACTACAGCAATACCTGCATAATCCAGTCCGTCCAGTTTATCCATATTTCCGGGATTTATACCTCCCGCCAAAAAAACAGGTAAGGAAGAAATTTTTTTTGCCTCACGGATCGTGTTGAAATGCACCAATTCGCAACTGTTGCTCGTGCGGGAAGGAAACATTGAACAGAAAGAAAGATAATCCAACTGCTGCTCATTTGCCCAATGCACCACTGATAAATCATTATTACAGGTAACGCCGCTTATAAAAGACCTTTTTACGATTTCTTTTATCAATTGATAATTTCCGGGGATTTGATCAAAATGGACGCCATCCAATGGGATATCTTCTAACAATTGCCACCTGTTATTAATGATGACAGGAATATCTCTTGCATAGCACAGCTCACAGATTTTGTGCAGCAGCTTATGTATGTTTTGGCCAGGTAAAAAATTGTCCCACACTTGCAGCGCCGCTATTTCCTCCTGCGCACATCGTTCTATTTTATCCAGCAGCGCAGTTTCCGCTATGGAAGGATCAACTACTACATAAATACCGGGTTTTATATGTTTTTTAAATGCTGTCGTCATTTCCATCCTGAATTAAATGCGGTAAAGAAAGCTGTCCAGTAAGGATCTTCTTCAAAATAAACTACATCCCTCGCTGTTCCGTTTTCAATCAATTTGATGCCCTTGTTTTTCGCTGCCAATTCTCCCACTTCCACGCAAGCAATGTTTTCCCGGGCCAGGCGATTGATCACAGCGGTAGCTGTTTCTTTTTTACAGGCAATAATCATGGAACCGGCGCCAATACAATGCTGCGGATCTAACGAAAATAATTTGCAGACTTCCTGTTGCAGGCGACCGACAGGTAATCTTTCATTATAAACGATCGCACCATTATCCGAAGCCCTGGCCAATTCGTATATCGCACCCAGTACACCGCCTTCTGTTACATCATGCATGGCAGTTATATCGTCATATTCCCTGTTTTTTCCGGCAGCCGTCAAAGCATCTTTCAAGGAAGATGTATCATAAAAGCTATCGCAGGCTTTTTGAAAAAGTTCCGTTCCCAATTTGTTGCGAACGGTTTCGGGAAAGCTCATCGCAAGAATAGCTGCCGAAGAGATCGCACATGTCTTAGTAACTAAAATGGAGTCTCCCGGGTTGGCATATTTGGATACAAGCATTTTATTTTTAGGTGCAACAGTAATAAACGTACCGCCACCGGCGATGGTAGAATTTTGGCCTTCAATAAAACCAGTATGCCCGCCTGTTACGGCTACTCCAATCTTAGAACAAAACTGATGAATATAGTCCCAGTAAATTTTAAAATCGCTTTTTGAAAACCCAGAAGGGAGATTCAATACAAACTGTCCATACATAGGTGCATACCCTGTAGTTGCCATATCATTGGCCATCAGCTGTACGGATAACCAGGCAGATTCTTGCAGGCCTAATGTTGGAATAAGAGATAAAGGATCGCTGGTCAACGCCATAGCCATTTCACCCGGCAGATCAATGAGAGCGACATCTACACCAAATTGGGGCCCGGCGATGACTTCAGCACGATGTCGCCCGCATTTGTTGCTGATAAACTGTTCAAATAAATGATGATCTATTTTCCCAAGCTTCTCATTTATCTCATTCATGCCACGTCATTTAGTTGTATGTATAGGCCGAAGAAATCTCCCAGCGGTAAGCTCCATTGCTGAACTGGAAACCATTTGGGAAGACCGGTACATGTCCATTCAATGGAATAGTCTCTTCCTTCAAGTGCCTGGTGAATGATCTTCGTAAGCTGTGCAGGTGTGTAAAAAGTAGCGGTAATATAAAAAGGATTTTTACCGAACAATTGCTGCACCCTTCTTCTGACCACTTTGGTGGAGTTTCGGTTCATCATTCCCATGGCTATTCCATACTTGGCAACCCGTGCGGCCTCCCTGATCACCTGTACGGGATCTTTGTAATATTCAAAAGTGGTAATAAATGCCAGGGCGTCAAACACATGGTCTTTGAATGGCATATAATGTGAGTCCGCCATTACCAAATCACCTTCGAAAAGTTCAATGGCCTGCGATAACATGAGTGGCGAGATATCGCCACCGGTCGCTTCAATGCCTATCTCTTTCCACCAACGGGTAAAGCGGGTAGTGCCGCAGCCAAATTCAAGCAGCGTTTTTATCCGTTTGTCTTTTGAAACAAGCTGCTCCATTATTTTCTTTTGCCAGATCTCGGCCCGTTTGTAGCGGCCTTCATACCACTGCTCGTATGTGTCAGTATGTTCACGGTTGAAAAACCACTCCGGCCTGTTTTGCCAGTTTTGCTGGCTGCGGGGAATCAGTTCAGCGTTTGCTTTTTGTATTTCCATTTCATGTTGTTGTTTAAAACAAAAACTCCATTCGATTGGATAAACAACAGAATGGAACATCAAATGAAAATATTTTCAGTTGCATCCCTACGTTGGCATTATCCAAATCAGGTTCCGGGTATAATCTCAGCCTGGCTTCTACGAGGCACCCCGTGCTTTTGCGTTTGCAAATATATTTAAATCGTTTTCAGGAGAAAATTTAAAAAGCGGTGATCATCGTTCTTCAAATTCTATCAATACTCAATAATGATTAAGGTGATGTTATTTTAAAGATTGTCAAACGTAAATAATCATAGTTTGTCATGCATGGCTTAAGCCTGTGCAGCTTTAGTTGATTCTGCCGGAAAGTTTATGAAAGCGTTTGATTGATGTCGTTATTCAGAAGCAACAGGGATCACCCGAATAGAGTTGCAGATGACAGCACTTCTTACTTCGCTAGTTTAATTGCGGTGTTTAACCGATCTGCCACATTATCCCAATTGATTATTTGCAGCATTGTATCCACAAAATCCGCTCTCTTGTTTTTGTATTTAAGATAATAGGCATGCTCCCAAACATCTACCACCAGCAAAGGAATGACACCCCATTGCGTAAGTCTTTCATGATTTTCACATTGCAGTATGGTAAGTTTATCCGAATAAGGCTGGTAGCCTAAAATACCCCAGCCATTGCCATCAACATCTTTGGATGTTTTTGCCAAATACATTTTCAATTTGTCGTAACTGCCAAAATCTTTTTCAATTCGCTTTAGCAATTCGCCGCCAGGGTCAGTCTTCTTATTTGTTAAGTTTGTCCAGAAGATGGTATGCAGCACATGCGAGGAAAAATGATAGGACAGTTTTTTGGTCCAGTAATCAACCGTCTCCAGGTTATTTTCATCCATTGCTTTGCGGATTTTTTGCAGATCAACGTTTGCCGCTTTTACAGCCCCGCCATGATGAAAAGTATGATGCAGGTAAACGGTTTCTTCATCCATATGGGGTTCGAGAAAATTTTTGTTATAAGGCAGCGACAGGTGCTGAAAATTGCCGTTCGCATCTGTCAATTTATCCAGGCCATTTTCTTCATAATGCTGCGCCAATACAGAATTAGTGGGTAAAATGCTGGTAGCTGCTAAAACACCTGAAGCTGAAATAAATTGTTTTCTATTCATATCATTTGTTTAAAAAGGATACCCAGGGCTGCACCAATCAGTATGATGTACGGCTCCCGGATTCTGGTAATGTAAATTAAAACAAATACCGTGGCAGTCGCTATTAAAGCCGTGGGAATGTCGACAATAGTTCTTGTAGCCATTACTACTACTGCACCCGCCAATGCACCGATTACCGTTGCCGTAATTCCATCTACAAAGGCTTTAATACTTTTATTGCCGGCTATCTTTTTAAAATACGGGGCGGGCAAAATCGTAAACAGATAGCAGGGAAGAAATGTTGCCAATGCTGCGACACAGGCGCCAGGAAAGCCAGCCACTAAATAACCAATAAAACCAACGGTGATAACCACAGGGCCAGGTGTGATCATCGCTACTGCCACAGCATCCAGGAACTGTTGCTCGGTGAGCCAGTGATTTTCCGCTACCACTCCGCTGTGAAGAAATGGAACGATAGCCAACCCACTTCCAAAAACAAAAGCTCCCGCCTTTGTAAAAAAGAGGGCTATTTTACCAAGCACACCCATTTCATAATCCCAAAATCCAATTTGCAGGAGAACGATTGAATTAGCTGTTTTATTGGTCAACCATTTTGGCGGCGCCTTCATCAACATATAGAATAAACCCGCACCTACGAATAAGAGGATTTCTTCCCTTTCTATTGCAATGGTTATAATTGCCGACACTATAAAAAAGAGCCATAACAAATAGTTCTCTTTTAAAGATTGCAGGTTAAACCTTCCCACTGATTTTGTCGTGAGTTTGTAGCAACTCATGGAAATAATACCGATTACCGCTGCGCCGACTCCATAAAAAACAGCCTGCATCCAGGGCAACCCGCCATACAATTTATAAGCAATGCCCAACACCACCACCATCAAAAATGAAGGCAATACAAATGCAAGCCCCGCCAATGTTGCCCCGGCAACCCGGTAATGAACAAAGCCAAGATAAATTGCTAATTGTGCTGCCAGTGGGCCCGGCGCTAATTGGGCCAACGCCAAACCTTGTTTATACTCGTCTTCGGAAATCCAGTTGCAATCTTCAACCAAATCGCGGTGCATATAGCCTACCAGGGCCACCGGTCCTCCAAAACCATTGGTGCCGAGTTTCAGAAAATAGATTATCAAATCCTTCAGCGAATAGTTGGGTGTACCGGTGTTCATACTTTTAAATCAGGGTTCCAGCTGTGACGTTCATCAGAAACATATTTTGCCCAACTGTACAGGGCGTCATACATTTTCATTCCGATTCTTAACATTTCGTGATCATCAGGTATGTTATAAGAGAGGCCTGCTGAAATGGCCCATAATCCTGCAGCTTGCGGTGCCAGATCAAAACGATCAGTATCCGCTCCACGTACAATAATGGCCAACCGCAACAAAGCCGGATCGGCCAGTTGATGCTTTTTAATAAAAAAATCAAAAGTGCAAAACTCTCCGTCGTGTGAATATTCCACGTTTGGAATGTCATAGGGTATTGCGTCCAGTTCTTTTGACCTTGCCAGCACTTCGTTTACCGGCACATAGACAAATTCAGCGTCCTTGTCTACAAAATTTTTAATGAGCCAGGGACAGGCAATCCTGTCTATTTTAGGTCTTGCTCTTGTTATCCATTTCATGTCAGCCAGTTTAGAAAGCAAATATGCTTTGGAATTAAGGCCTGGAAATAGAATGCATTTAACCTTTTGTACGTGATTGATCTTTTGCTAAATCTTTTTTATATGCTGAAGGGCTTTTCTCAAAATGCTGTTTGAAAATTCTTGTAAAATGACTTTGGTCGGAGAAACCCGTGAGGTAAGCTATTTCGGTCAAAGAATAGCTCGTTGTCTTCATTAACTCAACGGCTTTTTCAATACGCAACTTTCTTATGTATTCGCCAAATGAAAGGTTGTTGAAATACCTTGAAAATTCCCGGGATAGATAGGAAGGATGTATATCCAGGCTTTTTGAGATGTCAGTTAAAGTTAAATTAGTATCCACCTGGTCCTGTATTATTTGTTTCAGCTCTTTTACCCAATCAGGTGTTTTTCTTTGCGCAGCTTTTTGTTTGATGAATTTATTGAAGACCTCAATGAACAAATGGTCAACAGGGTTCTGTGTATGCTTTTCTTTTTGCAGATGCCTGGCCCAACTGTACAAGGCATCATAAATCATCATTCCCTTTTCAAGTAATTGGTAATCGTCTTTGATGTTGTAAGCCAAACCCGCCGAAATGGCCCACAGGCCGGAAGCCTGGCTGGCGATATCGTGCCTGTCAGTGTCTGCACCTCTTACAATTACTGCTAAAGTATGTAAGGCTGCATCTGTGAGTTGATGTTTTTCAAGAATATAATCAAATGTGCATTTGTCCGCATGATGCGAGTACTCTACGCCGGGAATGTCAAAAGGTATTGCTGACAATGCATGGGCCCTTTCTGCTACCTTATCTGCCGGCACATAGATGAATTCAGCTTCTTTATCAACAAAGTTTCGGATCAGCCAGGGACAAGCTATCCTGTCGACCTTTGGTCGCTCTCTCGTAATCCATTTCATAATAGCCGATTAAACTTTGAAATTACGACAGGCTGGAGACATAGACCCTAAAAACAAATGACCATTAAATAAACAAAATAATTTTTCCGCGGATCCAACTCTGTAAAAGCCCTTTGTTAATCTTTCAAAATATCGGACAGCGAAATAGAAGAGACAACTTCAAAATGTAATCCCTTTTAAAATGTATAACAATCCATACAGCCATTTCAGTTTAAAGATTACCCACGCCACAAGTGCCACCGCAAGTAACCAGGCCAGGATGACCAGCAGCATGGATAGTATTTTATCATCCTGCTTTTTCATTAATCCTCCACTCTTTTTAGCCTGAGGGTCGTAACCGGTGAGACGATGAGCGGAAATTTTTCCACCACAACATTGCCTGGATCCAGGCCGAAGCCCCGCTCTTCGGAAAGACTTATCTCCTTGATATTAAAATGAAGCTTCATCATTACCCTTTCCCAAAAGGGCAATTCATTATCCTGGCTCAGGTATTTTTCCAGCACGACGAACTGGAAATCGCCGATTACGTTCATTTTCTCCAATGACTCATATCGGCTGGCGACGTTGACCTCCTTATTCATGACAAGGTCCTCTACGACCTTTCGAAACATAAGATTGATGCGCGGCTGTACCCGAAAGCCCAGTCTAAATTCCACCCGGATGATATCATTGGGAATGATATGCGTCACCACATATTCGGATGTATAAGGATCATCCAGCGTATCCACATGCACGAACCAATAAATATCGGCTCTTTTGGGCTTCTTGTTTAAAATGGAATAAATAATCTTGTGTTCAATCTCCTTCGGATTATCGGCACTGGTGAGATAAACCAGGTGCGTGGCGTATTTAGGTACCGAACGGTCATTACTCAATTCCTGGATCTTCGGAATGTAGTGCTCAAGACGCACAAACTCCACATAACGGTTCTTAATTTTCCGGGCCTTGTACCAATTATACATCACCAGGAACAAAAGACCTCCAACCAGCAGGGTCACATATCCGCCATGAGAAAATTTATCCATATTGGCGTATAAAAAGCTGAATTCGATAGTGAAGTAAACAGCGAGATAGAGATAGATTAAACCCGACCTGACCCGGTGAACAACCAGGTAATTGGCAAAAAGAATAGAAGTAGCGATCATAGTTACTGTAATGGCCAGACCATAGGCGGCTTCCATATTGGAAGCTTTCTGGAAATACAGCACAATGCCTATACAACCCGCAAATAATAAAAGATTAGCGGCAGGCACATACAATTGCCCTTTTGCTTCCGTCGGATAATTGATCTTCATCTTTGGCCATAAGTTCAAACGCATGGCTTCACTGACCAGCGTAAATGAACCCGAAATAAGGGCCTGGCTGGCAATGATGGTGGCAGCAGTAGCAATGGCGATCCCAAAAAAGATAAACCAATGCGGCATGACGCCATAAAACGGGTTAAAGCCTGATTCGATCATATCCGCACTGATCAGTTTGCCGCTGTGGTTTTTCAGCAACCATGCGCCCTGCCCGAGATAATTAATAATAAGACAGGATTTTACAAATATCCACGAGTAACGTATGTTCCATTTGCCGCAATGTCCCAGGTCAGAATACAGCGCTTCAGCACCCGTTGTACACAGGAATACACCTCCCAGGATATAGAATCCTTGCGGATAGGTGATCAACAGTTTAATGCCATAATAAGGATTGAAAGACTTCAAAATGGATAAATCATCAAAGAAATGCACAACTCCCAATGTGGCAAGCATAACAAACCATACTGTCATTACCGGTCCGAAAGATCTTCCGATAAATGCTGTCCCGAATTGCTGGACAAAAAATAATACCGACAAAATCCCGATCACTATATAAATAACCGTCCACTGACTGATATCGTGCAGCGCAGGCACCTGTTTTAATCCTTCGATAGCTGATGTAACAGATATAGGAGGAGTGATCATTCCATCCGCCAGCAAAGCGGCACCTCCCATCATGGCGGGTATGACCAGCCATTTCCTTCGTCTCCTGACTAATGCAAACAGCGAAAAAATGCCGCCTTCTCCCCTGTTATCCGCCCGCAGGGTGAGAATCACATATTTTATGGTGGTCTGGAGTGTAAGTGTCCAGATGATAAGGGAAAGAGCCCCCGTGATCAATTCTTCTGTAATCGTTTTCCCGCTGGTAATAGCATTCAGCACATAAAGAGGAGATGTGCCTATATCGCCATAAATAATTCCCAGCGCAATTAAAAGACCAGCCAGTGTAACACGATTATGCGAAGACATCTGTTTTTAAATTTGGCGCCAAATGTAGAGCCGGTTGTGATGGCTGGCTGCAATGAGTCATAAATCTTTATAAAATCTTTATGCCGCCGGAAAACAGACTTGAACAGTAAGCAGGGATGACTTTACTTTTGTACATTGATTTCCATGAACAGATTTTTATTTCCGACGTTTAGCAAGAAGCAACAGTATTTGTACAGCATTGCTTTTATTGTTTTAGTTTCTGTCGTATGTTTCGGATTGTCGGAATGGGTGGGCTATAGAGTGATAGCTTTTATCCTGTTGCTTTCGGTATCATTGCTGGCCATCATTTTTGATATCCTGCCCGTCTTGGTTTCAGCAGCGCTGAGCGCCTTTATCTGGAATTTCTTTTTTATACCGCCCCGCTTTACCATTCATGTGCATGCGACCGAAGATGGCATCCTGCTGATCATGTATTTTGTGATTGCTATCATCAATGGCGTACTCACGTATAAGATCAGGCAAATTGAAAAGATGGCACGGTTAAAAGAAGAGAAGGCCAACAGTGTCAAACTATATAATACCATTCTGAATTCTCTCTCACATGAGCTTCGGACACCGATTGCTGCCATCATCGGGGCAACGGATAATTTGCAATCGAATCCTTACCTCACAAAAGATAATAAGGAAGAATTGATCGGGGAAATTTCGAAAGCCGCATTACGATTAAATGCGCAGGTTGAAAACCTGCTCAATATCTCACGGCTTGAATCGGGTCATATACAACCGAAGTATGATTGGTGTGATGTAGTGGAGCTGGTTTTTGCCACCGTAAAAATAGTAGAGGAAAATAACCGGGGACGAAAGATTGCCATTCACATTAATCCTGACCTGCCACTATGCAAAACAGATAAAGGCATGCTCGAACAGGTGATTTACAACCTGCTCAATAATGCAGCCATCCATACAGCTTCTCATTGCCAGATCAGCATAGCAGCCAGTTGCCATGCCGACCTGTTGCAACTAATCATTGAAGACAATGGCGAAGGATTTACTGCAATTGCGATGAAAGATGCTTTCGATAAATTATCCCGTTATAAAAACCCTAAGACATCCGGTTCCGGTCTTGGGCTTTCTATTGTAAAAGGATTTACCGAGGCATTAGAGGGAACGGTTGACCTGGAAAAACCCGCGGGCGGTGGTGCTCGATTTATCCTTTGCTTTCCTGTAAAAACAAACTATTTTAACGTACCCGCAAATGAATAAAGCCGAGATATTAATCATTGACGATGAACCACAGATCAGGAAGCTGCTGGAAATTACTTTGCAGAGCAATGGTTATACCTGCAGGCCTTCAAGCACTGCCAAAGAAGGACAAATACTTGCAGCCAATCATCCGCCAGCCCTGATATTGCTGGATCTCGGGTTGCCTGACGAAAACGGCCATATTGTTTTGCAAAAATTGCGGATGTGGTACACCAATCCGATTATTATACTTTCTGTTCAAAAGAATGAACAGGACATTATCAAAGCACTGGATAATGGAGCCAATGATTACTTATCGAAACCTTTCCGCACCGGAGAACTGTTGGCCCGGATACGTTCAGCTCTGAGAAATGCAGCAACAGAGGATGGCGACACGGTGCTGAATTACCAGGGACTCGAAATAGACCTCAACGCCAGGACGGTTAAAAAAAATAAGCAATTGGTTAAACTGACCTCCACCGAATATAACCTGCTTGCTTTGCTCGTTAAGAATGAAGGAAAAGTATTGACACATCAGTACCTCCTGAGAGCCATCTGGGGACCAGGTTTTATTAATCAATCACAATATTTAAGAGTGTTTATCGCACAATTGAGAAAGAAAATTGAAGATGATCCCAATCGTCCCGAATTTATATTAACAGAGTCGGGAGTAGGTTATCGATTCTTTGTGAATGCAGCGATGTAAATTCCTGGTCTGCGTCAGCCTTTTGCTACGAAAAAAGAGCCAGCTTGTGCTGACTCTTACGCAAGAGTTGACTTGAAAAACTTCAGCTTGATTTTTAAGATTCGTTATTTTCGGTTTCCAGCTCAGCTTCCCAATTAATATCATTTTCAGCCAGCGAGGAAAGACCGGCATCGGTTGCTTCTTCTTCTTCCAGTGTTGTCTTTAAAATATCGGCTACTTCGGGCTGACCCATCGCATTGGCAAGTGTAACCAGGCCTCCATAAGTAGCGATTTCGTAATGTTCCACTTTTTGTGCAGCGATAATGATGGCAGCATCCCGCGTCATACTGCCTTCTTCTGTTTCTTCTAAAACGGAGTGCCCTTCTTTTATTAGTCCTTCCATAGCATCGCATTTTTTTGCCTGGGGTTTTTTCCCCATCAGTTCGAATATCTGTTCGAGCCGTGTAACGTGTTCTTCGGTCTGAGTTGTATGGACGCCTATTGCATCCTTCAACTGTTGAGTGGTAGCGGCCTTATTCATTTTAGGCAGTTCCTTGCTGAGATGTTTTTCGGCCCAATAAATGTCTTTTAAACTGTCCGTGAAATATTTTTCCAATTGTGAGCCGGGTTGAATAGCGGATTCGCTATTCGTTCTTTTCTTCGCAACCACCGGCCGGGCTTGTGTTTTTGTATTAGGCATAGCATTTTGTTTTTGAGAGTAAGAAAAATTATAACAACAAGGAATCAAAGCATATGCCATGTATAATGGAGTTTAAAACAAATAGCTCTTTGTGCTATGGGGTGGTTATTACCCAGTACGAAATAAGTGACTGTGAATTTTGTTACTGGCAGCCGGCAAAGCGGATATCGCTCAATAATCCGACCGGTCTTAAACTATTGGCGGCTGGATCGCTTATTCCATGACAGTTGAACTCCCGTCCCGCCATCTTACGGCCCTGTTTTATCGTCGGCCAGAGGCCTGCCGTGTAAAATATTGTTATATCCTGTGTTGTTCAATTCTTAACGTTTTTCCCCAGAAGGGTTGCAATGATCGCATCATATTCCTTACGGGTAATTTCTCTGAGCGTAGTGAGGTCAGGTTCAAAATCCACATTCCTGCATTTTTCCATGAATGCGATTTTAGCGCTGTCTCTTCCAGTAGCTTCCAGTGTAATTTTTCTTCTTCTTTTTGCTCCATTCTTTTTATCCATTGCAGTAACAACAAAGTAAGGCATAATTAAGGGGTAGTGGTTTTAGCGGCGCAAGGTAAAAAGCACTACGCTAAAATGAAATCGGATTTTTACGTAGTGAGATTAATTTTACATCAATGAAAGAACACTTTAGCGCATGTTGCCTTCTTATATCGTAGTGGACTCGTGAGGCACGAGGCCGGGAGACAGCGTGTTAATAAGGTTACATTACATGCAATGCAGATTATTCTATTGGCAAATAAATCAAAGAATATGTCAAGTATTGCAGATGTTGTTGTGGCCGACAAAAATCTCAGCACTATGTTGAGAGGCATAAAAGCGGCAGGACTGGAAAAATTAGCCAGCGGCGAACTGAACTGCTGAAGCCGGAGAATAAAGCTAAACTAAGGGAATTCTCAACTAAAATCTTGTCTTTAGAGCTTTGTTGTTTGTTTTATTTTCCTTCAATGTGATAGCAAAAGCGGTCATATTGAATTAATGGCTTATTAAATTATTCCGTTGTCACGCCGTCAAATTCTGCCCCTTTAGTTTCAGCTTCTTTTTTGGTAGAGCGGATTATTCCGTCTTTGTGATGAGCAGGAGAATAAATAGTATACATTTTTAGCTCTGCAGCCCGATCAATATTACTGATATTGTGTTTTGCACCAGCCGGGACAACAATGGCATCCCCTTCTTTTATTTCGTATTCATTACCATCGATGATACATTTTCCATGCCCGGACTCAATGCGAAAAAACTGATCATTATCAGGATGAGTTTCTTCGCCGATCTCTTCGCTTGGCTTTAGACTCATGAGCACAAGCTGGCTGTGTTTGGACGTATACAACACTTTGCGGAAATTGGAATTGCTCAAGGTCGCTTTATCGATACTGATTCTGAACCCCTTCATGGTTTATTTTTTTGATTATTAGGACTAGCAAACACAGACGAAATATGACGATTTCACCTACCTGATCAACCAGGTGGTAATCTTCTCATAAAAAGGCATTCCAACATTCATCCATTAGAAAAGCAACATTTCATGCAACCAAAAACTATCCCGGATTTTTATAGCACTTTTCTACCCTGGATAATCCTTGCTAATATTGCAATAACGGCAATAACAAGCAGGACATGAATGAACCCACCGGCATTAAATACGAAGAATCCCAATAGCCATCCAATAATGAGGATAACCGCCATGATATAAAGTAAATTAGTCATAAACTTTATTTTAATAGTAAGGTATGCTATAATCAGCCGGATTATAATGATAGATTTCCTGGTCTGCCATGATTGAAATCATCATGCTGCTGAGATAAAATAAATATGGTCAACCTTCAGGACTGCTCTTAAAACTTTTATTGCCGAAAATTACATTCGCTATAGTGCCTCGCTTTCTTACTATGCTATTTTTTCGCTGGCTCCCCTGCTGATTATCACTATTTCGTTATGCGGATATTTTTTCGGCAGGCAGGCGATGGAAGGAAAAATATTTTCAGAAATACGCACTATTGTCGGTGATGTTGTCGCCATGCAGATTCAGCAAATGATTCAGCATATTGTTTCGGCTCAGGATTCTTTTGTTGTAAAGGCTATAGGAGTCATTGCCATTGTGCTTGGTATTACAGGCGTTTTTACAGAAGTGCAAAACTCTATCAATCGTATCTGGAACCTTAAAGCCAAGCCGAAACTTGACCGGGGAAAATATCTTATTAAAAGAGCTATTTCTTTTGCGATCTTCAGCATCATTGGTTTTATGCTTGTTTTATCATTAATAATCAACTGGCTGATTGATATATTTGGCAATTACCTGGTTCATTTCTTTGCAGGTGCCAGTGTTTATATGGTATTTGCCATTAACCGGGTTGTTGTAATCGCTATTGTAGCGATCTTGTTTACTTTCATGTTCAAATATCTTCCTGACGGTAAAGTGAAATGGAAAGATGCGATAAGAGGAGCTGTGTTTACTTCAATCTTCTTTATGCTCGGCAAAGCGGGCATCGGTTATTATCTTGGTTATTCTCATATAGCTTCCATGTATGGAGCCGCAGGAAGCCTGGTTGTTCTTCTTCTTTGGACATATTACTCGAGTGTCATCATATATTTCGGGGCTACATTTACGAAAGTGTATGCGTCTCTGTATGGAGGAAAAATTATTCCCCGGTCCTATGCTATTTATTTAGATACGAAAGAGGCTGCCAGCTGAAGCCCGGGCTTTTTTACCGGCAGACTTTCTGAAACTAAGATAAGATTATAATGAGCCTCCATTATGAAGAGTTTTTAATCGTCAATTACCTGATGAAGTAAAAGTATTTTAGCCAAAAAACGATCACCAGTTGTTACCGCCTGCAAAGAATAAGCTGATCTTCAGGAAATGGAGGCATGCACAATTTGTTCAATATCCAATTTTCGCATAGCCATAAAGGCTTGCGCTGCCTTGCCTGCTTTGGCCGGATCACTCATGATCTTGTTCAATACGGTGGGGATGATTTGCCAGGATACACCGAATTGATCTTTCAGCCATCCGCACATGCTTTCTTCCCCGCTTTCAGTCAGCTTTTCCCAGTAATAATCTATTTGCTCCTGTGTTTCGCAATGGATGGTTAATGATACACCTTCGCTAAAACTAAAGTTGTGTGACCCGGCACTTTCCATCAGCATAAATTTCTGGCCATTTAAAGTGATCTGCGCATGTTTTACCTTGCCTTCCTCATCCGGCGATTCATTAGCGCCATAGCGAAGGACGCCGTCAACCCCGGTGTTTTTGAAAATAGAAGAGTAATGTGCTATGGCTTCGTCCACCCGTCCATATTGTTTCCCGGCAAATAGCAGGCAAGCTGTTATCTTCTGACCCACGTCACTTATTTTACCGAGGGCAAGCTGCCATGAAATGCCGTACTTATCGGATATCCATCCATACTTTTCGCTCCAGGGATATTTGTCCAAAGGCATCAACACCTTTCCTTCCTTACTAAATGCATTCCAGATGCGGTCAAGTTCCGTTGCGTTTTCGCAGATATAATAAAACGAAATGGAAGGATTGGGTTTGTACATAGGCCCTCCATCCAAAAGCGTGAAGCTTTGTCCAGAAATTTCAACGCTTGTTACGATGGGCGACTGGCTTGTAATTTTTGCATTGGCAAAAACAGAGCAGTACAATGCAGCGGCTTCTTTTGCCTGCCCGTCGAACCAAAGACAGGAAGTTATTTTCTCATTCATTTTTTATGATTTGATAGCAAAGAAATAAAAGTATAGGATCGGTGAATAGAATAAAAACGACATTATGGCTTTTTTTTCAAACCTGACCTGAGATAATCATTGGGTGTGGTTTGTGTGAACTCTTTGAATGAACGGATAAAATGGCTTTGATCGGCAAAATCGTTATCGTAAGCAACATCTGAAAGCTTATCAAACTTCTTGCTCCTGAGTTGCGCAAAGGAAAGTTGAAACTGGCAGATGCGCCTGTACTGGTTTGGGCTGACACCTGTATATTTTTTAAAGATCCTTTGAAAGGTCCTTTCATTAAGATTCAATTTATTCCGTATGGCGGATAAGATTTCCGTATCCGGGTTGCACAGGATCTCATCCGTGGCATATTTAATTATTTCGCATTCCCTGCCCTGTTGCTGCAACTGGTGAATTAATAAACTATCGAGCACCTCCACCTTGCTCTGCGTTGATCCTGCATAAATCAATTGCGTTCTCAGCGCATTTGTTTTATGAGGATTCCAGGTGCAAAGGTCAACAGGGACCTTCACTAATTTCATGGCAGGTATATTAAATATACTCGCCAGTACAAATGGTTTAAAGAAACAGGCGATAATGGTTGTATTGTTATTAATCGTCCAGCAATCTGGCGGGATAGATTTTCCAAACAGGGTTAATTGCCTGACGTGTTCATTTCCTGCCTGATCTTTTTCCGTCCGGCAGAGTAAAGCAGGCATGCCATTGGTGAAAAGCGGCAGTCCGGGCGGGCCTGCTTCAGCAAATCCTTCCAGTATCAAAACCGTTCTGACATATGCTGACAGTAACTGAGGTGGTTGTTGGTACCAGTATTTCATTTTGCCTGATGTATGTTGTTTATATGCTGCCTGGCTTTAGATTGTTGATCAGGGAGAAGTTTTATTTTGAAGCCATAAAATTGCGAATAATATCCAACACTTCATTGAAGTTCGTTTCCAATGCCATATGTCCACCATCCAGAATATGAATCTGTGCTTCGGGCAAGTCTCTTTTGTAACAAGAGGCTTCTGCGACATCAAAAAACACATCATGCTTACCCCATATAATAAGGGCCGGCGGTTGGTGTGTACGGAAATATTTTTGAAATACAGGGAACATTTCAATATGGTTTTTATAATCAAAATTCAGTTCAAACTGCATGTTAATATTGCCGGGTCTGCTCATGCGTTCCCAATCAAGTATCCAGGCTTCGGGACTCACACGGGTAAGAAGTTCTTCAGATAATCCAGCTGCGTACTGCTTCTTTACACCTTCCTCGCTTAAAAATGCAACTACCTTTTTCTTTTTCTCTTCAGTAGGGTTTTCCCAATAATCTCTTGTTTCATCCCATTGTGGTCCGATGCCTTCAATATACACATTGCCGTTTTGAACAATAATCCGTTCTATCTTTTGCGGGTGATTCACACATATTCGAAGTCCAACAGGACAACCGTAGTCATGCAGGTAAATAGTAAAAGATTTTAAATTGATTGCTTCAGTAAATTTGTTGGTATATGTTGATATATTTTCAAACGAATATTCGAAGTCACTCATATCTGGAAAATCGCTGAATCCAAAACCGGGATAATCAGGAGCAATGAGATAAAACTTATCAGAAAGTGCAATCATTAAGTTTTTAAACATTACCGATGATGTTGGGAATCCATGCAGCAGTAATAATGCTGGATTTTTTCTTTCCCCGGCTTCCCGATAAAAAATATTAACTCCGTCAACTGTAATTGTTTTATTGTAAATCTGTCTATTCATATTTCACTTTTACATCTGCTGCCTTTAAGTTGCATCTTTAAAACGTCGGTGGTGCTGCGTTGAGGTCGGAATCCAGGAAATCAGTGATCATCGGTATCAGCCAATCCGTTCGCTGCATCATACCTATATGGGTGGTACCCGGTATAATAGCCAGCCGGGATTTGGGCAGCCCATGTATATCGCCCATTTTTCCACCGCCTTTGGCCCGAAACAGTTCCAGTGCATGGTCATATCGCACACCGTCAGCATCGCCAATGGCCATGAATATCGGGACCTGTATGTTTTTTACATCTCTGGACCAATCATAAGGCTTTAAGTCTATACTAATAACCTTTTTCACAAATTCCGGAAAATGGGCCGGATCGTTCCCAAGGCTATCGTATTGTTTTTGTATCGGGGTGCCCTTGAACATATCTGCGGTGAAAGTAGGATACATAGCCTCTGCCTCGGGCCACCACCCGTCATGCGTATAGGTACCCGACAACACCACCAGCCTGCGTACCTGCTCAGGATGGCGCACAGCTACCTGGAAGGCTACTCCGCCACCCATGCTATATCCTAATATGTCTGCACTATCTGTTTTGAGGTGCTTAAGCAGGCCCGATACATCATCTGCCATAGCTTCGTAACTAAACTCCCGGGGTATATCTCTTGTGCGGCCGTGGCCTTGCATTTCCGTTACTATTACTTTCCGGTCTTTGGCCAACAGGGGTATGATGTGCGACCAATTCAGTGGTATATTCATATAAGAGCCATGCAGCAGTACGATGGGTTTACCTTTACCGTACACCTCATAGTACATTTTTAACCCGTTTACATCTGCATAGCCACTTTCAGCCGGCTTTAGGTTCTGGTTGACAACAGTGTCTTTCGACGCAGTTGAAGTTGCCTGGTTTTCCTTTTGCTGAGGTTGGCAGGATGCCATTACTGCCACAACAATGGCAACCCGGAGACCTGTCATAAAATGCTTACTCATATCGTGCCCTTTTGTTAGATACAAATCTCGGCAACAATACCATGCCACTTGCAGTGTGTATGCGACAATTATAGCGCTAAATGCGACATGTATTTACGCCGGGTTGGTGTGATATTTTTTGGAAGACCAACAGGGGTGAATCGTTCTATTGTAAATCTGTCTATTCATATTTCACTTTTATCGTTGGGGTAGCTACTTTCCTACGGTAGTGTGGTTGGTGAGTACTTCGACGGGCTCGCACACCAACCTCGGTGTTCGGCGTGATATTTTTTGGAAGACCAACAGGAGCGAAAAGCTGCTGGTGTTAGCAATAGCTTCATTTTGGCGATAAAACTTCATATCCAAATCTGACTTCATCATCAATCTCGCCGAATAGCCCGAACATTGTAGATTTTTTTCCATGCCCCCGATCCCCGAAACCTGGTAATAAATGCTTTATAAACTGGTTAAAAACTTGTAGTAGAATAATTGGTTTTTCGTATTTAATGGTTTTTTAAAAACGGAAACATTGAGGGGGCGGATATTTATCTGCCTCCTGCTTTTAATACAAAAAATTTAACTATTGATCCCAATAAAATAATGACCACCGCATCAAACGATGGTCACCTAAGAAATAAATAGCGTAATCCTTTTTGCTAAAAAGTGTGTAACAGGCAGCAAAGATTTCAGCTAATAAAAACAACGGGCAAAAGGATTCTCCGCCCGGGGTTTTTGCTAATTGATTATAGCCATTTGCTCCCAAAATAGAGCTTGCATTTTCAAATAAGCAGAGAACTTTGCCTGCGATAAAAATGCTTCATTGCTTTTACCCCAGCCGGCATAGAACCGAAACACTAGCGGTTGTTCCCCGGCTATTTTCAGGCGCACACCGTAAGTGTTTTGAATATCTGTTCCTTCGCCGGGAGTGTTGAAGTAGTTGCTAAAGCTGTTCGCCGGTAACACTATTCCCATTCCTAATTCGTCCTGGTTCTCAGATTGCCTATCGAAAGTAAAAAGGATCTTATGATTGGCGGTATCAACCTGGTAAAATTCCCTGCTATGGAGATTGACAATTCCGGTTACCAGTTTAGCATTGCCGGGTGCTCCGTTAATTGTTACTTTACTCTCATAAAAATATTGTCCACCCCAGATGCTAATCTCATCGGTAAGACTTACCGGGTTCAGGCTGTCCAATAACTTCCACGCGGGATAATGCAAACGGATGACGGCCCTGACAGGCCCATCGGCAATTTTTTCATAAACTACCTTTCCCATATTAACGCCGCCCAATCTTATCAAACTATCCTTACCATTCTCCATTGGAACAGATAATGCCAATGCGCCTGCTCCCAATGATTTTCCAACCTTCAAGACATCCATTCCCCAATCTGCCTGCAGGTGATAATTCTTTGAGGTATCCAGCCCTATTTCATCCATCATCATCCGGCTGGTTGTCTTTCCCCAAATATCCTTTCCATTTCGTGTATCAAAATATAACCTGAAACCGACTTTATCATTCTCCCATGCAGGGCCCTCCGTCAAAAAAGGCGGATAGGCCTGCTTCGCAAAATCTGTCGCAGGCTGACCTGCAGGTATAGAATCCCTTTGCAGATCATTACCAAAGCTATTGTCAGCATTTTTTCGCCTATGTCTCGCATGTGCCCGAACAACGGCTTTAATGTTGGCTGGCGCATCAGCAACCGACAAAGACAAATCAACTTTCTCCCCCGGCTTGAAGGAATATAAAAAAGCCAGCTCATCCCAGTTACCATCCCTGTCCATATCATCGTATTGAACCAATACAGGTTTGTGGTCTGCAGTATTCAGCAGGACAAACTTTCCGGGAGCTATTGTTCCAATCTTTGCTTCAATAACTGACTTCGTCAACACTATTAATTCATCTGGCCGCTCTGCCGCTAATGGGTTTGTTATCGTAATGTCTTTGCCTGCAGGTGAGTTACAGGCTAAAAACAAAAAAAACAAACCGGAAATGGCAACAGTAAATCTTGCCGGAAAACTTCTTTGCATCATTATTTTTTTGCAGTAAATAAAATAGCTTGATAAAAAATTTGTATTATAGGTTAAAGTCTACCGGGCCATCCATCCCCCGTCCACAAACAAGACCGTTCCGTTTACATAATCTGATGCAGGCGATGCCAGGAATACTACCGGTCCCTTGAAATCGGCAGGCACCCCCCAGCGACCTACAGGAATACGGTCAAGTATAGATTTACTTCTTTCCGGATCTTCACGCAAAGCTTTTGTATTGTTGGTAGCAATATAGCCCGGAGCTATTCCATTTACACAAACACCCTTGCTGCCCCATTCGTTACCAAATGCCCGTACCAAACCAGCAACTGCAGATTTTGTTGCTGTATAACCGGGTACATTAATGCCGCCCTGGAAGCTGAGCAATGAACAGGTGAAAATGATCTTACCACCGCCTTTTTCAATCATGTGTTTCCCGAACTCACGACCAAGGATAAACTGGGCGTTGAGATTAATATCAACTACTTTATCCCAATATTCGTCAGGATGTTCGGCCGCTGGCTTGCGCATAATGATCCCTGCATTGTTTACCAAAATATCAATTCGCTTATTATCCGTTTTTACTTTGTTGATTAACGCATAAAGTTGTTGCCTGTCAGAAATATCAACCCGGTGATAAGTAAATTTTCTTCCCGCAGCTTCCACAGCGGTTTTTGTTTCAGCAGCATCTTCAACCACCGAAGCACCCACAATATCAGCACCGGCCTCAGCCAACGCTATTGCCATGCCTTGTCCCAGTCCTGTATCACATCCTGTAACCAAAGCCGTCTTGCCTTCCAGATCAAATAACTCTAAAGTTTGCATAATTCAATGTCCGTTTATTTATTGATAAAAAAAGATTGTTCAATTGGCTTCGCCGACTGCAGTTTTCCCGCAACACCGTACTGCCACGCAACAACTGTGATCTTTACCGGGAACTTTGCGCGGGGAGGAATTTTTGTAAAACGCAATTGCTGATCCCTTACAAAAGCAGGGCCTGCTTTTACATAGTAAGATACCCGGGCACCTGCAGATGAAACAGCCTTCAGCCTGACCTGTTTTATTCCAGCCTTTTGATTTTGTATTTGGGGAAATTCAATTTGTTGTTCCACTCCTTCTTTATTGAACAGAGGAAACCGCATATTCAGTTGCTGAACGCTACTCTTGTATTGATCATCCCCTTTGTTATGCGCCAGCAGCCAGATATCATTGCTACGTTTTGGATTGTTAAATCCAAGCCTGTTAAAACTGATCTGGAAAGTAGTGTCGTTGATTTTCTTTACCGGCCCGCAGATTCTGTCAATCAACAGCGGTGTTTTCGCAAACTCGGCCACCGGTTTTATTCTTGATGTATCGGCAAAAAAAGCACGAAGCTTAAAGCTGATCCCATCTTCCAGCGGGATAAATTTCAGTTGATAATTGGCATGTGTTTTTACCGGTTGCAGTATCTCTCCATTTTGCATAAACCCGGTATGCCGCACCTTCTTTCCTCTTGCGGCTGCATAAAATTTCTCTGTAGCATCGGCCATCTGCCGGTCAAATATCCATGACGCAAATTGACGATTCCCTTTGTATAAAGCATAAGGAGCTGCTATTGCCATTGGCAAACTATCCTTATGCCAGCGATCCATCAGCCAACCTTGTTGTGGTTTTACAGGTATCAGCACATTCGGTTTGTCTACGGACATTGATTTCGGCAATCGTTTGGCCGCAGCTTTTTTGATGAACATACACACATATCCAATCATCTCATCGCTGTAATCGAAATGTCCGTGACCGGCGTCGCAAAATAAACTGACAACACTGTTAGGATGTTTGGCGCTATACTCAAATGCTGGTTTAATCCTGTCTTCCCACCATTCATATTCTCCCATAATAAACAAAGAAGGAACTCCGTCGATATTCCTGTTTCCCCAATCTACATTTGCGCCTCCATAACCTGTCAGGTTCGTTTGCGGGGCATCACCATGTACGGAAACCAGTGCCAATGTTCTTCCGGGATTCCAGGCAGCAAAATTCCAGGGGAAAGTAGCATAAGCTGAATGTCCGAGAGGTATAATCGGCGCATGTTCCAGCTCTTTATATCCCGAAACATCCGCCAGTAATTTCATCATATAACTAAAATCCTCACCTGCATCTTTTGTAAAATCGAAAGGCATATTGATACCGGGTGTTACCCATACTTCTGCAATACCCAGTTCCTGCATGGTTTTACGAAACAACTGGTGTTCCAACATCCCCTCCTCCACCATATTATGCTGTGCAAACACAACAGCTTTCACCTGCCCGCAATTTTCCGGTATCCATAAATAAGCCTGCGGGTGATCCTTTGTTTCACCAGAAACAACACTATCTACTGCAACACTCCATTGCCATATTTGTGCATGAACAGATGAAACGAAAAAGAACAGAAGGAGTAATAGCATGTTTTGTTTCTTCATAACAATTTTCACTGGGGACGTACCGCCTGGCGTGCAACCATTTTCCATTGATTGTTTTGTTTATTCCATACTGTGAGTATTGACAACTTTACCGTACCCGGTTTCCCGTTGTCATTCGTTGTGGCATTCAGTATATGCGTCACTACTGCGGTGTTTTGATAAATCCGTATTTTTTGTTCGGTTAAATCAATCGTAACAAAATCAGAACTGCCACTTACAAATGCCCGGATAAAAGCGGGTTTGTCTTCTATTTTTCCGCCGGAGTGTCCATAACTAAGATCATCCGAAACAATGGCAGCAAGCTTTGCTGAGTCAGCAGAGATCATCGCTTCTTTAAGATCATTTACAGCTTTTGCTACCTGTTTTATTTTTTTGCTTTGTGCAGAGCTTATTCCGGCAGTAAATAAACCGGCAATCATTAGTGTCAATACTTTCTTCATATTTTCATTTTGTTATTCTGAACCAATCCACATCTGCATAACCACCATTTCTTATTCCCGGTACGCCTGTACAAAACAATCCCACTTTAGCGCCAATCCATTTATCAGGTTTAGCTGTGAAAGATTTTCCAATGGTTTTATAGTTAATACCATCTTCACTGTAACTGAATGTGCATTGCGCATCAGGTGATGATACAGTGACCCGCAAATAAACCGCTGAATCTTTCAATGGCTTTTGCTCAACTATATTTTCTTCATTTCCCGATAACGCATCTGTACATACTACCTGTGATACAAGATAGCCGTTCTCATTTTTTGAAATGGACAGATAAGCATAATCGTTGCCCATTACCAGCAAACCCACTTTCTTTTTCTGCCATACATCCCATTCAATATTCCATTCAAGTTTTGTTGTGGCGGTAAAATCCGGCGCAGGAAATTTTTGTAACAGCAGGTTGGGAACTGTCCATAAATTTTTTGACGAATCAGAGGGATAAGCAAAGAGCCTGAGATATCCTGACTTCCTTATCAGGGCCGACCATTGAATTTTAGGATTGGCATGCCATTGCCACTGCAGTCCCAACGTATCAATATTAAACTCGTCGCTTTCTGCAGGTGTTGTTACGGGATATATCTTTCCAGCATTCGGCTTCCTGAACACTGAAACCGGTTCTCCTTTTCCATCCCCATCTTTATCCACGCCAATCACCGGCCAGTCGTTTTTCCATTGAACCGGCTGCAGATGCAGAATTCTTCCATATACACCCTTATCCTGGAAATGATAAAACCAATATTCGCCTGTCTGCGTTTGAACCAACGCTCCCTGGTGTGGGCCGTTGATAGCAGTACTGCCCTGGTCCATTACTACTCTCCGTTCATAAGGCCCATAGATATTTTTGGCCCGCAATGCCAGTTGCCAGCCTGTAGCAACTCCGCCCGCCGGGGGAAATAAATAATAATATCCTTTGCGTTTAAAAAACTTAGGTCCTTCTACCGTATGGTCCTGGTCATGACCGTCATATACATGCTTACCATCATCAATTACTTTGGTCCCCTCTTTATTCATTTTAAAAACGGTAAGCAGACTGTTGACGCCTGCCCGGCTTCCCGCCCAGGCAACTGCTAAATATGCCTGGCCATCATCATCCCAAAATGAAGAAGGGTCAATAATGCCTTTGCCGGGTAATACCAAAACAGGCTGGCTCCATTCTTTTGCAGGATCTTTGGTTTTGATCATATAAATACCAAAATCCGGATCGGGATAATAGATATAAAATTCACCGTTGCGATAATTCATCGAAGGAGCCCATACGCCTTTGCCATGCTGAGGTGTATCAAATACAGTTTCCGGTATTTGTTTTTTTAAGGCATAATTAATCAGTCGCCAGTTTACTAAATCTTTTGAGTGAAGGATTGGCAAACCGGGAGTGCAATTAAAACTGGAAGCTGTCATGTAATAATCATTACCCACACGTATTACATCAGGATCTGAGTAATCAGCATACAGTACCGGGTTTTTATAAGTGCCGTCGCCGTTGTCGGCCACCCATACCTGCGACCTATAGTTTGTTTGGGCGGAAGTATGCGTCAGAAAAAATAAACTAACTATCACAGCGAACAACTTCTCATTATGCTTCATACAATAAAAGAATTTTGTGTAAGACGTTTGATCTTTCAGGAAAAAATGATGTAAGGCGGGTTAACCGCCGGTCTTTAACTGCATCATTTTCCTATCCGAATACACGGCCTTTATCACCTGGCCATTCAGTTTCACGTTTGCAGCTTTCTTATTGACAAAAAGTTCTGCACGAATCAATGGCTGTCCCTGTAATAAAATCCGTGGCGTTTCTTCGTCCAGGCTTGCGTGCAGAAATACTTTTGAAAGTGAATGCAGGATCACCTCACTCTTCGTTCTGATATAACTTCCATTAGCAACAAACCAACTGTCGATATTCTCAACTGCTGAAGGGTTGGTTCCTTCTCTGTAAGTCATACCTAATAAGTAAGCATCTGTTTCCCACCCATTAATTTCATTGTGGCTGTTCCGGTGCATGATCCTGCCATCGGCCATCAGGTTGAAGTACACATCGGTTGTTATACCATTATCTGTGATTCGCACACCGATATAATTATTACCTTCCAGTTTTTCAATCCTGGGCAAAGCAGTTCTCATTTCCCTCGCACTGGCCATGCCCGACAACGAAGGACCCTCAATAGGCTTATTCTTATCATCCAGTAAAATAATAGCGGTAATAAATTTCGTTTGCTTCAATTCTTCTGCGGGGGAAATGGAATAGTAGGTAACTTTTGTGTTGGGTTCATGATCTTTCACACCTTGTTTTTCTTCCAATCGCATTTTTTCAGGAAAATCATGCGGATATCCATTTGGTAAGGTTTCAGGAAATAAGGGCCTTACCAAAACAGATGCGTTACCATCTGTTATATCCAGGTCGATCCCTTTCTTTTTGGCGTCAACAGCGGTATGCAATAACCATTCAAACTTTCCCGGATCATAGGTTTTCACATCATCTAAAATCAGTATCACATTACCCACCCAAACCACGTTTCGATAATTGCGTAAAAAATAGCGGGATGTAGGTCCTGTAGCATCGGCAAGAATATATTTAAAATTGTCTGCGTCCATCAGGTTATATAAATGGCCAGTGTTTTTTACAGCATGGTACTGATCCTGCGGTTCCTGCGCCTTCCCATTGAACAAGATAACGTTGTGTGCATCACTGCGAACAGAATAACTGCTATACAGCGGGTTGCCGTAGTTGACATTACCACCATCGATCAATAAATTTTTGCCATTGTGATAAAGTATAAACGAACCTGCATCTGCATGTGCATGGTTCCACGTATAACCCGATTTGATGGCAAGCATACTTGCATTTTCCTTCCATGAAGAACGCATAGAAGCCCAACCCATATTTTCATAAATGGCAGAAGTTGGCAGATCAGGAGCAGGCTCTGACGGGCTGATAACAGGACTGTACAATAAACCCAACGGTGTGTTGATGCCAAGATCTTCTCTTATGTGAACCCGTTTGGTTTTGCTCAAATACCATTCGTATCTCTTTTTTGTAAAACCCAAAGCCATCATCAGCTTCACCGGTCTGTCGCCGTTGGCATAAGGATTGGTATCCCCAAAATTGGCAGATTGAAGTTTACCGGATGTAGGATAAGACATCTGTATAAACCATTCCAGTGTTTTTTCTAACAACGGATCATAAGGCCTCAAAATTTTTGATACCGCATTTGTCCATGCCACCCTGAACAACAGGTATTCAGAAAAACCAAAGTTGGCATAACTAATGCTTTCATAAAAACCACCTGCCGGATCAAAGCTGGAAGGTTTGTTTTCTAAAACACTTCCTGAAAAAGCAATCCATTCATCCGCAGATTGCATCACATCTTGAGCCCATTTTTTAGCCTCCGGTACTTCGTTCATGATGGCAAGTGAAGCTATCCCCGCCTGGTAGACAATTGAACTCCACCAGTTGTGACCCATCGAGTTTAAAGTGTGTAATCTTTTATCAGCCGAAATCCAGTCGTTTAGAGATGGCTCTATACCCAATATTACAATACGCTGAGCCATCTGTTTTCTTTCGCCTGGTGTGAGTATATCATAAATGGCATCAAAGGTGATAGCACTCACACCATTGTAACGAGCTGTACCCAATGCCGAGTTCCATCTTGGGCTGCGGTCATCCAATCCATCCCATGCGTCTCGCTTCAACAGATCCTGCAACAGTGTTTTTGCCTGAAGTGCATATTTTTTATCACCTGTCATACGATAGGCAAAACTCAGTTCTTCCATGCTGCCGCCTTTTCCCGCGGCTACTGCCACGTCTGCATTAGCAAGCATTTCACGCCAGGCTTTTTCCATAGCAGTATCTTTCCTTAGCTTTTCCTTTATTGCTTTGATATTGTCAGCTGTATAGAAAAGGTAAGGGTGAGTTTTTACCTTACCGACCTCTTGCTGTGAAAATGCACAGACGCATATAAGTATTAATGTAAAAACGAAAACTATTTTTTTATACCACATTCAGAATAGGATTTATGTATTATAGTTATTTCTTTAGACATACTTACCTTATATCCCAATATACCACATAGCGTTCCCGGTGCGTATTATACAATGGTTTCAGCGTTATTCCTTCTTTAACTGTCTTAAATGTTAATGGCTTTCCGGCAACAGGCTTTAGATATTCATGCAATTTGTTCTTGTCCAGTTTTAATTCACTGCTGATGCCTGCCGGCACCTTGTAATCGTAACTGTAATAGTCATTATACTTTTTGGGGTCGGAAAAAGGCGCAGGGCTTATCATTTCGTCTGTTCCCATTTCACCAGCCAGCACTATCGGGCCATAAGCAATGGCTAATTTGTTCGGATCATCATTGGTTGGAATAACCCTTAATGACATCGGGAAATTTATTTCAACAACATCACCCTTACTCCATTTACGATTGATGACGATATAACCGCCGGGTTTGCTTTTTACAGCAACCTTTTTACCATTCACTTTCATTGTTGCTGCATCAGCCCATGAAGGATAACGAATATTCAATGCGATGCTTATTGCATCTCCTGATTCAACCATTAATCTTACTGCTCCTTCTTCGGGAAAACTTGTTTCCTGTTTGAGCGTTAAACCTTTTTCTTTCCAGCTTAGCTCCGAAGGGATGAACAGGTTTACATATAGATCATTGTTACAGTGATAATAAATTGCTTCGCCATATTTGGCCTGGTTTTCAAATCCACTGCCTACGCAACACCAGAATGAGCTGTCTGCTGTGCTATAAACTTTATAAGCGCCTGGCAACATCGGGAGGAAATAGGCAATCATCCCCGTCTGTGGATCCTGTTGCCCAAGTATATGATTGAACAAAGCCTTTTCATAATAATCCGCATACTGAACGTTTGCATTCAGAGAAAAAAGATGCCTTGTCAGCTTCAACATGTTGTAAACATTGCAGCTTTCACCGGTTAAACCTGTAAGATGTTTTGAAATACTATCGGGCTTAAAAAAATGTTCTTTGTCGCTATTACTTCCTGTACAAAAGCTGTGATGGTCGACAACCGTTTTCCAGAAGAACGAAGCAATGCCCTGCCCGTTACCTGCTCCTTCTAATTCATAATTCCTTACCAGTCCAAGGATTTTTGGAATGAATGTATTTGCATGTTTTGCATTTAAATTATCTTTCCCCTGTTCCAGCGGATCAAGCACTTCATTGTGATAGAAGAAATCGCCAAGCCATTTGTAATTCTCTTTGCCGGTAATAGCATATAAATTGTAAAAAGATTCATTGATACCGCCGAACTCTACCCGCAGCATTTTGATTCGCTGCTCCGCAGATACCGGCTGCAATTTTTTATATGCCCAGTCGCCCATCCTGGTCACCACTTCCAGGGCCCGCTTATTATCGCAATACAGGTATTGATCTATCAAACCGGAAAAGATTTTATGCAAGGTGTACCAGGGAACCCAAACTCTTGTGCCCGCAATATTCCGGTTAATGAGTTCTTCAGGAAAAGCTCCCAGGTAACCGTCCTGGTTTAATGCCTGCTGTACTTCGGCCAATCCTTTTACAAGACTATCGGCTTTTGTTTTAAACTTTTCATCATGAGTAGATGCATATAATAAGGCCAGGCCAGAAAGAATATGCCCGGTTGTATGCCCGCGGATCTCACAATCCAACGACTCCCATCCTGCCAGTTTTTTTACGGTCATATAACCGCCATCCTGCCCGCTGTACACTCCTGCACTGGTGCGAAAGCTGTGCAGCAGCCTGTTTACATCAATACTCATCAGCCATTGCACTTCCCTTTCCCTATTTTTTGTAAAACGGCTTTCAAGCAACTTCACATCCTGCAAATCGAAGCTGTAAACCGCAGGCTTCAGTTTATCTTCCAATACAAATTTGCTGGCATGCTGACCGGGGTAATGTGACTGGGCATGAGCGATACAGCCATGCAGAAACAAACACGCAATAAAAATTTTCCTCATCACTTAATTTCTTTTGTCTTTAAAATATTCCGCACCATTATGGCAAAAACAGGACTTGATAAAAAAGAATTGAACCCGCTTTTCGCTTGTACAATATGTGTCATGAAAAATCCATACACATTACTCTTCTTATCAATCCACGGATAAGCTCCTGCCCATGAAGGACTACTGATAAGTGTTGCTTCTCCCTTCTCATTTACTTCTTCTCTCCATTCTCCCAATCCATAAATATCCTTTCGCAAACTGCCTCTTGCATGTTCAACAAATTCATTGGGATTTACTGTTGCATTCATCACATGATCGGCCTGCATTACTTTAATTGCATTTACAGATAAAACTCTCTTTCCATTAAACATTCCATCATTATTAATCATGGAAAGAAAGTTGGCATAATCCTGCAAAGTTGTCCTGGCACCTCCGCCCAGCATCGGCGCATGACCGCCTGATGAATCAACCGGAGTAAAATGAGTGGATGACATCTTCAATGGCTGTGCAATCTTTTGCTGAAACAATGTTTCCCAGTCTTTTCCTGCTGCAAGCTCTGCCATTCTTCCGGCTACCTGCATGCTTAACCCACCGTATTTGAATTTTGTTCCCGGTAATGTATCTGCAGGAAGATTGACAATATGCGCAACAGATTCTTTTAAATTTTGATAAATATCTATTGGTTGATTATCCGGCTGATAGTCTGGATAGCCTGCTGTATGAGATAACAGTTGCGCCAATGTAGCTTCGCCTTTTACATCAGTAAATTCAGGTAGCCATTTCTTTACTTTATCATTCCAGTTGAGTTTTCCTTCATCAACAACCGCTGCTATTGTTGCAGCGGCCAGCCATTTACCTGCCGATGCGATAAAGACAACTGTTTCAGGTTTGTAACTCCCGAAATAATTTTTATAAATGACTTTGTTATCTTTTGCAATGAGAATGGAAGCGCCATTGTAATAACCACTGTCAACCCAACCTTGTATTTTTTTACTTAAAAAAGAAAAATCATATTCCGGCTTTTTGTTTTTTTTCGACTGGGCAAATGAATCGGAGAAAGCCAAGGGCAGTAAAAAAACAAGCAATACTGTTATAAAAATTTTTTTCATCCTTTTAAGCTGTTCAGTAACCAATATTGAATTCATTTTCGCTTTCTGCTCATATTCGCTATTTATAAATCCTCCACACCGTAAATGAATAGGGCGGCAATACTTCTTTAAACTCAGATTGTACTGAAACAGCTGTGACGATGACAGGCACCAACTTATCTTCCGGCCGACCCTGCAGCGCTGATTTCTCCATTTTACTTCCAACACCCAAATTGTTCAGATCCAGGTTCACCGACGTAGCAATTGGTAACAGGTTAACCATTTTTATAATCAAGCTTCCATCAACGGTATTGCGTACAATTGAAATAGCAAAGCGCTTACTCGCAGCTTCATCGTTATTTGAAAGTTGAATGTTTACCGGCAAATATTCATTACCGGCATTGTTGCCGAATAATTTCTGTACTTCATAGTTCACGGTTGGTTTTACTTCTGTATTGTTGAAATAAATCAGGTCGGAATTCCATTGAGTATGTTTTTCTTTTGCAAGCAATGGTGCATAAGAAGTCATTTGCACAACATCGCCGTTGCGTTCCACATTGATCAAATACAAAGCTTCGGCAAGTGCATTGTATAAGGCATTGCCACGTGAAGCATATTCTCCCAGGTAAACCTTTGGTTTATTCCGGTCGTAACGATCGTAATAATTTTGATTATTGATAAACCAGCCCGGGCTTTCGTAATAATGCTCATCAACCAAAGGAACTTTCAATTTGCTGGCCAATGACCACCCTTGCTCGTAGTCAGTTCCATTATGAAATGGTCCGGAAGTTCCGATCACAGATATTTCAGGATGCTTTTGTTGAAGGGCATTATAGATTAACTTAAACCGCTCTTCAAAAACATCTGTGATCTGATCTTCGTTGCCGATGCCGATATATTTAAGATTGAACGGAGCCGGATGGCCCGCTGCTGCTCTTAGCTTTCCCCATTTAGAATTGACAGGTCCGTTAGCCCATTCAACCAAATCAAGAATATCCTGCACATATTCATCCATTTCGCTCATTGGTATACCTCCTTGTTGGCCGCCTCCATTTATACCCACGCCAGAGTTTTGGCAAGAAACGCCAGCGGCAATTACAGGCAAGGGCTCTGCTCCTATATCTTCACAATACTGAAAATATTCAAAGTATCCCAAACCAACGCTTTGATGATAGCGCCAGATATTTGGTTGTGGCTTCCTGGTTTCAATCGGGCCAATGGTATTTTTCCAGCGATAAATATTTTCAAGTCCATCGCCATGCGTTACACAGCCACCCGGAAAGCGGATGAACCTGGGACGGATGGCAGCAACGGTTTCTGCAAGATCTGCACGCAAGCCATTTTTTCTTCCCTTAAATGTTTTTTGAGGAAAAAGAGAAATCATATCAAGCATAATATTTCCTGCAAACTGCGGGTGCAGTTCCAATCTTGCATTATTACTATTTTCTGTTGATATGAATTGAGCCGTATATTTTTTCCAATTCGACTCGCCAATATTCACTTTCGTTTGGGCAATTAATTTTCCCTCTTCAGATACAAGTTTTACCAATATCGTTTTCTTTATTTTATTGGTATTTTTTGCAAACAGCGAAAACTCATAAGCATCAGCTTTTTTCAACGAAATGCCATCATAACCACTATTGATGAAAGCGCCGCCGGGTTGTGCTACCTGCAGCACTGCATAGTGTGGGTTATTTGGATGAAGAGGTGCTACACTGTCAATCACAAAGCTTATGTTCTTCCCCTCGGTTGTCCAGGCGTGTTTGCTATTCCATGTTGTGTCACGATAAAATTTTTCGGCGGGCATGTATTCAAAATCCCGGTTCTGCAAAAGCTCTGCATACAGGCCACCATCAGCAGAATAATTGATATCCTCAAAGAAAACTCCTATCAGCAAGTTGGATATGGCTGTGCGGTTTTCAGGTTTTAGGGTAATGGTTGCCGTTAGTTGTTTTAATGCTGCAAACCTGGTACTGTCATCTTTAAAGGATTCTGCTGCCTGTTTATTTTTGAACTGCTTCAATTCCCATGATTCGGTAAGCCGGGTAATAACCTGCGATGCCACTTTGCAAACATTGCCGGTTGTTGGGCCTGCCGGCAGGTTGACTGTAATCCGGTCATCTTTATATTCGGAAGCAGGAATGGCTATGGCTGAATCAAATACGTTGAAATCCCTTGTGCTGATCTTATAGTACTGGTTGCCGGAGATAAAAGCAATTGTATATTGCCTGTTGCTTTTATCATAACGTACAACAGGCTGCTGAAAGCTTAAATTTTGTTGCAGGTAAGGATAACTCTGTCTTCCCCAATTCACCAGGTTAGCTGAAGAGGTATGAGCAAACTGGTTGAGTGTTTCATTGTGGCTCCAAACACATTGCCACTCCCCGGAAGCATCCTGGAACAGGTAAGGGCTGTTCATTTGTTTCAGGTTTGCATAGTCACTTCTTACATAGCCGTATTCATTGCCAACCATGTTCCATTTTTTCCCATCAGCACTCCACGCAAAATGCAAACCGCTACGTCCTTTATCTTTAACTGTGGCATAAGAAAACAAGTAAACAGAATCAGGTTCGTTTGCTAAAACTGTTTGATTGATTCCAACTACCAAAAACAATATCAAAAAAAGTATCCCTGTATTATTTTTTTGCATAACCCGAAACATTATTATTAAGCTATTTCTTACATGTATTAAAGTGTTGGAACAACTTTAATTATGTTGCCATCCCCGTTAAATTCCATTTTGTCGATGCATACTTCCCTGTTGTAACCGGCTTCCTGTCCCATATAAATTCCGCCGGGTCGTTTAAAGCGATGGTAAATAATATACCATTCGTCTTTGCCTGGAACCTGCAACACGGAATGATGGCCGGTAGCAAAGATTCCTTTGTTTGCATCCTTGCTCAGAATAATTTCTCCTTTTGATGGATCGATCGGCTCAACAGGAGAAGCAGATTTCAAATAACGCACCTGGTAATCGGGACTACGGGTATCGTTTTTCGACCACATGAAATAATAAAATCCATCACGGTAAAAAACGTGTGTGCCTTCGCTGTAATACTGATCATTTGAAATAAGAATCCTGGTAGTGTTTGGTTTAATCGAAACCATGTCATCATTCAATTCACAAACGGCCATAAAAGCATTGCCCCAATACAGGTAAGTTTTTCCAGTTTTAGGATCAGCAAATACATCAGGATCTATATTCTGACCACGCTTTATTCCTTCAGGTAATTTGTCAATCAAAGGTTTTCCAGAATCTTTAAATGGTCCTGTTGGATTATCGGCAACAGCAACTCCAATTTTTTGCCCTGCCGTATAGTAATAATAGTATTTGTAATTCCCGGCCTTATCTTTTTTTTCAATGATACTTGGGGCCCATGCATTACGCTGCGTCCACGACACATCCTTTTTTAAATCAAGTATTACCCCTTCATCTTTCCAGTTCTTCAGATCACTGGAAGAAAAAGTTTTGAAATAAGTACCGCTCCAATTGGTAAAACCATCGCTTGTTGGATAGATATAATACTTCTTGTTTTTTTCAGCATAAAGAATTTCCGGATCAGCATAACTTCCTTTTAATACCGGATTATTTTTATTTGGTTCCGTTAATGTATCATAAGAAAGCCCCCAATGCTGAGCGAGTTTTGCAGCTTCTTCTTTTTTGAGATGAATAATAGCACCATGTTTAGAAGCTGTAAAGTTTGTGGTCTTCATTACACCTTCATTAAAGTGGCCGATATCAGTAAAGTTTACAAAATCACTGGTTTCGCTGAAACCAAAATTATGTGGCGTTAGCCCATACACATCATACATTAATACCCATTTCTTTTCACCGATACGCTTCCAAACATTTGGCGCTTCACAGGCTACTTTTTCCGGGTCATACCAACGGGTATCAAACTGGTAGTCGCTATTGATCTTATCAGATACAGCCTGCCTGATACCTGCCTGCCCATCGTGTGAAACATAAAACATCCGATACTTATCACCAACCTTTGTTATATCGGCATCAATGGAAGAAACTTTCGGATCAGGATATTGAAACAATAACTGTGGCATTGTTTCAATTTTATCGAAAGCATCATTAACATACACATAGTATAGTTTGTTTGCCTCGTTTTTGAAACGCATGGTAAAGTAAATCATCAACTTTCCTTTCTTCTCATCGTATATGGTTTCGGGTGCCCAGGCACATCCTATTTCACTAAATGCTCCTGACAATGTATCAAAGCGGATATTGGTGCGTTTCCAATTGATAAGATCCCATGATTTCATCAGCACCAATCCACGATTATTTCCCCAACCATATTGTTTACCGTCTCGCTCCCATTCTGTGTCCCTCAGACCATCTCTTTTTGCAAAAACATGCAGATCGGTCATTGCTAAATAAAAGCCACCATCAGGTCCTCTGAAAATATGCGGATCACGAATACCTTTTTGCATGGCGATGGTATCACCGGCAATCACAGGTTTTCCATTATTCAATGCTGTAAAATTGTAACCATCCGGGCTCAACGCCATATACAATCCATGCGTTTCATCTTTATGAAAAACCATCAGGTAAGCACTCATGTCTTTTTCCTGCGGCACAGCATTTCTATAACGGAATTGATTAAAACGTGCAGTTCCTTTTCCTGCTGAAAGCAAGCCAATACGCAATGCATAAAATCCATGATAGTTGTTATGATGCAAACTTGAAACATCCAGATCTTCTATTAATGAAGACCATGTAACACCATCCTTGCTGACTCCAATCCGGACATTGTTCCCACGGTTTTGAATTTTTACAAAGAAATGCTTCCCTATTTTATTGGGAACTTTCAATGAATCTTTTGCATTTTTATAAACTGTAAACCAACTTCCGTCAGAAATCAATCCCGCATACGCTTTCTCATTGTAATAGAGGATTAAACCGGCAGCATTTCCTTTGCCTGCTGTTACTTCAACTTGTGTTTCATAATTTTTATCAGTAACAGTGGTCAGCAGAATACGACCATCAGCAGGAGTTGTTCCTTTTGCTTCAACAAAAAGACTTTGTTGTTTGAATGCAAGAAACTGCAGTGCATATTCTTTCCAAAAGGTCCATTGAATGCCTAACGTATCGCTTTTAAAATCGTCGGAAAGTTCAAGTCCATGTTTAATACTTGTTGAAGACTTTATAGGAGGGTTTGTGGCCTTGGTCCGAAACCATCCGTCACTTGTCCACTCAATCGGTTCTATCAAAGTTTGCCTTCCCAGTGTATGATAACCATTTGCATAAGCATGATATACCATCCACCAGTTTCCATTCACATCATCAATCAACGTACCATGTCCTTTCGACCACCAGTTATCATCCGCACTATACGTATGCACAATTGGATTGTAAGGAGAATTTTCCCATGGACCGAAAATACTTTTTGAACGGGCTGAAACAACCATATGGCTGGTTGCCGGACCAGCAGTACCGCCTTGTGCAGAAGTCATGTAATAATAACCATTGTGATAATTCAGCTTTGGCGATTCGAGGCACATACATTCTGTTACCCAGCTTTTGGGATACACCCAGCCTTCATACATTTTTTTCTTTTGGCCAACAGTTGCCAAACCATCTTCGGTTAGTTGAATCATTTCACCTTCATTCACATACAGGTAGCGGCTCCCTTTTTCATCAGTCACATGCCCGGGATCAATGCCTGCAACTTTCAGATCAATGGGTTTGCTCCATGGCCCTTTTATGTTATCTGCCCAAACAACCCAGTTGGTATTGGCAGCCGGATAGTAGATGTAATATTTTCCTTTATACTTCACCAGATCCGGCGCCATTGCAGAACCTTCATATTGTGTGATTGCACGGCCAACCGGTTCCCAGTTCATCAAATCTTTCGAATGCCAGATCAAAAAACCGGGAGCATAATAAAACGGTGAATGTGTCATGTAATAATCCTCACCGTCACGTATAATCGAAGGATCGGGATAATCGCCTTGCAAAATGGCTTTCGGAAATTCCTGCGCCTGGCTGAATAAAGATGCCAGAACCAGCAAACTAAAACACAATACTTTTTTCACTTCTCTTTTAATTAGATTATTCATTCTTTTTTTGAAGGAGATAATTATTTTCTGAATTCAATTCCCTCTGCATCCTCACCTACAAAGAATCTTGCCATATCAGAAGTTTTATACCATTTGGGTTTGCCCGGCATATCATCGGTAATAAGCTTGCCATTTATCTGCAGGTTTTGGAAGATCACATTTTTAATCTTGCGGCTTTCATCATAACCGGATATGATTGATATTTCAGCATTCTTTCCGTTATAGGTAATATTCTTAAATAAAACATTTTCGATTCCCCGACCGGGTGCCGTACAATATTTCTTATTATAAAAGACACGGAGATTTACCAGTTGTCCCTGCCGGAAATCTTCCACCCGGATATTTTCAAACCGTACATTACGCACCAGGTTATTATCCCCTGCATTAATGCTCATGCATCCCTGGTAATCCAATTGAACCTCTTTATGATCGAGAATATCAATATTGATGTAATTCAGGTTTTCAAGAACTTCCGGATTGGGGCTGTTACCATGTGTGCCGATCAAAATAGGATGGGCAACATCAGCCCATAGTGTTGAATTTTGCATGGTGATATTTCTGCAACCGCCTGTAAAGCCGCCCCGGGTTCCATATACGGTGGTACAATCGTCTGAATTGCGGCAAAAAACTCCATCGAACAGCACATTGTTACTTGCAAAAACATTCATGCCATCACCCCAACCGTAATAACTGATGCTTTTTACATTCCGAATTGTTACGCTGTCCGATCCGCCTGTAGCACATTGTGTAGTCAATATCCCTTCGACCGATATATTCTTTGAATTTGCAATGCGGACTCCCATTTTTACTGACGGATCTATAACTCCACGTCCCATCAGTTTCACATCACGAACACCTTCTATCAACACTTGCCCCATGAGCACGGCACCGCCAGCCAAGTAAACTGTTTTTCCCGAAGGCACTTTCAGTTTACCACTGTCAACCTGGTGAACACCTGCTCCGAAATAAACCAGGTTGGTGTCTTTTTTATTGGGAACAAAATCATCAATGGGATTTGCAAAAAGATGAAGGTTGTGAAAAATATCGTCATTAATTTCTACAGAAAGATTTCGGGGCTGATTCAATTTAAAACTAAGTGTATTGCCTTTTATATTGGGCTTGATGCTATAAGACAACGGCCGTATACGTGCCTGCCGAATGTTGACTCTATTGCTTGTAACCGACACCTCCACTTCGCCTGAGAAATCAAAGCTGCACATTGAAGCGTTCTCAACATGATGAGACGTTCCCTTTACTTCATCCACCTTTACATTGTATTCATAAAGATCCTGCCACCTGCCACCTGGTTTTCTTACCCTAACAGTAAAATCATCATTATGCATAGAACTCTCTGCTTTCGCAGGAGCCGGATAAACAACCAACTGCTGTGTATACCCACTTGTATAAAAAAAGAAGACGGGAAAAAGAATAAACAAATTTTTCATCTGTATATTTTTTAATTTGATTTTAGTCAGATGGAACTTACCATGATAATCCGCCGCGACGGAATCCTGTGTGATAAACATGAAAATTTTATCATGGACGTTTCATGTGTTAATTTCTATTGTGTTGTTTGTCATCCCGAAATGTTTCGGGACAGCTAATTGAATCCATCTGCCGGCAGACAGGTTCGACATAAAATTTGCATTGGCGGTCCCGATAGCTATCCGGATAATTTGTCCCGAAAATTTTATGTCTCATTTCATTCGGAAACAATGGGTAATTTTTAATGAGTTATGCCTGCAGGAGCGGCTGTTTTTTGCCACAACAATGCTGCCCCAAATACTCCGGCACTGTCGCCGAGCAATGGTTTTACTATCGGTGTAGAAAGCCGGCCATCATTAAACACATATTTTTTGATGCGTTCATAACCTTCTGTATAAAGCAGGTCAATATTACCCACGCCGCCACCGATAACGATCAGGTCGGGATCAATCACATTGACCAAAGTGGAAATAGCCCTGCCATAATATTCCAGCAGTCGTTTGATTGTTGCCGTCGCATAGGTATCGGCTCCGAGCTGGTGACGCTGGTATATCTCAGAAAGTTTTAAATGCACACCGGAAATTTTTTCATAAAAATTTTCCAGCGCAACGCCACTGATCACCTGTTCTACGCAACCCTTCTTCCCACAATAACAGGGAGCACCACCTTCTTCTAAAATATTATGCCCCCATTCGCCGCCGAGCCCCTGTCTTCCTTCAATGATCTCATTATTTACCACCAATCCTCCACCGACACCGGTACCCATGATAACGCCAAACACCAGTTTTGCATCGGGATAATTTTTCCCCGCTCCCATCAATGCCTCGGCAAGGGCGAAACAGTTGGCATCATTGGCGATCCTTACCGGCGCATTTAAAACATTCTCCAAATCATCTTTCATTGCCTGGCCATTCATGCAAACCGTATTGCAATTTTTCATTGTTTGCGTTTCGGGTTCCAGCATACCTGGTGTGGCAAAACCAACCCTATCCGGTCTTTCATTTATTGCTTCCGCCACTTCATCCACCAGCTTCAGCACCTGCCACAGAATATGTTTATACCCTTTCTGTGCTTCAGTAGGTATGCGTTTGCGAATGATAACACTCATATCTTCATTCAGTACGGCACATTCAATCTTTGTTCCGCCCAGGTCAATACCCCATAGTTTCATTTGTATATTTTTTATTGTTTATTGGCCAAATGAAATTCACCATAAGAATTTTCATCACCCGATCCTTCGACAAGCTCAGGACTATCGGGAGTATGATTTTGCCCGAAAATTTGTATGGTTCATTTCATCGTATGATTATTTAAGTTTTAAGTATGTTAAGTAAAACATGAGTGGTGAGTAATCAGTAAACCACTTTCACTATTGACTATTGACTATTGACTATTGACTTTTGACTATTCACTATTCACTCTTCTTTTACCAATTTCATTTCCAATTCTTCCAGCGACACTCCTTTTGTTTCAGGCATTTTTGTCAATACCCAAATCAACTGAAGACACATCATAAATGCAAGAAAGGCAAATATGGGCCAGGGATTGTCTTTATATATCCCATTAGTTTCATCCAAAAAAACAGGAGTGATCAATGTGATAATGGCTGCAAATACCCAGTGTGTACTTGCTCCGAAAGATTGGCCCCTTGCTCTTATTTTATTGGGAAAAATTTCCGCAATAAAAACCCAGATCACGGCGCCCTGCCCGATAGCATGCGATGCAATAAACAGCAACAAGAATGTAAGCAAGAAGGCGGGACCTGCTGATGCCTTAAATGCATAAGCTACCAATGCCAGACTAAGGATATAACCTAATGAGCCAATGATCAATAATGTTTTTCTTCCCAGCCTGTCAATCAGGTATAAACCAACAAATGTAAAAATGAGATTGGTGCCGCCGATATAAATGGAATTTTTCAATGAATCGACAGAGGCAAGCCCGGCCCTTTCCAATATCTCCGGCGCATAATATAAAATGAAATTGATGCCCGACCATTGATTGAAAAATGCGATCATGAAGGCGAGCCACAAAATTGTTTTATGCCTGCGATGAAAAAATCCAATATCATGTCCGTTTGAAGTTTCATGCCGGATGCCTTCCTTTACCGATTCAATCACTTCATCAGCATTAGCAACACCTATTCTTTCAAATACTTTTTTGGCACCGGCCGTATCATTCTTCCTTGACAGCAGCCACCGCGGGCTTTCGGGGATACTCGTTACCATCAATGTATATAGCAACGAAGGGATTGCCATTACACCAAGCATCCAACGCCAGTCATTTTCACCTCCCACTCCTTTTAGAAAATAATTGGAAAGGAAAGCGATCAATATTCCGAATACAATGTTGAACTGGTACATAGCAACGAGGCGGCCTCTTGTCGCCGGGGTAGAAATCTCCGAAACATAAGCAGGCGCAGCAACAGAAGAAACGCCGATACCCAAGCCACCCATAAATCGAAAGAACGAAAACGTATATGGATCGGGCGCAAGCGCAGAACCGATTGCCGACACACTAAAAAATATTCCAATCCAGAACAGAACTTTCTTCCTGCCAAATTTATCGGTGGGTATGCCGCCAAATATTGCGCCAACTACAGTACCCCACAGGGCCATTGACATAATAAAGAAACCATGAAACCACGGAGAAATTTCCGTAGTATGCCAAAGGTCTTTGATAGGTTGGTTGGCGCCGGAGATCACCACGGTATCAAAACCGAAAATAAATCCGGCCAGCGCAGCTATCAATGAAATACCAAAAAGATTGGAAGAGCCTTTTACCGTCACAGATGCGCCGGCGTCGCTTGCTTGTATTTGCATAATGATAATTTTAAAAAAGATATGCTTTAATCATGATTTCTCAATAATCCAACTTTATTAATGATACGCCCTGGCGTGGGAGCGACAGCTCAATTACTGCTTCTCCTTTTGCCGTGCTTATCCAGGAAGGTGATTGCAACAATTGCAATTGCCCTTCTGTCTCCAAAATTTTATACTGCTCTTCGGTTACGTTTTGCGGCGAACCCATTTTTTTCCAAACCTCATAAGCATTGCTATGGTTAGCATCTATGCGGTAATGCTGTAGCAATACTTTCTTAGCAGGAATATTTTTGATAATAAGTTTTACAGGTGATGGTTCATCTGTTACATCAGCATCATGATAATTCCAAACCATCACGGATGTGGATGTTTTATCAGCGGTAGCCAGTGCATGGATGTCCGGCTGATTGCCACGAATACTGTTTTTTAATAAACTATCCAGCAAAATTTCATTGGCATTTTGCACGTTTATCCTGTTGCCTTTCATCAAACCATACATGCGGAATACGTTCAGCACAGGTTTATCAATACCATTGGTAGCAAGATCACGAAAGCCATCAAACCATTTTTGATTTTCAAATTCAAATGACCAACTGGTGGCGCCTTCTAAGTTTACCTTATATTTTTCAGCAAGATCATATAAGCGGGCAAAAGACGAAGCCGTATAACTTGAATACATGGTGCCGTTGCGATAAGCATTTTCAGGATTGGTAGTCATACCGCAGGCGGCACAGCCTTCGGGATCAAATTCAGTAATGAAGATGGGTAACTGTTTAAATGGGGATGCAGCTACTATTTCAAAACCTTTGGCCACATCTTTCAACTGCGGCGCCATATTCATCTGCACATGACCACTCACCACTTTCGGACTACCTTTTGCATGAAAGCTGATGAAATCCAGTGGAACTCCTTTCTTTCCCGTTGCATAATTTTTACCTTCAGCACAATGCAGTAAAAAAATTTTTAACCAGCCTGCCGCTTTATCCCATCCGGGGCCAGTGGTAGAAGGTCCGCCAATGAGTGCAGCAGGCAAAGCTCTTTTCACTGCATCGGCTGCATAATCATAGATCATAAAAAATTCTTCCTGTGTGCCCTTCCAGTAGCCGATGTTGGGTTCATTCCACACTTCCCACAACCATGTTTTTACTTCAGCTTCACCATAGCGCTTAATGGAATGCTTTACCCATTGATAAATCAGTTCGCCCCACTTTTCATAGTCCTTCGGGGGATAAGTCCAGCCGGTATAAATGCTGTCGTACTTCACGCCGGGTTTCCAGTAGTGACGATAAGGTTGCGGATGTGTTGACATCGCTTCGGGCATAAAACCAATTTCAACGAGCGGTTTCATCCCTCTTTGAATGTAAGTATCAACAATGCTGTCCACAATGCGCCAGTCGTAAACGGGATTGCCATTGGCATCTTCCGTGTACGCATTTGTAGAACCCCATTTCAATGCAGCCGTTCCATCGCCGGTGGTTAAGAGATTATGACATCTTACATACACCGGCACGGGACTTAATGCTGCAATTTCACTCAACAGTTTTTTCCCATCTTTCATATAGGTGTAGTTCGGTTCATCATAACCGAAATGAGCCCATACAGGTTTTAATGGCTTGCCTTGTTTTTTTAAATCAACATTTATCTGCCATACATCAGGCTGAGTCATGGCCTTTGTAAGTATTGCAAATAAAAAAACGATTGAAACAAAATATTTTTTCCTCATAAGAAAATTTTTCGGCAATATATTATTTAACTGGTGTTATCCATACAGCCTGACCGCCCGACGCCTTCAACTTCACTTCCATCATTGTTGCTGATGTTATTGTTTTTCGTTCCACTTTCACTTTGGTCTTTGTTTGCACGGCATCATCATCGCTATAAAAGCTTGCTGTATATTTTTTTCCTTTCGGTAAAAAATCAAAAGATAACTTCAGTGTTCTTGAATCATCATTTGTAATGGTTCCTACAAACCAGTCATCGCCTTTTCTCCTTGCCGTGGAAACAAATTCGCCGGGTCTACCCTGCAATACTTTTGTTTCGTCCCATGAGACGGGTATCTTATCCCAGAATTCCAGCTCGGGTTCATTGTTGCTGTAAACTGGCTTATCGTACCAGTACAATGTTTGCAACGGGCTATAATAAATAGCTGCTAATGCCAATTGATGAGCATGTGTTGTTTTTATTCTTTTATCGTAATAACAAATAGTATAATCAGCTGCCCCGGCAATATATCTTGTAAAAGGAAGAACAGTATTGTGTGTGGCATCCGGCATTTCTTCGTTGCCTCTTATACCTTCCGCTGTCATTAAGTTGGGCCATGTTCTTTGTTCTCCGGTGGGTCGCCAGTCATCATGTACATTTACCATTATTTGGTTCCCGGCGCATTTCTTAAACATTTCTTCGATCCATGTTGTCCAGCGATGCGAGCCCACCTGTACAAATCCAAATTTCACTCCTTTTACGCCCCATTCCTTATACACCCTGAACAACGAATCAGATTGTGCATACAATCCCTGCAGGTTACAGTACAGCCAAACACCAACACCTTTTTCTTTTCCGTATTGAATAATAGCAGGCAGATCAAAATCAGGGATGGCGACCTTCGTAGCGTCGGAATTGAAAGTAAAGGAAGGCCCGTACCACTTCCAGTCGAACAAAATGTATTGCAGGTTATGCTTTTCGGCAAAGTCAATGTTTTCAAAGGCATCTTTGGTTGTTTGCGTCATCACCCGTATGATCTTGCCGGGCTTTATCCAACTAAAATCTTTGATTTTTGAAGGTTCATTTAAATTCAATAAAAGATCATTGTTCTCAACAAGGTCGCCGGCTTTTTCCGCCACCATGATCACCCTCCACGGTGTAGCGAAAGGTGAGATCAGGTCGGCCGGCGTGTACATGGATGTAAGAACTGTATTTGGTTTTTCATTGCTCAGTTTAAATTTGGTTCTTGCATAGTCCACCATCTGTGCTTCTGCAAGACAGGCAAACCATCCATTGGGTAACTGCAGTGTCAACGGTCTTTCACTTTCATCAGGCCAGTTGTTTAACGGCAATAATTTGTACGGCGCCTGAGCCCATGAATGATGCCACGCTTTTGTTCCTTCGGGCAAACTGAATTCCGTGTTCTCACCCATCACCCGGTAATAAGTTCCTTTACTATTTTCAGGAAAAAAATATCGCAAAGCCACCCCTTCATTATAAGCTCTTATTTCCACATTCATTAAGTAAATGGGATTGTCATCTTTGATCATTTCAATGGTCACTGCATTATAATGATCCCTGATTTTATTTCTTTCTCCATAAACAGGAATCCATGAAGTATCAAACGATGAAGAATTGATTTTTTTAACTGTTAAATTCTCACACCACTTCGCATGCCGGTCAACCGGCAGCGCCATTGCTCTTTCAGAAAGATTATTGTCAAGCTGAATGTCCAATACCGATTCATGAATCACGGGTTGATTTTTAAAATCAACTTTATAAAACATGGTTCTTGTGCCATCCATATTTTTTTTCTGATAAAAAGAAACAGTGTAATTCTTATCCGGGGATGCCACCGTTGTTTTAGTGGAATCAATAATGTGCTGGCCGGATACATCAGCTAAAACAAGTAAAAAAATAAGTATAGTGAAAAATGTTTTCATTAGATTCTTATAGCTTTTCAAAAATAGTTTTTCCTTCCTGCAATTTCTTAAGACGCAACAGGGCTTCTATATAATAATAATCTGCATAAATAATAGAAACGTCTATCTCGCCACCATTTGGCTTATGACCGGTGCTGTGCAGCAGAAAGGCATTATTCACATTCCGGCTTTGATATTCATCCGATGAAAGAGTTGCCAGCATTTTCTCTGCTTTACTCCTGTATTCTTCTGATTTCATTTTATCGGCAACAAATGTCGATAGTTCCAGCAAAGCTGAAGCTACCACACTGGCAGCCGATGCATCTTTGGGAACATTGGGAGTAGCAGGATCATTAAAATCCCAGTAAGGAATCAAATCGCCGGGAAGATTTTTCAGATAAACATCTGTTACCTTTTGAGCAAAATCTAAAAACTTCGGATCCTTTGTTTCCCGGTAAACCATTGTATAACCATAGATGGCCCAGCTTTGTCCTCTTGCCCACATGCTGCTGTCGTTGTATCCCTGGTGTGTGATGCCTTTTATTTTCTTACCAGTTGCGGTATCATACACCACTACATGATAAGAACTGTGATCATCACGAAAATGATTCTGCATGGTTGTTTCCGCATGCTTCACTGCTATATCATATAAACTTTTACTGCCACCATTCTTCGCAGCCCAGAATAACAGTTCAAGATTGATCATGTTATCCATAATAGTGTTGTGACGCAAAGGCCAGTCAACACCCGGCACTTCCCTCGGCCATGATAAAATGGTTCCTACTTTTGGATTGTATAGTTTAGAAAGGGTATCGGCAGCTCTCAGCAAAATTGTTTTATAAGATGAATCATTTGTCAGCCTGTATCCATTACCAATGCTGCAAAAAACCTGAAAGCCGAGATCATGATCAATAGCTGCCGAATCAACAAGGGGTTTGAGTACGGAAGAAAAACGGGCCGCTTCTTTCTTCCATTTATCGTCCTTTGAGTATTCGTATGCATACCAAAGAATACCCGGCCAGAAGCCGCTTGTCCAGTCGCGATAGTTCACAAACCGCCATTCTGTTTTTCCATTGGCGATGCTGCGTGGTATGAGGGACGAATCTTTCAATGTACCGGTCGTTTTCGATGCCTGGGCCAGGCAATATTCAATCTCCCTGTTGACACCAGGCTGAGGCGAATCCGTTTTGCAGGAAGCAAACGATATCCAAAGCAGTAATATGATAAAAAATGATCTCATTTCAATTCAATTTTTTACAAAGAGTGATGCGGGTAGTTCAAAAAAGACACAAGCTATCAAAAAACATAACATCAATACCGGTTCTGACATCATTGTCGTTTAAAGATATTAGGAAATGGTTTTATGTTTTTGAATGTTATAAAATATAAAGTCTATGCAGGTAGTATTTTTTGGCGCCTGTCATAGACTTTATTGTGAACTCATCAAGGGCAGCCATTGAAACGATCAACTGCTAAACTGATTATGAAAAAACTGCTGCCCTGATGAATCCTTTCTAGTAATTATTGCCAACCCCACGATTTAGTCCCAGTCTTGTTTGCCTCATACGTACTATTTGGTTTTTCATATGTTGGTTCTTTTATTGTTTTACAATTTTCTCCGTAGTAATAACACTGCCATTTATTACCTGCACATAGTATATGCCTGCAGCCAGTGTTTGTACAGGAAGACTTTGTGTGGCATTGGTCAACCTTGCCGATGCAACCACCGCTCCATTTACATTGTACACATTCACCAAAGCGCCTTCCTGCAACCTGTCCACTTTAATAGTCAGCCTGTCTGCGACAGGATTTGGATAAACTATCGTGCCTTCGTTAATTGGTTCTACTGATGCAACTGCTGTATTTGTATTTGCCGAACGGGAAGCGATAGCATTGCAGGTTCCCAAATAATCGCCGTGATTCAAATGATCCTGTACGTCGGCAGATGCGATACATATCGTTTTACTATTGTGACAGATCATAACTTTATCACTTCCATTGCCGCAGCGTACATCCAATAGCTGTATTGTAATAGATGTCGTTTGTACGCAGCCCTTTTGATCTGTAACTGTCACGCTATAAGTTCCTGCTGAGCTTACCAGTAAGGACGACGTAGTTGCACCAGAACTCCATTGGTAAGTATAGGGCTCTGTCCCACCATTGGCCATTGCATGAAGGTCAAGAGAGGAAGGACCGTAACCCAGGTAAAGGGTGTTCTTCAAATCCACTTCAGGGTTCATGGCATATATATCAGGGATGCTTGCGGTAAGAGGTGCATTTACTGTTACATTAGTAGTAACCGTTTCTACATTACTATGAACATCGGTAACCGTCCATGTTATGACAGACTGGCCTGCATTAAACAAACCGCTTGCATCTGTTCCTGAACCGCTTCTCGTGGTAGCGCCACTGATCGCATAACTTACAGAGGCAATAGCACAATTATCAGTTGCCTGGAGAGCGGGAACGGGGTAAGAACCCGTTGCGTTATAGCAAAAGAACTGTTCAGACAATAAAACCAGCACCGGCTTTTTATCATCTATAACCGTAACGGTTGCCGTTGCAGTATTCACATATCCTTTTTCATCCGTCCCCGTAAGTGTTACCGTAACAGGAGTACCAATATCGGAACAACGAAACGCAGATTTGTCAATGCTTAAGGTCAATGCTCCGTTAAAGCTGACAGAACCGCTATCCAGTTGTTCAGGCGAAATAGAAGCGTTGCCATTTTCATCCACCGCTATTTGTATATTTTTTGCTTTTACAACCGGTGGCAAAAACGCCGTAAGCATCCGCTTCACTGCATCGGCAGCGTAATAACTATTATCTCCGGGCTGCGATGCAGTTATTTCCGTTGTGCCTGCGCCCACAATATGTATTACTCCATTTATAATTTTAGCAACTGATGTATCGGAAGTACTGTAAGTTACTGGCAAACCTGAGCTGGCGGTTGCAGGAGAAAAATCTTCATCGCCAACTTTCTTTTCCGCTATTGCGGGAAAGGTGATGGTTTGATACATGGGTACAACAAAGCTTTGCAGTTCGTCAACCGTCTTTGCTGTTTTTACCCAATCCACCTGGTAGCTCAATTCTCCCGAAGTAATATCAGCCACTTTAAACTGGAATAAAGTCAAGGCCGTAGGATTAGTCAATAGTGTATTGCCGGAACCAAATCCTGTTTTTGTAAGATCAAAATAAAAAATATTCTCACCGACTTTACCAGTGTACTTATTAGAACCGTTACCAAAAGAACCGAGGTTGGTATCAAAAGTCAAATTTACTACGGCTGGCTTCTTTAGTTTAACCGCTACAATGGGATAATTGCCCGCATACAGCGTAGCCCCCGCTGTTCTTTTAATATCACCCCGATAACTACCGCTGGATTGTTGCGCCAGGGTTATTCTTAGTTGCCCATTTTCTGCTACAGCAGAAGAACCTGATGTTGCGGCTAACCAACCATCGGTGCCCGAACTAAAATTATCATTGATCAAACCTGTATTAGGATCAAAGGCCAAAACATCATTTAAACTTTTAAAGGTTTTTACCCAATCTACCGTATAAGTAGTATCGCCACCTGCCGGAACATCTGCTACCTTGAACTGGAACGTACTTAAACTGGTTTGACCAGCGGTAGAAAGAAAATTGGGTGCAGAACCAAAACCCTTGGTGAGATCGTAATAATAAATATCGGAACTTACTTTACCTGTCCACTTATTGGCACCGTTTCCATAAGCACCCAAATTCGTATCGAAGGTCAGGTTTACCACCGGTGGCTTTTTCATTTTAATAGCCAGTATGGGATAGTTGCCTGCATGCAACACAGCTCCTGCACTTCTTTTAAAATCGCCGCGATACGTGCCATTGGTTTGTTTTTTCATGGTGATGGTTATCTCTTGCGAACCAATGGTGGCAACTGCGCCACTTGTGGCTGCAATCCAGCCATCCGCATAACCGTTGAAATTATCATTGATCAGGCCCGCCGAATTGTTTCCGTTACTTCCGCCGGCAAATACATAATTGCTATCCGGATTCAAATAAAAGAACAAAGAACCATAACCCGGATTGTCAGCACCAAAAGGAGCACCTTCCGGACCGATAACAGTCGCTAACGCTTCCAGGGTGTAAGGCATAGCCTTGCTCCTGCGATATACATAATGGCTATAGCCGATCTCAAAAACGGCGCGGAAATTTCCACGGCCATTTGAAGAGATTGATTCCGGAGTATAGTCCTGGTAATTTTTTTCGCAATAATCATAACTGGTTTGATACGGCACATCATAACCCAAATTGTATTTGGCTGTATATTCATAACCACGCATAATGGCGTTATTGTTTGCCGAGTACAAATCAAATCCCTGCTTCAACGCTACCTCGGCCAGTTCGGCCATTGAACCAATAGCCAGCATGGTGTGAGGCTGGTCGCGGTTGCTTTCCTGCAACTGACCGGCATCCGTCAATACATAATTTTTAATACTGCCATTTCCTTCGCCATAATAAAAATAGTTGACTACTTTATTGAACATGGCATTGTCGTTACTGAATACCGCAATGGCCATTAGTGCTTTCATACAGATTATATCCCAATTACCATGTGCACAGGGTCTGAAGTTTTGCAGCGTGGGATAAAATACATTTTTAAGCATGTTCTCACATTGCAGCACTTTATCCTGTGCCCAGGATGGATAGGTATGACGCATAAGTTCCGCTGCATTGGCCAGCATAAAACCATACAAACCGTTCAATTCAGCATCGGCGCCAATAATGCCAACCGTATAAGCAGAATAAGCATCCAAAATTTCTATCGCCTTAAGAGCATGTGCTTCATTGCCTGTAATATTCCACATTAAGGCATTGTAGTAAGCCGCTAAAAAATCGCTTTCCACGCCATTCTTTACTGTTCCACCAGCAGCAGTGCCGGAAGGTGTTTCAATGGTAAGGGAAGCATCACGGGTCAGGTATTTAAACGGGCCAGCCTTGGTATAATTAAAAGATGAACGGCTGGAAGCCAGCAATAGCTGATAACTTTTATAAGGTCTCGACACCTGCCGTGTCACTAAATCTTTGATCCTGGTTAAATCTGCATTAGTATGAAGCAACCCCGGATGCGCAAATGCGCCGTTATATTCAAATACTGGATTGGACGTCCCTGAAGGATTCACAAAAGCTCTCAGCTCATCTACCGAGCTAAAAGTTTTTACCCAGTCTATTTCGTAAGAATAATCTCCGGCAGCCAATTCAGCAGAAGAAAATACAATGTCTGCGATTTTGAATTGAAACAAACTGACTGTGGTTGGTTGCGTCAACGATAGCACAGTGCTGCCAAGTTTACCAGTTGACAAATCCCAGTAATAAACATTTCCACTATCGGTTACAATTTTAGTGGAATTGTTATTGGAGTTATTATATGAACCCAGGTTGGTATCAAAAAACCAGTTACATCTCGGAGGCTTGTTTATTTTGATGGCAACAATAGGATAGTTACCTGCATGTAGAGTTGTGCCACCAGTCTTTTGAAAATCGCCGCGATATTTTCCGCTGCTTTGCAAGGCGGCAGTAATTACAAATTGGCCGTTCACTACCTGGCCTGTCGCACCGCTTGTAGCAGTTGTCCAGTTAAAATTGTTTCCTGTAGAAAAATTATCGTTGATCAGCCCATCCTGTGCCAATACTGTTTTTTGACACAGTAGTGAAACAAGAATGAGTAATAAATAAAAAGAGATCTGCAATTTTTTAAACCCGCTTTTTGATTGCGATGTTAAAGCGCATTGCAGAAAGATTTTATGTTGGGTAAAAAGGGTCATGACAAAATCGTTGGTTGTTTTAATTAGCCGTATGTGTTCTGTTTTTTTAAACAGAAGGGGCAGAAACCCCTTCTGTACTTGTCATATAAAAATGTTTGTTTGCCGAAAGTCTTACTGTCTTTTTTTACAGCTTCATTATTTTTTGTGTTACCAGGCTGTTGCCATTTTTTACTTTTATAAAATATACACCAGCCGCAAATCCTTTCATTGAAATTTCCTGCGTAAGATTTGTTAAACGGTATGAACCTACCATTGCACCATATGCATTGTATAATTCTATAGCGGCATTTGGTTCCAGCTTACTTACATTAACTTTCAAATTGCTGATAACGGGATTAGGATAAATAACAATAGCGCCATCGCTTATACCAGCCCGCAAATCGCTTTTAGCTGAAATTTGGGCCGTTCTGCTGGCTACTGTTCCCGAACAAGTTCCCAACTCATCGCCGTGGCTTAAATGATCCTGCACATCTTCATAAGGAACGCATAGCGAATTACCACTATGACACACCATTCTGCTTTTGTTTTTATTACCGCAGCGTACATCAACTACTTTAATTGTGATGGAGACAGTTGCCTCACATCCTTTGGCATCTGTTACAGTCACAGTGTATGTCCCTGCTGTAGTAACAGTAATTGCCTGTGTTGTTGTAACCGGAGAAGTGTTCCAACTATACGTATAGGGAGAACTGCCACCTGCAGGTAACGCAGTAATGACAAGCGATGTAGCGCCATAGCCGGTATAGATCGTGTTGGCATCAACGCCTGCGCTTAATGCATATACATCGGGAATGGTAACAGCAAGCTGTGCATTTACAGTTACAACAGTACTTGCAGTACTTACATTTCCATGAATATCTGTTACTGTCCACGCAATTGTTGATTCACCTGCATTAAATGAACCGCTTGCATCTGACCCATTGCCACTTCTTACAGTAGCACCACTTACACTGTAACTAACAGAGGCAATACCACAATTATCCGTAGCAATCAATGAAGGAACAGTATAAGAACCTGCAATACTGTAACAGAAGAATTGTGCTGATGGCATTGTTACAGTTGGCTTCATATCATCAATAACAGTTACCTGCGCCGTAGCAGAACCCGAATGCCCATCAGCATCTGTTGCAGTAAGCGTTACGGTTACTGGTGAACCAATATCAGCGCAAGTGAAATCTGTTTTGTCTAAACTTAATGTCAGAACTCCTGAATAACCTATCGAACCATCATCCACTTGTTGGGGTGTGATGAATGCTTTTCCATCTGCGCCCACTGCTGCTTCGATGTTCTTTGTTTTAACAGTTGGAAATCTGTACACCGTCAGTGTCATTGTATCATTTACCGAACCCCAATCATTTGCTGCAGTAAGTATTACAGAAAAAGTTCCTGCAGTGGTTGGTGCACCGGAAATAATACCGTTGCAGGTATTCAGCGTTAAGCCATCGGGCAAACCTGCGGCACTGTAACTGTTTGGTCTGTTGCTGGCTTGTATTGAATAATTGAATGATGAATCATACCAAATGTTTTGTGTACCTGCCTTAGCCAATATCTGTGGTGCACTGGTAAGAAGTCCGTAAAATTCAACTTCAGCAACATTACCAAAACCGGTGCTTGAAGAGATATAACGGACATAGCGGAAAGCTGTAGTATCTGCAATGGCCTGCTCTGTATAAACACCAACTGTTGGTTGGGCCGTAACAGTGAACAATGTTGTTGCAGTACTGAAATCTGCAACATTAGAACCCTGGAACATGCCGCCTACCATGCGAGGTGCAAAATTGGCACGTGGCGCATATCTCAGCCGGGTAATGACATTGTTATTGTTTGCTCCCAAATCATATCCAACCCAGGCTGTACCTGTTGGAGCATCAAAGAAAGTAGCAAGGTTGCCATCCACTGCTGCTGCTTTGGTAGTAGCAGCATTATTGCCCCATGAACCGTTTGTACCGATGAGTGCACCTGTAAGCTTTTTACCAAATGAAAGACTTGCTACCGATGAGTTTGTTCCTTCACCTACACTGTTAATTGCCGATACTACATAAAAATAGGTTTTGCAATTTTCAGCCGTAGTATCAACATAGCTAGTGCTGGTTACGTTCGCAATAGTTGTGAAAGGCCCTTCAGCAGTTTCGGCACGTTTTACATTATAGCCGGCAGCACTCGTTGGTGCAGACCATGTCAATGCTATTTGATTATTACCACCAATAACAGAAAGATTGATTGGTGAGGGCGGCGGTACCGATTGGTAAACCAGTGCCAATATTTCTGATGCACTTAAACCTTTATTGTAAATTCTGAACTCGTCCACCGAACCATTGAAGAGTGGATCGCTACTCCATTGCGATTTGCCAATCCAGTTCTGTGTGGTATTGCCCAGTGAAGAGGGTTTTTTCGTCATAGCAGTATTACGTCCTATTTCAACTCCATCAACATAAAGTATTCCCACTGTACCTGCCAGCGTTACGGCAAAATGATGCCAGCCACCAACAGGAATGGCAACAGTACTATTGATTTGCTGTACCACACCGCCATTGATAATTTCATACCGTACATAGCCGTTGCTTGCCCTTGCTGTTAAGAACATATAGTTAGTAGTGCCTGAACCAAAATCAAAAATCCGTGCCCAGGTTGCACTCGCATCTACCTTTGCCCATGTAGCAATGGTGAAATCATTGACAGAACTCATCAATGCTGTTGGAAGTGTTACATATCCACTGCCATTCAATTTAACAGCCTTACCCTGAAGGCCGTCTGTCCAACTAGCTCCGCCGGTAAGTGCACCATGACGGGCACCCCAGGAATCAATAGCTTTTGTACCGGTGCTGTCGTTAAACTTATAATAATCCCATTGGCCCAATTGCGGAGTAGCAGCTATTGGAGAAGTTCCGGGATATTCTACACTTCCATCTATGCTTGATATAATGTAATAATAGGTAGTGCCATTGGTAAGCAGAGAATCCGCAAATCTTGCAGTTGTGGAAGTGCCCACCAAAGTAAACGGACCAGACTGTGATGTAGAACGTGTGATGTTATACGTCAGGTTCAGAATGGGATTCCATTCTAAAACCACCCTAGTATCGCCTTCGGCAGCCAGCACATTTTCCACTACTGTTTTCAATACTGCAAGACGCAGTGTATCTGTTGCTGAAGCTGTATCATTAGCTGCCGTTAAAACAATTGCAAAGTTGCCGCTTACAGTTGGTATACCGGATACTACACCGGTTGATGTATTTACACTCAGGCCATCAGGCAGTCCTGCAGCATTAAAGCTGGTTGGCGAATGAATAGCCTGTATGGTATAACTGTATGACTTGCCCACCAGTGCAGTATCTGCTTTAGCACTTACGATGGTCATTGGCACAACACGTTCATCCCTCAGCACAACATCATTACCATCACCTCCGATATAAGTAATGCGGAAATTATGGTTGCCAAGTTTTATAAGACTTAACTCGGGAAGATCTTTGAAAGTGCCTTTTACCGCATTACTGCCGGTGTTTTCGATAATCGTAAAGTTGGTTCCTAATGCCAGAGCAGCAGAATCCATATTGACTACTGATAGTGTTGGGTAACCCACCAGATTAACAGTGCCGGCCTTTATTTTATCTGCTATTGTATCTTTTGTGCTTACCTGTACATTATAGATTGCATTGCTATTGAGTGTGAGACTGCTTGTAGTAGTGAACGTACCGATACTGCCATTGCCGGGTTCGAGCATAGCGGTTGCGGAAGTTCCCGTACCGATTGTTACAGATGCCTGGCTAAGACCAGTTCCTCCGAATATACCGCTGCTGTCCACAACCGGGCTTGCAAAAGCGCCATTAGTTGAACTATTGCTCAAAAGGAATGCACCGTCTTTGATGGTGGTAGTTCCCCAATAAGTGTGGTTACCGCCAAAAAACAGCGTTCCTGTACCTACTTTCACAACATCAAAATAATTAGCCATAGTTCCACCAAACCATGTTGACTGATTTAATGCACCAATGCTGATCGTTGGTGTACCGCCACCATTATTACGAATATAACCACGGCCAGAAAGCGCACCAAAATGAAGTGTGCCTGTCTTGAAACCAATGCCTATGCAATCAATTCCATTTGCATCAAGATTCCAATATGCGTTGGCACTGCCGGCCTCCGGAACCATAAAACGAACCCGGTTTCTTCCGCTGCGAAGCGCTGCAACAAATGTTCCTGTGAATCCGCTATTATCTCCATAAAGATTGATGCCCGGATAATCGTTACCATCTTCCCACAAAGTGCCACTTCCTGTAATCCTGCCATAAATCGTCATGGAATTGACAGTTTGATTGAGAAAACTTCGTTTCCCGGCAACAACTTCAATATCATTATAGATGGTAGCTGCACTATCACCGGATTGTATGGTGCCTCCGTTCATAATGATTTTACCTGTGCCCAGCGGACCTGATGTTGGTGCACCTGATGTTCCTTTACCATGCGCCTGAATAGCAACAACCCCGTTAAGGATAGTATTACCGGAGTATGTATTTTGTCCCGACAGCATAAGCCAACCACCGCCATTTTTTGTCAAGCCTCCTGAGCCACTCAGAACACCGGTGTATTTAATGGTTGAAGTAGCAGTTACATTCACCTGTTCATTAATTGTAATAGGTGTTGTGATGGTTTGTGTATTGGAAGATATGTTCACCAGGTCGGTCTTCAGCGTAAAGCTGTTACCATTGACGGTATAAGCGCTGGCTGTTGTATCGAACAGCATTCTTGAAACCTCGAGACCTGTCAGGTTATTTGTCAAAACACTATCTGCAGTGTTTTTGAACGTTATGACAGCAGGGCTTTGCGGCACGCTGTTCTCCACCCAGTTGCCTGCTTCGCTCCATAGATCACTACCAGGAGCAGTACTCCATGTAGAAGAATTAGAACCAGGTACACCGAACGATTCTAATGAATTGGCACTTTCAAGACTGGTGCCCGCAGACGAAACCACATAATAATACCCTGTGCCGTTGATGACATTTACATCAGAATAACTGTTCGCCGAAACTTGTGCAATAACCGTGTAAGGTCCGCCGGTAGTTAATGAACGTTTTACTTTATAGGAAGTGGCGCCGTTAGCTGTAGCCCAGGTCAGGTCTACCTGCCCGTTTTTGCTGGTTACTACTGGCTTGCCGGGAATTGCCGGTGGCACAGAACCAAATACTTCGCTGGAAATTCCGCTTTCCAGTTCACCGGTAAGAGCTGTTACCACATAATAGTTGTTCACTTCAGGAACAGGAGCAGCATCGGTAAAGCTGGTGACATTAATACCACTCTGAATAAGAGAATAAGGTCCGCCCGGAGTGAGTGAACGTTTAACCGAATAACCGGTAGCGTTGGCAGAGGCCTTCCAGGTAAGTTTAATTTGCGTGGTATTAACTACTGTTGCCAGCAGGGAATCGGGAACGGCAGGTATATCACTGCCAATAACCTTAAGCATTAAAGTAGCCATACCGGTACCAATGCCATTGGTGGCAGTTAATGTTATCTCACTTTGACCCATTGCAGTTGGTGTTCCTGATATAACGCCAGTTACAGCATCAATGGATAAACCTTCGGGCAAGCCACTGGCACTATATGTTGTGGGAGTTCCGCTCGCCGTAATAGTATAATTAAACGGAGCGCCAACTGTAGTTGTGAGGGAAGTAGCGCTACTGATTTCAGGAGAACCGGCAGGTGCAGCCTGGCTGAAACCTACATTGGTAAAATTGGTCGTATTCAGAGCCGAAGTATTGTTAGACAGAGTATAAAAGCCATAATAGAGTTCAGTAGGATATCCACTGTCAGAATAAAAACAATTGAGACCCGTCCAGTTTACACCGTCATGCGAATGATAAGTAAAGATGCGGTTGCCTACCCTCTCTATCTTAAGCCACCAAGGGGCTTTGGGCTGCCAATGCCTGCCTACCCCACCCGATGCTGACAGGTAGATGTCCCAAAAGGGAGCACCAGGTGCCAGCGACTGCCGGATCATGACGCCGGAACCGCCCGAACTTAGAGACATATTATCAACCTTTACCACCAGGCCCGCATCTCCGCTCATCTTCTTAAATGTATAATTGAATGCACTGCTGGTTGAATTGCCAGCTGCCTTTACGGTCCACACGCCGTTGTTGTAAGAAGCACTGCCTGCTATTCCGGGGTTGCCAATATCTGTATTGGTTAAATGACTTACCGGCTGTACATGCTCTGCAGGATAATACACCGGAGGAAGAACGGTAGCGGTTGAAGTATCGGAAGATTTCAGGTAAAGAAAATCTCCACCTGCTCCTCCCAATGCTGTCCGCATCATATCGTTATAAGGTGTAGCAATACCTTTGCGCAACTTATAGGCTCCGTGCAGAATGTTCGTATAGTCTCCCTGCTTATAACCTGTTGGAATTCCCCAGTTGGTCCAGAAAGAAGCATAACCGCCAAAGGGAATGAAGGTCATGGTATCACCTTCAAATGAATATTTGTTATACAACTCGCCAATAGCTAAAACACGTTTATCCAACTCTTCATACATATCGATGCCTTGCTTATAAGCCACTTCAGCACCCCAAACCAATGCTGCTGCCTGCACACGCCAGTGGTCGTCACGGCCGGCATCGCCTACTTCGCCGTTGGTTAATGAGTTGCGCATGCCGCCGCCGGCATCCATGCGATATACGTCAATAGCCTGGTTGAACCGTGTGACATCATCACAAAAAGCCGCTGCCGCTAAAGCTATTTTCAACTGAAGGGCTCCTTTGTTTGCATCACGCAGTTGATAAGGTACAAACGAAGTTGGATAAAGCACATTGGCAAAATAATTCTTGACATGGACGGTATTCGAGTCCGTCCAACCAGGAAAAGTGCTTTTCAATATATCAGCGGCAGTAGCCCAGTATTGCACAAAATCACCGATGTCGAGCATGGATTCATTACCACCCCAAACGTTATTGGTTATTGCCCACGCATCCAGCATGTTTGTAGCCTTGCGGGCATAAGCGGAGTCGCCGGTAAACCACCACATAAAGGTGAGATTATGAATAGCCACCATATCCGTTTTCCAGGCCTCGTTGTTCAAATTCGGGGCACGGGTTACTGTAGCAAATGGCCCTCTCATGCTGTAAGAAAGTTGGGAACGATAGTCGCCTTTAAAAGCATTATAGGCCGAGAGCCAGGGCTCCTTTGTAATATTGGCTTTCAACTGTTCAAGGTCATACTTTGTAAATGGTATGCCGGGATGTTGGAAGGTCTGCGACCTCACGCATAGCGGAGCAAACAGGGTGATAAAAATGATAAAGAGCAGGTGTAACAAGAGCAGGGAGGTAGCGGAATGCATCTTGCCCCGGGTCAGATTTTCTTTCATAATAGCAATGTTTGATAGTTAGTTGAAGGTTGCGGTAGGTATCTTATTGTTTTATAATTTTTTTCGTAATGCTTTTTTCCCCGTTATTTATTTTTATAAAATAGACACCGGATGATAGAGCGCTGAGGGGCAACACATATTCAGTTCCCATTACCGGCAGGTTACGTAACAAGCGGCCGGCAACATCGGTAAGTGTAATTACTGATCCTTTTTCAAATCCATTGGTGAGTTTAACCACCAGTTCACCGGCTACCGGGTTGGGGTAAACAATAATATCATGGGCAGCAACTTCATCAGTAGTCATCGTTTGTATTACCGCCGCAGCTGTCCGGGCAGATAGCTGGCTGGTTACAGGCACCAGTTGCCATTGCTGGTTATTGCCACCATTATAGGTCCACTGTTGAACATTAGCACCATCGGCCAGGGAGCTGTTCGCAACATCTAATACTTTACCACTGTGCACTGCCGTGATCCGGAAATAGTTACTATCAGTAAGAGTAAATGTCCACTTCTGATTGTTGCCACCGGTATTTTGCCAGATTTGAACATTTGCCCCATCTGCGGTTGACACAGCATTTACATCTAAGTATTTACCGCTTTGCAACCCAACAATACTGTACTGACCATTGCCTATGTCTGTTACATTCCATTGTTGATTGGTGCCATTAAGCCAAGCCCATTGGTGAACGTTAGCACCATTCGCTGTTGAAAGGTTCGCAACATCTAATACTTTGCCACTGTTTCGATTAATGATACGATACGTGCCATTGGCAATTGCGCCACTCGTCACTGTTACGCTGTCGTAAGTAGTGGTAATTAAATTGGAACCGTTGGATGATACAGCCAGTCCCACATAATAAGTGCTGGCCATTGATGCGTTAACAGAAGAGCCCACTGCAAACCATGTTTTTCCATCTGTTGATTGATAAGCGGTGAAGGTGTTACCAGCTCTTTGCAGGCGAAACCAGGTTGGACCGGTAGTGTAAAGATTTCCTGTTTGAAAACCCATAGAGCCACCTGTAGCAGTACGCCTGCCAAATCTTGCTTCACGGGCACCCACATCGCCTGAGGTCATGCTGAATGCAATGGCATTGGAAGAAAGCGATTCACGGATCATGATGCCCGTCTTCTGTGAGCCACCACCACCCCATGTATTCACTGCAACTCGTGCCGTAATGGTTGCATCACCAGTTATACTTTTGTACAAATAACTCAGGCCATCTGCAGTGCCACCAATGCCTGCACCGGAACCGCTCAATACATAAGTGCCACTGCTCACATTAGCATAACCGGCACTTCCTGCAGTGGCAACTGTTCCAATATCCTGTTGTGCCCAGCCTGCAGGTAACGCACTTGTTGCTGTTGGACTTGCACTTACCTGTGTAGAGTTGCTGCTGGTACCAGCTTGATTGATTGCAGACACTACATAATAATAGGTAGTGCCATTGCTTACACTTGCATCTTCATACAAGGGATAGGTGCCGGTGTAAGTGGCAATAGTAGTATAGAGCCCACCACTTGATGTAGCACGAAGCACATTATAACCGGTAGCTGTAGTAACAGGCGTCCATCTCAACCACACTCTGCCCACACTTGCTGTTGCTTTCAAACCTGTAGGAGTAGAAGGAGCAGGCGATGCAGGATAAGGCGATGCCGATGCATTCAATGTATAACACAACGTACCAAAACCAAGATTATCATCATGCACAAAACCCTCCGGCCGGTTCACTTCTGCCATTGCTTTTATATTGGGAGCACTCAAACCTTTCCGCACCACATAGTGGTTATAAATCATTTCCCAAATGGGACGCTGCAATCTTCCTCTGCCACCTGTGTTTTGTTCGGAAGCCCAAAAATTGTTGACGTTATCGCAATTGTTGTAGGTCGTATATGGAACATCTTTCCAAAGATTATACTTAGCTGTATATTCTGCACTTGCCAGCAAACGGTTGTTGTCATAACCATACATATCCTGTCCCTGGTTCCATGCTATTTGACAAAACGTTGCTAACATACCTACACCTAATAGCGCATGCTCCTGGTCACGCCCACTCTCCTGCCATTGTCCCAAGCCTCCACTATGCAAAAAAGGAACTGCCCTAGCAAGGCTACCGTTACCTGCACCGGATTTAAAGTATGTGATAGCCTGATTGAACTTTGCAGTGTCATCACATAATACGCCGATACCCAAAATGGCTGTCATGTTGCAGATGTCCCAGTTTGCCCAATAATGGCTAATGCATGTGCCCCTGTGATTGGTCAAAAAATCATTGCATACAGGGTACATATAAGTAGTCATCATATTTTTAAACTGGTTAAAGTCTGCCGATGACCAATTGGGATAAAGACGCAAGATTTCTCCTGCTACCGCAAATTCATAAATAGCAATACCCATTAAACCTGGTATATCAGTGCCGCTGGGCACCTGGTTAACTGCGTAGGCCCAGGCATTACAAATTTTTCTTGCACATGCTGCATAAGAAGTATCACCCGAAATATACCAGCGAAGAGCATTGAGATAAGCGGCTGTTGCATCAGCTGAAGCTCTCTGGCGGCTGGCTCCCATATTCTCTCTCGCAGCCGCAGTATAAGTATTTTGTGCTTTCGGGTGAGCAATCAAGGCGTTCCAACTATCGATCCAGGGATGCGCCCCTGCAGCCACCTGCACTTTCATACGATCGAGGTCTGTTTGCGTATGTAAGCCGCCGGGATGTACAAAAGTTTGTGCGCCCAGTTGGAGCGAGGCCAACAGAAACAGGCAACAACTGGCAAGCACCAGTATATTCAGTTTGGGACGGAGACTGAAAAAATTTTTTCTTCCGGATATCCGGTTCGAAAGGGTCGTGTAAATGTTTTTTGCCATTTAGTTTTGTTTTTAGATCTGGTAAGGAATATTTTTTCCTCATAAGATGGAAGACCACTGGCACATTCACTATTCAACACACACTACATGCTTTGTTCGTTTTTGATTTAATCTGTTTCATTTTTTAAAAAGTGTCATCTTCATTTAGTTTTATTGACACTTGTTCTTTGATCGAATATTTTTTTGGGAAAGCATCCGGTAATTCATATCAAATGCAGAAGACAGCAATCAATTAATTTTTTAAAAAATAGGAAAAGGTAGAAACCTCTTCCGCTATTGCTTATGATTGTCTGCTAAAAATTTTAAACTTTTCATTACGGGCAGCCAACGCTTGCCTGCCATACGAGAATAAAAGCTGCCCGTAATGAAAAAAAATTCTTTTACCTGGTTTTTTTTACATACTGATTTCTGGTTCGGAGAAAACAGCTTTGGAGATGTCTTATCTCTCCAAAGCTGTAATGAGTGTTTAGTTCTTAACTAATTTGATCCACTCAACTTTCCAATAACAACCCGGGTTTGCACTGCCATTGCCCCATGCGATGTTTCCTAAAAATCCTATCGAAACCACCTCGGACGATGCCAACGAAAAATTGAGCGTTTTGGTTTCAGTAAGATTGGGACTTGTAGCACCAACATTTGCGGGGTTTGCCAAGGCCACAGATGCTAAAGCAGTGGATATATTGGCTAAAGTTGGAATGCCGCTATTACCAGATGCAACGGCCATGTGAACGGTAGAATTTTGTTGAACCTCTGTGAAATACTTAACGGATAGCGTGTAACTACCAGCGGGTAGAGGCATGGAAGTAGGCTGATAGATGATACCATCTGTAATTGGTGTATTACCCCATGTTTCCCAACAAAGAGTACCTCCTCCATCTTTAGAGTATCCGCCTTCACCGCTTTTATTTTTTGCAGCAGCATTCGTAACCCATGGAGCGGCTAACGTTCCCCATCTGTTGGAAACTAATGCACCGCCATTAGTAAATCCACCACCTTTTGTCGTGTCGCCGGTATTGCTTAAAAAGTAAGGCGTGATGTTACCGGGTGCATTGGGATTAATTATTGCAGGTGTTGCTGTAATTGTTAAGCCCCCCATTGTAAGCGTGACATTACCAGACGAAAAACCATTGGGTGCAACAACCTTGATCAGCGTATCATTGATAAAAGGAATGTCAGTAGCAGTTGTTCCATTAAATTTTATTGCCACCTTGGAAACATCTGTCCCGAAACGAATACCTTTTATTGATATAGTGTCTCCCGGAAAGGCAGCATGCTTTTGTGCATTTTGTGAAGCAATGGAATTAATCACCGGCGAAGGAATTACTGTATACGTTCCTACCGAATCCACTTTTGTAGTCCATACCTGGAGACTGACTTTACCTGATACTGCATTTGCCGGCACTTGCACTACTATTTGATTGCCTGTAGCGCTTACTATATTGGTTGCCTGTATGCCGCCAAACCAAATTTTTACAGCTCCTTTTAATGTGTCGAGATTGGTACCGACAATCGTAACATTGGTCATAGCATAACCACTGGCCGGGCTCATACCTGATGGCACTGCTACAGGATAATTAAACTCCCTGAACTGAGGGCCTTTTTCACAGCGGGTGCCGAGAAGAACTATTGCGATTAAGCAACAGACTATATTTAAAAATTTATATTTCATAAAAAACTTTAAGAAATGAATAATGTTCGTTGATGATGACGATTAATAACCGGGGTTTTGCAGCAATTGCGGGTTCAACCTCAGTTGTTCTGCATGTATGGGAAACAAATAATGTTTTTTAACCACGGCGTGGTTTTGTTTACTATCTACCACCACACAATTAAGCACGCCTGCAGGTGTTTGTACAGCTTCTTCACCGTAAACATAAGAGCCGGGTTTATATGCAGCGGTTGGATTGCCGGAGGTATCTCTGAAATCCGTAGGATAAGAGGCGTCGCCAACTACTCTTCCAAGGCGGGAAGGATTCAACGAAGCTTCTAAAATACCCCAGCGTTTCAAGTCATCAAAACGCTTGCCTTCGCGGTATAGCTCCACAGCTCTTTCTCTTCTGATTTCTTCTTTCATATCCAACCCGTTGGCGGCTGCCAGTGCATTGGTGAGCGGAGCTACATTTGCTCGGGCTCTTAATTTGTTGATGGAAGCATCTAACTGGCCATCAGTAATGCCACCGGTTAATTCAACTAAAGCTTCTGCGTACATTAAATACACTTCTGCCAGGCGGATGATGGGATAATTAGCCGATTCAGTTCTATCTGTTCTGCGTCCATCAGGAGCAGGGCCAAATTTGTACACGCCAAATTTGCTGTTGCCATAACCGCTGAAACCTAAGCCTCCAAAGTCTAAAGTAATGGACGAAGGAGCTGTGGTGGAAGCATATAAATAATTCAACAAACGCAGGTCCCTGTTCTTAAACTCATCGCCTGTTTTATGATAGCCCTGGAATAAAGTTGATTTTTCAGGAGGCAGTCCATCCGTGCATACGGCCAGGTCCACAAATTTGCGACTGGGATATAATTGACCTACCGTCCAGGTTATGTTTATACCACTTTGTCTGAAAGTAAAATCATAGACAGATTGCAGAATGAACTCTTTATTGGTTGATTTATCAAAACCACCCGGGTTGCTGCCTGCATCTTCAAGATTGAACAGATACCAGTAGCTTAAATTGTTCATGCCGGCGGCTGAGTTTTTATTCCATAATTCATACCCCCCATTAGTTATTACATCCTCACACATTGCTACAGCATCAGTTAAATATTTATTTACGTTAGCAGGATCATATCCAGCCTTACCAGCTCCAACAGACGTACCATCACCATCAGGCTCTTGTCCCACATATTTTTCCCAGGTGGCTTCATACAATTCCACCTGGGCTTTTAATGCTTTGGCAGCCCATTTGCTCACCCTGCCTTTATCGGCGCTGGGTATGATTTGTTCTGTGGGCAGCTTTGCAATAGCTTCATCCAGGTCTGCTAAGATTTGGGTAACTACTTCGTAGCGGCTGTTGCGCGGTGCTTGCAATTCAGGCGAGGTAAGTTCCATCACCGTAGTTATAATAGGCACACCACCAAAGTCTTTCAACAAACCGAAATAAGCAAAGGCACGGAAGAAATGAGCCTCGCCTACATATTGGCTGATGTCACCGGTGCCTTCATACGATGCTGCTTTGGATAATAATATGTTGCAACTGCGGATACCGGAATAGTTCCAACCTCCACCTGACGGAACCGCGATGGTACCCCGACCCATATCGGCGCCGTTACCGTTTGCGTTTGCAGACAAATCGGAACCATTATCCATGCTGCCAAAATTCCACCCAGGAAGCTGGCCATAAAAACTTGCAGTATATGCTTTAAAATCACTTGGCTGTTTAAAATAAACGGCATCCGAAAATTGAGCAGGGGGGTCTAAGTCGATAAACTTTTTCTGGCAGGAGAACATGCTTAAGCAAAGCCCGCCTATAACTATTTTATTTACTATTTTTTTCATTGTATAATGATTTCAGATTATTAAAATCCGATGTTTAATCCAAAAGACCAGGTTCTTGCAAAGGGATAACCTGCGTTTTGGGAAGTTTCACCCATTTCAGGGTCGAATCCATCTTTTATGCTTGCCAGCTCCCATAAGTCATTTCCGGAGAAATACACCCTGGCTCTTTCCATCTTCACTTTTCTCGTTAAGGATGCAGGCAGCGTGTAGCCAACAATAAGTGCTTTTAAACGGATGTACCGGTTATTCTGCAACATGAAATCATTGTTGGCATAATTCCATTTTGCACGGGTGCCATTCACAGTTAAGCGGGGGAAAGTAGCATTTGGATTCTCTGCAGTCCATGTTTTGCCCAGGAATGCAGGATTTTGATTGGTCCAGATGGCGGCAAATGGGTAAGCCATATATCCGTTTCGCATAATCAATTGCTCTAGCTGTCCCTGGAAAAAAGCCGAAAAATCTATCCCCTTCCAGGAGGCTCCCATATTAAAACCGAAGGTGTAATGTGGGGTGCCATCGCCCTTGTACACCAATGAACTTTTTTCATTGCCATTGGATGTGATGTTTCCGGTGCCACTGACATCTACTTTTTTAATATCGCCGGGCCGCAATCTTACATCGGGATTGGTGGCTTGCATACCAGCCAGGTCCTGGCTGCTGCCATATTTTGCATAATAATCATCAACCTCCTTTTGATTCTGAAAATAGCCATCGGTTTTATATACAAACCAGGGTTGATTAGGATAACCATTCACTATCCCGTTTTTTCCTGCTCCATAACCATCAGCGTTTTCTACACCGGTTACTAAGGTTTTAGCATCACCGATATTGAACGAAATATTATAAGAAAAATCTTTCTTGCTATCTTTCCAACTAATAATAGCTTCCCAACCTTTCGTATTAAAATGACCACTGTTGGTTTTAGGCGCTCTACCTCCTAATACTGCGGGGTAAATCACCTGTGATAACATGCCGATATTGTCTTTCTCAAATAAATCGAAGGCTACTGAAAGGCGGTTGTTTAAGAAGGCCAAATCTATACCGATATTTTTTTGATCAACCCTTTCCCATGTTCTCAGTGTAGTTATTAAGCCATTATTCTGCAGGCCCGATGATGGCTGTTGGGAAGCCGGCACACCCAAAATGACAGCACGGGGATCTATCAGGGAAATATACTCGAAGTTACCAAGGCCGGCATCATTACCGGAGCTGCCATAACTGGCTCTTATTTTACCAAAATTCACGATTGAAGTAATGCCCTGTAAAAAATCTTCTTTGGTAAATACCCAGCCTGCCGAAGCGCCGCCAAAGTTTTTAAACTTAAATCCTGTGGCAAACCTGGAGTTGCCATCTCTTCTGCCCATAAATTCCACCAAATATTTTTCGGCATAGTTATAATTAGCTCTTGCTATGTAGGAATAATACCCATTTTGGTTTTTAAACCCGTCATTTGATTGCGCTGCAGCCGAAGCCAAACTTATATCCTGAACGCCCAAATTTTCGAATCCAATACGTGTTGCCGAAACAAACTGATACCTGTTTTTTTCAGCATTGATACCGGCCACTGCCGAAATATTATGTACGCCTTTAATCGTTTTATTATAGCGCAGCAAGGCCGAATAATATTGATAAAAAGATGTCTTTGCCTCTGTATAATACCTATTATTCGTGCCGCCTGTATTGTTACCCGTTCCGGTTTGCTTGCCATACCAGTTATATACCGGCACTTGCAGTACATATCGTTCCTGGTTGAACCGTTCATTTTGCAATGAGGCCAAACCTTCAACCGCCAGATCTTTATAAATCTGGTAGGTAGCCTTTAGATCCACCCTTCCGGTAAGGGAATTTTTATTATCTCTGCCGCCATCGGTGGTCATTGCAGCAGCATTTCTGTTTGCGCCTCCATCCACTCCGTTAAAACAGGCAAACCACTGACCAAAAGGATTTTTGGCAGGAAAGAACGGCATATCATATCCATAAAGCGTATTATCAAGGCCCACAGAAGGTGAACCTGTTTTGGCATTCACCAAACTGATGCTGGATTCCAATTTCAATTTTTCAGACAGCTTATAATCATAATTAAACCGGGCGTTGTATTGTTTTTGCCCATCGTAAGCCGTTGCCAGGTTGCCCTTATTATCAGCAAAACCTAACGACAAACGATAGCCTGACCTATCCGTACTGTTGGAGATACTTAAGTTGTGCTGATGAGAATAACGGCGGGCAAACATCTCATCAATCCTGTTGGCATTGAAGATATAATAGTCGATGCCGAAAAGGGGATATGCACCTTCGTAACCCTGCTGCATCCTCAGCATATTCTCTTGATTTCCCCATACCCACCAGTTGGGTTTGGCTTCTTCTTTATTGGCTTCAATCCACATGGTAGCATATTCTTGCATACTGGGCGAATAACCGATAATGCCATTGGTAGTAAAGCGCAGGTTACTGGCGTAGTCCACTTTTACTTTTCCCTTTCCCCTTTTAGTGGTGACCAAAAGCACCCCATTGGCAGCACGTGCACCATAAATAGAAGCAGCACCATCTTTTATCACACTGATACTTTCAATATCATCACTATTCAGATTTTGAAAAGCAATGCCATTTACGCCGCCAAGAGCGGGAACTCCATCAATTACAACCAGGGGATCCCCGCCATTTGCAGATATATCACCACGAATTTTAAATTTCAGACCCTCATTTCCAGGGCGTGGAGAAGAACGTGTAACTACTAAACCAGGAGAAGCGCCCTGTAGCGCTAAACCGATATTCGTTATGGCACGGCTTTCAAAAGTCTTGGCTGTTATCTGTTCAACAGCGCCTGTTAAAGTGGCTTTCTTTTGCTTTGAATAACCTACTACTACCACATCGCCCAAATCCTTTTCTTTAAGTGATAAATTCACTAGCAAAACGCCCTTGGTCCTGGAAGGTTTTACTTCCACGGCCTGGTAACTTACAGACCCTATTTCAAGAACTGCCCCTTCGGGTGCTTCAATGGTGAATGTTCCGTCGGCATCGGTGGTTGTACCTTTTGTAGTGCCTTTTACTTGTACCGAAGCTCCTGACAGAGGTTCCTTGGTATCGGTATTTACCACCTTTCCGGTTACTGTTTTAGTTTGTGCAAAAGAGGAAGGACTGAAAAAAGCCAAAAGGAAAATGAGCATCGTAAATGCAACCATTTTTCTTCCCTGCTTTGACTTAAAATTTCTCATACCGCAAGTTTTTTTTGTTTTTTAGATTTGATTGATTTGCGCTTAATTTTTAATTCATAGGGTTCGGATCGGGCAAAAGAACTCCTGCTTCGATTTTCATCGAAATTTTTTACAACTGTTCAATATGTAACCGGGCTAATTTTCTATTCCATTCCTTCTCAGCGAGGACTCCCTTATCACAAGTTTTGTCGGTAGTCGGATCGTTGTATTTTTGGTTTTCCTGTTTTCATCTTTTATGCAAAGCATCAGCTGTTCCATCACCTTCGCCGACATCTCTTCAACCGGTTGCGCCACAGCAGTAACAGAAGGTGAGAACAATGAAAAATGTGTATTATCATCAAAGCCGATCACAGCAATATTGCCGGGTATTGTAAGATTCAAATCCTTTAGCGCCTGCAGGCCCGCGATGGCGAGATAGTTTGTCGCAAATAAAATGGAATCAAGACCGGGATTTTTATGCAAAAATGCTTTAACCTGTTCAACTATCTTATCATGTTTGTCAAGCGCAGTATCGTAAGGTACTTTTTGAATAAACGGCTGGAGTGCATTTTCCGATGTTGCACGTAAATAGCCATTCAACCTTTCCTGCATTTGCACCTGCGCTGAATCGAGGGTCACAAAACCAATACTTCTATAACCATTTTCTACAAAATGCTGCATCGCTTCGTAGGCTCCGCCGGCATTGTCAATAATAATATTATGAGTGGGTAATTCCGGAAAATACCTGTCGAAAAGAACCACGGGAAAATTGTCATCTACGAGTTGCTGAATCTCTTCTTCGATGCCGGGCGAAGGAGCTATGATATAACCATCTACCTGCCTTTCCCTGAAAACTTTGATCAAATCCCTGGCGCGGATTGTATCATTCTCTGTACTTGAATTAAATATTTTATAGCCCAGCTTGTAAGCTTTTTCCTCTACCACCCTTGCTATGCTTGAGAAAAACGGGTCAGAAATATCTTCCACCAGCATGCCAATGATCTTAGTTTTACCGGTGCGGAGGCTTTTGGCCACCATGTTGGTCTGGTATCCTGTTTTTTTGATATGCGCCAACACCCTTTCCTTAACATCATTGCTGATTCGCTTTTCTGTCGCTTTTCCATTTATCACAAATGAAATGGTGGTGGCAGAAAGGTTCAGCTCTTTGGCCAAATCGTGTATGGATTGTTTGCGTTTCAAGCAAATCGTTTTAAAAATTAAACCAGCGTTGTAAAAGGAGAACGAAAGACTGTCGGGCCGACCGGAAGTATTATTGTAGCTATGCCTGGCTGAATCAGCAATCGTTAACCTTAATTCCTATTCTACATTTATTCAATTTTCATTAATCGATTTAGCAAAAAGAATAAGTGTAAAAATGACAGTATAAAGGAATATCAATTAATCGATTTAGCAATCAAACCGCCAAACTTAATTTGGGCAAACGTTTGCATAGATTAGCTTTTTAGTTGGCAAAAGAAGGAATACCACTGGCTATTATAAGGTTTTATATCACTATTAATCAACGAATTATAATTGTATCTAAGATTTATCTTACTTTTAACAATTGCTAAACGCGGCCATTAAAAGAGCCCATCAGCAATGCCCGATTTTTAATGAAGCATGAGTCAATAACTATAAAAGATATCGCTAAAGCACTCGATCTTTCTATAGCCACGGTGTCGCGGGCTCTTCGTGACAGCTATAAGATCAGTCCCGAGACCAAACAAAAAGTATTGGAGTATGCCATGGCGAATAATTACCGGCCCAACCTGATGGCACAAAGCCTCAAAAACAAGAAAAGCCGGACTATCGGGTTAATTATTAGCTCGGTACCAAATAATTTTTTTGCCGATGTCATCAGTGGAATAGAATTCGTCGCCAGCAATAAAGACTATCACCTTATTATCACGCAGAGCCAGGAATCGTATGAGAAAGAAGTTAAAAACATGGAACACCTCGCCTGGAAATCCGTAGATGGAATGCTTGTCTCACTTTCAACAGAAACAGAAAATGTAGAGCATTTTAAAAAACTTCACGAAAAAGGAGTGCCCCTTATTTTTTTTGACCGGATAACAAATGCGATCAAAACACATACCATCGTAGCGGATAACAAAAGAGGCGCAAAAGCAGCAACAGAACATTTTATTAAATCCGGTTATAAGCGCATAGCCCATATCACCAGTTCTTTGAATATCTCTATCACGCATGAAAGACTGGCCGGCTATTACGAGGCTTTGCAACAAAATGATATTCCTATTAATGAAGCTTATGTCAAATATTGCATGCATGGAGGCATGAATAAGGACGAAATTGAAACTGCGATAGATGAATTACTTTCTCTTGAGAATCCACCGGATGCCATATTCACTGCCTCGGATCGCCTGACAATTGGGAGTTTTTCCATCCTGAAAAAAAGAAATATTGCTATTCCCGGCAAAATAGCACTTGCAGGTTTTTCTAATTTTAGTGCTCCCGACCTTTTCGATCCATCTTTAACTACGGTTCGTCAACCTGCTTTTGAAATGGGCAAAGCAGCGGCAGAATTATTAATAGAACTTATTGAGGCGAAACGGCCTCCTTCCAGTTTCAAAAGAATCGAACTACCAGTAGAATTGGAGATCCGGAAGTCTTCAGTAAAATATCAACTGGAATAATACCATAAGGTATTACCTGATCGCAAGCCGGACATTGGATTGTTAAGCAACTTTTAGTTTAGTTTTATTTTTTTATCCGAATCGGATCAAAATTTTCTTCCATAATAATTTTATTTTCAAAGTTGAATCGCTCATACGACACTGACCATTGAAGTTGATTGTATTCGCAATGATATCAGCAATTGAAAAAAAATGATATGCATTTATATCAATTCGCCTGATTCTTTTTTTTCTTCTGAATTATCGAATTGACCCCATTCGAACTACTGTGAATGAATATGCCGGCAATTCGGAAGTAAACTTTTCTGAAACCAAACATTCCGTTTCCCCTGCTTTTGCACTTTTATCATCCCAACTTCCCTTCAACGTGATCTTCTTCGCATTTGTGCCGGGAATTGAAATACCTGACAAATCAATTGAAGCGTTGACAGTTTCCGGCAAAAGGTTCACAATTTTTATAATCACATCTCCTGTTTTTGTGTCCCGCACAATGGAATAAGCAATACGTTTTCTTACGGCTTCCTCGTTGTTTGAAAGCTTGATGGCGGCGGGAAGGTATTCATTGCCGGCATGGTTGCTAAAAAGTTTCTGCACTTCGTAATTAACCGTTGGCTTTACTTCGGTATTGTTGAAGTATATCAGATCCGGGTTCCACTGCGTATGACCTTCTTTTGCCAACAACGGCGCATACGATGTCATATGAACCACATCACCGTTTCGCTCCAGCGACGTCAGGTAAAGGGCTTCCGCAAGCGCATTGTACAACGTATTGCCGCGGGAAGCGTATTCACCCAGGTACACTTTTGATTTGGAACGATCGTAACGGTCATAAAAATCCTGGTTGTGTACAAACCATGCCGGGCTTTCATAGTAATGCTCATCAACCATCGCGAGTTTTAGCTTTGTTGCGATCTCCCATCCTTCCTCATAATCTGTTCCTTTATAAAAAGGGCCGACCGTTCCAATCACTGTTATTTCAGGATGTTTCTCTTTAAGAACATTATAGATCATCGAGAACCGCTCTTCAAAAACATCGGTGATCAGATCTTCATTACCAATGCCGATGAATTTTAAATTAAAAGGTTTTGCATGACCTGCCGCCGCTCTCAACTTTCCCCATTTTGTATTCACATCACCGTTGGCCCATTCTATCAGGTCCAATATATCCTGTATGTATTCATCCATCTCTTTCATTGGAATACCACCCTGCTGTCCCGCTCCTCCTGTACCGGAATTTTGACACGGAACACCTGCTGCAATTACCGGCAACGGCTCCGCTCCTATATCTTCACAAAACTGGAAGTATTCATAGTAACCCAGGCCAACACTCTGGTGGTAACCCCAAAGATTTCGCTGGGGGATCCGTGCTTCCAACGGACCAATGGTATTTTTCCAGCGATAGATATTGGCGAGGCCATCGCCATGCGCCACACACCCGCCTGGAAAACGAATGAAACGTGGATGGAGGTCTGCGACTACTTTTGCTAAATCGGAACGCAGTCCATTGCTTCTGCCTTTGAATGTTTTTTGTGGAAACAACGAAATCATGTCCAGTGCCAACCGGCCCGGAGACAAGGGCTGCAATTCAAGTGTTGCATCACTGGCATCAGCTAATGCTGTCAGAACAGCCTTTGTTTTTTTCCATTCTTTAGACGACACATCTATCGTTGCCTGTCCCAGCACTTCTCCTTTCTTATTGACTAAACGAGCCAGCAACTTTCCACCCTTTCCTTCCAATCGCTTTACAAAAAGCGACAGGTTGTAAGCCTCGCCTTTTTTCAAGGCAATGCCGTCGAAGCCTTCGTTTACCAAAGACGCTCCATGTGCCTGCGTCTGCAGCACCGCATAATGCGGATTGTTAACGTGAAGAGGTGAAATGCTATCAATCGTAAAGGTGGTACCCTTTCCATTCAGTGTCCACGAATGCGTCGGATTCCAAGTCTTGTCGCGATATTCTTTGTCTCCTGGCACATATTCGAAATCGCGGTTTTGAATGAGTTCTGCATAAAGCCCGCCATCAGCTGCGTAATTGATGTCTTCGAAAAATATGCCGAGCAGCATATCACTTATTGGTTTTGCTTGTCCGGCTTGCAGGGTGATACTTGCATTCACCGTTTGAAGGCCGGCAAACCGCGCAGCATCATCTTTTGCTGATTCGCTGTATAACCTGCTTTTATATTGCTGCAAATCGGCCTCCCTGATCAGCTTATCCACCACCGACCACGCCACGTAATACAATTGACCCGTAGCGTTACCAGTGGGCAATGGGACGGTAACACTGGTATTTTTGTATTCGGTTGCTGACACTTCGGTTACGTCGCTGTAGGTTTTAAAATCTTTCGTTGCAACACGGTAGTACTTGCCACTAACATCTGTATAGGTTATGGTATAGCTGCTTGCTATTTTATCATACCAGATTACCGGGCGAAGAACGTTTGTTCCAATTTTCGTCGCGGGGTAACTTTGCCTACTCCAGTCAACCAAATCATGTGAAGAGGCGTGTGCAAAAACCTTATCTCTTTCGTTCAAACTCCACACACATTGCCAAACACCGCCGGGACCTTGCACCAGGTAAGGGGTAATCATTCGTTTTTCAGCACCCCAACGCCCATAATCCGATTTCAGGTAAGAGAACTCATTTCCGATGCTATGCCAGGATATTTTGTCAACGCTCCAGGCAAAATGCAACCCGTTGTGATTATTGTTTTTTTCGGTTGCGTAAGAAAAAAGATAAACAGAGTCTGGCTCGTTGGCCAGCGCAACAAAGTCTATTGATACAAAAACACTGATGTATAAAAAAAATTTCTTCATGTACTGCTCTACGTTTTAAAATTTCATTTTTAATGTCCAATAAACAGCCGCTGGTTTTTTGGTGCGGTAAATATCGGTGCTAAAAACAGAAATTATACTTAGGGTGGAGAAAGTTTCACGTACGTTGGTTCATTCCTGTTGGCTGTAGGCCACCCCGGATTTAATCCAGCGACAGTCAGATTTAAGTCCCCGGGCTTATTCCTATCCTGATGAGGTTTAGTATTAGCGCAAGTTCGTCGATGCAGAGCTCCCGCAACAGATCCTTTATTTCCACTTCGGAGATTCCGCCGCGACCAATTATACTACGATTTCATCAATATTCTTTCATTCTCTGGTAAGAGAAGCCTTTATTCAAATCAGACTTTTTAGCAATGAATACAGAAACTGCACAAATTTTGAAATATGCCGAAGGCCCCTGTATTAGTCTTTAATCACTCAAGCACCATTACAAATCCACTATTTACATTCAAAGTAATATTACATTTCTTTTGTGCTGCGGTGCTCAGGACCGTTTTCGAAAACAGCTCCTCCTTTACACCGTCTGTGAAAAGAGTCGCCTTGCTTTTCTTAAAGGAGGTAAGGTCAAAACTTATTTTCTTTTCAGTTGTATCTCCATTAATACCGGCAATGTACCAGCGATTACTACTCCTCCTGGCGATAACAACATATTTCCCGGGATAGCCATCCAGAAACTTTACATCGTCCCAGTTGTCAGGAAGCGTTCTTAAAAAATCTTTCACATCATTGGGCACCTTCGCCATGCCTTCAGGCGCCTGGGCATAATGCTGTATGCCGGATAAGAATAAAACGGAAAGAGCCAGTTCAAAAGCGGGAGTAGTTTTTCTAATACTATTTGAAGCGGTTAGCCCCGTAAGATTCATAGGTGTAAAATCCATCGGGTCGAATGCGTTTCTTGTAAATGGCAACATGGCGCAATGATTGGCTTGCTTATCCGCCGCCGCCTGGCTGAATGTAACCATCTCCATTCCATAAATTGCTTCAGCAGTCACAAGGTGAGGATATGTTTTTTGCCAGCCCCGCGGCAGTGTAGCGCCATGAAAGTTGACAAGCAGCTTATATTTTGCAGCATCATTCAATATATCAATGTAGTATTGAATCATACTCTGACCATCGCCACCAAAGAAATCAATCTTTACACCTTTAATGCCCATTGCCTGCAAGCGACTGAATTCTTTTTCTCTTCCTTCTTTTTTCAGTAATACGTCTTTGGGATGATATGTTACCGTATTCCAGTCGCCTGCAGAGTTGTACCATAATATCAACCCGACATTTTTTTGTTTTGCATACCTTGCCAGTTCAGCTATCTTATCATATCCAATCTTTGTATCCCAGTTCACATCAATAAGGCAATACTGCCATTTCATTGCTGAAGCAAAGTCAACGTACTTTTTTTGTTCATCATAAACGATCATATCGTCTTTGCTGTTGATCCAGCTCCACGATGCTTTGCCCGGTTTGATAAATGATTGATCTATCGTAATAGCTTTCGGCGCCAGGTCAGTACCCAATGTGGATTCAGCAATTGTCTTCAAATTGCCAATGGTAATAATGCGCCACGGTGTAAACCAGGGCTTGTTGTTTTCTGGCAGATAACCACCGCCTGTAAAAACTTCTCTCGGATCGGGAAATCCAATTGAATAAACAGACGACGCAGAATCATTGGTCAATCTTGTGCCACAATAAGTACCGTCAATTGCTGCTTCAGTGATCAGCACCCATGTATCATTTGTTTTGAACAATGCCGGGTACACCCAACCTGACTTTAAAGGCGACACTGTGCCAACAGAAATGTCCTGCAAATAATACTCTTCATAAGAGGGATGACAACGCTCCCAACCTGTTTTTGCTTCACTCATGGGTTGCAACCAGGCTCTTGTGCTTTTGTCAAAAGCAAATGAGGAATGTTCTTTAATAATCGTTTCATTATTTTTTATCCAGGGAAAATAATAGCGGAATGCGACGCCGTCATTGGATAACCGGAAAATGATATCCATTTTTTTCTCTTCTTCATTGATAAAAGACACCAGCAATTGATTCGCCTGGTATCGAATGTTGCTTTTTTTTGCATTCTTCGTTTGGTAGCTATCCGTTATCCGCTCAGGTTTTGAAATCGTGATCAGTTTCATGCGTTGCGTGAAATTGTGCCCCTTCATCATCACTCCCAAAGCAGAAGGCTCAATGACGCTTATCCCAGATTTTTGTATCCTGTATTGAATTTCACCTGTAGCAGACAAGAATACATCTAGTACGACAGATTTGTCGGGACTTTCCAGTTGAGCAACCTGCTTTGCCTGTAACTGATTATGCATTGAAATAGCAGGTTGGGAATATGCCCATATGTTGATACCAACGAGGGCTAAAACTAAAAGAATGGTATTTTTCATATTCATCTTTAAAATCATCAAGGCTTTATAATTTTATCAATTCAAAAATAAAACATCATTTTCCGGATATCCACCGAAATATTCTTGCTGAGTTCCTGTCCAAAAACCAAGTGACCGGTTTGGTTCATTCCAGAACGCCGGTGCTTGGCAGAAACAAAAAAAGCGTTGTATAAAATATTTTTTTATCCCCGTTCAAAGGCAAATTAATTTGTAATCACATCCACTTCAGCATATCCAATTTCATCGTTGCCATCAATATTTCGCAAAGCACGAAATTTGATATAGCGGGCCTTTACCGGTGAAAAGCTTTTTGACTGCCACAATGGATTGTTTTTGATGTTGGAGAATTCTCCTGAATCGGCCAGCTTCCATTCTGCATTATCATTCGATATATAAAACTCGTAGTTGCTGATGATGCCGGGATTCCAAATGTTTTGGTCGGGCAAATATCTGAAGCCAGCCAGCATTTCTTCTTTGCCCAAATCAATCACCAGATCAACCGGCATTTTTTTGTCTTTGCTTTGGTGCCAGGCAGTTGATGGGTCGCCATCCAGAACAGCTCTTGCTTTTTCATCTTCAATTCCTATAATCTTCCAGCCTTTCCTGGAAATATCAAATTTTTCGTTTGTTACAGGACTGCTTTTGCCCGATGCAGGTTCGTAAGCGATAGCACGTACCTGCACTTTACCCCCGGTGGTAACGGGGCCTGAATATTTTTTTGATGTCAACGTAGGCACACTACCATCCATCGTATAATACAGTTCTGATTCTTTATCGGCTGGTATGATGTTTATTTCGCCATGCTGATTCCTGATAATGGAAGGAGGAGTAAGTATTTGCGGGGCATTATAAATGCCGATATTGGAAATTACAGGGACACTTTTTGCATCGGTAATATTGAAACGAACTTTTGTGGCCGTGATACTGGGAAAACGAAGGATACGTTTATAGCCAATAGTAGTCGCTTTCGCTAACTCTTTCCAGTTGCCATCAACCCATGCTTCTACGGTAAATGCTTTTACCCGTTGACCTAACCGAATATACTCTTGTACCAAAAAACGGTTGAATTTTGTTGGCTTGCGAAAATCTATTGTTAACGAAGCCTGCTTTACATTATCATCTGTAGCCCAATAAGTATTTTTATCGCCATCCATTGCCATTGCTGCTGCAAATTGTTTTGCCTTGCCCCGAATATTTGAAGCGGTTGCTTTCTTTTTTAAAGCAAGGTTTACTGCAAATGCTTTTTTCACTGCATCGGCAAAAGCAAGAGCTGCTTTTTCATCATTCTCGTGAATCAATCCCCTGGTATCAATCGGGAAATTGAGGAGTAATGTGCCATTGCGGCCAATGGAATTGTAGTAAGTCTCCATTAAATGCGGCACTGTTTTTACTCTTTCATTTTCGCCGGGATGGTAAAACCATTCGGGTCTGATGGAAGTATTTACTTCGGCAGGCACCCAGGCATTGCCATCTTCCAAGCCAAAGTGCAGCATATTCCACGTTACCTCGCCTGTTTTATTCAGTAAACTCCAGTTTGTTTCACCAACATAACCCGCTTCGGTTCCAACCCAACGCAGATCACCTCTGTCACCTCCATCGTTCCATATCACAATGTTGGGTTGCAGCTTGCGGATCATCTTATAGGTATTACCCCAATCATAATAAGTAGTGCGGTCTATCTTGCGGTTTTCATTGGCACCGCCATAATATCCTGTACCTCCGTTGGCGCCGTCAAACCATACTTCGAAAACAGGTCCGTAGTTGGTTAGCAGTTCGGTGAGTTGATTTCTGAAGTAAGTAATGTATTCCGGTTTGCCATAATCCGGATGGTTTCTATCCCATGGAGATAAATAGATACCCAGCTTCAAACCATATTCTTTACAGGCATTGGCCATTTCACGAACGATATCGCCTTTGCCATTTTTCCAGGGAGCATTTTTAACGGAGTATTCTGTATATTTTGAAGGCCAGAGACAAAAACCGCTGTGGTGCTTTGCGGTTATGATTATACCTTTCATACCGGCTTGCTTACAGGTACGTGCCCATTGGCGGCAATCCAGTTTTTCAGGATTGAACAGGTTGATATCTTCATTACCATAGCCCCACGATTGGTCGGTATAAGTGTTTAAGGAAAAATGAACAAAAGCATAATATTCCATTTCCTGCCATCGCATTTGATTGGCCGATGGCACAGGGCCAAACGGTACGGGAGCTTTTGTTTGGGCATAATTAATGCCGATTGTGCAGATGGAAAGAACAAGTCCACAAAAAAAGTATTTCATCATTCTCTTTTATTTATTCGCACTGAAGTAAAAAATTCAAATTTAATAACAATCTCACCAACTGACCATTCACAAGCAACTCATCAAAAATGAGGTCTTGTTTTATTGAGGCTTGCCATATTCCGTTTTTGTATTTTTTCCATTGCAACTTCAAAGGAACTCCGCCACTGATGGTAACTTTCTGATTGTTGAAATTGGTTAAGAGTAAACGTTTGTTTTCCTCTCCGAAATCTTTAGCAGTGAAAACAATAGGCTGTTTTAAGTAGTAAGTTCCCTGCAAAAGATATACTGTTACCGAACCTGACTTTTTCTTTGCTGCTGTCAGTGCTTTATCTATTGAAGCAAAGGGTTTGGCTTGTGTTCCCTCGTTGGCATTATTACCTTTGGGAGAAATAAAAATTTTGTTTGCGCAAACAATACTACCGGCAACAGGGCCGCAATTACAATCAATATTTTTCTGATCCCATTCATATTTGAAAATTCCTTAAACAAATAACCAGCAATTTATTCAGATTGAGAACAATTTCAGTTGCCTTAGGCAGTCGGTTGTTAATCCTTCGTTGGCACTTCCTGCACATTCTTTGAAGAAAGTATTTAATACAGCTGATGTTTATTTGCCTTGCAAAAAGACAGAGGCCCTGCTAGTCCCTTGAAGGAATAAACGTAAATCTCCTTTTCAACTTTAGAAATGGTTTTTCAAAAAATTTATAGGACAATACTGATATAATTACCGTGGCAAGGAAAGCGATAATAAAGCCAACATTGTTTTTCCATTCATGCAAGCCAATCATGGTACTAAAAAACGCCAGTTCATCTTTAAATATTTGATACACCAACCAAAACATGGTGATATGAAATATATACATCCCATAAGATATGCGACCGAGATATACCAATGCAGGTGGCATATATTTTGACGAAGCCCCATACAATGACAGAAAAAACATTACGACTCCTACAAGTATTAAAAACCAGCCGCAAATGGCTTGTGACATAGTTGAAAGGTGTGGGGCATCTGCATGAATTCCACAAACAATTGAGGCCAGCAACCAACATACTAATCCTGCTATAAATAGTACAATCCGGGTAGCGAAGTGCCATTTTGGTTGCCAGCCCCTGAAATAAACGGAGAGAAGAATTCCTGCTGCAAAAAATTGAAAGTGTACAAAGCTGTTCGTCCACTCGCTGCTAAATCCTTTTGTGGGTTTTTGGGCATAGTAAATAATAGTGGCGTAAGCTGCCAGGAGTGCCAGAAATGAAAAAATCTTTAGCCCTCTTTTGCCTGTATAAAATACTACTAATGGAAGCAAAATGTAAAGTTGTTCTTCAACAGAAATGCTCCAAAGCGGATTAATAGGATAAGACGACAGCCATTCATTAAAACTAATATACCAGTTGCCGGAAAATAAACTGAATGCAAGTTGTGTTCCCGGTGAAACATGCCCGAATTTATTTGAAAACTGCATGACTAATACCATTCCAAAAAAGAAGGCAAAATACAATGGCCAAATACGAAGTATGCGTCTTATGTAAAAAGATCTGATACTGATTTTTCCAAATTGTTCTTGTTCCTTAGTGAGTAATTCTGTAATTAAAAATGCACTGAGAAAAAAGAAGAGTGGTACGCCAAAAACGCCAACCAAACTAATATGGTGCCCCCAATAATATTGTGTCGGATTAATTGGGGCAAGGTCCATTCGGTGGGTGAAGAACACAAATAGAAATGCACAAAAGCGAAGCAGGTCTAATTCAGGTTTGTAATATCTTATTGGGATCATAAGGCAGTTTTGCTACAGGGTCTAATTCTTATTAGAAAGTCGAAAGGATTTTCGATTCATTGTTAAATAGCTGACCGAGATATTTTGTATTTCAGGTTTTCCGAAGTAAAATGATATTACAAGGCGATCTACTTCCATTCTATTTTAAACACAACCGCAATATCATTCGGAATCACTTTTGGTTTTTCAATTACCAGGGCGACTGCCTCTTGTTTCCAAAAAAGCTTTTCCCTGCTTCCAAGCACCGAGATTTTTTTAATTTTTAGTGCATGATTATTCTTTCCAAGCGATTTTATACGCACATCTCCCGACGGAACACCAAGCACAGTTGCGTAAAGTGTTTTGCCTTTTTGATTGAAGCGGATATCTTTTTCTGATAACTGCACGTTACCTTCATTAAAACCCGATCCAGTCAGGGGATTAACAGCATCTGCTGCAAGTCCTTCACCATAAATCTTCCAGGGACGTGTATCAAAAATGCTTTCTTTGTTCACATCCATCCATGCTGTTATGTCCTCTAATATTTTTATTTCTTTCTCATCTATAGAACCATCACCACGAACAGGGATGTTCAGCAACATATTGCCGTTTTTGCTGACAATATCTACGAGCATGCGGATAACGGTTGCTGCCGATTTGTAACGGTTTTGCTCGTACACAGCCCTATCGTAATGCCAGTCCCCGATGCAGGTGCATGTTTGCCAGGGTAAAGCCTGCGCTTTGTCAGGCGCACCACGTTCTACATCCCAAACCATACATTTTTTTTGTTCGTCGGTAAGCACTTTGCCAAACAGCACCGCATCCAATTTTCCATTATGCGTTGCTATGTAATGATTGTAATAATGTGCAGCAAGCTTTAAACCGGCGTCGCTTACAGGGTAAAGAGGAAGACCTGAATCATCAAAGTAAAGCAGGTCAGGGTTGTATTGATTGATCAGATCCATAGTACGGTTGTAAAACTTCTGGCAGTATTGCTGTGAAGGAATCGAAGCGCCGTTCTGCCAATACCACTGTTTCCACAAAGATTTAATGTCTTCGCTTCCCTCACTCAGGTTGTGGTTTTGTGCATACAACTCCTGCGGGTCAAGCCCCTCCCACCATTTTCCTTTGCCATCAGCGGCTGTAAGTTTTCCATCGTAGGGAATGCCGGTTAACGCTCCACTTTTATCTGATCGCTGAGCTGTTTCAAACCACGTCCATGCATGCGCAGCATGAACGCTTAACCCAAAGGGAATCTGGTATTTTTTAGCTGCTTTTGCCCAGGCAGTAATAATATCTTTTTTGGGACCGACACGAACTGAATTCCATTCCTGGTATTTACTGTCCCACAAATCAAGATTGTCGTGATGATTGGCCATTGCAAAGAAATACTGTGCGCCTGTACGTTTATAGAGTGCCACCAGTTTTTCCGGATCCCAGTTTTCAGCTTTCCAGTCATTAATCACTTCTTTAAACCCGGCTTTTGAAGGATGGCCGTAATGCGCTACATGCCATTTATATGGTTCACTACCCTCGTCGTACATAAACCTGCCATACCAATCGCCCTGTTCGGGTTGACACTGTGGCCCCCAGTGAGCCCATATACCAAACTTTGCATTCTTAAACCATTCAGGAACTCTATATTCCTGCAACGACTGCCATTCAGGTTTAAATTTTCCTTTTTCAACAGGTTCCTTATTTTCACTTACAGGAGACGGAAAATTTTCCTGGGCCATGAGTGAATGACAAAACAGGATACAAACAGTAAAAATTATTTTCGCTTTCATATTTTCTTTTAAGAATTGTATAGTGCTCGTTGAACTTTGCTTTTATTTTTGAGTAATTCCTTTCCATTCATCTGTTCTGAAAGGCACAGCAGGCAAGCCTTCTGAATTTACAAGATTGCATACAGGATTGTCAGCCCAGGCATAACGCACAGCCACAGGTTCAACAACTTTATCAGCATAAACAACAACTTCATTCCCTTCAATAATTGCTTTTGCCCAATAAAATTGTTTGTCATTACCGGCAATGGCAAAACCTGTCAATTCTTTTCCATCTTTTGTTGAAAGGCCTTTACCGGTATTGGTAAAACCGATCCGGATACGATTGCCATCTTTCCGGAAACTTTTATACGTTGGACCGAATGCAATACAATTCTGTTTGTACACAAGTTTGTTGGCAATTAAAGCTAACCGACGGCCCACTTCCTGTTTGTTTACGGGATGAACGCTAGCCGCTTCACCAATATCAATTGTGCAGGCCATACCCGTGTTGGGTTGCGATAACGTTAGTGTTTGTGCTTCTCTCAATTCTGCCCATTCACTTTCTGATGGAAGCGGTTTTGTTTTCATGTAATTGGCCAACTGAACAAACAAGAACGGAAGATTGCCCTGCTGCCAGCGTTGTCTCCAGTCTGCAATCAGCATGGGAAATAATTTTCGATAATCATAAGCCGCTGCTGCATTCGATTCGCCCTGGTACCAGATAAATCCTTTGATGCCATAAGGAATAACCGGGTAGATCATGTTATTAAAAATCACAGCAGGGTTATGCTGATAGTTGCGCATTTTAGGGAGTGCGGTTTCAAAATCTTTTTTATATAACCATTTACCGCTTAGAGAAATTTCAGATGAACCATCGGTAATAAAAATACCATCTGCCGGATTCAAACCACCACCAGTCCATAACATAGCCATTCTTAATGCGAGGATGTTTTCTCCCTTCTTTACCAGGTTGGCCGGAATGGTATAAGTATGCGTTGGATTGGAATACCAAACATTTTTACAAATTTCCCGGCCATTAAAGTAAAGCGAATAGTTCATCTCCGGATGACCAAGGCTGATGGTTAGTTCTTTTTGATCAAAAGATTCAGGCAAGGTGATTTTTTTTCTTAACCAAACCATTCCTTCATAAGAACCGATTCCAAAATTTTTTATCAAATTGGGCATTTCAATTGCTGTCCAGCCGGCATCATCAAATTCCGCAGCCGGAACTAACTTATCCGCATTATTTTGCGGATTATATATTATTTCCCAGAAGCGTATCTGGTTCAGACTGTCCTGAATAACATCTTCCCGACTTGCAGAAAGTGTATCAGTGATAAGCGTTCTTGCCCTGGTAATGGGCGAAGTAAGCAGCATCTCTCTGCTTGTCCATGATTCTATTGCTGTGCCACCCCAGGTGCTTTGAATAATACCAACCGGAACATTTTGATCGTGGTGAATTTTACGGGCAAAAAAGTACGCAACCGCCGACCAATCCTTCACATTTGCCGCATCACAAACTTTCCATTTACCAGCAGGTATATCCCGTTGAGGTTTTAATTGATTATCGTGTTTAACAACGAGAAAACGAATTTTTGGAAAATCTGCATTTGCAATTTCCTTAGCAGCGTCTAAAGACTGTTGTACCTGCCATTCCATATTGGATTGACCTGAAGCAAGCCATACATCGCCAATGAGAATTCCTTTCAGTTCTATTTTAGAGCCCGGCTTTCCTGATTCTGCAATTTCAAGTGCATAAGGTCCGCCTGCTTTAAATACAGGGAACTTAATCTGCCATTTCCCCTGCTGATTAGCTTTTGCTGTAGCCTGCACGTTTCCAAGTTTTGCAACGATCAATGTACCCGGTGCGGCATTTCCCCAAATGGGAATTTTGATGCCCCGCTGTAAAACCATGCTATCCCCAAATACTTTGGGTAAACTGATTTGAGCATGAGCAGATGTTTGAAGAAGAAATATTATAAGAAACAGCAACGATGCTTGCAGGCGGAATCTCATTTTATTTTATTTTATTCGTTTGTTTTTAAAATCATTCAAGTACCATTACAAATCCACCCTTTCCATTCAGGGTAAGATCACATTTCTTTTGCTTTGTTGTGTTCAGGACTGCTTTTGAAAACAGTTCACCTTTTGTACCGTCTGTATACAGAGTTGCCTTGCTTTTCCTGAATATAGAAAGGTCAAGATTTATTTTCTTTTCTGTTGCCTCTCCATTTATACCGGCAATGTACCAGCGATTACCGCTGCGCCTGGCAATGACTACGTATTTCCCGGGATAGCCATCCAAAAATTTTACGTCGTCCCAATGATCAGGAAGTGTTTTTAATAAAGATTTTATATCATTTGAAACCCTCACCATTCCTTCCGGTCCCTGGGCAAAATGCTGTATGCCGGATAGGAATAAAACAGAAAGGGACAGTTCAAAGGCGGGAGTGGTTTTCCTGATACTATTAGATGATGTAAGTCCCGTAAGATTCATGGGCGTAAAATCCATCGGATCGAAGGCATTTCTTGTGAACGGCAACATAGCGCAATGGTTGGCTTGTTTATCGGCTGCATTCTGGTCAAATGTTACCATCTCCATTCCATAAATTGCTTCGGCTGTCATAAGATGAGGATATGTTCTCTGCCAGCCTCTTGGCAATGTAGCGCCGTGAAAGTTTACAAGCAGCTTATAATTTGCAGCATCGTTCAAAATATCAATGTAGTATTGAATCATACTTTGTCCATCGCCACCAAAGAAATCAATCTTTACACCTTTAATGCCTAATGCCTGAATACGACTGAACTCTTTTTCTCTTCCTTCTTTTGTAAGCAACATATCTTTTGGACTATATGTTACCGTATTCCAATCGCCTGCTGAATTGTACCATAAAAGCAAACTGACATTTTTTTTAGCAGCATAATCGCTGAGAATTTTTATGCTATCATAACCAATCTTCTTATCCCAGGCTGCATCTACCAGGCAATATTGCCAATGCATATCAGCGGCATAGTCGATATACTTTTTTTGTTCATCATAAACGATCATATCATCCTTACTGTTGATCCAGCTCCACGATGATTTGCCCGGTTTAATAAATGACAGGTCTTTTGCAGTAGCTTTTGGCGCCAAATCAGTACCCAAGGTTGATTCTGCAATTGTTTTCAAACTTCCAATTGTTATAATGCGCCACGGTGTAAACCAGGGCTTGTTGTTTTCTGGCAGATAACCACCGCCTGTAAAAACTTCTCTTGGATCGGGAAACCCGATTGAATAAACAGACGACGCAGAATCATTGGTCAATCTTGTGCCGCAATAAGTACCGTCAAGCGCTGCTTCAGTGATCAGCACCCATGTATTATTTGTTTTGAACAATGCAGGGTACACCCAGCCTGACTTTAACGGCGACACTGTGCCAACAGGAATGTCCTGCAAATAATGTTCTTCATAAGACGGATGAACTTTCTGCCAGCCTGTTTTTGCTTCACTCATGGGTTGCAACCAGGCTCTTGCTTTTTTGTCAAATGCAAATGAGGAATATTCTTTAATGATCGTTTCATTATTTTTTATCCAGGGAAAAGAATAACGGAACGCCACGCCGTCGTTGGACAGCCGGAAAATGATTTCCATTTTTTTCTTTTCTTCATTAGTAAAAGACAGCACCAATTGATTGGACTGGTAAACGATGCTGCTTTTTTTTGCGTTCTTAGTTTGGTAACTATCTGTTATACGCACCGGTTTTGATGTCGTCAACAATTTCATGCCTTGTGCAAAATCGTGCCCCTTCATCATCACTCCTAAAGCCGAAGGTTTGATGACGTTTATGCCGGATTTTTTTACCCCGTATTGAATTTCTCCTGAAGCCGATAAGAATACATTTAGTACAATAGATTTGTCCGGACTCTCCAGTTTAACAACCTGGGCGAAGAGTGAATGACAAAACAGGATACAAACAGTTACAATTATTTTCGTTTTCATTTTTTTCTTTAAGAATTATTATAGTGCTGGTTGAACTTTGATTTTAGTTTTGCGTAAGGGCTTTCCAATCATCCGTTCTGAAAGGATTAGCAGGCAAACCTTCAGAATTAATAAGATTACAATCCGGGTTATCGGCCCACGCATATCGTACGGCTAAGTGAATTAATTGCAATTAATAATAAAACTGATAAGAGAGATTTTTTCATTTTTACTTTGTATTACCATCCCGAATCATAATACTATCTGAGTTTATCTTTATCCTTCTTCATTATTCATTTTATTCTATTCATCAGCCCGTTCATCTTCAACCATTTTTCACATGCACCCGTCCATGTGGTTTCCGTATTAGTCGACCGGCCCATACCATAGCCATGTTTCCCTGTTTGATATAAATGCAGCTCACAGGGAATATTGTTTTGGTGCAGCGCCATTGCGTAATGAATACTGTTGGCTACCGGCACCGCATCATCATCTATAGAATGAATTAAAAACGCCGGCGGTGTATGGCTATTTACCTGCGATTCGTTTGAAAAATATTGTACCAACTTTTCAGATGGCGTTTTACCTAACAAATTATACCGGGACCATGTATTGGTTAATGCTGAATCCATTGTAATTACCGGGTAAATTAAAATAGAGAAATCGGGCCGGGCACTTGTTGTATCGGTTGTTTTGTAAACGACGTCATTATAATGCACCGAAACCGAACTGGCCACATGCCCGCCGGCAGAAAAACCAAGCACCCCTATTTTTGAAGGATTGATATCCCATTTTATTGCTTGTCTCCGCACCAGCCTTATCGCCTGCTGGGCATCCTGCAACGGAACAATTGTTTTATCGGTAGCAGTTGCATCGTCGGGCAAGCGATAGTATAACACAAATGCAGTAACACCAAGTGTATTTAACCAACGGGCCACATTGTACCCCTCGTGATTTATTGCCAGCGCCGAATAAGCGCCGCCGGGGCAAATAATTACAGCTGTTCCGTTTGCTTTGCTTTTCTGAGCAGGAAATATTTCTAAAGTTGGTTCGGTAACATTTTTCATCTTCACCCAGCCATCGGCAGAATCGATAGTCTGTTGCATAGTGGGATTAGCTATGGAATTAGGCGCTTTGCCTTCCCACAGCGAAATGATCTTTGTTTGCGCTGAAAGGTTTGCCGGTGATGTTTCGTTTCTCTTGCGTGATCTGAAAATATGCTGTACAAAAAGATACAGATTATTGGCCCACTCGGTATCATCGTGACCATTGCCATCCACATGCCATACATGCGGCACCGCTTGTTCTTTGAGGTGCTGGTGCACACGCTGGCTGACACCGATCAGCCTATCCTTATCGCCACAGGCAAGCCAGAGTAGTTTGAGCTGTTCCTTAGCCGCCATCAAATCCGGTAACAGTTTGGTGTCGGATAGTCCCCCGAATTCATGGGTATTCGGGGCTGACGAAAATCCACCGACATAAGCAAAAGAATTGATATGCGAAAGGCCGATATTCAGGGATTGGCCACCACCCATGGACAACCCTGCGAGTGCACGATGTTTGCGGTCGGTGTAAACCGAATAGTGAGATTCGATGTAAGGGATGATATCGTTGAGCAAATCGTTTTCGAAAGATTTGCCATAACCTTTAAATCCGTCTTTTCGCTCTTCCTGTTCATCAGGTTTGGGATTGGACACAGTTACGTTGGTATTACAATTAGGGAAAACCATAATCACAGGTTCGATTTTACCGTCGGCCAGCAGGTTGTCGATGACATTATCAGCACGGACCCAGTACGGCCATTGACCGGCACCGGAATTGAGACCATGCAGTAAATAAATTACCGGGTACTTTCGGTTGGGCGAATAACCGGGAGGTGTATAAACGAGCATCTCCCGTCGTGTAGAGAGCGATTTGGAATCATACTGAACAGTAGCAATAGCACCGTGAACAATATTATCCCGCTTGTCCCTGAACCCGGCAGGTGGGTTGTCAAAGGCTGGCTTATCATCCGTTCCCAATTTAATAGATGGGTTTTCCTGTGCCAAGGCACCAGGACCAGCCAAAAAAGCAAAGCTTAAAATACCAATTTGCGCAACAGCATATATTTGTTTAAACATTCGATACCTCCTTTAATTACCTTATTCTTTAATTTTTAAGCATATTACCTCGCCGTTTAGTATCCGATAAAACCTTCAAACTGATTTCTCCTGCGTTTAATTGGAACGGTGTAATTTAACAGGCGATAGCATTTACAGTTTTATAATATTTAAAAAGAAAACATCATTCTCACGAATTTCCAGCTCTTTTGAAAACGGAACTCCATTCTTTACAGTAATGATTTCTTTCAAAATTGCTGAACCATCATTTTGCTTTTTGATTTGCTCCACTTGTTGCTTTGTAAGTTGCTGTGGCTCTCCCATATCGAGATAAGTGGTGTATGCATCATTGTTACGATAACCAACTTTATAAACTTCCAGAGCATAATTACCATTGGGAATGTTTGCCATATTGATCTTCAATTTTCCTTTTGACCTGGATGGCAGGTCGCGGATAAAATACTGCTGGTTATTGGTGGAATCTGGAATAGTGTAAGTGTAATCCCAAACCAATGCCTGTATATTTCCGGATGAATCTTTGCAGATCCAGGATGCAGCATCATTATTTACGAGTTCAATATTTCCAAGCCTGTTTAAAAACTGATAAGCATAAAACACCGGCTTGTTAATGCCTTGTATGGTCAACATGCCAAAGCCGCCGTGAAAAGGTTCAAAGCGGGGGCCTGGTTCTTCAAATATGTCAGTAAATACCCAATACGACATGGAGTTGGCAGCATGACCCACCTGCTTCATTTTTTGCAGCACATAGGAAGCTTCATGATAGCTGTCGTGAATAGGATCTGCGGGAGTATAAGATGCACTCCACTCGGTATAATGTAATTCAAGATTAGGTATCGGAGAAGTTGCAATTTCTTTTCGTGATTGCAGCACATCGCCGCTTACTGCAAATTCTTCTTTAGCGAGCACGGTGCCTGAATTTCCATATTCATCCAGAAATCCCTGATTCACTCCATAAGAGTGTGTGCTTACAAAATCGATTGGCACATTGTTTTTATGACAATAAGCTATCATTTCCGGCTCCCATGCTGCTCCGGCTGTACCAGGCCCACCAACACGATATTCCTTGTTTACACTTTTAACTGCCTGTGCGGTGTATTTGTAAAGTTTGAAATATTCTTCCTGTGTTCCCGTCCAAAAACCAGGCGTAAGATTGGGTTCATTCCATACTTCAAAATACCATGTCTTTACCTCGTCAGCGCCATAACGTTCGGTAAAATGCTCGGTAAGATTTTTGATCAATGCTCCCCATTTATCATAATCCTTAGGAGGAGTGACATTGCCTTTCCACCAAAAGATTGTTCTGTTGCCGCTGGCAAGATATCCCGGCATGAATCCCAGTTCAACAAAAGGTTTCATCCCGATGCTTTGCAAAAAATCAAACAAAGCATCCACATACATGTAGTTGTACACAGGATTTCCCTTGCTGTCTTCTTTGTAAACAGCCATGTCATCCGTTAGCAAACCATGCATGCGGATGTATTTGAAGCCGCATTCTTTTTTTACATAAGCCAGTTGCTGTTGCCAGTCGGCTCTTAATCCTTCATTCGCTCTGCCTGCACCAACACATTCTTTGAAAAAAGTATTTAATGCATTTGATGATTTACTGAAGTCAACGCTTATTACCCTTTCCTGTACCGGGGGCTTATTTTGTTTTGAACGCTTAGAATTCTGAGCAAGTAGTTTTGTTGAAATTGAAAAAAATAAGATTGCTGATAACAGAAAAGTTTTTTTCATCCTGATTTTTTTTAATAAATCTTATTAAGATTAATACGACACTCTTAAAGCATATACAATGCGTTGCTTTGTTGAAAAAGATTGTTACGGAGAACCATAACAATCTCATCCCATAAAATGGACAATCTGATTGCCGGAAAATTTTCGCCCTATTTTATTTCGCACCTGCGTTAAATGCATCAATAATACGCTGACCTTTATAGAATAATTTGCTCGTCGACTATGCAGGAAATTGGGAATGCTCCAGCGAAGCATTCCCAATAACTAATGAAAGATTTGTCAATTAACGATGAGCTTCTTAGTGAAACTAACTGTTTGCGAATCTATCCTGACAATGTAGAGTCCTGCCTTAAGCCGCGAATTGATCTCGATCTTGTTATCGCCTTGAGCGGTCTTTTCGTAAACCAGTCTGCCCAGGTTATCATAAATTCTCACGACGGCATTTTCGGAAATTTCCGGAAGAAGAATCGTAAACCTTCCCTCGCTGGCGGGATTCGGATACAGGCTAATGGCATCCTGATTAATGTTGGCTGCTGTTCCCTGAGCAGATGACATTCTGGAACCAGTTCCTCCCGGAATGAACGGAGAGAGATAGCTTCCGGCGATTACCTGTTGTGTAATGCCGGGACCCTGCCAGGCTACAGCTACATTATCTCCACCGGTTCCTTCCTTGTGAAGTACTTCGATGTAATACTTCTGCCCTGCAACCAGGTTAACGGCAGCAGACTGCTGTGTGCTGTACTTATTCCATTCTCTCGAATTCGTCCATCCGTTCACGTAGGCTATCCTTGATGCACTAGCGGGGTTGTCGCTGGTGCTCAGGTATAATTCCGTGTTGTCGTCTCCCGCTACCCAGAAGGTGTAGCTTCCACTTGCAGTAGGATGGATATATCCACGAATCCTGGTTCCATAGTTATCCGCCCAGTTTGTGGGGGCTTCGAGGCTGGTGAGCTGCCCGCTACCCGTAGGATTGTTTGGATAATTGGTATTGGAGGTCAGGTTGCTGATAGCGGTTCCGTTAATTCCTGTCCAGTATTGTCTCAGTATGGAGCCGGTCACTGTGACGTTAAAAGTCTGCGTGCTTTGGCATCCTCCGCTATTGGTGTAAGTGGCCACATAGTTCCCTGCCTGGTTGGCCTGGATATTTGAAATGGTTACTTCACGTGTGGTAGCACTGAAACCATTCGGTCCGCTCCAACTCCACGATCCTCCCTGCGTAGGCTGAGGGCCAAACTGCACACTGCCGCCTGCAGTCAGAGAAGCATTGGCGGTTTGCTGCCACGCACCGCCATTAATCTGTACGTACGGAGTGATAGTAGTAGGTGTACAGGGAACGGTCACCGTGACGTTAAAAGTCTGCGTACTTTGGCATCCTCCGCTATTGGTGTAGGTGGCCACATAGCTCCCTGCCTGGTTGGCCTGGATATTCGAAATGAATACTTCACGTGTAGTAGCACTAAAGTTATTCGGACCGCTCCAGCTCCATGATCCTCCCTCGGCAGGCTGTGGGCCAAACATCACCGTGTCACCAGTAGTGAGAGAAGCATTGGCTGTCTGCTGCCATGTTCCGCCATTAACTTGTACGTATGGGGTGATTGTAGTAGGCGTACAGGCGGCAGGCTCCCAATAAATTAAACCTCTTCCGCCGCCGGCACTCATAAATACCCTTCCGGCAACGTTCATGTCTCCAGCGAGCAATGGCGCGCCTGCGAACTGATGGGCGTCATCATTTAACTTGAGCCAGGTAGCGCCCTGATCTGTTGATCTGAAAAGGCCTGTTACGCCTGACACCGTTCCCCAGATGAAAACAGTTGGATAGCTGGCTCCGGGCATCGCCTTTCCTATTCCAATGGCTTTGCAATAAGTTACATTGGAAACAGTTGTATAAGCCACCCCGGCGTTGGTTGAATATTTTAATCCATTGAAGAAAAGCGGTACCCACACATGACCTTCAAAGCCCGGCACTGTCCGCATCTGGGCTGGTTCCCATGGATAATTCGCAGTTGATGCGCCCGGCGTGCCTGCCAGGGAGAAACTGACTCCCTTATTGGTGCTTCTGAATAACTCCCCGGTTCTCGGCGAGAATATGTAGAAATAATTTGCATTTACCTGGTCAGCCACCGGAGCAGCATATTGGACGGATACACCCGAACAGGCCGACCAACTGGCTCCGTTGTTAGTGGTATAGTAGGTTGTTGAAGAACTTCCGGGGCAATGCAGGATAGTGCCTCCATCGGCACTGATGGAAACCTTTCCGTCTGTACCCATATTGGTAGAGGCTCCCGTCCAGGTAGCGCCCTTATCATTGGAATAGTAAACAACGTTTCCCCCGTTAGAAGCTCTTACTACCCTGTTTGTGTTGCCGGCCGCATAAGCAATGCTTTGGTTATTCCCATCGGTAGGAGAAAGTCTTGCCTGCGGAACAGCAGTCAGCGGCTCATGCACAAAGCCGGTTACGTCGCCGAAAGAAGAGATAACCGAACCGCCGGGAATGCTTGTTACGTCGAGCAAGGCGGTTTCTTCAATGCCGATCACATCATATTTCCAGGAGCAATTTGCGGCGGTGATATCAGGACAGGTATATACGCCGCCTCCGCCGATTACCCGCACCCGGTTTACATTGGCCTGGTCAAACTCGATACAGTCCATCCAGTTAACGGCGCCACAGCAAGACCATCCCATGCCATTAGCATCATAGGTGGCATTGGTGCCGTTTTTAAGCGTCCAGGTCGATCCGCCATCGGTAGTGAGGAAAACGAAGTCGCCCCAGCCGGTACCAAACTGGTTGTTAGTATAACTGCCACAGGAAGAAACTATTACCCGGTTTACATTAGTTGGGTCTATACTTACTCCGCCGTATGAATGGTCCTTCCAACTAACAGGGGTAACGTTTGTCCACACACCGGTAGAAGTGTTAAGCTTATATACTTTTCCATCTCCGTTAGTTGATTGCGGACCTTCATTGTCTGAATAGGTAACATACATGGTAGTTCCCTGCAATGCGGCCCGGTGCGGCATAAAACTGGTGGTCGGGGAAATATCGGTAAAGCTGGCGCCCCCGTTTGTACTCCTGTAGAGAGTCGCCCCTCCGGTGCGGGAAACACCGATGTAAATGGTTTGAGTTGCTCCATTCACTACGCTGCTTGAAGGGTCAAAAAGCACGAAACAAATACCGTTGCCGTTGGCAGTGGTAGTTACATCGCTCCAGGTCTGGCTCCAGGTTACGCCGGCATCTGTACTCTTCCACAATCCGTTCGCCCTTGTGCCACAGAATAATATATTACTATTTTTGGGATCAACTGCCAATCGTTCACCGTTACCGCGCCCACTTCCATTTCCATGCACTTTAAACGTATTGGTAAGGTCTGTATAAGTAAAAGTATTTCCTTTATCGGTGGACTTTAATATAGCCGACTTTCCTGTGCCAATATAATTGGTTCCACAGAGCATATAAATATTGTTGGCATTCTGCGGATCAAGCGCCAGGGCCTCAACTCCATAAAGGTCACTTTGTGAATCGCCAAGCCAATCGAGCAACTGAACCCATTTATTGTTCGTGGCATCCCAGCGGTAAGCACCGCCTACATCGGTGCGGCAATACCTATCGCCCGATGTTTTGTGGGTAACGATGCCGGTTACAAATCCGCCACCGCCAATAGGTGCGTGTTTCCACGTATAACCTGAGGTTTGAGCCTTTACTTCATAGTCCTGAAACAGATTAACTAAAAAAAATAAACATAGTAAGGCAAGTGATTTTTTCCTGAACTGTGAGGATACTTTAGCAGACAAGAAACTGAATAAATGAAAATGCGGCATAGTCGTTAGTTTTTCAGTTATAAATTAGGTTATCGAATTACAGATGACAAAAGGCAAGTCGAAAAACGCTGGAGACATCCCTTTACCAGCGGCCCTGTATCCGGGCTGGTCCGGGCTATCTCTATTTCGCTCCTGCCATAAGCGCATCAATAGTACGCTGATCTTTTACTGTATTGTTACTCCTGTCCAAAGCACCGCCTGTATCCCACCAAAAAGGTTTTATTCCACGGGCTAATGCTTCTTTGGTAACAAAAGTTATCCAATAGTCCACAGAGGTGTTATGCAGGGCCAAATCTTTGGGAACATTAGCAGAGTTATCACGCCTGTAAGCGCCATACTCACCCATTATAACCGGGATTCCTTTATCAACAAATTTTTCCTTAATCTTATTGAAGTCAGCAATATGGGCGTCCTCTTCTCCGTAAGTTGGGTTACGATCTGGTTCAATGGTTGAATGATTCCCGCTGCCCCAGTAGTACACCATTTTACCCCAGCTCACATCTTCACTTAGGAAACAAAATTGTGACGGTGTATAGTTATGCACTTCAACCATCAGGCGGTTGGCCGCCGGGTCATTAGGAAGTGTGGTCATCAAATCAGTTGTCAATGTTGCCGATGTACTTGGTCCCTGGAGAATAAGAACCCGGTGGCTGTTTCTTCCACCTGTAGAACGAACAGCATTAATGAAGACCTGGTGATATTGTTTTAAAATTTCCGTCTCCTCAGCATTATCAGCAGCCGGTTCGTTAGCGCTGGCAAACATGAGATGCTCATCAAAATCACGCAGGGTTGTAGCGATTTGCTCCCACAATGCTTTTTGTTTAGCACTGACAGAATCTTGCTTGAGTTTCGTGATGTTATTTTCCAGCCAGCCACCGTCCCAGTGAATGTTGAGCATAACGTACATATCATTGTTTACACAGTATCCAACAATTTCTTTAACTCTATTGAGCCAGGCGGGATCTATCTTTGCTGTTTTTTCGTCGCTTAAATGTTGCCAGTTCCATGCGCATGGAAGGCGAATAGCAGTAAATCCCTGTTGTTTTACAAACTTTATGTAGTCCTCCGTAATGGCAGGATTACCCCACCCCGTTTCGCCACCCGAAGCTTCCAGGGTATTACCAATGTTCCATCCCAATTTAAATTTGGCTGCTAATTGCACAGCAGTGCTCATTCCTATTGAATCAGGGGCTTTGGGAGATGTGTTGTAAGATGGATAGATGGTAGCGGGTTGCGAAACCTTAACTCTTCTTGCCTGTCCGTTTTCAGCGTTTACTGACAAGAATACAGAACGGGTGCTACCGGTTTCATTAGACGTCGCAGTTAGTTGAATGGTGCTGCTCCCGCTATTGCCTGATGATTTGCTTAACTGCAGCCATGAAGCAAGGTTGCTGATGTTCCATTGTGCATTACTGTTGATCGCCAGGTCTGCTGTTCCTCCTTCTGCAGGAAGATCAATTGAGGTCGGAGAAGCAGAAAGTTGGGGAGTAACCGTATCCTTTTTTTTACAGTTCGTAAAAAAAAGTACAATCAGCAATCCCATCATTGTAAATTTTCCGGCCATTGTCATTTTTTTTGTGTTCATAGATGCAGATTAGTTTTTTTTAAATTGACCCGGAGGGATGGTGCAACTTTTCATTGCCCATCCCCAGGCATCTGTTTGCTTGTATGAGAAACTTTCAATTCGACTGCTATTTTATTTTTACTACTCTGAAATTATCAAAGCCACCATAAAAGCCGGTAGTAGTAGTTGATGTGCCGTAATTTTTAAACATTACATTGCAGCCAGTGTTACCGGTGCCTAATAAATTTGAGAGTGAAGTAACGGGAGTACCCCTTCCTTCACCAAGTGTAGCATCGGTTGACAGGAACCTGGATAGCGGGATGGTTACCGTTCTCCAACCATTGGTAGAATATGCCGTTGTAGTTGTTGGAGAAATTTGCCAAGGCTCGTACAGTGCTGTATAAGAACTCGTGAAACCAGTTTGAATACGAATTGAACCGCCGTTCCATGAACTGGGAATATTTACTTCAAATTTCAAAGCCCAATTGCCGACGGGGTCAGTTAAATTAGCAGCAGGCATCCATAATGCTCCCCCTATGGGTATTTGGCTTCCACTTGCACCAGCAGCCAAAGGGCCATCTTTTATGGAGATGAACATGCCTGTATTACCGGTCATTTCAGGGCAATCTGTTATCCATCCTCCATTACTCACTACAGAAAGTCTGGATCCACCCCACCATTGCCATCCAAAGGCATTTCCCCATTCCATATTTGCTAATATACCGGTAGTGGCATTACCAGCCCACTTGACGTTATATGCATTATAAACATCATAAACAGTGGTAACAGCACCAAAGGCTGTTGTGATGGATGCTGGTCCTGATTGAGATATAGAAGGTAATTTAAAGGCAACAAAACTTCCATCTGAAGAAGTTACAAAAGAAGTAATATTAGCACCTGAAAAAGTGAATGATTGAATACTTTTCAGATAAGTACCATACACATAAACAGAATCGTCGGTATTGGCATTTTCGTTGGAAATAGCAGTAATGGTAGGAATTGCCTCTATTTTAAAAATAGCTGTACCGCTCTTGGTAGTTACTACTACATTTCCGCTTGTAGGCGCAGGGTTTGGCATTTTAAAACGAAGAGAAGTTCCGTAAAGATCTGATTTAAATGATGTTATGTCATCTCCGCCATAAGAAAAACTTTGAACTAATACCAGATCTGTTCCATAAATAAAAACTGAATCTCCCGGGTCAGCAAATACATTGGAAATGGCGCTAATAGTTGGCGCACCAGGTCCTAATTTAAAGGCAAATGTGGTGGAGCCGCCCGTTGTTGTATACTCAATCGTATAAAGCTTAGTAGTATCTATGGTTGAAAACAGTATAGTAGGTATTTGCACTACTGCGCTGTTCCCGGCAAACAAAGTGCCGTTAAAGGAAGCTCTTACACCATTAAATTTTATTTCAATTGCGTTTTTCAAATTCTGGCCTGAAATAACTACCCACTGCCCGTTGGCTTCAAGGCTGTTAAGAATGGTATCATTCGGAGAAGCCTCATAACTCCTTACTTCGGTAATGACAGGAGGAGCATCATCACTAATATTTTTTTTACAGGCCGATAATAATGCCGCTATCATGATTATGAAAAGCGACAAAACATTCAAGCGGTGTTTTAATATTTTATTCATAAATGTATATTATAACGTTATGGATTAATAATAGGGAACAGGCGGCTCAGCCAGGTTAGGATCGGCAGCCAGTTCGGATGCAGGTAATTGAAGTGTAAACGATGAGACAGTCGCTGGTAATACCGCTGTACCAATAGGCGGATCAGGAGTAGCTACTCCATTTTCATACTTAAATGTTACCCGTTGTTGGTTGTTAAGAATATTCACCGCTTTGGTGGGGTTCCAGTAAGAAAGCCGCACTAAATCCAGCCAGTATTGTCCTTCAAAAGCGAATTCAATTCTTCTTTCTTTAATAATGTCGTCCATGTTTATTGATGAAACGGGGTCAACGCCAGCCCTTGTTCTTACTTTATTAAAATATTTCAGGGCCTCAGCATCGGATGTGCTTGCATTATTGCCCAGGATCGCTTCAGCATAAATCAAATAAACATCTGCAAGCCGAAGCAGCGCATCATGTTCAACAGACGCAGTAAAGGTCATAGAAGGTGAATTATTATCCTTTTCATTCCCGATGATATGTTTCTTCATCACCTGGCCGGTAGCTTTGTATCCACCTCCTGCAGCATTCAATTCAGGATAAAAATCTCCGTTGAGCATAATCGTAGCTTTTCTTCTTACGCTATCCTTTTCCTCATAGTTCAGGTACAAATCGTAAGTGACATCCAATGAAGTCCATGCGCCATTTTTTTGCGGGTTAATATCACTTGACGGAGAATACGTGAGCAACAGATTGCCTTCTTCCCAACCAATGCTTGGACCCGTGGCCCACTGAAGCGCAAACAATGATTCCTGGTTGTCGTTGAATTGAGATTGGAACAGGTTATAATAATTAGGCAACAAATTCAAACCACTCTCATTACAAACATTTCCAGCAAAATATTTTGCGCTGTCTAAATACGTCTGATTGCGTGTTCCACTGCCACCCAAACCGGCCATTGTCAGGTAAACCTTTGCCAGCATGCCTTGTGCCGACCAGGTGGTAACCCTGCCTTTTTCATTGGTAAGGGGCAAGTGTTGTGCTGCAAAATTTAAATCAAGCGTAACAAACTTATAAACATCGGAAACGATGTTACGTTTTAACAACGGGTCTTTAATAAGCTTGCTGTTATCTTCAATGATAGGAACCGCACCCCACAAACTGGCGAGATAATAATAAGCCATTCCGCGAATAAATTTTGCCTCGCCAAGAGCCGCATTTTTATCTGCATCACTAATTGATTTATCTGCCTTTTGTTCTATGGAGTTAATAACACCATTGCATTGGCCCACTAAATTGTACAGGCCTTTCCATCCACCTTGCATTACGCTGTTGCCGGCAGTGATGGTACGTGTATAAAGCTGCGTCCAATCGGCGATCCATTGACGGTTGCCGTTTCCACTTAATATATCTCCCAAAGGCAAAAACGCTTCGTGATGCCAAATTCCCCAGGGGGCGCCACCATACAGACTAGCAGTAGCTAACCTAAGATCTGAAGTGGTTTTATAAAAGTTATCCGAACTGATTTGCGATTGCGAAGGCCGGTCAAGAAAGCTTTTCTTACAAGAAAAACAGCATACCGCAACCACTGCTATCAGTATTATTTTATTTAGATGTTTCATGTGCCAATTTTTATTTTTTGAATGTTACTCCCGATCCTTCCACAAGCTCAGGACTATCGGGACTCATTTCGTGATCTCAAACTTTTTTACTTGGTTATATTCAGGTTTACTCCAACCGTAAATGTTCTGGATTGAGGATAATATCCGCCATCCCATCCTGCCTGTAATGGATTCCAGGATCCGATCTCAGGGTCCATGCCCGAATATTTTGTTATGGTAAAAGCGTTTGAAACGGTAGCATAAACTCTTAGTGCATGTATATGCGCTTTGGATAATATTCTTTCAGGAAGCCTGTACCCCAACGTAATGTTTTTGCACCTGATAAACGAACCGTCTTCGATATACAAATCAGAGGGGCGAAGATTTTGGGCAGTATTATCATTTCTCAGGCCCGGTATTTTTGTTGTTGGATTTGAAACAAACGCATTATTAATGTCGTCACGTGGCCCATTGGGATCTACATACTCAACCCTGGCATAGCCCAAAACAGACTTGAAATAGTTGGTATTATTTCCGGAATAGTTTTGAGAAATGGCTAGCTGATTTAACACTTTATTGCCTAAGTTGGCACTGAGAAAAATGTTAAGATCAAACTCTTTATAATTAATGGAGTTGTTTAAACCAAATTGGAACTTCGGTAAGGGTGATCCTAAATACGTTTGGTCTCTCGTATCAATAACGCCATCGCCATTCAAATCCTTGTATCTTCTGTCGCCATACCATATTCCGCCACCGGCAGGCGAAACGGAATAAGGATTTCCGTCCTGGTCAACAGGCAGCAACGCAAAATCCTCAGGCTTTGCATAAATGCCATCGAACTTCCATCCATAAAATGACCCGATTGCCTGACCAACAACTGTTTTTGCAAAAACATAACTATTGAGGGTTTGAGATAAATTGGCGCCCTCGCCACCTGTACCCAAACTGATTACTTTATTTACATTATGTGAAACAGTAAAATCGGTTCTCCATGTAAGATTTTTCGTCTTGACGTTGGTAGATCTGATTGTAAGATCAAATCCTTTGTTGCTCATAGCGCCAACATTCACCCAAGGCGCTTGCATGGCTCCGGGCGACCAGCCCGTTGTGGTTCCGGAAAACAAGGGCAATGGCAGGTTTAGTAGCAACCCATCTGTCCGGCGATCATAAATATCAAATGAAAAACTGAGTCTCCAGTTCAAAAAAGTGGCATCAATTCCCGCATTGTAATATTTTGTTTTTTCCCAGCTTACCTCAGGATTTGCAAGATTGGATTGAAATTGCGCTGAACCTGACAAGCCATTGTTTACAGAGGTAAGCAAAGTAACAAATCTATTGCCTGGTATTCCCTGGTTATTGGTAAGGCCATAGCCTAACCGCAGTTTTAATTCGTTAACAAATTTTACGTCTTTAAAAAACGCTTCATTGTTTACTTTCCAGGCAAAGGCGCTGGAGTAAGTAGTTACGTGGCGACGGCCGGGAGCAAAATTGGAGGAACCGTCATTACGAACATTGCCCGTTAACAAATACCTGTCGTTCCAGCCAAGATTAACACGGCCAAACCAGGATTCGAGTGCCGGTCCTGAACCCCAAGAGCCACTGTTTGCAGCGGTATTGGCATCGCCACTGCTAATAGATGTCACATTATCAGAAGGGAAATTTGTTCTTGATGCTGATACAAATTCAAAACTGCTAAGTTGCGACTCATGCGCCGCCAGGGCGTTTACATTTAAGTTCCCAAATGCATGGTTGTAGGTAAGAAAATTGCGCACTACAGTATATATATTCTGACCGGAAGAAGAAGAACCAGAATTAGTAGTGTTTTTAGCCCTGCCAAAATCGTATTTAGGGGTGAAAGTTTTCTGATTGGTAAAATCAAAATTTCCGGAGACCTCATTCCTTAATGATAAATCCTTATAGAACTGAATTTCGGCATACACATTTCCAAATACCTGGTTTCTCTTCCGGATATTCGTGTTTAAAAGCGCAAGTCCTACCGGATTGGGAATGGGTACAATCCAACCGGATTCATTGGTGACACCGCCCCAACTGCCATCCAGATTTTTTACAGGAATATCAGGCGTTAAACTAAGAGCATTAGAAATGACGCTCGAAGTAGTTGAATTGACATTCTCTTTAACGTGTGCTAACTGCAGGCTGGTTCCCATTTTCAGCCAATTGGTTGTTTTATTATCTAAATTCAACCGAACTGAATATCTTTTAAAATCAGAACCAAGCGCAATACCTTCCTGGTTGAAATAAGAAGTGGAAAGCAAATATTGAGTTCTGGAATCTCCACCATTGACAGTAACAGAATGATTTTGCATTGGCGCACGGCGGAATAATTCATCTTGCCAATCCGTACCCACTCCCAAATATTTTGGGTTTGAAAATTCAGGCCTTGCATCGAACTGCCATATAACAGACCGGTCATTCAACAGCGTAGCAAATTCCTGTAAATTGACGGTTGGAAGCCTCTTAGGTAGTTCCTGGAAACCATAATAACCATCGTACGAAATGGATGGGGTTCCGGCGCGGCCTCTTTTGGTTGTAATGATGATTACGCCATTGGTGGCCTGTGAGCCATAAATAGCGGTTGCAGATGCATCTTTTAATACGTCAATACTTTCAATTTCGGTAGGATTAATGGCGTTTAAGGGATTGGAACCACTCCCCGGATTGTCGGGAGATGGGATAATAACACCATCCAACACGTATAATGGAGAATTCCTTGCGTTGATTGATGATACTCCGCGAATTTGTACAGATACGCCACCGCCAGGCTGGCCGGAAACCTGCTGTACCACTACACCGGCAACCTTGCCTTGTAGCGCCTGGTCAAAAGTCGAAGGAACAGTTTTCCGAAGTTCTTCACCTGTAACCGAAGAAATAGAGCCGGTAAGGTCTTTTCTTTTTGCCTTACCATAACCAATTACGACAACGTCATCTAATTGCGAAACACTTTCACTAAGCTTCACCTGGATGTCATTGTTTTTGCCAACAGCAACTTCTTCTTTCTGGTAGCCAATCATGGTAATTACCAGCACGTCACCGGTAGCTGCTTCAATAGTGAACCTGCCGGCCTCATCAGCCACAGCAGAACGATTGGTCTTTTTAACGGTAATCGTTGCTCCGGCAGCGGGAGCTGATGTTTTTTCATTAATGATCCTGCCGGTGATCTTTGTTTGTGCATAAGCATCATTGCCTGCAAGAAGCAATAAAAAAATACCCCATAGCAGCAATAATCGCAAGCGAGTCGTTTTGGATGATTTCATATTTAAATGTTTAGCTTAACTACATTGTCAACACTGATGATAACAGCAGACTTTTGAGATCTGTATTGCCATGCGGGGGAAAAAGAAAAGATTGACCCGGCGTTTATCAACAAAGGCGTTTTTTTAAAAAAAACATGACTAACAAAACCGGTAAAAACATTCGTGAGGTGAGAAATAGAAGAATAGGCTGCCAGAACGACATTACGAATAGAAAAATACGGGACGGATGGCAGCAACAATTGTATTCTCATAAACAGCAATCTTTCTCTTGAAACAGTGCTATAAAACTACGGCTGTGTTGTTTGAAGCGGGGCGCCCAAATGTTGCAGATCAGGGTCTAAAATGTTGCAAAAAGCTGATTATTACGTCCTCTTGTGGGAGAAGGGACCGGTGACCCGATAATTTGTCCGGGTAATACGACTAAAAGCAATAGCCGGCACCTATTTAAAAAATTAATAAGTCTTGGCCATTGCTCAAATCGCATGTGTGCCCCTGAACAAGAAGGGACGAATATTTGGCAGGATTTCTTTTTACTGTAAAAAAGCGACGCAAATACTACCATGGACCAGAATAAACTTAGTATAGCAACTCTTCTTATACAATAATACAATCTTACAGGGAAATGACGGTGCAGCATTGGACATGTTAACTGTGCTTTCACCCGGTGAAACTTTCAGGATATCTTATTTCCTGTTATAATATTCTTTCATGATGTACCATGCTTTCTTCTTATTACCTTTTTCAGATAATAAACCCTTCCGGTTGTACCCTTGCTGATAAACGGGATGCATTCTTCCCAATGATCTGTAATCAAATAATAACCAGGGACACACTCCGGATAAGTTAGGAACCGTATTGAACATTTCGATCTGATCGGTAAAAATTTTGGCCTGGTACGCTTCTGTCCAATAAGCTGCTTCATCTGCCGGTCCCCTATTGTTGCCGTATAAAGCTTCACCGCCAAACTCGGAGATAAACACTGGTTTGCCAGGATACACTAAGTTCCACTTTGTTTCGGATGGTGAACCTTGCCATGGCGTGTACCATCCAATATACTCGTTAATGGAGATAATATCTGCATAGCGGTAAAGAGTATCCCACACGTTGAAAGTATTATTCTGATAACCCTGGGTGTTGATAACATGAGTTACCAACCTGGCAGAGTCTGAGGATCTGCAGGATTTTGTAAGTTCAATAAGAGCTTTATCCCGGTTTGGAGTGGATGAGTAGGTTTCATTTGAAAGACACCAGATGATGATGCCACAACGGTTTCGGTCTCTGCGGATCATTTCTTTCATCATCAGTTCCATTTTACGGGAAACAACGGGATCGGCAAAGTCTATATGCTGATACAACGGGAGTTCGCTCCACACCATCAATCCCATTCTTTCAGCTTCTTTAACCATATTCTCATTATGCGGATAGTGAGCTAAGCGAACAAGATTACATCCCAATTCTTTGGCTGCATTCAGTAAAATAAGTGCATCCTTCTTTGAATATGCCCGGGCTCCTTTATATGGGTTTTCTTCATGAATATTTACCGCTTTCAAAAAAATTTGTTTTCCGTTCAGCAACACTTTCGTTCCTTTCACTTCAATACTCCTGAAGCCGATAGTATCTACCACCGTATCAGTTTCGCTTTTGATAATTACTTTATATCGTTTAGGATTTTCAGGCGTCCAGTGTTTAAAGTCCGAAGAAAATTCAACCCTTGCTACACCGTCATTGCCCGTTTTTGTTTTATACGATAAATTGAGCTCCGGAATTTTTATCTCAATGTTTTGTGATGATTGTATTCCATTTAATTGTACCCAGCCAAGAACAGTATTCAAACTCCCCTTTTTTAGTTGAATACTATAATCTTCAATATAGGTATTGCCGGTTTCAATAAAACTAACATCACGGGTAATGCCTCCGAAGTTTAACCAGTCGAAACCAAAGCCGGGCAATCCGTTTTTAAGTCGTATGTTATTTGCTCTAACAACGATAGCGTTCAGTCCTTCTTTTACTTTACCGGTAATTTCAAACTGAAAGGGAGTAAAGCCTCCTTCATGACTTCCTGCTTTATGGCCATTCAGAAAAATATCCGCTGTATAATTTACTGCCCCGAAATGAAGGAACAGTCTTTTTTCTTTTTTATTTGTATAGTTGAATTGTTTTCTGTACCAAACTGTGCCTTCAAAATAAGTGAGCTCAGGCATTTGAGAATTAAAATCTCCCGGCACTTTTAATACAGGCCCTCCTTCAAATGAATACTCAAAAAAATCAGTTTTTTTTTGAGGCTTATGTTCCAGCCAAACCTGCCGCCATTCCCCGATTCCTGTCGGGTCAACAATTACATTCCATTCACCATTTAAACTGCGTAAGGTTCTGGCCCCGGCACTAATCATAGCTGTCTGAGCATTTAAAATACCGGTCAATAAAAAAATGAACAAAAAAGTCAATACCCGTTTCTTTGACATTGCTATCATGTATTTATTCATTTGGGTTTGTCTATTATTTCATTGTTATGCCGGTGTCACTTCCCTCCCATCTTTGCAGTACTATCTTTGGGTCTTGCCCTTCCATTCGTCAGTTCTGAAAGGAATGGCAGGCAAGCCTTCAGCATTTATAAGCTTACATTCAGGATTATCAGCCCGGGCATATCGATCCTGAAGATAGTTTTACTTAACTGAAATTTTTACCTTCTGGAAAATAGTACGGGATGAATTTCCTAATTGCAGAACATATTCACCAGCCTCTGTATTCCATCCTTTTTTTGATTCGTCATAAAATGCCAGATCAGCAACCTTCACCTGCATTTCAACTGTTTTTGTTTCGCCGGGTTTCAAAAATATTTTTTCAAAAGCCTTTAGTTCTTTTTCCGGACGTAATACAGAACAAACAGGATCGCTGACATATAATTGCGCAACTTCAGCTCCATAAGAGCTGCCTGTATTTTTGATGATAAACTTTGCATGGATGGTTTCATTTTTCCCATAGCTTGATTTATCCGTTGAAAAATTGCTTATGGAAAAACTAGTATAAGAAAGTCCATACCCAAATGGAAATTGCGGTTGAATTTTCTTTGTATCAAACCAGCGGTATCCTACCAGTATGTCTTCTTCGTAATTCACTTTTAAATCTCTGCCGGGAAAATTTCCAAGTGCATGCGCAGGCGATTGCTCCAAAGACACCGGCAGCGTAAATGGTAGTTTTCCGGAAGGATTTACTTGACCACTCAGCAGATCCGCCACTGCATTTCCTGCTTCCATTCCGCCAAACCACGACCATAAAATGGATGGCACCCGGTGAACAATGCCGGTCAATTTTACCGGGGAGCCGGCTATAATAACCACCACCGTATTGGGATTTGCTTTGGCCACTTCCTGCATCAAAATTTCCTGACCATATGGCAAATCCATATTTTGTTTGTCGGAAGATTCGGTGTCAAAATCATGATTCAATCCACCGAAAATGATCACCACATCTGATTGCCTTGCCACAGCAACTGCTTCATCAATCAGCTTCCAATCCACTTTGGTGGAACCGGACTGGCCGGAGTTGTTGCCCTCTTTGAATGAAGATTGCTTTTCGTATCCCTGTGCAAAATTTATTTTTACCGTGGCGCCAAACTTTTGCTGCATGGCTTGCAGAGGAGTTATTTCATACAAGGCCTTTATTTCAGAACTAAGCCCACCGTCGCAATGTTTGCGTGTGGCATTATCGCCAATAATGGCAATTGATTTTAGTTTACCAAAATTAAGTGGCAACAAGTTCCCCTTATTTTGTAACAACACTGCCGCTTCAGCAGCATCATTGTATGCAGCCTGCTGATGTTCTTTTGTATTCATCTTTCCTTTTTCACGAATTGCCTCATCAAACATTTTTGTCTTCATCATTACACGAAGCACATTCGCTACTTTTTCATCAACAACTGATACCGGCACTTTTCCTTCTTCCACTTCTTTAATTAATGGGTTGGCAAAATACCATTCATTGTAATCTTTTTTGTCTGTGCCCATTTCCAAATCAAGTCCTGTTAATGCTGCCTTCACCGTTGTATGAGCCGCAGCCCAATCGGTCATTAATACTCCTTTAAAACCAAACTCTTTGCGAAGTATCTGACGGTTGAGGTAATCATTTTCCGAGCACCAGTCGCCTCTGAATTTATTGTAAGCAGCCATCACCGTATAAGCGCCGCCTTCCATTACAGATGCTTTAAATCCCGGCAAATAAATTTCACGCAAAGCTCTTTCGCTCATCGTCACATCAACAGAATCGCGGTGTTCTTCCTGGTTATTAGCCAGCCAATGTTTTACGCTGGCGGCCACATCTTTTGTTTGCAATGCTTTGATATATGCCACCGACATTTTCGAAATCAAAAATGGATCTTCACTCATGTATTCGAAGTTTCTTCCGCAAAGTGGTGAGCGGATAATGTTGATGCCGGGACCTAATAAAATATCTTTTTTGCGAAAGCGGGCTTCTTCACCCAATACAAGTCCCCGCTCATAAGCAAGACGTGGATTCCAACTGGCAGCAAGTGCCGTGCCCGGAGGAAAACAGGTGGCGGAATCATTTGTCCAACCGGCATATGCCCAGTTATCCCGGTTGATTTCTGCACGAACGCCATGAGGCCCATCGCTCAAGGCCCATTCAGGAATGCCTAATCTTTTTATATCCGATACATAAAATTTGGAATTGGCGTGAAGCAGGCTCACTTTTTCCTGCAATGTCATCTGGCTGATAAGGCTGCGTATTTTTTGTTCTATAGCGTTGTCAGTTTTTGCAGACGGTTGCCCATAGGTTACACTTGACATTAAAAATAAAACCGCGGAAAAAAAAGTTTTCATTGTTCTGTTCATCTATTAATGTTTACTATTCTTTTGGTGAAAATTTGTTCAGTATAATTATTATCAGCTTCGGAAATCAATGTTCCGGATGCTATTCATTAAATAGTTCATGCATTACATTACTCCTCCACAATCAAGAGATCCCAGGGCTTCAGTACAAAGCTGTCGCCTTTTTCCAATGCTTTGTTGGTAAGTAAGTTTGAGCCCTTGTCAAAATTGTAAATCACGGATTGCTCCTTGTCTGAATAATTAAGATAATAACGAATGGTTTTTCCCTGGTCATTTGTTCCATACCTTATCACAACAGGATAAGGTATTTGGTTATCATTAATCAATCCTATTTCTTTTGCTTTATCAGAAACTAATTTTGATTGAATTTCGTCGGAAACCAACGAACCTTCATAAATAAAACTTCCTTTACCAAATTTATTTTCAGTGATAGCAGGATACTTTCCAAAGAAAGGATCGTCATAACTCGCTATTATTTTTGCAGTTTCAGGAATGATGAATTCAACCCAATCTGTCACTTTATTTTTTTCATTACCAACTTTGAATGGATCATCACGAAGAGACAGTGATTTTATTGTAGAAAATTCCTGGTAATAAAATCCCGCTGCTTTTCTTAATGGACCAGGTGCTTTTGTGTAGCGAACAACCGAGTTCTCGTCGCAAAATCCGCTTTTCACAGACATAATCACATGACCACCGTTTTCAACAAAGTCGGAAATCTTTTTGAGCAGAGCATCACTAGCTATATATAATGGCGGTACGAGTAAAATTTGATAACCACTGAAATCAGCATTTTCTGCCAATACAAAATCAACACCAAGGTTATTTCGAAAAGCCGCTCTGTGCATTTGCCTCATTACATCCAGGTGAGCATTTCCGTTTTTGAAAGGCATATAGCTTAATCCAAAATCTGATTCACGGCTGTAAAGCACGGCTACTTTGTTTTTGATCTTTAAGTTGACCAGTTTCGGTCCTATCTTCTGCAATTCACGTGCTGTCTGACTTACTTCATTATAAAAACGGTTTGGTTCCAAATCATGACCCAGCACTCCTTTCCAATAAGTTTCCTGTCCATAGTGATTGGAATGCCAGTGCCAATACGCCACCATGTTGGCACCACTTGCAATGTGCGAATAAACAAACAATCTTCCCTGCCCATCGAATGGAGGATATTGCCCTTTTGAATCCCATCCGATTGCTTGTGCATTAGTTTCTGTAATGATGTGATTTACCTTTTTTACACTGCGGTAAAAATCATCAGCCCACATCACGTCTTCACCGGTAACATCATTCTGGCTTCCGTGATAAACGTTTAATGCAGGCATGTCTAATTTTTTGCTGGCTGCGTATTGATCAAGACTGGTAAGCCAGGGCATGAAGCAATGAGTAATAAATTGATCCGGACGTTTGTATTCGCTAACAATATTGGCCTGCCAGGTAAGAAAATCTGCAGGCACTTTCTGGCCAAACCTATCCCATTCTAATTTATACGATGGATTGGTAGCGCTTTTTCTTATTGGAAATTCGTCCCATCCATTTAATCTCATGCCCCAATAATTCAATCCCCATAATTTGTTCAGTGAATCAGTGGTTTTGTATTTTTCCTTCATGTAGTCAACAAAGCTGCGGAAGTAATCCGGATTGGCAGCGCCGTAATTCGTGGTTTCATTATCCACCTGGTAACCTATGATGGCAGGATGTTTTGCATAATGTTCCAGCATTTTACGGATGATGCGTTCGCTGTAAAAAAGATAGGCGGCATTAGTGATATTGAAATTTTGCCTGATGCCATAGCTGCTTTTTGAACCATCAATCCTTTCTACAAAAACTTCAGGATGTTTTACGCCTAACCAGCCGGGAATGGAATAAGTAGGCGTACCCAATATCACTTTAATTCCTGCTTTATACATTTTGTCAATGATGCGGTCCATCCAGGCAAATTCAAAATGTCCTTCCTGCGGCTCAAACAAACCCCATGATGACTCACCAAGACGAACGACAGAGATACCCGCATCCTTCATCATCTGAATGTCTTTATCAAGTCGTTCATAAGGCATGTACTCATGGTAGTAGGCTACACCATAAAGTATGTTGTCGAATTTTCTTGGCTGGGCATTAATACATTTTATAACAAACAATAAAACGAAGACAGCAATTAGTTTTTTCATTATTGAAAATACAATGACTAAGAAATACAGGTTGTACAAATCATCAACTTAACAGTTTAGTGATCTTTTATTACTATGAAAGAATTTTTATCACATTCGCATACGTCAATTCATCAGAAGTTTTTTCAGGTAAAAAAACGATCAACCCGTTTTCATTTCTTTCAAATGTCAGCGTTTGCTTCGTTGGAACCCATTCTATTTTTTGGATTTCTTTCGTGAAGTGTTCGCTGTTCTTTGCCAGGCTTTTTATAATCAGCTTTCCATTCTCAGGCCAACCCATTGCAGTGGCATAAAGATGATCGCCTTTTGTTGCAAAGCGGATGTCTTCATGCGTAAATGCCTTTCCTTTCCCCTCATTAAATCCTGGTCCGTCCAACTTTGCAGTATTTTGTTGTGCGGGACCTTCGCCAAATATTTTCCATGGTCTTGTACCATAAATGCTTTCACTATTTATTTTCATCCATTGGCCAATTTGCTCCACTATCTTTCTTTCTTTTTCATCAATGCTGCCGTCGCCACGGACTGGGATGTTCAACATGAGGTTACCGTTCTTACTAACAATGTCAACTAAAGTTTGAATGACAGTTGCGGATGTTTTGTAGCTGTTGCGTTCATATAATCCACGATCGTAGTGCCAGCCACCAATGCAGGTATCTGTTTGCCAGGGCAGCGGTTGAATCTCGTTAGCTTGTCCTCTTTCTATGTCCCAAACCATCGCCTTACGTTGATTTTCATCCAAAATTTTTCCATTGATCACTGCACGAAGCTCTCCGTGTTCTTTAATGCTTTTATTGTACACGTGAGCAGCAATGCGCAGGCCTACATCACTCACAGGCCACAAGGGTAATTGCGAATCATCAAAATAAACCAGGTCAGGATCGTATTTGTTTATAAGATCGATTGTGCGGTTGTAAAATTTATTGCAATACTCTTTTGAAGGGGTAGTTATTATTCCTTCTTTCCACTCCCAGTTATATCCTTTACTTAATTCATGATTTTGTGCATACAGTTCCTGCGGATCAAGACCTTCCCACCATTTTCCTTTTCCATCTGCTTTGGTAAGTTTTCCATCGTAAGGCACACCTGCCAGTTCTCCCTTCTTGTCGGAAAGTTGAGCAGGTTCATACCACATCCAGGCATGAGATGCATGAACGCTTACACCAAATGGAAGCCCCTTATTTCTTGCTGCTTTTGCCCAACCTTTAATCAAATCTTTCTTCGGACCGATCTTAGTAGAGTTCCAGTGTTTTTGGTATTTACTATTGTATAAATCCAAATTGTCGTGGTGATTAGCCATTGCCATAAAATATTGTGCGCCTACTGATTTATACAGGCCCACTAATTCTTCCGGATTCCAGTTCTCCGCCTTCCATTCATGTATCACGTCTTTAAAACCAAATTTGGAAGGATGCCCATACTTCTTAAGATGATACAGGTAATGAGAAGAGCCTTCTTCATACATTCCTCTTGCATACCAGTCGCCGTGTTCGGGCTGGCATTGAGGTCCCCAATGTGCCCACATGCCAAACTTGGCATCGCGATACCATTCAGGCGTTTTATAGTTTTGTAAAGACTCCCATGTTGGTTTGAATGGGCCTTTCTGTATTGACTCGTTTAGATTATCATTCTCAATAAAATTATTGCCCAGCGCACGGGATAACCACAGTGAAGGCAAAGCGGCAGTCATTCCTTTGATTAATGTTCTTCTTTTCATTTGAATGGTGTTTCAATTATTTAAAATTACAGTTGGATTTTTTAAAATCCCTGCAGAATTTAATCGTCTGCATGATATTAAAAAGTAAAAAAGACGGGCACTATAGAAATAGGCCCGTGAAACGATTGCTAATAATACTGTGTGTATTAGTTAGACTGCTTGCTAAACTCACATTGAGACTCTTTTATTCATCGTATAAAATGAATTTTCAATTTTTTTCCAATAACTATTGGGCCCCCTGTATTAATGCATTTAATGTTCGTTGGTCCGTTACCGTATAATTGCTTCTGCTAATCATGCCGCCGGTATCCCACCAAAATGGTTTGAGCCCGTTAGCGATTTGCTGCTGTGTTACAAATGTTATCCAATGATCTACCGATGCCTGGTGTTTATCCATATCCAAAGGCGTTGTACGTCTGTAAGCACCATATTCACCTACAATAACCGGAATGCCATTATCCACAAATTTTGTTTTCATTTTTGGAAACTGCCCAAGAACAAAATCTTCCTCACCCCAGGTGGCATTACGGGAAGGCTCTATAGTAGAATGATTATTTTGTCCCCAATAGTAGAACATATTACCCCAGGGTGCATCTTCTGATAGTGCCGTAAACTGGAATGGCTCATAATAATGAACTTCCATCATCATACGATTAGGCGTAGGATCGGTGGGAAGTGTATTCATTAGATTGTTTGTGTGATCTATATTTGTCGAAGGCCCTTGCACAACAAGTGTTCTGTACGTATTACGGCCACCTGTCGACCTTACTGCATTCACAAAGGTTTGATGATAAGAAAGCAGCACACTCATTGAAGTGGCATCGCTTGCATTAGGCTCATTAGCACTGGCAAACATTAAATGTTCATCAAAGTCACGCATCTTGGTAGCAATTTGTTCCCAGAATGCTTTCTGTTTCGCATTTACTGAAGACTGTGAGCGGGTGGTAATATTGTTTTCCAGCCATCCACCATCCCAATGAATATTGAGAACAACGTACAGATCAGCATTAATACAATATTGCACCACCTGTTTTACCCTGTCAAGCCATGTGTCCTGAATCTTGGCGGTTGTTTGATTTGCATATTGGTTCCAGGAACAGGGAATGCGCACCGCAGTAAATCCGCTTTGCTTATACTTATCAATTAGTGCCTGGGTAACCTGGGGATTGCCCCACGCAGTTTCGCCTCCGATAGCTTCAAGGGTATTTCCAATATTGATTCCTAATTTGAATTTGGCAGCTAGTTGTACTGCAGTACTCGTCATACCAGAAGCATCAGGTGGTAGTGGATTCGTATTATAACTGGGATAGTTGGTTTTTCCTCCCCTGCCAGCCGTTCCGCTAATTGCCTGTTCTGATTCTGATTGTGCCTTCGATAAATTTTGCTGGTCTTTTTTACAAGAAAGAACTGTGCATGTTACTATGGCAAGTAACAACATCGTTAGATTTGTGTGTTTCATTGGCTTAATTTTAGAGTGATTATTGTTTTCAAATACAAAAGACTTTTTAGACTCAGCATTTTAATTCAATACATCTTTCCCTATTGCGCACCTGTATCAATGCATCCAATACCTGTTGATCAAGCACCGTATTGTTTTGCCTGTAAAAGATGCTGAAACCATGATTGATGATGGATACTTCATCCCAATAGAATGGAAGTAAGCCATGTGCTTTTGGAGGAACTACAGCATCCTTTCTATGGCAGGATGCAAAAGCCAAAACAGCAATAGGCAACCCTAAAAAATTATATCGCCTTTGTGTATTCATCTCATCTGCCTGCCTGTGTTTTTTCATTGGGTTAAAAAAACCTGCCGGGTGTATCAACTTTCGTTGAACACCCGCAGGTTGATTGCTGCTTTATGTGAGACTTGTATTCATTTTTCAAACACTTCTGGTATTAGCCACAGAATGTTAGTGCGTTTCGTAATACTCCTTTGTTATATAGTTATAGATAAGCCAATTATTAGGATCTTTTTTAGCAATAAGTTGCATTGTACTGTCAGTAAGAGTTTTGATTAGCATTTTTGCATTCCAGTTAGCAACCTGGCCGCCTTGTGCTTTGTCATGTAATACTTGAGCACCGATAGTTTGCAACTCCTTTGTAGCTGAGTACAACATAAATTTGCCTGTTCCCGAGAGGTCAGAAAACATTTTGTTATCGGAGCTAAAATTTGCATCACCTTTCAAATCAAAAGTCATAGTACCATAATTGCCTGCTGAAACGCCGGCCCAGGGTATATCTTTAAATGCGGGGGCCCATTCCCATCCTGTACCACCAAAGTAAAATGGCCCGGCAAAATATTTACTTACTCCGGCAGCATCCAGGTCAAGCACCCATGTTTTTGAGTTTCCCAATCCCCCTGTTAGTTGAATCCACATAGGATGACTTACTGTATTCTGGTCAATCGAATTGATCGTTACTGTTGCAGGGTCGGCATACACCAGACCACCACGGCTTTGAACAGCATATTCTATAGTATAAGTACCCGGAAAAGGAATGTTTACAGTATCCGTTAACTTAATCGAATACCCTGATGGCGATACCCAATAAGGCGTGGCATTAGGAGTAAGACTTTTAAGGACGATGTCATTGGGATTATTAGCGCTTGGAGCTACGGTAAATTTCAACGCAGATTTATCTAATGCGGGGCCAAGCTCTATCTTTTCGGGTCTGCAACCTGAAAACAAGGTGACTAACCCGCAAACTACTATTATGGAGTGAATTATCTTTTTCATGTTTACTATTTTTAATTAGTTAAAACAATTACCATCCTGCATTTTGTTTTAATACACCATTCGACAAAGTGATTTGCGAATTAGGTATTTGACACAAACCTTTTGTTTCAGTGATCTTCGATGCAGAAATAGTCTTTACCGTAGCCACGCCACCATTTTCAAGAGTGACTGTTTCAGCAATAGTTGATGCAGCTACGCTTATTCCCTGGCGAAGCAGATCCCAGTAACGCATTCCTTCACCTGCAAACTCCAATCTTCTTTCATTCATAATATTTGCCTGGTTTACGGGCATTTGAACGAAATTGGTTCCATAAGCTCTCTTGCGTACATCATCGAAATATTGCTGAGCATTTGGTGAACCTAATTCGGCTGCCATCAATAAAACATCGGCATAGCGGATGGAAACATAATCCTGGAATTGGCTAATCATAAAGCTGACGCCGCCCATCTTCTCAGCAAGACTTACACCTGCTGCATCGGCCATTGGAGTGTACTTCTTTGTGTAATATCCCGTGTACTCTCGTTGATCTTTTTTGTTTTTGAAATCGAGATTTTCTCCATCAATTGAAATAATAGAAGCATTCCTTCTTGTGTCATTTGCACTGTATGCATTCCAAAGTTTTGGATTCACAGTAGCGCCTCCCCAACCTAATCCGTAAGGGTAAATGGCCTGCACACGAATGCCCATCATTACCATCCAGTGATTGCCATCAACATTACCATTCCAATCGCTGGTATAGGTATACCTTATGCTAAAGACAGTTTCCTTGTTGTTCTCACCAACATAATTATTAAGCGAAGCGGCAGGCCACAGTTTGGCAAAATCGTCAACAAGGCCAAAACCTCCGTTAGTTATTACATCTTCGAGAGCCGCCAATGCTTCTGCTTTGGAAACAACACCAACTAAGTCAGGCTTACCATAATAACCGGTATAATACAGAAATACACGGCCTATCAATGCTTCGGCTGCCCACTTGGTAATCCTTCCAAAATTTGCAGGAGCCTGGGCAGTATAGCTGGTGGCAGGAAGATTAGCAGCAGCAAATTTCAAATCTTCAGCGATTAACTTATATACTTCATCCGGATTTGCCTGCGGTACATTTTCAGTTGTTGGAGCTGTTACCAATGGAATATTGCCCCAAACTCTAACCATATCAAAATACAGGTATGCACGTATAAACCTTGCTTCTGATTCATAAACTTTACGCAGGTCATCATTGCCTTTCCAATCCACCTGGTCAAGATTTTTCAGCAGCATATTAGCACGATAAATGGCCTTGTAATAAACATTCCAATTATCACCAAACATATCCTGGTCGGAAGGTGAACGAAGCTTATCAAACTCGTCCATCATTTGAAAACCAAACCCGTCTGCATTTCCTGTAGCGCCAAATGCATTATCTGACATAACCTCCGTGGCAACAACAGCTAATCCGAAGCCGGATGAACCGGCACGTTGCAATCCATCATACACACCTACTAATGCTTTGAATGCATCCGATTGTGTTTTATAAAAATTTTGCTCTGTCGCACTCGTTACATCTTCTGTATCGAGAAAACTTTTTTTGCAAGACACCAGCGATAACAGAGCGATCACTGGAATATATAATTTTAAATTTTTCATCTTACTGTCATTTTTGATTAAAAGCGAATGTTTGCACCTACCAGTATTGTTCTTGGTCTTGGATAATAACCCACATCTACTCCTGTAGAGAAACCTTCATTGTGCCCTATTTCAGGATCCATTCCGCTGTACTTAGTAAATGTGAAAGCATTTAATACAGAAGCGTATAGTCTGACTTTGCTCAAATAATTTTTCTTTACAATGCGGGCAAAATCATACCCCAGTGTAATTGTGTTGATACGAAGGAAGCTCCCATCATACACGTACAGATCAGAGAACTGCGCAAAGTTGGTTCCTTCCTCGGTTACTCTCGGAATCCGGTTGGATGATCCGGGACCAGTCCAGCGTTCCAGGATCTCAGCAGAATAATTGCCTCGTCCACCCGGGCCTTTCCATGATTGAACCAATTCATTGCCTGCTACACCTGATCCCTGCACCATGAAGTCAAAGCCTTTATAATCAAGTGATACATTAAAGCCAAAAATGAAATCAGGATTTGGGTTACCAATCATTGTTCTGTCCTCATTACCAATTACACCATCTCCGTTCATATCAACATAACGAACATCTCCGGGTTTTGCTTCAGGTTGAATAAGAGTGCCGGTTTTGCTTTTGTAAGAATTAATCTCTTCTTCAGTTTGGAAAATACCGGCTGTTTTCAATCCCCAGAAATACCCAACTGGGAAACCATTTTGTGCCCTGTAGAATTCACCGGCATTGGCAAAAATAACATTGGTATTACCGTGAATGATGTGATCATTGGTAGGAATGTTGCCAATTTTGTTTTTGTTATATGAACCATTGACGCCAACCGAATAATTAAAGTTTCTGCCGATGGTATTGCGATAGTTCAGAGACAATTCAACACCCGTATTCTTTACATCACCGCCGTTGATCAATGGGGCATCAGCACCTGCAGTTGCAAGAATTGGCGCTGTAATTAACCAGTCTTTTGTCTTCTTAATATAATAGTCGAAAGTAACATTCAATCTCTTTATCACTGTAGCATCAAAGCCAATATTGGTTTGCTCCGAAGTTTCCCATTTCACTCTGGGATTGGCCAAACGATTGGGATAAGCACCCGGCGTATTGGCGCCTTCGGTATTTCCAAAAACATACCCTGCCTGGCTAAAACTGATAGGAGCCAAAAATTGGTAAGCAGGAACGCTTTGATTACCTACACGACCCCAGCTTCCGCGAAGCTTAAAGAAACTTAACCATGAAATGTTCTGCATGAAGTTTTCCCTTGAAGCGATCCATCCTGCAGAAACGGAAGGAAAATAACCCCAGCGATGATCAGGTGCAAATTTTGAAGAACCATCAGCACGGAAGGTAGCATTGAATAAATATTTTTCCTGGAAATTATATTGCAGCCTTCCAAAATAAGAAAGCAATGCGTCTTCAAAAGGTCCGCCGCTGGCAGAAAGATGATCGGATTCCGGCGCCCTGTTTTGGGCAATATCGAGATAAGCATGGTCTATATCCGCAACACGTAAATCCCAGTTGCTTCCAGAAAGGCCGGAGCCTTTTGTATTGATGGCAGTAGTACCAGCCATCACACTGAAGCTGTGATCCTTTGCTACTCTGAAATCATAGCTTAATGTATTGTCAAACTGAAGGGTTCTGCCGCTGCCCATTGACTGAAAAACTGTCGATGTATCACGCATGGAGAAGATGGAAAGATGATACACAGGGCTAAAACCGTGGCTCTTATTACTCCAGTAATTCAGTCCAAGGCTTGAACGGAACTTCAAACCTTTAATAGGCTCAATTTGCATAAATACATCGCCAAACAAACCATGACTGTTGTTTCTATTGTTGGAGTTGTAATACATGTTTGCATAAGGATTGGCGGTAGCATTATCCCATGCAGCACCAGGATCTCCAGGAAACCATCCTACCCTGTCTGCGGGGAAGAACTCTCCTGCAGAATCGTACATAGGCAGGAAAGGACTTGCACTAAAGGCGCCACGCAAAGTATTGTTGTACTGGCCTCCTGTCTGAATACCACGACTGTTTACATTGTTGAATGTAAGATGCTGGCCAACCTTAACGATATTATTGTATAAATTATGTTCAGAGTTTAATTTGAAAGTATATCGCTCATAATCGGAAATATCGGAGCCGCCAACAATTCCTCCCTGGCTGGTGTAACCTAAAGTTGTTGAATAAATAGAGCCTGCGCTTCCACCCTGAATACCCAGAACATAGTTTTGCGTAGGTACATCCTTCTTAAACATTTGATCCATCCAGTTGGTGTTAACCGGCAAATTATTAATGACATCGTTGGTGAAATATGGAGCCTTACCTGAATTAACAGCCTGCTCATTCATGATGATCGCATACTCCTTTGCATTGAGCAACTGGGCTTTCCTTGCAACGTTTTGAATGCCGTAAAAACCATCCAAAGTAATTTGTGCTTTTTGATTTTGCCTTCCGGTTCTTGTAGTAACAAGAATAACTCCGTTAGCAGCCTGCGAACCATAGATGGCCGCAGAAGCAGCATCTTTTAAAACATCGATGGATTCAATATCGGCAGGGTTAATCGAATTTATATCAACTCCCTGCACTCCGTCAACAACAACCAATGGCCCAAAATTGCCAATGGTTCCTTTACCCCGGATGACAATATTAAATCCTGAACCAGGCTGTCCCGAAGAGGATGTGATTTGCACACCGGGCGCCTGACCCTGTAAGGCATGCAGAGCAGTGGTAGTGTTTTGCTTTTGAAGATCCTCCCCTTTTACCTGCAAATTGGCGCCGGTTACTAATTTTTTCTTTTGAGTACCGTAACCTATTACCACTACATTTTCCATAGTGTTGTCGGCTTCCTGCAACTGAACCCTTATCTCGCCGGAACCAACTTTTACTTCCTGCGAAGTGAATCCAACAGATGTGATGACGAGTGTCTCGCCGGTTGAGGCATCAATAGTAAACTTGCCGGCAATGTCTGCACTGGCAGAACGACTGGTGTTTTTTACATTAACCGTTGCTCCTGCCACAGGGTCGGCAGTGCGTTGATTGATGATTGTACCACTGACCTTTGCTGTTTGCCCATAAGCATTTTTGCTTACGAGAAAGACCGCAAAGATACCCCACAGCAGCACTAACGTTAAGCGAATCGTTTTGGTAGATTTCATATTTGTGTTGTTTAACTTGACTAAAACTTGATCGTTAAATTCTTTCCTTCATAGGTTATTTCTTTGTCGCAGCTTGCAGTAAAATCCAAACTCTTAGTTTTAGCGGGTGAGATGATGTTGATACGAAAAATCCTTTTCTGCAACATGCCATTGAATGATCCTTTTCGGTTATCAATGGTCAATGTTTTTACTGCTTCACTATATTTTATTGGAATGATGGAGAAAGCTCCTTTTTCATAATTGTAATTGGTTCCTTCATCTTCATACAGGTTGAAAGAAGCATCGGCACCGGTGTAAAGGTTGAGTGTAATTGTATCAGCCGGTTTTTCGGACGTGTATTGTAACTCGGGACCGAAAGGAATGATTGAACCGGCTTTTACAAATACGGGTAGTTTTTCATAAGGAGCATTAGCTACTATTTTTCGACCGCCTGCATACCATTTGCCAGAATAGAGATCATACCAGCCTGCACTCTTTGGTAAATACACTTCACGGCTTGTTTGCTTGTATTCATAAACGGGATTGATGAGCAACGACGAGCCGAACATGTATTGATCACCGATATTCAATACCGCTGTGTCTTTGGCAAAGTCCATTGCCAGTCCCCGCATGATGGTATAATTATCATGATAGGCTGCACCGGCCAGTGAATAGATATAAGGAAGTAAGCGGTACCTCAGTTTATTATAGTAAAGAAAACTTTTGTAGGCGGCATGATCATCGGGAGCTATGTTGAATATCTCCCGGTAGGGAAACTGTCCATGCGAACGGAACAACGGAACAAATGCACCAAACTGGTACCAGCGGGTATTTAGTTCTCTCCATTCTTCCAAACTCTCGGCATCCGGTTTTTCAAATTTTTGTGGCACCACGAATCCGCCAATATCCATTGTCCAGTAAGGAAGCCCTGACATAGAGAAATTAACTCCTGCAGAAATCTGGTTCTTCATGTCAATCCATGTAGAACCAATGTCTCCACTCCATATTGCGGCAGCATAACGTTGAGAACCGGCATAACCAGACCGTGTCAAAAGAAAAACTCTTTTATCCGGATCGGTTGATCGTTGCCCTTCATAAATTCCTTTTGCGTTTTGTAAAGGATAAGCATTGAGATATTCTGCCGCACTGCCTAATGCCGTTGGCGACATCTGTAGTTTTCTTTTTTCAGGATCAACATTGGAAAGAATGTCTGGCTCGCTGGCATCCATCCACCAGGCATCAATCCCCTTGCTATATATTTTTTTGCTGATCAGGTCCCAGAAACCTTTTCTCGCATTTTCATTGAAGGCATCGTAAAACGTGGAGACATAACCTTTGGCGATCCAGTCTCGCTGACGGTCAGCGATATTCTTTTTATAGAGCCATCCTTTTTTATCAAATTCATTATATGCTGAAATTCCTTCATAAAATTTTGGCCACACAGAGATCATGATCTGTGTATTGTATTTTTTGTGCAATACATCAATCATGCTATCCGGCGAAGGAAAGCGTGTTTCATCAAAATCCTGGCTGCCCCATTCTGCTTCTTTCCAATAGCTCCAGTCCAGGACAATATTGTCTATTGGAATTTTTCTTTTCCTGAACTCGTCCACAGTGGCAAGAATTTCATGCTGTGTTTTATATCTTTCCCTGCTTTGCCAAAAACCCAATGCCCATTTTGGAACAATCGGCGCTTTGCCTGTCAGCGTTCTGTAACCCGAGATCACTTCATCCATGTTATTACCATAGATAAAATAGTAATCAACCTGCTGGCCGGCTTCTGATGAAAAACTAAAACTGTTCAGTTCCTCATCACTCAACGGTTCCTGCCATTTCAAAGAAATATAGGATTCGCCGCCTTCAGGTATCCATTCAATTTTGATCGTTGTTTTTCCTTCTTTTTTTAAATGGAGAGGGATCAATGCAGGGGCAGGGTTCCATGCTTTTCGCCAGTGATTCAATACCAATTTTCCATCCAGCCAAACTTTTAGCGAACCGCCAAATACAAAACGCAACTGATGAAGTCCTGAAAGATGGCTGGCAAGACTGCCTTCCCATGTTACCATTCCGTTTTCAGGCCTAAACTCCTGGGGTAGTTTAATTTTTGATTCACCCAGGAATTCCATGTCAATGGCTGTTTCCGCTCTTTCGGTAATGATGTCCCGGTTTTTTTGTTTGTCGTTGGCATAAGAAGCCGTAAGCCATCCGGCTTCCCCATTTTTTGAAAAAAGCTGAAGTGAAGAAAGTGGATGAAGCGGTCTTACATCCCCTGCTTTTGTAAGCGAATAATTGTCCCAAAGGATTCCATAATTTTTGCTGGAGACAAGGAATGGAATGGCCACTTCTGTGTTGTTCTGGAAGAAGGTGACTTGTTGACCACGGTAATTCAAAACCCCATCCTGGTGCTGGCCGAGCCCATACCATGCATCATCGGAAGTTGTTTGAAAGGTTTGCGTAAGATTAAAATAACGTTTACCATCAAATACGGCGGGCTGAAAACTGCGTCCTGCAATTGGTTTTTCATCTACTATTTTTTTGCCATTTGTATCCCAAAAAGAAACCACTCCTGTTTTGAGATTGATAACGGCAGAAAGGGTCTTTGTTTTTAAAGTCAGCCTATCTTTTGAAGGAATAACATTCCAAATGATATCAGACCTTTTATTGTAGACGACGACTAAACTTTCCGTAGAATCAATTTTTTTTCCGGGTGCCGCGATTACTCTTATAATATTATCTGACACCACCTCAAGTTTAACGGCATTGGCAGTGCCGGTAAAAACGGGGTCAGTAAACACAATAACGCCGTCTTTTGTCTGAATGTACGCTGGGGGTTCTGCCAATAAGACATTAAAAACACAGGCAAGCAGGAGACAAAGCAGCAGCAGTCGTTTTTCCATATAAAGCAATCTTTCACTTGAAACAATGGGGTAAAACTACCGCTACACCTCCCTAAACGGGGGGGTCAAATGTTGCAGATAAGGGCTTATAATGTTGCAAAAAGGTGATTTTCATCTTACTTTGTTCAAACACGGGGACTGTCAGGTGTTATTGTCTTGCCTATTGGTATTATATTGAGAAGGTAGCACTCTGAATTTATCATTAAAAATCAGGTCAGGCTTTTTTGTTATTGAATACCAATCCATATGCTATTTTGTCAATAGACATTCGGCGTACCGGAGCGGTATTAGCGAACCCGAACTACCTCTAATAATGTAATAATAATTGATGTTGATGAGCCTTGCCAACTGAGGCAACCTTTAAGCGTCCTTTGGTTTTTGAACGGTAATATATTGCGAAGGCAAAACCTTGAATTCTTCTTTAAACGCTTTGGTGAAGTTCTTCGGGTTGTTGAATCCTACTTCGTAGGCAATTTCAGCAACCGACATCCCGCTTTTCTCCAACAATTGGGCAGCCCTTTTTAAACGGATAGAACGGATAAACTCAATTGGCGTCCTGGCGGTTATTGAAAGGATCTTTCTATACAGGGTTACTCGGTTCATATACATATCACGGCTAAAATCCTCCACGGAAAAATCAGGGTTATCCATGTTTTTTTCAACCACCTCCAACGCCTGCTTCAGGAACTTCTCATCAACAGGCGTTATAGTTACTTCGCCGGGGTTGACCTCAATTTGCTTTTGGAACCTCTTCTGCAATAATTTTTGCTGAGCCAGCAAATTCCTGATGCGTGACGCAAGGATTTCAAAAGTAAAGGGTTTGGTGATATAATCATTCACACCGGCCTTTAGGCCTTCCAGTTGTTTTTCTTCGCTTCCCATGGCTGTAAGCAGGATGACGGGGATATGGGCCGTCAGCGTTTCGGTTTTAATTTTCCTCGCTAACTCAACTCCGTCCATTAAGGGCATCATAATATCGCTTACCACAAGATCAGGATTCAACAATTTTATCTTTTCCCAACCTTCTTTTCCGTTCGTGGCTTCTTCAACATGGTACTGTCCCTTCAGATTGTCTTTCAGATAAAAGCGAATATCTTCATTGTCCTCCACCACTATTATCGTTTTTTTCTTGCCACCCCTTTGGCTTTCTTCAAATTTTATTTGTTCCGTTTCCTCTGCCAGTACGGGGATGGTTGCAGGTTGGGTTGAAGCCTCATATATCTTTTTCGCAGGAAGTAACACTGTAAAACAGGTACCCTGCTCCGGTTCGCTTTTTACGGTTATAATACCGTTATGCAGTTTTACAAACTCTTTGGTGATGGCCAGGCCAATACCGGTTCCCTGGTTCACCATGCTTTCAGGGACATCTGTTTGAAAGAACCGTTCGAAGATCTTTTCATGTTTATCGGCCGGAATTCCAATCCCCGTATCCCTTACTTCTATAGCAAGCGTTCCATCACCCTCATTATTGGCCGGCGGGTTATACACGAGGCTGATGCTCACTGCTCCATTATCATGTGTGTATTTGAAAGCGTTTGAAAGCAGGTTGAATAAAATCTTTTCAATTTTATCCTTGTCAAAATAAATTTCGAGACTGTCAATGTTAGATGAGAAGGAAAACCGGATATTCTTCTTGTCTGCAATGTCCATAAAGGAGTGGCTGATATCTTTACTAAACCAGATAATATCACCAATTGCGGGATGCAATTTCATTTCCTGTACCTCCATCTTCCTGAAGTCGAGCAGTTGGTTTACCAGGTTCAGTAAGCGTTTGGCATTACGCTGCACCAGGTTCAATTGCTTTTTCTGCTCTTCATCTGTTGTTTGCTTAATGATCTTGTCCAATGGAGAAATGATGAGGCTTAAAGGCGTGCGGAATTCATGACTTACATTGGTAAAAAATTTTGTTTTTAACTGCTCCAGCGCATGAGCTCTTTCTGCCTCCCTGCGTTGTTGTTTTACCTCAAAGCGCATGTGTATTCTGTCTAATGTAATGCGCCGGGCCAGTAAAAACAATCCTATGGCGATCAATGCATAAATAATATAAGCAATGGGGGTTCGCCAAAACGGAGGGGCAATATTTATGCGCAGCTCTTTTTCTTCACTCCACTCCCCGTTATAACTTAAAACTTTTACTTTCAAAGTATAATGGCCAGGGTCAAGGTTTGTATAGGTGGCTCTTCTCAGGTTGCCATCGGCATACAGCCATTCTGAATTAAATCCCTCGAGCATGTACGCATATTTATCGCGGTTGCTATGGTCAAAATCAAGCGAAGCAAACTCAATGGAAAAAACATTTTCTTTATATTTCAGATCAATACTCTGAAGCCGGGATAATGATTGTTGCAGCAGCACACGGTTATTGATCAACTCTCCCGGTTCAACACTTTTATTTAATATCTGCAAACCGGTAAAAACAATTTTCGGACGATAAACAGGTTTTAGAATTTTATCCGGATTAATAATATTAAAACCCGAAGGGCCGCCAAAAATCAGTTCGCCTGCCCGTGTTTTGAGCGCTGCATTGTCATTGAATTCGCGGTTCTGCAGATTGTTCGTCTCATCATAACTAATGATCGAAAAAACAAGACCGTTTTTGTTTTGCTTCGGAATAGCATTACATAATCCGTTAGGTGTAGAAAGCCAAAGTGTCTGATGATTGTCTTCAATAATATTCAAAATCATATTATCGGGCAGCCCATCTGCTGTAGTAAATGTTTGAAATCCTTTTGTTTGCTCATTAAACAAATTCAAACCTTCCCGGGTACCTACCCAGACTCTTCCTTTGCTGTCTTCTGCAATACAGATTACATTATTGTTGCTTAAACTGTTTTTATCATTGTTGTCCTTGTAAAAGACGCGGGTGGCTTTATTGTTTTCAAAAATGGTAACTCCCCCGGATGTACCAACCCATAAATTGCCTTTCTTATCCTGCAGAATGGAAGAAATATAATTGGAGGGCAAAGGATCTTGCGGTATTCCCTTGGATTGGTAATGTTTAAAGCGGTTTGTCTTTCTGTCGAAAATATCCAATCCGCCGCCCAAGGTACCGATCCATAAATTCTGCTCCCGGTCTTCCAATATTTCCCATACATTATCATTCGACAGGCTCAAAGAGTCATTATCATTATGCCTGTAATGTGTGAACTTGTTTCCATCGAAGCTGTTGAGGCCACCGAAATAGGTTCCTATCCAAAGAATACCCTCATGATCTAGCCAGAGGCTTACGATTACATTATTGCTAAGGCTGTTTTTGTTGTTTGGATCGTGCAGGTATTGTTTAAATGTATTTTGTTTACGGTCAAAAAAAATCAATCCCCCACCATTGGTCCCAATCCAGATATTACCGGATTTATCTTCAACAAACCGGTTGACATCGTCATAGGGAAGGCTCTTTGCATTAGACTCCTGGTGACGATAAAGCGAAAACAGCACTATGTTACTGTTTAAATAATTAACCCCTTGCTTATAAGTTCCCAGCCAGATAATTCCATTATCATCTTTGTACATTGCTCTTATGCTATTTTGACTCAGGCTCCTTGGATCTTTGGGATCATTGAGAAGATAACTAATGCTGAAGTTGTGTCGTTTGTCAATAAGGTTTATACCTCCATGATCCGTTGCCACCCAAATCAAGCCGTTGTTATCGTGAACCACCTGAGTTACGAGGTTCGTGGTTAATCTTGAGGGAAATGAATTTTCATTAAACTGCCTGATCAAATTAAACTGTGGCTGAAAAAGAAAAACGCCGTTATTGACGCCCCAGAGCCAGATGTCTCCGTCATTGTCTACAAAAAAATAAATATAATTATTTGCTTTGCTCAAATTTTGCAACGTAGCGCTGGAGAAAATGAGCTTGTTTAAATTTATATCGTACTGCTGCAAAAATCCATTCTCATACAGCAGCCATAATTTCCCATCCCTTGTTTCTTTAATGGAAACAATTTTCCCGGAACTATTCAAGCCGGAGTTCTGCCTGAAAGATTTTGCTTTCTTATCTGTAGCGGAATACAAGTACAGATCAGCGTTGTCGTAAAGAAACCAATATCTCCCGTTGCTTCCTCTTGCAATATTGGTTATCGGCCCCGACGGCAAACCGAGAGATTGAAGATAGCTATAATAATCAGCATCAAAGTTTTCTGTATGTGAATTATAAATACAGACCCCTCCCATTGTCACTACCCACATCCTTCCATCGGGAAGTTCATAAAGAGACTGGACGCTATTATCCAATAGCGATGAACTGTCATTGTAATTTTTACGAAATATCCGGTAGGAATATCCATCATAGCGGTTGAGGCCAGACATGGTACCAAACCATACAAAGCCGTCCGAATCTTTCAGTATGGCGATGACCTGGTTATGTGAAAGACCGGTATAGGTGTCTAACTTTGAAAAATTATAGTGGGTACTTTGAGCAAAAGCAGAAAGCGAAAGCAATATCAGCACAATCCAAATTGGGAAACGCATCAAATCGATTTTAGCTTTGGAAAAATTTTGCAGTCTTTAACATAGTTGCCCGGATTTATATTCATGCAAAAATCGGAACAAGTTAACAAAATGAGAGGGATTATCGAATTTTCCTAATGGGATTCAACTCAAGTACATCATTTTAAACGGAGAAGTTTTAAATGGCTTTGAATCGCCGTAAAATCAAAAATACTACCTCGTATTCGAGGCAGCCTCTTTTTTCCCTTATCCGGCGGAAACTTTTGCAGCAAGAATCAATTCATTGAGATGAAAATTTCATGGAAAAGCTCAATAAAATTTATTCCTTAATGTACGAACTCGCTCCCTTTTTGATTATAAATATCAGTAACACTTCTGCCGTAGCCTTTGAATTTAAGTTTTCCAAACGCGTATGCAATATGTTTTTTGTTTCATGAAACATCTGCCCTTCCCCATAGGTCTTCGCCCCTTCTCCCTCCAATGCAACAACTATTTTACCTTTTATAACATAGCCAAACAAATCAGCATCATGCCGGTGTGCTACTGAGTCAACAAAACCCGCCGGAACGGTCATCAGCGTGCTTTGCATGGAATAATCTTTAAGCATATCATCACTTAACTGAGCCTCTAATACAGCTTTAAAAGATAATTCTTTTACCTTATTTTTTGGTGAAACTGAATGGTGTTCTGTATGTTGAGCGTAGATATTTCCAACGTAAATGAAGAAAACGAGGAATATGAATATTCTGGTCATTTTTTTTGATTGAAAATTATTGTATTTGATGTTCGATAGTCGGGTATCAAAGTCCATTCCTGTGAATAGGGTCACAAGAGTAATTTTCTATGGTTGGTCCAATTTCGGGCATTTGAACTTCATAATGTTTAATATTTGAGTTTGGCAACAGAAAAAATAATAGTATAAAGTTCAGAAGGAGCTCTCTCCAGGGCATGCGTTGCCTGCGCAGCAAAAGTGTCGAATATATTTTTAAATGAGGAATTAAAATTGGGTCGCTATCACGACTCCGTAAGTAAAATAAAGAAGTATTATGCCCAAACGCAAACATGGTGTGTTGCTTTTCAATCATATGCACGACAATTCTCCGGGGAAAATGCGTTAGCCGATCCCTTTAAACAAAATTATCTTTTATCGTCTCTCAGCCAATCCATGAAAAAGACTTTATTTTACACAAATCCGACCTGGTACCGGAGTTTCAGTCAGTGATTGTTTATGAACAGGCGACTATTAAAACACAGCTTTTCTCTTCTGCATATAAATTATGCAAAGCTTGATACACACTGGAATTACTGTAATGTGTTAAGTCCATATTACCGCATTTATCTGATTGATGAAGGAGAAGGATATATCTCCGGTCAAGGAAAAAAACTAATCCTTAGACCAGGGCATCTTTATATTATTCCGAGTTTCACCGTTTGTAATATGAAATGTCCGGCATACCTGGGCCAATATTTTATTCATTTTTTCGAAGATTCACCCACCGGCATATCCCTTTTTCATAACAACCGGACATTAATCCAGGTCAAAGCCACCGACACTGACGTTGCCAATGTAAAAAGACTATTGCAAATCAATCCCGGAAGGGGTATTAATCGTTCAGATAATCCAAAAGTATACGAGAAGAATATTTATTATAAGGAATATGAAGAACTAAACAACCGCCAAAATATGGCCAATTATCTCGAAACACAGGGTATACTATTGCAACTGATCGCCCGCTTTGTCGATAGTAACCAGTTTGAAAATAAGACGCCTGTGGTCATCCCATCAAAAATTTTGGAGGCGATATCTTTTATTCAGCTCAATCTCCGGGATCCATTAACAGTAGCTCAACTGGCTCAGCGGGCCAACCAACATCCGGATTATTTTTCCCGGCAATTTGCGGAGTACACGGGCGAGCGACCCCTGACATATATTCACCAGAAAAGGATCGAACGAGCGCAATACCTGATAACGACTACTCTTATGCCATATACGGAAATTGCCGATGCTACCGGATTTGAAAGTCTCCCCTATTTTTCAAAAGTATTTAAGAAACTGACGGGAACCACGCCCAATCAGTATCGCAAGGCGCAACGATCAACGAACGCCTGACGATTTCATTGGAACGATGCCGGATAACTTTTTCGTTTACTTGCTATATTTCGGCAAAACGAATAACGGATATAACCGTCTAAATGATCAGGAGACAACTTTAAGGTGATACTATTCTGGTCAATTAAAGCAACATCGACTTCCTATGAAAGAATCCTAATCACATTTGCATAGGTCAATTCATCAGAAGTTTTTTCAGGCAGAGCAACCACCAACCCCTTCCCGGCTCGTTCGAAGGTTAATGATTGACTTGTCGGTAACCACTCCACTTTTTGAATTTCTTTCGGAAAATGCTGGCTGTTCTTTGCCAGACTTTTTATGACAAGCTTTCCATCTTGCGGCCAACCCATTGCCGTTGCATACAGCACATCGCCTTTTATAACAAAGCGAATGTCTTCATAAGTAAATGGCTTTCCTTTCCCTTCGTTAAACCCTTGATTGCTAAGTTTTGCTGATGCTTCCTGTGCAGGTCCTTCACCAAATATTTTCCATGGCCTTGTACCATAAATGCTCTCACTATTTACCCTCATCCACGCACCTATTCCTTCAACGATCTTTCTTTCCTTTTCATCGATGGTACCATCACCACGAACAGGTATGTTCAACATTAAATTGCCATTCTTGCTAACAATATCTACTAAAGTTTGAATGACCGTCTTTGCTGTTTTGTAACCGTCGCGATCATAAATTCCACGGGCATAATGCCAACCTCCAATACAAGTATCGGTTTGCCATGGCAGTGGTTGAATTTCGTTTGCCTGTCCTCTTTCAATATCCCATACCATAGCTTTACGCTGATTCTCATTTAACATTTTTCCATTGAGCACTGCACGAAGTTCTCCATGTTCTTTAATGCTCTTGTTGTACAAATGTGCGGCTATGCGCAAGCCTGCATCACTCACAGGCCAGAACGGAAGTTGGTCATCGTCGAAATAAACGACATCAGGGTTGTATTTATTGATAAGGTCTATAGTGCGGTTATAAAACTTTTCGATGTATGCTTTGGTGGGCGGATACGTACCATTGCCCCAATCCCATTGCTCGGTGAAATTACCCTTTAAACCACCGGGGCTCAACGGATGATTTTGTGCATATAATTCTTGCGGGTCCAATCCTTCCCACCATTTTCCTTTGCCATCTGCTTTTGTAAGTTTTCCATCATAAGGAATGCCTGCATACTGACCGGTTTTATCTGCACCTTGCGCCAACTCATACCAGATCCATGCGTGTGATGCATGAATACTTACGCCAAAGGGAAGTCCATTGTTCCTTGCTGCCTTTGCCCAACCGCCAATCAAATCTTTCTTAGGGCCAATTTTGGTAGCGTTCCAATGCTTTTGATACTTGCTATCGTACAAATCAAAATTGTCGTGGTGATTGGCCATGGCCATAAAATACTGGGCACCCGCATTTTTATACAAACTCACTAATTCGTCAGGATTCCAATTCTGTGCTTTCCATTCGTTGACCACATCTTTAAATCCAAATTTTGAAGGATGCCCGTATTTTTCAAGATGGAATTTATATTGCCCTGATCCTTCCTCGTACATGTTTCTTGCATACCAGTCGCCTGCTTCCGGCTGGCATTGAGGGCCCCAATGTGCCCACATTCCAAACTTGGCATCACGAAACCACTCAGGCGTTTTATAATTTTCTAACGATTCCCATGTAGGTTTAAAAGGGCCTTTGGCTATTGATTCCAAATTGTATTCGCTCAAAAAATTATTACCCAATGCCCGTGATAACCATAAGGATGGCAAAGTAGCGGCCATTCCTTTGATTAATGTTCTTCGTTTCATATTTGCAAGTTGTAAGTTTTATAAAAGTTTGTTGTAATTACCAGTGTTGTAATTACAATTGAAAGATCTTATCCATCAATATCCACTTCTCTCCTTTTTTTGCCCAGGGCAATGGTTGTTGAAACTTCCACATTAATTGTTCCCACTCCTGCACTTTAGGATTGGCTTCATCCATGGCTGCTTTTCGTTCGAAGCTGAAACTATCATCTGTTTCCATTATCATGAACAACCGGTTACCTGTTCTATAAATTTCCATGTTGGTGATACCTGAATCGGTAATACTTTCTGTAATCACGGGCCATGCATTTTCTTTCTTGTGCCAGTTTTCGTATTCAGCAATTATTTCCGGATCGTTAATTAAGTCAACAGCCAAACAGTACCTTTTCATTATATGCAGTTTTATTATGAATGAATAATTATTGGAATTGGTTAAGGCATTTCAACCATTGCTTTGATCACGCCATTCACCGGATTGAGCCATCCCTCAAATTCGTCCTTCACCCGATCAAAAGAAACACGATGCGTAATATAAGTGGTTGGATCAACTTCCTTCCTTTTCATGCAGGCGATCACATGTTCAAAATCTCCTCTCGTTGCATTCCTGCTGCTCATGAGCGTTGCCTCCCGTTTATGAAATTCCGGATGGCTGAAACAGATCTCTCCTTTCTGCAGTCCAATCAAAACATACCTGGCTCCATGAGCCATGTATTGAAAAGCATTATTGATAGCTTTTAAATTTCCGGTAGCATCGATCACAACTGTTGGCATATCACCGTTTGTGATTGTTTTTAATTGTTGTACAACATCAGCGTCCATTGCATTAATGGCATGCTCAACTTTTAGCCGTTCTTTACAAAACTTCAACCGTTCATTATTAACATCGAGCGCAATCACTTTGCCTCCTGCAATTCGTGCAAATTCCATCGTTCCCAATCCAATAGGGCCTGCACCAATCACCAGAGCAAATTCATCTTTTGCCACGCCTGCTCTTCTCACACCATGTGCACCAATAGCTAAAGGTTCTACAAGAGCTAATGCATCAAAGTTTAGTCCTTCACCATGTATTAAAGAATAAGAAGGAACAGAAAGGTATTCCACCATGCCGCCATGCTGATGAACACCGCAGACTTTTATATTGACGCAAGCATTTTCTTTTCCTGACCGGCAGGCAATGCACTTTCCGCAATAGAAATATGGAATGAAGGTAACGGCCTCTCCAATCTTAAAACCGGGAGCATCATCAACTGCAACGAGTTCGCCTGAAAGTTCATGACCTAAAATGCGTGGATATTCAAAATATGGCTGTGTTCCTTCGAACGCATGCAGGTCAGTTCCACAAATACCAATTCTTTTGATCTTTATAATGGCCTGTCCGGATCCTGGTTCTGGTTGCTCCCCGGTAACATATTCAAAGCTGCCGGGTTTTACACACACTAAAGTCTTCATTTTTCTTCCTTAAAAATTTAAAACGAATTATGTTCAAAGTTGCTGAAGCAACTGGTGGCAATTAACCTCAATTAATTTTCCAGCTTTCATTTCGTTCCAAAACTGAACCGGAATAATGGCATTGCCCATGTCTATATTTTCTTTTACTCGGCTGGCATGTGTAGTATTCAATGCAATACTTTTTACCCCGAGGACATTTAATGCAAACTGCACACAGGCTTCTGCGGGTTTCACATTAAACTGATTGCATGTTTCAAAAAATTGTTCTCTCCACTTGAACAATGCATCATTTTGCGAATCATCTTTTTTAATCAGCCGATAATCGAAATAATCACTGCCTACAAGAAAGCCGGAATGAAACACAGCAGAATTAATTACATAAACTCCTTTTCCCTCCATCTCTGTAATAAAATCCAACAACTCTTGTGGATGGCTTTTAATCGTCATGCTGTTGGCAATCATGATCCAATCTAATTTTACATCTGTCGCTATTCGCTTTATAATTTTCCAGTTTTTTGCACCAACGCCAATGAACTGCACTTTTCCTTGTCTCTTCAGATCATACAAAGCTTCGTATGCATCGAGAATATCTTCGTACAATTTTTCTGAATCAGCATAGCCCTTTGCTGTAGCCATATATTCATCGGGGTCGTGAACAGAAACCATTTGAGGAACATATCCATTGAGCAGTTCATTACCTTGCTCGAAACATTCCATGATGCCATCGTAACTTATTTTTTGAACAGCATCATGTTTTAAATTTTTCCAAACACCGGGTTCAAAAGTTGGCTCTTTTGTTTTTAGCTTCGTACGAACCCAACCCAACTTATTACTGATAACAACGTTTTCCGGTTCAACATTTAATTGTTTAAGACATTTTCCAAGTGTTTCCAATGCCAGACCGGCGCCATACTTTCCTGCCGAATCAAATACCACTTTTCCTTTCGACAAACGGACACATTCACTTACTATATTCAGCTTCTCTTCTTCTTCAAGAGCAACAAATAAATTTCCTAAACCACTGGTTCCAAAAATAACGGGCGGAAGATGTAAGGCAGCAATCTTCTTTGCTTCCTGCTTAAAATGCGCTTTCATTTTTTATTCTTGATTTTTCAATTGAGATATCCAGGGTTGTTAAAAAGAATAACGAAATCACTAAAATAAATGCGAATCCTGTTTTAGAAGCCCTGGTTGTTGCTACGTTTTTAGGAAGTGGTGTATTCATATGGCAATGCGTGATGATGAAATGGAACTACTTAATAACAAATTTATTCTCCGGCCTTCCATTTTTAATTGCGCTAAAAAGACTTTGTTTTGTCCAAATCCGACTTTTTTGGAACTTTAATTTTTAGAAAGGAGCAAAAAAATTCCTGGAGATAATTCTCGTCATTGCATAGACTATGTTAAGCTGAATGAAAAGTGGAACTATCTAAATGTAATCAGTCCTGCTTCCGGATTTATTATATTGATGGAGGCGAAAGATTTGTCTTCAACCAGGCAGGAAAAAATTAAAACTTGAACAAGGCTAATGTAAATAATGCTATTGACTTGCTTTCCAACATAAGCCTCTTTTATAAAAAGCAGATGCTACCATCAAGCGAAAACTATCCAGTTCGATTTTGCCAGAAAACTTATTTTTTTCGAAAGAGAAAAGTCGAACTACCTGGATTAACGAGGCAGTTCGGCTGATACTGCCGGCAAGGGTTTCAGCCAACAAAAAACCGGACAACTCTTCAAAAATTTGACGTTGTCCGGTGAAGTGGAGATTACCGGAGTCGAACCGGTGACCTTTTGCATGCCATGCAAACGCTCTAGCCAGCTGAGCTAAACCCCCAAAATACATAAGAGCAATTTACTACCTGTTAATTCAGTGACCGTCCCGATGTCATCGGGACGCCCTGGTTAAACTCCAAAGCGGGCAGCAAAAATAAGGGATTTGAACGATTTGTGTAAAGGGAATTAATCTTCTTCCTCGGTGTCGGGAGGTTCTTTCATCTTTTCAAATTCAACGTCACTTTTTCCATTGGTTTTTTTCTTACCAACCCACGTTGAGAGTTTGTCGAGGATTTTGTCTTTATTGTCAGCAATAACGTGAGAAGAGAAGTTTTTCATGAAGAATGGGACGACCAGCTTGGTAAACCAGCCTGCCTTTGCAAGCACCATTCTCCGGACAACAAGCTCAATTACTGTATCAGCCGCTGTTGTCAATAGAAAGTTCCGGTTATCCTTTGTAGCGAATTTACCTACCATGGATATGGCCGATCTGACCGGAGCTAATTCTTCTTTGATTTCAATAAAATCCTGCCGCACCAATTCCTTTTGCGCCGCCAGGAGTTGATTGAGTCTTTCCTTTTCCTCCATCAGGTCCTCATATGTGCGAATAGGCTTAGTCATACATTTTACGGATAATCATGTTCCTGATCATGGGTAATATGGTTTTCTTACGAATCAAAGCTACTATCAGCATGACTAATAAGAAGAAGGCGGCAGCCAATAAAAACCCTCCCACCCTGCTATGAACAAGATTGCCAAGCCACCAGGCAAGGGCACAACCGGCAAACAGAAGAACGAACAGACCCAGTGCACACATTACGATCATCACTACAGCACCTGATACGATATCCGAGGTTCGCTGTGTAACCTTTACAACCGTCAGCCGATAAAAAGTATCAGCAAGGCCTTCTATGTGATCGGCAAGATCAGCCGTTTTTTCTTTGAGATCTTCCATTTGCGTGCAGGAGTTGAAAAGACTGAAGCAGGATCATAAACCCTGCTTCAGTAATTTAGGCAATTCAGCTAAAGCTTTCTTTCATTTTGTTTACTTTTTCTTCTGCAGCGGATTTGGCATATTTAGCGCTGTCTTCTGCTGCATGTTTTCCTCTTTCCCAAAGATGACTTAAGCTGTCAGCCCAATCGCCTGCGGTTTTGCGTAGGCGTTTACGGGTTTCTTCTCCTTTTTCCGGGGCCACTAACATGCCGATAACTACACCTGCTGCTGCTGCACCCAGGATACCCAATAGAACTTTTGTTTTTGCGTCCATGGTTATAAATTTTAAGAGTTAAGGAATCCATGTTGATTCATAAAAACATAAAAAACCGTACCAGAATAAGAGCTTTTAGATTTTGCGGCAACCCACCAATACCGCTGTCAATTGTCTTGGGGCAAAAAATAAGGCCCCTGTAGTTTTACAAGGGCCGCAGATAATTTATCGAAAAAATGGGGCTTATTCTCCCCAAATATTGTCTTCTCCTTTCAGCCATTTTTTAACAAGATCAGTAGTAACGGACTTTGGTCTTTCCAATGCAAATCCCAATGCCCTGTCCCAGCAAAGACTCGCTAATACGCCTAATGCCCGGCTGACGCCAAATAACACCGTGTAATATTCATATTCCTTCATACCAAAATGTACGAGCAGGGAGCCACTATGTGCATCAACATTGGGCCAGGGATTTTTTATTTTCCCCAGCGACTGAAGAATGGGCGGTACTACTTCATAAATATTCCAAACTGTATTAACTAGCTTATCATCCGGCATATGCTTTTTACCGAACTCCATTTGGGCGGTAAACCGTGGATCTGTTTTGCGCAATACAGCATGTCCATAACCAGGCACTACCTTTCCTTCACTCAATGTTTTCTTTACATATTCAGCGATTTGTTCTTTGGTGGGCTCTTCAGTTTTTAACTCTTCCTGCATCTCAAATATCCACTTGATTACTTCCTGGTTGGCCAGGCCATGTAAGGGGCCCGCAAGTCCGTTCATGCCGGCGGCAAAGCTTAAGTAGGGATCGCTGAGTGCCGAACCCACCAGGTGTGTAGCATGAGCAGATACATTACCACCTTCATGATCGGCATGAATCGTCATATACAGCCGCATCAGGGCCATAAAGGTTTTATCCTCATAACCCAGCATATGCGCAAAATTACCAGCCCAATCTAATAAACCATTCGGCTGTATATGATCTCCTTTTTTATATTTACGACGATAGATATAGGCGGCGACACGGGGCAACCGGGCAATAAGATCCATCGAGTCATCAAAAATCGCCTCCCAATAATCTTTCTTATTCAAACCCGCCGCATACTTTTTGGCAAATTGGCTTTCTGTCTGCAGGGCCATCACTCCTACTACAAACTGCGTCATAGGATGTGCAGATACCGGTAATGCTTCAATTGTATCAAACACATGATTGGGTACATGGCTGCGACGCTGGAGCACCGAGGTAACATGTTGCACATCTTCTTCGGTAGGCAGTTCGCCAATCAGCATCAGGTAAAATAAACCTTCCGGCAAGGGTTCGGAACCACCAGGCACCCTTGGTAGCTTTTCTCTAAGCTCAGGAATGGTGTATCCCCTGAAGCGGATACCTTCCTTTGCATCCAGTAAAGAAGTTTCAGATACCAAACCAGTCATGCCTCGCATGCCCTGGTATATTTGTGAAAGCTGCACTTCCCCTATCACCTTATTTCCATGTTCCTTCAGCAACTCTTTGATCTCGGCACCTAATTGATCGGCTTTTGCCTTAAACCTTTCTTTTAATATTCCCATGAAAACGCTTTTAAAAATTCGTAATATGTAAGAGAGGGCTAAAGGTAATTAATGCCCATTGCCAGAACAAAAAATAAAGTCAATATTGTTCGGTAATAATGAGATAGTTGCTTGAAAGACCAGGGTGTCAAATTTATTTTTTTACTATTAAATTTTCACCTTTATTTCGGAGCTTTTTTATACATCCAAAATGCGACGATAGCGAAGATAATATTCGGAACCCAGGCTGCTAATAGAGGGGGAAAATTGCTTTTAGTGGCAAACACTGTTGAAAAGCGGTCAGACATAATGAAAAGCGCCGCCGTTATAATGCCAAGGGCGAGATGTTTACCACTGCCTCCACGGGTTTTACGGCTGGCTAAAACCACACCAATGATCGTTAATAATAAAACGGCAAAAGGAGTGGCCGTGCGGCGATATTGTTCCACCTCCAAAGCACTTAAGCCTTCCGTGCCCCTTGCTTTTTCTTGTCGAATAAATGCGGCTAACTGGGGAGTAGTAAGCCTGTCCTTCAGGTACTCGTCCTTTCGCAGTTCTTCCGGCTTCAGGCTGATGTTAAGTTCCAGGGTTGGGTACTGCTTAGTGGTTTCCCGCATACTATCTACCCGTCTTTCTATTACATTTTGTAAGATCCATTTCTTTTTCGCTACATCCCATTGTATCGAAACAGCTCTTAAATTATACACCACTTTATCATTTTTCACCCTGTCGAGAAAAAAGGGTGAACCTGACTTTGAAATGGTATCAAAGTTTTTTATTCCAATATAGGTAATGGCGTCAATGCGGCGATAAAAACAGTTGCGGCAGTTGGTAAACTGCTGGTTCTTGGTAGGATCATTTTTGTCGAAATACTGTGTTTTAAAAATGCCCTGAATTTCATTGGCCTTCGGAATTAAATAGCGGTTACCCAACCAAAGTACCAGTCCAAGAAAAACGCCCCCAACTATATATGGTCGTAACATCCTGTTATAGCTGGTGCCACTGGCCAGTATGGCAATGATTTCCGAACGGGATGCCATGCGACTGGTAAAAAAAATGACAGAAATAAAAACGAACAAAGGGAACAGCAGACCCCAGATAAAAGGAACAAATCCAAAATAATATTGTACGATAATCTGGTAAGTGCTCAAACCGGTTTTTACAAAATCATCTGCTTTTTCACTGGTATCAACGGCTACCGCTACCACCATAAAAAGCAGCATACAGAACACGAATGTTACCAGGAAATTTTTTAATATGTACCAATCAATTTTTCCCAAGGGAATAACAACTTAGCTGGTTTGAGATAAAACACATTTGTCATTTTTCAAGTCATGCAAAGAAAAAGGATTTCCGGCGGAATGAAATGTGAAAGATTGACCGCGTGCATTCCAAATTGTCGCCACACTAACAGGTAAAAATATAGCCACAGAGAATACATTTTCGTGACCTCTGCGTAAATCTCAGTGGACTTCGTGGTTAATAAAAGAAGTTCGGGAATTTGGAATCCACCCAATTGACCGGCAGCCTGGTACATCTGCCAAATTAAAAACAGCAATAATTCAGGACAGGGCATCAATAAGTTAACTTTGCCGCCAGTCAATCAATATATGATTAAAATAGGTGAGTATAACCTGCTGAAGGTAATCAAGCAAAAACCGATGGGTGCGTTCCTGGATGACGGTGCCGAAGGAATCCTTTTGCCAAAACGATTTGTGCCGCCCGGCACTAAAACAGGTGACCAGTTAAACGTTTTCCTATACCATGATAGTGAAGACAGGATTATTGCAACGACGCTAAAGCCAAAAGGCGTGTTAGGAGATATTGTAAAATTGAAAGTGGTTAGCACTACCCCTCAGGGTGCTTTTTTAGACTGGGGATTAATGAAAGATTTATTTGTACCCAAGTCGCAACAGGTAAGTTTTATGCGACCGATGGGCGAATACATTGTAAAAATATATCTCGATCAACAAACGGGGCGGTTGGCAGCCACTGAAAGGGTCGATCAATTTCTCTCAAATGATGAGCTCACGGTCAAAGAAAAAGATATTGTTGACCTGTTGGTTTATCGGCGTAGCGATTTAGGCTATGTGGTCATCATAAATAATAAGCATACAGGAGTCTTACACTTTAATGAAGTATACAGGGACGTTGAAATCGGCGACCGCTTCGAAGGTTTTATTAAAACTATCTTACCCGGCAACAAGATCGACGTAGTAGCCGGCAAGCCAGGCTATAGCCGTGTAGAAAACGAAAGTGAGAAGGTATTAAGATTATTAAAAGAAAATGATGGCTACCTGCCTTATCATGATAAATCTTCACCGGAAGATATTTATTCCTTTTTTGCGATGAGCAAAAAAACATTCAAGATGACGACCGGGCTTTTGTATAAACAACGGAAAATAGAGTTTACGCCATCCGGTATCAAGCTGATTGAAGACTGAAACAATACTCATCACAACGGCACTAGTTTCATCACGGCTTTGCTCAACACATCAATGGCTGCGTTGGCAGCTCTTTGAGCCATCGCTTTGGTAACAATAGCCACGGAATGCAGTTCCGATTCCAGTATCTTTTTTTCGTCTTCCAATCTTTTGAGAAAGAATTTTTGATTTATCTCATTGTTCAGCCGCAAACTCGCCAGCAACTCCAACCTATCCTTACGGGTTTGTAAAAAAGTACCTGCGGTTTCTTTTACTAATTTCCAGTCATCTTTTACAGAAGCTTTTACAGCTCCTAACATTTGTGCAACAACTTCATTTATTTCAAATGCCATATAAATCTTTTTTTAGTTGAAAAAATAGAATAATCACTATTTCCGTGGTTTTAATGCCAATTCAGCGACATAAAGTGGCTTCCAAAAACCCGCTAACGTTGCCTGGTAAGCCTTTGCTTCACCATCCGCCAGCGTCGAATTTTCTTTATGATATTTTTTAGCCTCCGCAAAAGCATCTTTCAGGTTTTTGTTTATTACCAGGAAGTCAGCATTCTTGGGTCTCGCTTCATTTTTAAGTTTAATCGAATTGATCTCCGACTCAATTTCATTGTACCTGTCCTTGAAGTTTTCGTAGGTCCTGTTGTTCACCGGTACATCCAGCATATCAATATAGAGCTTATCAGTGGCCTTAGCCGTTTTGGCTATCTGGTCTTCGAGTTGCGCACTGTATTCCGGAACCAGTGTAACCCTGCAGGAAACAAAAAGAAGAACCACGAGCAGGAAAACCGGTATTCTTTTTAAATAACTTACCATTGTCATAATCGGATAATTTGAATAAAAAATGTTTTTTGTCTCAGGAAAAAATCTTCCACCGTTTCATGGTGGCCGAACCATAAAGATTAGGGGATTGGGGATACTGCTGGGATGGCAAGGCTTTGCGAATAGCCTTATACCACTCCAGGTAAGTAGCTGAGGCTTTTAAATTCTTCAATGTTTGTAACGCAACAAAGGTGAAAGCGCCATTAGGCCGATTTTGAAAGAATGCATCATAACTGTATTCTGTATCCTGGCAACCCGACATCAATAAACTGCCATATCTGCCGGGGGGTGAAGAGCGGCGAAATGTCCTGATCATACCTAATTTGTTCAGGTCGCGTTGTGATAAAAAATTAGCAGGTGGTAAAAACTTTACTTTTCGAACGGGTGCATTTTTTCCTGTTGTCGTCGGCGGAGTAGTAATGGGGGCAAATCTTGTAACAGTACCCGAGTGGCAGGAGTCGGAGAAGAATACCATTTTGACACCCGGTTTTTTGGATGTAAACAGATCATTTAACTCATCATCTGAAATAGGTCCTTTCGTATACAAATCATACGGGCATAAACATTCATCCGTCCCATCCGATTCGTCGCCATCTTTATCGGGTATATAAGTACCGTGCCCCGAATATTGAATAAAAATTGAATCCCCTTTTACTGCCTGCACAATCATTGCTTTCAGGCTTTCACGGATATTTTTTCCTGTGGCTTCCTTGTCTATTAGTTTCGCCACATTAAATCCTTTTTGAGAAAGCAGTTTTGACCAATCATTGGCGTCATTGACGCAACCAGAAAGGTCACTACCTGTGCCCGGATAATCATTGATCCCGATGCACAGCGCAAGCTTTTTTTCCATGATTGTTGAGTTTGATATAAAAGAAAGTTGTTATTGAACAAGTGGTGGTACGGCGATGGCTACACACATGCACTAACCTTCTTAAACCTAAAACTTAGGGAAATAATGCTACTAAAGAGAGAAAGAAAACTACCCAGCCATCTAAACGTTGGCGGAGTAAAACTACAATTGTATGCTAATTTATATCTTTTCTTACAAAAAAAATCCTGCCGCTGCTAAGGCTAACAGACGGCAGGTGTATATGTCCGGATTAAGGCCTAAACGGAATAAGGTTTAATGGTCAATGGTTGTTTAGTTGTTTAAAGGCCCGACGATGCCACAAAGTTGAGACAGATGCAGAGAGCAGTCAAGCGATCTTTGACCCAATTATCAGGTGTTTTTTAACGCATGCTGACACCGTGTTTTTCACGGTAGTTACTGTTTTATCACCTAATTCTCATTGACTGCGTTTTAAATAGGAAGCAGTTATTTAACTTAACACCGCAAATCACCAAATCTTTAATTTATGCAAGGACCTATCCCCGTTAGCGAAGCTAACCTGATGATTGAGGAGTATGAACGCTCCACAGAACCTACAACAGAACTTGCCAAAAAAACCCTTACCGTATCATTTACCGGGAGGGAATTAATGGACTGGCTAAACGAAAAAATGGCGCTGGCAGATGAACTAAAAATATTTTTTGGAAAATACCCGAAAGAAGATCCGCAGGCTGGCAGGGTAACTGTTATCTTATGGCCATATAAAGACGGACATCCTCTTACAGATGGTTATGCAGAAGGAAAAGATGGAGATCCCACGCCGCCCACTCCACCTTATAACCAGGGCTCCTTAACTCCGTAAACATGTGGCTACATATCTGTTATCTGGCAGTCCTGCTGCTTAGTGCAGTAGCAGGACTGCTTTACCGAAAACACCTCAAAAGCAGGAATCTGTACCTGTTACCCTTTTACCTGCTACTTGTTTTTTTGCAGGAATTGGTGGCTGCCATAGTAGTAGTTTCCACCGGGATTATATATAACATATATAACCCGATCACCACTGTATTTTTTTCTTTCCTCTTTACCAACATTCCTTTTAATCGACAATCAAGAAAGTGGATATTCGGCCTGCTGATCACTTATTTGACAGCGGTGGTTGTCACTTTTATTTTTTTTCAGCCCATACGGGTTTACAATAATTACGTTTTTTTGACGGGATCAATGATCACTGTCTTAAATGCTATTCTGTTTCTGTTTAATTATTTTAAACTCGACAACCGGGCAGAAGAAAAGAAATGGCAACCGGTTCTTTGGATTGTTATTGGCATTGTCGCCTTTTACCCAGTTGTCAATATTGCTTTTAGTTTTTATAAATATTTGGTGACTTATGATGCTACGCTTTGGGGCATGCGGCTATACCGTATGATACCCCAAATTATGAGTATATTCATGTATAGCTGTTTTATCCGCGCATTTTACTTATGCCAAAAGAAAAATTAGAGCTTGTTTTAACGGTCGTTTCAGTTAGTGTTTTTGTTCTGCTATTGGTGATATCAGGCTTTTTTCTTTTCCGGATTTACCTGAAGCGAAAAAATAAATTATTACTGGAACAGGAGCGAATGAACATCGCTTTTGAGCAGACCTTGCTCAAATCGAAGCTGGAAATACAGGAACATACATTCAACGACATCAGCCGGGAGATACATGACAATATCGGCCAGGTGTTAAGTCTTGTCCGTATCAACCTGAATACCCTGGATACATCCGCCGATGCCGAAAAGATAAACCTGATGGACGACCTGATGGGGAAAGCCATTGCTGACTTACGTAACCTTAGTCATTCTCTGAATGCAGATCATATCAGAAATAACGGCTGGCTTCCACCTGTCACCAAACTATTGGGCGATCTGCAAAAAACCGGGAAGTACACAACGCATATTTATTACGACGAAAATTTGCCTTTGCCTGGCAGCGATAAACCCATCATCCTTTTCCGCATGATACAGGAAATTATTAATAACATTATCAGGCATGCAGCCGCCGATACCATACATTTGGATGCCAGAAAAGAGGATGGCATACTGGTAATAAAGATCGTGGACAATGGAAAAGGTTTTGATGTAGGCAGAAACCCCGGTGGTGTTGGTTTACAAAACCTGAAAAACCGGGCGAAAATGATCCATGCCGACCTGCTTATCAAAAGTGAACAAGGGAAAGGGACTACTGTCACCATTTCGATAAAGAAAGATAACGATGAATAAAAATAATACCAGCATTGCATTGGTGGATGATCATTCGCTGCTCCGCAACGGACTTGCGGCATTGATCAATTCCTTTGAAGGGTATACTGTTTTGTTTGAAGCCGATAATGGAAAGGATTTTATTAATCAATTACAAATTCATGCTGTTCCCGACATTATATTGCTGGATATCACCATGCCGGAAATGAACGGATTCGAAACTGCTGCCTGGATCAAACAAAATACACCCTCGATAAAAATTCTTGTCCTGAGCATGATGGATAATGATGAAGTGGTAATCAGCATGCTGAAGGCGGGGGCAAGAGGATATATTTTAAAAGACAGCAAACCCGCCTTATTCAAACAGGCGCTGGACAGCATACGGGATTCAGGATTTTTCATGAACGAACTGGTAAGCAATAAAATGCTGAACTACCTGACACACGAAGAAAAAAAGGGAAGTGAGGTGAGCCTTGTTTCTGAATTATCTGAAAAAGAAATTGCCTTCCTGAAATACGCCTGCACGGAAATGACCTATAAGGACATTGCCAGCAACATGCAGGTAAGTCCCCGCACGGTAGATGGATACAGGGATGATCTTTTTAAAAAATTGAATGTACAGTCAAGAGTCGGCCTGGTGATCTTCGCCATAAAAAATGGGTTGTATAAATTATAATTTTGTCTTCAGCACCTCAATCATCCCGTTTTTCCAACTGGCAAAATCACCCAATTCAATATGCTTACGGGCCTCTCCTACCAACCATAAATAGAAAGCCAAATTGTGAATGCTGGCAATAGTTAGTCCCAGAAACTCTTTTGACTTCATCAGGTGACGCAAGTAGGCCTTGCTATAATAGTTACTTACTTCACATACCAGCCCTTCATCTATCGGAGAAAAATCAAATTCCCATTTTTTGTTATCGATGTTTAAAACTCCCCTGGTGGTGAACAACATAGCGTTGCGGCCGTTGCGGGTCGGCATTACACAATCAAACATGTCTACCCCCATTCCTATGCATTCTAAAATATTCCAGGGTGTTCCTACACCCATCAGGTAACGGGGTTTGTCCTGCGGCAAATGATCACAACACCAATTGCATATCTCGTACATCATCGGTTCAGGTTCTCCGACGCTTAATCCACCGATGGCATTGCCGGTAGCATCCTTTGAAGAAATATATTCGCAGGATTGTTTGCGGAGTTCTTTAAAAGTTCCGCCCTGTACAATGGGAAATAAATTTTGTGTATAGCCATATCTATCAGCCGTACCATGAAAGCGGTTCCAGCAGCGGTCGAGCCAGCGATGCGTAAGTTCCATGGAAGTCCTGGCATAGGTAAAATCACTTCCCCCGGGCGGACATTCGTCAAAAGCCATGATGATATCCCCGCCAATAATCCGCTGAATATCCATGACATATTCGGGGCTGAAAAGATGCCTGGAACCGTCGATATGAGATTGAAAGGTAACACCCTCCTCCTTGATGATACGGGTACCAGCCAACGAAAAAACCTGGTATCCCCCGCTATCGGTCAGAATCGGTCTTTGCCAGCCATTAAAGCGGTGCAAGCCCCCTGCCTTTTCCAAAACCTCCAGGCCCGGTCTCAAATACAGGTGGTAGGTATTGCCCAAAATGATCTGGGCCTTTACATCGTTGATCAGTTGTTGCTGGGTTACCGCTTTTACACTCCCAACAGTTCCAACCGGCATGAATATAGGTGTGAGTACTTCTCCATGATCCGTCTTTATTTTTCCTGTCCTCGCCTTAGAACCGGTATCTGTTTTCTCCAATTGAAATTGCAGTGCTGCCATAAAGGACGCAAAGTTAGCTGCCAACAGGCAATGGACAATTGGCAATTGGCAACCGGCAATAAATCCGCCGGCAAATGACCGATTTCAATATTTGCTTATTGTTTATTGCCTATTGCCTATTGCTTTCTACCTTCGCCGCTATGCCAACCATTAACTGGGGAGAAATCGTTTTTTATTTCTTTCTGACTGCCACCATTATACAGGTATTTTATTATACCTGGTTTTTTAGCCGCATTGCTTTTTACAAATCCAGGCAAAAGCAACAATCGCAGCAGCATCCTGTGTCCGTCATCATCTGCAGCCGCGACGAAGATGAGAACCTCGCAAGAAACCTGCCCGGCATCCTCGTTCAGCAATATCCCAGCACTTACGAAGTGGTGGCCGTAAATGACAATTCGGTGGATGACTCCAAATATATTTTGCAGGAATTGCAAAAAACATTCAAGTCACTGAATGTGGTTGAGTTGACTCATGAAGCCAAGCTGATCAAAGGGAAAAAATATCCGCTGTCCATCGGCATTCGTGAAGCAAAACATGAAGTGCTATTGCTTACCGATGCCGACTGCGTGCCCGCCAGCGAGCATTGGATTCAGAAAATGCAGGATGGCTATGATGATAACATTGAGATTGTACTTGGGTATGGAGCTTATCACAAAAAATCGGGTATTTTAAATAAGCTCATCCGCTTTGAAACATTCCATACAGCATTACAATATCTTTCCTATGCGCTTGCCGGTGCTCCTTACATGGGGGTGGGCAGAAATCTATCATACAAAAAAGACATTTTCCTTCGCAATAAGGGGTTTTCTGCTATCAACCATATACCCAGTGGCGACGATGACCTGTTCATAAACAAAGTGGCGACGAAAAACAATACAGCCGTGGTTATCGATCCCGAAGCGACTACCCGCTCCATTCCCAAAACAACCTGGAGCAGTTGGCTGAAACAAAAATCCAGGCACTACACTACTGCCAAATATTATAAACCCAAACACAAAATTTTGCTGGGATTGTATTTTGTTACCCAATTTTTGTTTTACCCGCTGTTCATAGCCAGCATCATTTTTTTCGACTGGAGGTTCGCCTTGGGATTGTTTGTCATTCGGCTAATTGTTCAAGGTTATATTTTCTATCATGCCATGAAAAGAATGGATGAAAAAGATCTATGGCCCTGGTTCTTTTTTCTCGATCTGTGGATGTTCCTTTATTATATCATCTTTGCACCTGCACTCTGGAAAAAACCAGCGCAAAACTGGAGTTAGGAACCAGGATTTCGAAAGTCTATACATGGAAATAATTCTCAAATATTTTTCTGAGTTTACCCCGGCACAGCTCAAACAATTGGAAGGCCTTAAAGAGGTGTACAAAGAATGGAATGATAAGATCAATGTCATCTCCAGAAAAGATATTGATAGTTTATATGAGCGGCACGTTTTGCATTCTCTTTCTATTGCTGCGATTTTTGATTTTGAACCCGGCACTGAAATTATTGACCTGGGAACGGGTGGTGGTTTTCCCGGTATACCCTTAGCCATTTTTTTTCCTGAAGTAAAATTTCATTTGGTTGATAGCATTGCAAAAAAATTAAAAGTAGTAGCTGCCGTTGCTGAAAACACAGGCCTCGAAAATATAACAACCCAACACAGCCGGATTGAAGACATCAAAAACCGGAAATTTGATTTTGTCGTTTCAAGGGCCGTAGCCCCTTTGAAGGATCTTTGGAAGTGGAGTAAACCATTGCTCAAAAACAAGCAACAGGAAAATCCAAAACAGCAACATGTTCCGGGACTTATTTGTTTAAAGGGTGGCGATTTAGCCGCTGAGATCCAGGAGAGCCATACAAGGCCGAGATTGATGGAGATCAAGGATATTTTCGAAGAAGAGTTTTTTAAGGATAAATATATCCTGTATGTACCCCGATAGCTTTTAAAACTACCACTTAGTGGTATTGATTAATCATTACCTAAAACTCAATTTTGCCTCATGAATAAAATTTCGGTTTGTGTTGTGGATGACAACAGGGATTTACGAAATGCCCTCGAGGAAATTATTGATATGTCTGAGGGATTTGAATGTGTTGGTACCATCGGTACAGCGCAGGAAGCGATTGCTCAAATACCGCCGCTAAAACCTGATGTAGTGTTAATGGATATCAATCTCGGAACAGAGGAAACAGGGATTGATTGCGTGAGAATTTTAAAAGAAAAAGTTCCCGCCACCAACTTTATGATGTGCACGGTATATGAGGAAAACGAGAAAATATTCCAGGCGCTTACTGCCGGAGCCAGCGGTTATATTTTAAAAAAGACCGCTCCGCCTAAAATGCTCGAAGCCATCAGGGAGCTGTACCTTGGTGGCGCACCCATGAGCAGCCAGATTGCCCGTAAAGTAGTGGCGGCCTTTCAAACCAAAGCAGAAAATCCCAGCGAAACTGATAATCTCAACATTCTGTCGACCAGGGAAAAAGAAATCCTGGAACAATTATCAAAAGGGTTAATGTATAAAGAAATCGCAGCGGAGCTATTTATTAGTCCTGAAACGGTTCGCAAGCATGTATATCATATATATGAAAAGCTACATGTAAGCAACCGGATTGAGGCAGTCAATAAGTACTTTGGCAGGTAATACGGCAAAAAATACCACAAAAAGGGTATAGGCAGGGTACATGAATCCATGTAGTTTCGTGTTGAAGATTATACCTCGATCCTACCATTGACCGTAAACCTACCTATTTAGCATAAACACGGGCTCTAATCGAAATTAAAAAGCCATTCACTGCTGCGAATGGCTTTTTTGTATTCTTTACAATCCGTTTACAATTTTATCCTGTTGTTCTGTCTTTCTGTATCAGCCATCCGTTGCGAGGCATCTATTTCGGCTACCGAGATGTCTGCCAGTTTCCTGTTGCTTTCAATGACATATTGTTCGCTGGTCCATTTCCATGCGGGGTATACTTTGAAAGAACTGCTGTCTTCAGCAGCTTTTTCACCATACATTAAATCAAGAGGCACATAATGTGTCTCAACGCTACCATCTTTAAACGTAAGCTGCAGATCAACCGGCATGGGCATCAGGCCCACTCTTTTCAGGCGTATTTTCGTTTTACCAGCTTCTTCCCATAAACTGTCAAATGCATAATCGATAGTCTTGGTAGAATTCACCCAATATTCTTTATACCAATCCAATTTCATATCGCTTACTTTTTCTGCAATGCGGATAAAGTCATTAACATTGGGATGTTTAAATCTCCATTGCCTGTAATATTCCAATAAGATTTTATCACGTTTGGCTGCACCTGTTATATAACCCAATTGCTCCATAAAAACAGCACCTTTGGAATAAGCAGCAGCAGAATAAGCACCATTGGTATTGAAATGATCGGCATGCGTTGTTAAGGGTTCCTCTTTGTTACTTTTTACTAATGAGAAATAACTACGATAGCTTCCGGCCTGTGCAAATCCCTGTTCGTTCTTCAGAAATGCAGAAACCCTGCTATCGGCATAGCTCGTAAAACCTTCATCCATCCAGGCATACAATGATTCATTTGTAGCCATGATCCCCTGGTACCAGTTATGCATCCACTCATGCAACCATGCACCAGGACTTGCTAATAAGGTAGCCATCGGGTATTCCATTCCACCATCCCCGCCATGAATAAATGAATATTGCCTGTACGTATAGGGACCAAAGGTTTTTTCAATAAAGGGTAAAGCCTTTTCAGCATCATCCAATATTTTTTCCCAGGTAGCAACATTATCTGCTGATGTTTTATACAACAAATGAAGGGTTAGATCCGGTCTTGCCTTCCTGGTAAGATGCTTGAATTCAGGATCAGCGGCCCACATAAAATCATGCACATTCGGAGCAGTGAATTTCCATGTCAGCTTATTGCCGGAAGGTCTTACCACTTTTGCTCCGGGTGTTTCATATCCATAGCCAATCTGATTCGCATTTTGCAAATAACCTGTGCCACCCAAAATGTAGTTTTTATCTATAGAAATATTGACGTCAAAATCTCCCCATACGCCGTAAAACTCACGTGCTACATACGGAGTAGGATGCCAGCCCTCATAATCATATTCGCAAAGCTTGGGATACCACTGACTCATAGAATACCGAACTTTTGTTGTAGGATTGTCTCGACCGCTTCTGCGTATTTGCAAGGGTACCTGAGCTTCGAAAGTCATATCAAAAACCACTTTGGTTTTTGGTAAAATCGGCCTGTCCAATTTTACTTCCAGTATCGTTTCCAGTACTTCAAATTTTTGCGGACGTCCATTCATTTTTAATGAAATGATCTTTTGATACCCGATTTCATCAGGCTTCAAATTGTGGATGCGGTCCTTTACTCTCGGGTCCCAATCAGCACCTCTTCCCGCCTGTATAGTTCCCTGTCTCCTGCTCCGGGTGTCCATCATACTCCCCGGCTGAAAGGCATTGAAATATAAATGGTAGAAAACTTTCGTCAATGTATCCGGTGAATTATTCCAATACTCCAATTTTTGTTTTCCTGCAAATTGGTTGGTTTCAACATTCATGTCGATGTCCATCAGGTACTTTACCCGCTGCTGCCACCTGCCGGGCTGAGCAACTGCGAAAGTGATCATAGCGGTGCTAACTAACAAAAGCCCCAAACGTTTCATCATGCTACAGTTTTATTTTCAAAAAACATTAAATATCGGCAAATCATTACAACCCGCAGGTCAAAAATGATCAGCGGTTTAAAAAAATAAAGAACCTCCTTGCAGGAAGTTCTTCATCATTATTTTAAAAATATTAAAGCGTTACCGTTTCCCTTAGCAACCGTCCTTTGGGATTAAAAAACAAATACTTTTTTTCGATATCATTTTTCTTTGCCTTTAACCGGTATTGTATAATGTCGCCGGGAAGATAGACCACGATTGTTTCCTCAACTTCTCTGTCGGCATACTTGCTCTTTTCAAAACCTACTTTCACTTCCTCGGGTAGTTTATCAAAACTCCACTCCTTTTGTGTTTCTTTCCATAGCCCTTTGTTGGTGTAAGAAGCGATCATATTCTCCCCATCCAACACAAAATGAACATCAACCCGCACCAGCTGATCTTTGAAATCAATATCCGATGCGCCTTTATATTGGTTGGCAAAAGTCTCTTCAACAACCTTTGGAATTTCACGTATTTGCGAGAAAGCAATTCCGGTGAAGAATAATCCCGCCAGCAGTAATACAAATCCTTTTTTCATATATCTGTCATTTGTTTGAAATGCAAATTTGATACACTCTGCTGATTTAGTATCTGAACAGGATTATTTTTAGGTTTATATTATCATTTTTCTTTACCCGCCACTACAATTACTATCTCTCCTTTAACTGATTTTTCACTGAAATAAGCAGCCACTTCCTGTAGTGCTCCCCGCTTGTTTTCTTCAAAAAGTTTAGTTAATTCACGGCTCACTGAACATTGTCTTTCTGCGCCAAACCAGGAGGCAAACTCTTCCAATGTTTTTACTAATCGCATGGGAGATTCATAAAAAATCATGGTTCTTTCTTCTTCTGCCAATTGCTTCAATAACGTTTGTCTTCCTTTTTTTAATGGCAGAAATCCTTCAAAAACGAAACGATTGGCTGGTATACCGCTATTGACCAAAGCAGGAACAAACGCAGTAGCACCCGGAAGACATTCAACTTTTACGCCGGCCTTTATACATTCCCTCACCAACAAAAAAGCGGGATCAGATATACCAGGTGTACCGGCATCTGTCACAACCGCCATTTTCTTTCCTTCCAATAGCTGGCTGACCAAATGCTGTACTATTTTATGTTCATTGTGCTGGTGATAAGGCGACAGCGGTTTACTAATTTGGTAATGGTTTAGTAAATGAGAAGTGGTGCGGGTATCTTCAGCCAAAATAACATCGACTTCCTTCAGCACTTCCAATGCACGAAGAGTAATGTCCTTCAAATTACCTATAGGAGTAGGAACAAGATATAACATAGCCTGGAGTTTCGGGCTATGAGCTTCGAGCTACCGGCTCGCAGCTCATAGCTAATAGCTCACAGCTTTAATTCACTGATACCTCAAAATATTCCATCACGGGATTTGATAATAGCTTTTTGCTGGCTTCCTCGGCAATTTGCTTTGCCTTTTCCGGCGTATCGGCGTTTACGCGAAGCGTAATGTTCTTTCCGACTCTTACATCTTCAACACCGCTCAGACCAAGATTTTCAAGACCTCCTAAAACGGCTTTTCCTTGTGGATCTAACAACTCTCTTAATGGCATTACTTTTATCTGAACTTCGAACGTCATGCGGTTTTATTTTTGAAGGCCAAAGATACAATAACATAAGCGATGAAAACAACGGGAATAGCTACCCATTTTAAAGTAATGGCAGCAATAACGGCGATACCGGCCAAAATATATTTCGGCAAATTATTTTTCAGCGTCTTGTCCTTGAATTTGAGACTTAGTAATGGAAGATTGCTCACCATTAAATAGCTCAACAATGCAATTATTCCATATATCAGCCATTGATTAAATAATGTTTCCTGCAAATTCAATTGCTGGTAGTGAACGATCAATGGTAAGGATGCAATAACAATACCCGCTGCGGGTGTAGGCACTCCCTTAAATGAAAATTGCTGTGAGTTATCTATATTAAACTTCGCCAGGCGCCAGGCAGCTGCGCAGGGAATAAAAACGGCGGGTAATAATGCCAAACTGGAAACATCGAGCCCATCTGTCTCTTTTGCAAAACTGATGCGCAACATTTGATAAAGGATCAGGCCGGGTGCTACACCAAAACTCACCACATCCGCTAATGAATCGAGTTGCTTACCCATTTCTGAAGTAGCCTTAAAAAACCTTGCCACGAAGCCGTCTAAAAAATCTACAATGGCAGCTGCAAAAATGAAGAATGATGCGATAGCTATTTTTTCAGGCAGATCCCAGGAAGTAAATCCATCCCGGTCAACATATACTATCGACTGACCGGTTTGAAGAATACATACGATAGCAATACAGCCAAAAACAAGATTGAATAAGGTGAAAAGATTTGGTATTTGCTTCATGCCGGAAAGATAAATTTTATTTTTTCATTAAGGATTCTATCTCATCCACTGTAATCGGAATATTCTTCATTAAGTCTTTATTTCCATTCTTAGTTATCCAGACATTGTTTTCAATGCGTATTCCCATTTGTTCTTCCTCAATGTAAATACCCGGCTCTACCGTGAATACCATCCCGGGCTTTATAGGTTCAGTCCTGGTACCAAGGTCGTGCACATCTATACCAAGATGATGTGATATACCATGATACAAATATTTCCGGTAAGCACGGTTATCAGGATCTTCATTCTTAATATCCGACTTTTTTAATAAGCCAATTTTTAAAAATTGCTGCGTTGCTTCCTCCCCGACTTTTTCTGTATAATCAGTGATGGTAATACCTGGTTTCAATAGACTTTTTGCATAATCATGCAAATGAAGACAGGCATTATAAACAGTTTTTTGCCGCTTGCTAAACTTTCCATTAACTGGAACGGTTCGGGTAAGATCGGCACAATAGCCCCCGTATTCTGCGCCAAAATCCATTAAGATCAATTCACCATCCTTACACTCCTGGTTATTTGATATATAATGCAAAGTCCTGGCCCTGTCGCCACTGGCAATGATGCTGCCATAGGCTTCACCCGTAGCCCGCTGGCTTAAAAATGAATGAACAATTTCAGCTTCTATTTCATATTCCATTACACCGGGTTTAATAAATTTTAAAAGCCGGCGGAACGTATTATCAGTAATGTCAATGGCCTGTTGCATTACTTCTACTTCAAAATTTGTCTTAATTCCACGCAGGTCTTTGAAAAGTTTGGCGGCTCTTTCAAACTGGTGTAGCGGATATCGGTTTCTCATTTCCTGTATAAACCGGTAATCCCTTGTCTGTAATAAACTTCCTTTGCGATCATTTTCATTGCTATCGAGATAAATTGAGTCGGCTAAATGTATCCATGGTTGTAATAAACCATCCAGGCTTTCCAACCATACTATTGTTTGAATACCGCTCATTTCCCTCGCCTCGTTCGCTCTCAACCTTTTTCCATCCCATTTTTCCTTTAGCTCGTTTGGCTTTACGAGTACCAGCACTTCCCTATATTTTGGATCAGGATTACCAGGAAAAAATATCACCATACTATCCTCCTGCGTGATTCCGGTTAACCAATACAGGTCGCTATTTTGACGAAAGCGGTATAAGGCATCGCCATTGCTGGGACATTCATCATTACTGACAATTATAGCAATGGAATTCTTTTTCATCATGGCCAGAAAGCGTTCCCGGTTCTTTCTGAATAGCTCGGGATTAAGCGGGAGATTTTTCATGATTACAATAGTTATAGCTGGTGAAATCCTGGACGCGGGCCAGTTAATTGCAGATTTTTAATTTTTAAAGGCTAAAGATAAAGGGTGCATTCCAAATAGTCACTGTATAAACAGGTAAGAATAAATAACAGGAACACTGAGATATCTCAAAGCTCACGGGGAAATCTTTGTGTCCCCTGTGATAATCTCTGTGGTTAATGGTGCAACAATTCAGAATGCACCCCGGCACAATCTGGCAGGCCTGCTAAAAAGAATCTGCTAAATTTAAAAAAAGAAGTAAAATCATTTTTTTAAATCTTATCCGCTAATTCACTGAATATTTTTTAAAAAAACCGAATTTTTCTGCGATATCTACAAAGCTTTAGCTCAGGGAAGTAAACTGGATTCAATTTGTAACCCGAACATCCGTTTGTATTTACGGAAATTTGTATGTTATTTTTGCTCTCTAAACAACGATCGCTGTTATGCCTATTCCAGTAATTTCTATCCCCAAAAAAAATCTGTTGAGCCTGGGTCTCTCCAACACTGAAAACATTCACTACCAATTATCACCACAAGAGCTTGTACAAGATACGCTGAGCATGGGCGATGGAGTCCTGAATGACACCGGGGCACTGGTTATCCGAACCGGCGAATTTACCGGTCGCTCTCCGAAAGACAAGTTTATTGTAAAAGACAGTAAGACGGCTGATACAGTGCACTGGAATGAATTTAACATTCCGATCGATCAACAATATTTTGATATTATTCGTAAAAAAATAACCAACTACTTAAGTAACCGGAAAGAATTATGGGTTCGGGATTGCTATGCATGTGCTGATCCCCGGTACAGGTTGAATATTCGTGTAATAAATGAAAAACCCTGGAACAATTTGTTTGCCTACAATATGTTTTTGCGTCCGACTGAAGAAGAATTGGAAGATTTCAAGCCGGAATGGCATATTTTATCTGCACCGGAATTAAAGCTGGACCCAAGGGAATGCGGCACAAGACAGCACAATGCCGCTGTTATTTCTTTCAAACACAAAATGATTTTGATAGCCGGCACCGGTTATACCGGTGAGATCAAAAAAGGCATTTTTTCTATCCTTAATTATATTCTTCCCTATGAGGAAAATGTATTGAGCATGCATTGCAGTGCCAACATGGGAGAACATGGTGACACGGCAATATTTTTTGGATTGAGTGGTACCGGCAAAACCACATTGAGCGCAGATTCAAATCGCAAGCTCATTGGTGATGACGAGCATGGCTGGACCGATACCGGTATCTTCAATTTTGAAGGTGGTTGTTACGCCAAAACAATCAACCTGACTGAAGAAAAAGAGCCTGAAATATTTCATGCAATCAGGCCGGGAGCACTGGTGGAAAACACGATCTTTTTTCCCGGCAGTAATAAGATCAACTTTGACGATGCGTCTATTACTGAAAATACCCGGGTTTCTTATCCTCTTGATTATATCAGTAATGCGCTTGAACCATCCATTGGTGGTTTGCCAAAAAATATTTTCTTTCTTACCTGTGATGCATTTGGCGTGTTACCGCCTGTCTCTAAATTGACGCCGGGTCAGGCGATGTACCAGTTCATATCCGGTTATACGGCAAAAGTAGCCGGCACAGAAGCGGGAGTGACGGAGCCGAAGTCTACATTCAGTGCTTGTTTCGGCGCTCCGTTTCTTCCATTACATCCGGGCAAGTACGCTGAAATGTTGGGTAAAAAAATGCAGGACAATAAAGTGAATGTTTGGATGATCAATACTGGCTGGACAGGTGGTCCCTATGGAATAGGAAGCAGGATGAAACTGAAATACACCCGTGCCATGATTGCCGCAGCGCTGGATGGAAAACTCAGCAATGTTGAATACGACTTTGACCCCATATTCGGAATGGCCGTGCCGCAGGAATGTCCCGATGTGCCATCAGACATTTTAAATCCGCGTAACACCTGGACAGATAAAAATGCTTATGATGAAAAGGCAAAATTCCTGGCCGGTTTATTTATTAAAAATTTTGAAAAATATAAGGACGGAGCAGCTGCCGAAGTACTGGCTGCCGGGCCAAAAATTTAGTCCTTTGCGATTGCTTGATATGTTAAACTCCTTTCGAAATTTCGGAAGGAGTTTTTTTTATGAACTTATTTAGTTTTTAGGTACAACTTTTCGCTTCCCGGTCTCGTTTAGGTCTTATGGTAAGAAATTTACTGGCCCTTTTTTCAATGCTTGTTTCTGTTATAGCCACTGGACAATCCGGCGATGAAGAACTTATTAGCTGGAGCGCTGGTAAGAAATTAACCTGGGCTGATTACAAGGGTAGTCCAAAACCTGAGTCAGACGCGGTGGCATCAACAGCTACTTACCTGGGAATCGAATATAGTTTTAACAATAAAGGCTTTGGTTACAAAATCACCTGTAGTTTCTCAAAAACCCGGTCATGGGGTTCTCATAAAACAGATTATGTACTGGCCCATGAACAGGGACATTTTGATATTGCAGAAATTTTTGCCCGCAAATTAAACTGGCGAATGAGCGAATACCGGTTTAATAAAAATAGTTTTAAAACCGACCTGAAAAAGATCTATGATGATATAACTACGGAAAAGGAAAACATGCAAAACGAATACGACAAAGAGACCAATCATAGCATCAAAAAAGAGAAACAGGTAGAATGGTTAAAAAAGATTGGACAACTCCTGGCGGAATACCAGGACTTTTCAAACTATAATAAGTAAAAGGATCAGGTCAAACTCTTTTCTTCAAAATATTTTCCCTGTTTTGTTTTTTATGAAGAACAGCATAAATCACCAGCCTATTCCGGTCAGTATCCATCTTAAAATAAATGACATACGGAAATTTCTTAACGAACACCCTGCTTAGGTTCATATATACGGGCGCATATCCCTTTACCGGATCAGGCATGGAATCAATGGCCCTGACAACTTCGGTTTTAAATTTTTTACCCATTTCATACTGGCGGGATTCATACCACTCAATGGCGGATTGTATATCTGCTTTGGCGGAAGGAAGAAAAACAATATGAAGCGCCGGACTCAATCTTTCAGAAGTTCTGCTTTCAACGTTTCCCAATCAATGACATTATCCGGATTGGATTCATATTCCGCAATCCTTTCATTTAATACAGATGCATGTTCTTCGGGGATATCTTCAACCTCAAGATCAAGCAATTTCCGGATTGCTTTTATTACCCACTCATCTTTTGTTTTCAGAATTTCACGAATGATCTGTTTTTTATCTGAATCAATTGTCATGCGAAAACCTTTTACTAAAATTACAAAACTTGAAGTGAAGGAGTTATTGCAAACTATGAGGGTCTATTTTCATTTAGCTCCCCCACTCACTTCACAAAATTCAGCGTCTGTTTTTTATTCACTGTCCTTGCTCTTCCGTTAGCATCAACAACAGGATTTAAACGAGGGCCATCTAATGTTAACCTGTCCTTGATATTTTGCTCCAGGTAAGAGTTTTGAGGATCTGATGTCACACTGGTAACGGAAATTTGTCCATCAGGATTGATTTTATAATCTATCAGCACGAAATAATTTCCCTTTTTTATCTTACCGGAACTGAGTACTTCCGACTTTATGGTCGTAGTAATGGAATCTATATAAGCTTTCCAGATTTTATTATTGTCTTTGGGAAGAGCTTTTTCTGTAGCTGATGTTTCTGTGGACGTGGCCGAGATGGTATCTGTGTATACAATAGCCGTCGTATCCTGGCCAGCGGCAATAACCTTTTCTTTTTGTATAGCTATCGCTTCTTTTCTTATTGAGTCGGCTGTGCTTTTTTTTATAGAATCCTCGACGATCTTCTGGGCCATGTTTTCCTGGATTTTCAAACTATCACCTTTTCTGATCACAGCTCCCGTATCGGCTTTTAATTTACCCCCATACAAAGCTTCTTTTAAAGATTGGGATCTCGCTGAAAGAGCCAGCATAATCATTGAAAATAAAACTATCGCTTTCATATTCTTGTTTTGTTTGAACAAGTGAATTTTCTCACTCACAAGTTATTACTTTAAAGCAGATAGTTTGTCTGGAAACAGTTAAAATAATCCGTAGAGCTGCGCATCTACTTTTGAAATGATCTCCCCCAGGTCTTCTTCCTTCTCAGCAAATTTATTCTTATCAACATCAATGATCAATAGCTGACCTTCTTTGTAAGAATCAATCCATTTATTATAATATTCATTCAGGCGTTTCAAATAATCGAGCCGGATATTCTCCTCGTATTCTCTCCCCCGCTTCTGAATCTGTCCTACCAGCGTAGGTACCGATGCATTAAGATAGATCATCAGGTCCGGTGGTTGCACCAGGGTTTTCAAAGTTTGAAAGAAATTGAAGTAGTTATCAAAATCCCGCTTGCTCATCAGGCCCATCTCGTGCAAATTAGGCGCAAAGATGTTGGCATCTTCATAGATAGTTCTATCCTGAATAACGGTTTCAGTACCCTTTTGAATTTCGACCAGTTGTTGAAGCCGGTTATTCAAAAAATAGATTTGAAGATTAAAACTCCAGCGGGGCATATCCTCATAAAAATCCATCAGGTATGGATTATGATCTACATCTTCAAAATGGGGTATCCATTTATAGTGCTTACTCAGCATTTCAGTCAACGTCGTCTTTCCCGCCCCAATATTACCCGCTACCGCTATATGCTTTGGTTTCTTTGATTTTGCCATAATATCTGAAGTCAGAGGTTGGAGGTCCAAAGTAGGAAAGATAAATATAAAATTATCCCCACAATCCTTTCCATCCTTTTAATGTAATTCTGTATTTAAAAATATTTCATCCCCATGGCTTCTCTCACCAATTGAATGGTGATTTGTGCACTCTTGCGGGCTTTTTCAGCACCCATCTCTACCACCTGCTTTAAGTAGTTTTCATCCCGGTAAATGTTTTCTGCCTTTTCCCGTATCGGGGCAATAAACCTCACCATATCTTCTGCCAGTTGCTTTTTCATATCACCGTAGCGAATAGTACAGTTGCTAAAGTCGTTATCAAATTTCTTTAGCACCTCTTCATTGCTGACCAGCTTCATCAGCAAAAAAATGTTTTCGATATAGTCCGGCTTTTGCGAGTTCATTTCGGTAGGACCGCTATCGGTTTTGGCTTTCATTACTTTTTTCCTGATCAGGTCATCACTATCGGCCAGGTATAAAGTAGCCATTTGATTTTCACTTTTACTCATTTTTCCCGCCCCGTCAAGGCTGGGCACTTTCAGCAAATTTTCGCCGAAATTAAACGCTACCGGTTCCGGAAATACTTCTGTATAGCGCCTGTTAAACCGTTGAACATAGTTGCGGGCAATTTCCAAATGCTGCTCCTGGTCTTTTCCCACCGGAACGTATTTGGCCCGGTGAATAAGAATATCAGCTGCCATTAAAACCGGGTAGGTCAGCAGACCGGCATTAACGTTCTCCGGCTGCAATCTCACTTTATCTTTAAATGTCGGTGTCTTTTCTAATTCTCCTTTATAAGCCAGCATATTCAGCAGCATATATAATTCTGCTATTTCCGGTACACTGCTTTGTAGGTATAAAGCCGCTTTTTCCGGATTCAGTCCCGAAGCAATATTCTCCGCCAATACCCTCAAAACACTGCTCCGCAGTTCTTTGGTATCGGGGTGAGTAGTTAAAGAATGCCAATCCGCCACCATGAAATAACACTCATAATCTTCCTGCATTTTCACATAGTTGCTTAATGCCCCAAAATAATTTCCCAGGTGTAAGAAACCTGTGGGACGAATGCCACTCATTACTTTTTCTTTCTGCTTAGCCATAGGGCGGCGAAGATAAGAAAAGTGGGAAGTTGCCGGTTTCTTGTTCCCTGTTACCGGTAATTTTTGCAAGTTGTCAATTGCATATTGCAAATTGCCTATTGCGATTTGCAAACTATATTTGTTTAATGGAAGTAAATGATGCATTAGTGGAAAAGCTGGCAAATCTTGCCCGGTTGAAATTCAATGATGCTGAAAAGCAAGAGATTAAGAACGATCTGCAGCGGATGATCGTTTTTGTAGAAAAGCTGAATGAACTGGACCTGGAAAATGTTGAGCCCATGTTACACATGAGTGAGGAGGTAAACGTATTACGGGATGACGAAGTGAAAGGCTCGGTAAGCCGTGCCGAAGCGTTAAAAAATGCGCCTTCTCATGACGAGAAGTTTTTCAAAGTCCCTAAAGTAATAAAAAAATAGGGCCCGAACCGAAACCGGATTCCAACTTTCGGATTCAGCCCTCAGACTTTAACTATGAGCTCAATTATTCACCTGGAACACATCCGCAAGAACTATTACATGGGCAAAAATGTTCTTGAAGTCTTAAAAGGCGTTTCACTGGATATTTATAAAAACGAATACGTCGCATTAATGGGCCCATCGGGATCAGGTAAGAGTACATTAATGAACATTCTCGGTTGCCTTGATACCCCTACTTCGGGAAAATATATATTAAACGACCAGGATGTAAGCAAAATGCTGGATAATTCGCTGGCTGAAGTCCGGAATAAAGAAATTGGGTTCGTTTTTCAGCAATTCAATTTGTTGCCCCGTCTCACGGCAATGGAAAATGTTGCACTGCCGCTTGTATATGCAGGGATGAATAAGAAGCAACGCAATGAAAAAGCAATGCATGTACTGGACATGGTCAATCTTTCCGATCGAAGTCACCATAGGCCTAATGAATTGAGCGGGGGCCAGTCACAACGGGTAGCCATTGCCCGTGCATTGGTTAACGATCCGGCCATCATTTTAGCAGATGAACCCACCGGAAATTTAGACAGCAAAACCTCCTACGAGATAATGGACATTTTTGGGGAAATACATGGCCGCGGTAATACTGTCGTGTTGGTGACCCATGAAGAAGACATCGCCAATCACGCATTGAGAATTGTAAGACTGCGGGATGGCGTTATTGAAAGTGATACGCCTAAATCCCCTAAAGGAGGCTTTGTAAAAGTCACTGCTTAAACATCTTAATTGAAAATTTGAACAGGAAAGAATTCCAACCTGAACATAATGTCCTCTAAAATCTATACTAAAACGGGTGACAAAGGAACTACTTCGCTGATCGGCGGAACGAAAGTGTCCAAGGCTCATCTCCGGATTGAAGCATACGGAACCGTGGATGAGCTCAATTCGTATATTGGCTTATGCAAAGATCTTTTGACCAACAAAAACGGTATAACAATACTGCAGGAAATACAGGATCGGTTGTTCACCATTGGTTCAGCCCTGGCTTGTGATCCGGAAAAGGAAACCAAAATGAAAATTCCTGATCTGAAAGAAGAAGACGTTTTGCTATTGGAGAAAGAAATGGATGCCATGAATGATGTGCTTCCGGCCATGAAATCCTTTATTTTACCGGGCGGGCACCCGTCGATATCACACCTGCATATTGCCCGCTGTATTTGCCGCAGGGCAGAGCGTTGCTGCGTAAGACTTGAAATAGAAAAAAATGAAGTGGCGTCGATAATAGCGAAATACCTCAACAGGCTAAGTGATTATCTTTTTGTATTAGCAAGATATACCGGTCATTTACTGAACATCGCTGATATTCCCTGGAAACCCAGAATATAAAGTTTAATAGGTTTAAGAGGTTTAAAAAGTTCAAATGTTATCCAGGCGTTTGAAACGTTGGAACCTTCTGAATCTGTCAAACAATTTTCCCATCCTTCATATGCAATACCCGGTCACTAAGTTGAGCCAGCTCTTCATTGTGCGTAACGATCAGGAATGTCTGGTTGAACTTATTCCGCAAATCAAAGAATAAATGATGAAGTTCTTTTGCGTTGACAGAGTCAAGATTGCCGGTAGGCTCATCGGCCATTACAATATCCGGCTTATTGATCAGGGCCCTTGCTACAGCCACCCTTTGTTGCTCTCCGCCCGATAACTGGTTGGGCTTATTTTCCATCCGGTGAGCGAGTCCCAGCATCGTCAATAAGTTTACGGCTTCTTCCTTTACTTCACTCTTTTTTCTACCGGCCAGCCAACCGGGGATACACACGTTTTCAAGCGCAGTAAATTCAGGCAACAGATGGTGAAATTGGAAAACAAAACCGATGTGTTTATTTCTGAAAGCAGCCAGTTTCTTGCCGTTCAAAGAACTTATAGGAACATTGTTCATCGTTACCGTTCCGCTGTCGGCTTTATCGAGAGTACCCAGAATATGCAGTAATGTACTTTTTCCAGATCCTGACGGCCCTACAATACTCACCACTTCCCCCTTTTGAATGTCCATATCTACCCCCTTCAATACTTCTACTGTATCAAACTTTTTATGAATATTTTTCCCCGAAATCATGGCGTTAAATCCTTTTAAATTAATCAAATATCTATAAAATCACCCCGATGGGCAAAACAAGTCTGAAAGCCGCGCTGAACTTTAAGAAATTATTCAACACCCGCTGTACAACTAAGGATTTGGAAAATTCGTTAATACCGTTACATTTGCGAAAAAATGGGGTAATAACTTATCCTGAAATTCAGCTATTAACCAAATAAACCCTTCGAAATATGTTTTGGACATTAGAATTGGCCTCCTACCTGGAAGACGCACCATGGCCTGCTACCAAAGACGAATTGATTGATTATTCGATCCGTTCAGGTGCTCCACTTGAAGTGGTGGAGAATCTGCAGGAACTGGAAGATGAGGGTCAGGACGTGTATGAAACTATTGAAGACATCTGGCCTGATTATCCGACACAGGAAGATTTCTTGTTTAACGAAGACGAATATTAAGATTTTTGAACCGGCGGGTTCTGTAATAAAAAAATAAAGCCTCCATATTGGAGGCTTTTGTTATTTCCGCTCGTTTTATCTATTCGACACCTAACTTCTGCATTACTTCAGTACTAACACCCGTAGTTGAATAACCTCCGTCATGAAACAGGTTTTGCATTGTCACCATTTTGGTAAGGTCGGAAAATAGGGTTATGCAATAATTGGCACAATCTTCTGCCGTGGCATTGCCTAGCGGCGCAATGGCATTGGCATAATCATAAAAATCGCCAAATCCTTTTATCCCTGTTCCGGCAGTTGTCTTTGTCGGTGACTGGGAAACGGTGTTAATGCGAACTTTCTTCTCCACGCCATAGTGATAGCCAAAGCTGCGGGCAATTGACTCCAGCATAGCTTTGATATCAGCCATGTCTGTATAAAAGGGATAGGTACGTTGCGCTGCCATGTAAGTAAGTGCAACAACACTGCCCCATTCATTGATTGCATCCAGCTTTCTTGCGACACTTAACATCTTATGAAAAGACATGGCAGATACATCAATACCTTTCATAAAATACTCATAGTTCGATTCGGTATAAGGAATGTTTTTCCGGATGTTCACACTCATCCCGATTGAGTGCAATACAAAATCAATTTTTCCGCCCAGTATTTCCTGTGATTTTGTGAATAGTGTTGTTAACTCTTCAACGTTCGTTGCGTCGGCAGGAACAATTTCTGAACCTGTTGCTTCAGCGAGTTTTTTTATTTCACCCATGCGCATGGCGATAGGTGCGTTGGTTAAAACAAAAGTTGCTCCTTCCTCGTGTGCTTTTTCAGCTACTTTCCAGGCAATAGAATTTGCATCTAATGCACCGGTAATAATTCCTCTTTTTCCTTTAAGTAAGTTATAAGCCATCTCTGTTGATTTTGTGGCGGTAAAAATAGCGATAAATGGTTACTCAACGTTGACAAGAAATGCATAAACCCGGATCAGTAATAACAATCCGCCAAAGAATAACAGCAGGTTTATTAAAAATAATAAAACGGAATACCCGGTTATTTCCCAGCCCGTCTTACTTTCATTAATTTTTCTATTCAAAAAAATGAAGAAGTAATGCCCTGAAATCAACATCATTCCGACTATGATGAGAAATAATATAAGTTTGAAGACAGCTGGCATGGTTTCTTAAAAAAATTGAAATTTATGGTCTCTATTTCAATTCGCAACCATTTCCCTTGCATTCTCCAGGGCGGCAGCAGTTGGCTTTTCCCCACTCAACATTTTTGCAATAGCAGTAATTCTTTCTTCCTCAGCCAACTGGCGGATATTTGTTTTCACAACATCTTTTATGATCTCTTTGTACACAAAAAAATGTGCGTCTGCTTTACCTGCAATTTGGGGTTGATGCGTGATGCAGATAATCTGTCTTTTTGTTGCGAGATCTTTCAAAATAATTCCTACCTGTTTTGCGGCCTCACCTGAAATACCGGTGTCGATCTCGTCAAAAATCATCGTGGGAAGATCAATTGACTGCGCTACCAATGATTTGATACAAAGCATTAGCCGGCTCAGCTCACCTCCACTGGCCACTTTACGAACAGGCTGAAACTGTCCGCTCTTATTGGCATCGAATAAAAATTCGATAACATCCATGCCGTATTGATTCAGGCGATCCTCTCTTCTGCAATCAACTTTCAATTTTGCGTTGGGCATGCCCACCTGTGACAGCAATTTGTTCACGTTATTTTCTAATGGCTTTACCTGCTGCTTACGTACATCAGAAATTTTCTTAGCCTGTTTTGTTGCTTCATCTTTCAATCGCTGGCTTTCCTCTTCTTTTTGCCGGATAGCCTCATCTATATTCAATACAGCTTTCAATTTTTCTTCCAAACGCTTTTGAATGTCCAGCAGTTCGTTAGTGGTTTGCACACCATGTTTTTTGAGAAGCTTATAGCCAATAGAAAGCCGTTCATTTAATTGTTCAATTTTTTCAGGATCGTAATTAATATGATCACTGATGCGGCTAACCTCGTCAGCAATGTCCTGCAATTCGATTTGTGCAGATTGTATTCGTTGTATTAGCGGGGGAATATCAGGATGAAAAGACTGGTAAGCATTAAGCTGGTTAAACAAGCTCTTTATCTGGGGTACAACAGGGTTTTCACTCTCTTCCAGATCAAAATAGACTTTGTTTAAAGCTCCTTTAATGCCTTCGGCATGACTCAGCATCTTTAATTCTGCGTCAATATTTTCCAATTCATTTTCTTTGAAACCAGCCTCCTCCAGCTCATTGTACTGAAACTGGTTATAGTCAGCTTCTTTATCGAACTGCATTTTTTGCTTTTTTAATTCTTCGGCTTCATTATTCACCAGTTGCCATTGGTGAAATAACGATTGATAATTAGCCAGTAAATCCGAGTTGCCCGCCAACGCATCTATTACCTCTCTTTGAAAGTCGCTCTCTCCTATTTCTAACGTATCAAATTGCTGATGAAGATCCACCAGTAGAGAACTCAGTTGCTGCAATTGAGAAAGATTGACCGGGGTATCATTGACAAAAGCCCTGGACTTTCCATTTGTTCCAATTTCCCGCCGAAGCACCAGTTCATCTTCTGTATCAAGTTCATTTTCCTTTAAGAAAATTTTTATCATCGCTTTATTGTCAGGATAAAAAACGCCTTCTACTACACATTTTTTTTCTTTGTTTACCAACACAGCGGAATCGGCTCGTTCGCCAAGAATTAAACCCAAAGCCCCGACAATAATTGACTTACCGGCGCCTGTCTCACCGGTGATGATATTCAACTTTTTTGAATATTCGATTTCCAGTTTTTCGATAATCGCATAGTTATTTATTGTCAATCTCTGCAACATGAAGATGGAATGAATTAGGAAAATTTTCTAAACAAATGAGCAAATTAACTAAAGGCAAAAATATAACCCAATAAAAAACCCCGCCTTGCCAAAGCAGGACGGGGAAAATAAAAAAAAGAAAAAAATTATTTTATTTCTACGTTATTACTTAACTCTTCATCTACCAGGATACGGCCGCAGTTTTCACACACCATCACTTTTTTATGCTGTTTGATTTCACTTTGCTTTTGTGGAGGAATTGAATAAAAGCAACCACCGCAAGCATCCCTTTCAACTGGTACCACTGCTAAACCATTACGGTAGCTCTTACGAATTTTTTCATAGCTGGTTAATAAACGGGCATCAACATGCTGTCTTGCATCTTCAGCCAATTTAGCAAAGTGCTTTTCTTCCTTTTCATTAGCCGCGATGATTTTTTCCAGCTCACCTTTTTTGTTGGATAGCGTTGCTTCCTTATTACCAATATTCTTCTTCGCTCTTTCCAATAAAACAGCTTTCTCAGCTATTTCTTCGGTGGCGTCTTTAATATGCTTTTCGGCGAGTTTTATTTCCAACTGCTGCATCTCCATCTCTTTGTTAATGGCTTCAAACTCACGGTTGTTTTTTACATTATCGCTTTGTTTCTCGTATTTTTTTACCAACGCTTCAGCTTCTTTAATAGCATCCTTTCTTTGCTGAATAAAATCAGTCACGCCGTTGATCTCTTCTTCAATACGTGTTTGACGTGCATGTAATCCCTGGATTTCATCTTCCAGATCAGCTACCTCCATAGGCAGCTCACCTTTCAAAATCCGGATTTCATCCATCTTGCTTTCTATCTTTTGGAGAGTAACTAAGGAAGTCAACTTTTCTTCAACAGAAAATTCTTTAACGTTTGCCATTGTTTTATTTGAAGTTTAAGGCTTCAGAAGTAATAAACCGGATTGGTTACCACTTCTGTTTTAAGGACGGCAAAGGTAGGGAATTTTTCTACTAAAATTTCCTGCAATAAGTTAATGGTAAACTGTTCGCTTTCGTAATGTCCGATGTCTGCAATAATCATTTGGCCATTTGCATCGAAAAATTCGTGGTATTTGATATCTCCGGTAATGTAAATGTCCGCTTTTAAATTTAACGCATTGAAAATCAAAAAACTGCCTGCCCCTCCGCAGACCGCTACTTTGCTTATTGGTTTGCCCCTGAGATTTGTGTGCCGGACCAATGGTAAGTTAAAAACTGATTTTAAATGCTTTAAAAAATTGATCTCATCCATCGGCGATTGGAGCTCCCCGATTACACCTGAACCAGTTTTTGGATGAGCATTTGCCAACGTAACTATATCATAAGCCACTTCCTCGTAGGGATGTGCAGATTTCATAGCCCCGACAATTTTTGCTTCCAAATAGGTTGGAAAAATCACTTCAATTTTTAACTCTTTTTCCTGGTGTTGTTCTGAAATTTTGCCAACAAATGGGTTTGTACCCGGTCCTGCTTTAAATGTACCCCAACCTTCTGCGTTAAAACTGCACTCGCTATAATTTCCAATTTGTCCCCCACCGGCATCAAAAATTGCATTTCGGACCTGCACTGCTTTGTCAACAGGCGCAAAAACAAACAGCTTTTTTAAAATATTTTCTTTAGGAGCAAGAATGGAGACATTTTGCAAGCCTAACATTTTTGCCATCCTGCCACTCACACCCTCAAGTATATTGTCGAGGTTAGTATGAATAGCATAAATGGCAATATCATTTTTTATAGCCTTTATAATTGTTCTTTCAACATAACTTCTCCCATTGATCTTTTTAAGCCCCTTGAAAATTATAGGGTGATGTGCAATTACGAGATTGCAGTTTTTTTTACTTGCTTCGTCGATTACTTCTTCAGTGGAGTCCAGGCAACAAATAACTCCACTGCACTCCCATCCCGGATCGCCTGTAATGAGGCCTGCATTATCATAACTTTCCTGGAGAGACCGATTAGCTATTGATTCCAAAAAAGAAATTAATTCGGCTATCAGCATATAATCATTTTTAAAAAGAGTACAGCAAGTTAACCATTTGAACAAATGTGGGCTACACTAATAAAATTTCTTTCAACTAACTTTGGAAAGATGACTAACCGCATTCTCAGTAATCTTCGGGAAAAAGTAGAAGTTGCGCTGGGCAAAACTGAATTCCAGCCAGTAAGCCGTTATCAAAAAGCCAAGCATTCCTGGCGGGTGCAGAGGACCATAAAAGATTACATCCGTAGTGCAATTTTGGTGACACTGGGCGTATTGTCTGCTGGTTTTGGATTAAAAAGCTTTTTAATACCTAATAACTTTATCGATGGTGGAGTAACGGGTATCTCCCTTCTGGTAAATACAAAAACGGGAATTCCTTTCGCGGCATTGATCATCATCTTTAATTTACCCTTCATTTTATTGGGATGGCGACAAATCAGTAAAGGGTTCAGCTTGAAAAGTGTTGTTGCTATCACTTTGCTGGCACTGGCTGTCGCAGTCATTCCCTATCCTAAGATGACAGACGATAAATTATTGGTGGCCGTATTTGGTGGATTTTTTCTGGGGGCCGGTATTGGTTTCACTATTCGCGGCGGAGCAGTGATTGATGGCACTGAGATCCTGGCTATATTTTTTAGCCGCAAACAAAGCCTGAGTGTTGGCGACTTTATACTTGCTTTTAATATCCTTATCTTTTCTGCAGCGGCTTATCTTCTTTCTGTCGAAATAGCGATGTATGCCATGCTTACTTATTTGGCCGCATCGAAGACAGTTGACTTTGTTTTGGAAGGAGTTGAAGAATTCACCGGGGTCACTATTATCTCGAACAGAAGTGATGAAATAGCTGAATTTATCAAGCAGGGAATGGGTCGGGGTCTTACTATTTATTCGGGAAGAAGAGGCTTTGGCAAGAGAGGTGAAAACTTTGTGGCCACCGATATTCTTTTCACAGTAGTGACCAGGTTGGAAATAAGCCGGCTTACGAATGAAATAGAAAAAATCGACCCTAACGCTTTTATCGTCATGCAAAGCATTCGGGATACTAAAGGAGGAATGGTAAAAAAAAGACCGCTAAAAGAATAACAGCGCTGGAAATCTCAGGATACTTAACTTTACTTCCGTTTTTGATTCTGAAGTTAATAGCCTCCGCTTTATTCATTTAATAAACAACGATGCTAAAAAGAACCAAAGGTCGCATTCTACTTACCCTTTTAGTAGTTACAGGCTTCGCAGGAACTTTAAAAAACAACACTCTTACTTCCCAGGAAAGAAAATTTTTCATTACCAATTTCAAGGACACCAGAACCGAACTTTTAAAAACGATTAAAGGACTATCGCCTGGGCAGCTTAATTATAAAAAGACTGCTGATCAATTAAGCATAAAGGAGTGTTTTTACCGATTGGTTGCGACAGAAGAATATTTATGGAAAAAATTTGATGCATCAATGGCCTTGCATGTTACGCCGGAAAGACGTGCTGACGTTATTTTAAGCGATGAAGCAGTTCAGCGATATGTTTACGAAAATCCCAAAGTCAGTAATACCCTTTTAATAAGGTCGTCACCAAGTACTTGGGAATCAATGGACAAGGTGGTTTCAGCTTTTAAATTTTCACGGGCCAAGCGGCTTAAATACCTGAGAACGACCACAAGTGATATTCGAAATCATTTTACACATCTTCCATTTGGCTGGCTCGACAACTATCAATTGATCATTTTTATTCAACGCAATACAGACCGGTATTTTCAAAAAATCAATGCATCAATGAACCAGCCTGGTTTCCCGGCTAATTGATTCTTTTTCATGATTTAACTGTTTTGGCCTAAATCAACTCAAAATCAGGTTAAACTACTATTGTGTATTTCGAAGGATAACCTTAAATTGGCGACACAACTTAACCTATGAGAAAGATTATTTTCCCCATTCCTGCTTTATTATTCTTCCTCATGACTGTTGGCTGTAAAAAAACGGTCGATAAGATCAAGGAAAATGCTGTCATTTCAGCAATGACGGATGGGCAATGGGTAATCACGAGTTTCAAAAAGGACGGAGCAGTTATCACTTCGGATTTCACAGGTTACAAATTTCAATATTACAGCAACAGAACCGTCGATGCCATAAAAAACGGGGTGGTCGAAAAAACAGGAACATGGGACGGAGATGCCACAACGATGACAATCACGGCAAATTTTTCCAATTCAGTTCCCCCACTCAGTTTACTCAATGGCGTCTGGCATGTGGATAACAACAGTTGGACTTATGTAGTAGCATCTCAAAATACCACCACGGAAACCAAATCGTTGCGATTAGAAAAATTATAAGCCCCACCGCTGATAAGAGTAATTATCACGTTTTATCTATAATTCTTACGGAAAACCCGATCACTTAGAAAAGATATTTTATTTTCGTTTTACCCTAAATAATTTTTTTCGGCTAAGGCCGTTCTTAGGTAGCAAATAAACCCAAACGTACTGAAAACTCAATTTTACAATACTCTCAGGAAAACGCTAATTGTTTTCATATTTGCTATCTCCGGAATGCCTAATGCTTTTGGACAAAATCCTGTTGCTAATTTTACAGCCAACACTACATCTGGTTGTGCTCCCCTGGCTGTAAAATTTACCGATCAATCAAGTGGCAATCCCACCGAATGGAATTGGGAGTTCAGCAATGGAACATTATCCAATGCGCAAAATCCCACTGTTTCTTTTGCAACTCCCGGCACTTACTCTGCGAAGCTGGTTGTACGAAATGCAAACGGCATAGACCAAATCGAGAAAATCGACTATATAACGGTCTATCCTTCGCCCATTGCAGACTTTGACGCCAATATACGGCTTGCTTGTGTACCTGCTACTATCAGGTTTACTGACCTTTCATCATCGCCTGTAGGAACGATCGCCTCCTGGGAGTGGGAATTTGGAGATGGTGGTACTTCCTCACAACAAAATCCTTCACATACGTATGCCAATACAGGCTTTTACACTGTAACCTTAAAGGTGATCAGCAGCAATGGTTGCGAACGCAGAATTTCAAGAGGTCGGTACATACGGGTGGTAGATGGCGTCGAAACAAATTTTAATTTTTCTGATCCAAGCTCTTGTAAAGCACCTTTTACCGTTAATTTTCAAAACCAATCCAGCGGACCGGGTAACATTACTTATACCTGGAACTTCGGGAATGGCCAAACTTCAACTGTAAAGAATCCGACGACAATTTATAATACTCCCGGGACTTACAACGTTCGCCTTAATGCAAGAAGCGACCTCGGCTGCTCGGGATCAATACAGAAAGCTGTTACCATTACGCAAACCAATACTGATTTTTCCAGTCCTTCAACGATTTGCCTGGAACAACCGGTAACATTTCAGAATAATTCTTCCGCATCTCCCGTGACGTCTTCCTGGAATTTTGGCGATGGAACAATGTCTGCACAAATAAACCCGATTAAAACTTTTTTAACTGCCGGAACGTATAACGTTAAATTGATCAACAACTATAGCAGTTGTACTGACTCCATCACAAAAACGGTGACGGTAATAAACAAGCCTGTTGTGGATTTTACCGCAAATGATAGTGCGTCCTGCCAGGCGCTATTTAATGTTCAGTTCACGGATATGACACCCGGTGCTACTTCCTGGTTATGGGATTTTGGCGATGGCACCACGTCTTCCTTGCAAAATCCGACCCATCAATACAACAGTTTGGGAAATTATACTGTTACATTAACTGCAGGAACTTCGGCCGATTGCTCTAATACGATCACTAAAACTGATCTGATCAAAATCGGGGAAACAACCGTTTCAATTAATCGTGCCAGCGGATGTATACCTTTTACCTATACTCCGAAGGCGACAATACAAACTTTAGATTCAATAGCCACTTATTTATGGGATTTTGGCGATGGAACTACTTCCAATGTAAAATCTCCACCGCCACACAACTACCCGACCGAGGGAAAATATACCGTTTCACTTACGGTAACTACAGTAAGTGGTTGCACAAAAACGGTGACAGTGCCAAACGCCGTCGTTGCCGGGACGCCTCCACAGGCAATAAGTTTTACAGCAAACCCGATTGATGCATGTGCCAGCGAAACCATATCTTTTTCCGGTCAGGCAATTACTTCTCCTGGCGCCGATGTTGAATGGAATTGGGATTTTGGTGATGGGACGACAGGTAGTGGTCAAAACACTACGCATTTGTTTAAGGAAACAGGTATCCTAACGGTTACCCTGACTGTCTCAAACAATGGTTGCCCTACATCGTACGCCTCAACAGTAACCATTCGTCCTCCAATTGCTAAGTTTGAATACTCAGTAAACTGTACCAATCGATCTGTGAGTTTCAACAATACCAGTTCTGTTGACGCCGCTGTTAGTCCATTGACGTATTTATGGCAAATGGGAGATCCTGCCAATACCCAATTTACTGTAGCAACACCCCCGGCTTTTACTTATCCCGCGCCGGGAACGTATAATGTAACGTTGACAATTACGAATGGTACTTGTACACACACGGTAACAAACCCGGTTACCCTTGTTGATGAAAAGGCCGATTTTACGATAAATGAAAATCCTGTTTGTAAAAGTGCTGTATTTACGCTAAGTTCCATAAACAACAATGCAGACAATATCACGAATTACGAATGGACAGTTGGTTCAACTGTACTTGCTGAGACTGATCGATCGGTGAGAGATCGACTAACAACCAATGGAACTTACGATGTAAGTTTGACAATTACCGACATAAACGGATGCACAAATACTAAAACTATTGCAAATTATATAACTGTCTATGGTCCGAGTGCAAGATTTGAGCCTGTAACTACCGGCGGATGTTTGAATAAGGCGGTTACATTTAATGATCTTTCCACCCCGGCTCCTGCTTCCGCAGCAATTGTAAAATGGGAATGGAATTTTGGCGACAGCACGCCAGTGCAAACATTTAATGCACCTCCGTTCACACATGTCTATACAAAGGCCGGCAGATTTCCGGTTACATTAGTTGTGACCGATGCCAACGGGTGTACAGACCGATATAGGCTACCGGGCAATCTGCTGATTACAAATCCACAGGTAGGTTTTCGGGCTGACACCTTTTATTGTCCACAATCGCCACTTCAATTTGCAGATACTTCTTCAGGCGCAGGACTAAAATATTTGTGGGACTTTGGTGATGGTAGTACTTCCAACTTGCAAAATCCAAGACATAGTTATCCTGCCGGGGATGCGATATATTCAGTCAAATTGAAGATTACTGACATCTCAGGTTGTGAAGATTCGATTACAAAAAGTGATTACATAAAAATCAGGAGTCCGAAGGCAGCTTTTGACATACAGGATACGACAACTATTTGTCCTCCGTTGCGAACCACTTTTACTTTTAAGGGTTCCGATTACAAGTCATTCCGTTGGGTTTTTGGAGATGGGGGCAGTAGTACTTTACAGAATCCAAGCTATTTTTATGGCGACTATGGACACTACACGCCTAAGCTTTATTTGACTGGTCCGGGAGGATGTGTAGACTCAGCCCAGGCTTCTGTGTCCCTTTACGATCCTGAAGCATTTACCAAAATTAATTATGGACCGGTGCCGCCTACCTGTAACTCGCTGAATGTAGACTTTAACCTGGTGGTACCGCCTTCGTTTAAGTTCATTTTCTATTTCGGTGATGGAGCGGCTGATTCTTCCGGTGCAACAACATTGAGCCATTTTTACTCACGACCAAGTTTCAACCGCCCCAGGATAGAGATTATTGATACAATCTCTGGATGCAGGGTCGTAATAAATGGCGGGCAAAGAATTGATATCCTCGGTGCTATCCCACTATTTGGAAAGGATAAAAAAGAGTTTTGTGACGAGGGTGTCGTGAAATTCAAAAACTTCACCACCAAAAACGACCCTATTGTTTCCTCAGTTTGGACATTTGGAGATAATACAACTTCCACTGATCTGGAGCCTTCACACAATTTTACTCAACCTGGTACTTATGTCGTCACACTTACTGTTACCACTCAAAATAATTGTACCAAGTCTTTTTCAGATACAGTATTTGTCTATAGAACTCCCACTGCCTCTATTCAAAGCAGGGATACGATATGTCTTAATGTCGCTGAGCCAATCAATGGCGTATTAACAACTGCGGATACGCTTACCAAATGGCAATGGAATTTTGGCAACGGGCAAAGTTCATCTCAGCAAGGTAATAGCGTTATATATAACAGTTCAGGAGGCTTTCCCATTCAGCTGGTAACAACCAATAAAATTGGCTGTAGTTCAACTGCAACAAAAAACATCTACGTAGCTCCTTTACCGACTGCTGTTCCCGTACAGGAGCCCACCACCATTCTCGTTGGTTCCGGCGCAAATATCCTGATGAATTACACAGGAAACATTACCTCCTACAACTGGATGCCCGCTACAAACTTAAGCTGTACGGATTGCCCGTCTCCGTATGCGAATCCTAAATGGTCTACAAAATATACTGTGCAAATCGAGGATAACTATGGTTGTAAAAATTCTGGCGATGTGACGGTTGTGGTAGTCTGCAATAATCAAAACTTTTTCATCCCGAATACTTTTTCTCCTAATGGTGATGGACGAAACGAAGTTTTTTACCCAAAAGGGACCGGATTATTCAGGATAAAATCGATGAGAATATTTAATCGCTGGGGACAAGTGGTATTTGAAAAGAAAGATTTTGCACCCAATGATCCCTCAGCTGGTTGGAATGGCATGTATAATGGAAAACCTGCCAGCCCGGATGCCTTCATCTATACCATGGAAATACTATGTGATAACAACGCCGTTATACCTGTAAAAGGAAACGTAACCCTTTTAAGATAGAAATACTGTGATGATGAAAAGGATAATAAATAGCAAAATGGTATTGACAATCTTATTTGTCAGTCTCAAAGCCATCGTGCATGCACAGGACATTCACTTTTCACAGTTTTTTGAAACACCACTTTTAAGAAACCCGGCATTGGCAGGAATATACACCGGGGACATTCGTGTACAAATGGTTTACCGGGAACAATGGGGCAGTGTAACAGATGGTTACAAAACAGGATCTCTAAATGGCGAATATAAATTACCAATAGGGAAAGCTGATGATTTTATAACTGTCGGTGGGCAGATATTATTTGACAGGGCCGGCACTGCTGCATTGACTCAAACAAGTATTTTACCGGTGGTAAATTATCACAAATCACTAAGCGATGATGAAAGTAACCGTTACCTTTCATTAGGTTTTATGGGCGGTGTTGTCAACAGGCATTTTGACCAATCCAAAGTCATTACAGATGATCCAAATGGCGAACCCACAGCTATTCCAAGATACACATACCTCGATGGCAGTGTAGGATTGAGCTATAATTCAAATCTCAATAAGAAGCCTGACGATAATTTCTATATAGGCGTAGCATACCATCATTTCACAAAACCTAAAAATACCTTTTTCAGGGATCCTTCCGTTAAACTAAATCCTAAATGGACGGGATCAGCGGGATTTCGTTTTGGAGTGTCCGAATACGCTTATGTGTCGATTCTTGCTGATTATTCAATCCAGGAAAATTATAAAGAAACAGTTGTTGGAGCTCTATATGGATTGAAAATTGGACCTGAGCTGGATAATCCAAAGTACACAATACATGCGGGATCTTTCATCAGGTGGGATGATGCTTTAATACCTGTGGTCAAACTTGATTATGCACCTTTTGCTTTTGCATTGAGCTATGATGTAAATATATCAAAATTGAAGCCTTATAGTGATGGACGTGGAGGATTTGAATTATCTGTTTCCTATATCGGCTTTCTCGATCGTGATAATTCAAGTTTGAATGCTGTAAAATGTCCGCGATTCTGATCTTTTGATTTCTCTTTTTATTTTTGCCAGGTTTTCATACAAGTTTAGTTTTATAAAAAACTATAAATATGGCAATTGAAGTTGGACAATTGGCGCCAGCCTTTACATTGTATGATACCACAAGAACGATGATTTCCCTTTCAGATTTCAAAGGAAAAAATGTTTTGCTGCTCTTCTTTCCGCAGGCATTTAGCCGTGTTTGTACCAAGGAGCTTTGCTCAGTTCGGGATAATATTGGGATGTATCAGAATGCAGGTGCCACGATACTGGGCATCTCAGTAGATTCGGTTTTTACATTAGCTAAATACAAAGAAGTACAGGAGTATAGCTTTACGCTACTGAGTGATTTTAATAAAGAGGTATCAGCTTTATATGGATGTCTTTATGATACCTGGATATTGGACATGCATGGAGTGTCGAAAAGATCGGCTTTTGTAATTGACAAAACAGGTATTGCAAGGTATGCTGAGGTTCTGGAAAATTCCAGCGAGGAGCCTGATTACGTTGAGATCCAAAAAATCCTGGCTTCAATAAATTAAACCTAAGTTAAAACCCTGAAATACACCTCATTAACACACTGAAAATGAGGTGGTAAAAATTTATCGGAAATTTACGTTGCACATCTCAGGAAAACGGTATATTATTGAAAAATAAAAGTAAATTTGTTTCGTTGAAAAGAATTTTACCTATACTATTTCTTTTATTGTTTTCAGTCATCTCTTCTACGGCCCAGGATTCCCGTAATCCGTTGCCCGATGGCGTGAAAAAACTGAGCCTTTATCCTAACCCCGCTACAGCTTACATTACCTTCGATATTCAAAAAAATTATCAAAAGGGCCTAACGATTACCGTTTTCAATTTTATGGGCAAAAAAATGTCGGAGAAACAATCGGTAAGTGAAAAAACAATTTTATCTCTTACTGATTTTAGCCGTGGTACTTATATTTATCATCTCACGGATCAAAGCGGTAAGGTAATCGACACTGGAAAATTCCAGGTCTCTAAATAATTTTCCTTTCTTTTAGTTGACTTGTATAATGAGGAATTTGAGGTATTGCGTATTATCCATACCCCAGATAATAGGATGATCTGAAGCTTGTGCCTGGAAAGTTACCTGCCTTATTTTTCTTCTTGCATCTTTTGCTGCCATATCAATTATCTGCAGGAACAACTCCGGGTTAACAAGGTTCGTGCAAGAGGAGGTTACTAAAAACCCGCCTGGCCTTACCAGTTTCATTCCCCTAAGATTGATTTCTTTATAACCCGTGATGGCCTTTTGAATCGTCTCCCTGCTTTTTGTAAAAGCAGGTGGGTCAAGCATTACAACATCGAATTGTTTTCCCTCTTTTGACCATTGTTTTAAAACATCGAAAGCATTGGCTGCTTCAAACCTGCATATATTTTCCAATCCATTCAGTTTCGCATTTCGATTGGCCTGCTGTACAGCATTTTCCGAAATATCCAATCCCAACACCGATTTCGCCCCATAGTATGCAGCATGTATCTCAAATGTTCCGGTATAAGTAAATGCGCCTAATACTTCGGCTCCTTTTACAAGATGCTGAATAGCCCTTCGATTATCTCTCTGATCCAAAAAATAACCTGTCTTTTGTCCATTTTCTATGTCAACATGAAATTTCAAACCATTTTCATTGATAATTATTTTGGTATCAAATGGTTCGGACAAAAAACCTTTTTGTTGAGGCAAGCCTTCGAGCTCCCTGACCGGCACATCATTTCTTTCATAAATGCCTTTGGGTTTGAATAGCTGATTTAAAGCGGCGACAATCGCCGGTTTCCATTTATCAATACCTAAGGCAAGCGTCTGTATAACAAAATAATCATTGAACTTATCAATAATCAATTGCGGCAGTGAATCAGCTTCCCCAAAAACAAGCCTGCAGTTTTCTGTATAACCCAACTTTTGGCGATAATCCCAGCATTCACGAATCCGGTTTAGAAAAAAATTATCATTAATCTCATCGGTTTTTTGCCTGGTTAAAAGGCGAACAATGATCTGCGATTTAGGATTAATATAGCCTTTGCCAACAAATTTTTTGTCATGCGTAAACACTTCAACCGTTTCACCTCCCTCTATTTGACCCTCAATCGTTTCAACTTCGTTGTTAAATATCCATGGATGGCCATTGGCGATCCGCTGTGCAATTTTTCTTTTCAGGTAAACCTTGTTCATATTGGGGCTGCAAGGTACAAAACAAGCCCAAGCGATCATCATGCAAGGGCTTTATTGTCACCAATTCTTGCCCCGGGAGGTCTTATCAGGTCATTTTGTCCAAAACTGCCTCTTGGCAATATTCTTGACAGGCTTACCTTTGCAAACAATTTGTAAAAAATGGCAGAAAAAGACGTGAAAGAAAAAATCAATGAAACCCCGGAAAATAGTGTGGGAGTGGATATCAATTCAGACGACTCATTAAGTGGTTCTACTCATCTGAACGAACCGGTTGCGGAAGAGTCGCTTTTGGAAAAAACCAAAGAAGAACTTAAAGAAGCTAAGGATAAGTATCTGCGTTTGGCTGCTGAATTTGACAATTTTAAGAGAAGAAATGCTAAAGAAAGAATTGAGCTGATTCAAACAGCTGGAAAGGATGTGATCGCTGAAATGCTGGAAGTGTTGGATGATTGTGACCGGGCTCAGCAACAGATGGAAAGTACTGAAGACAGCCAACAAATAAAAGAGGGTGTTAGCCTAATCTTCAATAAACTTAAAAGCAAATTGCTATCCAGGGGGCTAAAAGCTATGGAAACAAAGGGCAAAGACTTTAATGCCGACCTGCATGAAGCAATCACGGAAATACCAGCTCCTTCAGAAGAACTAAAAGGTAAGGTGGTAGATGAAGTTGTGAAAGGATATTATCTTAACGATAAGATTATTCGTCACGCAAAGGTGGTGGTAGGAAAATAGAAGCTTTGAGCCATAGGCCGCGTACTACGAGTCGGTTTATGGAATTTACTCAACTCGTAGTGTAAAGCTCATCGCTTATTCATATGTCAAAAAGAGATTATTACGAAGTATTAGGCGTTGGAAAAGGGGCCGCTGCAGATGAAATAAAGAAAGCATACCGCAAGGTCGCCATGCAGTACCATCCTGACCGCAATCCCGGCGACAAGGCCGCGGAAGAGAAGTTCAAAGAAGCTGCGGAAGCTTACGAAATATTAAGCGATGCAGACAGGAAGGCACAGTATGATCGCTATGGCCATGCCGGTGTAAGTGGCAATGGCAGAGGTCCCGGTGGATTTGGCGGTGGCATGAACATGGATGATATCTTCAGCCAATTCGGAGACATTTTCGGAGATGATGTGTTCGGCAACTTTTTTGGCGGCGGACAAAGAAGTCGTGGCGGTCAGCGTAGCCAGGGAATAAGAGGCAGCAACCTTAGGGTTAAATTAAAACTGACCTATGAAGAAATAGCTAAAGGCGTCAAGAAGAATATCAAGGTAAAGAAATATGTTCAGTGCGCCACCTGTAATGGTAGCGGTGCAAAAGATAGGAGTAGCATACAAACGTGTAAAACTTGTGGTGGCAGTGGCCAGGTAAGAAAAGTGCAAAATACTTTCCTTGGCCAAATGCAAACGGTGACTACCTGCCCCTCCTGCAATGGTGAAGGGTCAACGATTACCGCCAAATGCGGAAACTGTAAAGGTGAGGGTCGTGTTTATGGCGAAGAAACCGTAAGCATCGATATACCAGCTGGTGTGCAGGAAGGAATGCAATTAAATGTGACGGGGAAAGGTAATGCAGGGGAAAGAGGTGGCACGAATGGAGACCTTATTATCCTTATTGAGGAAGAGCCACACAAAGAATTACAAAGGGATGGATTGAATATCGCTTATGATCTTTATATCTCATTCCCCGATGCGGTAGCTGGCATACAAGTGGAGGTTCCGACTATTGACGGCCGTGCAAAAATTAAAATCCCTGCAGGCACACAGAGCGGAAAAATTTTCAGGCTAAAGGGAAAAGGATTCCCTGCTGTCAATTCATACGAAAAAGGTGATCAGCTTATCCATGTAAACGTATGGACACCTCAACATGTATCGGCTGAAGAAAAAGCAGCACTGGAAAAAATGAGCCAATCTCCCAACTTCAAGCCACAACCTGATAAAAGCGAAAAGGGCTTTTTTGATAAAATAAGGGAGATGTTTTCATAAATAATCTTTTGAATGAGTAAAGCTTACCCGCATCCTGGTAAGCTTTTTTTATTTCGTATATCTGTCATTTTCGCCGATGTGATGGCAAAGTGGAAGGCCTTAAAAACCAAACGTTCCTGCTATACTGTCACTCCTTTTGCTGTTTTATCATTTGGACGGATATTTGATGACTTAACCTATCTTAGCGAAGATTCCGGCACCCGTGAGCTTCGCATTCACCCGCAAACAAAAAATATCTATGAATTATAATTCAGAGTTTGAAAAATATGCGGTCAAGCACCGCGGTCTTTCCAGCAACACGTTACATAGCTATGCGTCACACCTTGTTACTGCCATGACGCCAAATATCATTGAAGAGCGTCCGATGAATGTCGCTGTGATGGATGTTTATAGCCGACTCATGATGGATAGGATCATATTTTTAGGTTACCCCGTTAATGACGAGGTTGCTAATATCATAACAGCCCAATTGTTATTCCTGGATTCATCTGACAGAGCAAGGGATATCAATATGTACATTAACAGCCCGGGCGGTAGCGTATATGCCGGACTCGGTGTATATGACACGATGCAATATGTAAGCCCTGATGTGGCTACAATCTGCATTGGCATGGCAGCATCGATGGCTTGCGTGTTATTAGGCGCCGGTACCAAAGGAAAGAGAGCTGCTTTAAAACATTCACGCATCATGATGCATCAACCAAGCGGAGCAATCGGCGGACAGGCAAGTGATATAGAAATTACAGTGAATGAGATCAGGAAGTTAAAAAATGAACTATACTCAGTGGTAAACAATCATACCGGAAAACCTGTTGAGCAAATTGAAAGAGATTTTGACAGGGATAAATGGATGACCTCGATTGAAGCAAAGGAGTATGGTCTCGTTGATGAAGTATTATTGGTGAATCACCGTAAAGAGAAGAAGGATTAAGATAGAACCACGATTAACAGGATTTTAATTGATCGAATCGTGAGGAAAGGTAATTAATGAATGACGATGAGATGTGTGATGCAGCGACGTTGATCATACAAATTGAAGCCAATAAAAATAAATCATAAACTACAAATTATTTCGAGATATGAATCGCAGACATTTTTTATACAACGATTGGAGAGCAGAAGAGGAACCTGATGAAGATGAAAAGGAAGAGACCCCGAAATCTGACCTCATGATGTTCAGTAAAAAGCTGGAAAAATATTTTTTTGAAAGCAGGAGTATCTACCTGTGGGGCGTGGTAGATGATAAAAGTGCACGGGATGTAGTCAGTAAAATGCTTTTACTCGACGCCGACAAGCCTGGTGAAGAAATCAAATTTTATATCAATAGCCCGGGTGGTGTAGTTACCAGTGGTATGGTGATGTATGATACGATGCAAATGGTAAAGAGCCCGGTGAGTACCATCTGTATGGGATTGGCCGCTTCGATGGGGAGCATATTGCTAAGCGGCGGAAAAAAAGGAAAACGTTTTATCTATCCCAGCGGCGAAGTGATGATCCACCAACCATCATTGGGAGGATTTATCAGAGGAGTAAGTACGGATCTTGAAATACAGGCACGCCAAACCAAAAGGGTTAAAGACATGGGAGCGAAAATATTGGCCGAAAATTGCGGTAAAACAGTTGAACAAATTTTAATCGACTTCGACCGTGATTATTGGATGAATGCGGAAGAGGCAATGAAGTACGGTATTGTAGATAAGGTTATTACCAAGTTGTAATACGCTACCAATCAGGATTATAGATATCCTAATTAATAGAAAATCGTCTTTATCAGGACGGTTTTCTATTTTTGTATCGTTGATAAAGAAAAAGCGGGATAATTCCAGGATAAAACATGGCAAAAAACATTTTACATTGTTCATTTTGTGGACGTAGTCGTGATGAAGTAAAAATTCTGATCGCCGGGCAGGAAGGACATATTTGTGAGAATTGTGTAGAGCATGCAAGAGAGATCATCGAGCAGGAGCTGATGGTTAAGGATGATAAAACTTCTTCTTCCTTCAAACTCACGATAAAGAAGCCTTTGGAAATCAAAAAGTTCCTGGACGAATATGTAATAGGCCAGGATGAAGCTAAAAAGGTTTTGGCAGTAGCGGTTTATAATCACTATAAACGCCTGCAACAAAAAGGCGACACAGTTGGTGGTAATGATGTAGAAATCGAAAAGAGTAATATCATCATGGTAGGTGAAACGGGAACCGGTAAAACATTGCTGGCAAAAAGCATTGCCCGCATGTTGAACGTTCCTTTTGCCATTGTGGACGCAACTGTATTTACTGAAGCCGGTTATGTGGGTGAAGATGTAGAAAGCATCCTGACGAGATTGTTGCAGGTATGCAACTATGATGTTGCTGCAGCTGAACGTGGTATTGTATATATTGACGAAATAGATAAAATTGCCCGCAAAGGTGATAATCCTTCTATCACCCGTGATGTAAGCGGAGAAGGAGTACAACAGGGAATGCTGAAACTATTAGAAGGAACAGATGTATTGGTTCCTCCCCAAGGTGGTCGTAAACACCCTGAACAAAAACTTATTAAGATCAACACACAAAATATATTGTTTATCTGCGGTGGGGCTTTTGGTGGTATTGATAAGATCATCGCACGCCGGGTGCAAACAAACACGATCGGGTTCAACGTAGATAAAGAGCAACAGGAGAGCATGAAGAAAAACCTGCTGCGATACGTCAATGCACAGGATTTAAAAGCATTTGGATTAATTCCGGAACTGCTCGGCCGCTTACCTGTTGCTACACACCTGGATCCCCTGGATGCACCGACACTCCGCGCCATTCTCACTCAACCAAAAAATGCATTAGTTAAACAATATACCCGGTTGTTCGAATTAGAAGGGATTAAATTGACGATTGAAGAAGATGTGTTGGATTTTATGGTTGAAAAAGCATTGGAATATAAATTGGGCGCAAGAGGATTGAGAAGCATCTGTGAAGGTATCCTTACTGATGCAATGTTCGAATTACCATCGTCAAGGCAAACACATTTCGCTCTCGATCTTGATTACGCCAAACATAAGTTTGATAAGAGCAAATTGAGCCTGTTGAAAGTGGCGTAAGAAGGTTCAAAATATTTAACAGGTTAAAAAGGTTTCAGAAGTTTTCTAATTCTGAAACCTTTTTACATTATAAAACAACCAAAAATAATTTCAATAAAATAAACGGTTTTGCTTTTCTTAACTTGTGGAACTTTTAAAACTTTTAAACTTTTTACCATGCAGGAACTGATAGATAAATTAAAAGCCGAAGCAGGACTCACAGACGAGCAGGCACAAAAAGCCATTGCAGCTATAAAAAATTTTGTTGTAGAAAAATTCCCAATGCTGGAAGGTGCTGTTGGTAGTCTTTTTGGACAAGATTAAATGCCTAGCGAATACTACGGCATTTTCTGCCTCGGGGGTGATTGGCAGCTTCGTAAGGAGTCATTGCCCTGCTGCAGGATTCTAAAAATATTATCAGGATCAAGCTCCAAAAGAAGTATCTGGTTTTCATAACTATTGATTTTGTAGAGCAATGATAATTATTTTAATATAAAAATGAAAAGATAATACACGCCTGAAAAACGCTACGGCGTTTGAGTGAAAACTCTTTTCAATTGATAGAAAATATACTTACATTTTTTTGGTTGATGACTTTTTAACGGAGTAGATGTTTACAAGATCCTTTTCGAACAACGTAAACGGATCGTTGTAAAATGTAGAAGTTAAGATTTGATCTGACAGTTGGGATTAACTTTAGAGTAACTACAACCTAATTGTTAACCCCAAAAAGT